>NZ_LWHQ01000017.1:226818-252235 GCF_001653715.1 Methylobacterium platani
CCGCTTCGCGGCACTTTTTCCCCTGGATCCCGGATCTCCTTCCACGTCGTTTCAGTCGTCCGGGAAAGGGGGAGACTCACGAGCATCGTCCGCCCCTATGGTCGGGCCGACCGCGCCGTGACGGGGCCTGTGTCGTGTATCGTAGCAGGGCGGCCGGCGCTGCTCGAGGCCTTTGAACCGGCCGCATTCTCGTCGACGAACCGGTATCCGCGTCGTCGGAAAACGCCCTAGGCCTGAAGCCGCGGGATCGCGTCGGCGAACCGCGCGATCGGCAGGAACACGCTGAAGCGGCGCTCCTTGTCCTCGACGTGGATGATCGCCTCCTTCCACTCGGGCTCGCGGCAGGCGCGGCGCTTGAGCAGCACGGCGATATGCGCCGAGCAGGTGATGATCTCGTGCGGCTCCTCGAGCTCGACGCCGCGGGTGTCCCGGATGAGACGGCTGCCGACCTGGAAATGGAAGTAGTAGCAGGACATTCCGCTCTCCCTGGGGTGGCTGTCCTGCTCCTTTACGTCGGCTCGTCTCCGGCCGCCTTAACCCGAGTCAAGCGTTTCGGCATTCATCCCTTCGACGATCCCCTCAGAGGTAGCCGGTGCCGGCCTCCGCGGCGAAGCGGTCGGGCGGGCCCTCCCAGACGATGCGGGCGTGTTCCAGCACGTAGACCCGGTCGGCGTGCGGCAGCGCGAAGGTGACGTTCTGCTCGCCCAGCAGCACCGTGATCGGCGTCGTCTGGCGCAGGCGTTCCAGCGCCTTCGAGAGCTGCTCCAGGATCACCGGGGCGAGGCCGAGCGTCGGCTCGTCGAGGATGAGGAGCCGCGGCTTCATCATCAGGGCGCGGGCGATGGTGAGCATCTGCTGCTCGCCGCCCGAGAGGGTGCGGGCCATCTGGCCGCCGCGGCTCTTGAGGATCGGAAACAGCTCGAACAGCCAGTCGAGCTGGCGCGCGCTCTCCGCCTTCGGCATGTGCTGGCCGCCGAGGTCGAGGTTCTCGCGCACGCTCATCTCGCCGAACAGCTCGCGGGTCTCCGGCACCTGGACGATGCCATTGCGCGCGATGCTCGCCGGCGTGCGCCTGCCCAGCGATTCCCCCGAGAAACCGATCCGGCCGGAATACGGGACGAGGCCCGAGATCGCGTTGAACAGGGTGGTCTTGCCGGCGCCGTTGAGGCCGACCACCGAGACGAACTCGCCCTCGTGGACGTGGAGGTCGACCCGGCGCAGGGCCTGCGCCTTGCCGTAGAGCACGTCGAGCCCCTCGACCTTGAGGAGCGGCGCGCCGGAGAAGCTCGCCTCGGGCCGCGACGCGGTCTCGATGCTGCCGCCGAGATAGACCCGGCGCACGGTCTCGTTGCGCATCACCTCGGCGGCGGTCCCCTCGGCGACGCGCTCGCCGAGATACATCGCGAAGACCCGGTCGACGAGGGCCGACACGCTCTTCACGTTGTGGTCGACGAGGAGCACCGCCTTGCCCTCGTCGCGAAAGCCGCGGATCAGGGCGGAGAAATCCGCGACCTCGCCGGAGGTCAGGCCCGCGAAGGGCTCGTCGACCAGAACCACCTTGGGATCGCGGGCGATCGCCTTGGCGAGCTCCATCCGGCGCAGGTCCGCGAAGGGCAGGGTGCCGGGGCGCCGGTTCATCACGGCGCCGAGGCCCACCCGCTCGGCGATGGCGCGGGCGCGGCTCTCGACGCTCGCGTTGGCGAAGAGCCGGACCAGGCTGTCGGGCAGGAGCGCCAGCTTGATGTTCTCCAGCACCGTCTGGCGGTGCAGCGGCCGGGAATGCTGGAACACGAGGCCGATGCCGGCCCGGGCCACCTTGTGCGAGGGCCAGCCGGCGATCTCGGTGCCGTCGAGCTTCACGCTGCCGGCATTCGGCCGTTCCAGCCCCATGATGAGCTTCATCACCGTGGACTTGCCCGAGCCGTTCGGCCCGATCAGCCCGACGATCTCGCCGGCCCGCACGGTGAAGCCGATCGATTTCGCCGCGACGAGGCCGCCGTAGCGCTTGGTCAGCCCCTCGACCGCCAGCAGCGGCGGGGCACCGCCGGCCGCACGGGCGGCCGAGGCGGGCAGGGGGGAGGGGGCGAGGCTGGCCGCACTCATGAACGCACACCTTGTCGGACAGCAGGGAAGGGGCGGGGCATCAGGCGCGCTGCCCGTCACGGTGGCCCTGGCGGGTGAGGAGGCCGAGGAGGCCCGAGGGCACGAACAGGATCACCGCGAGCGCCGCGGCCGAGACCACGAAGGTCGAGAGCGAGCCGAGCGGCCGCAGCAACTCGCCGGCGGCGATCAGGAAGACGGCGCCGAGCACCCCGCCGACGATGGTGCGCCGCCCGCCGAGCACCGCCCCGATGATGACCTGGACGCCGACCGAGACGTCGACCAGCGTGCCGACCGAGGCGGTGCCCATGTAGAAGACGAAGAGCGCGCCGGCGAGGCCCGAGAAGACCGCGCTGACGCAGAACGCCGCGAGCTTGTGCTTGGCGACGTTGAAGCCGAGGGCGCCGGCCTCGACCGGGTCCTGCCCGCTCGCCTGCAGGATCAGCCCGACCGGCGAGACCGCGATGGCGTAGAGGATTAGCCCGCTCACCCCCATGAAGCCGAGCGCGATCCAGTAATTGGTGGCCGCGTCGATGCTGATGACGTCGGGCACGGTGAGCCCGATCTCGCCGCCGGTGGTGTCGGCGAAGACGACGATCAGGTTCTGCAGGATCAGCACCGCCACGACGGTGGTGAGGCCGAAATAGGGACCTCGCACCCGGAGCGCGGGAAGCGCCAGGACGAGGCCGCCGATCACCGCCGCGACGGTGCCGGCGAGGAGGCAGAGCGGGATGCCGACGCCGTGGCCGTTGAGGATGCCGGCGGTGTAGGCCCCGAGGCCGATCAGGAAGGTCGGCCCGAAATTGACCTCGCCGGCGAAGCCGAACAGGAGGTCCCAGGCCATCGAGAACACGCCGAAGTAGTACGCGACGGTGAGGAGCCCGAGGATGTAGCCCGAGACCCAGAGCGGCAGCACGCTGGCGAGCGCGAGGCCGATCAGGCAGAGCCAGAACAGCGGATTGCGAAAGGTGTTGGCGAGCATGGGGCCTCTATCGATTGAGAGAAAGGCCGGGCGTCAGCGGCGCCCGAGCAGGCCCTGCGGGCGGACATACATCACGGCGACGAGCAGCAGGAGCGCGGGAATCGTCCGGTAGGCCGGGGAGACGAGATAGGCGGTGAGCGTCTCGAGGTAGCCGACGACGTAGGCCGCGATCAGCGAACCCGAGACGCTGCCGAGGCCCCCCAGCACCACGATCGAGAAGGCGCTGGCGGTGAGCGGGCCGACGCTGTAGCTCGACACGCCGAGGAACTGGCCGAGCAGGACGCCGGCGATGCCCGCGAGCACGCCGTAGATGAGCCAGATCGCCACGTAGATCTTCGATAGCTCGAAGCCGAGCAGCGTGACGCCGCGCGGGTTCATGGAAGCCGCGAGCAGCACCTTGCCGGTGCGGGTACGGTTGACCAGGAGCCAGAGCAGCCCGATCGTCGCCCAGCACACCACCGCGGTGAAGACCTGGTTCCACGGCGTGCGCACGCCCGCGATGGTCACCACGCCCTCGACGATCGGCATCACCGTCTTGGCGTTGCTGGTGAACAGGTAGGCGATGAATTCCTGGATCATGATGCCCCAGAGCAGCGTGCCGGTGAGGATGAAGATCTCCTTCTCCTCCGGCGGGATCGCCCGGGACTTGTCGATGGGGCGCACCACGACGCCGTAGGTGGCGAGGGTGAGCAGCGTGCAGACCGCGACCCCGGCGGCGGCGCCGGCATAGGAGCCGAGGCCGTACTCGCTCGAGGCCGCCCAGGCCACCACTGCGGCGGTGACCATCAGCGCCCCGTGCGAGAGGTTGAGCACGCCCGAGACGCCGAAGATGAGAGTGAAGCCGGTGGCGCCGAGCGCGTAGAGCGCCGAGATGGCGAAGCCGTCGATGAGGATCTGGATCGCGGTCATGGGGCTCGCGTCGAAGATGAAGGGGCGAGGCGCGCGCGAGAACTACCCTCTCCCGTTTGGGAGAGGGGTTGGGAGTGAGGGTGGCTCGGCTTCCGCAATGCCCCTGAACCGTCGAGCTGCGCAGCCCGACGCTCGGCGGCCTGTCCTGAACCCGAGCCACCCTCACCCCTACCCCTCTCCCACTCGGGAGAGGGGATCCCGCGCCGGCTGGATCAGGGTCGATCGATGGGAGCGGTCAGTTCGCCGCCGTCCCGGCCTTGACGAAGCTCGGGAAGGTCATCTTCCCGTTGGCGACGGTCTGCGGCCAGATCGCCAGCTGCTTGCCGTCCTGCCACTGCATCATCATGCCGGAGACGAGGCCGGGGCCGTACTTGATCGAGTGGGTGAACTCGTCGTCCTTGCCGTAGAACTGGATGCGCCCGAGGGTGCCCTCCCAGTCGGTCTTCTCGAGCGCGTCGACGAGCTTGTCGGGATCGGTCGAGCCGGCCCGCTTCACCGCGTCGGCGATGTAGTAGACCTCGTCGTAGGCCGTGTAGCCGGCGTATCCCGGATAGCTGCCGTACTTCGCCTTGAAGGCTTCCGCGAAGGGCGCGGTCTTCGGCGTCACGTTGGTGCCGGGAGCGGCGAACATCTCGAACAGCACGCCTTCCGTCGCGCCGTTCGTCTCCTTCCAGAAGGTGGCGTTGGTCGCCTGCGAGGCGATGCCGATCATCGGGATCGGCACCTGCTGGCTGCGCCACTGCACCGTCGGCTGCACGCCGACATGCGAGATGCCGGTGACGATCACGTCGGGCTTGGCGTTCTCGATGCGGCTGAAGATCGGGTTGAAGTCGGTGGTGCTCGGCGAGAACCGGATGTGGTCGAGCACCTTGAGGCCGACCTTCGGCAGGCATTCCTTGTAGCCCTCGTCGAGGGGCTTCGTCCACGCCGCGTCCTCGCTCATGATGACGGCGGTCTTCATCTGCCGGCCCTCGACCAGGATCGCCTTGGCGGCGTCGCAGACCGCCTGCGACTGCGCCTTCGAGGTCAGGTAGCCGTGGAAGGAATACTTGTACTTGGCATAGTCCTTGTGGACGTTGAGCGGGATCTCGTTCGAGGCCGCGCCCGGCGTGATGAAGGGCAGCTTCAGCCGCGCCGACCAGGGCTGGAGCGCCAGCACCACCTCGCTGATGTAGCTGGCGATGACGGCGTGGGCCTTGTCCTCGCTCGCCGCGCGCTGGAAGGCGCGGACCGAATCGGCGGCCGAGCTCTTGTTGTCGTAGGTGATGATCTCGATCTTGCGCCCGTCCATCCCGCCCTTGGCGTTGATTTCGTCGGCGGCGAGCTGGGCGGCCTGGGGAATCGCGGCGCCCGCGATCGCCTGCGCCTCCGCGATCACCGCGATGCGGATCGGATCGGCGGCCTGAACGGTCGAGAGCGCGGCATTGGCGGCCAACAGGATGGTCGAACCAAGCAACGCGCGGACGAGCCGCCGCCTGGCGACGGGTGCGCATTCCAGCATGACGTTCCCTCTTCCGGCCGCTGTTTGATCGATGGCGTCGCGGCTCGGGCGAGGAGTGTAGCCGGAGCGGGATCGATCACAAGATGCTGATCGCGGACTGGAAGGGAGGATCGGCGAGCCATCGCCTGGATGCATGGCTGCCGACCCGGTCGGTCACCCTGCGGTGGCGGGCACCCGCCACGGCTCCTCGGCCGCCACCCGGGCCTCGAAGGCCGCGATGGCCCCGGCGTGCTCGAGCGTCAGCGCGACGTCGTCGAGGCCTTCGACGAGGCAGCGCTTCTTGAACGGGTCGATCTCGAACGGGATCGCGGCGCCGTCCGGGTCGGTCACGGTCTGGGCCGGCAGGTCGACCGTCACGATCGCGCCGGGCGAGGCGGCGAGCCGCGCGCGCAGGGCGGCGGCGGCTTCGTCCGGCAGGGTCACGGTGAGCAGCCCGTTCTTGGCCGCGTTCGAGGCGAAGATGTCGCCGAAGCTCGGGGCGATCACGCAGCGGACGCCGCCGTCGACGAGCGCGTAGACCGCGCCCTCGCGCGACGAGCCGCAGCCGAAGTTGCGGTCCGTCACCAGGATGCCGGCGCCGGCGTAGGGCGGCTCGTCGAGGGGCATGGCGACGCTGCGGCGGCGCTCGTCGTGGAACAGGAAGTTGCCGTAGCCGGCGCTGCGCGGCTTCTTCAGGAAGCGCGCCGGCAGGATCTGGTCGGTGTCGATGTTGGCGACGTCGAGCGGCACCGCGACCGCCGCGAGGGTGGTGAAGGGCTGCATGTCAGTGGCTCCCGAGCCGGCGGATGTCGGTGAGGCGGCCGGTGACGGCGGCGGCGGCGGCCATGGCCGGGCTCATCAGGTGGGTGCGGGCATTCGGGCCCTGGCGGCCCGGGAAGTTGCGGTTGGTGGTCGAGGCGCAGCGCTCGCCCGCCGGCACGAGGTCGCCGTTGATGCCGACGCACATCGAGCAGCCCGGCTCGCCCCATTCGAGGCCGGCGTCGCGAAACACCCGGTCGAGCCCCTCCGATTCCGCCTGGCGCCGCACCGGGCCGGAACCCGGTACGACGAGACCGGGAACGAGCGCCTTCCGGCCGCGCAGTACGGCGGCCGCGGCGCGCAGGTCCTCGATCCGCGAGTTGGTACAGGAGCCGATGAACACCCGGTCGATCGCGACCGATTCGAGCGACGTGCCGGGGGCGAGGCCCATATAGTCGAGCATCGCCTGGATCTGCCCGGCCTTGGTCGGATCGGCCTCCGCGCGCGGATCCGGCACCGCCGCGGTGACGGGCAACGCCGTCTCGGGGCTGGTGCCCCAGGTCACGGTCGGGGCGATGGCGCCCGCGTCCAGCGTCACCTCGCGGTCGAACCGGGCGCCCTCGTCGCTCGGGAGTTGTCGCCAGGCCGCGACCGCCCGGTCGAACACGGCGCCCTTCGGCGCGTAGGGGCGCCCTTCGAGGAACGCGAAGGTGGTGTCGTCGGGGGCGATCATCCCGGCCCGGGCGCCGGCCTCGATCGACATGTTGCAGATGGTGAGCCGCCCCTCCATCGACAGGCCGCGGATCGCGCTGCCGGCATATTCGAGCACGTGCCCGACCGCGCCGCCGGCACCGACGGCGGCGATGATCGCCAGGATCACGTCCTTGGCGGCGACGTGGGGGCCGAGCACGCCGTCGATGGTGACCCGCAGGGTCTTGGGCCGGCGCTGCCACAGGGCCTGCGTCGCCAGCACGTGCGCGACCTCGGTCGCCCCGATGCCGAAGCCGAGCGCCCCGAAGGCGCCGTGGGTCGAGGTGTGGGAATCGCCGCAGACGACGGTGAGGCCGGGCAGCGTCAGGCCCTGCTCCGGCGCCAGCACGTGGACGATGCCCTGCTGGCGGTCGTCGAGGCCGAAATGCCGGATGCCGTGCCGGCCGGCATTGGCGGCCAGCGTCGAGACCATGTTGGCGATCTCGGGATCGGGGATCGGCCCGGTGCGATCGCGGGACGGCACGTAATGGTCGGCGACCGCGAAGGTCAGCTCGGGGCGGCGGATCTTGCGAGCGGCATGGTCGAGCATGCCGAAGGCGTGGAACGAGCCCTCGTGCAGCAGGTGCCGGTCGATGGCGAGCAGCGCCTGCCCGTCCGGCCGCGTCGCCATGACGTGGGCGTCCCAGACCTTGTCGAGGAGGGTGCGGGGGTGCGGGGTCATGGGGCGTGCTCCGTCTTGTTGTCGGGACGTGGTCGAGGGACAGAGTGGAATGTGGTTCGGGGACGCCCTGTCCGGAAGAGGTTGGAAGATGTCGTGGATGCTTCCGACAGACATTCCGGTTCGAGGTGAATCGCGTTCCCCTCTCCGGTGTGGGAGAGGGGTTAGGGGTGAGGGTGAGACGGTGCCGAGTAAAGCTCAACGGTTGAACCGCCAGCATCACGCCCAGCGATTTACACGGAAGCGCATCACCCTCACCCCTATCCCTCTCCCACACGGGAGAGGGGATCCCGCGCTATATTTGTCTAAATCATTCAACCGCGGTCTAGGCCATCGCCCCCGCCGCCTGCCCGGCGATGCGCCCGAGCGCCACGGCCGCCAGCAACCCGTTGCCCGACAGGTACCCGCCCGGCCCGGTCCCCGACACGCCGCAGGCGGCGCCCCCGGCCGCGAACAGGTTCGGGATGGCTGCGCCGCCCACCGTCAGCACCCGCGCATCGTCGTCGACCACGAGGCCGCCTTGCGTGTGGAACAGGGCCCCCGTCACCCGCACCGCCCGGTAGGGCGCGTGAAGCGCCGGTACGCCCGCGAAGGAGCGGCCGAAGCCGTCCCGGCCGCCGTCGCGCTTCAGCGCCTCGACCTCGGCGAGCGTCCCGGCCAGGGCCGCCTCGGGCAGGTGCAGGCGCGCGGCGAGCTCCGGGATCGTGTCCGCCGCGACGATCGCCCCGGCGCTCTCGGCTCTCCGAAAATCCTCGAACTGGCGGGCGATGGCCGCGATGCGCTCGTCGAACACCGTGACGACGGTGCCGCCGGGCTGGCGCAGGACCTCCGCCGCCTGCTCGGAATAGCCCTTGCTCTCGTTCGAGAAGCGCCGCCCGTCCGCGTTCACCTGGAACCCGCCCTCGGTGACCGTCGCCCAGGTGATCAGGATGCCGTGCGGATGCGCCACCGAGCCGTGGCCCTGGTGGCCCGAGAGGTGGCGGGTCGCGGCGCCGAGCGCCTCGCCCCAGAGCAGCGCGTCGCCCTGGTTGCCCTCGTGGCCGAAATACAGCGCGCCGGACAGGTCCGGGACGTAGCGCGCCACCAGCGCCTTGTTGCCGCCGTAGCCGTTGCAGGCGAGCACCAGCGCCCGGCAGGCGACCCGGTCGCGCGAGCCGTCGGGCCGCACGACGCAGAAGCCCCGGATCGCGCCGCCCTCGGCGTAGAGCGTGTCGACCGTGGCCTCGCACAGGATCGGGATGCCGGCCGCCTCGACGGCGCGAGCGAGCCGGTCGACCAGCTCCTCGCCCGACCGGCTCGGCAGGCCGTGCATGCGGTTCGCCGAATGGCCCGGATAGCGGAAATCGGTGATGACCGAGAACGGCAGGCCGTGCCGATCGGAGAGCCATTCGAGGGCCGGGCCGACCGCGCCGGCAAGGCGCGCGACGAGGGCCGGATCGGGCTCGTCGCCCGCCTTCGCCATGATGTCGGCGGCGAACAGGTCCGGGCTGTCCTCCAGCCCGGCCTCGCGCTGCCAGCGCGTGCCGGGCGCCGGGACCAGCCCGGCGGAGAGGGCGGTCGAGCCGCGGGGGACGGGATCGCGCTCGATCACCAGCACCTCGGCTCCGGCCTCGTGCGCGGCGAGCGCCGCCACCAGCCCGGCGGCGCCGGCGCCGATCACCGCGACCGGCACGTCGATGTCGAAGGCGATCGATTCCGCGGATGCGATGGTCATGCGGACAGCTCCGCCAGGATCTCGGTGACGTCCGCCACCCGGCAGACGGGCTTCAGGGCATCGATCGCGGTCCGGTGCACGGCGGGCGAGAAGGCCGCGCAGGCATCCGACAGCACCGTCACGGAGAAGTCGCGAACGTGGGCGTCGCGCACCGTCGAGGCGACGCCGCCATTGGTGACGATGCCCGACACGAGCAGCCGCTCGATCCCCGCCTTGCGCAGGACCCATTCGAGCCGGGTCATGTAGAAGGCCGAGTAGGCGACCTTCTCGACCGTGAGGTCGGCGGGCTGGAGCTCGTCCACCAGGGCATGGCCCCAGGCGCTGGGCAGGAAGTCGCCCTTTCTCAGGAACGGCCGCAGCTCGCGCAGGTGGGGCGAGATCATCGGCTCGCCGCCCTTGCCCGGCACCAGGGTGAAGTGGGTCGAGACGACGAAGCCGCCCCGCGCCCGGATCAGCTCGGCGAGCGGCCGCACGATCGCCGGCACCGCGGCGATTTCGGGCGCCGCCTGCCCCGCCCGGCCATAGGCGCCGTCCGGATGCAGGAAGTCGTTCTGCAGATCGCAGATCAGGAGCGCGGTGCGCTCCATCGGGGTTGGGCTCATGCGGGCGCTCCCGTGCGGGTGACCACGACGTTGCCGAGCCGGTCGACCCGGGCCGTCAGGTCGGGATCGACCACGGTGGTGGCGTCGGGCTGCTCCAGGATCGCCGGACCCGGGATCTCGGCGCCGACCGGCAGCGACAGGCGGGCATAGACCGCGGCCTCGTGCCAGGCGCCGGCGAACCACACCGGGCGGCTGCCGGTGCGGGCGGCCTCCAGCGAGGCATCCGCCCCCGGCGCGAGCGCCGCGAGGTCGAAATGCGGCCGTCGGCCGATCGCCGCGGTGCGCAGGTTGACGATCCGGGTGCCGAGGCCCGGCAGCAAGCGGCTGAACGAGGTGCGGTAGGCCGCCTCGAACGCCTGCTGGATGATGGCGACCGTGACGCCGGTGGTGCCGGTCTCGACCGTCACCGGCAGGGCCACCGCCACGGTATGGGTCTGGCCGACATAGTGCATGTCGAGCTCGAACACCGTGTCGATCCGCGAGACGGTGAGGCCGGCGGCCTCGACGACCTCCCGCGCGGCTTGCGCCTCCGCCACCATGCGCCGGTCGAGGGCGGCGGCGTCGAGCCCGGCCAGCGACAGGTTGAGGGTCTGGACCTGGTCGTGGCGGATGTCGGCGATGACGCAGCCGAGCGCCGAGGTGACGCCCGGATAGCGCGGCACCAGGGCGCCGCGCAGGCCCACATCCTTGATCAGCGCCCCGACATGGAGCGCGCCGCCGCCGCCGAACGGCACCGCGGCGAACTTCTGCGGGTCGTGCCCGCGCTCGATCGAGACGAGGCGGATCGCGCCGGCCATCTTCCCATCCGCCACCCGCACGATGGCTTCCGCCGCCGCCATCACGTCGAGGCCGAGAGGCCCGGCGACGTGCTCCTGGATCGCGGCCTTCGCCGCCTCGACGTCGAGGCGCTTCAAGGCCCCGCCGATCGGCCGCTCGGCGTTGATGCGCCCGAGGACCACGTTGGCGTCGGTCAGCGTCGGGCGGGTGTTGCCCTGGCCGTAGCAGACCGGGCCGGGCCGCGATCCGGCGCTCTCCGGCCCGACCTGGAGCAGCCCGCCGGCATCGACATGGGCGATCGAGCCGCCGCCGGCGCCGATCGTGCTGATCTCGATCATCGGCGTGCGGATGACGAGGCCGAAATCGATCGTGGTCTGGGCCGCCAAGGCGGTCTCGCCCTCGACCACCAGCGACACGTCGAAGGACGTGCCGCCGAGATCACCGGTGATCACGTTCGGGAAGCCGGCCTCCTTGGCGATGGCGGCGGCCGCGATCACGCCGGCCGCCGGCCCCGACAGGGCGGTGCGCACCGGCAGCCGCCGGGCGGTGGCGGTCGACATCACGCCGCCGTTCGACTGCACGATGTGGAAGCGGCCGTCGAATCCTTCGGATTCGAGGGCACGGTCGAGCTTGCCGAGATAGCTGCCGACCACCGGCTGCAGGTAGGCGTTGAGCACCGTGGTCGAGGTGCGCTCGAACTCGCGGATCTCCGGCAGGAGGCCCGAGGAGCGCTCCACGTTGGCGTTCGGCCACACGACGCTCGCCGCCTCCAGGGCGATCCGCTCGTTCTCCGGGTTGGCGTAGGCGTTGACGAAGCAGATCGCCAGGGCCTCGGCACCGTTGGCGATCAGCGCGCGGGCGGCCTGCGCCACCTGCGTCGGATCGACCGCCTCGCGGATCGTGCCGTCGGCCAGCGTCCGTTCGTCGACCTCGAGCCGGAGGTCGCGGTCGACGACGGGGACGAAGTCGCCCCACAGGCCCCAGGTGTGGCGCCGGTCGCGCCGGCGCATCTCCAGCACGTCGCGGAAGCCCCGGGTGGTGATGAGGCCGATCCGGGCGCCCTTGCGCTCGAGCAGCGCATTGGTGCCGACGGTGGTGCCGTGGACGATCGAGGCGAGGCCGGCGACCGGGCCGAACCCTTTCAGGCCGGCGAGGAAGCCCACCGCCTCGTCGCCGCGGTTCGACGGGACCTTGCCGGTCTGGAAGCGGCCGGCGGCCTCGTCGTAGTAGAACAGGTCGGTGAAGGTGCCGCCGACATCGACGCCGACGATGGCGCGGGGGGTCATTGCTCGTCTCCGGTCGTCAGGTCGTAGTCGCGGGCGGCGGATTCCGGCGTCACGTAGCCGAGGCGCAGGTCGCGCTCGAGGGCGTCGCGGTCGCGCTCGGCCGGGTGGCCGAAGCCGCCGCCGCCGGGAGTCTCGAGCCGCACCCGCTCGCCGGCCCTGATGCGCACGTCGGTCACCTTCGAGACCATCGGCGGGCTCGCCCAGCCCTCCGGCGTCTGCCAGGCGAAGCGGTTGAGCGCCGCCGGCCGGCCGCCCTTGACGCCGAACGGCGCCACCTTGCCGCGCTCGCCGAGCAGGAACACGTCGGCGTCGGTCAGGGTCTCGATCTCGTAGACGGCACCGAGCCCGCCGCGATGGGCCCCGGCCCCGGCGCTGTCGGGGCGCAAGGACCACTGGGTGAAGACCACCGGATAGGCGGCCTCCAGGATCTCGACCGGCGGGATCGTCGCGGTCGAGATCGGGTTGTTGGCGTGGCTCAAGCCGTCGGTCTCGGGGTTGCCCCCTAAGCCCCCGCCGAAGAACGAGAACATCACCCAGCGCGAGCCGTCCTCGCGGTGGCCGGCGAGCGACAGCGCGTTGATGGTGCCGAAGGGAGCGGCGGTCGCACGGTCCGGATCGGCGGCGGCGAGCGCGCCGAGCACCACGCCGATCAGCCGCAGGATCGTCTCGGTGTAGCCCGCCATGGGCTTGGGCGCGCCGGCACCCAGCAGCGTCGTCTCCGGCACCGTGAAGGTGATCGGCCGCAGGCAGCCGGCATTGGCCGGCACCTCGGTGAAGACGTGCTTCAGGGCGACGTAGCAGGCCGCGACGGTGGTCGCGTGCGAGATGTTGATCGGCCCCTGCGCCGGCGCCGACGAGCGCGAGAAGTCCAGCGCCATGCCGTCGCCCGAGATCGTCAGGTCGAGGGCGATGGTCAGCGGCTCGTCGACGATGCCGTCGTTGTCGAGCACGTCCGAGAAGCTGTAGCGGCCGTCCGGCAGCGCCCGGATCGCGGCGCGCATCAGGGCCTCGGCCCGGTCGGAGAAGGCCGCGAAGGCGGCGTCTACCGTGGTGTCGCCGTACTCGTCGAGGAGCGCGATGAAGCGGCGCTCGCCGAGGTCGAGGGCGTTGAGCTGGCCGTTGAGGTCGCCCCAGTTCGAGGTCGGGACGCGGGTGTTGGCGGCCAGGATGTCGACGATGTCTTGGTTCAGGCGCCCGGCGGAGAACAGCTTGACCGGCGGGAAGCGCACGCCCTCCTGGAAGCTCTCGGTTGCCTTGGGGTTGTAGCCGCCCGGCACGTTGCCGCCGATGTCGAGCCAGTGGCCGACCGAGGCGAGCCAGCAGAACAGGGTGCCGTCCCGGAAGACCGGGCGGACGAGGCGAAAATCGTTGAGGTGGGTGCCGCCGCTATAGGGGTCGTTGAACAGGAACGTGTCGCCGGGCTCGAGGCCCCCTTCGCGCTCGACCTTGGCGATCACCGCCTTGACCGCGAAGGCCATGGCGCCGACGAAGATCGGCAGGCCCTTGGTGCCCTGGACCAGGGTGTCGCCGGTGGTGGCGTGGTAGAGGCCGTGGCAAGCGTCGCGGGCCTCGGCGATGATCGGGTTGAAGGCGGAGCGGTAGAGCGTCGCGTCCATCTCGTCGGCGATCTGCTCGAGGCGGCCCTTCAGCACCGCCAGGGTGACGGGATCGATCGGGGTCATTGGGCGCTTCCTTCGTAAGCGCGGCCGCGGGCCAGCATCTCGGGCGTGCCGATCAGCGCGTTGAGCTCGCCGAAATCGAACATCCGGTCGGCGAACGGCGTGTTGGTGCCGGCCTTGGCGAGCGAGCCGTAATAATCTTTCGCGGTGCGGGCGAGCGCCCGGACGATGCCGCCGGGGAAGATCACGAGGCGAAAGCCGAGAGCGCCGAGATCGGCGGCCGAGGCCAGCGGCGTGTCGCCGCCCTCGACCATGTTGGCGAGCAGCGGCCGGGTGGTGCCCAGCGCCTTCGTGACCTCGGCGAGCTGGCTGGCCGAGCGCGGCGCCTCGACGAACAGCACGTCGGCCCCGGCCTCGGCATAGGCCTGGGCCCGCTCGATGGCGCGCTCGAAGCCCTCGACGGCGACCGCGTCGGTGCGGGCGACGATGAGGGTCTCGGCGCTGCGACGCGCGTCGAGCGCGGCGCGGACCTTGCCGACCATCTCCGCCTGCCCGATCAACGTCTTGTCCTGAAGGTGGCCGCAGCGCTTCGGGTAGCTCTGGTCCTCGAGCTGGATCGCGCTCGCGCCGGCCCGCTCGAACAGCCGCACGGTGCGCTCGACGTTGAGCGCGTTGCCGTAGCCGTTATCGGCATCGACCACGAGGGGCGTCGCCACCCGGTCGCGCACCAGGGTCACGGTCTCGGCGACCTCGGTCATCGAGACGAGGCCGATATCGGGCCGGCCGAGGCGGGTATAGGCGATGGCCGCGCCGGAGAGGTACAGGGCCTCGAAGCCCGCATCCGTGGCGAGCGAGGCCGTGAGGGCGTCGTAGACGCCCGGAGCGACGAGGACGCGATCCTCGGCGAGACGGGACTTCAGGGACATGACGCGGGGTGTTCCTCGTTCGGTTTCATCGCATTCGTTCGGGCGCATCTCTCCTCTCCCCGCCGCTCATGGAGCCGCCCGGGAGAGGACGGGCACAGGTCCCCCTCTCCCGTGTGGGAGAGGGGACAGGGGTGAGGGTGGCACGCTTCCGCAGTAAAGCTCAGATCGTCGTGCTGGCGGCGGAACGTTCGGAGCCTCTATCGGCACCGTCTCCACCCTCACCCCTACCCCTCTCCCACACGGGAGAGGGGATCCCGCGCCTCATCTTGTGTGCAATGCGTCCATCTAAAAATGTTTATATTCAAGATGACGCTGATTTTTGGATTTCATTCGGTGGAATTGCGAGGTTTGAGTTCGTCGTATATTGGGATCACGCCACCAGGGCCAGCAACGCCCCGACCTCCTCCGCCCGGTCGATCCCCGCCACCGCGCGGATCACCTCCTCGCTCCGCACCGCCCCCCAGACCGGCCCGGCCAGCGCCCGGAACTTCTCCCGGACATCGTCGGCCGAGTACGGGTCCTCGGTGTCGCCGCGGTTGGTGAGCGCCTTGGCCGAGAGCTTGCGGCCGTCGGCCAGCGTCAGGGTGACCTTGGCGGGACGCAGGGACGGCAGCTGCGCCGTCATGGTCGGGTCCTCCTGCACCATCACCCGGCGGGCCAGCGACAGGATGCGGCGGTCGGCTCTCGCCTCGTCCCGGAAGGCGTCGGTGTCGGCCTGCCCCCGCACCAGGGCCGCCGCGAGGGCGAAGGGGAGCGAGAACTTCGCCGCTAGCATCGTCTCGGGCGCCGGATGGTCGAGCTGCGCCGCCCACACGTAAGTGGCGACCTCGACCGAGCGCACCGCATCCGGGTCGATCGGGCCGGATTCGGACCGGATCTGCGCCAGGGCGTCGAGGGCGCCGTGGGTGTAGCGGCAGGCGGCGTGGCGCTTGAAGTAGTTGCGGGCGATCTCCCAGCGGACGCCGAGATCCTCGACCATCGCCTCGGGCGAGAACTCGTCGGCGAGGATGCCGCCATAGACCGTGCCGATCCCGTCGCGCTCGGGCAGGAAGCCGCTCTCGGCGAGGTCCCAGGCGGTGAGCCCGAGCTGGTTGGAGAAGCCCGCATAGGTGTTGCGAACGGTCGCCCCCTCCAGCATCGTGCGCCGGCTGGTGCTGAGACCCAGCGACGAGGCGAGCCCGATCGCCCGGCCGATCCCCGCGGCATCGGCCCGGAAGAGCTTCGCCACCGCGAGCGCCGCCCCGACCGTGCCCCAGGTGCCGTGCGGGTGCATCGTCACCCGCAACTTCGCGGCGATGCCGATCCGCGCGCCGATCTCGTAGCCGAGGACCAGCGCCGCGAGAAGGTCGGCACCGGAAGCGTTCGTTTCCTGCGAGGCGGCCAGAACGGCGGGCACGACGTGGATCGCCGGATGGCCGCGGGCGTACTGGTTGCCCTCGTCGAGCTCGAGCGTCGTGCCGGCGGCGCCGTTGACGAGCGCCGCGTCGCGCGGATCGAGGGAGAGGCCGCTGCCGATCGCCGGCGCCGGGCCGGTGCGGCGGGCGGCCAGCCGCTCGGCGAGCGCCCGGCAATCCGGCTCGCGCATCCCGGCGGCGATGACGCCGAGGCTGTCGAGGAGGACGAGGCGGGCGCGGTCGATCGCCGGCTCCGGGATGTCGGCGGGCGCGAGATCGGCCGCGAACGCCGTCCAGCGCCCGAGCCAGGCGGGAACGGGCTCGGCGAGCAGCGTGGTGGCCGGGACGATGCCGGGGGTGACGATGCCCATCTTACAGCCCCAGATAGGCCCGGCGCAGGGCCGGGTCGGCGGCGAGGGTCGCGGCGTCGCCCGAAAGCGCCACCGTGCCGTTCTCCAGGATGTAGGCGCGGGTCGCGAGATCGAGCGACTGCACCACGTTCTGCTCCACCAGCATGATCGGCAGTCCTTGCCTGTTGAGGGTACGGACGAGCGTGAACATCTCCTCGACGAGGAGCGGCGAGAGCCCGAGCGAGGGCTCGTCGAGGATGAGCAGGCGCGGCTCGGCCATCAGGCCGCGGCCGATGGCGAGCATCTGCTGCTCGCCGCCCGAGAGGGTGCCGGCGGCCTGGGCCGCCCGCTCGCGCAGGCGCGGGAAGGCGGAGAAGACCCGCTCGATGTTCTGGCTCCGGCGCGCCCGGCCGCGGCGGTAGCTGCCGAGCACCAGGTTCTCGCGCACGCTGAGATTCGGGAAGATCTTGCGGCCTTCCGGCACGTGGATCAGCCCGGCCTCGACGATGCTGGACGCGGAGGCCTTGGTGATGGCCCGGCCGTCGAAGCGGATGTCGCCGCTTCGCGCCGGGACGACCCCGGACAGGACCTTGTTCAGCGTCGTCTTGCCGACGCCGTTGGCGCCGAGCACCGCGACGATCTCGCCCGCGCGGACATTCAGATCGAGGCCGCGCAGGACCTCGGTGGCGCCGTAGCCGGCGCGAAGGCCTTCGACCTCAAGCATCGACCGCCTCGCCGTTGACGGAATCCGCGGCCTTCATGCGGGCGGCCGCGCCCTTGCCGAGATAGGCCTCGATCACCCCCGGGTCGGCGCAGACCTGCCGCGGCGGGCCGGACGCGATCATCCTGCCCTGCGCCAGGACGAAGACCTCCTCGCACAGGGTCATCACCGCCTGCATGATGTGCTCGATCATCAGGATGGTGACGCCGTCGTCGCGGATGGCGCGGACCACCGGCAGGATGTCGCGGATCTCCGAGGGGTTCAGGCCCGCCAGCACCTCGTCGAGGAGGAGGAGGCGCGGCTCGGTGGCGAGCGCGCGCGCCACCTCCAGCCGCTTGCGCCCGGCGACCGTGAGGTCGGCGGCCGGCTTGTCGAGCTGGTCCCCGAGCCCGACCCGCGTGCCGACCGCGCGGGCCTTGGCTACCGCGTCCGCCCGGCGCGGATGGCGCAGGTAGGCGCCGACCGCGATGTTCTCGGCGACCGTCAGCCCGGCGAAGGGCTGGACGATCTGGAAGGTGCGGGCGATGCCGCGGCGCGCCCGCAGGTGCGGCGCTTCCGCCGTCACGTCCTGCCCCTCGAACGTCACCGTGCCCTCGCTGGGGGCGAGGAAGCCGGAGATCATCCCGAACAGGGTGGTCTTGCCGGCGCCGTTCGGGCCGATGAGTCCGGTGATCGAGCCGGCCGGCACGGCGAGCGAGGCGCGGTCGACCGCGACGAGGCCCTGGAAGCGCTTGGTGAGGGAATCGACGGCGAGCATCGGGTCAGGCTCCCACCGGGGCGGCCTTGCCGCGCGCCGCGCGCCGGCGCAGGCCGAGCAGGCCCTGCGGCGCGAAGGCGATGACGGCGATCAGGCAGGCGCCGAACACCACGAGGTCGACCCCCGGGATGCCGCCGGCGAGGTGCTTGGTCAGCTCGCCGAGGCCCTGCAGCGCGAGGGCGCCGACGAGCGGCCCGAAGGCGGTGCCGATGCCGCCGACGATCGGGGCGAGCAGCGCCTCGACGGAGATCCAGGTGCCGTAGGCCACGCCGGCATCGAGGTAGAGGAAGTACTGCACGTAGAGCCCGCCGGCGGCCGCGGTGATCGCCGCCGAGAGCGCGATGGCGCGAAGCTTCACCGCGAGGGCGTCGACCCCGAGCGCGCGGGCCGCCTCCTCGTTCTCGCGCACCGCGATCAGGTGGGCGCCGAAGCGCGAGCGCTCGAGCCAGCGCGAGGCCAGCAGCGCCAGGCCCACGAAGGCGAGGACGAGGAGCACGAAGTAGCGCCGGTCGGCGAATTGCAGGGTGGACAGGCCGGGCTGGAGCTTGAGCAGCAGGCCGGCGGCGCCGCCGGTGATGTCGGCGGTGTTGGCGAGGATGCGGAACACCTCGGCGAAGGCGAGCGTCACGAGGGCGAAGTAGGAGCCGCGCAGGCCCGCCCGGAAGCTGAGGTAGCCGATGGCGAGGCCCACCAGCGTACCGAGCCCGATCCCGGCGGCGAGCGCCCCCCAGGCGTTCCAGCCGAACTTCACCTGCAGCACCGCGGTGGCGTAGGCGCCGGTGCCGAAGAAGGCGGCGTGGCCGAACGAGTACTGGCCGCCGAAGCCGCCGAGCACGTTCCAGCCGAGGCCCGCGAGCGCGATGATCAGCGTCGTGACGAGGAAGTTGAGCAGCGTGCCCGACAGCCCGAGGAAGGGCAGGGCGGCCAGCACGCCCAGGACGAGGATCACGGGAAGGAGGTCGCGGGCGCTCATGCGCGGGCTCCGAACAGGCCGGTCGGGCGCACCAGCAGCACCAGGATGAAGATCAGGAAGATGCCGATCTGCCCGAGGCTGTCGCCGAGCAGCAGGCCGGAGAAGCTCTCGACCACGCCGATGATCAGGCCGCCGACCAGCGCGCCGGCGATCGACCCCATGCCGCCGAGCACCACGATGGTGAAGGCGACGAGCACGAAGGCGGCGCCCGAGCGCGGGTTGACGTAGTAGGTCGGCATCAGGAGGCAGGCGGCGACGGCGAGGCACGCGCAGCCGAGCCCGAAGGTGACGGCGTAGACGTGGTCGACCTCGATGCCGACGAGCCGCGCCCCGAGCTTCTCCCGCGCCACCGCCCGGATCGCCCGGCCCGTATCGGTGCGGTTGAGGACGAGCCAGAGCACGCCGGTGACGGCGATCGCGGCGAGGAAGCCGATCACGCGGGGGGTCGAGAGCAGCAGGGGACCGAGCTCGACCACCTGGAGCGCGGCGTCGGAGTCGAGCGCGCGGGTGTCGGAGCGGAACAGGGCGAGCAGCGCGTTCTCCAGCACGATCGACAGGCCGAGCGTGACGAGGAGCACGTTGTTGTCGCTGCCGTGGCTCGCCGGGCCGATGACGAAGCGCTGCAAGCCGTAGCCGGCGCCGAACATCAGCGGCACGACCCCGATCATCGCCCAGTAGGGGTCGACGTGGAACAGCGCGAAGGCGCCCCAGACCGCGAACATCGCGCAGGTGAGCAGGGCCCCGTGCGCGAAGTTGATGATGTGCAGCACCCCGTAGACGAGGGTCAGCCCGAGGGCGATGAGGGCGTAGACCGCCCCCGTCATCAGGCCGTTCAAGGCCGCCTCGATCAGGATCTGGGGCGCGTACATCGTCACGCCTTGAGCGGGAAGTTGGCCTTGGCCTCGGCGAAATCCGGCGGCGCGATCACCTTGACGTCGCCGCCCTGGACCTGCGTGTTGAGCGGGAGCGCGGAGGTGTTCTGGCCCTCGACGAACTTCGACTGGCCGTAGGGCATCACGCCGCTGGCGAAGCTCTGGGTCGACAGCGCCTCGATGATCTTGAGCCGGTCGGGCGCGCCGGCCTTCTCGATCGCCTCGGCCATCAGCCGCACGGCGGAGTAGTTCATCGGCACGTTGTAGGCGAAGGCGCGGCCCGCGGCCTCGGTGCGCTTGCGCAGCTCGGCCGTCAGCGGGTTCTTCGGATCGGGCCAGTGGTTGCAATCCATCACGCCCTCGGCCGCCTGCGGGAACTCCTTGACGAAGCGCAGGGACGAGGCGCCGCCGCCGAGGATCGCGTAGATGCCCTTCGGCCGGACGCGCTGCTGCTGCATCGTGCGGGCGAGCAGCACGAACTCGCCGTAGTAGTTCGACGGGATGACGAGGTCGGGCTGCAGCGAGCGGATGCGCAGGACCACGTTCGCCATGTCGCGGGCCGGCGTCGGGTGCGATACGGTCTCGAGGATCTCGAAGCCGAGCTTCGGCAGCTCGGCCTGGAGCAGCTTGGCGAGGCCGGAGCCGAACAGGCCGTCCTCGTGCACGATCACGACGGTGCGGGCCGGCTTGCCGGCGGCGTCGTTGAGCGCGACGAGGCGGGCAAGCGCGTCCTTCGTCACCATGCCGAAGCTCGGCGAGAACCGGAAGGTGTTCTTCAGGCCGCGCTTCGTCAGCTGGTCGGCGACGCCGACATCGATCAGGTAGGGCAGGTCGTAGCGCGAGGCCGCCTGGCTCGCCGTGGCGCAGAGGCCGCTGCCGAAGCCGCCGACGATCGCCGCCACGCCCTCGCCGTTCAGGCGCTCGGTCTCCTGCGCGGCGACCTCGGGGCTCGAGCGGCTGTCGGCGAAGACGATCTCGAGCTTGGCCCCGCCCAGGGCCTTCAGGCCGCCGGCGGCGTTGATGTCCTGCACCGCGAGCTCGGCGCCGAGCTTGCCGAGGTCGCCGTCGTTGGCGAGCGCGCCCGTGACCGGCTGGATGATGCCGAGCTTCACGGTCGACCCCTGCGCCCGCAGGATCGACGGCATCGCCACCAGCGAGGTCGCGGCGAGGCCGGTGCGCAGGACGGCGCGGCGGGACGGAGAGAGGATCGAGGTCACGGGGCGGGCCTCCTGTTGGCGGCGGGGCGGCGGGGGGTGGAGTCGGGCTTGACCGGGCGCGGGACCGCCGGGGTCCAGCGGCGCTCGCCGGCGTCGCCGGTGCGCACGAGGTCCATCTGGAAGGCGTAGCGGTCCGGCCGGTAGAGCGCGTGCAGGTGCTCGACGCCGCGGCCGGACGGATCGAACACCACCCGGGTCAGGTCGATCAGCGCCGAGCCGACCTCGAGGTCGAGGGCCGACGCCACTTCCGGGCCGGCGAGGGTGGCGCCGATCGCCTGCGTCGCCCGGTCGGCGGTCACGCCGGAGCGCTCCATCAGCGACAGGAGCGGCGTCGCCGCGAGGTCGGCCTCGGAGTAGGACAGGCCGACCCGCTCGGGCACGTGGGTGGTGAGGTAGGAGAAGGGCTGGCCGTCGATCAGCCGCACCCGCACCGAGCGCTGGACCCGCGCGCCGGGCTCGAGCAGCAGCGCCTCGGCGATGCCCGCCGGCGCCGCGACGTACTCGAAGGAGAGGAGCCGCACGCCGGTGGCGCGGCCCATGGCGATCAGCCCCGAGAGCAGGTTCGACAGGTCGCCGATCACCGGCCGGGCGCCGTCCTGCCCCTGCACGAAGGTGCCGGAGCCGGGGCGGCGGCGCACCAGCCCCTCGCCGGCCAGCAGGTCGAGGGCGCGCCGCACGGTCACCCGGGCCAGCCCGTGCTCGGCGGCGAGCGCCGGCTCGCCCGGCAGCCGGGCGCCGCTCGGCAGCCGGCCGCTTGAGATCTGGTCGCGCAGCAGCAGGTAGAGCCGGCGCGCCTTGTGGGGCTCGATCGCGGAGGTCACGGGGCCATCCCTGGCTCGTGGCTTGCAAGCGTCGTGGCTTGCGTGAGCCGTCCGCGGTCATCCGCCGGCGCTCACCTGTCCGATTATGCAGACAGGTTGCTGTCCGTCAATTGGGACAGGTGGTAGGAGCGAACAGGAATTTTCGGGCGCCGCGCGGGGGCGGGCGCCGGGGGTCGGCTCGGGAGGATCGTCGGTCTTCCCCTCGTCGTCCCGGGGCCGCGGACGCGGCGCTCGGGATTCACCGTCGGTGACGGGGAGAGCGACGGTGGCAGGAGCTTCCTATCGCGACGGCACCCATTGCCGCGACAGCGCGTAGAGCCGGTGCCCGAACGACCACGTCCGCAGGAAGCGCTTGGCGTAGCGCACGGGATCGTCGACGAGGCGGCAATGGCGGCGCAGGATGTCCCGGGCCGCCTCGGGCTCGCCGACGTCGAGGAGCTGGCGGGCGTATTCGAGCATCAGGAAGTTGCGGTAGCGGCCGGCGGACCGCACGAGGTGCGGCGGGACCGCGTTGTGGCGCAGGAGGGCGGTGAGCGTCCGGTCGAAGGGCGGCGGCAGGGGGCGCCGGCGCATCTGACCGGCCAGCACGCTCGTCGGATGGCCGTCGCGGTAGACGGCGGTGGGCTCCGAGACGTAGCGGAACGGCCCTTCCAGGGCGAGGCGGCACCAGGTGTCGGTGTCCTCGCCCATCACGGCCCCGACCGGGAACAGGCCGGCCCGCCGCAGGGCGCCGCGCTCGACCAGCACGCTGCTCGAATGCACCGCGTAGGGGTAGGTGGCGAGCAGGAAGGCGAAGACGTCGTCGACCCGCTGGTCGGGGATGGACGCCTTCATCACCGGGGCGGCGCGGCTGGCGAGCAGGTGGTTGGCGAAGACCGCGACCGCATCCTGCCGGGAGGCCGCGGCCACCAGATTCTCGAGGTGCCGGCCGGCCCAGAGGTCGTCGGCATCCAGGAACGCGATCCAGTCGGTGCGGGCGGCGGCGACGCCCCGGTTGCGGGCCGCCGCGCTGCCCGCATTGGCCTGGCGGATCAGGCGGAGGCGCGGATCCTCGAACGCCGCCACGATGTCGCCGCCGCCGTCGGTCGAGCCGTCGTCGACGACGATCAGCTCGAACCGGTCGAAGGTCTGGCGCAAAACCGCCTCGACGGTCTGCCCGATCACGTCCGCCTTCTGGTAGAGCGGGATCACCACGGAGAGGGTCGGCAGCACGGATCGGCCTCCAGGTCGGTCGCGCGGTCAGGCCGCGGACGCCCCTGCTTACCAAGTCGCCGCGGGCGCCGGACCCGCCGCTTCCGGCGCTGCCGCCGCGCCGCCGCCTCCGGCATCCGGCGCGGGGGCCTCATCCGATCGGCGAGGATGCTCCCGCCGAAGGCGGCGGTGCCGTGCTCCGCCGTCGCCGCTAACCTCGCGCCCACGGAGCTCCCGCCGCGGCGAGCTCTCGTGACGGCAGGCCGGCAGGAGGTCCCTCGCGATGACGGAAGCGGTGCGGGAGGAAACCGGCGACGACCCGGAGGCGCGGCGGCTGCGGGCGATGCTGGCGCGCCATCTCACGGAGTTCCGCCACCTCCTGGCCCGGGCCCGCCAGGCGGCGACGGAGGGGCGCGACGAGCGCGCGTCCGTGCTGGCCGAGGCCGCGGCGGCCTTCGCCACTACCAATCACTGCGGATTGTTCTCCAGCCCCGAGCTGGAGCGGTTGATCACGACCCTCGGCCGTCGCCTGACGCCCCGGTCCGGCGCCGCGCACACCCCGCCCCGCCCCTCGCCGGAGCGGGTCCTGCACGTCCTGACCGAGGCCAAGGCGGTCGGCGGCAGCAGCCGGATGGCCTGGCGCTGGATCGCGCAGGATCGCGGCCGTCGCCACTCGGTGGCTCTCACGCGCCAGGACGGCGCGCCGCCTCCCGCGCCGCTCGTCGCGGCGGTGCTGGCGAGCGGCGGCACGGTCCACTGCCTCGACGGGGCCGGCCTGCTGGCGCGGGCGCGCCAGCTCGCCGCCCTCGGCCGGGAGGCGGACCTCGCCGTGCTGCACACCGAGCAGGATGTCGTGCCGCTCCTCGCCTTCGCCGATCCGGCCCGCTCGCCGCCGACCCTGTTCGTCGATCACGGCGACCACAAGTTCCGCCTCGGCCTCGCGGCAAGCACGGTGGTGGCGAGCATGCGCGAATCCGGCCAGCGCCACGCCCGCCGCCGGCGCGACGTCGACCCGGCCCGCAACCCGCTGCTGCCGACCCTGCTCGACCCCGCCCCGACGCCGGGCCGGCGGCAGGAGGCGCGCCGGGCCCTCGGCCTGCCGGCCGAGGCGCGGATCCTGCTCAGCATCGCCCGCGGGTTGAAGTTCGGGCTGCCCGGGAACCCGGACTACGCCGACCGGCACCTGCCGGTGCTCGAGGCCGATCCGGCGGCGCTCCTGGTGGTGGTCGGCGCCGGCGCGCGCCCCGACTGGCAGGCGGCGGCCGAGCGCTGCGGCGGGCGCATCGTCACCCTCGACGAACGGCCCGATACCGGCGCGTTCTACGACGCCGCCGACATCTACGTCGATTCGTTCCCGTTCGTGTCGATCACCTCGCTGCTGGAGGCCGGCAGCCGCGGTCTGCCCCTGGTGAGCTGCTTCCCGCACGCGCCCGAGGCCGAGATCTTCGGGGCCGACATGCCGGGCCTGACCGGCTGCCTGCGGCGGGCCGGCACCTGGCCCGAATACCAGGCGATCCTCGCCGGCCTGCTGGCCGACGAGGCCGAGCGGCGCGCCCTCGGCCAGCGCACCCGGACGTCGATCGCCGCGATGCATACCGGAGCGGGCTGGATGGCGGCGCTCGATCGCGCCTACGCCCTGGCGGCGCGGGAGCACGGTCCGTTCCGGGCGCCCCGGCCCGACGACGCACCCGCCTTCGATCCCGTCGACCTCGTCGTTCCGCTGGTTTGCCCCCCGGGCCACGCGCCGGAGCAGGCGATCGCCCAGCAGCTGCGGATCTATCCCCTCGGGGCCCGCCTGAGGCTGTGGCTGGCGCTCGGCCGCGAGGCGGGGACGGGCGCCCGGATCGCGCGCAGCACGCTGGCCTGCTTCCTGCCGCGTGCCGCCCTGGCGCAGCTGCGCGGGGTGGCAGCCCGGCGCCGGGCCGCCAGGGCGTGAGGGCGGCGGCCCGGCACCGGGCCGCCCGTGCATGGGGGAAACGGAAATCGGCCACCGGCGCTCCGGGTCAAGGCGGGCCGCGGCGCCGGCGGGACGAGGAGACCGGAATGTCGCGCCCCTGGGACGCCTGGGCAAGAGATTGGGACGTTCGGGCGTATCCCCGCATCCCGCATCCGTGTTTGACCTTGAACCCCAGAAATCCTTTCCGGCTCACGGACGATGTCGAAGCACTTCTCCACCCCGATCCCGGCCTGGCTGCGTCGCCGCGGCTACTCCCCGCGCACGAAGGTGTGGCTCGCGGCCGCCTGCGAACGCACGCGGCGCCGGTCCGAGGCACCGGAGCCGGAGAGCCGGTGCGAGATCATCCCGTTCCCGGTCCGTCCGCTGGCCCTGGCGCGGGAGGCCCTGCAGCAAGCCGGGCCGGCACGGAGCGCGGCGACCTGGCCATAGCCGGGGCGGGAGGCGGGGGGGCTCCCGGCCGCGGGACGTCCTCGAGCCCTGTCCGACGAAGCGGAAACCGGTTCGTCGCAGACGATGCGGCAAAGTCAAAGACCTGGCGCAGCGCCCGATTGCAGCGCCACGGTCCACGACACGATCTCCGT
>NZ_LWHQ01000017.1:252304-260068 GCF_001653715.1 Methylobacterium platani
AGTCGTCCGGGAAAGGGGGAGGCTCACGAGAATCGTCCGCCCCTATGGTCGAGCCGAAGTCGCGGTGTCGTGTACCGTGTTGCAGCGCGATCGGTCGCTGCTCTAGCTGCCCGGATGCACGAACAGCGTGTCGAATTCCCCCGGCTCGTAGTGGCGGCCGGTGATGTCGGTGATGACGATCCACTCGTGGCCCTCGGCCGCGAGCTCGTCGGCCTTCTCCAGGGCCGCTTCCGGCGAGGTGCGCTGATACGAGAGGTGCCCGTCCGGGGTGTGGGCTGTCACGACGAGATGCATGGCTCTCCTTGCCTGTCCAGGGAGCCATTCTACCGGAACATACCTCGACGGGCGAGTCCGGCCGCGCTCCGCCCGGATCGGACGCTCACGGCCACGCCGTCCCGGCCCCTTGCCTGCCCCATCGTCACGGAGCGGCCTCACTCCCGGTCTAGCACGCCTCCATCGTCAACCCGGGAGGCCATCGGATGCCCGTCGTGCTCGCTGCAGCCTCGTGCTTCGCCCTCGGCATCGCCATCGTGGTGCTGCTCGGGCTCAGCGCCTGAAGCCGGTTCCCGCCGGCCGGTCGCGGTCCGGCCGGGACGCGCAAGGGGATCCGCGTCGGCCGCCCGGCGCGGATCCCCTGGATGTCTCGCGACATCTCCGGGCGGCGTGAGCGGCGCCCGGTGCCGGCTCAGTCGACCCACTCGCCCCGGCGCATCAGCGGCACGGATCGCCCCTCCGGCGTCACGCCGTCGACGTCGACCTCGGCCGAGCCGATCATCCAGTCGATGTGGATGAGGCTGCGGTTGGCGCCGCGATCCGCGAGGTCCTGCTCGCTCAGGCCGGCGCCGCCGTCCCGGAAGCACTTGCTGTAGGCCTGGCCCAGCGCGATGTGGCTCGCGGCGTTCTCGTCGTAGAGGGTATTGCAGAACAGCAGCCCCGAGGCCGAGATCGGCGAGGAGGCCGGCACCAGCGCGACCTCGCCGAGGCGCCGCGCGCCCTCGTCGGTGTCGATCACCCTGGCGAGCACGTCGGCCCCGGTCCGGGCCGAGGCCTCGACGATGCGGCCCTCCTCGAAGCGCACCGTGATCCCGTCGATCAGGGTGCCCTGGTAGGAGAGGGGCTTCGTCGCGCCGACACGGCCCTGCACCCGCAGCTTGTGCGGCGTGGTGAAGACCTCCTCGGTCGGGATGTTGGCGTTGCACACGATCCCGTTCTTCGCCGCGGTGGCGCCGCCGCACCATTCGTGGTCGTCGGCGAGGCCGACCGTCAGGTCGGTGCCGGGGCCGCGGAAGTGCAGGGCGGCGTAGCGGCGGGCGTTGAGGGCGGCGGTGCGGTCGGACAATGCCCGGTTATGCGCCTCCCAGGCACCGACCGGATCCGGCCCGTCGACCCGCGAGGCGGAAAAGATCGCGTCCCACAGCCGGGCGACCGCCTGCTCCTCGGGCAGGTCCGGGAACACCGTGCGGGCCCAGGCCGGGGTCGCCGCCGAGACGATGGTCCAGTTGGTGGCGAAGTTGGCGATCTGCTCGAGCGCCGGCATGTAGGCCCGGGAACGGGCGCGGTTGGCGCGGGCCACCTTGTCGGGGTCCTGGCCGGCGAGCAGCGAGGGATCGTCGCCCGAGATGGCGAGGCGCGCGGCGCCGCCGCGGTAGGCGTTCGCCATGCCCTCGTAGAGCCAGCCGGCGGCGTGGTCGAAGGCGTCGTCGCGGCCGTGCTCGAAGCGGGCGAGCGTCGCCTGGTCGTCGGCGAGCAGGGTCGTCACCACCGAGGCGCCGGCCTTGTAGGCCTGGGCGGTGATGCGGCGGGCGAGCGGCAGCGCGTCGAGGGGCGCCGTCATCACCAGTTCCTGCCCGGGCCGGAGCCCGAGCCCGACCCTCACGGCGACCTCGGCGAGCCGGTCGAGGCGGGCGTCGTGCGTGCTCATGCGGTAATCGTCTCCCTGCGGACGGTGGCGCCGTTATCAGTGGGGTCTCACACCACCCGCGTCCAGGCGAGGCCGCCCAGATCCTCCCGGAAGGCGAAGCGGGCGAGGTGCTCGGCCACCACGCCCTGCATCCGGGTCAGGCTCTCCAGGTCCGCCGCCTCGACCCGCAGGGTCAGGCCCTCCGAATCGGCCTCCGCCGTGAAGCGGCGCCCCTCCCCGAACGGCACCACGCCGCGCTCCGGCGTGAAGGTCGTGTCGGGGAACTTGTGGCTCCAGTGCTTGCACAGCTGGGTCAGGTAGCGGCTGGCATTGGCCGTCCCGACGCGGGCCTGCGCCGCCAGGGTCGCGGGATCGCTCATGCCGCCTTCTCCGCCGCCCGCAGCGCCGACCAGATCGCCTGAGGCGTCGCCGGCATGTTGATGTGGCGGATGCCGCGGGGGCGCAGCGCATCGACGAGGGCGTTCATCACCGACGGCAGCGAGCCGGCGCAGCCCGCCTCGCCGCAGCCCTTCACCCCGAGCGGGTTGGTGGTGGCGGGCACGGCGTGGCTCTCGAAGCCCATGGACGGCGCGTCGGAGGCCCGCGGCAGGCAGTAATCCATGAACGAGCCGGTCACGAGCTGGCCCTGCTCGTCGTAGGCGGTGCGCTCCATCAGGGCTTGGCCGATGCCCTGGACCACGCCGCCGTGGAGCTGGCCCTCGACCAGCATCGGGTTCACCAGGGTGCCGAAATCGTTGACCGTGGTGTAGCGCACCACCGTGGCGACGCCGGTCTCGGGATCGACCTCGACCTCGGCGACGTGGCAGCCGTTCGGGAAGGCCGAGGGCGATTCCTTGTGGGTGTGGGCGACGTCGAGGCTCTTCGGCGCCGACGGGTCGGGCAGGCCCGCCCGCACCCTGGCGGCGAGATCGAGGAGGCCGATGCCCCGGTCGGTCCCCGCGATGGTGAAGCGGCCGTCCCGGAACTCGATGTCGGCCGGACCCGCCTCGAGCACCGATGCGGCGGCCTCGCGGCCCTTGGCGATCACGAGGTCGCCGGCCTCGACGAGCGCCGTGCCGCTCGCCATCAGCGACTTCGATCCGCCGGTGCCGCCGCCGGCGATGAGCTGGTCGCTGTCGCCCTGGAGCAGGCGGACCCGGTCGACCGGGATGCCGAGGCGGTCGTGCAGCACCTGGGCGAAGGGCGTCAGGTGGCCCTGGCCGTAATCGAGGGTGCCGGTGACGATCGTCACCGTGCCGTCGGCCTCGAAGCGGATCCCGCCCATCTCGTTCGTCGGCGGCGCGGTGATCTCGAGGTAGTCGCCGATGCCGATGCCGCGCAGGCGGCCCTTCGCCTCGCTCTCGGCGCGTCGCGCCGGAAAGCCGTCCCAGTCGGCGGCCTGGAGCGCGCGGTCGAGCACTGCCGGGAAGTCGCCGCTGTCGTAGGTCATGCCCGAGGGCGCCCGGTAGGGCATGTCGGTCGGGCGGATGTGGTTGCGCCGGCGCAAGCTCACCCGGTCGTGGCCGGTCTCGGCGGCGGCGGTGTCGATCAGGCGCTCGATGAAGTAGTTGCCCTCCGGCCGGCCGGCGCCGCGATAGGCGCCGATCGGCGTGGTGTTGGTGTAGAGGCACTCCACCGCCACGTCGTAGACCGGGGTGCGGTACACGCCGACCATGTTGCGGGCGATGTTGACGGTCTGGAACAGGGGCGAGAGCGGGTTGAGGTAGCCGCCCATATTGGCCCGGCCCCTGACCCGGAAGGCGAGGAAGTTTCCTTGCGCATCGAGCGCGAGGTCCGCCGTCACCGCGACGTCGCGGCCGTGATGGTCGGACAGGAAGCTCTCCGAGCGCAGGTCGGTCCACTTCACCGGCCGGCCGAGGCGCTTGGCCGCCTCCAGGAGCGGCAGGTACTCGGGATAGACCGGCGCCTTCATGCCGAACGAGCCGCCGACATTGCCGGTGACCACCCGCACCTTGTCGCGCGGCAGCTTCAGGACGCCCTCGGCCAGGGAGTTGCGCAGGCCGAACACGCCCTGCGAGCCGACATGCAGGGTGAAGCGCTCGCTCTCGGGCTCGTAGACGCCGATCGCGGAGCGCGGCTCCATCGGGTTGATGACGAGGCGGTTGTTGAGGAGGTCGAGGGAGGCGACGTGGGCCGCCTCGGCAAACGCCGCCTCCGTCGCCGCCTGGTCGCCGGTGCGGAAATCGAGCGCCAGGTTGCCGGGCGCGTCGTCGTGGAGGAGGGGGGCGCCCTCGGCCGCCGCCTCGTCGGCGGTCGTGACGACGGGAAGATCCTCGATGTCGAGCGCCACGGCCTCCGCGGCGTCGCGCGCCTCGGCCAGGGTCTCGGCCACCACCAGCGCCACCGGCTCGCCGACGTAGCGCACCCGGTCGGTGCTGAGCGAGGCCTGGGGCGGCTTGCGCATCGGCGTGCCGTCCTGGTTCTTGAACGGCAGGCCGTTGCCGATCGCGCCGTAGCCCTCGAGATCCGCGGCGGTGAGGACCGTCAGCACACCCGGCATGGCGAGCGCGGCCGCGGCGTCGATGCCGCGCACGATCCCGTGGGCGACCGGGCTGCGCACGAACACGCCGTAGGCTTGGGCCGCGAGCATCAGGTCGTCGGTGTAGCGGCCCTCGCCCCGCACCAGCACCGGGTCCTCGGCCCGCGGCACCGGTTGGCCGATGCCGAATTTCTGCGGAGTGGCGAAGTCGCGGGCGTCGGGACGGGCGTTCATGCCGGGGCTCTCCGGGAGTCTTGTTCAGCGTGAGCTAGCAACTCGGGCCGAGCATGCAAGACGCGGGCAGGCAGGCCACCCCGGCGCGCAGGGCACGGCTCGCCCCCATGACGCCCCGTCATGGGCGGGGTCGAAAGCCGGCCCTTGCGGAGAGGCGGTCCGGCACGGCACTCCTGCAAGGGCCGGCCTCTGCCCGGCGCCTCACCGGCTGAGCGGCCCGATGACCCTCTCGATCGACCTTCCCCTGATCCTCGCGGCGGCCTTCGTCTCCAGCGCCAGCCCCGGCCCGGCGACGCTGGCGATCGCCGACACGGCGATGCAGTCCGGGCGCCGCGCCGGCCTGATGCTGGCGCTCGGCGTCACGACCGGCTCGCTGACCTGGTCGATCGCCGCGGCGCTCGGGCTCGCGGCCCTGATGGCGTCGAGCGCCTGGGCGCTCGAGATCCTGCGCTACGCGGGGGCCGCCTACCTGATGGTCCTGGCGTTCAAGTCGGCCCGCGGCGCGATCCGGGGGGCGCCGGCCGCGGCCGCGTCGCGCCCCGATGCGGGACGCGCCGACGCGAGAAGAGCCTACGCCAGAGGGCTCGCCCTGCACCTCACCAACCCGAAGGCGATCCTGTTCTTCGGCTCGCTCTATACCCTCGGGATCTCGGCCCGGACCTCCCCGGCGGAGCTGGCTCTGGTGATCGCGGCGGTCGGCCTGCAGAGCGCGCTGATCTTCACCGGCTACGCTTGGCTGTTCTCGAAAAGCCGCATGGCCGCCGGCTACCTCCGCCTGCGGCGCTGGTTCGACGGCGCCTTCGCGGCGCTCTTCGCCGGGGCGAGCCTGAAGATTCTCACCGCGCGGCTGACCCCGTGACCGAGGAGGCCGCCCTCGCGGAGCTGGCGCCGCTGTTCGAGGAGGTGTTCGGCGAGCCGGTCCGGCTCGCGCCGGAGCTGACCGCCGACGACGTCGAGGGCTGGGACTCGACCCGGATGATCGAGCTCGTCATCGCGGTCGAGGCGCGGTTTAGCATCAAGCTCACCACCCGGGAGGTCGACGGGCTCGGAACGGTCGGCGACCTCGCCGCGATCATCGCCCGCAGGGCGCCGCGGTGACGGCCGACCTCCACTGGCTGCCCGCGAGCCCGCCGGACTTCGCCGCCCGGCTCGCGGCGGCCGAGGCGTTGCCGGAGGCGGACGGCTGGGACGCGCTTCGGGCGCTCAGCCGCACCCGGCTCGATCCGGCGCGGACCGGCCGGCTCGACCGGGTCGTGAGCCGACGCTTCTCGGGCCGCGAGCCGGTGCGCCTCGCGCTGCTCGGCTCCTCGACGCTGTCGCACCTCGCCGCCGGGATCCGGGTCGGGGCCTTGCGCCGCGACCTGCGGCTCACGGTCTTCGAGGCTCCTTACGGACAGTACCGCGAGGCGATCGACGGCGAGGGCTCGGACGGCAAAGACCTGGCCGCCTTCCGGCCCGATACCGTGCTCCTCGCCCTCGACGCCGCCGATCTGCTGGGTCCGTCCGACCCGGACGCCGTCGGGGACGCGGCCATCGCAGAGGCCCTCGACCGCCTGAGGGCGCTGTGGGCGCGGGCACGGGCGCGCCATCGCTGCACGATCGTCCAGCAGACGTTCCTGCCGACCGCGCTCCCGCTCATGGGCGGCAACGAGCACCGGATGCCGGGCTCGCTCGCCGCCCGCACGGCCCGCCTCAACGCCGCCCTGCGGGAGGCGGCGGCCGAGGAGGGCGTCGACCTCCTCGCCCTCGACGACGCCGTCCTGCGCCACGGCCTCGAGGCGTGGCACGATCCGGCGCTGTGGCTCAGGGCCCGCCAGGCGGTGAGCCCGGCCGCCGGCCCGCTCTACGGCGACCTCGTCGCCCGGCTCGTCGGCGCCCGGCTCGGCCGCTCGGCCAAGGCGCTGGTGCTCGACCTCGACGACACGCTGTGGGGCGGGACGATCGGCGAGGACGGGCTTGCCGGCCTCACGCTCGGGCAGGGCAGCGCGGCCGGCGAGTCCTTCCTGGCGCTCCAGGCCTACGCCCGCGACCTCTCCCGCCGCGGCATCCTGCTCGCCGTCTGCTCGAAGAACGACCCCGAGACGGCGCGCCTGCCCTTCGCCGCGCATCCCGACATGCTCCTGCGCCTCTCCGACTTCGCCGCCTTCACGGCGAACTGGGACGACAAGGCGACGAACCTCCGGCGCATCGCGCAGGAGCTCCGGCTCGGCCTCGACGCCCTGGTCTTCGTCGACGACAACCCGTTCGAGCGCGCGCTCGTGCGCGAGCACCTGCCGATGGTGGCGGTGCCGGAGGTGCCCGAGGAACCGGCGCTCGTCGCCCGCTGCCTGGCGGATGCGGGCTACTTCGAGGCCGTGGCGCTGACCGACGAGGACCGCTCCCGGGCGCAGGCCTATGCGCGCCGGATCGAGACGGGCGGTGTCGCCCCGACCGACCTCGCCGGCACATTGGCCGGGCTCGGCATGCGGCTGACCGGCCGCCCCTTCGACGCCCTCGGCCTCCCGCGCATCGTCCAGCTCGTCAACAAGACCAACCAGTTCAACCTGACGACGCGGCGGCTGCGCGAGGCCGAGGCCGCCGCGCTGATCGACGATCCGGACGCCCTGACCCTGCAGTTGCGCCTGACCGACCGCCTCGGCGACGAGGGCGTCGTCGCGGTGGCGATCGGCCGGCCGGCGGATCGGGACCTCGTGATCGAGACCTGGCTGATGAGCTGCCGGGTGCTCGGGCGGCGGGTCGAGGAGGGGACCCTTGCCCTGCTGGCGGCGCAGGCCGCGCGACGCGGCGCCGACCGGCTCGTCGGGCTCTACCGACCCAGTGACCGCAACGGCATGGTGGCGGACCTCTACCCGCGCCTCGGCTTCATCGCCGACGGGGAGGGGCGCTGGGTGCTGGATCTCGCCGGCTACGCGCCGCCCGGGGATCTGCCGATGGTGGTGGACGTAGTGTGACGTCCCCCGGCTTCCATGACGGCCGAGACATTCACGACCTGTTCGACTTGCGCGACAATGCTTGCCACCCTCCCGCGTCATCCCGAGTTCCGCCGCACGCACGGTCCACGACACAAGCTCCGGCGCGGCGCGGTCGACCTCACGGTCGATCGTGGGCTTAACCCCCTTTCCCGGACGAC
>NZ_LWHQ01000017.1:260145-267165 GCF_001653715.1 Methylobacterium platani
GATCTCCTTCCACGTCGTTTCACTCGTCCGGGACAGGGGGAGGCTGACGAGGATCGTCCGTCCACGTGGTCGGGCTGAGGTCGCAGTGTCGCGTGCGCGGCCCCGGGACGACCCGGTGGCTACGAGTACCCGTGACGCCTCGTCGAAGGGCGCTCGATCGCCCGGCTCACCCCACCCCCGGCAGGCACCCCTCCGTCACCCGCCAGTCCCGCGTCTCGACCGCCGTTCCGGCCGGCCCCGCCAGCATCAGCCCGATCTCCGCCTCGCTCTGGCGCTTGCGCGTCCGGGTCGCCGTGTAGACGGTCTGCCAGGTCCCCCGGCGGGCGGGATCCGCCTCGCGGCGGGCATGGGGCGCGGCGTCGACGAAGGCGAGGGCGGCGCGGGTGCCGGGGAAATCCGCGGGCAGGCGGATCTCCGCCGCGACGGTGTGGAGGCGGTTCGGCCGCAGGCCGGCGACCGGGCGGGCGCCGACGAGCGCGCCCGGCTCCGATGCCGCGGCGGTGAGCGCGTGGCGGACGGTCTCGGACGCTTCGAAGAGCGGCGGGCCGGCCGGCGCCAGGGACGGGGGAGCGACCAGGCTGTGGCGCAGGGCGTAGGCCCGGCCGCAGACGGCGAGCCAGCCTTCGAGGTCGGCATCGGTCGCCGCCGCGTAGGGGGCGAAATGCGGCAGGGTACCCTGCATCAGGCCCTCGCCGCGCCACACCACCTGACCTGGCGCACCGGCCTCCGCCGCGCAGACCCGCAGCAGCGTCACCGGGCCGATCGCCCGCAGGCCCGCGAGGAGGCGGCGCACCTCGGCTTCCGTCTCCCCCGGCGGTCCCTTGCGGACCAGGATCTTCTCGCCCCCGGCGAGGTCGGCGAGCAGCCGCTCCTTGAGGTAGGCGACCCGGCGGATCTCGCGGTCGAGGATGTCGGCCGGCTTCACCCGGGGCGCCGTGTCGCCGGTGTGGTAGGCGAAGGCGTAAGCCCGGCTGTGGCAGAACAGGTAGCCGCCGGCGCCGACCCGGACCTCGAGGTCGCCCGGTGCGCCGTAATGGACGAACCCCGTCTCGACCGCGTGGGTGAGGTCGGCGATGGGCGCCGAGGACAGGCGGAACAGCCCGAGGGGATCGGTGCCGGCATAGCGCTGGGCGATGCCGAACTCGCAATTGTCGCCGAGGCTCTCGAAGGCGCCGAGGAGCGAGGCGGCGGTGAGCCCGGCCGGCGCGGCCGGCGCCCGGCCGAACAGGGAGATCATGCGGCCGTGCCGGACCGTGCCGCCGTCACGGGGCCCGGAGCCTTCACGGGGAACGCCTCCGGCCCGTCCTCGCCGGCCAGGACCTTGCCGGGATTGAGGATCCCGAGCGGATCGAGGGCGCCCTTGAGGCGGCGCATCAGGTCGAGGGCGACCGGGTCCTTGTAGCGGGGCAGCTCGTCGCGCTTGATCAGCCCGACGCCGTGCTCGGCGGCGATCGAGCCGTCCATGCCGTGGACGATGTCGTGGACGATGCGGTTGAAGCGCGGCCATTCGGCGAGGAAGGCCGCCTTCTCGGCCCCGACCGGCTGGGTCAGGTTGAAGTGGATGTTGCCGTCGCCGAAGTGCCCGAAGGCGCAGACCCGCACCCCCGGCAGGGCCGCCTCGCAGGCCGCCCCGGCCCGATCCAGGAACTCCGCCACCCGGGAGACCGGCACCGAGACGTCGTGCTTGATCGAGCCGCCCTCGTGCCCCTGCATCTCCGACAGGCTCTCGCGCAGGCGCCACAGGGCGGTCCCTTGCGCCTCGCTCTGGGCCAGCACCGCGTCCTCGGCGAGCCCGGCCTCGATCAGCTCGCCGAGCCGGGCTTCCAGTTCCTCAGGGGCGTCCGGCGCCGGCGAGGAGAGCTCGACGAGGGCGTAAGCAGCGTGGTCGCCGGCGAGCGGCCGCACGGCGCCGGGCAGGTGGCGCAGCACCACCTCCAGGGGGAAGCGCGGCACGTACTCGAAGGCGGTCAGCCGCGGTCCCAGGCGCTCGCGCAGGGCCCCGAAGGCGTCGAGGGCGGCGCGCGCGGAGGGCAGGCCGAGGAACGCGGTCGCCTTCGAGACCGGCCTTGGGTGCAGCCGCAGCACGGCCGCCGTGATGATCCCGAGCGTCCCCTCCGAGCCGACGAAGAGGTTCTTCAGGTCGTAGCCGGAATTGTCCTTGCGCAGGGCCCGCAGGCCGTTCCAGACCTGCCCGTCCGCCAGCACCACCTCGAGGCCGAGCGTCAATTCGCGGGCATTGCCGTAGGCGAGCACCGCGGTGCCGCCGGCATTGGTGGCGAGGTTGCCGCCGATCCGGCACGAGCCCTCGGAGGCCAGCGACAGCGGAAACAGCATCCCGGCGGCCTCCGCCGCCGCCTGGACGTTCGCGAGCACGCACCCGGCCTCGACCGTGATGGTGGCATCGAGGGGATCGACCGCGCGGACCCGGTCGAGGCGGGCGAGCGAGATCACCACGCCGCCGAACGGCACGCCGCCGCCGACGAGCCCGGTATTGCCGCCATGGGCCACCACCGGCACCCGCGCCGCGGCGCAAGCCGCGACCGCGACCGCGACCTCCGCCGTGTCGCGCGGGCGCACGACCGCGAGCGCCGTCCCCCGGTAGAGGCCGCGGGTCTCGGCGAGATGGGGGGCGATGTCGGTCTCGGCGGTGAGGACGTGCGCCGGCCCGAGGCGGGAGCGGAGCGTGTCGATGAGGCTGTGGGTCACGGGAGGCGCCGGGGAAGCGTTTGCGGGAGAGAGGGTTGCGGCGGGGCGGGATGGCGCGCCGCGGGCCCGGCCTCTAGATAGCGGTCGGCCGGCCCCTTTTCCAAGATGCGCGGCCCTTCGCGAAACCTCGCCCGAGACAGCAGGCTCATGCTCTCCGTGATCCCGAACCCGCCGCGCACCGCGCTCCCGATCCAAGGCACCGACGACCTGTTCCCCGTGCGCCGGGTCTACTGCGTCGGGCGCAACTTCGCCGCCCATGCCCGCGAGATGGGCGCCGACCCGACCCGCGAGCCGCCGTTCTTCTTCATGAAACCCGCCGACGCCCTCCAGGTGGTGCCGGACGGCCAGACCGTGGAACACCCCTATCCGCCGAAGACCGAGAACTACCACCACGAGGTCGAGCTGGTGGTGGCGCTGGCGAAGGGCGGGCGCGACATCCCGGTGGAGCAGGCCCTCGACCACGTCTACGGCTACGGCGTCGGCCTCGACATGACCCGCCGCGACCTGCAGGACGACGCCAAGGCCTTGCGCCGCTCCTGGGAGCTCGGCAAGGCCTCGGATCTCTCGGGCCCTGTCGGGACCCTGAAGCCGGCCTCGGTCATCGGCCATCCGGACAAGGGGGCGATCACCCTCTCGGTCGACGGCACCTTGCGCCAGAAGGGCGACCTCTCCGACATGATCTGGTCGGTGGCCGAGCAGATCGCCTATCTCTCGACCTACTTCGCCCTCGAGCCCGGCGACGTGATCTTCGCCGGCACGCCGGAAGGCGTCGGCGCGGTCACCCGCGGCCAGACCATGGTCGGGACGATCGCGGGCGTCGGCGAGATCCGCCTGACGGTGGTCTGAGGAGACCTCCCGGATGACGCGCCGACAGGCCCTCCTGATGCGGGCCGCCCACCTCGTCTGGCGCTTCACCCGCGGCATGACCCTCGGGGTGCGCGGGGCCGCGATCGACGCGGAGAACCGCGTCTGCCTCGTGCGCCACACCTACATGGACGGCTGGCACCTGCCCGGCGGCGGCGTCGAGCCGGGCGAGACGGCTCTCGCGGCCATGGCCCGCGAGTTCCGCGAGGAGACCGGGATTGTCCTCGATCCGGGCGCCGCGCCGGTCCTGCACGGCTTCTACTTCAACGACCGCGCCTCGAAGCGCGACCACGTCGCGCTCTACGTCGCCCGCGCCTTCACGGTGCCGGTGCCCAAGCGTCCCGACCGCGAGATCGCCGAGGCCGCCTTCTTCCCCCTCGACGCCCTGCCGCCGCAGACCACCCCGGCGACCCGGGCGCGGCTCGCCGAGATCCGCGACGGGCTGCCCCCCGCCGCGACCTGGTAGCGAAGGCTTGGTAGCGAAGGCTTGGAGCCGACTCCGCAACCGCCTCTGCAACCCCTTGCGCTCCCCGGCGGAATGGTGTTTATGCCGCTCATCGGCGCCGCCACGGTGACGCCGACGGAAAACAGCGAGCGGGTGTAGCTCAGGGGTAGAGCACAACCTTGCCAAGGTTGGGGTCGAGGGTTCGAATCCCTTCGCCCGCTCCAGTTTTTCCACGAGGCCGAACGGGTTTGGGCGGGTGTAGCTCAGGGGTAGAGCACAACCTTGCCAAGGTTGGGGTCGAGGGTTCGAATCCCTTCGCCCGCTCCAAGTTCGGACGGCCTGACAGAGTGAGCGGGTGTAGCTCAGGGGTAGAGCACAACCTTGCCAAGGTTGGGGTCGAGGGTTCGAATCCCTTCGCCCGCTCCAATTGTCCCATGATGAACAATCCAAACACAACAGCATCGACCGTCGATGAGTCGGCTGAAGCCCGAACCGACGCAGGCGCGCGTGAGGACGGCAGCGAGCCCGCCTCCGATGCATCGTCGCGCAGAGGTGGCATCCTGGCCGCGTTGCGGCGGTCGCCGCTGGTCGGCGCCGATCTCGACCTCGCCCGCCGTCACGAAGAGACGCGGGTCATCGACCTGTGATCCGCCCCCGTGGCGAACGCTCGATCATCTCTCTCACCCTCATCCTGACGTGGTTCAGGCAGCAGCACGTCAGCATGAGGGCGGGGATGGGACGGCCGGGAAACAGCCGGATCCCGACGCCTTCGACGTCAGTCAGTGAGCCGTGACGGCCGGCGGCGTACGCCTCACAGCGCCTTCAGCAGGTTCTCCGCCCCTGACGTATCCGCCTTCGACGGCGCGTCCTCGACGTTGAGCACCCGCACCACGCCGTCCTCGACCAGCATCGCGTAGCGCTTCGAGCGCACACCGAGGCCGAAGCCGGTGCCGTCCATGTCGAGGCCGAGGGCCTTGGCGAAGTCGCCGTTGCCGTCGGCCAGGAACTCGATGCCCTCGGCGCCGGCCGCCTTCGACCAGGCCTCGAGCACGAACACGTCGTTGACCGAGGTCACCGCGATCGCGTCGATGCCGCGGGCCAGGATGTCGGCGCGCCGCGTGACGTAGCCGGGCAGGTGGTTGCGGTGGCAGGTCGGCGTGAAGGCGCCCGGCACCGCCACCAGCACCACGCGGCGGCCCTTGAACACGTCGTCGGTGGTCTTGGCCGCCGGGCCCTCGGGGCCCATCACCCGGAAGGTCGCCTGGGGCAGGTGATCGCCGACCTGGATCGTCATCGTGCTCTCCTCGCGGAACGGTCCGGGCCGGCCCCGCCGGGACCTCGGGCCCGGGATGGGGTCCAGCGGCGGGGTCTAGCGCGGCGGTCGGACCGAGTCGAGGCGGGCGCCCGCGAAGCTGCGGCAAGCGCAGCGGGAGCCGGCGGGCGCCCGCGCGCGTTCACCACCATGGCGGGCTATGGACAACGCCGGGGCGGGGCGTAGCATGGGCATCATGCGCAGCAGATTTCCACAGGACCTTCTCTCCCAGGACGCCGCCGGCGCCAAGCCGGATCCGCGCGCCCGGCCGGATCCGCGCGCCGAGAGCGGGGAGGGGGCGGCCCGCGGCGCGCCGAGCTACCTCGACGGGCAACTCCTGGTCGCGATGCCGGGCATGGTCGACGAGCGCTTCTCGCGCTCGGTGATCTACCTGTGCGCGCATTCGGCGGAGGGGGCGATGGGCATCATCGTCAACAAGCCGGCGGCCGACCTCAACATGCCGGACCTCCTGGTCCAGCTCGACATCATCGCCCAGGACGATGCGATCCGCCTGCCGAGCCGGATCGGCCACATGCCGGTGCTGATGGGCGGGCCGGTCGAGGCGAGCCGGGGCTTCGTGCTGCACTCCCCCGATTTCCACATCGACCAGTCGACCCTGCTGATCGACGACGGCATCTGCCTCACCGCGACGATCGAGATCCTGCGGGCGATCGCCGTCGGCAAGGGACCGGCGAGCGCGGTGCTGGCGCTCGGCTATGCCGGCTGGCAGGCCGGCCAGCTCGAGAGCGAGATCCAGGCCAACGGCTGGCTGCACTGCCCGGCCGATCCGGACCTGATCTTCAACTCCGCCCTCGAGACGAAGTACGACCGGGCCCTGCGCGGCATCGGCATCGAGCCCGCGATGCTCTCGGCCACCGCCGGCCACGCCTGACGGCGCCCGCGGCGCGCTACTGGTCCTGCGCGCCGGCCTCGAAGCCCGGGTTCATCCCCTCCACCGCCGGGGCCGGACGCTTGCGCGCCGCCGGGCGCGGCGCGTTGCTGGCGGTCGGGGCGGCGCCGGACAGGCCGAGGCGGGTGGCGAGCGACAGCGCCCGCGCCTCGGAGAACCGCAGGTGGCAGAAGCCGTGCGAGCCCTCGCGGACATAGGCGCGGCACATCTGCTCGCGGTCGGCCGAGAAGGCGGCCTGCTCGGTCACGATCGGCCGGACGTCCTCGCGCCGGGCGCGCTGGGTCATCACCTTGTAGTTCTCGCGCACCGCCTTGTCGGCGACGCCGCGGGCGGAATCGAATTCCTGCGCCCGCGGCAGCAGGGTGGCGGCGCCGGGTCCCCACAGGCCCTTCGGCGTGGTGGCGCAGTCGGCGGCGGTGAAGACGCACGAATCGGCCTCGGCGAGCGGCGTCACCATCACGCTGCCCTCCAGGATCTCGAACCGCAGCGGGCAGGCCGGGCCGGAGGAGGCGAGCTGGGTCACGCCGTTGGGCTTGCCCTGGTCGGCCAGCGCCAGCAGCTGCCCGTCGCCGAGCGCCACCTTGCAGGCCTCGGTCGGCTGCGAGACCTTGGTGCCGGCGAGCGTCACCCGGGCGGTGAAGCCGGCACCCGAACGGTCGAGGCGGAGCGAGCCGGCATTGCCGTTCTGCTGCAGGTCCTGGCCGAGCACCGCGTCGTCGCTCGGGGTCTTGAGCACCACGGGCTTGGGCGGGGCCGGCGGCGCCGGGGCGGGGCGGGGCGCGG
>NZ_LWHQ01000018.1 GCF_001653715.1 Methylobacterium platani
GCCGATCCCGAGATCGCCCGGGCGGTGGCGCAGGAACTCGGGCGCCAGCAGCACGAGATCGAGCTGATCGCCTCGGAGAACATCGTCTCGCGCGCCGTGCTCGAGGCGCAGGGCTCGGTGCTGACCAACAAGTACGCCGAAGGCTATCCCGGCCGGCGCTACTACGGCGGCTGCGAGTTCGTCGACGTCGCCGAGACCCTCGCCATCGAGCGCGCCAAGCGCCTGTTCGGCTGCGGCTTCGCCAACGTCCAGCCCAATTCCGGCTCCCAGGCCAACCAGGCCGTGTTCATGGCCACCATGCAGCCGGGCGACACCTTCCTGGGCCTCGACCTCGCCGCCGGCGGCCACCTCACCCACGGCGCGCCCCCCAACGTCTCGGGCAAGTGGTTCAAGCCGGTCTCCTACACCGTGCGCCGCGACGACCAGCGCATCGACATGGAGCAGGTCGAGCGCCTCGCCCACGAGCACAAGCCCAAGGTCATCATCGCGGGCGGCTCGGGCTACCCGCGCCACTGGGACTTCGCCGGGTTCCGCGCGATCGCCGACAGCGTCGGCGCGGTGTTCTTCGTCGACATGGCCCACTTCGCCGGCCTGGTGGCGGGCGGGGTGCATCCCTCGCCGTTCCCGCACGCCCACGTGGTGACGACGACCACCCACAAGACCCTGCGCGGCCCGCGCGGCGGCATGATCCTGACCGACGACGAGGCGCTGGCCAAGAAGCTGAACTCGGCGATCTTCCCCGGGCTGCAGGGCGGTCCGCTGATGCACGTGATCGCCGGCAAGGCGGTGGCGTTCGGCGAGGCGCTGACGCCGGAGTTCAAGCTCTACGCCCGGCAGGTGGTGGAGAACGCCAAGGCTTTGGCCGAGACGATCATCTCGGGCGGGTACGACATCACGTCGGGGGGGACCGACAACCACCTGATGCTGGTGGATCTCCGCGCCAAGGCCCTGACCGGCAAGGCGGCGGAGGCGGCGCTGACGCGGGCGGGCATCACCTGCAACAAGAACGGCGTGCCGTTCGACCCGCAGAAGCCGACGGTGACCTCGGGCATCCGGCTGGGCACGCCGGCGGCGACGTCGCGGGGCTTCGGGGTCGCGGAGTTCAAGGCGGTAGGCGCGCTGATCGTGCAGGTGCTCGACGGCCTGCACCGGGCCGGCGAGGCCGGGGATGCGGCGGCCGAGAGCCAAGCCAAGCGCGAGGTCCACGCCCTCACCGATCGCTTCCCGATCTACGCCTGACGCCGGACGGGCCCGCCGGAGCCCGGTGACCGCCGGGCTTCGGGGGCGTCGCCCGTCGCCTCCCCGACTGATCGTTCTCGCTCGGGGCGACGAGCGACAACGCACAACGCGGCTCCCCCACCGGCGGCGGCCCGCGAAACCGGTTCGTCGATACCGCTTCGCCGGGCCCCCTCGAACATGTCGGTTCGAAGGGGCCGCGGTACAGGATCTCGCCTCGTAGGCGGGTCGCCGCTGCGACGCTGCACCCGATCGTTGGGATCTTGGTGTTACGGTAATCTACCCTCGCGGTGACCGAGGAGAAGTCGCTGCAAATTCAATCTCTCGATCTTATTTACTAAGCGTTAAGGTTTTTATAAAAAAATATTGATGGATTAAATTCATAGGTGTTGCGCGTGGGCATTCGGTGGAATCTGGCCAACAAGCTCATGCTGATCGCAGGTTCGGCGATCGGCATGACGTTGTTCGGCTTCGTCGGCATTTCCGGTTGGAATGCCGCCCAACTCGCCCGTGAGCAGATTCTCGAGATCGCCGGCGAGAAGGCGTCGAGCGCTACGGCACAGACCTCGATCCAGATCGTCGATGCCGTCTCGGCCGGCAACGCACTGGCCAGCACGCTCTCCGGCTTCATGGGCAGCGGGCCGGTCCGGAAGACCGATACGGTCGCCGCGGTCAGGTCCGTGCTCCAGCACTATCCGAACCTGTTCGGCGCCTGGATGTCGGACACGACGGACAGGCGCACCGAGCGGTACCTGACCGGCACCGGAGCCGCCAATGCGGCGGGCGTGTTCACGCCGTACTGGACCAAGCAGGACGACGGCAAGCTGGCTTTCGCGACCTTCCCGATCGACGCGAACCAGGCCTGGTACCGCGATCCGATCGCTTCTGGAACAAGCCTGCTCGTCGAGCCCTACGTCACCAGCCAGGGGCAGCTCGTCACCTCGGTCTCCGTTCCCCTCACGGTGGACGGCGCCGTCGTCGGGCTTGCCGGCGTCGACATCCGCCTGACCTGGCTCGCCGACATGCTGTCGGCGATGCGTCCCTTCGAGGGGGGGCGCGTCATGATGCTGTCGCAGGCCGGCAAGTGGATCGTCCCGCCGCGAAACGACCTGCTGATGAAGGATTACGACGGCATCGACCCGGCGGAGATCAAGGCGGCCCTCTCGGATCGGCGCACCCGCGTCCTGAGCGGCAGCCCGGACGGCTCGGTCCGCCTCGTCTATCCCTTTACCCAGCCCGGCATGAACGCGACCTGGGCGCTCGTCATGGACGTGCCGGCGCAGGCTTTCACCCGGCCGATCTACGCGCGCATCCTGGAGACCGCGCTGGCCGGGTTCGTCATCCTGACGGTGCTGATCGGGGTGCTTTTCGCCGCGTCGCGCGGCCTGATCAAGGCGCCCCTGGAGCGGTGCCTGGCGACGATCGAGGCGCTGATCGAGCGCCGCTACGACGTCGCGATCGACGACACCGCGCGGTCCGACGAGATCGGGCGGATCAACGCGGCCCTGACGGTCTTCCGCGACAAGGCCCATCGGGCCGACACGCTGACGGGCGAGCAGGAGGCCGAGCAGCACCGCCGGGCGGCGCGCGCGGCCCGGGTCGACCAGCTCGTGCGCGGCTTCGAGCAGCGGATCGCCGGCTCGCTCGGCATCGTCACCTCGGCGGCGACGGAGCTCGACGCCACCGCCCGGGCGATGACCCGGGTCGCCGACGACACCAGCGGCCAGGCGACGGCCTCGAGCGCCGCGGCCGAGCAGACGGCGGTCAACGTCCAGACCGTGGCGGCGGCGGCCGAGGAGATGGTCTCGTCGCTGCAGGAGATCGAGCGCCAGGTGCTGCGCTCGAACGACGTCGCGGGCCTCGCCCTGCAGGAGGCCGAGGCGACCGGCGACGCGATGGCGGGCCTCAGCACCGCCGCCGAGCAGATCGGGGCCGCCGTCACCACCATCTCGTCGATCGCCGCGCAGACGAACCTGCTGGCGCTCAACGCCACGATCGAGGCGGCGCGGGCCGGCGAATCGGGCCGCGGCTTCGCGGTCGTGGCCGCCGAGGTCAAGCAGCTCGCCGGCCAGACGAGCCGCGCGACCGACGAGATCGGCGGCCAGATCGCGTCGATCCAGGCCGCGACCGGCCGGGCGGCGCAGGCGCTGCGGCAGGTCGGGCGCACGATCGCCGGGATGACCGAGATCAGCGCCGCCATCGCCTCGACGGTGACCCAGCAGGCGGCGGCGACGAGCGAAATCTCCCGCAACGCGAGCGAGGCGGCGCACGGCACCCGGGACGTGTCGGAGAACGTCGCCCGCGTGCTGGCCTCGGCCGGAGAGACCGGGAACGCCGCCGGCCAGGTGCTCGCGGCGGCCGCCGAGCTCGCGACGCAGTCGCTCAGCCTCAAGCACGAGGTCGACGGCTTCCTGCACGACATCCAGGCGGCGTGACCCGCCGCCGCCGGTGATCCCCTCCCCGGCGGCACGTCCCTGTCACGGGTAGCGCACCGGCGGGGGATCCTCGGGCAGCGGGATGAACTCGGCGTCGTTCGGCACCGTGTCGAACCGGCCCTGGCGCCAATCCTCCTTGGCCTGGGCGATCCGCTCGGGCCGCGAGGAGACGAAGTTCCACCACAGGTGCCGCGGCCCGTCCATCGGCTCGCCGCCCAGCACCATGAAGCGGGCATCCTGCGTCGCCCGCACGCTGAGGCGGTCGCCGGGGCGGAAGACCAGGAGCTGGCCGGGGCCGAACCCGTCGCCGGCGATCTCGATCGCCCCCGACACGGTGTAGATGGCGCGCTCGTCGTAGGCCGGATCGAGCGGCAGGACCGCGCCTGCCTCGAGCGCCACGTCGGCATAGACCATCGGGGTCGAGGTCCGCACCGGCGAGCGTGCGCCGTAGGCCTCGCCGGCGATCAGCCGCACGGTCTTGCCCTCGCCCGAGACGATCGGCAGCGACGCGGCGTCGTAATGCTCGAAGGCCGGCGCGGTCTCCTCGTCCCGCGCCGACAGGGCGACCCAGCTCTGGAGGCCGAACAACCGCGAGCCGGTCTGGCGCAGGGTGTCGCCGGTGCGCTCCGAATGGGTGATCCCGCGCCCCGCGGTCATCCAGTTCAGCTCGCCCGGCCGGATCGGCAGCGCGGTGCCGAGGCTGTCGCGGTGCATGATCTCGCCGTCGAACAGGTAGGTGACGGTGGACAGCCCGATATGCGGGTGCGGCCGCACGTCCATGCCCTGGCCGAGCAGGAATTCCGACGGCCCCATCTGGTCGAAGAAGATGAACGGGCCGACCATCCGGCACTCGGTCGAGGGCAGCGCCCGCCGGACCGCGAAGGAGCCGAGGTCGCGCGAGCGCGGCACGATCAGGCTCTGGATCGCGTCGCAGCTGAAGCGGTCGCCCGGGACCGGATCGTCGGCACTGTGCCAGCTCATCGCTCTTGCTCCTTCCTCGCCCGCGGCGCGGCCGGACCCGCCCGGGCCGGCCGACATCGCCACCCGTACTGTGCGACCGTATCGACGGGTTGAGAATGGAAACGATCGAAACACATCGTTTCGATTTTTGCCGGGCAAGCTCCGCGCAATCCCGATGCTGCACGCTGTGCGATCATAGGCAGGAGGTTTCAAGCCATGGGCGATGAAGCGCTGACGGAGGAGCGGGCGGCCGAGCACCTGGCCCATCACCTTCTGCGGGAGGCCTATCGCGACCTCGCCGCGGTGCTCTTGAGCGCCAACGCCAAGGCGGCCGAGAGCCTGTTCTACGCCGTCGAGAAGCGCACCGCGGACGCGCTGCGAACCATCGTCGCCGACCGGGCCGAGGGCGCGGCCTCGACCCGCATCGCCCGCGCGGTCGGGGCCGAGCTCAACGAGCTGTTCGGATGCGCGCACGGCCGCACCGGGATCCCGGCCTCGCAGCGGGTGGCCTGAGCGCGGCGGCGACTACAGGAAGCTCTGCGGATCGACGTCGATCCCGACCCTGAGATTGCCCCGGACCTTGGGCCCCCGCGCGAGCCAGTCGCGCAGGTAGCCCTGGAGGTCGATCTCGCGCTCGGTCTTGACCAGCAGGCGGAAGCGGTAGCGGCCGCGCACCAGCGCCAGGGGCGCCTCGGCGGGGCCGAGCACCATCACGCCCGGCGGCGGCTCGGCGACGCGGGCGAGCGCCCGGCCGTGGGCCTCCGCCGCCTCGCGATCGGTGCAGGAGATGACGAGGGCCGCGAGGCGCCCGAAGGGCGGCAGGCCGGCGACCTCGCGGGCGGCGGTCTCCTCGGCGTAGAAGCGCTCGGCATCGCCGGAGATGAGCGCGGCGATCACCGGGTGCTCGGGCTGGAAGGTCTGGACCAGCGCCCGACCCGGCTTCTCGCCGCGCCCGGCCCGGCCGGTCACCTGCTGCAGCAGCTGGAAGGTGCGCTCGGCGGCGCGGGGATCGCCCGAGGTGAGCCCGATATCGGCGTCGAGCACGCCGACGAGGGTCAGGTGCGGGAAGTTGTGGCCCTTGGCGACGAGCTGGGTGCCGACGACGATGTCGCAGCCGCCGTCGGCCACGGTCTGGAGCTCCGCCCGCAGCCGCTCGGCCCCGCCGGGAAAGTCGCTCGACAGCACGATCACGCGCTTGTCCGGGAAGGTGGCGGCGACCTCCTCGGCGATCCGCTCGACCCCCGGCCCGCAGGCGGTGAGGTTGTCGAAGGTGCCGCACTCGGTGCAGGCCTCGGGGCGCCGCTCGGCATGGCCGCAATGGTGGCAGACGAGCGCCCGGCGGAAGCGGTGCTCGACGAGCCAGGTCGAGCAGTTCGGGCATTGGTAGCGGTGGCCGCAGGCGCGGCAGAGCGTCAGCGGGGCGTAGCCGCGGCGGTTGAGGAACAGCAGCGCCTGCTCGCCCCGCCCGTTGGTCTCGGCGATGGCCGCGACCAGGCTCGGCGACAGGTAGCGCCCGCGCGGCACCTTCTCGCCCCGCATGTCGATGGCGCGGATCTCCGGCAGGCGCCGTCCGCCGAAGCGCTCGGGCATCACCACCCGGCGGTAGCGGCCGCGCTCGGCATTGACCCGGGTCTCGATCGCGGGCGTGGCGGAGGCCAGCACCACGGCGGCGTGCTCGAGCTTGCCGCGCACCACCGCCATGTCGCGGGCGTGGTAGCAGACGCCGTCATCCTGCTTGTAGGCGCCCTCGTGCTCCTCGTCGACGACGATGAGGCCGAGCTTGGCGAACGGCAGGAACAGGGCCGAGCGGGCGCCCACCACCACCTGCACCTCGCCCGACGCCACGCCGGCCCGGATCTTCTCGCGCCGGCGCCCGCCGATTCCGGAATGCCAGGCGGCGGGCCTGACGCCGAAGCGCTTGGCGAAGCGGTCGAGGAACTGGGCGGTGAGCGCGATCTCGGGCATCAGCACGAGCGACTGCATGCCCCGGCGCAGGGCCTCGGCCACGACCTCGAAATAGACCTCCGTCTTGCCCGATCCGGTGACGCCCTCGAGGAGGGTCACGCCGCCCTCCCCGGCCTCCCCGCCCGCGGCCGGGGGCGCGGTGAGCGTGGCGATGAGCGCGCGTGCCGCCTCGGCCTGGGGCCCGGAGAGGGGATCGTGCGGGTGGTCGGGGTCCGGCGGCTCGGCGACGCGGTCGGGGGCGAGCGCCACGGTCTCCAGCACCCCGTCGTCGATCAGCCCGTCGATCACCCCGGCGCTGACGCCGGCCTCGAGCGCCAGCGCCCGCTTGCCCCGCACCGCGCCGTCGGCCGCCACCGCCACCACCTTGCCCCGGGCCGGGGTCATCCGGCTCGGCGGCATCCCGGTCGCGCGCACGCCGACCTTGGCGGTCTCGGTGCGGCTCTCCTCCGGCAGGCGGAGCGCCATGGCGAGCGCCGAGCCCTTCGGCGCCAGGGTGTAGCGGGCGATCCACTCGACGAGGCGGCGCAGCGCAGGACTGAGCGCCTCGACGCCGATCCGCCCGCTGACGCGACGCAGGTTGGACCCGGCGCCGTCGCGCAGGGCCCACACCACCCCGACGGTCTCCCGCGGCCCGAGCGGCACCTGCACCACGTCGCCCTCCTGGAGGGCGAGCTCGGGCGGCACGGCGTAGCTGTAGGCCTGGTCGAGGGCGAGCGGGATCAGGACGTCGGCGATCGGGGCGGTCATCGGGACTTCGGCATCGGGCGGTGCGTGAGCCCGTATATAGGAACGGCCACGCCGCGGCGCTCACGCCTCCTCGTCCTCGCCGATCCGCCGGCGCACGCCCCATTCGGCGAGCACCGCGTTGAGGTCGTCGAGGACGAAGTGGCGGGCGCTGTCCTGGTCGTAGCCCTCCTCCAGGAGGGAATCGTACTCGGTGAAGACGTGGCGGGCATACGACACCATGCCGAGCCAGGCGGCGGTCTCGGGGGCGGCGCCCCGCAGGCCGGTGCTCGCCAGCGCCCGGTCGACGATCGCCTCCGCCTCGAAGTCCGGCACCCGGGGGGCGAGGCGGGACAGCGCCGCCGCCACGGCCTCGCGGCGCGTCGGGGGAGCGGACGGGCGCGGATCGGGGCGGGTCATCGGCGGTCTCGACGCGGACAGGAGGGGGACCCTGCCGGAGCGGGGTTGTTCTGTCACCCCCGGGGCTGGCCGGTGGGCAGCGGCCGTGATGTTGGCGGCGGGTGCATCGCCGTCGGCGGAGGAAGAGAGCCGGACGGCGTATGACGTCATTGTTGATCCTTGCGGATCTGGCCTTTCAACGAGAGCAGGAGAGCCAGGGCGTGTTTGGTATCGCGGTCTGCCGGCGTCGTGGCTTGCTCCCAGGCCTGCATGGCCAGTCGGACCCTGCGGTGCAGCTGACTGGCGTCCGTTGCGCTCAACGGCTCGTTGAGGTTGTAGTCTGCATCCTCGCGCTTGGCCTTCGCATCGAGGTAGGCCGTGGCGATTTGCCGAATGAAAGCCGGCGTTGCGATCGGCCCGGGAGGGGTTGCCGGGCGACGAAACAAGATGTCGATCGACGGGTCGAGGCTGGCGCCTTTGAGTTTCCCGAAGGCGGTCGTCAATCCCGTATGCGTGAACGTTCTGATATAGGCCCTGCGCATCGGGCGAAGATCGCTGCTCGTGCCGACGAGGCGCAAGGCTGTTTCGTCCAAGCAAAAATGGAATAATGCGTAATACGTCGTCGATATGCTGCGCCTGATGAAGGCCGCCTTCAGAGGGCCTTTCTGGCCCGCCTTCCTCTCGATGAGCTGTTTCGAGGCAGACAGGAGATCGTCTGACAAATCAGACATCAAGGCTCTGAAAATCGAACGCTGGGAAAACGATCGTCTTTCCTTATAACGGCATTCTCGATAGACGAGACGATCGTATCGACGTCGTCTTCGGAAAGATCGTCGAGATTGTTAAAATGAATGACAATTCTGATAAAATCCCCGTCGTCGCTGTCATTGTCGGCGTCGATATCTGCTCCGTTGAACAGGCTCGCATGAGCCGATCTGCTCACGATGGAACTTACGATCGTTCGCAATTCGTCTGGGTCGGCGAGCTTCATCGACGCTGCATCCGGTTCTCATGCACGCCGACCGCTCGTACCGATCGGCGTCTTCGTCTCTCCAAGCTACCTCACTTTTGAGGCGGATGCGACCGATCGCGGTGCCGTCGCGGCAGGGCGGGCGACGAACGTCGGCAATCCGCGTCAATCCGGGGCCGCGAAGGCCGCATCGACCGGACTCCCTGCCGCTCCGCCGGCCCGGCTGCGCCGATCCGCGCCGGTGTCCCTCCGGGCCGAAAAATGCAAAGGTGCGCGCGAACACTCTTTTTCGGCCCCCGCGACCCCGCCGGCGGCCCCGAGACCCCTCCGCCATGCGCCCTCTCCTCGCCGCCACCCTTCTCGTCCTCGCCGCCGGCGCCGCCTCGGCGCAGACCGAGACCCCCGCCCCGCTCGGCACCCCGTCCGCGGGCGTGACCGCGCCGGAGGCGGCGCCCGCCGGCCGGCGCCAGCCGCGCCGGGTCGACGGGGCGCAGGCTGCGGCGAAGCCCGCGCCGGCCAAGGCGGATTCGGGCGACGCCCTCCGCAAGGCCCAGGCCGCCACCGCGGCCCGCGACAAGGCCTGGGACGCCCGGATGAAGCGCACCCTCGGGTCGATCTGCCACGGCTGCTGACGGTCGCGAAGGGCGCGCCGATGATCCGCTTCGAGGGCGCGGGGAAGACCTATCCCGGCCAGGCAAGGCCGGCGCTCGACGCCTTCGACCTGACGGTCGAGGCCGGTACCACCTGCGTGCTGATCGGCCCGTCGGGATGCGGCAAGTCGACGGCGTTGCAGATGGTCAACCGTCTGGTCGTGCCGAGCGCCGGCCGCGTGTGGATCGAGGGGCGCGACGTCGCCGGGCTCGACCCGATCGCCCTGCGCCGGGGCATCGGCTACGTGCTCCAGGGCGTCGGGCTGTTTCCGCACCGGAGCGTGGCCCAGAACGTCGCCACGGTGCCGGGCCTCCTCGGCTGGGACCGAGCCCGGATCCGGGAGCGGGTCGACGCGATGCTCGACCTCGTCGGCCTCGATCCGCGCGAGTTCCGCGACCGGCGGCCGGACGCCCTGTCGGGCGGGCAGCGCCAGCGCGTCGGCGTCGCCCGGGCGCTCGCCGCCGATCCGCCGGTGCTGCTGATGGACGAGCCGTTCGGCGCCGTCGATCCCGTCGCGCGGAACCGCCTGCAGGACGAGGTCCGGGGGATCCTCGGCCGCCTGAAGAAGACCGTGCTGATGGTCACCCACGACATCGACGAGGCGGTGCGGATGGGCGACGCGATCGCGCTGATGCGCGAGGGGCGCCTCGTCCAGGTCGCTTCGCCCGCGACCCTGCTCGCCGCCCCCGCCGACGCCTTCGCGGCGGAGTTCGTCGGCGGCGACCGGCTCCTGCGCCGCCTCTCGCTGCTGCCGGCCCGCGACCATGCCGGGCCCGACCCCGCCGGCGACGCGCCGCGCCTGCGCGCCGATGCCTCGCTCAAGGACGCGCTGGCGCTGATGCTCGCGAGCGGGCACGAGCGGGTCGGCCTCGGCGACGGCTCGGTGACGCTCGCAGGCTTGCGCGCGGCGGCGGGCGGGCCGTCGCCGGCCTGAAACTTTATCTGCGGCCCCCGATGGTGTAGGCGCGGCGATCCGTTCCGCCCGTCCGCGGCACGCGCGCCGTTTTCCGGACGCGCGACGCCGCCCCCGAGGTCGCCCCCGATGTCCACCCGCCTCGCCGACACCTTCGCCCGCTGCCGCGCGGAAGAACGCGCCGCCCTCGTCACCTACGTGATGGCGGGCGACCCCGATCCCGAGACCTCGCTGCAGGTGCTGCGCGCGCTGCCGGAGGCCGGGGCCGACATCGTCGAGTTCGGCCTGCCCTTCACCGACCCGATGGCGGACGGGCCGGCGATCCAGGCGGCGGGCCTGCGGGCGCTCAAGGGCGGCCAGACCCTCGCCCGTACCCTGGAGCTGGTGCGCCGCTTCCGCGAGGAGAATACCGGCACGCCGGTGATCCTGATGGGCTACTACAACCCGATCTACACCTACGGCGTCGCCCGCTTCCTGGAGGAGGCGAAGGCCATCGGCATCGACGGGCTGATCGTCGTCGACCTGCCGCCGGAGGAGGACGACGAGCTCTGCCTGCCGACGCTCCAGGCCGGCCTCGCCTTCATCCGGCTCGCCACCCCGACCACCGACGAGGCGCGCCTGCCGGCCGTGCTCGCGAACACCACGGGCTTCGTCTACTACGTCTCGATCACCGGCATCACCGGCACGGCGACCCCGGATTTCGGCGTCGTCGCCGGCGCGGTCGAGCGCATCCGCCGCCACACCGACCTGCCCGTGGTGGTCGGCTTCGGGGTCAAGACCGGGGCGCACGCCGCGGCGATCGCCCGGGGCGCCGACGGCGTGGTGGTCGGCTCGGCGATCGTCGACGCGCTCGCCCGCTCCCTCGACGGCGCGGGCCGGGCCGGCGCGGGCTCGGTCGAGGCGGTGACCGGGCTGGTGCGCGAGCTCGCCGCCGGCGTCCGCGCCCGCTGACCACCCCCATATAGACCCCATCGAGAAGCGACGGCCGAGGAGCGATCATGGTCGAGGCGATGAACTGGATCTCCGAGGTCGTGCGCCCGAAGATCAAGACGCTGTTCAAGCGCGAGACGCCGGAGAACCTCTGGGTGAAATGCCCGGAGACCGGCCAGATGGTGTTCCACAAGGAGGTGGAGGCCAACGGCTGGGTGATCCCGGGCTCGGAGCACCACCTGCGCATCACCGCGCAGCAGCGCCTGAAGCTGATGTTCGACCAGGGCACCTGGCTCGACGTGCCGCTGCCCGACGCGCCGGCCGATCCCCTGAAGTTCCGCGACGAGAAGCGCTACGCCGACCGGCTCAAGGACGCCCGCGCCAAGACCGGGATGACCGATGCGTTCAAGGTCGGGTTCGGCCGCGTCGCCGGCCTGCCGATGACGCTGGCGGTGCAGGATTTCGGCTTCATGGGCGGCTCGCTCGGCATGGCGGCCGGCGAGGCCTTCGTGCGCGGCGCCGAGACGGCGCTGGAGAAGCGCACCCCCTACGTGCTGTTCGCGGCCTCCGGCGGGGCGCGGATGCAGGAGGGCATCCTGTCGCTGATGCAGATGCCCCGCACCACGGTGGCGGTGCGCCGGCTCAACGCCGCCCGCCTGCCCTACGTCGTCGTGCTGACGAACCCGACCACCGGCGGCGTCACCGCCTCCTACGCGATGCTCGGCGACGTGCACCTCGCCGAGCCGGGCGCGCTGATCGGCTTTGCCGGCCCGCGGGTGATCGAGCAGACGATCCGCGAGAAGCTGCCGGACGGCTTCCAGCGCGCCGAGTACCTGAAGGAGCACGGCATGGTCGACCAGGTCGTGCACCGGCGCGACCTCAAGGGCACCATCGCGCGCCTGTGCGGCCTGCTGATGCAGGTGCCGGCGGAGGGCCCGGCGGCCGAGGCGGCCCCGGCGGAGACCCGGACGGAGACCAAGCGGACGGACGACAAGCCGGAGGCCAGGCCCATCCCGGCCTGACGGTCCTGCTGCGCGGGCCCGCCTCCGAACCCCTCCCGCGTCCCGCCGTCGAACGACCGGCGGCGGGCACCGACGGAAAACGCCCCGATGGAATCCTCCGACGCCCTGATGGCGCGCTTCCTGGCGCTGCACCCGCGCACCATCGACCTCTCGCTCGGCCGGATCGAGCGGCTCCTCGCGGCGCTCGGCCATCCCGAGCGGCGCCTGCCGCCGGTGATCCACGTGGCGGGCACCAACGGCAAAGGCTCGACCATCGCCACGATGCGGGCGATCCTCGAGGCCGGCGGGCTCGCGGCCCACGTCTACACCTCGCCCCACCTGGTGCGCTTCCACGAGCGCATCCGCCTCGGCGCCGTCGGCGGCGGCCGCTTCGTGCCGGAGGAGCGGCTGGCCGAGGCCTTCGCCCGCTGCGAGGCGGTCAATGCCGGGGCGCCGATCACGGTGTTCGAGATCACCACCGCGGCGGCCCTGCTGCTGTTCTCCGAGGCCCCCGCCGACGTGCTGCTGCTCGAGGTGGGCTTAGGCGGCCGGGTCGACGCCACCAACGTGATCGACCGCCCGGCCTGCGCCGTGGTGACGCCGATCGGCCGCGACCACGCGGAATATCTCGGCGACACCGTCGAGGCGGTGGCCGGCGAGAAGGCCGGCATCTTCAAGCGCGGCTGCCCGGCAGTGATCGCCCCGCAGGACTACGCCCAGGCCGACGCGGTGCTCTGCGCCCGGGCCGAGGCGGTCGGGGCCGGGCCGATCCTGGTCGGCAACCAGGATTTCTCCGCCCACGAGGAGCGCGGCCGGCTGGTCTACCAGGACGAGGACGGGCTCCTCGACCTGCCCCGGCCGAAGCTCGCCGGGCGCCACCAGATCGTCAATGCCGGCACGGCGATCGCGGCGCTCAGGGCCGCGGGCTTCGGCGACATCGGGACGGATGCGTTCGAGGCCGGGCTCGCGGCCATCGAGTGGCCGGGCCGGCTGCAGCGCCTGCGCCAGGGGCGGCTCGCCGGCCTCGTCCCGCCGGGCTCGGAGCTCTGGCTCGACGGCGGCCACAACATCGACGGCGGTCGCATCCTCTCCGCCGCGATGGCCGACCTGCAGGAGCGCGGCGACGCGCCCCTGGTGCTGGTCTCCGCGCTGCTCGGCACCAAGGACGCGGAGGGCTTCCTCGCCAACTTCTCCGGCCTCGCCCGCTTCCTGGTGGCGGTGCCGCTGCCCGGCCAGATGGCGGCGCGGCCGGCCGAGGAGGTCGCCGAGATCGCCGGGCGGGTGGGCCTGTCGGCCGCGACGGCGCCGAGCCTCGAAGCGGCCCTGACATCCCTGCGCGACCGGGCCTGGGAGCGCCCGCCCCGGGTGCTGATCTGCGGCTCGCTCTACCTCGCCGGGGCCGTCCTCGCCGCCAACGGCACCCCGCCGGTCTGATGCCCAGCGCCCCCGGACGGACTCGTTCCACGTCGCCGGGCAAGCCCGAACGGGCGCCGGTCGCTGCCCGAAACGGCGCCGGGGCCGCCTGTGGGATCCGCTGGATCCTTTGCCGGCAGGCTTGACATTCTCCCGTCGTCGCTAGCGGGGTTCGTGTCGTTGCCGCACCGATGTGGCTGAACTGCTACATCGTACCCGGCGGAAATGGTCTAGCTTCCTCTCGATCGGGGAACCTGCTGGGGACCATCATGAAGAAACTCCTGAGTGCTTTCGCTGCCTTCACCGCGCTGACCGCCGCCGCTTCGGCTGCCGATCTGCCGCGTCGCGTCGCCCCGCCGCCGGTCTTCACGCCGGTGCCGGTCTTCACCTGGACGGGCTTCTACGCCGGTTTCAACGCCGGCTACGGCTTCAACACCGCTGACACCCGCGCCCCGACCGTCGTCGGCGTGCCGGCCGGCGTGAACGCCGCCAGCAGCGTGTTCGTGACCGCCGCCGGCGTGCCGACCACCGGCGTGCTCGCCTTCGGCAACCGCAACAGCAACGACGGCTTCGTCGGCGGCGGCCAGATCGGCTACAACTACCAGTTCACCCCGGGCTCGGGCGTGGTCGTCGGCATCGAGGCCGACGCCCAGTACGTCGACTTCGGCCGCAGCCGTAACCGCTACGCCTTCGCCACCGCGGCCGGCGGCGGCATCGTTCCCGGCACCCTGGTGTTCAACCCGAACGGCATCTCGGGCCTGGACTACTTCGGCACCGTGCGCGGCCGCCTCGGCTACGCCTGGGACCGCACCCTCGTGTACGCCACCGGCGGCTTCGCCTACGGCTCGGGCGGCGGTCGCGACTTCGGCCTGACCAACAGCTCGCGCGACAACTTCCAGACCGGCTGGGTCGTCGGCGGCGGCGTCGAGTACGCTCTGCCCACCGACTCGTTCCTGAACTTCTTCCGTTCGTCGGCCGTGACCCTCAAGGTCGAAGGCCTGTACGTGAACCTGGATCAGGGCAACCGCAACAACGGCGTGTTCGCGCAGACCGCCAACGGCACGCAGTACTCGGTGTTCTCGCCGGGCGTCGTGTCGGTCGGCCCGGCCAACCTGTACCGTCGCGAGACCGAGTTCGCGGTCGTCCGCGCCGGCCTGAACTACAAGTTCGGCTCGTACTAAGATCCGACCTTCCGTCTTCTCGACGGAGCGGAGCCCGGCCTCACGGCCGGGCTCTTCGCGTTTGGGGGCAACCTTCCGGCGGGTATCCGCCAGGATGGTGGATGCGTCTGGCGCCCGGCTCGACGATTTCGATCATCCGCCGCGTCGTCGTGAGAGCCTCTTCGAGCCGATTCTTCTTTCATGAAGCCCAAAACGGCAGGATATATCCTAACCCTCAACCTCGTCCTGAGGTGCCGAAGCGCGGCGGACGCCTCTGTGGAGGGCTTCGGAGATTGCGCCGATATCTGGAGTCCTTGTTCGAGGTCGGTCGATCTGTGATCGGCCAACGCCTCCGGATGAGGTGAGTGCGTCGAGCTTCCCTGGCTATCCAGATTTCATCGATAGACGGACCGCTCGAGCAGGCTCCATGCCGAGTGCCGGGATGACCGCGAGAGTTTCGATCCCGTCGAGACGGCGGATTGCCGTCTACCGGTAATCGTTCGGGTCGAGGCCGTGGCGGGCGATCTTGTCGTAGAGGGTCTTGCGCGGGGTGCCGAGAGCCTCGGCCGCCACCCGCACGTCGCCGCCGGCCATGATCAGCTCGTCGCGAATCAGGCCGCGCTCGTGGCGGTCCATCTGCTCGGCGAGCGTCGCGGGTTTGGCGGGCTCGGGCACGGCCGGGCCGGTGGGCGAGAGGCCGAGCGCGCAGCGCTCGGCGAAGTGGCCGAGCTCGCGCACGTTGCCGGGCCAGTCGTGCCGGCTCAGGTGCTCGCGCATCGCCGGCGTCACCGGCGGCGGCTCGCGGTTGAAGCGGGCGGCGGCCTTGCGCAGGAAATGCTCGAACAGGAGCGCCACGTCCTCGCGCCGGTCGCGCAGGGGCGGGATCGCCACCGAGACGACGTTCAGCCGGTAGTACAGGTCGTCGCGGAACGTGCCCTGCGCGGCGGCCTGGCCGAGGTCGATCTTGGTGGCCGCCACCACCCGCATGTCGACGGGCTGGATCGCGTTGGTGCCGAGCGGCTCGACCACCCGCTCCTGCAGTACCCGCAGGAGCTTGACCTGGATGGTGAGCGCCATGCTCTCGATCTCGTCGAGGAACAGCGTGCCGCCGTCGGCATGCGCGATGCGCCCGACCCGCTTCTTGAGCGCCCCGGTGAAGGCGCCGGCCTCGTGGCCGAACAGCTCGCTCTCCACCACCGTGTCGGGGAGCGCCCCGCAATTCATCGCGACGAAATGGCCCTTGGCCCGGCGGCTCCAGCGGTGGAGCGCGCTCGCCACCACCTCCTTGCCCGAACCGGTCTCGCCGAGCACCAGCACGTCGACATCGGCCTGCGCCACCTCGCGCACGAAGAGGCGCAGGCGGGTGATCGCCGGCGAGACGCCGAGGAAGGCCGGGTCCTCCGCCACCGCGGCGTCGAGGCGGGCGCGCAAGCTGCGGTTCTCCTGGACCAGCCGGCGGCGCTCCAGGGCACGGCGCACCGAGGCGACCAGCGTCTCGGCCGGATAGGGCTTGGCCAGGAAGTCGTAGGCGCCGGCGCGCATCGCCCGCACCGCCATGGTGATGTCGCCGTGACCGGTGATCAGGATCACCGGCAATTCGGGATCGGCCTCCTGCAGGGCCGAGAACAGGCCGAGCCCGTCGAGCCCCGGCAGGCGCACGTCGGTGACGACCACGCCCGGCGGGTCGGCGAGGATCGCCCGCAGGGCCGATTCGGCGTCGGCATGGGTCTCGACGGTGAAGCCGGCGAGGTCGAGGCTCTGGCCGTTGGCCCGGCGCACCTCCTCCTCGTCGTCGACGAAGACCACGCGGTTCGAGGCGGCGCTCATGCGGCGGCTCCCTGCCCGGCGGGGGCCAGCGGCAGCTCGACCCGGAACAGGGCGCCGCCCTCGGGCGAGGCGCCGGCCGAGAGGGTGCCGCCGCACTCCTCGACGATGCCGCGGGAGATCGCGAGGCCGAGGCCGAGGCCGTTGGCCTTGGTGGTGAAGAATGCGTCGAAGACTTGCCCGCCCCCGTCCGGCAGCCCGCCGCCGTTGTCGCCCACCTCCAGCACCGCGCGCTCCCCCGTGACCCGCACCGTCACGGCGATGCGGGGATTCTTCACGCTCCCGACCGCGTCGAGGGCGTTCTGCACCAGGTTGACCACGACCTGCTCCAGCCGCGGCCCCTCCCCCAGGACATAAGGCGACGGCTCGGGAAGCGCGAGGGCGAGGTCGATCCCGGACAGCCGCCCCTCCACCACCTCGAGGCTCGCCCGCACCACCTGGTCCAGCGCCACCGGGTCGCGCCGCCCGGAGGCCTTGCGGGCGAAGCCCTTGAGCTGGCGCGTCAGCCCGGCGATGCGCTCGGTCAGGCGGCCGACCGCGGCGAGGTTCTCGGTCGCCTCGGGGAAGCGCTCGCGCTGGATCAGGATGCCGGCATTGTCGGCGTAGGAGCGGATCGCCGCGAGCGGCTGGTTGATCTCGTGCGCCATGCTGGCGGCGAACTGGCCGAGCGCGGCGAGGCGCCCGGCATGGGCGAGCTCGCGCCCGAGGCGCTGGCGCTCGGCCTCCGTCCGCTGCCGCTCGGCGATCTCGGCCTTCAACTGCCGGTTGGCCTCGGTGAGGGCCTGCGTGCGTGCCCGCACCCGCTCCTCCAGCTCGCTGCGCCGCGCCGCCGCCTCGGCGAGGCTCGCCCGCAGGCGCCGGCGCCGGCCGACGATCTCGGCGAGGCCGAGGCAGGCGAGGCCGACCGCGAGGCCGGCGATGACCTGGGCCTGCACCCGCTCGCGCGCGACGGCCACGCCGATCCGCGTCAGGGTGTGGAGCCGCCAGGTCGTGCCGGGAATGGCGGCGTCGAGGGGCAGCGCGAGGCGCGCCGGCAGGGCGCCGCTGCCGACCCGCACCAGGCCGTACCCGTCCGCGGCCGGGTGGAGCGGCAGCGGCGCCAGGGGGGCGGCGCCGAATTCGAGCCGCTCGCGGACCAGTCGGCGCTCCTCGTCCGGCACCGGCTGCAGGGTGCCGAAGCGCCAGGCCGGCTCGCTCGCCATCAGGACGATGCCGCGGGGATCGGTGACCATCACGGTCTCGGCCCCCTCCCGCCCGGCCTTGCGCCACGCCTCCTCGATGGCGTCGAACTCGACCTTGACCACCACCACCCCGGCCCGGCCCCCGGGGCCCGCGACCCGGCGGCTGAGATAGAGGCCGGCGCGGCCGCTGACGGTGCCCAGCGCGAATTGCCGCCCCGCCCCCTCGGCGAGCGCCTGCTGGAAGTAGGGCCGGAACGCATAGACCGCGCCGACGAAGCTGCCCGGCTCGCCGGCATTGCTCGCCGCCACCGCCTTGCCGTCCTGGCGGATGACGTAGATGACCGCCGCGCCCGAGGCGCGGGCGATCTCGGCGAGGCGCTCGTCGACGCGGCCGATCAGGGCCGGATCCGGCGAGGGACCCACCGAAGCGGCGATCTCCGGATCGCTGGCCAGCGCCAGCGGCAGCGAGCCCTGCTTCTGGATCTCGGTGCGGAAGGCGGCGACCTGAAGCGCCAGGGTCGCGGCGGCCGAGCGCCGCAGATCGCCGATCGCCGCCCGCTCGGCGATGCGGCCGGCGATCAGCGCGGCGGCCAGCACCGCCGCGAGGCTCAGGAGCCAGGGCAGGGCCGGGGATCCCGCCCAGGCGCGCCAGAGGCCCCCGGCGGCCCGGCGGGGCGGCGGGGGGGCGTCCGGGGCTTTGCGGATTTCCGCACGGTTTCCCGGTCCGCTTTGCGGCGCGCCGGACGGTCCCACCGGGGCGTCTCCTCGTCTGTCTGAAAAAATCTTTTATTCGTATGCACTTAACAAAAAATTTCGGTCTTTCGCCGGCTGGCACGCCGGTTGCCATCGTGTCTCCGTCCGCGGCCCGCCGGTGCGCGGCAGGCCTGCGAAAAGGTCGATACCCGCCACGAGGCGTCCGCCTCGCGGCCAAGAGCAAGAGCGCCACGGCGGCTGCCGCCGCCAACGCCGTCCCGTCACGAGCCATGCAGGGAGAACGTCCAATGGCCACCACCGTCCCGTCGCCGCTGACCGCGCCGCACGCGCCCCCGAAGCCGAAGCCGCTCTACAAGACCCTCTACTTCCAGGTCCTGGTCGCCGTCGCGATCGGCATCACGCTCGGGCATTTCTACCCGCAGCTCGGCGCCGACATGAAGCCGCTCGGCGACGCCTTCATCAAGCTCGTCAAGATGATCATCGCGCCGGTGATCTTCCTCACCGTGGTCTCCGGCATCGCCGGCATGACCAACCTCGAGAAGGTCGGCCGGGTCGGCGGCAAGGCGCTGATCTACTTCCTCACCTTCTCGACGCTGGCGCTGATCGTCGGCCTGATCATCGCGAACCTCGTCCAGCCGGGCGCAGGCATGCACATCGATCCGAAGTCGCTCGATCCCAAGCAGATCGCGATGTACGCCGAGAAGGCGAAGACGCAGACGATCACCGACTTCCTGATGAACATCATCCCGTCGACGGCGGTGGGTGCGTTCTCGGGCGGCGAGATACTGCAGGTCCTGTTCTTCTCGGTGCTGTTCGGCTTCGGCCTCGCGTTCCTCGGCGAGCGCGGCAAGCCAGTCCTCGACTTCATCAAGATCCTGTCCGAGGCGATCTTCGGCGTCGTCCACATCATCATGAAGGTCGCTCCCATCGGCGCCTTCGGCGCGATGGCCTTCACCATCGGCAAGTACGGCATCGCCTCGCTCGCCAACCTCGCCTACCTCGTCGGCGCGTTCTACCTGACCTCGGCGATCTTCGTCTTCGGCGTGCTCGGCCTCGTCGCCCGCTACAACGGCTTCTCGATCGTCAAGCTGATCCGCTACATCAAGGAGGAGCTGCTGCTGGTGCTCGGCACCTCGTCCTCCGAGTCGGCCCTGCCCTCGCTGCTCGAGAAGATGGAGCGCGCCGGCTGCTCGAAGCCCGTCGTCGGCCTCGTGGTCCCGACCGGCTACTCGTTCAACCTCGACGGCACCAACATCTACATGACCATGGCGGCCCTGTTCATCGCCCAGGCGACGGACACGCCGCTGACCTACGGCGAGCAGGCGCTGCTGCTCCTCGTCGCCATGCTCTCCTCGAAGGGCGCGGCCGGCGTCACCGGCTCGGGCTTCATCACGCTGGCCGCGACGCTGGCGGTGGTCCCCTCCGTGCCGGTCGTCGGCATGGCGCTGATCCTCGGCATCGACCGCTTCATGTCGGAGTGCCGCGCGCTCACCAACTTCATCGGCAACGCGGTGGCCTGCATCGTGGTCGCCCGCTGGGAGGGTGAGGTCGACATGGACCGCCTGAAGGCCGCCCTCGACGGCAACCCGATGCCGCTGGAAGACATCGTCCCGGTTCCGGCCCTCCAGGCCGCCGAGTAGGACACGATCCGGGGCCGTACGGCTCCGGCTTACGATGGGGGCGGCCCTGCGCACGGCGCGGGGCCGCCCCTTTGGTTTTCCGGGTTATCGTCGCGGCGACATTCTCTCGGGAGACCACGATGGCGGGCGGCGACTGGCGCGGGATGGACCGCGCGGCTCTGACCAGGGCCTACGACAATTCCGGCGCGGTCGCCGGCAGCAGCACGCTGATGGCGGCCCTGCGCGAGCGCAGCGCGGCCGTCCGGGAGGCGCATCCGGGCGAGCTCGACCTGCCCTACGGCGAGGGCGCGCGCCAGCGCGTCGATCTCTATCGCTGCGGCCGGGCCGGCGCGCCGCTCCTCGCCTTCATCCATGGCGGCTACTGGCAGCGCAACGCCAAGGACGGCTTCGCCGCGCTGGCGGCGGGCCCGCTCGCCCGCGGCCTCGACGTCGCGATGATCGGCTACACCCTCTGCCCCGAGGCGACGATGACGGCGCTCTGCGCCGAGATCCCGGCGGCGCTCTCCGCCCTGCGCGCCCACGCCGCCCCGCCGCGCCTCGTCGTCTCGGGCTGGTCGGCCGGCGGCCACCTCGCGGCGCTCGCCATGGCCTGCCCGGAGGTCGATGCCGGCTTGGCGATCTCCGGCGTCTTCGACCTCGCGCCGATCCGCCGCACGGCGCTCGACGACGCGCTTCACCTCACCGAGGACGAGGTCGTCGCGCTCTCGCCGATCCGGCACCTGCCGGCCCAGGCCGGCCCCCTCACGGTGGCCTACGGGGCGAACGAGCTGCCGGAGCTGTGCCGGCAATCGCAGGTCTACCAGGCCGCCTGGGCCGGGACCGGCCTTCCCGGCGACCTCCTGCCGCTTCCGGGCGACGACCATTTCACCGTGCTCGACCAGATGATCCGGCCGGACGGGGCGCTGACCGAGGCGGTGGTGCGGCTGACGACGGGCTGATCCGGCATCTCGCGGGGCTCGCCGCCCCGCCCCTCCCGCCCTAAAGCTAACGCCGCCGCGACAACCGCCTGGGCCCCGAGGGCGGCCCGGGCGAGGAACCAGGAACCGGGCATGGGCCAGCACCACGACCACGCGCACGATCATGACGACCATGACCATGGGCACGATCACGCCCATGGACACGGGCATCGTCACGGCCCCGGCCACGTCCACGCCCCGGCGAATTTCGGCCGCGCCTTCGCGATCGGCATCGCGCTCAATACCGGCTTCGTGCTGATCGAGGGGACTTACGGCTTCCTCACCGATTCGGTGGCGCTCCTGGCCGATGCCGGCCACAACCTGTCCGACGTGCTCGGCCTCGTCGTCGCCTGGGCGGCGGCGACGCTCGGCCGGCGCCAGCCGACGGCGCGGTTCACCTACGGCCTGCGCTCGTCGTCGATCCTGGCGGCTTTGTTCAACGCGGTGTTCCTGCTGGTCGCGGTCGGCGCCATCGCGCTCGAGGCGGTGCAGCGCTTCAGCGAACCCGCGCCGGTTCCGGGCCTGACCGTCACGATCGTGGCGCTGATCGGCATCGCGGTGAACGGGGTCACCGCCTGGCTGTTCGCGTCGGGCCGCAAGGGCGACCTCAACGTGCGCGGCGCCTACCTGCACATGCTGGCGGATGCCGCGGTGTCGGCCGGCGTCGTGGTGGCCGGCCTCGTCATTCTGTGGACCGGCTGGACCTGGGTCGATCCGGTCACCAGCCTCGTCATCGTGGCGGTGATCATCGCCGGCACCTGGGGGCTCCTGCGCGACAGTGTCGTGCTGTCGCTCGACGCCGTGCCTCCCGGCATCGACCCGGCCGACGTGCGGGCCTGCCTCGCCGAGCGGCCGGGCGTGGCGGAGGTCCACGACCTCCACGTCTGGCCGATGAGCACCACCGAGACGGCGCTCACCGCCCACCTGGTGATGCCCGAGGGCCATCCCGGCAACGCCTTCCTCGGCGACTGCGCCGGCCTGCTGCGGCGGCGCTTCGGCATCGCCCACGTCACGCTGCAGGTCGAGCTGGCCGGCGGCCCGGCCTGCGCGCTCGCGCCGGACCACGTGGTGTAGGGGCCGTCACCCCGCCTTGCGCACCGGCTGGCGCGCCAGCACCGCGTCGGCGGCGCGGCCGGTCAGCTCGGCCCGGTGGTCGAAGCGGGTGGTGAAGGTGCCGATCCCGGCGGTGGCCGAGCGCAACTCGACGATCAGGTCGGTCATCTCGGCCTCGGGGATCAGCGCCTCGACCACGTCCCAGCCGGCCCAGCCGGGGCGGGCGTCGAAGCCGAGGATCTGGCCGCGGCGGGCGGTGACGAGGCCGGTGGCCTTCGCGGTGGCACCGCCCGGCACCGCCATCGACACCGCCAGGATCGGCTCCAGCAGCACCGGGCCCGCCTTGGCCAGCGCCTCCTCCATCGCCAGCCGCGTCGCGGCCTGGAACGCGGCGTCCGAGGAATCGACGGCGTGCGCCGCGCCGTCCTTCAGGGTCACGACGATGTCGACGACCGGAAAGCCGAGCGGCCCCTTGGCGGTGAAGGCCCGGGCGCCGGCCTCGACCGAGGCGATGTACGGGCGCGGCACCGCACCGCCGACCACCTCGTCCTCGAACAGGAACCCCTCGCCCCGCGGCAGCGGCCGCACCGCGAGCGCCACGTCGGCGAACTGGCCGTGGCCGCCGGTCTGCTTCTTGTGCCGCGCCCGCGCCTCGGCCGCGCCCCGGATCGTCTCGCGATAGGCGACCCGCGCCGGCTCGGTCTCGCCCCCGATGCCGAAGCGCGAGCTCAATCGCTCCACCGCGACCCGCAGGTGCATCTCGCCCTGGCCCGACAGGCGCAGGTCGCCGAGCTCGGCGCGGTGCTCGACCCGGAGCGCCGGATCCTCCTCGGCGAGCTTCGTCAGCGCCGCCGAGAGGCGCACGTCGTCCTTGCGGTCGCGCACCCGGAGCGCCAGGGCGTGGACGGGCTCGGGCGGCGGCAGGGCCGCCAGCGCCTCGGGCGCCTCGCCCCCGGTGGCCATGGTCTCGGCGGTGGCGATGCTCTCGAGCTTGGCGAAGCCCGCGACCTCGCCCGCCCGCACCTCCGGCACGCGGTGGCCGGAGGCGCCGGCGAGATGGGTGAGCGCCGCCACCCGGGCGGTGCCGCCGCCCGACCCCGTCGCCGCCTCGCCCTCGCGGATCGCACCCCGCAGCACCCGGGCGACCGAGAGCTTGCCGCCGAAGCCGGTATGCAGGGTCTTCATCACCTGCGCGAGCGGCGCCCCTTCCGCGGCGACGCCGAGGCGGGCGCAGGTCTCGGGCAGGCCCGGCGCCTCGTGCCGGAGCGCCTTCAGCAGGCGGGTGATGCCGTGGCCGTGCTCGGCCGAGCCGAACAGCACCGAGACCACCTGGCCCCGGCGCAGCTCGCTCGCGAGATCGGCGAAGACCCGGTCGGCCCGCGGCTCGATCTCGCCGATCAGGTCCTCCATCAGGGCGTCGTCGTGGTCGGCCAGGCGCTCCAGCATCGTGTAGCGCTCGGTCTTCTCCCGCGGCAGCTCGCCGTCGGGCAGGGCCACGACCTCGCTCGGAGCCTGCTCGCGCCAGATGAAGGCGCGTTCCAGCGCCAGGTCGATGAAGCCCACCGCCGTCTCGCCCTCGATCAGCGGGATCTGGCGCATCAGCAGCGGCACCCGCGAGGCGGGTTGCAGCAGCGCGAGCGCGTCGCGCAGCGAGCCCGGCGCGGTCTCGGCCTTGTTGATGAAGAGCAGGTGCGGGATGCCGGCGGATTCGAGCTCGCGCAGGGTCAGCTCCAGGGCCGGCACTTTCCGCTCGTCGGCCTCGCAGACCACGATGGCGGCGTCGCATGCCGGCAGGACCGCCTTGAGGTCGTGCCCGAACTCGATCGAGCCGGGACAATCGACGAAGGTGAAGGCGTCGCCGAGGAAGCGCGTCGTGGCGAAGGCGGGCTCGACGCTCATGCCGTGCGCCCGCGCCTCGGGCGAGGTGTCGCCGGCGCGGGCGCCGGCGCGCCCCGGCCGGTCGATCGCGCCGGTGCGATGGAGGATGGCCTCGAGCAGGGCGGTCTTGCCGCTCTGGAACGGACCGACGATCGCGATGCACCTGTGCTGCGCAGCCACGTGACGTCTCCACCCTGTCTTTGTTGACAGGGAGTTAAGCACCGGGCCGATGCGCGGTCCAGGCCGCAGGTGTGCAGGCGCGAAGGCAGGCCGTTATATGGCCGACAGGCCCGGCACGGCGGGCGGCAGGACCAGGGACGCACCCGATGCCCGAGATCGACATCGACCACTTGCGCGGCTGGATCGGCCGCACCCGGGAGGTCGAGGACTTCGTGACGCCGCGCCTTGTGGCCGAGTACCGGGCGACGCTCGCCCCCCGGCTCGCCCCGGTGGCCTCGGGCGAGGCGCCGCTGGCGCTCCACTGGTGCCTCGCCCCCGAGACCCCGGCCGCCGAGACGCTGGGCCCCGACGGCCACGCGGCGAAGGGCGGGTTCCTGCCGCCGGTGCCGCTGCCGCGGCGGATGTGGGCCGGCGGCGAGGTCGAGACCCTCGCCCCCCTGCGCGTCGGCGACCGGGTGGTGCGGCGCGAGACCGTCGCCGACCTGGCGGTCAAGACCGGGCGCACCGGCACGCTCTGCTTCGTCACCGTCCGGCACGAGTACGAGACGCCGCGCGGGATCGCGATCCGCGACCGGCAGGACATCGTCTACCGCGAGGCGAGCCGGCCGGGCGACGCCGCGCCGGCGCAAAAGCCGGTGCCCGCCGGGGACGAGGCCGCGTGGTCGGTCGAGGCGAATCCGGTGCTGCTGTTCCGCTACTCGGCCATGACCTTCAACGGTCACCGCTTCCACTACGACCACCCCTACGCGACGCAGGTCGAGGGCTATGCCGGCCTGGTGGTGCACGGGCCGATGCAGGCGAGCCTGCTCCTCAACCTCGCCGCCAGCCGTCTCGGCCGGGTGCCGGCTCGGTTCCGCTATCGCGGCGTCGCGCCGATGATCGCCGGATCGCGCTTCGCGGTGGCGGGACAGCGCGAGGGGGAGGGGTTCCGCGCCTGGACGGCGATCGACGGCCGCGTCCACATGGAGGCGGAAGCCGAGGCTTGAGGATGGAGGCGGAGGCCGAGCCTTGAGGATGGAGGCGGAGGGTTAGGCGATCGGCGCATTGCGCCGGCGGACCCGAACTGTCAGCCTGACGACCAAACCCGAGAACAACGACGAGGAAACGCCATGCTCACCCTGACCCGCCGCGCCCTCGCGGCCGGTACCGCCCTCATGCTCCTGTCGGGGGCGGCGCTGGCGCAGGCGCCGATCGTGATCAAGTTCAGCCACGTGGTCGCGCCGGACACGCCGAAGGGCCGCGGCGCCGACAAGTTCAAGGAGCTGGCCGAGAAGTACACGGCTGGCCGGGTCAAGGTCGAGGTCTACCCGAACTCGCAGCTGTTCAAGGACAAGGAGGAGGTCGAGGCGCTGCAGCTCGGTGCGGTGCAGATGCTGGCGCCGTCGCTGGCGAAGTTCGGCCCGCTCGGCGCCAAGGAGTTCGAGGTCTTCGACCTGCCCTACATCCTGCCCGACAAGGCGGCCCTGCGCCGGGTCACCGACGGGGCGCTCGGCAAGCGCCTGTTCGACAAGCTGCAGACGAAGGGCATCACCGGGCTCGCCTACTGGGACAACGGCTTCAAGGTGATGAGCGCCAACAAGCCGTTGCGGATGCCCGCCGACTTCCGCGGTCTGAAGATGCGAATCCAGTCCTCGAAGGTGCTGGAGGCCGAGTTCCGCGCGCTCGGCGCGATCCCGCAGGTGATGGCCTTCTCGGAGGTCTACCAGGGCATGCAGACCGGCGTGGTCGACGGCTCGGAGAACACGCCCTCGAACATGTACACCCAGAAGCACCACGAGGTGCAGAAGTACATCACCTTGTCCGATCACGGCTATATCGGCTACGCGGTGATCACCAACAAGAAGTTCTGGGACGGCCTGCCGGCCGAGATCCGGGCCGAGCTCGACAAGGCGATGACGGAGGCGACGGTCTACGCCAACGAGGTCGCCGATAAGGACAATGCCGAGGCGCTCGACGAGATGAAGAAGTCGGGCAAGACCACGCTCATCACCCTGACCGCCGACGAGAAGGCGGCCTGGAAGGCGGCCCTGGAGCCGGTTACCGCCGACATGACGAAGCGCGTCGGCAAGGACGTGATCGAGGAGTTCCAGAAGGAGGCGAAGGGCGGGACGCAGTAGGCGGCCCTCCCCGGCCGGTTCCACCGATCCGACGGGCCAGAGCGCCCCGCCGTCGCGAGAGCGACGGCGGGGCGCTCTCGTATGGCGATGCCGTCACGACGTCGGAGTCCCGGAAAACTGTTTCGCCGGGAAACGATGCAACCATCGCTAGTCAATGCGGGCCGGAAACAGATCGGAATTCCCGCGCGGATCGACCTTCACAGCACTGTCGCAAACCGCTCATACAGAGTGAACACAGTCCGAAACATGCCGTAACACGGCAACCTCGCCCCACCGGCCCGACACGTCGAACGATCGCAGGCGCGCCCGGTGCCGGCGCGCGCCTTCCAGCCCTTTCAAGACCTAACAGCTTCGCGCTGAAAGGCGGCGCCCGTCTCTCGCGCCGCCGCCGTTCCCGCGCGCCCGGAGACTCTGGAACCCATGGCCACGACGCTCGTCAACGGCACCGCGATCTTCGACGCGGCGCCCTCGCTCCAGGGCCTGTCGGGCGCCACCGCCACGACGCCGCCGACGGCGACGAACGCGCTCCAGCTCGTGCGGCTCGGCGCCTACGCGACCACCAACGACGCCGCGACGTCGATCGCGCCGAACGCCGAGGTGGTGGCCTACGATTCGTCGACGAGCCGGCTCTACGTCCAGAACACCAACGAGAACCGGATCGAGATCGTCACCCTCGATGCCGCCGGCTCTCTCGCCAAGTCGGGCGAGATCCTGCTCTCCGGCCTCGAGCAGTACGGCGCGGTCAATTCGGTCGCCGTGTTCAACGGCCTCGTGGCGGTGGCGTATGCCAATGCGACCGGCGATGCGCCCGGCCGCGTCGCCCTGTTCAACGCCGCCGGCGTGCTTCAGCGCTCCCTCGCCGTCGGGGTCGGGCCCGACCAGCTGGTCTTCAACCGCGACGGCACCCGCCTCCTCGTCGCCAACGAGGGCGAGCAGGCGAGCGCCGCCAGCAACCCGGTCGGCGGCGTCTCGATCATCGACGTCTCGGCCGGGGCGGCCGGCGCCTCGGTCGTCGCGACGGTCGGGTTCGAGGGGCTGAACGGCGCCGAGGCCACCTTGCGCGCCCGCGGCCTCGCGATCACGCCCGGCAAGGCCGCGTCCGCCGACATCGAGCCGGAATACATCGCGATCTCGCCCGACAACCGCTTCGCCTACGTCACCCTGCAGGAGGTGAACGGCGTCGCGGTGATCGACCTCACCAATCCCGGCACGGCGCCGATCGCGATCCAGCCGCTCGGCGCGGTCGACCACGCGCTTCCCGGCAACGAGTTCGACGCCTCCGATCGCGACGGGGCCAATGGCGGTCCCGCGATCCGCATCGCGGCGACGCCCGCCGGCACGCCGATCTACGGCCTGCTCCAGCCCGACAGCATCGCCTCCTTCTCCACCGGCGGCGCGACCTACTTCGTGACCGCCAACGAGGGCGACCAGCGGGTGATCGGCGGCGCCGACGACGCGAACGACGTGTCGCGCCTGAGCGCGGTGCCGAACAGCCGCCTGACCCCGGCGCTCCAGCAGCTCAAGTCCGATCCGGCCTATGCCCGCCTCAACGTGCTGCTGCGCACCGGCGACACCGACGGCGACGGGGTGATCGACCGGCTCACCACGCTCGGCGGCCGCGGCATCTCGATCTTCCGCCAGAACGCCGACGGCACGATCACCAAGGTGCGCGAGACCGGCGGCGAATTCGAGAAGATCTTCGCCCGGATCGCGCCGGAACGGTTCAACAACGACCAGACCGTCGCCGCCACGCCCGACGACCGCTCCGACAACAAGGGGCCGGAGCCGGAGGGCATCACCGTCGGCACGGTCAACGGGCGCATTTACGCCTTCGTCGGCCTGGAGCGCCAGAGCGGCATCCTGGTCTACGACGTGACCGACCCGGCGAACGCCAGTTACGTCTCCTACGTGCCGCCGCTCGCCGGTTCGGCCGCGGATCTCGGCCCCGAGGTGCTGACCTTCATCCCCGCCGACCGCAACCCGACCGGCACCAACCTCGTGGTCTCGGCCAACGAGGTGGCGAATGGCGGTGCGACCCTGTACGCCGCGCTGCCGCAGGGCACGATGCAGGAGATCTCCTTCGCGCCCGGTTCGCTCAAGCTCAGCCGGTCCGAGGGCGACAGCGGCACCACGACCTTCAGCTTCACGGTCCAGCGCTCGAACGGCACGCTCGGCGCCGTCGCCTTCACGGCCGAGCTGACCGGCACCGGCACGAACCCGGCCAACCCGGCCGACTTCGCCGGCAGCCCGGCTCTGCCGCTGACCCTCGCCGGCACGATCCCGGCCGGCGCATCGTCGGCGGTGGTCACCGTCACCGTGCAGGGCGACGCGGTGCCGGAGGCGAACGAGACCTTCGCGCTGAAGCTCCTCGGCGCCGGCTCGGACCAGGCCGGCATCACCGCCAGCGTGAGCGCGAGCAACGCCACCGCCACCGGCACCATCGTCAACGACGACGTCACCCTGATCTCGGCGGTGCAGGGCACCGGCGGCGCGAGCCCGCTCGTCGGCCGGACGGTCACGATCGAGGCGATCGTCGTCGGCGACTTCCAGAACGGCGACGCGGACGGCAAGCGCAACCTCGGCGGCTTCACCCTCCAGGAGGAGAAGGCCGACCAGGACGGCAACCCGCTGACCTCGGAGGGCGTGTTCGTCTACGAGGGCACCGGCAACCGCCTCGTCGACGTCGCCGAGGGCGACCGGGTCCGGGTCACCGGCACGGTCACCGAGTTCAACGGCGAGACGCAGCTCACCGTCAACGCCGCCTCCGGCATCCAGGTCGTCCAGGCCGGCGCGCTCTCGGCCGCCGAGGTCAAGGCGCAGGCCGTCGACGTGACCCTGCCGGCGGCCGGGGTCGTCGGCACCGGCACCGCGGCGCAGCCCGATCTCGAGCGCTACGAGGGCATGCTGGTCCGGTTCCCGCAGACCCTGGCGATCTCGGAGCAATTCAACCTCGACCGCTTCGACGAGATCCGCCTCGCGGCGGGCGGGCGGCCCGAGACCTTCACCAACGAGTTCGAGCCGAATTCCCAAGCCTACGCCGCGTATCTGGCCCAGACCACCGCCCGCTCGATCACCTACGACGACGGGTCGAACAGCCAGAACCTTCCGGTCGAGAATCTCGACGGGCTCGGCCCGACCTATTCCACCGCCACGGCGCCCCGCATGGGCGATACCGTGACGGGTCTCACCGGCACCCTCGGCTTCGGCCCGACCAACGCCTTCCGCGTCCGGTCGATCGAGGACGGCGCGAACACCTTCACCAGGGCCAACCCGCGGCCCGCGGCCCCGGACCCGGTCGGCGGCACGCTGAAGGTCGGCAGCCTCAACGTCCTCAACTACTTCACGACGCTCGCCGCCTCGTCGAGCACGACGACGGCGATCGGCCAGCAGCCCCGCGGCGCCAACACGAGCGAGGAGCTTGCGCGCCAGACCGAGAAGCTCGTCACCACGCTGATCGGCACCGGCGCCGACGTGCTCGGCCTGACCGAGCTCGAGAACCAGTTCCAGCCGGGCAACCCGGGCAACGCGCTCGAATACCTCGTCGGCCAGCTCAACGCCCGGGCCGGGGCCGGCACCTACGCCTACGTCAACCCGGGCAACCAGCTCGACCGGGGCCAGTTCCTCGGCGGCGACGCCATCGCGGTCGGCTTCATCTACAAGCCGGGCAAGGTCGGCGTCGCGCTCAACACCACGATCGAGACGCTCGACGACGCGGACGTGGCGCGGATCGATCCGGCGCTGCTGCAGCAGAGCACGATCGGCCACGTCTTCAACGGGGCGAATACCAGCCGCGCGTCCCTGGCGGTGACGTTCCGGGAGAACGCCACGGGCGAGGACTTCACGGCGGTGATCAACCACCTGAAGTCGAAGGGCGGCACCGGCACCGGGGCCGATGCCGACCAGGGCGACGGCCAGGGTGCCTGGCAGCAGCAGCGCGAGCTCGCCGCCCAGGCGCTCACCCGGTGGGTGGCGACGAGGCCGACCGGCACGCAGGATTCCGACGTGATCCTGCTCGGCGACTTCAACGCCTACCTCAAGGAGGACGCGCTCGACCTCATCAAGGCCGGCGGCTTCACCAACCTCGCCGAGGACCGCCTCGCCGACCCGTATTCCTACGTCTTCGACGGGGCCTACGGCGCCCTCGACCACGCCTTCGCCAACGGCAGCCTCAACGGCCAGGTGACCGGCGTGACCGAGTGGCACGTCAACGCCGACGAGGCCGACGCGATCGACTACAACCTCGATTTCAACCGGCCCGCCTCGTATTTCGACGGCCGGGTCGCCGCCCGCGAATCCGACCACGACCCGGTACTGGTCGGCCTCAAGCTCGACCAGACCGCCCCGACCCTCGTCGCCGCCTCGCCCGCCGACGACGCCACCGGGATCGCCCCGGGCGCCGACCTCACCTTGCGCTTCAGCGAGGCGGTGAAGGCCGGCACCGGTGCGATCACGCTCACCGACGGGGCGGGCGACACCCGCACCATCGCTGTCTCCGACGCCACGCAGGTCGCGATCTCGGGCGACGTCGTCACGATCAACCCGAGCGCCAATCTCAAGGCCGGCACCGCCTACGACGTGATCGTGCCGAAGGGCGCCTTCACCGACACGGCCGGCAACGCCTTCGCGGGCCTCGCGCAGGACCAGCTCGACTTCACCACCCAGCAGGCCGCCCCGATGACCTACACGCTCCAGATCCTGCACGCCTCGGACTGGGAGGCCGGCCTGCTGGCGACCCAGCGCGCCCCGAACTTCGCGGCGATCGTCGACAAGCTCGAGGATGCGACCCCGAACTCGATCACGCTCTCGACCGGCGACGGCTGGATCCCGAGCCCGTTCTTCATCGCCGGCGCCGACCCGCAGCTGAACGCGACCTATAACGGCGTCTACAACCAGCTCTACGGGCTGTCGGGCGCCAATGCCTACAACCGGCTCACCGCCTCGCCGGGCCGGGCCGACATCACGATCCAGAACATCATCGGCGTCCAGGCCGCGGTGTTCGGCAACCACGAGTTCGACTCAGGCCCCAACGAGGTCGCCAACATCATCGGCGCCAATCTCGGCTCCGCGGCGGGTGCGTCCGACGACACCTGGGTCGGGTCGCAATTCCCCTACCTGTCCACCAACCTGAACTTCTCCCGCGACTCGGCGCTGTCCGGCCTCGTCCACCGGGACGGCGACGACGCCACCTTCGCGCAGACCGGCCCGACCTCGACCCAGACCGGCACCGGCGCCGACAAGATCGCCAAGTCGACGATCATCGTCGAGAACGGCGAGAAGATCGCCTTCATCGGCGCCACCACCCAGCTCGAGCCGCTGCTGACCACCCTCGGCAACGTGACGCTCGACGGTTTCACCGGCCGCGACGAGATCGCGCTGCTCGCCCAGCAGATCAACGCCGAGGTCGACCGGGTGCTGGCGGCCAATCCCGGCCTCAACAAGGTGATCGTCGGCACGCACCTGCAGCAGCTCGCCAACGAGCAGGCGCTGGCCCCGCTCCTGCGCAACGTCGACGTGCTGATCGGCGGCGGCTCGCACACCCTGCTCTCCGACTCGAACGACCGGCTCCTGCCGGGCGACGTCTCGGGCGGGGCCTACCCCCAGTTCTTCACCAACGCCTCGGGCCAGACCCTGGCGCTGGTCAACACCGCCTCCGAGTACTCGTATGTCGGCCGCCTGACCGTCACCTTCGACGACCAGGGCAACATCATCCGCGACTCGATCACGCCGCAGAATTCCGGCGCCGTCGCGGTCGACGACACCAGCGTGGCGCAGCTCTGGGGCTCGACCGCCGCGGCCTTCGCCCCCGGCACCAAGGGCTTCCTCGCGCGTGAGATGATCGAGGGTCTCGACGTCAACAACGACGGCGTCCAGGAGACCGCCGGCGTCGCCGACATCATCCGCCAGCAGGACGGCAACATCCTCGGTCGCACCAGCGTCTACCTCGAGGGACGCCGCGGCGAGGTCCGCACCGAGGAGACCAACCTCGGCGACCTCTCGGCGGATGCCAACCTCTGGTACGCCAAGCAGTACGATTCCTCGGTCGCGGTCTCGATCAAGAACGGCGGCGGCCTGCGCGACTCGATCGGCTCGTTCTCGACCGCCGGCGGCGGGACCGCCGAGCTGCCCCCGGCGGCGAACCCGTCCGCGGGCAAGCAGGCGGGCGACATCTCGCAGCTCGACGTCACCAACTCGCTGCGCTTCAACAACGCGCTCGCCGTCACCACGGTCTCGGCGCTGGAGATGAAGCGGATCCTGGAGCACGCGGTCTCGGCGACCGCCGCCGGCGCGACCCCGGGCCAGTTCCCGCAGATCGGCGGCCTGAGCTTCTCCTTCGACGCCACCCGGACCTCGCAGACCCTCGACGCCAACGGCTCCGTCACCCGCGAGGGCCAGCGGATCCTCAACGCGGCGATCGTCGACGAGGCCGGCCGGATCGTCGACACGCTGGTGCAGAACGGCCAGATCGTCGGCGACCCGAATCGCGGCATCCGCACCGTCACCCTCGACTTCCTGGCCACCGGCACCGCGACCGCGCCGGGCTTGGGGGGCGACAACTACCCGTTCCCGGCCTACGGCGAGAACAAGGTGGCGCTGGCCTCCGCCCGGCCGGGCGCCTCGCTGCCGAACTCCGCGACCTTCGCCGCGCAGGGCACCGAGCAGGACGCGCTGGCCGAGTACCTGCGCGCCTTCACCACCAAGACCCCCTACGGCACCGCCGATACGACGCCGGCCGGCGATACCCGGATCCAGAACCTCGCCGCGCGCGGCGACACGGTGCTCGACCGCGGGATCAGCCGGACCGGCACCGACGGCAACGACGTTCTGACCGGCACGGCCTTCGACGACCTGATCAGCGGCGGCGCCGGCGACGACGTCATCGTCAACTCGCCCGGCAACGACATCCTGCTCGGCGGCCGGTCCCTCACCGGCCCGACCGGCAACGACACCCTGGTGTTCAACTCCCGCCTCGCCGACACCACCGTGACCCGCGACGGCGCCTACACGCTGATCGTCGGGCCGGAGGGCCAGGACCGGGTCACCGGGTTCGAGCGCTACCTGTTCAGCGACGCGACGGTGGTGACCGGCGACGGCGCGCCGCTGGTCGACGACCTGTTCTACCTCGCCGGCAACAAGGACGTGCTCGCCGCCGGCCAGGACGCCGACGCCCACTACGCGACCTACGGATGGAAGGAGGGCCGCGATCCGAACGCGCTGTTCTCCACCTCCGGCTACCTCGCCGCCAACCCGGACGTGCGCGCCGCCGGCATCGATCCGCTCCAGCATTACGACCAGTACGGCTGGAAGGAGGGCCGCGACCCGTCGGCGCGTTTCGACAACGAGCTCTACCTCGCCCGCAACGCGGACGTGAAGGCGGCAGGCATCGATCCGCTCAAGCACTACATCGAGTACGGCCAGGGCGAGGGCCGCGCGATCTCCGATGCGATCGGCCGCACCCCCGACCTCGCCGTGCATCCGGGTTTCGACGCCGAGTACTACCTGCTGTCGAACCCCGACGTGGCCCGCGCCGCGAGCGCGGCGGGGGGAGACACCTACGCCTTCGCCTACCAGCACTACCGGACCTACGGCTGGAAGGAGGGGCGCAACCCGAACGCGGTGTTCGACACCAAGGGCTACCTCGACGCCTACGGGGACGTGAAGGCGGCGGGCATCGACCCGCTGATGCACTACGACCAGTACGGCTGGAAGGAGGGCCGCGATCCCTCGATGGGCTTCGACACCACGGCGTATCTCGGGGCCTACGGCGACGTGGCGCAGGCCAGGATCGACCCGATGCAGCACTACCTGCAATACGGCGCGGTCGAGGGCCGCGAGCGCTTCGGCGACACCACCTTCGGCGCCGGCAACATCGGGTAGCAGGGGAGGCTCTCTCTCCGGACGCTCTCCACCCATGAGACAGGCCCGCGCGGCACCCGCCGCACGGGCCTGTCCCGTTTCGGGTCGCCGTCGGTCAGGCCGCGGCGCGGTCGTGGCGGCCCTCCTGCACCTCCTCGATGATCTTGGCCGAGAAGGCGTCGAGGTCGCCCGGGTTGCGGCTCGTGACGATGCCCTTGTCGGTCACCACCGGCAGGTCGTGCCACTCGGCGCCGGCGTTGATCACGTCGGTCTTGATCGAGGCGAACGAGGTCATCTTGCGGCCCTTGGCGGCGCCGACCTCGACCAGCAGCCAGGGCGCGTGGCAGATCGCGGCGACGACCTTGCCGCCGGCAAGGAAGCTGCGCAGGATCTCCAGCGCCTTCGGCTCCAGGCGCAGCTTGTCCGGGTTGATCTGGCCGCCCGGCAGCACCAGGGCGTCGTAGGCGGCCGGGTCGATGTTCTCGATGTCGGCGTCGACCGTCACCGGGCGGCCCCAGTCGGTCTCGTCCCAGCCGCGGATGCTGTCGGGCTTCTGCCGCGATTGCGGGGCGGCGACGGTGACCTGGGCGCCGGCCTCGGCGAGCCTCGCCTTCGGCACCTCGAGCTCGGCCTGCTCGAAGCCGTCGGTCGCCATGATGAGGATCCTGGCCGTCTTGATGCTGGGCACGGGAGCGTTCTCCGAGAGAGCATGAGATGCCCGGCAACGACCCTGGGTCAGGCCGGTTCCGAGGGCCTGCCGCGACGGAACCGCCCCAGGCCGGGCCGGTTGAATCCCCACGATCCCATCCCCAGAGGAGGCACGACATGGCCGATCTCGACTTGGCCGATCTCGGCTTGGCCAATCCAGGCCTGCCCGGCCACGAGCCGAACCCGGGCGGCGGCATCCCGGGCGACATCCCGCCGCCGGTCGCTCCCGACGAGCTGCCCGATACCGGCCCGACCGGGCCGCGCTCGCCCTACCCGGTCAACGATCCCGGCATCACCGATCCGACCGGGCCGGGCTCCGAGCCGGATTACCTGCCGGGCGGCCCGGCCAATCCCGGCACGCGGTTCTAGAACGACGAAAGGGCGCCCTCCGGGGCGCCCTTTCTCGTTGGCGACGATCGCAAGCGCGGATCAGTGCCCGCCATGCGAGCTGCGCACGTCGCGGGGCGCGTTGAGGATCTCGTTGAGGGAGGCGGCGACGTGCCGCGCCTCCTCGTCGGTCAGGCGGAGCTGGAACGGCGGCAGCCCGCCGGCCTGGAGCGCCACCACGGCCTGGCCCTGCTCGTCGGTGCCGACCTCGATCGCCGGGGAGGTCACGTCGAGCATCGCCGACTCGTCGTCGCCGAGCTCGTCCGCCTCGCCCTCGTCCGGCTCGTGCATGACCGTGAGGAGCTGGCCCACCGCGCGCACGAGGGCGCGGGCCGCGCTGGCATCCATGATGACCGCGGTGGCCTGATCGTCCTTCTGGAACGAGAGCTGGATGTTGGAACCTTCGAGGGAAACCGAGATACCCGCCATGGAGCGTCCGACACTGTACGATGTCGCCCCTATATGGGAGCAATCTGCCGGACGCGACAGGGAATTCCACGCAGGGCCGTCCCGCAGCGGCCGAAACGCCCCGGCGTCGCGGGCGTTGACCGGTCATCATGGGCGCAGCGCGCGCCCCGGACGGAGCGGATGACGCCGATGGCCGCACGCAAGACCACCACCGAGGCCCAGAAGGGCACGATCGCCCGGGTGATGCACGAGTTCAAGGAGGGCGAGCTGGAGCGCAACGACGGCGAGCCGGTGACCGACCGCCGGCAGGCGATCGCCATCGCGCTGCGCGAGGCCGGCGCCTCGGACCGGGAGAGCCCGGCCGACAACCGGTCGAACTTCCGCCGCACCCGGGCCAAGGAGCGCGACACGCGGTCCCATGCGACCCGCGCCGCGCTCTACGACGAGGCGAAGCGCCGCGACATCAAGGGCCGCTCGCGCATGAGCCGGGGCGAACTGGAACAGGCCCTCAACCGTTGAGCGCGATCATTCCCCCGGAGCACCGCATGACCTCGAAGCAGCCCAAGACCACCACGCCGACCGACGCCGACCTGAAGGGCAATCCCGGCATCGGCACCTCGAAGGGCATGACGATGTCCGGCGGCGACCCGGAGGACCTGGCCGGGGCCAACACCGACGAGGGCGACGTGGCGAACGACACCACGGCGCAGGGCGGGATCGATCCCAACCAGCGCGGGCGCACGAACCGCTGACACGCGGACGACGCGCGTCGATGATGGCCGCCCTGCCTTGTTCCGGACAGACTGGCTTCCTACATGGGTGTCAGCGGCAACGGGCGGGCGGCCTCGGGCGACGGGTCCCGAGAGGGATTTCCGAGCCCACCACACGAAGCCCCCGACCGGACAATTGGCGCCGTCGCGCCGTGCTGCCCTCGTGCGAGGGCCGTCCGCTGCGACTTCTAACGAGACGAGGACGACCGCGTGAATACTGGTACTGTCAAGTGGTTCAACGACCAGAAGGGCTTCGGCTTCATCCAGCCGGATAACGGGGGCAAGGACGTGTTCGTCCACATCTCCGCGGTGGAGCGGGCCGGCCTGCGCGGCCTCGTCGAAGGCCAGAAGGTCTCGTACGAGCTGCAGGCCGACCGGCGCGACAGCACGAAGATGTCGGCCGTGAACCTGCAGGTCGCCTGAAGGCGGCCTTCCGGCCCGGGTTTACGTGGCCTTAACGATAATCCCGTTAAGATTACGGAACCTCGGCCGCACTGGAGCGTTGTGAGCCTGCGGGCTCGCCACGGCTCCGCCGGCGGCCGCATGGCCGCCTGCCACGCACAGTCGCTCCGCTCAGGAGCGGCGCAACGATAGAAGAAAAGACATCATGTTGTTCGAGTTCACCCGGCGCGACGGCGCGCCGACCGTCTTCAACGACGGTTCTACCTTTCATGTCGACCAGATCAGCCGTTTCGGCGAGGGCAGAAGCCCGATCGACGTCAGCCATTTGATCGACAAGAGCTACGGCTATCACTCGTCCCGCGAGCTGCGCTGGCACCTCGCCGAGCGCTTCGGCCTGACGCCGAACGCCGTGGCCCTTCGCGAATCCCACTGAGGTCTCGCGAGGTCACCCAGACCGCCGTCATCGTACGAGGCGGGCCGCGCGTGAGCGCGGACCCGCCTTTGTCGTGTCCGGACGGTCCTCAGCCCACCCGCAGCAGCCCGGCCAGGGCCGCGACGTCACCCGGATTGTCCGACAGGAGCGCGTCGATCTCGCCGTTGGCGAGCGCCCGGACGTGGCGGCAATCGGGGCGGAACCGTGCCCCGGCGCAGGAGCAGCGCAGGCGCAGGCCGTCGCGGCCCTCGACCAGCCGCACGTCGTAGGGGGTGCCCGTGCTGCCCCGGACGACGAAGTGCAGGACCGGCGCGCGGGCTCGGCTCGGCGCCACCCCCCGCAGGGCCCTCGCGGCGATGCCGTCCGGCGCACGGGCGCCCTCCCCGGCCCGGTCCCGGGCGAGGCCGAGGCGGCGGGCGAGACTGGCGATGTCGGGCGCGCCCGCCTCCCGCATCACCGCGAGCGCGATCTCCGCACAGGCATAGGCGTCCTCGCCGGCATCGTGGTGGCGAAACGTCACGCCGACGCGGGCGGCGAGCGAGGAGAGCCGGTAGGTGCCCTGCCCCTGCCCGCCCTCCCCGGGCCAGTGCCGCCGGGCGAGCTGCACCGTGCAGAGCGAGGCGTAGGCTGGCTGCGGCAGCCCGTAGGCGCGCAACGTCGCCGCGAGGACGCCGACATCGAAGCTCGCGTTGTGGGCGAGCACGAGGCTGCCGGCGATCTCCGGCAGGAACGGCGCCATCGCCTCCGGGAAGCTCGGGGCCCGCTCCACGTCCCGCGGCCGGATGCCGTGGACCCGGATGTTGCCCGGCGAGAAGCGCATCTCGGCCGGGCGGATCAGCCGCGTCTCCCGTCTTACCACGCGGCCGCCCTCGATCCAGGCGAGGCCGACCGCGCAGGGGCTGTCGCGGCGCTCGTTGGCGGTCTCGAAGTCGATCGCGAGGGTGCGGAGGCCGGTCATGCCGGCCCTGTTCCGCGAGAAGGCGCCGTTTTTCAGGCGGCGGCCACCATCGCGAGCCACTCCTCCTCCGAGATCACCCTGACCCCGTGCTTCTCGGCATCCTTGAGCTTGCTGCCGGCGCCGGGCCCGGCCACCACGAGGTCGGTCTTCGCCGAGACCGAGCCCGAGACCTTGGCGCCGAGGCGCTCGGCCGTCGCCTTGGCCTCGCTGCGGGTCATCCTCTCCAGGCTGCCGGTGAACACCACGGTCTTGCCGCCGAACGCCGCTCCCTGCGCCGGCGCCGCCGCCCGCTCGGTCTCGACCTCGGCGAGCAGCGCCTCCACCGCCGCGACGTTGTGCGCCTCGGAGAAGAACTGGATCAGCGAGGCGGTGGTCACCGCACCGATCTCGCCGTCGTCGGCGAGCGCCCGGTAGGCGTCGCCCGGGACCTGGGCGGCGGCCCGCTCCACCGCCGCCCGCACGCCGGCCGGGTCGCCGTAGGCCTCGACCAGGGCGGCGCGCTGGGGCGCCGACAGGCGCGCGACGGTGCCGCCGGCCAGCAGGTCGGCCTCGGGCGCCTCGGCCGCCGCGGCGACGAGCCGGTCGCGGGTGGTGGCGCCGACGCGGTCCAGGGTTTCGAGCGCGATCCAGTCCGGCCCGGGCTGGCAGGCGGCGGCCGCCGCGACGCCCGCCATCAGGGCCGGCATGTCGGGGAAATGCTTGGCCAGCGCCTTGGCGGTCGCATCGCCGACCTGCTCGATGCCGAGCGCGAAGATGAACCGGTTGAGCGGGATGTGTCGGCGCGCCTCGACCCCGGCGAGCAGGTTCTTGATCGCCTTGTCCTCGTCGTCCTTCTTCTTCCCCGCCTTCTTGACCTCCTTGCCGGCGGCGAGCGCCCGCTCGGCCGAGAGCGTCTGGCGCCGCGCCACCACGGCGGCCTTCAGGGGCTCGAAGTCGAGCCGGAACAGGTCGGCGGGCTGGCGCACCAGGCCGGCCTCGAACAGGGTCTCGATGTAGGTCTCGCCGAAGCCCTCGATGTCGAAGGCGTTGCGCGAGACGAAGTGCTTCAGCCGCTCCTGCCCTTGCGCCGGGCAGATCAGCCCGCCGGTGCAGCGGCGCACCGCGTCGAGCTTGCCCGTGCGGGGGTTGAGGCCGCGCACCGCGTGGCTGCCGCAGGCCGGGCAGGTCTCGGGGAAGCGGTAGGGCACGGCATCCGCGGGCCGGCGCTCCAGCACCACGTCGGCGACCTTCGGGATCACGTCGCCGGCGCGCAGCACCACCACGGTGTCGCCGACGCGGACGTCCGAGCCCTGCGCGAGGTCGGCGCCTTCCCGCAAGGACTGGCCGTGCCAGACCGGAACGCCGCTGCGGATCGGCTGGCCGTCGGCATCGACGCCGTGGACGTAGTCCTCGTTGTGGAGCGTGGCGTTCGACACCACGACGCCGCCGACCGTCACCGGCTTCAGGCGCGCCAGCGGGTTGAGCGAGCCGGTACGCCCGACATTGATGTCGATCGCCTCGACCACGGTCGTGGCGCGCTGGGCCGGGAACTTGTGGGCGAGCGCCCAGCGCGGGGCACGCGCCACGAAGCCGAGGCGGCGCTGCAGCGCGAACGAGTCCACCTTGTAGACGACGCCGTCGATGTCGTAGCCGAGATCGGCGCGACCGGCCTCGATCGCGCGGTAATGCGCCAGCATCTCGGAGGCGCCGCTGCACAGGACCGTCAACGGGTTCACCGGCAGGCCCCAGTCCCGGAACGCCTCGATCATCTCGTACTGACTGTCCGCCGGCTGGTCGGACATCTCGCCGGCGGCGTAGGCGAAGAACCGCAGCGGCCGCGAGGCGGTGATGCCGGCATCGAGCTGGCGCAGCGAGCCGGCGGCGGCGTTGCGCGGGTTGGCGAAGAGCGGCTTGCCGGCCGCCTCCTGGCGCGCGTTGATGCCGGCGAAATCGGCGTGCGACAGGTAGACCTCGCCGCGAATTTCGCAGATCGCCGGCCAGTCCGTGCCCGCCAGCACCTCGGGAATCTCCCGGATGGTGCGCACGTTGGCGGTCACGTCCTCGCCGACCTCGCCGTCGCCCCGCGTCGCCGCGGTGACGAGGCGGCCCCCCTCGTAGCGGAGCGACAGCGACAGCCCGTCGATCTTCGGCTCGGCCGTGAAGGCGACCGGGTCGGTCGCGGCCAGGCCGAGGAAGCGGCGGACGCGCTCGACGAAGTCGCCGATCTCCTCGTCCGAGAAGGCGTTGCCGAGCGACAGCATCGGCACGGCGTGCCGCACCTTGGCGAACTTGTCCGACGCCTTGGCGCCGACGCTGGCCGAGGCCTCGCCGGTGCCGGCGAGATCGGGAAACCGCGCCTCGATCGCCTCGAGCCGGCGCCGCAGGGCATCGTACTCGGCATCCGAGATCGTCGGCGCATCCTCGCCGTGATAGCGCCGGTCATGCTCCGCGATCTCCGCCGAGAGGGCGGCGTGGAGGCTCTGCGCGCTCTTGGGGTCGAGGTCGTCGAGGGCGGGGTCGCGGGTCGGGGGCATGGACGCTCGTGACGTGGACGGTGTTCGGGCGTGATCTCGGGCGCCCGGCGTCGGAGCGGCGGGCGCGGGTCTCCGTGTGTCGTGCCTGATGAAATCTCCCATTTCGTTAACTGTGGCGCCACCCTGGCTCTGTACATACATTTGTGTGCATCATGGGCGGGAGCAGCCTGTGCCGGTGGTCAGGATCGAGTGGGACGATGGCAATCGCGAGAAATGCCAGAAGCATGGTGTCTCGATCGCGGAGATCGAGGACGCCTTGCGTGGGCGGCCACGGATCGCGCCCGATCTGAAGCATTCGGCGACGGAGCACCGCCTGATTGCCATCGGACGTACGCCCGCCGGTCGATCGATCTTCGTTGCCTTCACGATCAGGCAGTATGGCGATGAGACATCGATCCGTCCGATCAGCGCTCGCTACATGCACCGTAAGGAGGTTGCATCCTATGAGCATCAGGGTTCCTGAATTCGCCACCGATGAGGAGGCCGAAGCTTTTCTCGATCAGGATCTGTCCGGTCTAGATTTTTCGCAATTCAAGCCGGCCCAGTTCGAGTTCTCGCCCAAAACGGAGCGCGTCAACATGCGCTTGCCCAAAGACCTGCTCGATGCCGTCAAGGCGTCGGCCTCACGAGAGGGGATGCCGTACCAGCGGTTCATCCGCCGTGCGCTCGAACTGGCTGTGTCCCTGCCGGACGAAGCCAAGCGCGAACGTTGAGCCGCGATCTGGCGTCGACGTCAGAAAACGCGAACCGCCGAGCGTTCGATGCGCTCGCGCAACCGCGGATGCAGGCTGTCGCGGGTGGTCACGTCGACCGCGGTACCCAACCGGTCCTCGAGGAAGAGCTTGATGCCGACGAGGTCGAAGCCGCTGAACCGGCTCTCGGAATCGTAGTCGATGAAGAGATCGAGATCGCTGTCAGCTCGGGCCTCGTTCCGAACCGTCGATCCGAACAGGTAAAGCGCGGTCGCGCCCATGGCCCGCACGCTGTCGGCATGCGCCTCGAGGTGTGAGACGGCGTCGTCGCGGGTCATGCGTCCATGATAGCGCACGGCCCGACGCGAGACCACGGGCAGCCCTCATCCCACCGCCTCCCGCTTCCCGATCAGCCGCGCCTTCCACCCCAGGGCCGGCCGCTCGACGAAGCGCCAGGACAGGGCCGCCACCGCCAGCGTGAGGACCAGCGACGGCCCCAGCAGCCACCAGGCCGAGGCCGTTGGGACCAGCGCGTGCAGGCTCTGCTGCACCGGCCAGCCGTACAGGTAGGTGCCGTAGGACAGGTCGGCCCGCGGGTCGAGGGCCGGGTGGCGCACCGGCGGAGCGAGACCGAGGCAGAGCACGCCGTAGGCCTCGGCGAGGAACAGCAGCGGCGGATAGAGCGCGGTGCCGTGGACGAGCCATGCCAGGGCGACGAGGGCGAGCGCCAGCGGCCAGCTCAAGGGGGCCCGGTCGGCGTAGAGGAACAGCGCGGCGCCGGCGGCGAAGATCAGCGGCAGGCGCAGGGACGTCTCGAGGGCCTTCGGCATCTCGCCCGCCCGCAATCCCGCCGCCGCCAGCGCCACCGCGAGGCCGGCGACGAGGAGCGGGCAGAGCCAGCGCCGGCGCAGCGTCCCGAGGAGCCCCGCCGCCAGCAGGCCGAGATAGCACAGGACCTCGTATTTCAGCGTCCAGACCGTGCCCATCGGGAAGCGGAACGGATTCTCCGAAAAGACCCCCGGCAGGGCGGCGTTGCTCTTGAAGGTGGTAAGGGTGCCCTGGATGAACCGCCACAGCCCCGGATCGGACCAGTAGGCGGAGAGGGACAGGCTCGTCATCAGGCTGCCGAGGCCGAGCGCCACGGCGAGCGTCGCCGCCACCAGCCCGGGGGCGATGCGCAGCGCCCGGGCGACGACGTAGTCGCGCGCCCCCCGGCGCATCAGGCTCATGGTGACGAGGAAGCCCGAGACGGCGAAGAAGCCGTTCACCGCGTGCTCGCCCAGCGTGTAGCCGGTCAGGCGCGCCAGAGGCTCGTCGAGGACGGCGCCGGTGGTGACGCTGAAGGCGTGGGAGACCACGACGAGGAGCGCCAGCGCGAGGCGGACCGCCCCGAAGGCGTTGTGGGGCCGCGCGAGGCCGGCGGCGACGGTGCGGGTCATGCGCCGGCCTCCGGCGATCCCGCGGGGATTTCCTCGGCCAGCCCTTCCCGCGCCAGGGCGGACCGGCCTTTCCGGGCCGCCCAGGCGCCGGCGACCGAGCCGCCGTAGCGCTCGAGGCCGGAGCGGCGGAAGGCCAGGGCGGCGAGCAGCGCCTTCGCGCCGTTCTTCGCCAGCATCGCCCCCGTCGGGTCGGGCAGGCCGTACTTGCGCGAGACGTAACCCCGCGACCACGCCTGGTGCCAGCGCGAGCGGCGCACCCTCCCCCGCTCCGGCGCGCTCGACGCGCCGCGCCCGTGCAAAGCCACCGCGCCGTGGACGTGGACGAGCGCCCGGCCCGCATCGGCGATCCGGCGGCAGAGGTCGTCGTCCTCGTAGAACAGGAAGATGTTCGGGTCGAACCCGCCGAGCGACAGGAACAGATCGCGCCGCACCATCAGGCAGGCGCCGGACAGGAACGGCGCGCAGGCATCGCCCTCCGGCGGCTGGAGCTTAGCCCCCGGATTGGTGAGGTAGGGCGCGAGCAGCGAGCGCGGCTGGTAGAAGAAGCGCCCGTCCGGCTCGACGATGCGGGGCGCGAACAGCCCCGCATCCGGGTAGGCGGCGGCCGCCGCCAGCAGCGCGTCGGCCGCGCCCGGCTGGAGCTCGACGTCCGGATTGACGATCAGAGCGTACTCGGCCCGCCCCGCCGCCCAGATCCCGGCATTGTTCGCCCGGCCGTAGCCCTCGTTGCGGGGCAGCCGCAGCACCCGCGCGCCCAAGGCGGCGGCGAGGTCCGCCGAGCCGTCGCGGCTGGCATTGTCGACGACGAGCGCCGGCACGTGCTCGCGGGCGAGCGCCGCGAGGCAGGCCGGCAGGACGCCGGCACTGTCATGCGCGACGACGACCGCGACGAGACCGGGCACCGGCGCCGATCAGCCCTGCTTCTGCGGCAGGTTGAGGCGGATGTGCAGCTCGCGCAGCTGCTTGAGCCCGACCTCGGAGGGCGCGCCCATCATCAGGTCCTCGGCGCGCTGGTTCATCGGGAACAGCACCACCTCGCGGATGTTCGGCTCGTTGCAGAGCAGCATCACGATGCGGTCGACGCCCGGCGCGATGCCGCCGTGCGGCGGCGCCCCCATCTTGAGCGCGTTCAGCATGCCGCCGAACTTCTCCTCCAGAACCTCCTTCGGGTAGCCGGCGAGGCCGAAGGCCTTCTCCATCACCTCGGGGCGATGGTTGCGGATCGCGCCCGACGACAATTCGATGCCGTTGCAGACGATGTCGTACTGGAACGCCTTGATGCCGAGGATCGTCGCGTGGTCCTCCGGGTCGAGGGCCATGAAGGCGTCGTGGTCGAAGTTCGGCATCGAGAACGGGTTGTGCGAGAAATCGACCCGCTTCTCGTCCTCGTTCCACTCGTACATCGGGAAGTCGGTGATCCAGCAGAAGGCGAACTGATCCTTGTCGCACAGGGCGAGCTCGTCGCCGACGCGGATGCGGGCCTTGCCGGCGAGCCCCGCCGCCTTGGCCTCGGGCCCGGCGGAGAAGAACACCGCGTCGCCCGCCTTGAGCCCCGCCTTCGCCGCGATGGCGGCTTGCGCCGCCGCCGGCACGAACTTGGCGATCGGCCCGCGCCCGGTGAGCTGGCCGCCCTCCTCCTCGAACACGATGTAGCCGAGGCCGGGCGCGCCCTCGGAGCGGGCCCAGTCGTTGAGCTTGTCGAAGAACGAGCGCGGCTGCGACGCCGCACCCGGGGCCGGCACGGCGCGGACCACGCCGCCGGCCTTGATGGCGTTCTTGAAGGCGTTGAAGGTCACGTCCTCGCGCAGGAACTCGTCCGTCACGTCGGCGATGACGAGCGGGTTGCGCAGGTCCGGCTTGTCGACGCCGTATTTCAGCATCGCCTCGGCGTAGGGGATGCGCACGAAGCTCGGCGAGACGCGCTTGCCCTCCGCGAACTCCTCGAAGACCGAGCGCAGCACCGGCTCGACGGCCTGGAACACGTCCTCCTGGGTGACGAAGCTCATCTCGATGTCGAGCTGGTAGAACTCGCCCGGCGAGCGGTCGGCCCGGGCGTCCTCGTCGCGGAAGCAGGGTGCGATCTGGAAGTACCGGTCGAAGCCGGCGATCATGGTCAGCTGCTTGAACTGCTGCGGGGCCTGCGGCAGGGCGTAGAACTTGCCCGGATGCAGGCGCGACGGCACCAGGAAGTCGCGCGCGCCCTCCGGCGAGGAGGCGGTGAGGATCGGGGTCTGGAACTCGAAGAACCCGCCCTCGCGCATCCGCCGGCGCAGCGAATCGATGATCGCGCCGCGGCGCATGATGTTGGCGTGCAGCTTCTCGCGGCGCAGGTCGAGGAAGCGGTACTTCAGCCGCGTCTCCTCCGGGTATTCCTGGTCGCCGAAGACCGGCATCGGCAACTCGCCGGCGGCGCCGAGCACCTCGAGGTCGGTGATGTAGACCTCGACCGCGCCGGTCGGCAGTTCCGCGTTCTCGGTGCCGGCCGGCCGCTGGCGCACCCGCCCGTCGATGCGGATCACCCACTCCGAGCGCACCGCCTCCGCCGCCTTGAAGGCCGCGGAATCGGGATCGATCACGCATTGCGTGATGCCGTAATGGTCGCGCAGGTCGATGAACAGCACGCCGCCGTGGTCGCGGACGCGGTGACACCAGCCGGAGAGGCGGACGGTCGCGCCGATCTCGGACGGGCGGAGCGCCCCGCAGGTATGGGAACGATAGCGGTGCATGGGCGTGTCTTCGCTGTCCAGAATTCTTGCCAGGATCTCGGCCGTCTCGACCGGCCCTGCCGGCCGGGTGCGCGGGCGAGACGCCCACGCGAAAGCGTGCGGCACCCATTCGCGAAGGGGGTGCGCGAAGTCAAGCGCGAGGCGCTGGAACCAGGCCTGCACGGGGGCGTTCGTGCTTGTAGAACAAACATCGAACACATATATTATCCTCATGGATCAGCACAGCTTTTTCGGCTCGTTCGAGCCCCATCCGGGCGCGCTGCCCGACACCCTGCCGGACCCGCCCGGCGAGGCCTCCGTTCCGGTCGGGCCACCCGCCCCGGAGGCCCGTGCCATGCCGGCCGGCCGTCGGGCCGCGTCCGTCGAACGCCGGGATGCGTTCCTGGAACGCCAGGACGGCGCCTGGAGGGTGCTGCCGATCGAGGGCCGGTTCGAGATCGTCTACGAGGACGGCAACGGCGCCTGGAGCGTGCGCCGGCTGCAGGCGCACGAGCTCAAGATCGGGCCCGGCCGGGTGCTCGTCGGCGGCACCGACCGGGACCGGGACGGCTACCGGGGCTTTCGCGCCGACCGCATCCACCGCCTGACCGACCGCGACACCGGCGAGCGGGTCGAGCGCAACATCCTCGACTGGCTCACCCGCCGGGCGGAGGGCACGCGCCGGGCCCGGGCGGCGGCCATGCGCCGGGCGGCCGGACGGGCGGGGCGCCGGAGCGGGGCCCGCGCCGCCTGATTCCGGTGCACCGCGTCGCCCAATCCCCACAACTCACGTCGCCGGTCTCTCGCCCTCGGCGGCGGGCTCCGCTATAGCCGGACGTCATGAAGCTGATTACTTCGACGGAAGAACTCGCCTCCGCCTGCGCGCGCTTCGCCACGCAACCCTTCGTGACCGTCGACACGGAGTTCATGCGCGAGACGACCTACTACCCGAAGCTGTGCCTGATCCAGATCGCGGCGCCGGACGGCTCGACCGCGCTCGTCGATCCTCTGGCGCCGGACATCGACCTCGCGCCGTTCTTCGCGCTCATGGGCGACGAGGGCGTGCTGAAGGTCTTCCACTCGGCGCGACAGGACCTCGAGATCATCTGGCTGCTCGGCGGGCTGCTGCCGCAGCCGTTCTTCGACACCCAGGTCGCCGCGATGGTCTGCGGCTACGGCGATTCCGTGTCGTACGAGCAGCTGGTCAACGACGTCGCCAAGGCGAAGATCGACAAGTCGTCGCGCTTCACCGACTGGTCGCGCCGGCCGCTCTCGGACGCGCAGCTGAGCTACGCCCTGTCGGACGTCACCCACCTGGTCAAGGTCTACGAGGTGCTCGCCCGCGAGCTGATCGCGACCGATCGCGGCGCCTGGCTCGACGAGGAGATGGGGGTCCTCACCTCCCCCGACACCTACCGGGCCGATCCGGACCAGGCCTGGCGGCGCCTGAGCTCCCGCATGCGCAAGGCCCGCGAGATCGCGGTGCTGATGGAGGTCGCGGCCTGGCGCGAGCGGGAGGCGCAGACCCGCAACGTGCCGCGCGGGCGCATCCTGAAGGACGAGGCGGTGATCGACCTCGCCACCTCGGCCCCGCGCAACGTCGAGGCGCTCGGTCGCCTGCGCACCATTCCCGCCGGGTTCGAGCGCTCGCGCACCGGCGCCGACATTCTGGCCGCCGTCGAGCGCGGCCTGTCGCGCGATCCCTCGACCGTCCCGACGCCCGAGCGCGGCCGCGCCCGCAGCGGCGGCAACGGGGCCCTCGTCGAACTGCTCAAGGTGCTGCTCAAGGCGGTCTGCGAGGACGAGCGCGTGGCACCCAAGATCATCGCCACCGTCGACGATCTCGAAGCGCTCGCCGAGGACGATGCGGCCGACGTGCCGGTGCTGCACGGCTGGCGCCGCGGCCTGTTCGGCGAGAAGGCGCTGGCGCTCAAGGCCGGGCGCCTGGCGCTCTCGGCCGAGGGCGGGCGCGTGGTGGTGCGGGACTTGCCGAAGGAAGAATAGGCGCGAGGTGGGGAGGCGGCACTGCGGCGCCCTCTCCCGGTCCCCCGGTCTCGAGATGGTAGCGATCGTGGATCGCATCCGACGTGATCGGCTGACCTTGAAAGCAGGTTTCAGGGAACGCTGTACCTGCTGGACGCCTCAGGATGAGGTGGAAGGACAGGATATCCCTGGTCATCCAAATTTCATCGACAAAGAAATCGCTCAAACAGACCCTCAGGATGAGGCCGAGGGTTAGGGTATGTCCTGCTGCTTTCTGTTTCGTGGAAGACGACCCCGCTCGAGCAGGCTCTGATCCCGTCGAACAGGCGTCGAGAGCGGGAGCATCCCGCCCGATCGGTTCCAGGACCGGGCGCCCCTCACGCCGCCCGCACCCCGGCCAGGAACCGCCGCACCTCGGCGGCGAGATGCTCGGACTGGCGCGACAGCGCGGCGGCCGAGACCAGCACCCGGCCCGCCGCCGCACCCGTCTCCTCCGCCGCCCCGGCGACGCCGACGATGGAGGTCGTCACGGCCCCGGTCCCGGCGGCGGCCTCCGCGACGTTGCGGGCGATCTCCTGCGTCGCCGCGCCCTGCTGCTCGACCGTGGCGGCGACCGCGGCCGCGACGCCGGCGATCTCACGGATGCGCGTCCCGATTCCCGCGATGGCCGTGACCGCCTCGCCGGTCGAGCCCTGGATCCGGCCGATCTGGCCGGAGATCTCCTCGGTGGCCCGGGCGGTCTGGCCGGCGAGCTGCTTGACCTCGGCGGCGACGACCGCGAAGCCGCGTCCCGCCGCCCCGGCGCGGGCCGCCTCGATGGTAGCGTTCAGTGCGAGAAGGTTGGTCTGCTCGGCGATCGACGAGATCAGGCTCACCACGTCGCCGATGCGGCTTGCCGCCTGCGCCAGGTCCTGCACCAGCCCCGCGGTGGCGTTCGCCTCGACCACGGCGGCCTGCGCGAGGCCGGACGTGTCGGTGACCTGGCGGGCGATCTCGGACACCGAGGTCCCGAGCTCCTCGGCGGCGACCGCGACGGTGCCGACATTGGCGGCCGCCCGGTCGGCGGCGACGGCGGCGCCGCTCGAGCGGCGCGCCGTCGCGTCGGCGGTGGTGCTCATCGTCCCGGCGGTGGCCTGCAGCTCGCCCGCCGCGGCGGAGACCGTCCCGACGATGCCGCCGACCGCCTGCTCGAAGCCGTCGGCCATCTGGCGCATGCCGAGCCGGCGCTGTTCCTCGGCCGAGGCACGCGCCAGCGCGGTCTCCTCCTCCAGCCGGCGGGTGCGGATCATGCCGTCGCGGAACACCGCCAGGGCATCCGCCATGGCACCGATCTCGTCGCGCCGCCCGCTGCCGGGGATCGCCGATCCGGTGTCGCCGCCGGCCAGCCGGCGCATGGCGGCGGTCATGGCGGCGAGCGGCCCGGTGACGGCCCGGAACACCCACGCGATGCCGCCGAGGCCGAGCGCCAGGACGACGAGCAGGAGGCCGGCCT
>NZ_LWHQ01000019.1 GCF_001653715.1 Methylobacterium platani
CTGAATGCGTCAATGCACTAGGAGCGCGCTAAATAGCTGTTTGGAGCGCGCAACGCAGCTGATCGCCGTGCTGCGCTGGCAACGAGACGCGCCGATCAGTTCCGTTTAACGGAACATACCCGTTTGCGATTGTGGCATCATGCTTATACGGATAGGGGCAATACAAGCGAAGTTACTGCGATCTGCTAATTTCTGTAGCACAAATTAATATGATTTGTTTATTTAAAATCATTAATTACAGTATCTTGATCCCAATCATAATGTGCAGGCATCGCTGAACGGTTGGCACGCACAAGATGATCGATGAATGCTCTGATTTTTCGTGGTGTGTAGCTCGATCTTTGGAATACCGCGTAAATTTGATGGTCAAAGATTGTTGGAGTGACATCAATGTCAGGAAGGATGCGCTGAAGTCGACCCGCAGAAAGATGGTCAGCAACGGTCCAGATTGGCAGCAAAACTATTCCCAGGCCTGCTAGAGCTAGATGGACCAGTAGATTAGTGTTGTTAATCTGTACCGTGCCGCGGACCCGCACCTCTTGATTTTGGTCGTTATTCTTGAAGCGCCAGATCGCATGACCGTCTTCGAAACGACCATCAAGCGGCCAGCTAAGGCAATTGTGTGATCTGAGATCTTCTGGGCATCGAATGGGAGGACGGGCGCTGAGGTAGGCAGGCGAGGCGAAGAGGATCCGTGGGTCTCCTGATGCGATCTTGCGGACTGCAAGTTGCGGCTCGTCGAGGTTGCCGAGGCGAATGGCGACGTCGATATTGTTTTCGACTAGGTCACGCGATTCTTCGGTAAGCCACAAGTTTACCCTCACATCGGGATAAGCACTGAGAAAGCTCGGCAGTACAGGGATGACAAAGTGCTCCGCGACTGAGACGCGAGAGTGAACGTGGATCACGCCGTGAGGAGATGCCTGATGCTGGGAGACGCGGTCGGTGAGTTCGTCGAGTTGAGATAGGATGGCCGAGCCGCGCTCCCGGTAGAGCTGGCCTATCTCCGTCAACGCGAGCCTGCGGCTTGTTCGATTGATCAACCGAACCCCGAGTTCCTGCTCAAGCGCATTGATCTGACGTGACACCGAGGCAGGGGAAAGGCCGCAGGAGCGGGCAGCGGCGGAGAGACTGTCCGACTCCGCGACGCGCATGAACAGCCGCATCATATGTAGCGTTTCCATCCCCAACCTCGTCACCCCACGTGCCGATGTTAGCTCACCGTCGCTGTTCGTGAATATGGTCACGGAGACGGATCAGCGGCGCAGCCTGGGCAGCGCGGTTTGAAAACGCTTGGCATCGTTGCAGATTGCGTAAAGATCCTGCGCGAATGAAGGGCTATCATCGTCGCGCAACACGCATATCGTGCGCATGGCGATCCTGGTTCACGGGACGCCATTGGGGGCAGCCAAGCGCTGCCTCAGGGTGGAAACGAAGGCCTCCTCCGCGCGAGCCGAAGCGCTTCGCGGCAGACGAGGCCGTGCGGGAGGCTAACCGATGGCCGCTGAGCCGGATCGTCTTGCGCGCCTTAAGGAAGAGTTCATCTCCTCCCGCGGCCATTGGAGCAGCCTCTGGGGTGAGATGCTTCAGCTCGATGCCGATTTCTTTGAGAGCTACTTGCGTCTCGCTGCCGTTCCCTGGCGCATCGGCACCTTAAGCTCGAAGACAAAAGAATTAATTTGCATCGCCGCCAACGCGTCGACGACGCACCTCTACAGTCCGTCGATCCGGATCCATATGCGAAACGCTCTCAAATGCGGCGCGACGCAGGACGAGATTATGGAGGTCATGGAACTGGCCGCGGTGCTGGGCATCCACAGCGCGACGTCCGGCGTCCCGATCCTCATCGAGGAACTCGAGGCGGCCGGGCGCGGCGGGGAACTCGCTTCCCTCGAACTCGGTCCGCGGGAACATGAGCTCAAGGAGCGGTTCACAGCCAATCGCGGCTATTGGAGCGACGTGTGGAATCACGTGCTCCGCCTGTCCCCCGACTTCTTCGAGGCATACCTAGAGTTTTCTTCCGTCCCATGGCGTTCTGGATGCCTCGAACCCAAGACCAAAGAACTCATATACATCGCGATTGATGTCTCGACAACCCACCTATACGATCCAGGGACACGCATCCACATCCGCAATGCGCTCGGCTACGGTGCGACGGCGAAGGAAATTATGGAGGTCTTCGAGCTTGTCAGCGTTCTTGGCATCCACACCCTGACCGAGGGCGTACCTATCCTCGTCGAGGAGGTCGCGAACGTTCGGGATGGCCAATAGCCGTCGAAGGGTAGTCAGTTCACCCGTCTGACAAGCGAAACGACACCGGTCATCAGCGCTGCGCGCAGTAGGGAGACTGGATCTCGGATCGATACGATTAATAAAGGACCGGCATATCCGGGAAATAATTGAGCGCTTCTTCGAAAGCGCCACAGGGAGGAAATCCATGTTGCAGCATTTCAGAACGGTCGCCGTTACCTGCACGACATTCACCACGGCACTAGTCGCAGGTCCGGTCGTGGCGCAGGATAACGGCCCGGTTAAAATCGGCTTCACAGGCGCTTTGACTGGTCCATACAACGAGTATGGCGAGGGATTGCGGCGCGGGATCACCCTCGCAGTGGAGGAATGGAACAAGCGCGGCGGCGTGAATGGCCGCAAGGTCGAGTTTCCCGAACCCCTCGACGACCAGCTGGTACCTGATCGTGCGGTGCAGAACACGCGGCGGATCCTCGACGACAAGAGCGTCCAGCTGATCGTCAGCCCGTCCGGCAGTGGACCGACGCTCGCCGTCGTTGACATGGTGATGGCTGACGGCCGGCCGTTCTGCAATGCGCAGGCCCAGGCACCCACCATTGTCTATCCGAACGGTCGCGACAAGCCGCCGCGCAAGAATATCTTCTCTGTCTCGATCTCAAACACCGTCGAGGCGGAGAAGCTCGGTCAGGTACTTGGTGGTAAGTTCAAGTCGATCGGCGTCCTACACGAAAGCACTGGCTATGGCGTAAGCGGCGCCGATCTCGTGAAGAAACAGATCGCCGCCGGTGGAACAGCCAAGATTGCTACCGAGTCCTACAATCAACGTGCGCAAGATATGACGGCGCAGCTCGTCCGGCTGCAGCGGTCAGGTATCGACGCGCTCCTGGTGATCGGTCTCGGCGCGGACTTTGCAGTCATCCGCAAGAACATGGTGCGGTTGAAGATCGAGGTGCCGCTCTACGGCTCGGCCGGCGCCATGACGGTTCCCTTCATTGAGGGTGCGGGCGACCTCGCGGTCGGCACCTACGGCGTCAATGCCTTGGCCCTCGGTGAACGCCCGATGGCGCCGCTCGCCAAGAGCTTCGTCAATCTCTACCGCGCGAAGTACGGCATGGACCGCTGGTACGGCGCAGATCCGGAGAACCCGCAGATCTCGCTGGCGACCTCGGTGGGGTCGGGCTTCGACTGCGCGAACGTGCTGCTCGACGGGGTCCGTCGCGCGGGCTCGACTGAGCCGGAGCGCGTGCTCAAGGCCCTCGCGGAAACCAAGGGCCTCGAAGGTGTTTCGGTGAAGTCTATCTCGTTCGACCCTAGCGATCACACCGCGCTCAAGCCGTCCGATCTCGGGGTCTACCGGCTCGCGAAGTCGGGGGAGAAGATTGTTTTCCAGCTCTCCGCAGACTGACAGACGAGGAGCGACCGGTCGCACTCCGCCGCGACCGCGATCCCGCCTTCCCCATCGGTGCAGGTGTTCTCAGACTGATCGCGTGACGCATGGATTTTCTTTTCTCGCTCCTGATCGCTGGTGTGAGCGTCGGCTCAGCTTATGCGCTCGTCGCCATCGGCTTGAACATGACGTTCTGGACGACCCGCACGCTCAATTTCGGACAGGGCTCGCTGATGATGCTCTGCGCGATGCTTACGGCATTCTTCGCCTCACAAGGCGTCTGGCTCGCGCTCGCAGTTGTCGCCGGCTTGGCGGTTGTCGGCCTACTCGGCATCTTCATCGAGCGTTTCGCCGTGAGGCCCGCCTTGAAGACCGAGGGCAGCATGGGCTGGATGGTCGCTACCCTCGGCTTCGGCACCCTCCTGCAGGGCATTGCTGCCAAGTATTTCGGCTCACAGGCCGTGGCCTTTCCGGAGGTCGTGTTCAGCGCATCCGACACAGTGACGATCTTCGGGCAGCCCGCCGCCCTTCAATATCTCGTCATCTTCGTGCTCGCGGTCGGCCTCGTCGCGCTGCTGGAACTGTTCCTGGGCAAGACCATCTGGGGCCAGGTCATTCGGGCTGTCTCGTTCGACCAGGAGCTCGGCCGGGTTCAGGGAATGCCGGTCGGAGCGATCATCCTGCTCTCCTTTGTAGCCTCAAGCGTGCTCGCCGGTGTCGCCGGCATGCTGATTGCCCAGATCGGCGGCACCGTCGATCCGGCCTTCGGCTTTGATCTGGTTCTGCTCGGCTTCGTGTCGGCGGTACTCGGCGGCATGGGCAGTTCGGTCGGCGCGCTCGTGGGCGGCATCGTCGTCGGGGTGCTGAGCAAGCTCGTCGGCGGATACATCTCCACTGCAGCCGAGCACGGCATCGCGTTTGCGCTTTTGATGGTGATGCTCGCTGTCCGGCCGCAGGGCCTGTTCGCCCGCCCGGAGGCTGTGAAGGTATGAGACGCGTCCGCTCCCATCTGTCGCGCCTCGTGCGCCACCCGCTCGCCCATGCAGCCGTGGTGCTGGTCCTCGCCGCGATCTCTCCGCTCCTGAGCGATGGGTCGGTCCAGATCCTCTGCTTCGTCCTCGTCGGCATCATCTTCGCGCAGAGCATCAACATCCTGACCGGCATTGCCGGACAGATTTCGCTCGGTCACGCCGGCTTTTTCGGTATAGGCGCCTACGGGGCGGGCATCCTGGCCAAGTCGTACGGCCTCGAGTTCTACCTTACCATTCCGATTGCCAGTGCCCTGTCGGCTGCGGCCGCCTACCTCCTGTCGTTCCCGGCTGGCCGCGTGCGTGAAGTCTATCTCGCAATGATGACGCTCGGCTTCGGCATGATCTTCTTCGAGGTCGTGCGGGAGTGGAACGACCTCACCGGCGGCACAATGGGCCTTCCGGGCGTGCCGTCCGCGAGCTTGCGGACATTGACAGCGCTCGGCCGGCCGGTCGGCGTCGCGACCTACTTCGTGATCCTCCTCCTCGCGACGACGCTGTTCCTCATCATCATGAACAACATCACGCGCAGCCGGATCGGCCGCGCCCTGTTCGCGATCCACCACAGCGAGATTGCGGCCGGTAGCCTCGGCATCTCCCGCAGCGGCGCAAAGCAGCTCGCCTACACCCTCAGCGGCGCTGCAGCGGGTCTGGCGGGCGGGTTCTACGCGCACCTCGTCGGCTATCTGGGTCCCGATAGCTTCAACCTGCACCGTTCAATCGAAGTTCTGGTCGTGGCGATTGTCGGCGGCCTCGGCTCGATCCCCGGGCAGATCATCAGCGCGACGATCTTCACGTTCCTTCCGGAAAAACTGCAGGTCTTCGCCGAGTACCAGTTCATCGTGTACGGCCTCATCCTCACCTTCTCGCTTCTCGTGATGCCGCGCGGCATCGCCGGGCTGCTGCTCGATCCGCCGCGCTTCATCCGGTCGGCCGCTCGGACGAGGGCCGGCCGGGGCGACGGACCGCCCGTCGCGCTGCGGCCCGTGGCGGCGCGGGCGCCGGGTGGAGTGGTGCTGTCAGCGGACAGTGTGACGATGCGGTTCGGCGGCCTCACCGCACTCGACGACGTCTCCCTCGCCCTCGCCCCGGGCAGGATCACGGCCCTTGTCGGCCCGAACGGGTCCGGCAAATCGACATTCGTCAACGTCGTAAGCGGGCTCTACCGGCCATCCGCCGGCCGCGTGACCTTCGAGGGCCGCGACATCACCGGGAAGCCCGACTTCGAGATCGCCCGTGCTGGCCTGATACGAACGTTCCAGGACCCGCGCCTCGTACCCAACTTCACGGTGCGCGAGAACCTGATGCTCGGGGCCCATCGGCTCATGCGCGGCTCCGGCCTCGCCGCTGCCCTCGCCCTCCCCTCGGCGACCGACGAGGAGGCCCACGTCCTTAAGCGGGTCGAGGCCGTTCTCCGCCTGATCGATCTTGAGGCGGTCGCCGACCAACCTCTCGCTTCCCTGCCCTACGGCTACCGCCGGCTCACGGATGTCGGGCGTGTGCTCCTCGCGGAGCCTACAGCGATTCTTCTCGATGAGCCCGCGGCCGGCCTCGCCGAGCCCGAAATGGAGCGCCTCTCCAAACTGATCCGCGACATGCGCGGCATGGGGATCAGCGTCCTCCTGATCGACCACCACATGGATTTCCTCTCGGATCTCGTCGACGATGTGATCGTGCTGGATAGCGGGCGCGTGATCTATCACGGCTCCATGGCGGGGATGCGCCAGGACAAGACCGTCGTTGCCGCTTATCTGGGTGCCGAGGAGACGGTCGATGCTTGAGGTCCGCGACGTCAGCGTCGCCTATGGCGCGATCGAGGTTCTGCGCAATGTCAGCCTGTGCGCCGAGCCGGGGACGACGACGGCGGTGCTGGGTGCCAACGGCGCGGGCAAGTCCTCGCTGCTGCGGGCCATCTCGGGCGTCGCGCCCGTGCGATCCGGTTCCATCCTGTTCGACGGGCAGGACGTTACGCAAATCCCGGCGCATCGGCGGGCGCGTCTCGGCCTTGCGCATGCGATGGAGGGCCGCCGCCTCTTCAAGCCGCTATCGGTGCAGAACAATCTGCGCCTGTCCTGGCAGTTCGGGGCCAGGGCGGTCCCATGGCCGACCGCATTGCGGGACGTCTACGACCGTTTCCCCATCCTCGCCGAGAAGGCACATGTGCCCTCTGGGCTCCTCAGCGGCGGGCAGCAGCAGATGGTCATCATCTCCTGCGCGACGATCAGGTCGCCACGGTACCTGCTCCTCGACGAACCGTCATTGGGGCTCGCACCGATCATCGTGTCCCAAATCTACGAGTTCATCACGGATTTCGCCCAGCGGTCCGGCATTGCCATCGTGCTGGCCGAACAGATGGCCACCCTGGCCCTGAAGGTCTCGGATCGCGGCTACGTCCTCAGGCGGGGACGCGTCGTACAGCATGGCGACAGCCGCACTCTCCTAGCCAATAGCGCCGCTTCGCTGACAGCAAGTTACCTCTAGATCTCTCGTCATCAATACCGCTTAGCTGCCATCGGTTTGCTGGAACAGCTTTGGATGCTTGTACCATCTTTGCGTTCTGCGCACACATGGTTGTCGCATCGCATTGATGACTGAATACCGGTGAGCAGCCTATCAACCGTGCAATGGCCGCATCGTAGCTACAAACATTTCGAATACCATAAAAAAATAGGAGTAGATCGTCATGAGATCCGACCTCTCATCGCTTGATGCTGCCCTCCCAACCACCGCCGAGGGAACCGCGGCCACTAAGGACGTCCTAGTATCTGGCGGGACGCCTGAAACGACGGAGCAGGCCCGTCTGCGAGCCGAGACATGGCTGCACGGGTTCGAGGATGCTCTCCGCTCCGGCGACGCCACCCGCATCAGCCGTTTGTTCCACGCCGAGTGCCACTGGCGCGACGTGCTCGCCTTCACGTGGCATTTCTCGTCCGCGCAGGGCCGAGACGCGATCGCCAAAGCTCTCGTGGCGGAGCAGGACCGTGTCGATGCCCGCGCCTTCCACGTGCCGAACGCTCGCCTGCAACCGCGCACCGTGACGCGGCTCGGCGTTGACAGCGTGGAAGCGATCTTCGCGTTCGAGACTACGTTCGGCACCGGCGCCGGCCTCCTGCGTCTCTCGAAATCACGCGACGACGGTGAGATGCGGGCCTGGCTCCTCTCGACGACGCTCGAAAGTCTGCGCGGACATGAGGAACGCGTCGGCGCCAACCGTCCGAGCGGGGCGGCTTACTCGCGCAACTTCGGCGGCGACAACTGGGCCGACATGCGTCGACGGGCGGTAGCCTACGAAGATCGAGATCCGACGGTTCTAGTGATCGGAGGGGCACAGGCCGGGCTCTCGATCGCCGCGCGGCTCAACCAGCTAGGCGTCGACACCCTGGTGGTGGAGCGGTGGGATCGAATCGGGGATAGCTGGAGGCGACGCTACCACTCTTTGGCACTCCATAACTCGACCCATATCAACCATTTGCCGTACATGGACTTCCCGCCGACCTGGCCGCTCTACATCCCCAAGGACATGCTGGCGAACTGGTTCGAGTTCTACGCGGATGCCATGGAGATCAATTGCTGGGTGGGCACAGAGTTCGTCGGGGGTAGCTGGGACGAAAACGAGGGCCGTTGGACCGCGCGGCTAAGGCGGGCGGACGGGAGCGAGCGCGTCGTCCGGCCCCGCCATCTGGTTTTTGCCAACGGCGTCAGCTCGTTCCCCATGGTTCCCAACCTGCCGGGCTTGGGTGAGTTTGCCGGGGAGATCATGCACGCCGAGGAATTCAATACGGGCGCGGCCTGGACCGGGAAGCGCGCACTCGTGCTTGGGACTGGTAGCAGTGGAAACGACATTGCGCTTGATCTACACAGCAACGGCGTGAAGACCACCTTGATTCAGCGAGGCTCTACCACGGTGGTTTCGATTGATCCGAGCGCCCGTCTCAACGAGTCGGTTTGGGACGAGGGCGGCGCTCTGGACGACAGTGACCTGATTGTTGCCTCCGCGCCGCCAGCTCTCGTTATCGCTGGCTACAAGGCAGTGACGAAGCGCATGGCCAAGCTCGACGAAAACTTGATCGCCGGTCTTAAGGCGATCGGATTTAAGCACGATTTCGGCGATGACGAAACCGGGCACCAGATGAAGTATTTCCGGCGCGGCGGCGGCTACAACTTAGATGCCGGAAGTTCCGCCCTATTGATCAAAGGCGAACTCGGCTTGCTGCAATATGATCGCATCGAGCGCTTCGTCGCCAAGGGAGTGCGATTGAAGGACGGCACTACGGTTTCAGCCGACCTCATTGTTCTAGCGACCGGCTACTACCCCCAGGAAGAGCTGGTTCGTCGCACGCTCGGTGACGAGATGGCACAGCGCATAGGACCAGTGTGGGGTATCGATAAGGATGGCGAACTGGGCAACATGTACAAGCGCACGCCACAGCCGGGTGTTTGGTTCATTGCCGGCGGTTTGCCCCAGTGCCGCATCAACTCCAAGTACCTTGCGCTTCAGATCAAAGCGATGGAGATTGGAATCTTGCAGCCATTGGGAGCAAACGATCACCGAGCCTGATTCAGATCTTCTAATGTTCTATCGGTGGCGGAGCCGCATGCGGGTCGACATGCAAGCCAGGTTTCCAATCTAGACGGCGCATGCATGGCAAAAGGCGTACGATGCCATTGAGGGCACGATTGCCTAAGTAGGCGTGCGATCCTCCGATTGGAGCAACCAAAAGGTCCAGAATACGGCCATAAACCTCTCGGCTTACGAGGCCTTGCTGGCAGTGCTGATACGCTCGGACCGAAACTGTCGTGCTGGGCTTAGAATACCCCAGGACTGACGGGACCGCGCGGGGGCGTCTCGAGCAGCAGGACGCCTTTCGAACGCGCTGTACGACGCCCCCAGTGTGTCCGGGCTGACTGCCCTCCCCTACACAGGAGCACAGGTCCAAGGCTGGCGCCCGGAAAGCTGCGCGCAGTGAGAAGAGCATCATCTCCTCGTCTCTCTGCGCGCTCACCATTCAAAGCAGCAGTGAAGCCCCAAAAGGCTCTGCTGCTATCGTCCACGTCGATCAGCGCAGCAGCTGAAGGATGCCCTGGCTAGCCTAGCTGGCCAGGAACAGCGTCGACCTGTCAGAATTCCCAAGGGCTTCACGACCGTTGAGCGGGCAGCCAACGTCAAGGCAACGATATCTTTCCGTTAAACGGAAGTGTCTCGGTTTATTATCGGCAATGCCACCAAATCTTACATGTCGGCTATGCGCCAGGAACCGACTTTCGCGCCAAGCTCTCAAAGCGCCTGCTCTACACTTGATAGCGGTCCTTGCGAGATCGGCCGTCAAACATGTATTCATTTCACGATATAATTGGAATTATTAACGTTGAGCGACATGCCGAAAAATGGCATTATTAGTCCGCGGACGTGACATTGATATTAAGATCCATTCGATCTTCGATTTTTGTCACAGCCGCGTGCAGCGCACCAACATATCGTTCTGCTGCTGTTTGGGGATTTATGGACGTTTTGAAAAATATGATGTTCAAGCTGCCTACAACTTTTCCCTGAGCGCGGATCGGGAGTGCAATCGCACTAATATTGGTTTCTGTCTCTCCCACCGATGATGCGTAGCCATCGCGCTCGGTCTGCCGGATTATATTCTCAATATAAGTTCTGTCTGTTGCCAGGGTGGCGTCGTCATTTTTTGAAGCTGCAGCGATCTCCAACATGTCGCGCCGAAGGTCAGTGTCCGCAGCTGCGAGAATGGCGCGTCCCAACGAGGTTCGGAGCAATGATCGGCGCCGGCCGATCATGGATCGATGAACGGAAAACGGACTGAAAGGATGTGTGCTCTCGCGGATCATCACCGACCCTGCGTCGAACACGCCGAAGTCGCTCGGCCAGTTCACCTCCCGAAGCAGATCGAACATCGGCGGTAGGGCCGCCTGACTTGACGCATCACGGGTCGTTAAACCGTCACTCAACTGGCGGACTTGCGGCGTCGGACTAAATTGGCCGCTGTTCTCGTCGTAGGTCACGAACCCGTCAGCCTTGAGCGTTTCGAGCAGACGGTACGTGGTCGTGCGATTGAGCCGTGTGCGGCGGGCCAGATCGTGTGCCGAACTCGGTCCTCCGGCATTCAACTCCGCCAGGAGTGAGAGCCCTCGTGTGAGGGCGCGAACCGGTGGGTGCATCCTGGCCTCCTGTTCATGGGGTGAACAGTTCCTAATCGATGCTGGCATCGGCGAGAAGGCCCGTCCAAATGTGCCAGGCATCAGCCGCGGGACAGCGGGCCGACAAGTCAAAGATAAATATCTAGGGAGAAACAACGATGCGTGGCCAACGGGCGATGACGGCTGCTGCCGCTTTGCTGCTGTCGAGCGCCTTCACATCCGGGCTTCTTGCCCAGAGTGGATCTCAGAAGACCTCCGGCTTGAGCGATGGAAAGGTCAAGATCGGTGTTCTAACGGACTTGAGCGGCCCCGCATCGACGGCGAATGGCATGGGATCCGTCGTGGCTGCTCAGATGGCGGCGGAGGATTTCGGTGCCGGTCTGAACGTCGAGGTCGTCTCCGCCGATCACCAGGGCAAGCCCGATGTCGGTTCCGCCGTCGCCGGTCGCTGGTTCGATGTCGACGGCGTCGACGTCGTGGCGGACATGCAAGGCTCGCCGATCGGGTTCGCCGTGCAAACCGTCGCGCGGCAGAAGAACAGGATCGTGCTTCTGTCGGGGTCCACATCCTCGGACTTCACTGGCAAGGCGTGCTCGCCGCTCTCCGTCCAGTGGACCGTCGATACCTTCGGTCTCGCGCAAGGCGCCGCTAAGGCGGTCATCGCCGCGGGCGGCACTAAGTGGCACTTCCTCACGGTCGATCAGGCTTACGGCCACGCCTTGACACGCGACACGATCGAGCAGGTCAAGAAGAACGGCGGCCAGGTCGTCGGCAATTCAGTCTTCCCCTCTCGCAACAGCGATTTCGCCGCCGTGCTGCTCACGGCTTCGAGTGCAGGCGCCAACGTGATCGCCATCGCCGCCGCCAGCGGCGACACTGAGAACGCGATGAAGCAGGCCGACGAGTTCGGCCTGACCAAGTCGGCCAAGATCGTGCCGCTGCAATCTGTGCTCACCGACATCAAGGCGATCGGATTGCCGATTGCCCAGGGGGCGTACGAGGTCGCTCCCTTCTATTGGGATCGCACCCCCGAAACCCGCGCCTTCGCTGAACGCTTCCTGAAGCGCGCCAAGATCATGCCGACCGGGTTCCACGCCGGCGTCTATTCCTCGGTCGCCCACTACCTCAAGGCCGTAAAGGCGGCGGGGACCGACGAGGCCTCCGCCGTTATGACGGAAATGGAGAAGCAGCGCGTACACGACTTCTTCGCCGAGGATGGCTACATCCGCGCCGACCGCAAGATGGTCCACGATATGTACCTTCTGCAGGTCAAGAAGCCGGGCGAGGCAAAAGGTCCCTGGGACCTCTACAACGTCCTACAGACCCTCCCCGGCGACACGGTGTCGAGGCCCTTGGCCGACAGCGAGTGCTCTCTCGTCAAGAAATAGTCTCAGCGTCGATCGCCCCAGACCCAGCCTCGTTACTGTCCACTAATGACGATCTACGGAGAACTACGATGTCGTTTGCCGTCGTCTGCGCATCCCATACGCCGCTGATGAACCGCGGTCCCGCCAGTAACGAGACGGAGGCCCGCGTAAAGGCGGCCTTCGAGGAGTTGGGCGCCTGGGTTCGCGCCTTCAAGCCGGATCTTATCGTCCAGTTCGCCCCGGACCATTTCAACGGGTTCTTCTACGATCTCATGCCGGCGTTCTGCGTCGGTGCCGGGGCCGTTTCGCTCGGCGACTGGGGCGGCGGCACCGGTCCGCTCCCGGTTCCCGAAGACATCGCCCTCGACCTCATCGATCACGTTAGGGCTGAGGATTTCGACGTCGCGGTGTCCTTCCGCATGCCGGTCGATCACGGCTTCGTGCAGATCTGGGAGGCAATGTTCGACGACTTCAAGTCGATCCCGCTGGTGCCGATCTTCGTAAACGGGGCGGCCCCCCCGCTGCCGACCTATCGCCGCTGCCGGCTGCTCGGGGAGTCTGTCGGCCGCTTCGCCCGAAAGACCGGCAAGCGGGTGCTCTTTGCGGCGTCCGGCGGCCTCTCGCACGATCCGCCGCTGCCGAACATCCGTACGGCCCCACCGGAGGTCCGCGAGCGCCTCATCGACGGCCGGAACCCCACCCCGGAGGCGCAGCACGCCCGTGAGGCACGCGTGCTCGAAGCGGGCGTTCTCGCCCACAAGGGCGAGGGACCCTGCCAGCCGCTCAACCCGGACTGGGACGCGGATTTCATGCAGATCCTGCGGTCGGGCGACTTCACCCGAGCCGACGCGCTCGACACCACGCAGGTGCGCGAGGCGGCCGGGCGCGGCGCCAACGAGGTCCTCTCGTGGATCGCGGCCTTCGGGGCCCTGTCCGTCGCCGGTCCCTACAGGGTCAAGCAGGACTTCTACGAAGCCATTCCCGGCTGGATCGCCGGCATGGCGATGATCGCGGCGCGCCAGGCCGACGACGCCCGACCGTAACCGACCGTCGCAACCAGAAAAAAACGGGAGGAGGTCCATGAGCGACCCGAGCACATTCGACACGGATGTCCTGATCGTCGGGTCGGGACCGACCGGGGCCACCGCGGCCCTCGCGCTCGCCACCTACGGCGTGCGGGCGCACGTGATCTCGCGGTGGAACTGGCTCGCCGACAGCCCGCGCGCCCACATCACCAACCAGCGCACGAACGAGGTGTTTCGCGATCTCGGGCTCGGCGAGGAGATTGAGCGCTACGCCAGTCCCTGGGACGTGATGGGGGACACCACCTTCACGACCAGCCTCGCCGGACAGGAACTCGTCCGCCTGCGGACCTGGGGCACCGGCGACGACCGCAAGGGCGACTACATCAAGGCGAGCCCCTGCGGCATGGTCGACATCGTCCAGCCGCTGCTGGAGCCGATCCTGTTCCGCACCGCCACCGAGCGGGGGGCGAGTTTCGCCTTCAACACCGAGTACCTGCGCCACGAGCAGGACGCCCAAGGCGTGACGGTGTTCCTGCGCGAGCGTCTCACGGGGCGCGAGTATACGATGCGCGCCCGTTACCTCATCGCCGCCGACGGTGCCCGCTCGGTGATCGTCGACGAATTGAAGCTGCCGGTCGAAGGCCAGATGGCGCGGGCCGGCACCGTCTACACCATCTTCAACGCGGACCTGACCCGCTACAGCCAGCACCGGCCGAGCATCCTCAACTGGATCGTCACGCCCGACGCGAGCTTCGGCGAGATCGGCATGGGGCTGCTGCGCGCCGTCAGGCCGTGGACGCAGTGGATCGCCGGCTGGGGCTTCGACATCAACAAGGGCGAGCCCGACCTGAGCGAGGCGACGGTCCGCCAAAAGATCGGTGTCCTGATCGGCGATCCGAACGTCGAGATCGACATCGTCAAGACCTCGATCTGGTACGTCAACCAGGCCTACGCGACACGCTACTCGGAAGGACGGGTGTTCTGCGGCGGCGACGCCGTCCACCGGCACCCGCCGTCGAGCGGGCTCGGCATGAATACCTGCGTGCAGGACGCGTTCAACCTCGCCTGGAAGCTCGCCTACGTCGTCAAGGGCTTTGCCGGAGACAAGCTGCTCGACAGCTACAGCGAGGAGCGGGCCCCGGTCGGCAAGCAGATCGTGCTGAGGGCGAACCAGTCCCGTCTGGATTACGCCCCGCTCAACGCCTGCTTCCGCGTGCCGGGTGCCGAGAACCCGGTGGCGGCCGGCATCGCGCGCTTCCGTGATCCCGGACCCGACGGAGTGGCGGCCCGCCGCGCCGTGCAGGATGCGCTCGACCTCAAGAACACCGAGTTCAACGCCCAGGGCGTCGAGATGAACCAGCGCTACGTCTCGGATGCCGTTTTGGCCGATCCGGCGCTCGGACCAGAGGAATGGGCGCGCGATCCTCAGCTCTACCTCCAGGCCACCACCCGTCCCGGCGCCAAGATCCCCCATGCCTGGCTCGTCGGCCGGGATGGGCGGCGGGTCTCAACCCTCGATCTCACCGGCCGCGGCGCCTTCACGCTGGTGACGGGGCTCGCCGGACAGGCCTGGGCCGAGGCCGCCCGGGGGCTTGGTCTGCCGTACCTGCGCGTCGTCGTGGTCGGTACGCCCGACGCTCAGGACCTCTACTGCGCCTGGCAGAAAGTTCGCGAGATCGAGGAAGCGGGTGCCCTGCTGGTCCGCCCGGACGGCCACGTCGCCTGGCGCCACGAAGCGGCGGTGGCCGACGCGGCGACCGCCCGGGCGATGCTGACCGAGGCTCTCGGCGCGGTGCTCGACCGCCCGCTGCCCTCCGGCACGCCTCAATCCGCCGGGCTGCACGACCACCCCGCCCCCGCCGGCAAGACCCCCGCCTTCGTCGTCTGAACGCGGCCCGCCTCTGGGTCGCAACGTTCCACCAACCGAGGTTCTCCCATGTCCGACGACCGTCCCGCGAACTTCTCCAGCGTCTGGTCCGACCTGCGCAATGTCAGCTTCAGCCAGGGCTTCCTGGATGCCGGCGGCATCCGCACCCGGTACATGCAGTCGGGCGACCCCTCGAAGCCGCTGGTGCTGGCGCTCCACGGCGTCGGCGGCCACGCGGAGGCCTATTCGCGCAACTTCGGGCCGCACGGCGAGCATTTCTGGTTCGTCGCCATCGACATGCTCGGCCACGGCTGGACCGACCAGCCGCCGATCGATTACCAGGTCAAGGACTACGCCGAGCACGTCCTCGCCGTCCTGAAGGCGCTCGGCCGCGACAAGGCCATGCTGACGGGCGAGTCCCTCGGCGGTTGGGTCGCGACCTATCTGGCCGTGCACCACCCCGACAGCGTCGAGAAGCTCGTCCTCAACACCGCCGGCGGTTGGACTGCCCATCCGGAGGTGATGGAGCGGCTGAAGCGCCTCTCGAACGAGGCCGCCAGCGACCCGACCTGGGCGCGGATCAAGACCCGCCTCGAATTCCTGATGTGCGACAAGTCGATGGTGTCGGACGACCTCATCGAGACCCGGCGGGCGATCTACGCGCAGCCCGGCTTCTCCGACACCATGCGGCGGATCATGTGCCTCCAGGAGATGGAGATCCGCCGCCCGAACATGATCACCGAGGCTCAGTACCGCTCGATCGAGGCGCCGACCCTCGTGGTCTGGACCTCGCACGATCCGACCGCGACGCCGGCCGAGGGCAAGCAGATCTCGGAGATGATCCCGGGCGCTCAATACGTGGTCATGAACGAGTGCGGGCACTGGCCGCAATTCGAGGATGCCGAGCTGTTTAACCGGCTCCACATCGACTTCCTGCTCGGCAAGTGAGGGAAGCGTCATGACGAATGCGATTGCGGTCGAGCTCGCCTCGGCGATCCGCGGCGCCTATGCGGGCGACTTCATCCGGCCGCTCCGGGACCGGCTGCCCGAGAATGACGTCGATGCGGCCTACGCGGTGCAGGAGGAGAACACCCGGCATTGGGTGGCGCAGGGGCGGCGGATCGTCGGCTGCAAGATCGGCCTGACCTCGCCGGCCGTCCAGAAGCAGCTCGGCGTCGACCGTCCGGACTTCGGCGTTCTCTTCGCCGACATGGCCGTCGGCGAAGGCGAGCCGATCGCGCTCACCCGGCTTCAGCAGCCGAAAATCGAGGCCGAGATCGCCCTGGTCCTCGGGCGCGATCTCGACATCGAGCGCCCGACCGTCACCGACATCATCCGTGCCGTCGACTACGTCGTCCCGGCGCTGGAGATCGTCGGCAGCCGGATCGCGAACTGGGACATCCGCATCGTCGACACCGTCGCCGACAATGCGTCCTCCGGCCTCTACGTGCTCGGCGGCCCGGCCCGTCGCCTGGATGGCATCGACCTGCGCGGGGCGGCGATGTCGATGAAGCGGGGGAGCGAGATGGTCTCGCAAGGCAGCGGCGCCGCCTGCCTCGGCCATCCGTTCAATGCGGCGGTCTGGCTCGCCGGGGAGGTGGCGCGGCGCGGACGTCCCCTGCGGGCTGGCGATACCGTGCTGACCGGCGCCCTCGGACCGATGGTGCCCGTCTCGCCCGGGGACGCGTTCGAGGCGACCATCGAAGGCCTTGGAAGCGTCAGCGCATCGTTCGCGGCCGCCTGAACGACCCAGATACCGCCACGTCCAGCGATGCGAGGCTCGGGGCCGCCCGTGGGCGCGCCTGGCCGACGCATCGCTCACTCTGATCGGATCATCACGCCATGAAGCTGTTGCGCTACGGCCGAGCGGGCCAGGAGAAGCCCGGCCTGCTCGATGCCGAGGGCCGCATTCGCGACCTCTCCGGCCACCTCGCCGATCTCGGCCCTGACGCCCTCGGTCCCGAGGCCCTGTCGCGCCTGAAGGCGATCGACATCGCCAGCCTGTCGGTCGTGGACGGCACACCCCGCCTCGGGACGCCGGTGGCGAACGTGGCCAAGTTCATCGCCATCGGCCTCAACTTCGCCGACCACGCCGCCGAGTCGAACCTGCCGATCCCGAAGGAGCCGATCGTCTTCATGAAGGCGATCACCTCGCTGTCAGGCCCGAACGATGCGGTGATGCTGCCCAAGGACTCGGTGAAGGGCGACTGGGAGGTCGAGCTCGGCATCGTCATCGGCACACGCGCTTCGTACGTTGAGGAGGCGCAGGCGCTCGACCACGTCGCCGGCTACTGCCTCGTCAACGACGTCTCGGAGCGCGAGTACCAGATCGAGCGCGGGGGCACCTGGGACAAGGGCAAGGGCTGCGACACCTTCGGTCCCGTCGGCCCCTGGCTCGTCACCTCCGACGAGGTCGGCGACCCGCAGAGCCTCGACATGTGGCTCGACCTCAACGGCCGGCGCATGCAGACCGGCAACACCCGGACGATGATCTTCACCTGCGCGCAGATCGTCGCCTACGTCAGCCGCTTCATGACCCTGATGCCCGGCGACATCATCACCACCGGAACGCCGCCGGGCGTCGGCATGGGGATGAAGCCCGAACCAGTCTTCCTGAAGGCCGGCGACGTGATGACGCTCGGCATCGAGAAGCTCGGAGAGCAGCGCCAGGATGTGACCGCTTGGCAGCGTCGAGAGGCGTGAGGCCATGACTATCCCAAACCCCTTCCCGAACCGCTTCGAGGGTCGCACGGCTCTCGTCACCGGCGGCGCCTCCGGCATCGGCCTGTCGGTCGCCGCGCGCCTGAAGGCTGAGGGCGCGACGGTCGCGCTCTGGGACCTCAAGCAGGAGGCCTTGGCGAAAGCCAAGGCCGCGACCGGCGCAACGGATGCCCGGGCGCTCGACATCGCGGATGCCGCTGCGGTCGAGGCCGCGATGCGTGAGACTTTGGCGGCGCTCGGCGGCCGGCTCGACGTACTGGTGTGCAGCGCCGGCATCACCGGGCCGAACACGACGGTGCGCGACTACCCCGTCGACGCCTGGCAGCGGGTGATCGACGTCAACCTCAACGGCCTGTTCTACTGCAACCGCGCCGCGGTGCCGGCGATGGAGGCGGGCGGCTACGGCCGCATCGTCAACGTCGCGTCGATCGCCGGTAAGGAGGGCAACCCCAACGCCTCGGCCTACTCGGCGTCCAAGGCCGGGGTGATCGGGCTGACGAAGTCGCTCGGCAAGGAGCTGGCCAAGAGCGAGATCCGGGTGAACTGCATCACTCCGGCGGCGGTGCGTACCGCGATCTTCGCCCAGATGACGCAAGCCCACATCGACTTCATGCTCTCGAAGATCCCGATCGGCCGCTTCGGCGCTATCGACGAGGTAACGTCGCTGATCTGCTTCCTGGCGAGCGAGGAGGCGTCGTTCTCGACCGGCGCGGTGTTCGACGTGTCGGGGGGACGGGCGACGTACTGAAGGCGGGCGGCTTGAACCCGTGCGCCCCTTTCAGCGACCTCCCTCTTTGTTCACGCAGTGAACACGCGGGAGATCGGGCTGGCTTCGGCCCCGGATGCCTTGGAGAAAGGTCCGATTAATCCCGGTCGGCCGGTCAGCTGTTCCACACACGCTGAAGAAGAGGAGTCGCCGTCGTGAGCACGCCTGACATCCGTCACTTGCCGGGACCGGACCAGGCAACTCGTGTGGGCGAGGCCGGCATGCCGAACCGGAGATCCGCGGCGGCCCATCTTCTTGGGGCACGGCAGTTCCGGGATGCGCTGGCCATCACGTCGCCGCCGTCGCTGACGATCGCCGTCGTCGTTGGCGTCCAGGCCGCCCTGTCGCTCGTGCTCGCCGCCTCAGCCTCCTGGGCTGCCGGCCACGCGGAACTCGCCTGCTTCTCCGCCCTGGGGTCACTCGCCTCGCTGTTCGGGCGGCATGTCGCCCCGTCGGAGCGCCGGCGCATCATCGCCGTCTGCGGCGCCCTGCTCGTCGCGGCCGTGATGGTTCCGGCGACCGCGTCCTTCCTGCAGGCCTCGGTTCCGGTGAGGTGCGCGCTCATCGCGTTCGCGGCCGGTGCCTCGACGCTGGCCGTGGCGCAGTGGCGCCTCGGTGGACCCGGCGCTATCATCTTCACGTTCGCGTTCGCGGGCTCGTTCGCGCCGACCGGATCGCTCGCGGAGATCGGGGCCCGCGCTCTCGCGGCAGCCCTTGGCGCAGCCCTGGCCTGGCTCGTCTGCGGCCTGACGGACAGGCTGCGTCTATCGGAAGTCCGGCGCCTGCGCCTGCCGGCGCTTTCCGCAAGACCGTTCAGCCACGAGGCCGTCGCGGCCGGACGCATCCTCGTCGGCGCGGCGATCGCGCTGGCCGTGGCACAGGCCTCGGGCTGGCGCTATCCGGGCTGGGCCGCTGTCGGTGCCTTGGCGGTGATGCAGGGAACGCACCTCCACATCACGGCGAGCCGCGCCCTGCAGCGGACGATCGGGACCGTGATCGGTGTCGCGGCGACGTGGATTATCCTCAGCAATACTATGGACTATTCTACACTTATCGCGATATCCGCGCTGTTTTTACTGTTGACGGAAACTATCGTCGGCTTCAACTATGGTCTCGGGCAGGCGGCCGTGACGCCCGTCGCCTTGCTGATGACCTACATCGCCGCTCCGCAACCACCGACGTCGCTTCTGGCCGAGCGGCTGTGCGAGACCCTGCTCGGGGCGATGATCGGCATCGTGCTGGCGATCGTGATGTCGTCGCTGGACGACCGTGTCCACCTCGACACGATCCGTAGAGGACGTGAGCCGTCGAAGTAGCCGCTCCCGCCCTGCACCGAACCAACCAAAATACGACAAGGAGGAGCGACCATGGGCATGATGAAAGCCGCGCGCCTGCATCGGATCGGCACGCACTTCTCGATCGACGAGATCACGCGGCCGGAGCCGCGGGCCAACGACGTGCTGGTGCAGGTCAAGGCGTGCGGGATCATCCCCAACATGAAGAACGTGATGTCCCACTACGCCGAGTGGTTCCCGTTCCTGCCGCTGCCGCCGCTGCCGGCGATTTACGGTCTGGATGCGGCCGGCGTCGTCGCCGAGGTCGGCAGCCAGGTCAAATCGATCAAGCCGGGTGATCGCGTCTACGTCAATCCGGGGGTCTCGTGCGGCTCCTGTCACGCGTGCCGCCGGGGCGAGCCGATCAACTGCGACGCCTACACATTTCTTGGGTATTTCGGCTTCGGCCCCCGGTCGAAGACGGTGTTCGAGGATTACCCGACCGCCGGCTTCGGCGAGTACATGACCGCTCCGGCCTCCTCCATCGTCATGCTGCCCGACGCCGTTTCCTTCGAGGCGGGCGCGCGCTTCGGCTATCTGGGTACGGCCTATTCCGCCCTGCGCAAGGCCGGTGCCCGGGCGGGGACCAGCGTGCTGATCAGCGGCGCCACCGGGACGCTGGGTCTCGGCGCCGTAATCCTCGCCCTGGCGATGGGCGTGACGAAGGTCTTCGGCACGGCCCGCAACAAGGAATTGCTGGAGCGGGTGCGCGCCATCGCGCCCGACAGGGTCCACGTCCTCCCGGCCGGCGAGCAGCCGATCGACGAGTGGGTCCGCGCGCGCACCGATGGGCTCGGCGCCGACATCTTCATCGATGCGGTCGGGCCGGGCGCCCCACACACGACGTCGATCGCGGGCATCAACGCGCTCCGGCGGGGCGGCCGGATGGTCGATATCGGCGGGATGGCCGAGCCGCTGCCCTTGGAGATGTTCAAGCTGATGTGCTTCCAGATCAGCGTGATCGGCTCCCTGTGGTTCAGCGTCGCCGAAGGCCAGGACATGGCCGAGATGGCCGCGGCGGGCACGCTGGATCTCTCGGTCTTCGAGCATCAACGCTTCGGGCTCGCCGAGATCGAGCAGGCGCTGGACGCCGTCGACCGGCGAAGCGGCGGCTTCACCAACACCGTCGTCATGCACGGGTGAGACCGATGTCGGACAGAACGCTCCACGTGGTCGCGAACCGGGACGGCCGTTCGGCCTTCGTCGACGTCAGGCCGCTCCCCTCGAACGCCTTCGCGGCGGTGCCCGGCTTCGATCCGGTCCTCGTCTGGGGAACCGAAGCGCAACCGTCCCTAGCCGGCGACCGCAGCGCGCTCGCCGCACGACCCGAGGCGACGATGCCGGAGGTCGGGGCTACGCGCCTCTGGCTGATCACCTTCCCGCCGGATGCCGTCTTTACCGCACCCACCTTCGATCCTGCGGCAGCGGGGCAGGAATACGGCGAGCGGCTGGGGAGCCTGGCCGCCTGCTTCGAGCCGGATCATCCCGGCATGCACACGACGCTGACGGTCGATTACGACATCGTCCTCGATGGCGAACTGACCCTCGAGATCGATGGCGGCGAGACCAAAGTGCTCCGCCCGGGCGACGTAGTCGTCCAGCACGGCACGCGTCACGCGTGGCGCAACCACACGGCCAAGCCCGCCACGTTGATCGCGGTCCTGATCGGCGCGAGCCGCTGAGCCGGGACGCCGAGGACCGGCGTCGAAGACCGAATGCGGGCGAAGGATCGCCCGCGCTCCGCCCATCGCGATCGCAGAAGGTTGACCAAGATGACCCGTTCCACCGCTGCGCGGCGGCCGAATGGCCGGCGCTTGAGCCTTGCCGCCTGCGTTGCGGCCTGCGGCGCGTTCGTTTCGACCGTGTCCGCCTTTGCCCAGGACCGTCCGACGCACAGGATCGGCTTCGTGGCGGGAGCGGGCGGCTTTCCTAAGATGGCGGTCACGAACCAGACCTTCTTCGACGCGCTCGCCGAAGTAGGCTACCCACACGGCAAGGTCCTCGATGTCGTCTTTCGCACGGCCGAGGGCAACATGTCGAAGATGCCGACTTTGGTGAAGGAGGTGCTCGACCAGAACGTTGAAATCCTCGTCGTGTCATCGTCGCCAGGTTGCGCTGCCGCCAAGGAGGCGACAGCGACGGTACCTGTCCTGTGCATTTCCGTACAGGACGATCCCATCAAGGCGGGTCTGACCACCAGCCTTGCCAGGGGGACAGGAAATGTCGTCGGCGTGCACAGCTACCTGGCCGACGGAATGGAGCAGCAGCTCGGATGGCTCCAGCGCCTCGTCCCGGACCTCCGCTCCATCGGGGTTCTATACAATCCCGGCAACGCGACACACGTCCGCCAGCTTGCGGAGTGGTCCATCCTGGCGGAAGGCCGCAAGGTCAAGGTCGTCGCTATGCCGGTAGCGTCGAAGAATGACCTCGATCCTGCGATCAAGGCCGCGAAGGAAGCCCAAGCCCAGATCGGGATCGGACTGCTCGGCGCCGACACGTACGCGCTACGCAAGGAGATCGCCGAGGCTGCCCGGGCGCAAGGTTTCCCGATCGCCATGGACACCCCCGGCGGCTACACCCATATGGGTGGCGTTGCCACGATCGGTGTCGACATCGTTCCCTACTATCGGCGAGGCGCGCTGGAGCAGATGGTGCCGATGCTCAAGGGCATCAAGCCAGCCGACTTGGCCTGGATCGGCCCGGATAAGATCGACGTTCGTGTCAATGGTGACGTCGCACGCGCCTTCGGCGTTCAGGTTCCGGCCGCCGTCCCCGTCGATTGATCATGCCTCCCGAAGATCTCTCATCGCTATACCTCGTTGCTCACCGCCGCAGCTATCGTGAGACAATCAGGTTCTACGAGAACGGCTTGGGTCTGAAACGGTTGCCTGGGCGATCTGGCGCGGCAATATTTGATTTAGGCGGCCGGCGTCTTGTTTTATTGAAGACTGACGAAAATCCGAGCAGTCGCGAGACAGGGCTGCGGTTGCACGTTCATGGGCTCTTGCACTGTTTGTCGTATTTAAAAACCGCAGGATTTTCGGGTGTGCCATCAGATTTTGTGATGCGCTCAAGAGATAACGTTGAAATCGAAGATCCATCGGGAAATATCATAACCCTTACAGATACGTCTTGATTTGCGTATTTTTGCCATAGGCGCGAATTCGAATGTCCGAAACATCCTTAAAACCGGACATTCGCGTTCCGTTTTATAAAAATCCGCTTGGGGTCACTGCCGGACCCTCCCCTGCCCCGGCAGATATCCTGCCGTAGCACGCAGGGCCGTGACGATGTCGCGGCGAAGCAGGAGCATCCATCCCACACAAACCTTCGAAGGCGCCGACCGAACCGCCCGCATAGTGTCGAAGTCGCACCTCGGTTCGTTCGGCTTTGCGCATTGCCGGACGCCCTTGTCGTCGTCGGCCCCCTCCCCTACCCCCGTAGGAAATCTGCCGTCGCACGCAGGGCCGAGGCAAAGCAGCGGAAGCCGAACATAGTGACGCTTTAAAGACGCAAGGGGGTGAGCCTTCGATGGCGTTGATTAGGCGGTTGGCAGCGGATCGGTGCCTTCGCTCAGGATAGCGAGGTAGCGGCGATAGCCGAAGACGCGGCCGCGCCGGCGGCCGGTCACCTCTTCGACGATGCCGAGCCGCTGTAGATCAGCGAGCGCCGCGTTGACCGTCGGCGAGGACAGCCCCGTCCTTTCGACGAGCTGATTACTCGTGACATACGGGTTCTGCTGCATGAGGTCGTGAATGCGCAGCGCTGAGCCCGCTCGCTCACTCTGGGCTGTGATGAGCTCGCGGTCCTGCTTGAACAGATCAACGATGCGCCTCGCCGCATCAAAGGCTTGATTGGCCGTCTCGGCGACACCGTCGAGGAAGAACTCGAGCCAAGCCTCCCAAGAGCCGTGCTCGCGCACCTCTTGCAACAGGCGATAGTAATCGGTGCGCCGAGTCTTGAGATAAAGGCTCAGATAGAGAAGTGGCTTCTGCAGCACGCCGTGCACGCAGAGGTAAAGCGTCACGAGTAGGCGGCCGATACGGCCGTTGCCATCAAGGAATGGGTGTATTGTCTCAAACTGAACGTGGATGAGCCCAGCTTTTATCAAGGCGGGAAGCCTCGACTGGTTCTCGTGCATGAAGGCTTCCAGCGCGCCGAGCGTCGCGTCGAGCTCGGTAGCGGGTGGTGGAACGAAGAGGGCGTTGCCCGGTCGGCTGCCGCCGATCCAGTTCTGCGAGCGACGAAACTCGCCTGGGCTCTTGGTGCCCCCGCGCCCGCTTTGAAGAAGGCGGGCGTGCATCTCACGGATGAGCCGGAGCGACAGCGGCAGTTCGTCAAGACGCTCGAGCCCAAACATCATCGCGTCGACGTAGTTCGAAACTTCACGGATATCATCGATCGGCTCGCCGGCCTGCGCTTCGGTTTCGAACCGGAGCAGGTCCGAGAGCGTCGACTGCGTACCCTCGATCTGCGACGAAAGAACCGCTTCCTTCCGGACGTACATGTAAAGGAACAGTTCTTGGCGGGGCAGGAGCATGGTGATCCCATCGAGCCGCCCCAGTGCTCGTTCGGCGACGCTCAGGCGCTCGAGGAGGGAGAGTACGTCGATTGACGGCTCGGGCGGGAGTGGCGGCGGCACAAAAGCGCGGACAACCTCGCCGGCGACAGGCGTGTCAAGGAACCGGCCGAGCCGACGGTTGGTCTGAGAGATGTCAGTCATGCCGCCAATCTTGGCCGATGAGCGTTATTAAAGCAATTCGGGCTTTCTTTAAATAAGATGGATGCTAAGGTAGGCACCCTTAAATAAGGGACGCGCAGCTGTCAGGTCATCCCCCCAGAGAGGCAGGAGTCGCACTCTGTGGCGGTCGATTGCCGGCATGCTGTCTGCTCCTTACGCAAAATGGCTCGCCACCTGGAACACTTTCCATAAGGAATCGCCGCTTGAATCCTGCGAGTTCTAGGGCAGCAGTGGGATTGGCGCAGCTTCTCAGATCAGTCAGACGACCTTATTGCGGTACGGAGGCTTGGGCTGTAAATGACGCCAACCGAGCGGCCAAAGGGCGGCAGTCTGGTAGCTGTCAGGCAATCGCCTTAGACCAGAGCAGCTCCTCACTTATGACAGGCGACGTTGGCCCCCTGCCCTGTTCCGGGCACCAATACGTGGCGCGCTGCTGGTAGGCCCGGAAACCCGGCTTGTAAGGAATGGCGAGCACTTCCCGTATCAGGATATCAGCCACGTTGCCGTTGGGCGATGCGAGCGACGTAAGGGTACAACATAGCGATCGGTCCGGCCAGACCGTTCGATCCGGACCGGCCCTTTGACGAGTTGGTGCAAGCGTCCGGAAGCAAGCAGGCCTTAGTCCAGTTCGGCTTTGCAGCGGGGTTTCGAGATCTCCGGCGCGTCCGGCTCGATAGTGCCCTGCGGCTGAAGTTTGAGGCAGAGGAACGCCTGCTGGAAGGTGCCGATGGTCTACCGCGTGCCCACCATCCTGGAGTTGCGCGAGGAGGGACCAGGCGAGCTCAGAGATGGGCTCGTCGGCGCAAAACCACTCAGGGCCTGGCCTTGAGAGCCAGGATCGTGGTGTTGGCTGCCGTCGGTCTGAGCAATACAGCCATCTCGGCCACCTCGCCGCTGGCAAGCATACGGTTGGCAAGTGGCGCCAGCGCTTCGCTACTCAGCGAGTGGATAGTCCGCTTGACGAACCCCGCTCGGGTGCGCCGCTTCGAATCGGCGACGAACAGGTCACCGAATTGATTGACCGCGCGCTCTACCAGTGGTCGCGGGGTGCCGTTCACTGGAACCAGCGCACATGGTCAAGGCCAATGAGGTATCGGGCACGTCGGTTAGGCGAGTATGGTGAGCGTTCGGCCTGCATCCGCACCGGTTTGAGACCTTCAAGCTCTCGGCCGATCCGCTGCTTGCCGACAAGGTGCGCGATGTCGTGTGGCCTTACCTGGCACCACTCACCCGCGCCCTGGCTCTCTGCGTGGACGAGAAATACCAGATTCAGGAACTCGAGCGCACGCAGCCATTGCTACCGCTCTGGCTCCGTCAGGAGGGGCGGCGCACTCACATCTATGCCCGGCACAGTACAGCCCTTTATTTGCCGCTCGCAACGTGAAAGCCGAGACCGCCATCGGGCAGTGCTACCTTCATCACCGATCCAGCGAGCTCCGCTACTTCCTGGATGAGATCGAGGCGGCGGTACCTGCCGACCTCAACGTGCATGTGGTGATCGACAACTCGGCAGCGCACAAGACCAACTTGATCCGCGCTCGGCTGCCAAGCGCCCGGGCTATCACGTGCACTTCACGCCGACATCCGCCTCGTAGATCAACCAGGCCGCGCGGTGGTTCGGCCTTTTGACCTAGCGCGCGATCCGGCGCGATGTTTATTGCTCGGCGTCGGGGCTCGAACGCGACATTCACACTTTCGTTTAAACCGCGAACGCTGGTTCAAAACCGTTCCAGTGGATGACGTTAGCGGACGCCACCCTGGCCAGCGTCAAACGCTTTGCTTGGGGTACTCGACGCTGAGCCAGGAGCATCCTCTTTGCCACTAACCCCAAACGCAGGCCACTAGTCCTTGCCGGCCTTGAAGTCAGCGAGGAGTTCAGGAAGCCGACCAAGCAGATAGTTGCCGAAACTCGGCTCTAGCTTCTCATCCAGCGAAAGGATGAAGCGCTGATCTCCCCGCTCGACGCGAGCGAGTTTGCGACCCGTCTCGTCCTTCCAGACCTCAACCTTTTTCACATCTGCTTTTGGGGCTAATGCCTCAAGTAATTCGGCGAATCGCTCATCGGTCGGCCGTCTCTGGAAATTCGGGTCGCCGAGGATGCGGTCCACCTTGTTTGGCGGCGCCGTCCTAATTAGCTCGGCGAGTGCACGCCAGCGCGGACCACCCGCTTTTGGTGCCGGCCCAATGGCGGCGACTACGTGTTCTGGGACCGTACGTGCAACAGTGATGTAGTTGGATACGTCCGGCTTATGGACTCCCATCGCCGCACAGATCACGTCTCGCGTGAACGTTAGAGCCTCAAGCCGAAAGGCGAAGAAGGCTCGCTCGATGTAGCTGAGATTTCGGCGATCGAGGTTCTCTTTGCCCTGGGCGACAACCAGCTCCGCGTCGGTGAGCGGTCGAACGACTGCGCGGACGGGCCTTCTGAGAGCACGGCAGGCCCTCGCGCGACGATGTCCGAAGGCAATCTGGTATCGGCCTGGCTTCGACGGGTGAGGGCGGACAAGGATCGGTACCTGCTGACCGCTTTCGCGAATGCTCTCGACCAGAGTATCGAGCGTCGGATCAGTCGCATCTGACACTCGATCGGCGACGAAGGATCCGTCGAGCAGTTCGGCATCGAGCTCAACAATGGCGGAACCGGTTTCGATCTGCTCGGCGACCTCCGCGCGAGATGCAAGGTGCTCAAGAGCCGATCCCATGGCCGCCACGGCTCCGCTTCGGATGCGAGGAGCGGGTAGCGGGTTAGAAGCTTCTAATGGTGGATTGGAACCATCGCTCGGCCCGTTAGAAGCTTCTAACGACTCAACCGGGGAGGGGACCGCTGGCAGCGGTCCCGTCTGGAAAATCGCGTCGAGGCTTGATTTCCGGCTCATGCACGCCCCCACGCGCGACGGATGGTAGCTTCGATCTCAGCGTTCACGGCTTCGAGAGCTTCGATAGCTCGATCGTAAGTCGAACGTGTCATGGTCTCCCGCCCGATTTCATAAAGGGTCTGCTTGGACAGGCCGGCATCCGATACCGCTGAGGACTTCAGCATCGGTGCATTTAGTACGGCCTCCCCAAACAAGTTGCGCAGCAACGCAACAATGCGGTTCTGCGGCCCATCCTGTGGTTCGTATCGCGTGATGAGATAGCGCAATGCATCATACTCAATCTTCCCACCGGCATCTCGCACGACAGAGAGAAGGTCGTTCGCCATCGCGAGGAACTGCGACATCGACGAGACATCGAGCATTTGCGGGTGGATCGTGATGAGGAGCGACGTTGCCGCGCAGAGAGCTGAGAGCGTCAGGAAGCCGAGTTGCGGCGGGCAATCGATCACAACGATATCGTAGCGGTCATCGACTGTGCTGAGGGCCTGAGCGACGCGGGTGAAGAAAAGCTGGTCGGTGCTCCTACGCTTGGCGAGCGCCTTCGGCGTTTCGTGCTCAAATTCCATCAACTCGAGATTGGCCGGCACAACGTCGAGGCCAGTAAAGTAGCTTGGGCGGATGATATCGGAGAGTGGACGAGCTCCCTCATACCGGATTGCGCCGTAAAGCGTATCGTTCGGTCGTACATCGAGTTCAGGTTGAACACCGAGGAGGGCAGACAAACTGGCTTGGGGATCTAGGTCGATGGCCAGGACGCGATAACCGCGAAGCACGAGAGACTGTGCAAGGTGCGCCGCCGTTGTGGTCTTGCCCGAGCCCCCTTTGAAGTTCACCACAGAAATGATCTGAAGGTGCTCCCCAGGTCCACGCCAGGGCTGATACTTGCGACTCGAACGATTAATCTCGTCCAGATGCGTGCGAACGCCGTGGATATCGGCGAGCGAATATGATCGGCGCCCCGTCGCGGAAACCTCGGGCTGGGGTCCTGCTCGATCGATCGAGAGTTGCCGCAGCCGACTGTCCGAAACGCCAATGATTTTGGCAGCCTCGCCGGAGGAGAACCGACGGAGGGTCTTAGCAGCACTTGGTGGATAGAGCGCAGCTGACATCCTTTGCAACTGGGTACGCAGGATTTCGGCGTGGTCGCCGATCATCTCGCTTTGGGTGGCCACTGACGGTCTCAACGTCTGGTGCGGCATGACATGCTGGTTCACAGCCTCAACTCTCGCTCACGGTAAATCGGCCGAATGGACGTTAGAACCGTGAAGGTTACCGATTTGCTACGATTCGCAGGGGGTGTCGAGTCCGGAATCAGCGCGAGGCAAGCGAAGCATGAGGATCGATCTGGGTTGCCCTCCAAGTTTACCCCACGACGGCTCGATCGCGCTGAACCGAATGTGGTTCCACCAAGAACGCGATCCGTATCGCTGGTAGTAGCCAACAGCGCTCGTACCGGGCTCGCCGTCTATCAGTCCGGACAATGGGCGGCAGATCGCGCTGAGGCTCGGTCTACTCCCTCAGCCACCTGGCAAATGGGTCGGGGTCCGAGTCATTGGCATGAACCGCGATCGAAGCTGCGGGCAGCGGCCGATCACGACTTCACGCACCGCAATAGGGGGAAACGCACCACGTCTTGGTATGTTGTCATAAGAGGGAGGGGAGATAGAGACCGCCAGCTTCGCCCAACCAGCGACGAGCTAGCGGTGGATACCGGCGCGGCTTCTCTTGCTCGCAAACTTGGAGCCAGGAGGAGGGGGCGAGGAACGGCCACAGTTGACGATGAACCCGCAGGAGCGCGACGCCACCGTGGCTGTCATGCAGGTCATCCGGGGAGGCTACGACCATCAGCAGGCTGTCGCCCGTGTCGGTTAGTGCATGGCGCTTGCGGCCGACGGTGCGGTCGGGGGGATCGTACCCGCGCACGCCTTCGAACCCAACGCCACCCGAGCGCACGGCCTGCACATCAAGGATGCCCCCGCCGGACTGGACTAGCTCCCGACCCGCTTGCGATCCGCCAAGGTCAAGGCGTGAGCTAGCCGCTCGAACACGCCGGCCGCAGCCTAGTGCTAGAACCAGCTATACACCGTGCCCCAGGGCGGGAAGTAATGCGACAGCTGGCGCAAGGCACAGAGGATACCATCGAGCACGGCGCACTGCGACCACAGCCACGGGCGGCCTATTCGACGTGGGGCGTGCAGCCGCTGCGCGAGCAAGACCCGATCGACGTCGATCAGGCAGGTTACATATAGCAAGGTTTCGCGCAAAAGATCTGCGCGAGCGGCAAGCGTCCACATCGGGTCTTTCGGTTGTGCATTAGACACTCCCTCAACGCCTGTGACGCGTGCCGCTCACTCAAACCTCAAGCTTGCATGCCAGTTCTGAAGCGGATTCTCACGCTTCCTCCCATGATCGAGCCGATCAGGCAGGGTTGCCCTTTTCGGGTCACAGTAGCCGCGCGACCTCGCTGTATAGCTGTCGGCTCGCGGCCTTTTCAGCATCCGAAGTTGTCTAGTTTGGGTCGGTGTTGTCACTCCAGTGCTGAATGTCCCCGACACATGTACCTTGAGTCAAAATCGGCATTTTCGACGTAAGTAGCGATCGGCATGATAGAGCATTCCTGAGCATACATACGTTCTTTGTCGGTCACGTCATCCGCCGCCGACGCATGGTCATGAGTTCAGCGGCCACGCTGTAGCGGCCATCGAGGCATAACCGCACGAGATGCCGGAAGTAGCCGCCGGGGTTCCGGATTTCGGACTTGCGCCTGCCCGTCGTTTCGTCGTCGTGCAGCTGGGCGACCATCACTACGAGCGCCGCGGCCTGAACCAGCCCCAAGCTTTCACAGGCCTCAGACCAAGCGCTCGGGTGGGCACCAATTGAACCGCGAAGTGAGCGCCCAGCGTCGATGAGCTCCGGCTCGGTCAGAATCTCGAACCCGAGCTCAGCCGCGACGGGGCAGGCGGCCGCCACCAGAGCAGGGTGAAGCACTGCCCTGGCCCCATCATTCCTCGAAGAGACCTTGTTACAAGACTCACTAAGGGGCTCGTTGTTTGTTTCTATGTGGCCGCACGATTTGCCGGCACAGGCGGCTTGGTAGAACCGATCCTCAGCCAACTCCCGCAACTCACTCCACGCTTCGACGACCAGGCTCGGGTCTTTCGAGGACCGCGACCGCATGGGAGAGGACTCTTCCAGGGCATCACGCGCCTCGGCGAGATCGGTAATCGAAACTCCAGGGTACTGCGTAGCGAGCCCATGCAGCGCTTCCGAAACAGCACGGCGACAGACGGTTAAAAGGTCAAAAGAACGCCGTCTGTGCTCAACCTCGGCGGTCAACCCGCGCAGTCTCTCGGCCCATTCCCCAGCCCGTGCGACCACAGGCAGGAGATCGAACCCGAAGGCGTCTACGATCGAGCCGTCGGGCGCTCGGATCGCGTAGCGCTTGCCGTTGGCAGAGTCCTTCGGGGCGATCAGCTCCAGGGCCACGAGATCGCGCAGGGCGTAGCGGACGGCGCGCTCGGAGAGCCCCGTCTTTTCGCAAAGGCGCTCGTTCGAGGGCCAGACCAAGAGCCGGGCCCAAGGCTGTTCGCCCCAGGCCGCGACCAACGCTTCGAGCACTTGGCGCAGCGAAGGACGCAAGGCCAGTGACTTGGCGGCGTCACGAGCGTGACCCGCGAGTTCGCGCCTGGAGACCGCGCGGCCCTCGTCGAGCGCACGTCTCCGGCCGGCAAGAGCGGCACGCGTCAGCGGCCGTCCACCGGTATTAACCCTCTCCACTCGAACCCTCCATGGCGGAAGGCAAAGCGGGATCGTTCACCCGTTAGGGTGTCATTGACCGCTGATGGGAGGGAAGCTACAACAGGAGTGCGAATCGGGTCGCAGTCCCTTCCCCAAGCGGATATGTGATCCAAAGGCCCTGGTGCTCCCCAGCACCGGGGCCTTTTGCTTTGCCGCTACGACATTGCTCTCTCCTTGCCACCGTAGACCGTGGACAGGGCGTGATTGATCGCCTCGGACCGGTTCTTGAACCGTCCAGCCTCGATCTCCTGATCGAGCAGGGCGCGGATCTCAGGCATGAGCCAAACGCTCTGCGTGGTCATGCCTTTCTCTCGCAGCGCTTCGCGGCGACGCGCCTGCCGGCGACGATCGCCGGCCGTGAGTTCCGCGAGACGTTCCTCTGCCGATTTCATCGGACCCCATCCGATTCAGCCAACGTGACAGCCCATGTGGGCCGATTCGGATGAGCGGGGCAATAGGAGTCATTAAGCCGAGCCGCCTACAGTGCGCATTGGACCGCAGTTCCGTGTGGATGGAGCTGATTCACAGGGTTAGATTCTGCCTCGTGTGCCGAGGTCATCACCGTCACTGCGACTGCCACGAAGGCCGCTCCGGAGAAATTCAGGGCGGCCTTCGGCACATTTCGGCAGGTTCGTTCGCACTAGTTTTTATAAGTATAAACACGACATTCCCATAATTTGCTAAAGCACGATCGAAAGTCGACACAGAACGAGCTGAGTTCCGCAGCGAAGGCGCAGCAAAGAGAACCATAGAAACAAAACTTTTTGCCGTGTAAAAACGCGCACTATTATACGAAATGGCATTTTCGTCCCCAAGGGTAAGGGTTGTCAACCCGAATCACGTCCTGGATGTGGTTCGAAGGTATTTTCAACGTAGATAGGCCGTTGTTAGGCCCTCCGCGGGTTAGACGCTCGATCATGCGGGCATCTCAATGTCGAGCGTGAACGAACAATCCTTGATCGTTGAAATGACCTTTGCGGTGCCGATGGCTCCTTCAGGGTTCCAGGTGCTGCCCTGAATGCGAACCGCAGTGATTTTCCGGGTGGCCTTGTGGATGTGCCCGGGCGGTCTCGCCGGGAGGGAAAGGCTCCCGATCGCTCCTGCCCGCACTGCTGCGGCCCGGAAACGTCGCGCTAACGTGCCTGACAGCTCCTCGTGGTAGACCACGTGGATGAGGTTGTCCGCAGCGTGGCCCGGCTTGCCATCCATCAGTGCCTCGACGCACCGTGCGATCACCAGCGCGGTGGTGAGAGGAGAAGACGGGCGGATGCAGACGATACCCCGGGCCGAGATGGCAGAGCACAATTCAAGCCCCTCGGTGAGCGAGACGCTCTTGAGGCCGGCGATCTCGGAGGCGTGAGCCGCAAGGGCTATGCGACCGGTCTCGCGAATGGTCTTTGGGATCGCGCGGATCGGATCGATCGCCGCCTGGAGAGCAGCGCCGTCGGCCGACGTGATCTCGTCGGCGCTCACTTCGTGCAGGTCGATCTCGTACTTGCCCGCGACGAGGCGATCGAGCGCGACCGCGTCAACGAAGGCGGCGTAGAGTTCGAGCGGGTTCTTCTTGCGGCGTTGAGCGACCATTTCGATGAACGGCATCAGCGCGCCGTGCAAGGTCTCGGCCTCGGGGCCCAGGCGCATGTCCGCGATGGCAGCGGCCAAGGTTGAGGCGGTGATCCGCAGAGGCGGTCGCGGCACGGCGTCGAGATCGATTGAATAAACCTCGTTGTCGCGGCCGAAAGGCCGCGCAAGTTCGGCGAACCCCTGGGCCAGCATTTCCTCCTTCTCGTCGGCCTCCTGGTCGTCGGGGTTGGCGTCATCCTCAAGGACGGGCCGGACAATGCCTTGGACGACGATGGCGCCCATTCGATTGATGCAGGCCCCGAACACGAGGTTGTTGATCGCCAAAGTTTGCCACTGCGGGTCGTCGCCTTCGATCGCCACTCCCTGGACCAAGTCCTCGCGCCGCAGCCAGACCTGACCGGTCTTCGCCAGGCCGATCGGCCAGGTCGCATCGCCGCGCCGGCGCGTGGTCTCGTCGCGGTAGCCGCGGCGCCCGAGGTGGTGCGGCACGCGCCCCGGCGCGCGCCAGTTGCGCCAGCCGTAGGTGAAGTGGCGCAGGAAGCGGTATCCGGCGTAGGCCAGGATAGCCTCGGGCACGAACGGCGCGGCGCACAGCGACACTGAGAGCGCAGTCGCGATCCCGAAATGCCACGCGACCTCTTTGGGGGTGTCATCGTTCATCGGCCGTGCTTCCCTCAACCCTTGGTCCGGCCGCGGATCATCGACAGCATGGTCCAGCCGGCGGCACTCGAGCCTGCGCGGGTGCCCGAAACCAGGGCGCCGGCGGTCCTGGCCGCGTTGCCGCCCGGGATTTGGTTCGGCGAGCTCGGCATGATGATGCCGGCCGCGGCCGTCGCGGTGCTGCTGCCGGTGCGTCGCTCGATCTGTGCCCCGATCCAGGACAGCACGGTCTCCGGCAGGGCACTGATCTGGCCGGCCGACAGCATGACGATCGAGAACAGGATCACGGCATACACGAACAGACCGGCCGTCCCGACCATCGCGTAGGCGATGGTGCCGTCGGGCGAGAGCATCGCGAGCGCCCCGCGGAAGAGCACGTTGGTGATGTCGACGCCGACTCGCATCAGCAGGAGCGAGGCGAGGAGGCCGATGACGATCAGGGGAGGGCGGAGCAGGATGCCGAGGAAGAACATGTAGCCTGCACCGCTGTTGCCGACGAAGCTGTCGGATCGAGCCGGCATGAACTTGGTGAGGAGCCAGATCGGCACCGCGATCATCGCCTCGGCGACGACGAGGAACCAGTTGAACGTTCCCATCAGGAAGTGGACGATGACCACGAACGGCACCAAGCCGACCAGCATGAAAGCGGCGGCAAACAAGATCGTTGCTAGGAAGTAGAGGAAGCCGGAGGCCTTTTCGGCAAGTTGTTGCCCAACCTGCGCTGCGGGATGCTTAACAAACCCTAAGCCCCAGCCAACGAAGTCAGATCCAACACCAGCGCCAGTTGCGATGAGGCCGAAGTTCGCGATGCTCTGGCCGATTTCCTGCACCTCCAGGATCGGATCCCTCCAGGTCGTGCTCTCCGGCCGGCTGATGACCCCGAGCACGCCCGAGTAGATCGCCGACAGCGCCCGGGCGAACACGCTCGGCGGATCGGCCTGCGCCACCGGGTCGTCGCTAGCGATGCGCCCGACGCTGCCGGTGCCCTGAGCGGCGATGAAGCCGCTGAACGACCCAACATACGTGACGTTGCGCTGCGCTTCCTGGGCGAGCGGCCAGTAGGCGCTGTGGCCGAGCGAGGGCATGTAGGTGGCGATGCTGGCCGGGGGCACCGCCGTCACCGAGGCGCTCGGGCCGGCAGAGGCGGCAAGAAGCTTCGCCTGGACGAGGCTCATCGAGCGCTGCCACATCGCGGCCGACAGCCACCCGTTCTCCGTCGAGTTGTCCAGGTAGTTGCGCAGGACCTGGTTGAGCTGGGCGTTGTTGCCCTGGGTCAGGCTCTGGCTGACGCTGGTATAGGCCGCGTCGATCGCGTCCTTGATGCGGCCCTGGATCGCCTCCTCGTCGCGAGTGCCGGTCATGATGGTGGTGGCGATCCCGCTCGCGGCGCCGTCGAGGCTGCCGATCGCCGCCTGGAACGCGCGCTGGCTCTGCTGCTCCGCCAGCGCGATCAGGAGCGTCGTCGTACTGGCGTCCTTCGTGTCGGCGAGGTTGACGTTGATCTTCTGGTGCTCGTAGACGACCGAGCCGCACAGGTTGTTCGACTTGCGAAAATATCCATTAGTGTCGACGAAGTAATACGTCGTCGTCTGCGAGCTCCACGATCCGAAGCTGCCGGTATCGGTGACGGTGCGTGAGACGATCGAGGCGGCATTGTCGCGGCCCGACACGTTGTTGGCATATTGCTGCAAGGACTGGGCGCAGACGTGGCCGTAGAGGCGTGCTTCGAGCACCTTGGCGAGCTTGCCGCGCAGGGCGAAGTCGCCGAGCGCCTGGGTCGGCTGGGCAAGCGTGCCGTACATGCCGGTGAGCTGGGTGCCGGCCACGCGGGTCCAGAGGGTGTCGCCGAACCCCGATCCCCAGACGGCGATCTGCACCACCAGGATCTGCACGAGCGACAGGCCGGACTTGATCGGCAGGCTGAGGATCGCGCCTATCATCACCCGCAGCAGAGTGTACTTGGCGGAGGATCCCCGGCCGAAGGCCTGGCCGTCGTTCGCGGTGTCGGCAACGAGCGAATAGAGCAGGTAGCAGGCGAGGATCGTCGAGACGATCAGGCAGCCGACGTTGAAGTAGCCGAGCGCCACCGTGAGCGGGCGATCGTCCGAGCAGGTCGCGGCGGTCCACACGCCGTCGACCACGCAGCCGAGGAGCTTGCGCAGGTTCACCAGCGCCAGGTCGTTCTGGACCGGGGTGAAGATCTCCTTGCCCGTCGTCTGGGCCTGGGCGGCGCCGGCCGCGGCGAGGGCGCCGAGGCTGCCGCCGGCGGCGATGATCCTGCGGAGCATGGGGGGATTCCCTAGGCGGTGTGGACAGTTACCGCAGCCACATGACAATAGCCGCGATGGTGACCATGGCGGCGTAGTTGCGGGCTGTCTTCTCGTAGCGTGTCGCGACGCGTCGAAACTGTTTGAGCTTGGCAAAACAGCACTCGATCAGGTGACGCTCCTTATAGAGGGCTGTGTCGAGCTCATACTTCTTGGATCGCGAGGGATTGTTCGGGATCACGGCCGTCGCGCCCTTGCCAGCAATGGCCTCGCGCAGCTGATCACTGTCGTAGGCCGCATCAGCCAGGACAACCGCAGCAGGGAGATCCGCCAGCAGCGCCTCGGCCTGGGGCGCATCGCCCTTCTGGCCCGCCGTGATGACAAACCGAACCGGACAGCCCAGACCGCGCACGGCCAGGTGGATCTTGGTGCTCAGGCCGCCACGGGATCGGCCAAGAGCCTGATCGGACGGGGCAGGATCATCAGGCCCCCTTTTTTCGCGCCCGCCGCATGTTGGTGAGCGCGCACGATGGTGGAGTCGACGATCAGGTACTCGAAGTCGGGATCGTCGGCCATGGCCTCGAAGATGCGCCACCACACGCCCTTCTGGCTCCAGCGACTGAAGCGGCGGAACACGCTGTTCCAGTCGCCAAAGACCTCGGGCAGGTCGCGCCATGGCGCGCCGGTGCGTACGATCCACAGCACGCCTTCCACGAACATGCGGTTGTCGCGCCCGGTCGAGCCGCGTTGATCCGGGCGGCCGATGATCAGAGGAACCATCCGCTCCCACTGAGCATCGCCGAGAACGAGCCGGTCCAGAACTCCCAAGGCAGCCCTCCAAAAAGCAGCCTTCAATCACTTCTCGCCCAACCAGGAAACCCCAAGAGTCCACACCGCCTAGAGGTTGCCGCCGGCCTGGGTGGCCAGGATGGTGCCGAACAGCGCCGATGTGCGGGCCTGCTGCTCGATGAGCTGCTGGCGCAGGCTCAGCGACATCGAGCGCATGCGGGTGAGCTCGATCAGCAAGCCGTGCTCGGACTGACCTGCGAGCCCGGCCGACCACGCCTCGAATTGCGGCCCGCCGCCGTACTGGCTGATGAGCGCGTCGAGCTGCGCGAGCGGCGAGCCGGCGGAGGTGCCGGTCTGGTGGTCGTCGGTGGACGACATCGCCCGCACGGCGCTGAGCGAGACGAGTGCGGGCGAGCGCAGGGCCTCGACGCGGCGGGCCCGCAGCATCATCACGTCGGCCTCGGCACCCGGCATCGCGGCGGTGGGTTTCGGCATCGGCAGGCCGGCCATCGCCTCGATCACGGCCTTGCGGTCGTCGTCGCTGGCGGCCGGATCGAACAGGACCGCGCTGTCGGTCTTGGTTGGGTCCTGCAAGCGGTTGCGGGCCGCCTCCTGGACCGGGGTGTTCTTGCCCGGCGCCACGTCGAGGCTGCGATAGGTCTCCCGGCCGCTCTTCGCGACGTTGCCCATGGAGCGGCTCGTCGAGTTCATCAGGTCGATCGAACCGCAGGCGTTCACGCCCTGGCCGGTGTCGATCCCGTACTGCTCGCGCGCGTCGACGAGGGCGCGGCGCTGCGAGACCTGGGACAGGGTCGAGGCGACGGCCTGCTGGGTGTTGCTGACGAGGTTGACCTCGCGCTCGCCGTTGGTCGAGGTCTGGGCGGTCTGCACCTTCATGGCGGACAGCAACAGCTCGAGGGTGAGGCTGCGCTGGGTCGCGATGTTGGTGCCCATGGTGGCCACCCGGGTGGTCAGGGTGGCGGTCGCGCTGTTGTGGCCGGCGATCCAGATCGGATCGGCGACGAAGCAGGTCTGAGCCGCCGCCGGCGCGGCGAGGCTGGCCGCGAGGGCGGCGGCGGAGACAGCGAGGAGGACCTGTTTCATCACGGTGCCTGGAAGCTCGCGGGGGTGAGGGGGCCGCGCGCAGGCGCGGGCACGCTGTTCGTGAGGCGGGCGTTGACCATGGCGAGCAGCAGCGCCGCGGCCGTGGCCTCGGTGCGCATGCCGCGTTTGATCTGGTGGGCGAGGAGCGCGAGGTTGGCCGCCTCCATCCGCACGGCGTCCTGGATGATGCCGCGATCGTGCTGGCCGGCGACACCGGCTGCCCACGCGGCACCGCCGTCGTTGCCCTGCCAGTGGGTCGAGAGGTTGCGCGCCTGCGCGATCGGGCCGTCGGCTCGGTAATCGGCTGCGATGTCGGCGAGCACCACCGCGGTCATCGACCGGTAGGTGTCTTTGCCCGTCTTCTCCAGGCGGTCACGATCGGCGGTGGCGGTCGTGGCAGTGCCGCGAGGCCGTTCGTCGGGCGGGCCCACGACGGTGTTGATGAACTTGGCCGCCGCCTGCGCGTCGCCGCTGTAGAGGGCGGCGCCGTCGGGGGCGGCGCCCGAGCGGACGTCGCCGACCCAGTCCTTCGGGTCGGCGTAGCGGCCGGGCTGGGCGCGCACGGGCGTGACGATCTGCCGGCGGGCGGCAGAGGTCCCGGTCATCGCCGTGTAGAGACCCTGCGCCTTCGTGTTGGATCCGCAGGGGTCGTAGCCGACCGAGCCGTAGCGGTGGGTGGCCAGCGCCACGGCCTGGCGCTGCTCTTGGGTGACGACGGTGGTGGCGAGCGCCTCGCTCGAGGCCCGGAAGCCGTTCGAGACCTGGTCCGAGCCGGCGGCCGACTGCGCGGTGAGGACCTTCACGGCCGACAGGAGGCGGGCGCGTTCGGCGATCTCCTGCGTGATCAGACCGGCCTCGGTGGTGGTGATCGCGCCGGTGATCGCGGTGGTGAGGGTCGAGGTGGCGATGTTCACGCGGGCCTCGACGCCGAAGCAGGTCTGGGCACTCGCCGGGGTGACGGCGCCGATCGCCGCGGCGGCGAGGCCCGAGAGGAGGATGCGACGGGTCATGGGCTGCCTCCCTGGCGGCTGTCGCCGCCCATGCCGCCGAGGATGACGCCGACGAGGCTGGCACGAGCCCCGCTCATGATCGCCCCGTGGCGGCGGGCCATGACGAGGGCGGCATCCTCCTCGGCCGTGGTCGGGTTGGGCTTCACGGTGGGCAGGGGAGCGACGACATCGAGGTAGTCGGCGGCGGTCAACACCTCCTCGGCGCCGTAGTCGCGGTTGAGCAGCCAGGGCGCGGCGTCAGAGTCGCCGGCGCCGAAGCCACCAGGCTTGGCGCCGTTGCACCAGCCCGTCGCCTGCTCGGAGGGCGAGCAGTAGAAGGTGCGACGCTGCTCGAGGGTGACGCCCATGCGCTCGGCCGCGTCGCCGCCGTTGGTCAGCCAGCGCTGGTCGGCCTGGCGGAAGGCCTGCCGGACCTTCGCCGCCGAGGACGCGCTGTCGCGCTCATCCGAGAGCCCCTGGGCAATCGTGCAGGCGGCGTAGCCCGTCCCTGTATCGAAACCGTACTGATGCTGGGCCCGGGCGAGGCGCAGGGCGTTGTCCTGGCTCACCAAGGTCGAGGCGGCGGCCTCGGCGGCAGCCTTGTGGCCGTTGGTGGTCTGAAGAGCTGTGGCGCTCGATTGCGCGCCGGAGACCTTCATGGCGGAAATCATCCGCTGAAGGGAGATCTCCCATTGCGGGAACAGGCCTTGCGCCTGAACGGGGGACGCGAGGGCCACGGCCACGACGGCGCCAGCCGGAAGGAGGAGGGAGTGGCGCGTCATGGCCGAACCTCCACTGGGCGGGCATCGAGGGCGTAGAGGGCGACGAGCTGGGCGAGCGCGGCATCCATCTGCGCGTCGTAGTCGAAGGTGTTGGCAGTCAGCTCGGTCGCATTGGTCCGCGCCAGCTCGATGTAGAGGCTGCGGTTGGGTTGGTTGGCGACCTTGACCGCGTGATCCTCCGAGCCGGTCGATCGCTCGGCCGCGCTGGCGATGGCGGCCTGCTGCGATTGGGTGTCGGAGCGGGATACGGTCTCGCTTGCCGCGCCCTCGTTCGCGCCTGGTGAGCAGGTCTTCGGCAGTGTGGTGTCGCGAGGCCCCCCGGCCATGTCCTTATACTTGGCGGAGATCGGTATCTGCCGCGGCAGGAACGGCTCGGGATTGACATAGTACCACGCCGCTGGCACCGCTGACTTGATCGCATCAGCAGTCAATGGACTACTGCTCTTGCGAGACACCTCATTCCAGACACGTCCGTTGGTGCCGGTTGCCGACAGGGCACTCCCCTTGAGGAGCGTTCCCAAATGGAGGTGAGGGGCGCAGTGATCCATGCCCTTGCAGCCCATCGTCCCAACCTGTTCACCCGCCGCAATCGTGGGGCTCTGCCTGTTTTGGAAAGTAGCGACGTTCATATGAAGATAAAGAAACCGAGTATCCCCCGATACAACATCGGCGATTACACCACCTTTGCCGAAGTTCCTATATTTTACACTCCCGGATGAGCCGGAATAAATCGGCGTTCCAGAACCCTGACTGTTCACGATGTCCAGCCCCTGGTGATATCCAGCGGAAGCGCCAGGTCGACCAGACCGATCTACGCCATATGGCGATGAGACCCGCTGGCCGGCGGGGTTCATGATATCGACGCTCAGGCAAGTGCCGGCGATCGTTGGCTCAGAGAAGAACGCCAACGATGCAAGTGCTAAAATTGTCGAAGCGAGGCGCATCATCGAACGCTCCTCGCATCGGTCAGGCAAAGCCCAAATTCCGTATTGTTGAACAATATTTTAGTAGGACTCACTATTTTTACGGAAAATGCGTCATCATCCGCATCATCCGCCCCTTCGCGAAGCTGCACAGGGACGCTTTGATCCCAGTCACATTTAGTTTTTACAGCAATATATTTACCCCTTGGCTTGAGTTTTTTGATCACACAACGACCTTCTCCCTCATCGAAACGCTGAATGACGCGCTTCTCCTCGATTTTCAGGAAAGGCTTTTTGCAGTCAGGTCCTTTCGGTCCGTCATGACCCCATACACCCACTGGCAAAGTGAGCTTCTGGGCTTGCACTGCGCCCACAGCACCGAGAAACAAGGCAGACGAAAGCAGAGCGATCCGGCCGATCATTGCATGATCCCCTCAAATCCTGTGCCGGTCGTCGTGCCGGACGACGGCGGAATGACAATCGTGGAGGAGGACGACTGTGACGTGTCCGGCTGCACTACGGGGGTCGAGGTTTGCGTCTGGGTCAGGTTAAGCGCCGAACCAAATGCCGAGTTCTGGACGTGGCTGTAGGAGCCGATGTTGGTGATGCTTGGCAACGAGATCGGCGAGATCGAGCCGTTGAGCTGCCGGAACAGGTCGCCGGTGATCGAGCTCTGGAAGCTGTTCATCTGACGATTGATACTGCCGATCGTGTCCTGGAGCTGATTGTCGAGGATCTGGCATACCTGGCGCTTGGCCTGGTCGATCACCGACTGCACCAAGTTCGTCGCCGCGCTCGTGAGGAAGCCCGAGAGGTCCGGGATCAGGTTCGAGAGGTCGAACCGCTTGAGCAGGTCGCCGGCGATGCACGAGTTCGGCCCGTTGAAGAAGCTCGACGGGTTGACCTTGGCGGCGTCGATCAGCGCGATCTGGCGCTGCACGGCCGCGTCGGCGGCTTGGCGCACTAGGCAATTATTGCCGGTCGACTGCGCGTGAGCCGGCGCTGGCACGGCCAGCGCGAGCCCGCCGGTGACAGCGGCGAGGAGGAGGAAAGCCCGCATAAGCGGGGTCCGATCTAGAACGCCGGCCATTTTCCACCTTCGATAAATTTCGCCCAAACGTACTTGAGGAGCCGCATCGGGGTCATCTTGCGGTGATTGCAGTACGCGAGGAACGCCGCGTACAAACCCATCGCGATGAATGTGTAGCGGCTCAGACCCGTGATGATGAGCAGCGGAAAGAACGCCGCGATGCTTCCATGAATGCCGAAGAACTGGAGCGGCACGGCGGACCAGCGCCAGGGGAGGTGACCGTCGCTCATGCGGGCTCCTTCGGTTGGGTGATCGGGGTACCGGGCGTCGGCTGGCCAGGCGGGCTCTTGCGTCCCCGGCCCCAGATCCGGGCCTCGCCGATGTCGAGGTGGCAGAATGACGGGTAGATCCCGACGCCGCCGCGGCCGCAGAGCGCTCCCGCGACCGCAACCGCGTCCGGGGCGTAGCCGAAGGCCTTGAGGTCGACGGCGCGGCCAGCGAGATGCAGCGAGCCGCGCGCCGCTCCCTCCAACCCGGCGTTGTGCTTGGGCGTCCGGTAGCCCGAGGTGACGATCAACGGCACGGCCGAGCCGTGGACCGCGCTCATCGCGCCCTGGACAGCCGCCAGGAGATCGAACAGGCGCGGATCGATCCACACGGCCGAGCTGCCGTCACCGACGTCGCGCAGCAGCCAGGAGAGCAGGAGGAGATCGCGCCCGTTGTAGCCGTCCGGAGTCCGGACGATCGCGCTCACCTCCTCGCGGGTTCCCTCCCGTCGCAGCCACAGCCGCACCGGCGCGGCGGCCATGGGGACTGGAGCGCCGGCGAGCGCGGCGGCGTATGCGCGGTCGAGCCCTGGCAGGGTGGCCGCGAGGGTGCCGGCAAGGCCGGTGAGGAGGCTACGCCGCGAGACGGGCATCGCGGTATCCGTAACGATCGAGGACGCGGCGGGCGGTGGTGACGTCGATCACGCCCCGCTCGAGCGCGGACATGACGGTGAGCTTCATCGAGCGGCCGTCCTCGCCGCGCGCGATGATGGTGCGCAGCGTCTCGACGGCCTCGGCCATGCCGGCACGCGCCACCTCGCGCCGGACCGGATCGGTGAGGACCTGCCACTCGCGCAGGCAGACCCGGCCGCCGCCGACCTTCGGCACCAGGAGCTGAGAGACCAGAAGGTGGGTCGAGGACAGGACGTCGTGGAAGGCCTGGACCTGGAGGTCGGCCGGAAACTTGAGGGTGAGGCGCCGCAGGATGTGGGCGACGTCGTTGGCGTGGGTGGTGGTGTAGATCGGGTGGCCGGTCTGCGCCGCCTCGACGCTCGCCAGCACCGTGTCCATGTCGCGCAGCTCGCCCACCATGATGAGGGCGGGCTTGCGCCGCAGGCTGTTGCGCACGCCGGCGGCGAAGGACGGCAGGTGCACGCCGATCTCGTGCTGCATGATGGTGCAGGTCGACGACGGCACGTTCTCGAACACGAATTCGATCGGCGCCTCATAGGTCAGCACGTTGCCGTGGATCGGCGTCGGCTGCTCCAGGATGCGGCGCATCAGGGCGGCGATCGTCGTCGTCTTGCCCGAGCCGGTCTCGCCGGCGATGATGACGGCACCCTGCGCCGGGGTCGACTCGGCGACGATCTCGGGCTCGACGCTGAGCCCCTCGACCGTGGGCGGGTCGGCCGGGATGTAGCGGTTGACGATCTGCACGCCGACGTCGCCCTCGTAGTAGCCGGCAGTGACGTTGATGCGGAACCGGTGCCCGACCGGCTCGGCGTTGTGGTCGCCCGCGTTCTGCTCCAGCACCGTGATCGCGCGGTCGAAGTCCTGGCCCGAGTAGAGCTTCGACATGATCGACTCGGTGGTGGTCAGCTCGGTGGCGATGCGCGCGAGCGTGGTCGGCTGAAGCCAGACCTTGGTCAGGGCACAGAGATGCCCGTGGACGGAGGCGAGCACCGGCCGGCCGGACTGGAAGATCACGTCCGAGGCGCCGATCGCGACGGCGTGGATGAGGAGCCGCGTGACCTCGGCGCGGCCATGCACGACGATCGGCTCCTCGGGGTAGCTGGTGGCTCCCTTCCACTGCATCGGCCTACTCCGCGGCCACAGCGGCCGGGCCTGCGGCGCTGACGAACTTCGGGGTGACGACGATCTTGAGGAGGCGCTGGTCGACCGCGGCCGAGCGGCCGTTCCGGCTGATCTTGAGGCCGGTGGCGCGCACCTTGACGATCGGCAGGCTGACCGCGCCGGCCGCGGCGAGCTCGCCGTAGCGGCGCATGCCGAGGAAGTCCCGGTCGAGGCGCGCCAGGCCATCGTCGAAGGCCGCCCGCGCCTGGGCGATCCCGACCTCGAGCCCGCCCTTGTAGCCGATCTCCCAGTTCGCCTTCTCGGCGTCACCCTTAGGCTGGGTCCAGGTCGTGCGGCCCTCGGGCGGCGGAGTGACGGTGAGGTAGTCGCGCCAGTTCGGCGGGATCACGGCGACGCGCGCATCGCGCACGATCTCGAACGAGCCGAGAGTGGTGATGAGCAGGGTCCGGGTCGGGGTCTGGCGCACGCCGCGCAGCTCGCACACCACCGGGGGCACGATGTCGCCACCGATCATCACGGCAGGGAAGGGATAGCGGGCCTCAAGGCGGGCGGAGATCGCCGGCGTGTCGAGGTAGGCGGCGATGCGTCTCGACTCCTCCAGGTAGCCGTCCTGGATCCCGGCCGAGCGGCCAGTGCGCTGGACCACCTTGGTCGGGCGGTTTGCATCGCCGAAGACCCCGGCCGAGTAGCGCTGGAAGTCGGGGTTCGACGGGTGCGGCGGGGCAGGGGCAGCCGAGTTGTCGCCGACATTCGGCGGGAACGGCTGGCTGTCACCCCCGGGCAGTCCCCGCGGGCCATTGGCGATCTGGTTGAGGACGTTGGCCTGCGCCACGCCGCCGGGGCCGTAGTAGCCGGGCGGAGGATAGCCGCCGTAGCCGCCGTAGCCGCCGCCATAGCCCGGCGCGCTGTAGCCCGCGCCGTAGCCGGCCCCGTACCCAGGCGCACCGTAGCCCGCACCGTAGCCGGGAGCCGCGTAGCCGCCGTAGGCGGGTTGGGCGTAGCCGCCCCCGTAGCCGCCGTAGGTGGGTTGGGTGTAGCCGCCATAGGGCACGCCGTAGGCGCCCGCCGTCGCGACGGGCGCACAGGCCGCCGGGTTCTGGGCGCAATAGGTGTTCGCGACCTGGGCCGTGGCCGGGAAGGGCGCGATACCGAGCGAGGCGGAGAAGATCCAGCGCGCAAGACGCATGGTCAGACCCCGTGCTCGCGCAACTTGGCGTCGACGTGACCCGAAGTGCTGCTGCCAGTACTGACGCAGGCAGGCAGCAGAACGGACATGCCGAGAAGCACGATCGCCAATCGAACTAGATATCGAATGCGAGAAAGGTCCATGTCGAAGCCCCGATATTTTTTATTGATATTTGTCTTGCCGTTACAACCCCGATTGCTCCACAAGCTCCATCCAAGGAACATTGTTGATGGACTGGATCGATGGGGATCGGATCGTTTCTCTCGGCGCGGCTCGCGCGTCGGGTCGGGCCGGAGCACCGCACCTTCGCGGCGATGACCGGGACCGTTCTCGGCGGCGCCCACGCTGCCTGCCCGGTGTGCCGGCGCGGGCACCTGATCGGGGATCCCGGAGCGCCCAACCTTCGCAAATGCGACGACCCGACCTGCGGGGCGACCTTCACGCTCGCCGAGATGGGTCGCACCTTCGCGCTGGAAGGGGCCGACGTCCGCGACCTGGCGCACGAGGCGCGCCGGCAGGCGTTCGTCCTGTTCCTCGCCGCGGTCGGGATCGGCGTCCTGGCGGCGGCTTGGGCGATCCTCGCCCATTCCTGGCTCACGCTGCTCGGCGCCATGCTCCTGTGCACCGTGGTGCTGGCAAGCGCGCTCGTGCAGCGCTACCGCGCCTGGCAGCTCGAGCGAGGTCGGTTGTTCGAGGCCCGCGCGCCACTCGGCGCGTTCGTGGCCGCCGAGCTGAGCGGCCTGCTCGGCCGCGATCGGCCGTGAGAGGAGGGGCGGCATCGTCTCAGGCCCCGCCGATCATCGTGCAGACGTTCGACAGCGACACGTCCATCTTGATCGTGTTGCCGACGAGGCTCGCCACGTCGTTGATGAAGAAGGCGAGTGTCCCACCGACAAGATACAGGGCGGCGGAGCCGGGGCCGGCGCCGTGCTGGCCGGACGTGGCGTTGTAGAGCCGCATCCCGGCGATCAGCCAGGCGAAAGAGCCCAACATCATGAAGAAAAACGTGATCGCGCTCTTGATATCCTCGCAGGTCGAGGAGCGTGGCGTCGAGCCGTAGTTGAACATGCTGTAGGTGATGTCACCGCCCAAGACGAATGAGTTGGCGAATTTCCACAAAAGGACCGGCGCGACGATCATCGCGCTGCCGAGCGCGAGCTTGCCCATGGCGCCGTCGATGGTGACGGGGCGGTTCGTGAACTTGTGCTCGCCGGCGGCGACGCCGTAGAGGCCGTAGAGGCCGACTGTTCCGTACACGACCCCGAGGAGCGCGATCAGCAGGAACACCAGGTTGACGACGAGCGGGAACACCTCGCTCAACGAGACGAGGACGCTTCCGAGGTCCGGCACAGCCATCACTGAACCCTTTTCGAAAACTTGGACTGGTATTCCAGCGCCTCAAGCCGCTCCTCAAGCGCGTTAATGCGCGCTATCAGCTCCTCGTATCTTAAATTCGTTGGGTCAACGTCGGGGTTTGGTCGGCGATATGGCCGCTTCTCCTCAGCACTCCCATCGTGATACTCAAATTTCGATCTGTTTCTTTTCTGTTGCTCGGGAGCTGCTGCGGCATCGGGCGCGGCGACCACCAGGCTTAGCATACCGGTTGAGAGTACAGCCGCGAGGGTTGCATTTCTTAACCAGTTCCTAACGAAGCTTTTCTCGGCCATTTCTGCTTAACCCTTTCGATCTAGCCGGGACGCTTGCCTGGGCCTTACTGCAACCCCTGACGCCGGGTATTACTCGATAACATACGACATGTTGCAGTGTACCACGACGAACAAAGGTCATTTTCACACGAATGAGCGTGTCTGGCGTGCCATGGCTCTCCTCTATCGGCATCGTTTAGCTACGGTAGGCTCGAGCCTTAATTGACACGTCGTGTCATTCTTCGCAATAAGAGCCCCAACACGAACGTCAATGACTCTGGTGGGGCGGTTCTGGCATGGAGAACGCAGTAAAACACTTGGCCTGGGCCGGATCTCTCGTTGCCTGTGTCTATCTTGCAACGTCTAACAACTGGCAGCCTGTCTCGCTTCAGATCGTGGCACGGGAACAAAATCCCAGTTTGGCAGCGCTTTCACAGAACAATTCTTCTCCTACCAATCCTGCCAATTCTGCCAATCCTGCCAATTTGTTAGTTCCTGCGCCGCAGCCCGCCCCACAAGTTGCGTTAGCGCCTGCCATCACACCCCCTACGGTTGCCCGGACATATGTCCCGGCAGCCGTGCCAGCGCCCGTGCCGCAGCAGGCTGGGACCGTGAGTTACGCAACGATCGAGGATCCCAAGGCTGCGAGGCCGGTCATGGAGCTTCTGGCCAAGCTCGCCGCAGTCGTCGATGCGCCCCCGGGCACGCCGGAGGGTCAGATCGCGACGATCTTCTTCGATCCGCGCTGCCCGTACTGCCACGCTGCATTCACGGCCCTGCATGGGCGGATCGCGGCGCGCTGGGTACCGGTTGTAGTCCTCGGCGATCCCGAGGGCGGCAACCGCATGGCGGCGGGCATCCTCTCGGCCACCGATCGGGTCGCGGCGCTCAAGGCCGCGTTCGAGACGAAGGGCGGCAACCCGGGCGAGGTCAGCCCCGAGACCGCCGCCAAGCTCGCCGAGAACAAGGAGGCGTTCGCCTCGATCTTCGCGGCCTCACCGGCCCTGCGTCCCGGCGTGCCGACGATGTTCGTGCCGCGGCCCGACGGACGGCTCGCGATCATGGTCGGCTACGAGGCAGGCGACGACGCCAAGCTGCGCGCCGTCCTGGCCGGTAGCTGACGGATGGCCCGCCGAGCTTCCATCGGGGCGTTCAGCCTGCCCTCGGCGGGCGGGTGCCTGTCGCCCTCGGCCCTCGCCGACCGGATCGAGGGTTACTCGCGCGCCTCGTCGTTCCTCGCCGGCGCGGTCTTCGCCTCGCTGATGGCGATGATGTGGCTCGCCTACCTGTCGATCAAGCGGGCCGAGGTGATCCCCTACGTCGCCGATGGCGGCGTGTTCGGCTGCGAGGTGAAGATCGTGGCACCGCCGACGGCGGGAAGGCCGCAGTCATGAAATCGGCCGATCACATCGCCCAAGAGGTCGACGCCGGCCGGATGATGCTGCGCAACCAGTGGCAGTGGATCCTGCTGCTGTCGCTGTTCCTGCTGCTGTCGCTCACGGTCAACGCGCTCCTGTTCTACAACGCGTTCATCCGGTTTCCGGTCAAGCAGTTCATCTGGACTTCGGACGCGCAAGCCGTCTGCGAGGCGATCCCGCTTGCCGAGCCGAACATCAGCCAGGCGCGGCTGAAGGAGTTCGCGGTCTCGTCGGCCGTCCAGTTGAACTCCTACGACTACGCGAACTGGCGCGCGCTCATCAACAACGCGCTGAGCCAGTCGTTCACGCCGAAGGGCCGCGACCGCTACCGGGCGGCTCTGCAAGAGAGCGGCATCATCCAGAAAGTCGTGACGGGCTACCAGACCGTCTCGGCCGTGACGACCGACCCGGCCAATGTGGCGGAAGAGGGTAAGCTCGCGGGCCGCTACTACTGGCGCGTCGAGGTTCCGCTTCAGATCTTCTATCGCACGAACGTCGAGACGCGGGTCGAGCGGCGTCTTCTGACCATGACGATCGTGCGGATCGACCCCTCTCCGATCAACCCGAACGGCATCGCGATCGACTCGGTGATCTCGACGCAGCAACTGACCAATCAGGTGGGGCCATGAAGCGCGTTTTGGCCTCTGGCTTCGCCGTGGCTGCCGTCTGGGCGACCGCCGCGGTGGCACAAGCTCCGGGGCAGCCGGCCCCGCCGCCGAACTTCCAGCCCCCGGGCGAGACGGTACGCCGGCCGGCCGGGGTGCCGCCGGCCACTGGCCCGTTGGCGACGCCGCCGCCGCCCGTTCCGCGCGCCCTGACCCCGGCCGAGCTCGAAGAGCTGCGCAAGCGCATGATCGGCGGCACCCAGGGCATGATCCTCAAGCCCGGCGAGATCCAGGACGTCCGCCGGGCGGTCCAGGATGCGCAGGGCGCGGGCAACTTCCCCGGCCGCGACGGGCGCATGCCCCGGCCGGAGCCGCGGCTCCTCACCGTCACTCAGGAGGTCAGTCGCTCGGCGCCCGAGACGCTGCATCTCGCCTACGGGGTCGTGAGCCCGATCACCTTCGTGGATGCGAAGGGCGCGCCCTGGCCGATCGCCTCGGTCGCCTACGATCCGCGCCTGTTTGCTCAGGATGGCACCGGCTGCGGCCAGGATACCACGCTGGGGGCGACGCAGGTCCCGGCCGGGGCGGGCGCCGACAGGCCAGCCTCGATCAACCTGATGCCGTGCCGCTACGACACCTGGGGCAACATCCTCATTCGCCTCGAGGCCGTGCCCTACCCGATCCCGCTGATGGTCCTCTCCGGGCAGAGCGAGACGGTCGACATCCCGGTCACGGTGCGGGTCGCTGGCACCTCGCCGCTGACGCCGGTGAAGGTGGTCACGGCGAGCGCCCCTGTCCGCAAGGCCGGTCCGCCCGGCCCGCCGCGCGGGGCGGCCCCGATCGACACGACGGCGCTCCTGCACCTGTTCGGCGCCGGCACGCCGCCGACGGGCGCGCAGAAGCTCGTTGCGACCGGCGGGGCGCAGGCCTGGCTCTACCGCGAGCGCATGTACGTGCGCGTCCAGGGCGACCTCGTCAGCCCGCAGCCGGTCGCCTCGGCCGACGCGGCCTCGGGCTACCGGATCTACGAGTTCCTCCGCCCGGCCTCGCGCCTCGTCGCCGAGCGCGGCGACGGAGCCGAGACCGCCATCACCATCGAATTCTAGGAGGGGATAATGGCCACGCTGTCTCCGAAAGCGACCGCTGCACTGGGTGGGTCGCTCCTCGTCTTCGCCCTCGGCTCGGCCGCCTTCGTTCTGAAGGACACGCCCGGCACGGACCAGGGCGCCGGGCTGGCCTCCGAGATCCGCGGACAGACGCCTAGTCCGCAGAACGACATGATGCGTCCCGTCGGCAAGGTCGAGGCCGACCGGCGCGCCGGCGTCAACCGCCAGGCGGCGGACGAGAAGGACAGCGCCGGCAAGCCCTACGTGGCGCCGACGGTGATCGCCGAGAAGCGCGGCGCGACGATGGGCGATCTGCCTGACGAGAACCCGGTCCCGAAGGCGCCGGAGCCGCCCCCGGAGCCCAAGGTGGTGGAGAAGATCATCTACCAGGATCGTCCGGTCATCCAGACCGTGTACCGGGACGTGCCGGTCCAGCCGACGGCGGACCCCGAGCAGGTCGCGGCGATCAACGAGCAGATCAAGGCGCTGTTGAAGCCAACCCCTGGCGGGTTCCTCGTGCGCTCCTTCGGCAAGGGCGACCGGCCAAAGCCGCCTGAGCCGCGCCCGGCCGCTGCGGCAGCGCCGGTGCCGGTCGGCCCGTTCGGCCCCGGCATCCGGCACGCGACCGTGGCGCGCGCCGGCGACGTCGCCTACGCGGTGCTCGATCGCGGCTTCAACTCCGACGACCCGGCAGCCCCGATCTTCGCCACCATCGTCGACCTCGACGAGCGCCAGCAGCCCGGGCCGCTCAACGGTATCCGGCTGCTCGGCCAGATCGTCTACTCGCAGACGCAGGCCTCGATCCGGTTCTCGACCATGATCTTGCAGGACGGCCGCCAGGGGCCGATGCAGGCGCTCGCGATCACGGTCGACCAGGCCCGTACCGGCGTCGCCGAGGACGTCGACAACCACGTGCTCGAGCGCTACGGCGGCCTCGTCATCGCCGGCCTGATCCAGGGCGTCGGCCAGGTCGGCCAGCAGCTGACCCAGCTCAACACCCAGACGGTGGTCGGCAACGGCTTTGCGGTCCAGTCCGGCCGCAACGTCGATTACCTGACCGCGGGCCTCGGCGCCGCGCTGCCGGTCGGCCAGGCCCTGACCGCGGCTGCGGCGCGCAGCTTCAGCCGGCCGCCGACACTGTCGAGCCCGACCAACTTCCCCGTAGGCATCGTCTTCCTCCAGCCGGTGGTGGTGCCGCTCGACGCCGCTCGCGTCTCGGTCGGCGCCGGCACCGGCTACGGGCCCGATCCGGCCTTTGGTCCGAGCTACCGGCCCGAGACCCTGCCGATCTCTCAACTGAGGAAGCCGTGATGGGTGGCTCGAAGGGAGTCGCGGACGTCCTGCGCGGCCTGATCGACCTCGTGCCGACGCTGGCCTGGCTCGTGGTCGTGCTCACGGCCGTCACTGGCATTTTCCTGACCGGCTACGCAATGCTGCGGGTCTACCAGGCCAACAACTCGGGCGACGGCACGGCGGGTAACTGGATCGTTGCCGGGGTGATCGGCTGCGCCATGACGATCCCCACGATCATCATCGCGCAATTCTCCTTCTACTTCGCCGAGTGAGGGAGGACCTGACGCGATGAACGACGGATCCTGGCACCTCATCGACAACCTGACCGCCAACGCGGCGGCCTACCTCGACGATCATCCTGTGGTGACCAAGGCGGCCATCGCGCTTACCCTCGCGGCGGGCTGCTACGCGGTCGTGGCCGCGCGCGCCTGGTCGGTGTCGGTCTGCTCGGACCGGAGCTTGCGCCGGATCCTGCACCTCTGCGGCATGGCAGGCGGCGGCTGCCTGTTCCTGACCGGGCTGCTCTACGACGGCCTGACACGCGGTCTGGACGGCGCCATCACCTACCCGCCGCTGATCTACGCCTACTATCCGGCCTCGATCACGCTCTCCTGCGCCGCGATGGTGTTTGCCCTCGCACAGGTCTTCTGCGCCCTGCACGTCCGCCCGGCCCCACTGATGCGGGGCATCATTCCGGGACTGCTCGGAGCCTGGCTCTTCGCGCTCGCTGTGCCCGTCTACCAATTCTCGGTCATCCTGCGGGGTATCCAATGAGGACGGCCGACAAGTTCTGCGACTTGGCGGGCTTCGACCCGGAGCGCGAGGAGGCGGTGGTCTACGCCCATGATGGGTCGCAGCTCACCCTGATCGAGATCGACGGCATCCGCTCGATCGTCTCGCCCGACGACTACCTCGTCAACGTGGTCGAGCGCTTCGCCGGCGGGATCGCGCAGATCCTCAAGCGCCCAGGCCACCAGATCACGATCTCCTACGAGTCCTCGCTCAACACCGCCAAGGTCATCGATCCCTTCGTCGAGCGCCAGGGCCGGCGCTCCCGCCAGAAGGGTTTGTCGGTCGAGGCGCTGATCGAGGAGGGCCGGACCGTCCTGGAGGAGCGTGCGCGCTCCGAGACGATCCTGCTCGCCGCCTGGACCCGCCCGACGGCCGGTACGCCCGAGGAGGTGCGCCGCGAGCGACGTGACAACCGCAAGGCCTGGCAGGAGTTGCCCCCGGCCCGCGACGCGCAGAACCCCTACCTGCGGCTCGGCGCCCTCGACGGCGTCCACGCCGCGTTCGTACGGCGGGTGGTGGAGGCGCTCGGCGAGGCCCGCCTGCAGGGCCGGATCCTGGCTCCCGACGACAAGGGGCGTCGGCGCGACCTCGAGCAGATCCGGGCGGCGGTCCTCTACCACGAGACCCCCGACGGCTGGACGCCCTACGGACCTGGCACCCGGCGCTACCCGGGCGCCAAGGAGCGCCACGACGATGACGTGAGCGAGTTCTTCACGCCGACCGTCGCGCGCCAGATCATGACCTCGAACGCGCAGGCCGCGAGCAACATGCGCGCCCTCGACATGGGCGGGCGCCGCTACGCGCTCGCGGTCATGCGGATGTTTCCCTCGACCATCCTGCCGTTCAACCGGCTGCTCGACTCGCTCCTGGAGAGTTCGTCGCGCTCCGCCGACATGCCGTTCCGGGTCTGCTTCCACCTCGAGGCTTTGCGCGATGCCGATGTCGGCTTCCGGCTCAGGAAGGTGTTCGCCGGCCTCCTCGCCTTCGCGAGCCCGAGCAACAAGAACCTGTTTCGGGCGCTGCGCCAGCTCGAGGAGGTGGTCCAGAAGGACGGCGAGGCGATCGTCAAGGGCCGGGTGATCGCCACGACCTGGACCGAGCCGGGCGAGGATCCGGGGCTCCTGGAGCGGCGCCGCTCGTACCTGATGAGCGGGATGATGACCTGGGGCGAGGCGGTGATGACCGATGCGCCCCACAACCCGCTGCGGGCTCTGTGCGAGACGGTAGCCGGGATGACGGTCCAGGCCGAGGTTCCGCCGGGCTCGATCGCGCCGCTCGGCGACCTCGCCGCCCTTCTGCCGTTCCACCGCACGGCGCCGATCTTCAAGCAGGGCCAGAGCATGCTGGTCACGCCCGACGGCAAGCCGGTGCCCTACGAGGCGCTGTCGCCCGAGCAGTTGTTCTGGCTGACGCTGATCTACGCCACGCCCGGCTCGGGCAAGAGCGTGCTGATGAACCGGCTCAACGTCGAGTTCGCGGCGTTCTCGGCCGGCGCGGCGCTGCCGTTCCTCGCCGTCATCGACGTCGGCGTCAGCTCCAGTGGGTTCATCGAGCTGGTGCGCAACGCGCTCCCCCCTGAGCGGCGGCACGAAGCGTACTACGTGCGGCTCCTCAACACGCCGGATTACGCGGTCAACTTCCTCGACCTCGGGCTCGGCCGGCGCATGCCGCTGGAGCGCGAGAGGAGCTTCATCGAGAACTTCCTGACGACGCTCCTCAACGTGTCGAACCCGGAAGTGGCGCTCCTCGTCCCGCGCCTGATCTCGCGGGTGTTCCAGCTCAAGAGCGACCTCCAGTTCTCGTCCTCGCCGGCGGTCTACCAGCCCGACGTCGACCCCGAGCTCGACCGGATCATCCACGACTTCGGCATCGCTGTTCCCGACAAGGCGCGGTGGTGGAGCATCGTCGACGCGCTGGTCGAGCGCCGGCTCTTCAACGCGGCGCAACGCGCGCAGCGCTACGCGATGCCGGTGCTGGAGGACTTCGCCCGGGTGCTCGCCGAGCCGATCATGGTGCAGGATTTCCCTGCCGAGCTGATCCGCCACGTCCAGCGCTCGCTCGAGTCCGCGATCGAGAAGTTCCCGATCTTCGCCCGGCCGACGAGGCTCGACCTCGGCGAGGCCCGGGTGGTGTCGATCGATCTCCAGGATGTGGCGCAGCGCCACAAGTCGCCGGAGGCCGAGCGCAACAACGCGCTGATGTTCATGATCGCGCGGCACGTCTATCTCTCGAAGATCTCCGGCTTTTCCGAGGAGATCGCGAAGATGGATTTCCCGCCCGAGGACAAGATCCGGGCGGAGTACGTCCGGTACTGGGAGGCGCGCTACGCCGAGGTGGCGGAGACGCCTAAGCGGCTGTGCATGGACGAGTACCACCTGACCGGCGGCGTCGAGACGATCGCCCGGCAGGTGAAGTCGGACGCCCGCGAGGGCCGCAAGTGGGGCCTGGAGCTGATCCTGGTCTCGCAGCTGCTCGCCGACTTCGACACGCTGGCCGACATGGCCTCGACCGTGCTCGTGCTCAACGCCGACTCGAACGAGATCCGCGAGCAGGCGCGCAAGACCTTCGGGTTCGATCAGGCGGTGAAGTCCGCGCTCGAGCGCCAGGTGCACGGCCCGCAGGGGCGGCGCGGCGCGAACCTGCTGGCGCGGTTCAAGCTGCGCGAGGAAGAGCGCTGGATCATTCTGAACAACTCGCTCGGGCCCCGGATGCTGTGGGCCCTGACTACCAAGGCGGAGGACCGCCTGGTGCGCGACGAGCTGTACCGCCGGATGGCGGTCAACGATGCGCTGCGCATCCTCGCTTCTCGCTTTCCCGATGGCACCGCCATCGAGACGTGGAGCCGGATGTCCGCGCTTGCGCGGTTCGGTGAGGACCGGATCGCAAAGACGATCGTCGATCAAGTGTTGGGGGAAATCATGAGCGAAGCTCAGCCCCAGATCGGCCGATCCAGAACCGCAGCATGACGATGGAGGCTTCCATGAACTTCAAGGATATGTACTACCACGCGCTCGCGACCGCGACGGTCATGGGCTGGAGCACTGTCTCGGCCCTGGCTCAGGCGACGGGCGGCACCTCGGGCGATCCGTCCGCGCCGATCGAATTTCTCAAAAACTCGCGCTCGAAGGCGGCGAGCTCGTCGCTCAACGCGTCGTCGATCGCCACGGGCGGCAACAACGCCGGCATCGTCATCTCGATCATCTTCGCGGTGATCGGCATCGGCCTTGCCGGCATCTCGGGCGTGAAGCTCTACAAGTCGTCGCAGGACGACAACGCCCGCGAGGATAGCGGCCGGTCGATCGCCGGGATCGTCGTCGGCTCCGGCGTCACCATCCTGGGCGTCATCATCGGCGTCGTCACCACCTACATGACCGGGTCCGGCACCTGACCTGAGTGTCGACCTGGCCGGTACAGCGTGACACGACGACAGCGCCGAGCGGGCCCACCGCTCGGCGCCACTTATTGAGCGACCTCAGTAGGTCGTGATCGCAGACTGCAAGTTTGGATCGACGTGGCGAAGCCACGTGTAATCCGGGAAATGCAGCCTGTGCGCCGCGAGGGCCGCGGCAGCGAGCGCCGAGACGACCGAGGCGAGGTCCTCCTTTTTCTCGAGCACGGCATGAACCTGGAAAAGCGGAGCGTCACCCCGGCCGGGCCGTTCGGTGATCGCCTGGAGCAGGGCGCCGTGCAGGGTCGGCAGGAGGGCGGCAGGGTGCTCTGCCAGGGAATTCACGGCGTGGCGGTCTCCGGCAGCCCTGACGGCCTTCAGAACGGCTTCGCGGGCCTTGCGATCGGCGAGGGGAGCCACCGCGTCGATCGTCAGGAAGAGGGCGCCGGCGAGGTGCCAGGGAATGTCGTCCAGCACCGTCTCCACGGCCCTGGCATTGAGGAGGTCGCGGACCCCCTTGAGAGGGTTGGAAACGTCCGGCTGGGCTGGGAACGTCTCCTGGTCCGGGTCGACCAGCGGCACCGGCCGCACCAGCCGGTGGGCCGGAACGAACCGACTGATGATTTCCGCCTTTCCGAAGCCCTGGCGCGGAAGGGTGATGAGCTTCTCGATGTGGTCCCGGCTGCGTTTGCGCCACGCGAGGAAGCCGATGAGCGCCGTGAGCAGGGCGGCCACCAGGCCGAAGGGAGTACTCGACTGGTAGATCGACACGAACGCGAACGGCTCGCCCGCCGGCGTGCCGGTGAAGTACCGGCCCCAGCCCGTGAACCGCCACAGGGTCGCGCTCTCGAGCAGCCGCAGGGCGGCATACATCCGGCCGAGGACCGGAGAGAACGTCCACCATAGCAGGCTGAGAACGCCCATCGTCGAGAGGGAGACGACGGCAAGGGTGATGATCGGTCCGGCCGAGATCGACTCGACCGGCTTGCGATGCAGAGCCTTCATACGGACCGTCCGAGCTGAGGCTCTTCCTGGCCGAGCGTCTTCTGCTGGGCGAGTGTCTGCTGACGATCGTCGGCCACCAGGACGTCCATCATGGGCTTCAGGACGGCGCGAATTTGCTCAAGATCCTGACCTTTCGGCAGGAGGCTCTTGGCCTCGGTGTCGCTGCCCTGGACCAGGATCGCTGAGCCCTCGCGCCCGAAGCGCTCGATCAGGCTCTTGTCGATCTGGCGCACCTCGGCGGCCAGCCCCGGGTCGGCGACGATCTCCCGGGCCGGTCGGTTCTTCAGCGCTTCGGCAAGCGCCGGGCTCGGACCCGGGATCTCGATGCGGTTGCGCGTCACGTCCTCGGGTCGCTGGCCGGAGAGCATGAGGTAGCTCGCCGGGATCAGCACCCGGCCCACGACCTGGCTTCGCGCGACCTCCTCGCGCGGCTGGTTGCGGTCCAGGCCCTCGTCGCTGCGCAGCACCCGCACGTCGACGCGGGAGTTGTTCTCCGGCATCACGCGGAACGAGGCGAGCGGCACCGCCGCAATCTCGCGGTCCTGACGCACCAGGGCGTGGTGGTAGCTCGTGGCGACCACCTGGCCCCGGACCTGGGTGCCGGGTTCGGGCAGGACGATGCGCGGCGCACCCATCAGCCGCGTCGCCTCGAACGCCTCCGCCGACAGGCGGCCGAGGACCGGATGAGCGCGCTGCTCCTCCGAGTACCGCGCATTCCGCACCATCTCCGCCAAGGGCTGGATCTGGCCGCGGGTGGCCAGCACGAACTTGTCCCGGGTCTCGCTCGGCACCCGGTTGATCAGGGCCTGGTCGAGCGGCTGCTTATGGTGGCGGGCGTACTGCTCCATGAACGCCAGCAGCGTGCGCGTGTTGCCCTCCCGGAACGGGTGGGCCTGGAACAGCGTCGCCATGTTCTGGGCCAGGCGGATCGCCGGCCGGCTGTCCTTCAGGTTCCCTGGCTCTTCGCGTGCCAAGCTCGACAGGGCCGACCGCATCAGGCCGTCGATCTGCGCCGGCGGCGCGTAGGCGACGCTGCGGCCGTTCAGCACGATCTCGGGCTTCCAAAGCTCGACCGTGCGGGTCTCGCCCGCCCACGGGTAGACCTCAGCGAACAGCCGCTTATGGATCGCCGCGAAATGCGCCTGGTCGAAGTTGCCGAGCACCGGCTCCTTCAGCATCTGGCGCAGGGCCTGGAACGAGACGATCTGCTCGCGCTCGGCCAGGGCCTCGGGATCCCGGATGCCGGCGTTGTTCCTGAGGGTATCGGTGCCCTCGTAGACGTAGGGATCGCCGCTCACGCCACCGCTCCCTTGGCTCGGGCCCGGCGCGCGTCGAGGGCCTGGAACACCTCGTCGTTGGTCACGAGGCCGGCTCCGGCGAGGAGCGCGCCGAGCTGGACGCGCAAGGACATCCCGTTGCCCGATCCGAGCATGATGGCTGCCGCCTGCTCATCCTCGGGGGACATCAGCGCGGTGACGAAGGGGGCGAACTCACCCTCGTCGACGCCCGTGGCGAGAGCCTCGAGCAGGGTGAGGGCGTCCTGGCGTTGGGTCACCAGCGCCGGCAGGTCGCGGAAACTCATGGGTGCGGTTCCTCGGTTCTAGCCCGGCCGGTCCGGCTCGCAGGCAGCGACTCTCGATCCGTCCTTCAGACGGCCAAAACTCTCGGCTGTCCTCTCTCTCCTACCCTTACCCATAGTCGCCCCGGCGCCAATACGGACCGCGTGTCGTAGGCGTCACAGCGGAGACCGGAGATAGTTCTAACGGGCAAGTTTCAGGAGCCGATCCAGGAAATAACGGGGCCTCAGACCGTCAACCCGAGATCACGGTCACGGTCGAGCTCCTTGCCCTGCTCCAGGGTTTGCTGAGGCTGCACGTCGAGGCGCTGGTCGAGCTCGCGGCGCAGGACCTTGGCGATCAGGTGATCGAGGCTTCCCTCCTTGAGGTAGGAGGCGACGAACCCACCGCCCGACAGGATCTCGCGCTCCTCGCTCGTGAGCCACTGCGCCGGGCCGAGGCCCTTGTCCGGCGAATGCCCGATCGCGCCGGTGGCGCCGAACCGGCGGGCAACGGCGCTCGCGAATGCCTCGATCTCCGCCCGCTGCTCGGACGTCGCAACAGACCGCGCGACGACGGCATCGAAGGCCCGTGGGTCCGAGCCCGGTGTACGGGCAATCTGAGCCAGCGCGGCCGAGGCGGCCGGCGACAAGCCGGGCACCTCGATCGCGATGCGTCGGCGGTATCGCACTTCCTCCGGACGTGCGTTCTCGATTTCGGCGGAATACTGGTTTTTGAGGTTGATGGCGGCCCCTCTGATGGCGTCATACGACGCCACGGCTTTCTCGCGTTCCTCCTTCTCCGGCTTCGGCACGAACCAGCCCTTGCGGCCCCGCAGACCGCCATAGGCTTCCGGGTCGGCCAGCAGTTCGTCGATGCGCGAGGTGTAGCCTTTTCCGGGCGCGCGAAGCTGGGCGTAGATCGCCTTGAATAGGCCTGCGGGATCCTTGACCGCCGTGCGGATCGAGGATCGCAGCGAGGCGAGTTCCTGCTTCAGATCTCGCTCCGGATCGACGCGATATGCGAGGGCTGCATCGACGGCGGTCTTGTCGAAGGGAACGGCAGCGAGGAATGGCTTGAGCGGGATCGCTTGGGCGGCAGGCTCTCGGGTCTTTAGCGGAACGTTCTCGACGACGGCGGGCCGGGTCGAGACGAGTGCCTGCCAGGCGGCGGCAAGCCGAACGGCCGCACCATGCAGGCGGCGCCAGCGCACCTGGACCGTCACGATCATCGACCGCGCGCGCTTCACCAGCGCGGGTGTGAGGGCCGCGTGACCGTTGAGCCCGCGGCGTTCCGCGAAGGCCGAGGCGAGGGCACGCAGATCCTGTGGCCGCACCCGGTCGGCGACGTCGGTTTCCGCGTTCTCCAGCCGGGCGAGAGCCGCATCGAGCGCGGCCAGGGCTGGCGAGCCGGATGGGTCGGTGACGCTGGCATCGGGCTTCCGGTCGGGGCCGATCGCAGCCGCGTCACCGTCTGCCTCGAGGCGACCTGCGAGCGCCGAGAGATCCCTGGCGATCCCCTTGGCATCGAGCAGCGGGAGATCGCTCGCGCGGCCTCGGACCGCCTCGCCGTCGATCGACTCCGGCGGCCGCGTCAGCGCGACAGCGGCCTCACGGAAAGCGGCCTCGTCGACGTAATCCAGGGTCGAGGCTTTCGAACCGTCCCGCGACAACCGGCGGGACAAGCCGTCGAGCGCGGCCGCATCGAGAACGCCCCGTGACGGCGCCGCTCCGAGCTTGGCTTTGCGCCAGTCCGGAATGAAGTCGGCATGCGCGCCGTGGAGGATGACGGTGTGGCGGTGACGCGTCATCGCCACGTAGGCCAGATGCTGATCCATGCCGGGCGTGGCCAGCACGTGGACCCGATCGAGCGTCGCGCCCTGGCTCTTATGGACGGTGGCCGCGTAGCCGTGATCGAGGTTGCGATAGACCTCGGCGTGGACCTCGATCCGCTCGCCGTCGCCTCTGCCGTCCCGATCGAGCTTGACCGTGAGCCGGCCGCTCGACGCGGCCTCGACGGTGGCGAGCATCCCGTTCTTCACGCCGAGCTGGCGGTCGTTCTCGAGGAACAGCACGCGGTCGCCGGGAGCGAACATCCGCTCGCCGCGCGCCGTGATGAACCGGGCCTCATTCTCCAGCATCCCGTCGGCCTTGAGCGCGGAACGCGCCAAGGCATTGAGGGCCAGAACGTCGACGTTGGTCTGGGCAAGGATCAGCGTCTCGCTTGCCCGGCCGTCGGGCTTGAGGCCAAGGTAGTCGAGTTTCCATGCCGCGATCAGGGCCTCGCGTGCGCCCTCACGATCGGCTGAGAACCGCACCATCCCGGCTTCGCTGTAAACGCTGAGTCCCGCGGCCGCCTCGCCTCGGGCAAAGGCCACGCTTGCCCGCCGCATCGCCGGATCGACCTGGCGCCAGATCTCGGAGAGCTCGGCATAGCCGATTGTCTCGGTGATCGCCCGGAAGCCGGCACCGGCCTCGATCGGCTGGAGCTGCTGGGCGTCACCGACAAGGACCAGCTTGGCGCCGCGCCGCTCCACCTCCTGGACGATCCGCGAGAGCTGCTCGGAGGCGACCATGCCGGCCTCGTCGAGCACGAACACATCGCCGGGTTTCAGCAGGTCGCGCTCGTGCTTCCAGGCGAGTTCCCACGACGCCAAGGTGCGGCTCGCGATCCCCGCACTCCGCTCCAACCCCTCGGCCGCCTTGCCGGCCAGCGCCCCGCCGACGACGGCGTGACCGGCGCCGATCCAGGCCTCACGCGCAATGCCGAGCATGGTCGATTTGCCCGCGCCGGCAAACCCGACCACGGCCGCGATCCGCTCGGGCGCCGTGACGTGACGGACCGCGTCGCGCTGCTGCTCGGAGAGTTCCGGGCGGGCCGCAATGGCTCGCTCGAGCGCCCGCGGTGACACCCTGTGACCAGCATCGGCGTAGAGCCGGCCCGTCGCCGCCTGCATCAGGATCTCGGCTTGAAGCAGCGCCCTCGTCGTCCAGCGCGCCGGCGACACCACGCGTCCGCTCTCGGGATCGAACACCTCCTCGGCGACCGCGACGAGTTCGGGCGATTGGCCGAGCCTGAGACGAACCGCCTCGAACGCGGCCGGGTCGTCGATGTAGCGGAACACGGCGCGAGCGATGTCGCGCTCGTCGAACACACTCTTCTCGCGCGAGACGATCGGCAGCAGCTTGTCGGGGTCGGCGATGATCGCCTGCGCATTGCGGATGCGCTTCTGCTTCTCCTCCTCGACCCGATCGGAGACGGTGCCGCGCAGGTTGGAAGCCTGAACGCCGATGTGCTCGGTCGGCTCGATCCGGATGCCGGCCTCGGCGTGGGAACGGTGATCGATGCGCAGGTCCAGACCGGCCTTCGCGAGATGCAAGTTCGATGTCTCGGCCCATGAGCGACGCCATGGGATGAGGTGCTTCATCGGTCCAGCCATACGCTCATAGCGAGGCTTACCGTCGTCTCGATACAGAATGTTGCCAGCAGGGTCCCGTGCGAACTCAAACTTGGCTGCGAACCCCTTGTCCGACAACCTGCGCAACGGGATCATGACGTGAATGTGGGGGTTGCCGGGGGCGTCATGAAACGCCCAATCGGCGACGAAACCCTGTGAGACGACCTCCGTCTCGATCCAGTCGCGGGCGAGCGCAACGTTCTGCTCGAAGGTCAGCTCGATCGGCAGCGCGATGTTCATCTCCATCGCCAGCCCGGTGCCTTTCAAGCCCTCCTTCTTCTCGACGGCGTTCCACAGCAAGGCCGAGGCACCGTTCTCGCTGCGCCCGTCGATGGCGGTCTGAAACCAGGCCGGAACCTCGGCCGGCAGGCTCAGCTCGGCATGAGCGACGTGCTGCTTACCCTCGTACGAGATGACCTTGCCGTCGGCCTCACGGACCATCGTGGCTGCGCGCCGGTAGGCGGCGCTGGAGACGGCACTCTTGCCGTTGGCGCTGCTGATGACCTGAGGCGAGAGGTGATAGATGGCCATGCGAGGGTTCCGAGCTTGGCCATTAGCAGCTAACCCAGGGAAACGCAAGTTTCCCCATTAGTGCGCCCCTTCGTAAAACTCAGGGGACTTTGCGGCGGCGCTCCGCGCCGTAGCTCCGCTTAAGAGAGGCCCCTGCGGGGCCGGAACCTGCTGCCCGGCAAAGCCGGCCAGCGCGCCCTTCCTGCGGGCGCGATCGCCGGAGGTATCAGGGCAACGGGAACGGGCGAGGCCCGATCGAACTGGCCTCCGCGCTCCGGCGAAGGTCGCGCCGCCGGAAGGGGAGAGGAGAGGCCTTTAGCTCGGCCATAAACTTGGCCGCCGAAGGTCAATCGTCTGGCTCATGATCGGCAACCCGACTGGGCCACCCCACACCATTCTAAGTCTAACATCGCGGAAAGTGTGACGTTGGGACCACGGATCCTCGCGTCCAGAGCCTGATAACGCTTCGGCGTACTGACGCAGCGTTTCCCATTCGTGTTGCGGATGTTAACCAGTGCTGTCCAACCGAATGGGAACGGAGCATCCATGGCCAGGCCAAAGTCGCGCGAGGCGATCCTCGGCGAGATCCAGCAGCTCACCACTTCGATCGATGCGCTGAAGAAGAAGCTCACCGAACATGACAAGGCCGAGGCCGCGCGGATCGGTGGCCTGGCAATGAAGGCCGGTCTCGGCTCGATCGCCATTCCCGAGGAGGTTCTGACCAAGGCCTTCGAGGAACTGGTGGCGCGATTTCGTACGGAATACCCGGAGGTGGCGCAGCCCAAGGCAAAGGGACGTCGAGGCGCTCGATCGGCTCCGGAGGGAGCTGATGCTCAAGCGGAATGAGGAGCGGAAACAGGACGCGCACCAGAAGATCAAGCTCGGCGGCCTGATCGTCAAAGCCGGGCTCGCCGACATCCCGACCAACGTGCTGCTCGGGCTGCTGGTCGAGGGCCGCGAGCGCATTCGCGACCCTGCCGTCGAAGAGCGGCTCGCCCGCCTGGGGGACAAGGAGTTCACGAAATGAAGTGGATTAACGGGGTCATCGTCGTCGCGATCGGCCTGGCGCTGCACCTCACGTTCAGCCTGTTCCTTGCCCCGCTGGTCGGCGCCTTCTACGTCATCGAACCGGGCCATACGATGATGGTCCACGCCATGCGGGTGGCCGCCGTGGCGTTCCCCGCACTGGTGCTGTTTGCCGCTTCGGGCCTGACCCGGGCCGGCGACAGTGGCCGGGTGGTCGCAAGCTTCTCCTCGCTATTCCTGATCGTTCTTTGCGCTTGGACGGTCCGCGAGGAGATCGCTCGTTTGAGCGCGCTCAATCCGCGAGCCGACGCCCGCGCGCTGCTCCGCCAGGCCGACATCCCGCTGTTCTGCGCGGTGTGCTTTGCGGGCTTCGTCGCCTTCATCGCGCCGGTCGTTTCACTGGTCCGGGTCCGCAAGACCACGCGCGGCTACAACAAGCCGGTTCGGTCGAAATCCGCGGCCCATGGCGACGCCGAATGGGCGCCGATGAAGCTCGCTGGTGAGCTGTTTCCGGAGGATGGTGCGCTGGTGCTCGGAGAGCTGTACCGGCCCGATCTCGACCCCAAGAACACCTCGCGGATGTTCAAGCCTGGCGATCGCAAGACGTGGGGTTCCGGCGGGCGCAAACCGCTGATGGGGTTCAACGCCGATCTCGGCTCCGGGCATGGGCTGATCTTCTCGGGATCGGGCGGGTTCAAGACAACCGGTACCGTGATCCCGATGCTGCTGTCGTGCCCATGGAACACCGTCGTGCTGGACCCCTCGACCGAGTTGCATCCGATGCTCGCCGAGTATCGAGAAACGATGCAGGGTCCGAGCAACCGTCGGCGGGTGTTCTGCATCACGCCGACGGATCCCAAGAGCGGGTTCAACGTGCTCGACTGGATCGGGCGGGGTGAGAACTCGGCCGAGAAGGACATCGCCGCCGTGGTCGGCTGGATCGCCACCGGCCAGGTCAAGCGCGCCGATCCCAACGACTTCTTCCGAAATTCGGCGCTCCAACTCATTCGCGGGGTGCTCGCCCACATCTGCCTCAACCGGGGTTTCGATGCGACCCGGCCGCGCACGTTGCGCACCCTGCGCGAGCTGATCTCGCAGGCTGAGCCTGACTTCCTGGAGTACCTGAGCCGGATCCTCAGGGCCGAGGAAAAGGACTCGTTTGCCGCGCTGGCGCTGGGCCCGTTCAAGTCGATGACGCCTCAAACATTCTCCGGCGTTTACGCCACCGCGGCCGATCTGACGAACTGGTTGTCGTTCAAGGAATACGCCGCCATCGTGTCGGGCGGGAAGTTCTCCAGCCTCGACCTTGTCGAGAGCGATATCGACGTGTTCGTCGCGCTCGACCTTCAGACGCTTCAGGATTACCCGGGCCTTGCCCGGGTCATCATCGGCGGGCTGATGAACACGCTCTACCATGCCAACGGTGAGGTGAAAGATCGCGTCGCGTTCATCCTCGACGAGGCGGCACGGCTCGGCAACATGAGCCTGCTCGAGGTCGCCCGCGACGCCGGCCGCAAATACGGCATCGTGCTCGTGATGGTGTACCAGGCGCTGGGCCAGCTTCGCCAGCAATGGGGCGACAAGGATGCCGTCTCGGCGTGGTTCGAGTCGACCTCGTGGCAGAGCTTCTCGGCCGTCACCGACGTCGAAACGGCCAAGGCGCTGTCGGAGCGCTGCGGGTACTTCACGCAGGAGACCATTTCGTTCAGCCAGCAGGCTCGTTCGGGCGGCAAGGGCTCGGGCGGAGTGAGCGTGTCGGCCTCGACCTCGCTCCACAAACGGGCGCTCATTATGCCCGATGAGATCATCAACACCATGAGGCGCGACGAGCAGATCCTGTGCGTGCCTGGCATCGAGCCGATCCGGTGCGGACGCGCGATCTATTTCCGACGCGACGACATGAAGAAGCTCGTCAAGGAGAACCGCTTCTTCGCTCGTGAAAGCCAGGAAGCGGATGATTACCGAACCGAGATTGAGGCGAGCCAACAGGCGGCCTGACGGGCCGCTCGCCGCGTCGCCGGACGCGGCGAAACCCGTCCAATCGGACGGTTCGGCGGGCGCCCGAACGGGTGCCCGCCGAAGGCTTGTCCGGCGCGCTACGAACCAGGGTAAGGCACCCCGATCTCCGGGGTAGAAGGCCGCCCGTTGGGCGGCCCTGGAGGAGGGGGTTTTAGCCCTCCGGGGTGAGCTGGGCGACCCGGGTCTGGGCGGCCTTCAGCTCGGCCTGAATGGTGCGCCGCTCGCGCGGGCAGGAGATGGAGGCCAGCTCGGCCTGGAGTTCCGCAACGTGGGTCACGAGGGCGTAGCGGGCGTGGGCGGGGAGGGTCGAGGTGGGGCGCGGCATCGGCTGGGTTCCTGTGGCGCTCGGGACCGTCCCTGCGCGATGCGACCCACCAAACAGGCGGCGGCTCCGCCTGCACCCCGCAGGGGCCGGAGCGCAGCGGAGGACCGGCCGGACTGACGATTTTGTTTCGCGAGGAATGACGCGAAGCGGCAGGGGAAAATCGTCTGGCCGGACGGTTGCGGGCGGAGACGCCGTCTGTTCCCTTGTCGCCATCGTGTAGGGACGGTCCGACGCTGTGGCGAACGTCGGCGCCGCGCTTCACCGCCGGTTCCGCTTGGGGCGGATCGACCGGACGCCGGGCTTGCCGGATGGGGCGCGGTGGCCGGCTCGTGACCCTCGCTGCTGCTCCCGTTTGGCGCGGGAGGGCGCCCTCCACCGCGCCGCCGCCGCTCGTGATGGCGCCCGCTCCGGACGCCTCCAGCCTCGCGGCCTGACCAGGAAGGCTGCCCTCGCCGGGGAGGAGCGCTTCCAGCCTGACGCCGATACCTCCACGATCCGGTTGCCGCTAAAAGCCGAGCTTCTCGTTCTCTCGAAAACGGCGAAGGGTCGGCTCATGCCGACCCTCGTGGCGGCTCGCTCAGGCCCCCGGTGGGAGGTCGTCGATCGCGGCCTGGACCTCCTCGATGCATTCCGCCACGACCCGCCGCGCGGCCAGGTCGGTGAGAGAGTTCATCTCCGCATTCATCGAGGCCAGGATCGCCTGGAGGTTCGCGCGAAGACCTGACTGAGGGGTGTTGGTGGAGAGGAGCATCGGGTTGGTTTCCCTGGCGCTCGGGACCGTCCCGGCGCGATGCGACCCCCCAAACAGGCGACGGCGCCGCCCGCACCCCGTCGGGGCCGGAGCGCAGCGGAGGACCGGCCGGTCTGGCGATTTTGTTCCGCGAGGAATGGCGCGTAGCGGCAGGGGAAAATCGTCCGGCCGGACGGTTGCGAGCGGAGACGGAGTCTGTTCCCTCGTCGCCATCGTCGTTGGACGGTTCGACGCCGTGGTGAACGTCGCGACCGCGCCTTCTCCTGCGCCGTTCGCAAGGGTTGGGTCGGCCGCATGGTGGCTCCCGCCAGATGGGGGATGTGACCGCCTTACGGCATGACCAGGCGCGTGGCTCGCGTTGGGGAGGAGCTCTTCGAACCCGGCACAGATCGGCAACGGTTCAGTGCTGACCCGACCTTCTCAGCGTGCTACCTTGCGGCAGACAGGCACAACTCAGGGGCAACCGTGGCCGCCAACCCGCTCGCGCCGTTCACCTGCCCCAAGGCCTCGGCCGCGCCTCTTCCGCCGTCTTCCTGGATGACCATCAAGGCGATTTTCGAGGGCTCCACCTCGCTTCGGTTTGAAGTCGGCGAGCCTGCCGATCTGCGCCTCACGCTGACCATCAGTGGAGGGTCCGTCTCGGCCACCGGCATCGACGACGTCGGGGAGCTGATAGAGGGTTTCCAGCTTGACGGGGAAGCCATCGTGTTCTGCGATCGCTCGAGCTTCACGCTGGTTCAGACCGGTGACACCGTCATCTACCGCGACGCCGAAGAGCTGATCCCCATCCCCCGCGGGGCCTACGATCGCGTGGCCGCACTCGTGACCGATCTCATCCAAGATCGGCACGTGCAGGACGTCTTCGAAGAGGCCTGTCTGCGGCTCGCCAAGGAGGCGAGAGAGGCCGCCTGGCTCCCGAGCCACGACGGGTTATAGCGGCCCGAGCACGGGCCGCCCGTCCGCGGGGACCGGCGCTCACGCGCCGGCCTTCACGTTCCGCTGGACGGGGATTCCCTTCGCCATCGCCTTGTCGGCGAGGTTGTCGGAGATCCCGCCGCCCGGGAAGTGCACGATCCCGATCGGTGCCTGCTCCAGGATCTGGTCGTTGCGCCGGAAGGGCGCCGCCTTGCTGTGGCGCTTCCAGTCCGGCTTGAACACCACCTGGGCGACCTTGCGGTTCTCCGCCCACTTCGCGGCGATCAGCTCGGCGCCCTCGCCGCCACCGTGCATCAGCACCATGTCGGGGTACTTGGCCCTGACGCGGTCCAGGGTGTCCCAGATCACCGACACGTCCTGGAACTGCTTGCCGCCCGTGAAGGCGATCCGGGTGCCCTGCGGCAGGTGGATCTCGGTCTCGGCCCGGCGCCGGGCGCTGATGAAGTCGCGGCTGTCGATCATCGCCGCGGTCATCGTCGCGCGGTTCACCTGCGAGCCGGAGCGGGGGCGCCAGAGCGACTTGGTGATCCGGGTGAACCGGTGGGCGGCCGCGTCGCGGGCGTACTCGAAGGCGTTGCGGCGCTCCGAGAGGGTCTGCCCGAGGGCGATCAGCCGTTCCAGCTCGACCGAGAGCACCTCGCTGCCGTCCTGCTCGCGCTGGCTCTGGCGCTGCGCCTGCTCGTTCTCGTCGAGCTTGCGCTCGATCATCTCGACCCGGCGGTGGAAGACGTTCACGGCCCCCCACAGCACGTCCTCGAGGTCGTCTTCCAGGCGGGTGCCAGCGAACGCCTCCCCGAGCGCGGACATCGCCACAAAGAGGGCATGGTCCAGTTTGCTGGAGTGGGGCAGGGGCCGGGGATCGTCGTGCTCCTCGAACGGGCGGTAGCCGGTGACCGCGAGCTCCTCGAGCAGGGTCGGATCGGGCTGCATGTCGTCGTCGAGGTCGCGGGTGAGGTGGTCGAGCATCGCAGGCTCCTTCAGGGGTCCGGGGACCGCGTCCATCGCGGCCTTCATGGCGACCCAAGGCCGGGCTCGGGGGCCTGGCGCACCCGCGCGAGGATCCGCATCGCACCCTGGCGATGCGGCCGCGCGGGCCGGAGCGTCAGCGGAGGACGGCTCGACGGCCGTCGATTTTGCTTCGCGATGCAAAGCCGCCGTAGGCGGCGGCGGAAAATCGTCGGACGTTGGCCGTTGCGCCGAAGGTTTCCCGACCCGGCATCAGTCGCCCTCTAAGAAGGCCGTGGACGCCGGCTCTCTCGCGGCCCGGGCCTGCCTGTGGTTCGATCTCAACCAGGCAGGAGGCTGGTCAGGCGGCCATCGCCTCCTCGAACTGGAGGTAGGCCACCGCGTCGTTTGGATCGAGCTGGGGCGCGAGATGCAGGGCGAGATCGCGCGGGCCGAGGTGGCACAGGTCGGTGTTGAAGTCGTCCTCGCGGGGATCGAGGTCGCTCACCAGGATGCCCGCGGCCTCGGCGCGCTGGCGCAGGGTCGCAGCGCCCTGCCTGCCGGCTGGATCGTCGTCGCGGGCGATGTAGAGGTGGCGCAGGCCGGGAGGAAGGATCAGGGCACCGAGGTGGGCCCCCGACAGGGCGGCGACGTGCGGCACGGCCGGCAGGACGCGCTGGACCGACAGCACCGTCTCCGCGCCCTCGCCGGCCACCATCAGGTCGGGCACCGTGCCGGGAAACCGCGCCCCATGGCCGAGCTGGTTGCCGAGGGTCCGCCGCTGGTCGCGCACAGCGGCCTTGCCGCGCCCGTCCGGAGCGAGCCAGGTCCGGCCGACCGCAGTCACGGCGCCCGTCAGGTCGGTGACGCTGGCGACCAGCGCCGGGTGGTAGGTGTCCGGTCCCGCCGGCTCCTTGGCCGAGGGCCGGTACAGGCAGCGCGGGTGGAACCGCAGGGCAGCCTGGTCGAGCGCGTGGCCGAGCCCGCGTGAGCGCAGGTAGGCCGCAGCGACGGTGCCGGGCACCGGCCGGCCGTAGCGCAGCATGCGACGGGCCGACTCGACCGTATCGCGGGCCGCAGGCAGCGGGCGATCCCGCTCCGGCACGGGCTGGTGAGGCATGCTCAGGAACGCCCGTGCTTCCGAGAGGGCCGCCTTCCAGTCCTCGTTGTTCTGGAGCCGGATCACGTCGAGCAGGTCGCCGTGCTCGCCGGTCGCGCCGTCGGTCCACTTGCCCCGGGCGCCCTTGCCGGTGCTCGGCCCTGTCAGCCGAACGTACATCGATCCGCCCTCGGTGTTGAAGACGTCGCCGACGCACCACCAGCGGCCGTTCCGGTGGCCGTTCGAGAGGTAGCGCCGGCAGAACGCCTCGACGTTGTCGGCGAGTTGGCGGGAGAGATCCGCGGCGGTGGGATGGATCGGCATGGTCGGCCTCCGTCGGGTTCGTGCATTAAGCGTGAGCGTGAGCGGCGACGCAACGTAACAGTGCATAGCGGTCGATGACGGCGGCCAGGATGGCGGCCCCATTCTCTCCGACCGGGATGAACAGACGCGTACGAAACGAGATCACTTCGGAGAACAGGCCGATCGTCTTCAAGGCCGCCCGCGCGTTCTCGCTCACCCCAATCAACTCGATGCGGTGTTCGCTCATCACCCGGACTCTCTTCACCTGAAGCCCGCCGGTGAGCTGGAGGCTGGCACGGCCCCCGAGCACGGCCGCGTAGGCGTCGGCCGGGGCCATGGCGGTGCCGGCGCCGAGGTTGAGCTTCTCGCGGGTGACGTGCAGGTCCTGCGGGTCGACCACGCGCCCGACGATGCGCTCGCCGGCGTCGGTCACGAGGCGGAACACCCGCATGTCGATGCCGGGCAGGCGATCCCAGATCGGCAGGAGCAGGCCGGTGACCACGTAGAGGGTGCGCTCGTCGAACTCGGGCAGGCTGGCAAGCTCGGCGCTCCAGGCCGCCGCGAAGGCCTCGGCCGATACCTCCTCGAACGAGGAGCGGGCATACTGGTCGCGGTCGAGGAGCTGGCGCTGGAGCGGGCGCACCAGGCGGACCCGCGCCACCACCGAGCCGTCCTCGCGCGTCTCGCTCGCCGCCTTCCCCATCAGCGCCGGCCGGCCGGACTTCGCGTTCACGACGGGGCGGTAGCCATCGGCGATCATGTCGAGCGCCGCGGCAAGGTCGAGCGGCCGGAGCCGGCGGCGCTCGGAGATGGTCAGGAGGTGGGTGTGCGCGCCGCTCGCCGGGTGGGTGTAGGCCACCTCGCGGTCGGTCACGGTGAAGGATTCAGCCGTCAGCACCTCGACGCCGACGTCGTAGACGCCGGCCGAGATCGCGCCCTCGATCACCTGGGCCAACCGCTCCTCGAACGCCTCGAACAGGATGTTCTGGACCGCGATGCGAAGCGCGAGAACGCGGTTGAGGAAGCGGCCGATCGGCGGCAGCTCGTCGAGGACGTGGCCGGCCTCGGAGGTGAGCGCAAGGCCCGTCATCGCCTCGAACACCTTGAGCGGGCAGCCCTCGATCTCGCCCCGCACGATCGCCCAATAGAGCTGGCGCAGCGCGGTGGCCGCGTACGGCCCTTCCAGGTTGTCCTCGGGCCGGAACAGGCCCTGACCACCGGTCTGGCGCTGGCCCCGCGTGATGGCCCCGAGCGTGTCGAGGCGGCGCGCGATGGTCGAGAGGAAGCGCTTCTCGCCCTTCACGCTGGTGGTGACCGGGCGAAACCGCGGCGGTTGCGCCTGGTTCGTCCGGTTGGTGCGGCCAAGCCCCTGCACGGCCGCATCGGCCTTCCAGCCGGCCTCGAGCAGGTAGTGCACGCGCAGGCGCTGGTTCTTCGCGCCCCGGTCGGCGTGGTAGCTCCGCCCGGTGCCTCCTGCATCGGAGAACACCAGGATCCGCTTCTCGTCGTCCTGGAAGGCCTGCGTCTCGGACAGGTTGGCGCTGCCAGGGCGGTTCTGGAGCACGAGGCGGTCGATCCCGTCCTTGCCCGCCTGGCGCACGATGCGGCGCGAGCGCCCGGTCACCTCGGCCACCACCTCGGTGCCGAAGTGGTGCAGGATCTGGTCGAGGGCCGACTGCACGGGTGCGAGCCCGCACAGGTGCTCGATCAGGGCGTCACGGGTCTCGACGGCCTCACGGCACAGGACGGGCTGGCCGTCGGCATCGATCACCGGCCGGGACTCGATGTTACCGTCGGCGTCGGAGAACGGCTCGTAGAGCTGGGTCGGGAAGGCGTGCTTGAGGTAGTCGATGACGTACTCGCGCGGCGTGACGTCGACGTGGAGGTCGCCCCACTCCTCCGAGGGGATCTCGGCCAACCGCCGCTCCATCAGCGCCTCGCCGGTCGACACGATCTGCACGACCGCAGCGTAGCCGGCCTCGATCCCCGCCTCGATCGCCGCGATCAGGCTCGGGCACTTCATTGCCGTGAGGAGGTGGTTGAAGAAGCGCTGCTTGCTCGACTCGAAGGCGGAGCGGGCAGCAGACTTGGCCGCGCGGTTCAACGTTCCGGATGTGCCGGTGACGCCCGAGGCCTTCAGCGCCGCGTCGAGGTTGGTGTGGATGACCTGGAAGGCGTCGGCGTAGTCGTCGTAGATCGCCGTCTGCTCCGGGGTGAGCGCGTGCTCCAGCATCTCGACCTCGACGCCGGCGTAGGACAGCGAGCGGGCGGTGTAGAGGCCGAGCGCCTTCAGATCGCGCGCCAGCACCTCCATCGCGGCCAGGCCGCCCTGGTCCATCGCGGTGATGAAGTCCGACCGGGTGGGGAAGGGGAAGGCGCCGCCGCCCCACAGGCCGAGCCGGTGGGCGTAGGCCAGCTTCTCAACCGTGACCGCGCCGGTGGCCGAGACGTAGATCACCCGGGCATCCGGCAGGCGGTACTGAAGCGCGAGCCCGGCGCGGCCCTGCTGCGAAGCCTCGACCACGCCGCGATCGCCCGAGCCGGCGGCGGCGTTGGCGAGCGCGTGGGCCTCGTCGAGGGCGATCACGCCGTCGAAGTTCGGCCCGAGCCAGGCGAGGATCTGGTCGAGCCGCGAGCCGGACCCGTTCCGCCCGGCCCCGCGCAGGGTCGCGAAGGTCGTGAACAGGATGCCCTCGGACAGCGTCACCGGCTTGCCCGGCGCGTAGCGCCACAGCGGGACGATCTGGAGCGGCTCCTGGCCGAGGTGGCGCCAATCCCGCTGGGCATCCTCCAGCAGCGCCTCGTTCTTCGAGATCCAGAGCGCCTTGCGGCGCCCATGCATCCAGTTGTCGAGGATGACGCCGGCGACCTGGCGCCCCTTGCCCGCGCCGGTGCCGTCGCCGAGGAAGAAGCCCTGGCGGAAGCGCACCGCGCCCTCTGCGTCCTTGGCCGCGGCCGAGAGGAGCGTACCGGTCTCATCGACGGTCCAGTGACCGGGCAGGTGGCAGGCGTGGGCGGCGCCGGCGTAGATCACGGTCTCGAGCTGGCATTCCGAGAGCAGGCCGGCCGAGACGACCGGTGCGGGGAGGCGCGGGGCGTAGCCCGGTCGGGGCAGGCGCACCGAGGCCATGGCGGTCGACTGGACCAGCGGGGTCGGATGGGCGTGAGCGCCCTCGATCCGCAGGGTCTCCAGGGCGTAGGCTTCGTAGAGGGCCGCCTCGGCGGCGAGCGTCGCGGGCAGCTCCTCGATCACCGTGTAGGCGATCTCCGAAGCGGTGACGTCGGTGGCAGCCGCCGCGGCGACCTGGGGCGAGGGGAGGGAGCGCGGGGCCGGCCCCGGCTTGCGGGAAAGCCCCGGGATCGAAGCCCGGCGGGCCGGTGCGGCGGCCGGCTCCAGGCGGGCCGGGACATCCGCCAGAACAGCGGCCAGCAGTCCGGCCGGATCATCCATCAGGCCGAGCGGAGCAACGTGCGTACCCGTCTCGCCGGCGGGCAGGCGGTCGAACACGCTGAGGCGCACATCGACGCTGGTGCCGTGCTTGGCATAGGCGCGGCCCGACAGCCCGGCCGAGAACACCAGCCGCCCGCCGCGCTCGCCAAGCGCCGCGAAGGCCTTGGCCGCGCCCGAGCGGTCGGGCCGGAAGCTCTCGCCGGTGATGGCGACCAGGCGCCCGCCGCGGGGGAGCCGCGAGAGGGCCGAGCGCAGGTGATCGCCGGTCGCGTCGCGATACCGGCCCTCGACCTGAGCCGCCACCGAGAAGGGCGGGTTCATCAGCACCACGCTCGGCGCCACGTCCTCGGCCAGGCGGTCGTGGATCTGCGCCGCGTCGAGCTGCGTGACCGAACCGGCCGGGTAGAGCGCCGCGAGCAGGCCGGCCCGGGTCGCGGCGAGCTCGTTGAGGTTGAGGCGAGCGCCGGCAAGCTCGGCGTGGATCGCGAGCAGGCCCGTTCCGGCCGACGGCTCCAGCAGCACCTCGCCCGGCCGCAAGCCGCAGGCGAGGGCCGCGACGTAGCCAAGCGGCAGGGGGGTCGAGAACTGCTGGAGGCTCTCGCTCTCCTCGCTGCGCCGGGTGTGGGTCGGCAGCATCCCGGCGATCCGGGCGAGCATCGCGAGCCGGCCGGCCGGTGTCGCGGCCTTGGCGCGGATCGCCGGCCAGAACCGGCGCAGGAACACGATCTGGGCGACCTCGGTCGCCTCGTAGGCGTCCTTCCACAGCCACAGGCCCGAGACGTCGCTGCCGCCGCAGGCGGCCTCCATCGCCGTCCGCAGGCTGGCGGTCTCGATCGCCCGGCCCTGCGCCAGCGCGTCAGCGAGGCGGGTACCGGCCTCGACGATGGCGGCCGGGCTCGGGGTGAGGGCGGTGCTCGCCTGGAAGTCCCTGGCGCTGATCGAGAAGTTCATGGACGCGGCTCCTGTCAGATCATGCCGGACCGCGTGGCTCTCTCTCGTCCTCGCGTCGGCTTAATCCCCGACTGGGCTCCTCTTCCTCTCAGCTCGCGGGACTTTAATCCCGCAGTGCAGTATCGGGGACACACCGAGCGCGCTTCCGCACAGTCACTTCCTTGCGGAATGGTTAAGACCATTGACCGATGGCCGAGTCATGCGCTTGCATGAAACAATCAGACACAGCGGAGGGATTCGTCGGTTGAACCGGCCGCAATCGAATGGAGACGCCGAGATCGTGCGGTGCACGGCTCGGATCGTGATGGGATACGTCGCCGGCAACAGATTGCCGGCCGATGATCTCGCCGCGCTCATCACGACAGTGTCGAAGGCGCTCAGGTCCCCGCGCGATGTCGAGGTCGCCCCGGCAGCGTCCGTGATCGCGCCGGCCTTACCCGAGGTGTCCTACGTCGCATCGGACTATCCCCGTCCGCAGGTCCCGGCGCGCCTCCTCTCGTATAAGGAGATCGCGGACTCGGTCCAGGAAACGTACCTCGTCTGCTTCGAGGACGGCGAGCACTACCGGATGCTGGCTCGGCATCTTCGGCTGTTCGGCCTGACGCCCGACGCCTACCGCGAGAAGTGGGGCCTGCCCGACGACTACCCGATGATGCCGGCGGCCGACCTCAAGCATCGCGCCGAGCTCGCCCGGCAGAGGCAGCTCGGGAAGTACGACCGCAGCACGGCCAAGCCGCGAAGGAAATCGGTCGTCACCGCCAAGACGCAGACGCGGGGCGCTGAGGACCCACCTAAACCGAAGCCCTACAGCGTGGATCTCACCCGAGGCGGATGGCGCCGGCAGGGCGACGTGGGACAGGGTGCGAGCCTGGGCTGACGCCCGGCCCCTTGCGGATCTTGGTCGCGATCAGGCCGCCGCCTTCACAACACTGATGCGTTGTGGCGACCGCGGTCGAGGGGGCGGGGTCACGCGAGCCTTCAGGCGAGCGGGAACGGCCTGCCCGTTGACCCCGACCCCGCCGCGGTCATGCAGGACGCTCGTAGCGACCGGGGATCGGGACGGGTCCGAGCGCAAGGTCCGCACCCGTCCATGGCCGCTCACTCGGCGGCGATGGCATACCCCGTGTCGCCGTCGGCCAGGCCGTCCTCGCCGTCGAGGAAGGGCGGAAGCGGCTCGGACCCGGCCTCCTCCTCAGCGTCGCCGAGAAACGCCGGCAGCGCGGCATCCTCGGGGGCCTCCTCGGTCGCCGACGCCTCATCGGATTCAGCCGTCTCGACCGGGGCCGTCGCTCCTTCGACGCCGAAGCCAGGCGTGCGCAGCAGCTCGGGCAGCCAGCCGCTGTCGGCCATCAGGCGCTCGGCCTCGCGCGCCATATCGGCCTTCTTCAGGTGGTCGAGGAGCTGGGCCTTGTCCTCCCCCTTGGCCTCGCGCACCGCCGCCAGGATCTTGCCCTTCGTGACGCGCGAGAAGTAGTTCGTCGCTGTCGGCCGCCAGTCGCGGGTCATGTCGAGCCCGACGAGTTGGGCGAGCTGGTCGGCATGCGGCATCACCTCGGCGGGCCGCCGATCGTAGGCGCTGTGCATCGCGTTGACGGAGAGGCCAGCGCAGAGCGCGAACAGGTCCGTGCGCTCCTCGGGGCCTAAGTCGACCAGGAAGTCCCAGATCGCCCGGTGGTCGGCCGGCAGGCGCCTCGCCCACGCCTCACGCTTGGCGTCGATGGCGCTCGCCGGCCGGTAGGCGTCGAGGCCCTGGACGCTATGGTCGGGTCGGGCCGAGGAGGTCGAGACCTCCAGGCACGACGCGGCCCGGTAGGCCGTGACGATGACGCGGATCACCATGGCGTGCAGGACCGCGATGAAGGCGGCCTGGGGATCGTCGGCCAGCGCTTCGCGCAGCGCGATGGTGCGGTAGGTGGTCAGCTCGATCCGGTGCTGCTCGGACAGCGGGCGGTCGGCCTCCTCCGGCGCGGGCGCGGGCGCGGGCGTGATACCCCCGATCGTGATGACCGTGCGCATCACCGCCGGAGCCGGGGCAGCGACACTGCCCAAGGGGGATGCGACCGGCTCGTCGATCGGTGCCGCTCCGGCCGCGGCCGCGGCGGGGTCCGTACCCGCAGGGGTCTCAGACTCCACCCGGGGCTCGTCCTCGGGCCGGACGTAGCCGCGGCGCACCTTCGGCGTGCCGTCGTAGTCGAGGGTAACGAACGCACCGCCGATCGCGATGTCGGCAGGGTCGTAGATCTGGGCGCGGGCCTCGAACGCCGCGATGGCCTTCTCGAGCTCGGACATCCGTTGGGCGGCGTCGGCGGGCCACTCCTCGTCGCTGTAGCCGTACTCGTTGTCGAGCCCCTCGCGCTCGGCCAACGCCGCCTCGAAGGCGTCCCGCTCGGCCTCGCTCAGCTCGGAGCAGGTCGGCAGAACGCGCAGGCCGTGGACGCGGCTCGACATCAGCGACAGCGACACCTCGATCCACTTCCAGCCCTCCGTCGCCACGGTTGCTCCGAATTCAGCCAGCTTCGCCTTGGCCAGCCGGTCGAGCAGCGCCGCGTCCTCGAACCAGCCGTCGCCGCGGTCCGTGAACAGGTCGCGCAGGATCGTGCCGCCGGCGGCCTCGTAGGCGTCCTCGCCAACGAAGATCGCCCGGGGCTCGCCCATGCCCACCGTGCGCTCGGTCAGGGCCTGCCGGATCCCCCAGTTGCTCAAGGCGCCCCGCTTCTTGAGCGCCTCCCAGACCTGAACCTGGCGGGCATGGTCCTCGCTGACCGAGAACGCCATCAGGCATTCGAGCGTCATCTGGCCGGCGCCGTAGGCCTCGAGCAGCGCGGGGTTGATCCCGGCGAGCCGCAGGCGCTGGCCCACGATCTTCTCCGAGACGAAGAAGCGGGCGGCGATGTCGGCGTGCGACATGCCGGTGTCGGCAAGCGCCCTGAACGCCCGGTACTGGTCGAGCGGGTGCAGGGCCTCGCGCATCGCGTTCTCGGCGATCGAGTCCTCGGTCGCGCTGATCGCGCTGCCGGCCGCGCGCACGATGCACGGCACCTTGACGGTTTTGGCCATGCGCCCGGTCGCCACCAGGTGCTCGAGCGCGCGAAAGCGGCGCCCGCCGGCAGGCACCTCGAAGCGGCCGGTCTCCTGGCCCGCCTCGTCGAGGACCGGGCGCACGCTCAAGGACTGGAGCAGGCCGCGATGGGCGATGTCGGCGGCCAAGTCCTCGATGCTCATGCCGTCGGCGATCCGGCGCACGTTCGCCTGGGACAGGCTGAGCTTGTCGAACGGGATCCCGATCGCCTCAGTGAGCACGATCTTGGCGGTGGCGGCGATCTTGGCGGCGGCCTTGGTCCTGGTCATGGCTCGGCATCCTCGGCTCGGGCGGTCGGCTCTCTGTCGACCTCGAAACCCTCACGCAGGCGAAGCCCCCCTCTGACTCCAGAAGGGGGCCGCGGAACCGTTGGTCGCCGGATCAGGCAGCGGCCTGCACGCTGGCGCCCTCGGCCTCGGTTGGGGCCAGGGTCAGCGGTGGGATGGTGGCGGGGACGGCCTGCTCGAGCCGCGCCAGGATCTCTGGCAGCGTCTCGCCGGCGGCGTGGGCGTTGCGGAGCGCTGCCAGGGTCATCACCGGCTCGCCGCCGTCGTCGGCCAGCTCGGCGGCCGGGCTCGCCAGCCCCGGGCGCCAATGGCGGACACCGGCGTCGAACACGCCGGAGCGTGCGCACCAGGCGCGCAGGTACGACAGCCCGTGCTCCTGGCAGAAAGCGTCGAGGGTCGGCGTCAGCCCGTAATCCTGAAGGTCCTCGAAGGTCACGCTCGCGCCCTCGGCCAGGGCCTCGCGCACCAGGCGCTCGGTCTCGGCGTAGTCCTGCGGGTTGCGCCGGCGGGAGCCCTTTGTCCCGGACCGGCGATGCTGCACGGGGGAAAGGCCCCCCCTCGCGCGCGAGGGAGGGCCGAAGGCTGCCAGGACCGATCAGGAAGTCGGGTCAGGGGCCGGCAGGGCGCGAGCGGCCGGGCCGGGAAGGAGTGCAGGCGCTGAGGCAGCCGCAGTCGCCTGGATCCGCACCACCACGGCGCCGACCGCCGTGAGATCGTGGAGGTCGACCAGGACGGTGAGCGCCTTTCCCACGTCGCCAGCGAGGTGAGCCCGTGCCGCGTCGATCGTCGAGGAGTGGTGGCGGCGCACGAGTTCGATGGCGGCGGCCTCGAGCACCCGGCTGGGATCCAGAAGATCGACATCGAGGGACATCTTGAAGGTGAGAGGATCGGTCATCGGCGGCGGCCGATTCACGTTGGAGCACAGGGCTTTCTCTAATCATCCGAGTGGCCCCTTTCCCTGACCCCTCCTCTCCCTCTGGTGGCACGATGCTCGGGCCCGCAGATCGGCGGCCGGCCTCCCTCGTCGCATCGAAGCGGCTCAATCGCCACGCCGACTGGATCGACCCGCATCCGGCGCCTATGACATTGCAGATCACGGACCCGGGCCCCGGCGCCCGGGACGTGCCGTGCCCGACCGTCCACGACTTCGGCAAAAGGCCGCCCCTTTGAAGCCCTGTCCGCTTCCACTGGGCCTTGGGACAATTCTACGCCGGCGCGCCCGACGGCAGGCCAGGGTGCGGGCGCGCGCCAGCATCCTGCACCGCCTTCACGGCGCCGATGCCTACTACCTCGCCCGCGAGCGGGCACGGCGCCCGGATGGGCGCCGGATCACGTTCTGGACGAAGATCGCGGTCGAGGTTGCGCGCCTCGAGGGCCGCGAGATCGGCGCGCGCGCCAGCGACCGCTGGCGATAGCGCCTGCGCGCCCCCAAAGGCCTCGATCCGCTATGGTCTAGAGTTAATCACCGTGACCGCACGAAGACCGCCGTGGGTGAAGCGCTGCTCAGGGTGGGTAGCGGCGGTTCAGCCGGCAAATGCTGAACGACAGGATCGCGCCAGTCGCGGACCTCCAGTCCGTGATGTGCGAATGGCTGCTCGTAGCCCAAGACCGGATTTTCAGGCTTCGCTGTTTGCGTTACAGCAAAGCCTTCGAGCCCATTCGTGTAGAGGAGGCGTATGGAACCAGACATATCGGACCCGGCATAGGCGCTCGCAGCACGCGCCAGGAATATACGGGCAGAACGTTGTGACGCCGTGACCGGGTTTGTGGTATGTGCCAAGGGCACAAACAACCTGTACCCAATGGTTTCCAGCTCCGTCCCGCCCCTCGTTCTCGACCCTCAGCGCCTTGCTGCGCTGGACGGTTTTGACATTCTCGACACCCCGGCCGAGGAGGGGTTTGACGATCTGGTGAACCTCGCGGCGCTGGCCTGTGGGGTGCCGGTGGCGCTGGTCAGCTTGGTTGACCGCGACCGGCAATGGTTCAAGGCGCGCGTCGGCTTTCCTCCCTGTGAAACCGACCTCAATAGCTCTGTCTGCAAGTTCGTCCTGGCTGAGCCGGACATCCTGCAGGTCCCCGACCTCTTGGCGGACCCACGCACGGCCGCCAACCCGCTGGTCACCGGCGAGCCGTTCATCCGCTTCTATGCCGGTGCACCCCTGCGAACCCAGGATGGGATCACGATCGGCTCGCTGTGCGTGATCGACCAGCAGCCGCGCCCTGAAGGGCTGACCCCGGCTCAGCAGGACGCCCTACGGCGGGCCGCCCGGCAGGTGATGACCCAACTCGACATGCGCCGGGCGATCCAGCAGCGCGATGCCCTGCGTGTTGACGAAACCGGTGCTTTCCGTGCCCGGGAGGCGTTGCGCGACACTCAGGCCGCCCTGGCGATTGTGGATGGTGATCTACCTGCAGCCCTAAGGCACGTCGTCACCGGAGCGATGCGGGCAATCCCGGCGGCCGAGGGCGGTGTAGTCGAGCTGCTGGATGGTGCGCAGCTCGTCTATCATACACCGGCTGGGACCCTGGCGCCCCATGCGGGCCTGCGCCTGTCCCTGACCGACAGCCTGGCAGGCCACTGCGCGACCACGCGCACGCCACAGCGCATGGACGACGCGCTGACCAACCCGCATGTCCGTCGCGACCTGTGCGACCAGCTCAAGCTCCGTTCAGCGATCGCGGTGCCGGTGCTGCGCGGCGACACCGTGCTTGGCGTCCTTAAGCTGCAATCCTCCCAGGTCGCAGCGTTCACCGACGCTGATCTAGCCCTGCTCGGGCTTTTTGCCGGTGCGACCACGGCCAGCCTGGCGGAAAGCGAGGCCCGTGCGCAAACCCGCAGCCAGGCCATCTATTGGCGCGGGCTGTTTGACCGACTCAGCGAAGGGTTCATGATCGGCGAAGTGGTCCGTGACACCGCTGGCCAGATCACGGATTGGCAGTTCGTCGAGGTCAATCCAGCCTGGGGAACGCTGCTCGGTCTCGAGCCGGCGACGGCGATCGGCCGGAGCGTTCGGGACGTCATCCCCGGCGTTGAGGAGGAATGGATCAGCGAGTTCGCCCAGGTGGTCGAAACCGGTGAAGCCATCACGTTTGTTCGCGAAGTGCAGACACTGCGCCGCTGGTACGAGGGTCGGGCGTTCAAACTCGACGGCGACCGCTTCGGTACGATCTTTCTGGACGTGACCCAGCGGGTGGGTGCCGAGCTGCGGCGTAACGCGCTGCTGCAGCTTGGTGACGGCCTGCGTGATCTAACGACCACCGCCGACATGACCCGAGCTGCGGCTGAGATCGTCGGTCGCACTCTGGGCGCCACCCGTGCCGGGTTCGGCCGCATCATCGGTGATGTCGAAGAGATCGATGTCGAGCCGGACTGGACCGCACCGGGCCAAGTTAGCATCGCCGGGCGGCATCGGTTCGACGCCTACGGTGACCTCCGGACGCCCTTACGCCAGGGTGAGCCGCTGGCTATCAATGACGTGACAACTGATCCGCGGACGGCGGCCGATCCGGCCGCCCTGCAGGCGATCGGTGTAGGTGCCCTGGTCAATATGCCGGTGCGTGAGCGCGGGCGCGCCGTCGCGATGTTCATTGTCCACGACGTGCATCCGCGTGTCTGGACGGCCGAGGAGCTCGGATTTCTGAGGAATGTTGCCGACCGGCTTGAGGCTGGCGTGGCGCGGGTGCGTGCCGAGGAGCTGCAAGGGGTCCTCAACCACGAGCTTGCGCACCGCCTGAAAAACACCCTCGCCATCGTGCAATCCATCGCCAGTTCGACCCTGCGCAACGTGACCGAGCGCGAGCCGGTCGAAGCGTTCGAGCGTCGCGTGCTGGCCCTGTCGCGTGCTCACGACGTGCTGATGCACAAGAGCTGGACCGCCGCCAAGATGCGTCACGTCATGGAAAGCGTCCTGGCGATGCAGGCGGACATGGACCGGTTCGCGCTTGACGGCCCGGACCTGGACATCAGCCCGCAGGCCGCCCTGTCGCTGTCGTTGCTGCTGCACGAACTGGCGACCAACGCTCTCAAGTACGGGGCACTGTCGGCCAGGACCGGCAAGGTGCGCATCGCCTGGCGCACCGAGGAGGGCAAGGCACCCACGCTGGTGCTCGACTGGTCCGAGAGCGGCGGTCCGGCGGTGACACCACCGAGCAACCGCGGCGGGTTCGGCTCGAAACTGATCCGCATGGGGCTGGTCGGAACGCGCGTGGCCGACCTCCGTTACGATCCGGTGGGCTTGCAGGCTGAATTCCGCGCCCCGCTTGCCGATGTTCAGGTTCAGGTTCACTAGGTCAATGGGTCAGTCTTCCCCCCCGGCACTCCCACGTGTCCTGATCGTTGAAGACGATCCGATCCTGATGATTGCGCTGGTCGAGTTCGTTGAAAACTCGGGCTGTGAGCCCGTCGAGGCCAGCACCATTGTCGAGGCGATCCAGATCCTGGAAACCCGCACCGACATCCGCACCGTTTTTACCGATCTCGACATGCGCGGCTCGACCGCCGGGATGGAGCTGGCGCTGCTGATCCGCGACCGCTGGCCGCCGATCGAGCTGCTGATGATCTCGTCGCGGCCGTGGGATGAGGCCCAGATCCCGTCTCGCGGGGTCGTGCTCGGCAAGCCGTTCGACCGGCGGAAGATCGAGGCGACGCTTCGGCGGTTCGCTGCCTAGGGCCACGTTCAAGGGCCAAACTGGTGGCTACCAACTCTGCGCGTTGTGCACATCCGGCCAGAGCCAGCGGCAGCCAGTTGCACCTTGCGCCCCGGTCAAATGTCCGCGATTTAAGTGCGAACGGCATTTCAGGTGGCAGTGGATGACCGACGGACACAGGCGGCTGGCGGATGCGATGATCGCTGAGATTGTCGAGCAGGAAAGCATGGCTCACGAACTGGCCGAGTTTGCTGACCTGATGGAGGCAGACGACCACCTTGCTACCGCAGCGACGTTCCGGTCCATGAGCCGTAGCCGCCGGGTCAAAGGTATGGAATTGCGCGGTAACCTGGCGGCTCTCGAGGTCGCCAACCACGACGCCACGGAAGGCGGTGGATAGCGCTTTGCTTGGCATGGCTACCCACTGAAAAGGGATCCAGGGTCGGATCGGCTACAGTCCGCTCAGCGATCCAGCCTTGCGTCAGCAGGCAAGGGAACATCCCCCTTACCCTGGGCATTGCAGACCCTGGGTCTGCGGCAACCACCGCCGCTCATGATGCCTATTACCCGCTGTCCAGCCTACGCTGCGGGTGCCAGACCAACCCGCAAGAAGGGTTTTAACTGTGCCGAACTCCCGGCAACCGCTGCAGTCCACCGCCGTCGCCAGCGCACCGCTGGTGAGCCTGCGGCGTGGCGCCGGCCAGCTCTTCGAGACCGAGCGGCGGCTCAACGCCGTGCTCAACAACGCTTCCGTCTCCATCTTCCTGATGGATGACCGCCAGCACTGCATCTACATGAACCGCGCCGCCGAGCAGCTAACCGGGTGGACCCTCGACGAGGTGCTGGCGCGGGACTGCCCGCTGCACGACATCGTCCATCACACCTATCCGGACGGGCGACCGTTCCCATTGCACGAGTGCGCCATCGACCGCGCCTTCCCGGAAAACAACCAGGAGCGCGGCGAGGAGGTGTTCGTCCACCGCGACGGGCATTTCTACCCGGTCGGGTTCACCGCCAGCCCGATCCGCGACGACGCCACCAACATCATCGGTACCATCATCGAGGTGCGCGATATCAGCGAGGAGAAGGCTGCGGCCGAGCGCCAGCGCCTGCTGATCAACGAGCTGAACCACCGGGTGAAGAACACCCTCGCCACGGTCCAGTCGATCGCCGCCCAGACGTTTCGGGGACCGCCGGACCCGGCGGCGCGGGGCGTGTTCGACGCGCGCATGGTAGCGCTGTCGACCGCCCACAACGTGCTGGTCGAGGATAACTGGGAAAGTGCCAGCCTGCGTAGCGTGATCGAGCGCGCGCTGGCGCCGCACCTACTGGCGGAGGTCGACCTTAACCGCTTTCAGCTACAAGGACCGGATGCGCGGCTGCACCCGAAGGTGGCCGTAACTCTGGCCATGGCGTTGCATGAGCTGATGACCAACGCAGCCAAGTACGGCGCCCTCTCGGTTCCTGAGGGACAGATTGTTTTGACCTGGTCCCTGCACGACCTGGAGGATGGTCGTCAGCAGCTCAACCTGCGTTGGGAAGAATGCGGTGGTCCCGCCGTTACGCCGCCGGCGCGCAAGGGGTTCGGTTCGCGGCTGATCGAGCGGCAGCTCCCCATGGAATTTGATGGCAGCGCCGAAATCACCTACGCACCGGCCGGCGTGATCTGCGAGCTACAGATCCCGCTGACCACTTTGGGCTGGGTCGGCCAGGAGACCATCGAGGGGCGGCAAGCTTCATGACGTTGCTCGTTGGACGTCGGGTTCTGCTGGTCGAGGACGAAAGCCTCGTCGCCATGCTGGCCGAGGACATGCTGCTCGAACTCGGCTGTGAGGTTGTCGTGGCGATGCGCCTCGACAAGGCCCTGGCGCAGGCCCGCACCGGATCGTTCGACCTGGCGGTGCTGGATGTGAACCTGGGGGATGCGCGCAGCTACCCCATCGCGGACCTGCTGTTCGAGCGTCACACGCCGTTCCTGTTCGCGACCGGATACGGCAGGCAGGGGCTGGAGGACGCTTACAAGGCGGTTCCGGTGCTGCAGAAGCCCTACCAGGCGGCGCCGCTGGAGCATCTGCTGACGCGGCTGTTGATGGAAGAACCCCTAGCTCGCCCGGGGACCCGAGGAAGCTCTATGGCGTGCGCGTGCCATACCCCGAACGGACAGCCTATCCGGGCGGATCACTGCCGCTAGGCAGTCAGTCCTGCTGCCTGGTTTCGGACAGGCGCACTGTCAGTTGTTCGATTAGGGCAGCAAGCTGCGGATCTTCCGGCATTGGCATTGCCTCGTAGATCCTGTGCAGCTGCCGGCCGAGATGGTGCTCGGTTGGCTGGCTGCGATGCAGCGCAAGGCCGTCCTGCTGCAACAGCGCCATTTTGTCCTCGCGAGTCGTATCTGACATAGGGACCTTTCCCGTGGGGTCAGACACGGATCAATGACCAAGCATAGGGCCGTGTTGCGGTTCGATCTCTCAAACTATGCTGTTATGCTTAGGATGGCATTAACGATGCGGCAAGGGCGTTAAGATGGGTTTACCCGAATTGAACAGCAAAAAGGGCGCCGAAGCGCCCTCAAAGTAGTCGTTTTAAATCCTTTGTATTGAGCGACCACTAGGCCAGCCAATGAGGCGCGCGTCAGGCATCATGCAGGATGGATGCGTTTTCCGTACAAGGAGATCCCGAGGTGGGCCGCAACCGTGCTAGCCCGGGTGCTTGTCAGCTTCACAGCCTGACGCAGCGCGTCCTCTGATACGCCAAAGCGCTCGCACCAGTAGGCGCGATCCACAGGGGAATAGATATCGATGTGACGCTGGCGGCTCATCGGCTGGGAAACGCTAGACACCATGATGATACTCCCAACCGAATAAGCAGAGCCGTAAGCGGCATCGGTACTTCTATCAACGCAGAGGGATGCACTTTGTTGCCGGTCCTAGGCTGGATGGCAGTCTAACAATTTCAGCAATGGATTGTCTCTTAAGAGACAGAAAGAGCGGGCGAGGGACGCCCGCTCGCTCCTCATTCGGTCCTGCGACGCTTAGTCGATCACCTCGACGATGCGCCGGCTCTGCGGGTCAACCAGCACCGGACGCTCGTTGACGATGGTGTAGCGGTGGCTGCCGGCGCCATACTCGGCCGGCACGTCGTAGTAGGTCACACCCGACGACGGCAGCACTGAGCCGACCCGGACATCGCCATCGTAGGCGTAAGACGGGTGCCGTTCGCGCACGACGTAGCTGCGGAAGCGCGGGCGCGTGTCGATGCCAAGGATGCCGTTGACGGTGCCC
>NZ_LWHQ01000020.1 GCF_001653715.1 Methylobacterium platani
CCGAACGCGACGGGCTGGGCCGGTCTGGTGGTCTGAGCGGGGTGATCAGAACCCGATCCCATCTCGAACTCGGCCGTTAACCGCCCCAGCGCCCATGGTACTGTGTCTCAAGACACGGGAGAGTCGGTCACCGCCAGACCTGCCAAGCACGTCACACATTCCCTCGACACGAAGCAGATCACACCCTGGCGCGGGGTGGAGCAGCCCGGTAGCTCGTCAGGCTCATAACCTGAAGGTCACAGGTTCAAATCCTGTCCCCGCAACCACATCCCGAAACGCCCCGCCGGCTTCCGCCGGCGGGGCGTTTCGCGTTCAGGCCAGCGACAACCGCACGCGCCGGTTCTGCTTGCCCTTCTTCTCGATCGCGGTGATCGTCGCGGCGCCGATCTCGCCCGTCCGGCGCACATGGGTGCCGCCGCAGGGCTGGAGGTCGAGACCGTCGATCGCCACCAGCCGCACCCGCCCGCTGCCCATCGGTGGCTTCACCGACATCGTCTTGACCAGGCCCGGATTGGCCTCGAGCTCCTCGTCGCTGATCCAGCGCTCCGAAACGGCGGCGTCCCGCTCGATCATCTCGCGCAGCTGCGCCGTGACGGTTTCCTTGTCGAGACCGGCATCCGGGATGTCGAAGTCGAGCCGGCCCTCGCCGTCGCCGATCGATCCGCCGGTCACCGGGTAGGGGAGGGCCACCGAGAGCAGGTGAAGGGCGGTGTGCACCCGCATCCGGGCATGGCGCAGCGGCCAATCGAGCACGAGGCGCACGCGCTCGCCCGGGGCCGGCCGCGCCGTGTCCGGTCCGATCCGGTGCAGCACGGTGCACTTGTCGGCGCCGTAGACGGTGTCGAGCACCGCGATCTCGGTTCCATCCTCCCGCACCAGGCGGCCGCGATCGCCGGGCTGGCCGCCGCCCTGCGCGTAGAACACGGTCCGGTCGAGGACGAGGCCGGTCTCGTCCGCCGCGACGATGCGGGCTTCGGTCTCGCGTAGGTAGGCGTCGCCGCGGAAGAGGAGTTCGGTGGGCATAGGGGGCTGGATTCCGGTTGCGGAGCGGCGAGAGTGGTCCGGCGCAAGGACGGCGTCGAGCGTCTTCGCCGTTAACCATGTCGGTTAGGAAAGCCGCAGGCTTGATCCGCCTAGCATCGCACGGCGTCCCGAGACCCAGCCCGCGATGATCGCCACCCCGACCTTCCCGGACCTCTCCGCCCTCGTGGTCGACGAGAGCCTCTATATCCGCCGCATCGTGCGCGACATGCTGATGCGCGTCGGCATCAAGCGCCTGCTCGAGGCGCCGGACGGTGCCGAGGCGCTGGGCGTGCTGGCCGAGAGCAAGCCCGATCTCGTCGTGCTCGACTGGGACCTGGCGATCCTGTCGGGCGAGGAGTTCATCCGCCTTGCCCGCACGCCGGCGACCTCGCCGGCCCCGACCGTGCCGATCATCCTGATGCTGGCCCAGCCGCGCCGGAACGTGGTCGACCGGGCGATCAATCTCGGCGTCAACGAGATCATCGCCAAGCCGTTCTCGCCCAAGACCCTGTGGTCGCGCCTCGACGAGGTCATCAACCGGCCGCGGCCGTTCTCGCAGGTCAAGAGCCTGCTCCGGCCGCAGCCGCGCCTCGCCGCGGCGGCTGCGGTCAAGGGCCTGCTCTGACGAGGAGCGAGGCCGGCACCGGATCCCGGATAGCATCCGCGAGTCTAAAGTCTCATCCCGTCGAGCGTATTCCGGCTTCCAGCAGGCTCGACCATTGTCCACACTCCCACGCCAAACCGAACCGGCGTCACGACCGGCCGGGTGGATAGGGAGTGAATCATGCTCAAGCGCCTCGCCGCCGTCGCCGCCACCCTGGCGGCCATCTCCGGCCCGGCCGCAGCCCAGGATGTCGTGCGTCTCGGCAACCTGAAATTCGCTCACTACGGCGCGATTTCCTACATGAAGGAGATCGCCGCGAAATATAATCTCAAGATCGACGAGAAGCAGTTCGCGAAGGGCGCCGACATCTACCCGGCGATGGCCGTCGACCAGATCGACATCGCGGCCTCCGGCGCCGACGGCGCGGTGGCGGCCCGCGGCAACGGCGTCAAGCTGCTGGTGGTGGCGGGCTTCGCCAATGGCGGCGTGCGCATCCTCGGCCGGCCCGACCTCGGCGCCAAGACGCTCGCCGACGTGAAGGGCAAGAAGGTCGCGGTGGTGCGCGGCGGCACCCAGGACCTGATGCTGCTGGCCGAGCTGGAGAAGAACGGCCTGACCTGGTCGGAGCGGCCGGGCAAGGACGTGCAGCTCGTCTACTTCAACAACTACGCCGACCTGAACCAGGCCCTGGCGCAGAAATACGTCGACGTGATCTGCCAGAGCGAGCCGCAATCGACGCAAGCGATCTCGAACGGCTGGGGCTACGAGATCGTCAAGCCCTACGACACCCCGGTCGGCGTGCCCTACCGCCCGCTCGTCATGACCGAGAAGATGTACACCGAGAAGCCCGAGGTCGCCGCCCGCGTCCTGAAGCTGTTCGTCGAGGCGACCAAGACCTTCATCGAGAAGCCGGATCTCGCCGAGAAGTACGTCCGCGAGCAGGTCTTCAAGGGTCAGCTCAGCAGCAAGGATTTCCGCGATTCGATGGAGAACGCGGACTATACCTACGACATGCCGGCCGGCCACATGCAGGTCACGGCCGACCTGATGCACAAGTACGGGCTCGGCAAGATGGTCAACCCGCCGAAGGGCGACGCCGAGTGGGTCAAGCTCGACCTGCTCGAGAAGGCGAAGGCCGAGCTCGGCGCCAAGACCACGTCGAAGACCAACTGAGCCGGTTCGGAGACGATCGGTGATCCGCCTCTCCGCCTTCCGCGGCGCGTTGCTGCCGGTCGGGCTGCTGATCCTCTGGGAGATCGCCAGCCGGGCCGGCCTGTTCTCCGCCGTGGTGCTGCCGCCCCCGAGCGCGGTAGCGTCGCGCTGGGTGTCCAGCCTCGTCCCGGCGCTCCCCTACGATCCCGACACGCAGAGCTACACCGCCTGGCTGTTCTCCGGCGAGCTGCCGCACGACGCGGTGGCGAGCCTGACCCGGGTGATCGCCGGCTTCGCGATCGGCGTCGGCCTCGCGCTGCCGGTCGGCCTGCTGATGGGCACGAGCGACCGGCTCTACGGCCTCGTCAATCCCCTGCTGCAGATCCTGCGGCCGATCCCGCCGATCGCCTATATCCCGCTCGCCATCGTGTGGTTCGGCCTCGGCGACCCGCCGGCCCTGTTCCTGATCGCGCTCGGCACCTTCTTCCCGGTCCTCGTCAACACGGTGGCGGGGGTGCGCCAGGTCGATTCGATCTATATCCGCGCCGCGCGCAACCTCGGAGCCAATTCCTGGACGATGTTCCGGCGGGTGATCCTGCCGGCGGCGAGCCCCTTCGTGCTCGCCGGCATGCGCATCGGCATCGGCACCGCCTTCATCGTGGTGATCGTCGCCGAGATGATCGCGGTCTCCGACGGGCTCGGCTACCGCATCCTTGAGGCGCGGGAATACATGTGGTCGGACAAGATCATCGGCGGCATGCTGACGATCGGCATCCTCGGCCTCGTCATCGACGGCGCGATGTCGCGCCTGAACGACCACCTGCTGCGCTGGCATCGCGGCCTGGAGCGCTGACCCATGACCGCGAGTGCAACGCTCCGCCGGACCGAGCCCGCCGGCACGGCCGCGCCGGGCGCCGCCGAGATCGTGATCGACGCCGCCTCGAAGGTGTTCGGCACCGGCGAGGGCGCCGTCGTCGCGCTCGACGGCGTGACCGCGACGATCCCGAGCGGGCAGTTCGTCTGCCTGCTCGGCCCCTCCGGCTGCGGCAAGTCCACCCTGCTCAACGCCATCGCGGGCTTCTCGCCCCTGACCTCCGGGACGATCCGGATGGCCGGGCGCCCGGTGGTCGATCCCGGGCCTGATCGGGGCATGGTGTTCCAGGAATACGCCCTGTTCCCGTGGATGACGGTCGAACAGAACATCCGCTTCGGGCTCGACATCAAGGGCACCGCCCGGGCCGAGGCCGACGCGATCGTCGCCCGCATCGCCGACAAGCTCGGCCTGTCGGACTTCCTCGGCCGCTTCCCGAAGGACTTGTCCGGCGGCATGCGCCAGCGGGTCGCCATCGCCCGCATCCTGGCCCTCGACCCGCCGGTGATGTTGATGGACGAGCCGTTCGGCGCCCTCGACGCACTGACCCGGCGCACCCTGCAGGACGAGCTGCTGCGGATCTGGGCCGAGTACCGCAAGACCATCGTGTTCGTGACCCACTCGATCGAGGAGGCGATCTACCTCGCCGACCGCATCGTCGTGCTTACCTACCGCCCCGGCCGGATGAAGCGGGACCTGATCGTGCCGCTTCCACGCCCGCGCGACACCGCCTCGGCCGAGTTCAACGCGCTGAAGCGCGAGCTCGCCGGGATGGTGATGGAGGAGCAGCAGCGCTTCACCCGGGCGGAGCTGACCGGTTCGTCGGTCGACTGACCGGCATCCCGTCGGAGATCGATCGACCGCAACCCGTTCGCCCGCTTCCCGATCTTCCGGTGAGAGCGAGCCCGGCGCGGCACGATCGCTGCTTTGCGTTCCGCCCGGACCCACGTAAGCTTCCCATCATGTGATGGACTTGTCGCCCCGCGAGGGTTGCGAACGGGAAGGATATCGGCATCGCCGATGAGGGATGAGACGGCCGTCTCCGTGCCGGCGCGCGCCGCGGAGTATGCCGAGACAGCGCGCGCGACAGCGCCTCCGCCGCACCCGGCGGGGGATGACGCTCCACGTCGCCCGGAGCGACGCGCCTACGCGGCGCTCGATCTCGGCACCAACAATTGCCGGCTCCTGATCGCCGAGCCGGCGCCCTACGGGTTCCGGGTGATCGATGCGTTCTCGCGCATCGTGCGCCTCGGCGAAGGCCTCGGGAGCACCGATCGCCTGAGCGACGACGCCATCGACCGCACGGTCGACGCGCTGGCGGTCTGCCTGGGGAAGATGCGGTCCCGCGGCGTGGTGCGGGCGAAGTCGATCGCCACCGCCGCCTGCCGGCTCGCGGTGAACGGCCCGGCCTTCGTCGAGCGCGTGCACCGCGAGGTCGGCCTCGATCTCGAGGTGGTGGACCGCCGCACCGAGGCCTATCTCGCCGTCACCGGCTGCGCGGCGCTGGCCGACCGGCACGCCGAATCGGTGGTGATCTTCGATATCGGCGGCGGCTCGACCGAGATCGTCTGGCTCGACGGCTCGGCCGCGCTCGCCCGCAGCGCCGATCCCACCTTGCGCATCCGCGCCTGGGATTCGCTCCCCGTCGGCGTCGTCACCCTGGCCGAGCGCTACGGCGGGGCCGACGTCACCCGCCCGGTCTTCGAGGGCATGGTCGAGGAGGTCGCCGACCGCCTGACCAAGTTCGCGCTGATCGCCGGGGCGGCGGCCCACGCGCCGAACTTCCACCTGCTCGGCACCTCCGGCACGGTGACGACGCTCGCCGCCACCCACTTGCGCTTGCCGCGCTACGACCGGCGACGGATCGACGGCTTGTGGATGCGCGACCGCGAGGTCACCGAGGCCATCGACGGCCTGCTCTCGACCCGCCTGTCGGACCGGGCGCAGAATCCGTGCATCGGCCGCGACCGGGCCGACCTGGTGCTCGCGGGGTGCGCCATCCTGGAGGCGATCCGCCGCGCCTTCCCGTCCGAGCGCCTGCGCATCGCCGATCGCGGCCTGCGCGAGGGTCTCCTGATGAACATGATGCGCGAGGACGGCGTCTGGCGCCGCGGCGTGCGGCCGGGCTGAGGCGGCGTTCCGGGCTTGCGCGCGCAAGCCCGGGGCGTCATTGACCTCGAACGGTTTTTTTCGATCATCGAAGGTCACGGCATATGAGCGATCGTCGCGGCGGCGGCCTCCGGGGCGACCTGAAGCAGCGGGTCAAGACCGGGCGCGGGCGCACGGTCTCCTCCAAGCTCTGGCTCGAGCGCCAGCTTAACGACCCCTACGTCGCCCGCGCCCGGCGCGAGGGCTACCGGTCGCGGGCGGCCTTCAAGCTCATGGAGATCGACGACCGCTTTCGGCTGCTGCGGCCGGGCCAGCGGGTGGTCGATCTCGGCGCCGCGCCCGGCGGCTGGTCGCAGGTGGCCGCCGCCAAGGTCGGCAGCCATCCCGGCGCCCCGGCGCCGCGGGGCCGGGTGGTCGGCATCGACCTTCTCGAGATCGAGCCGATGCCGGGCGTCGATTTCGTCACCCTCGACTTCCTCGATCCGACCGCCCCCGGGCTGCTGACCGAGATGCTGGGGGGCCCCGCCGATGTCGTGATGTCCGACATGGCCGCCAACGCGACGGGCCACAAGAAGACCGATCACCTGCGCATCATGGGGCTCGCCGAGACGGCTTTGGCCTTCGCCCGCGAGATCCTGGCACCGGGCGGCACCTACCTCGCCAAGGTGCTGCAGGGCGGCACCGAGGGCGGCCTGCTCACCGACCTGAAGCGCGATTTCGCGAGCGTGCGCCACGTCAAGCCGGCGGCGAGCCGGGCGGATTCGAGCGAGCTCTACGTGCTGGCGACCGGGTATCGCGGCGCCGAGGCGACCGACGGGCCGTATCGCGAGAGCGATGACGGCCGGGAGGACGGCGATCAGGCAGACGAGGCGACCGGCTGGCGGCCGTGACCCCGGCGGCGGCGATTGATCGTGCCCGGGCGCTCCTCCTGGCGGAGGGTTTTTCGGAGATCGGGCGGGGGATGCGGGGTGAGAGTTTTTATTTCGGCCTGCCCGGTGCCGAGGGGCAGTTGCGGGTGGCGAACCACGCCCGCACGCCGAAGCAGCGGCTGAAACATCCGGAGGTGGTAGCGAGCCTCGTCGTCACCGGGCCTTTGTCGGAGGCGGCGTTGCGGGAGCGCTTGAGCGCGACCTTGAGTGATTTTCGAGCGCGGCGGGGCAGCCGATGATGACAATCAGGCTACCTTGACGTCTATGAGGCGAATGGCTTGCTCTCTCCCGTCAAGGAGGAGACCTGTGATTTTACTCCGATCATCTCGGTTCCGTGAGCGGTAGCTTTTCCTGGTATCCTCATCTCGCGTTTCACGCCCGGAGGTGCGGAAAACAGGTGTTTGTAGACATCCAAGGTGGCTGGCTGTGCAAGCGGGCTGGATCCTGACGGGTGCTTCATGGGAAGGTTTTCCACCCGGTGCGGACCGCTCAGAAAACGAGAGCTTCGCACACCACCGTAACCTATCGAGTGTCGCTTCGGATCGGACGCTGTTGTGCTGCTCGCCGTACTACCGTCCCTGCGGCAATATCGTAAAAAGCATCTCTCCGTCGGATGATAGCAAGGGACGCCCAAATTGCAGCCATCCAAGCGAATGTGATGCTGCCGATCATGATCGGGATGAATGGCCCGCCGAAGAGAGCAAAGCTCGGATAGAGTCCAGCGTAAAAATCCAGCAACCAGATCGGTATACCCGGCAGGACGAACACCAGGTAGCGCAGAGATAGAACTGCGCGAGGCGGCGAAATATCTTCACCATCGACAGCCACCAAGAGGCGCATTCCACACAAGCGTCGCCCTGGACTGCCCCGTTGCCCGTCCGACCAACACCGAAATAGAACGAATAGCGGACCAAGTAACAGATTGAGAGATAGACCACGAATTGGTACACCCTGATCGTTCGCAAGAACAGTAATAGATACTGTTTTGGTCGTATTACCGTCGCGTGTAAATCGCCCTACCGTGATCGTATGGGCGGTATCGAAGCCCAGAATACTCCAGCGGCAATCCGTTGCAAAGTTGGCTTCGAAGTCGATGGGCATTGCAATGCCGGGCGGTGGCGCTGTCAGCTTTCGACAGAACACGCGCTCGATGCCCGATGAGGCTTGAACGCGCGCGTTCGAAAGCGGAAAAGCTATGATCGCAACGCACTGCAGAGCGAGGCAGACGATCAAACCGTCGATGACGAAGGCGACTGCACGTCGCCAAAAGCCCGTACGTTCCGGCATGGTTCTCGTTTGATAGGCACATCGTTACGTCAATCTAGCATAACTCTCGAACTGCGTCGCTTTCAATTACTCTGGTTTTGAACCCCGGCTACGCGAACATGCGCGTGTCTGGCGGCCTGTCGAGGCTCGGGGAAGGGTGTGGTTCGACGGGAGTGGCAGCTGACGCAGTTCGTCGTCATGCGATCTCAACCGTCTGCTTTCCACCCCGTGCGGTCATTCCGCCCATCACGCGCGATGGACGGAAAACATGTATTTGCAGACGAGAGACGCCGCCGATCACGAAGCGTATCGACCTCCCCCGCAGAGGAAATGTGACGAACCCTGTCGGATCGACAGGGTGTGAGGAAACGCGGGGTGAGGGGTCTTCCGTGGGAAGCCCCGCTCACCCCGCCCGCTTCGCATCCGCCAGGAACTCCGCCACCGCCTCCACGAAGGGCTGCCCGTAGGCATCGCGCTTGCGCTCGCCGACGCCGTGGATCGAGCGCAGGGCCCAGAGGTCGACGGGCTTCGAGCGGGCCATCTCGATCAGGGTGCGGTCGGGGAAGATCATGTAGGCGGCTACGCCCTCCTGGCGGGCGAGCGTGGCGCGCAGGCCCCGCAGGTGCTGGAACAGCGCCTCGTCGGTCTCGGAGAGGCCGAGCGTGTCGTCGTCCTGGGTCGCCCGGCGGCGCTCCTTCGGGGCCTTCGGTTCGGGGTCGGGGCGGAGTTGCACCGGCTCGCGGCCGAACAGGATCGCCTCGCCCTTGTCGGTCAGCGAGAGGCCGCCGTAGCCGTCGCCGTTCTCCGCTACCGCGCCTGCGGCGAAGAGCTGGCGCAGGATCGCCCGCCACGCCGCCACCGGCTTGTCGGAGCCGACGCCGAAGGTCTTGATCTGGGAATGGCCGTTGCGGCGGATCTGCTCGCTCTCCTTGCCGTGGACGAGGTCGCAGATATAGGCCGCCCCGAAGCGCTGGCCGGTGCGCACCACCGCCGAGAGCACCTTCTGGGCCGGCACCGTGCCGTCGATGAGCGAGACGCCGCCGCGGCACAGGTCGCAGCGGCCGCACGGCTGGCTCTGCTCGCCGAAATAGCCGAGCAGCGACTGGCGCCGGCAGGTCGCGCCCTCGCAGAGCCCGATCATCGCCTCGAGCTTGCGGCGCTCGACCCGGCGGCGGTCGTCCGGCACCTCCTTCTCGTCGATCTGGCGCCGGCGGAGCGCCATGTCGTCGAGGCCGTAGAGGGTGAGGGTGTCGGCCGGCAGCCCGTCGCGGCCGGCGCGGCCGATCTCCTGGTAGTAGCTCTCGATCGTCGAGGGCATGTCGGCGTGGCAGACGTAGCGCACGTCCGGCTTGTTGATGCCCATGCCGAAGGCGATGGTCGCCACGACCACGACGCCGTCCTCCTGCAGGAAGGTGTCCTGGTTGCGCATCCGCACGGTCTGCTCCAGGCCGGCATGGTAGGCGAGCGCGTTGAAGCCGTCCTGCTGCAGGATCTCGGCGATCTGCTCGGTGCGCTTGCGCGACGAGCAGTAGATGATGCCGCTCTCGGCCTTGCGCGGGCGCAGGAAGCGGGAGAGCTGGCGCGTCGGGTGCTCCTTCGGCGCGAAGGTCAGGCGGATGTTCGGCCGGTCGAAGGAGTGGACGAACAGCTCGGGCTTGCGGCCGCGGGGAAACAGCCGCTCGGAGATGTCGGCGCGGGTCGCGGCATCCGCCGTGGCGGTGAGCGCCACGGTCTGCACGTCGCCGAGCGCCTCGCGGGCGCGGGCGAGGTCGCGGTATTCCGGCCGGAAGTCGTGGCCCCATTGCGAGACGCAATGCGCCTCGTCGACCGCGAGCCGGCGCACTCCGGCGCCCTGGAGCGCCTCGATCAGCCCGTCCATCAGGAGCCGCTCGGGCGAGACGAACAGCAGGCGCAGAGTGCCCTGGCGGATGCCGCGCCAGGTCTCGCGGGAGCTCGATTCCGACACGGTCGAGTTGAGGGTGCCGGCGGCGATGCCGAACGCCTCCATCTGCTTCACCTGGTCGTGCATCAGCGCGATCAGGGGCGAGACGACGACCGTCAACGATTGCTCCACCAGGGCGGGGAGCTGGTAGGTCATCGACTTGCCCGAGCCCGTCGGCATCACCGCGAAGACGTCGCGCCCGTCGAGCACGGCGCCGATCACCTCGGCCTGGCCGGGACGGAAATCCTCGTAGCCGAAGGTCTTGCGAAGGGCGGCGCGGGCCTCGTCGAGGCGGTCTGTCATCGGGGTTCTGCGGGCTGGTTGCGGGCGGCAAGTGGGACGGCTTGCGGGTGCTTCGGATCGACGGTAGCACTTCCTCCGCCGACGCGGGACGCCACCATGATGCTCGACATTCGCGATGAGGACGTGGACCGCCTCGCCGAGACGCTGGCATCGATGGCGGGACTCAGCAAGACCGAAGCGGTTCGTATGGCGTTGGCCAACGAACTGCAACGGCGCGAACAGTCGCTGGCCGAGTTCTGGGCCCGCATCAAGCCGATCCAGGACGCCATCGCGGCCACTCCGTCCACCGGGCTGAAGGCCGACAAGGCCTTCTACGACGAGCTGAACGGCCAGCCCTGATGTTCGTCGATGCCTCGGCGCTCGTCGCCATCCTGGCGCAGGAGCCGGGCTACACCCAGATCGGGGAGCGCCTGCATGCCGTTCCCAGCCGGTCGACGAGCGGCCTCGCCGTCTTCGAAGCGGTGATGGCGATCGCGCGCTTGAAGAGGCTGACGATCGAGGCGGCGGAAGCCCATGTGCGGGACTTCCTACACGCGGCGGCCATCACGGTCGTGCCGATCACCGATGCGGAGGCACGGGAGGCGCTTGCGGCTTTCGCGCGCTTCGGCAAAGGCCAGGGACACCCGGCCCAACTCAACATGGGCGATTGCTTCGCTTATGCCTGCGCTCGGACGCGCAAGGCGGATCTGCTCTTCGTCGGCAACGACTTCAGCAGGACCGACATCGTCTCAGCGAATCCCTGATCACGTCGCCGCGACGCTGATCGCGCCCTCCGCCACCTGCACCACGTCCGCCCGCCCGCCCAGCTCCCCGAACAGCACCGGATCGGCCCCGGTCATCCAGACCTGGCCGGGCAGGGCTTCGAGCGCGTCGAACAGGCCGGCGCGGCGGCGGGGATCGAGATGGGCGGCGACCTCGTCGAGGAGCACCAGGGGAGCAAGGCCGCTCATCCCGGTGACGAGGCGGGCATGGGCCAGCACGAGGCCGATCAGCAGGGCCTTCTGCTCGCCGGTCGAGGCGGTGGCGGCGGGCACGTCCTTGGGGCCGTGGCGCACCACGAGGTCGGAGGCCTGCGGCCCGGCGAGCGTCCGGCCGGCGGCGCGGTCGCGAAACCGGTTCTGGCGCAAGGTCGCGCGGTAGCGGTCCTCGGCATCGACCGCCGGCCAGACCGCCACGAGGTCGTCGATGTCGCCCTCGAGCCGTACCCCGGCCCAGGGAAAGGGGGAGGCCTCGTCGCGGGTCGAGAGGATCAGGCTGTCGAGGCGCTCCACCGTCTCGCGCCGCGCCAAAGCCACCGCGACGGCGAGCTCCGCCACCTCGCGCTCGACGGCATCGAGCCACGGTCCGTCGTCGGGCCGCTCCTCCAGGAGGCGGTTGCGCGAGCGCAGGGCCCGCTCCATGGCGTTGACCCGGGCGCCGTGGCCGGCATCGACGGCGAGCACCAGCCGGTCCAGGAAGCGGCGCCGGTCGCCGGCGGGCCCGCGGAACAGCGCGTCGAGATCGGGGGTGAGCCAGACCACCCGCAGCTGCTCGGCGAAGGCGGTGGGCGAGGGGGCCGTCGCCCCGTCGATGCGGCAGAGCCGGCCGCCGCGCTCGTCGCGGCCCCGCGGCGGCTCCCAGGCGGTGCCGATGCGGTGGTCGCCGTTCGGCCCCTCCAGGGTCAGGGAGACGGCGAAGCCGCCGGCCCCGCCCTCGCGCGCCATCCCGGAAAAGTCCGCCCGGCGCAGGCCCCGTCCGGGGGCGAACAGCGACAGGGCCTCCAGGATGTTGGTCTTGCCGGCCCCGTTCTCCCCCACCAGCGCGACGAAATGGCGCCCGACCGCGAGGTCGAGATCGGCGTGGTTGCGGAAGTCGCGGGCGATCAGACGGGTGACGCGCAAGGGATCGGGCTCGGTCATCCCCGGGCCATATCACAGGTCGTCGGGAGGGCCGGCGATGTCGCGGGTGTTACGCACCGCGATGCGGCGTCTCGTAGCGGGCGCTGAGGTGGGCGAAGCCGGCTAAATACAGATGCATTAGGGCCGCCCTCGATATATTATAACTACTGCTTCTTTGATTGGAGGTATCATCGCCGATGCGTGCTTGGTAATAAATTATAAAATAAATAAATTTAATTAGATTGGAAGATATTCAGTAATAAAAATAACTATTTTCCAGCGCCCGTAAATCCGTCTACAATCCAGCCAAGGGATCTGAATAGAAAATATGCACACACAGAAGTGATGAGAGATATTATACAAATGGTGAGGTCGCGAGCGGGAGCGAAAGGGTCATAATCGACTGGCGTGAGGCGTACCTTTTTATCGCCTAATGTGCGTCGACTTGGATCGCTCTCGACTGAAATTTCTTTACTATCAAGATTTGTTTTTGGGTTATAGCTAATATTTGATACTAAAAATCCAAATAATCGATAGATCTCGCCTTCGCCGTTGCTGCACCTCGCTGCATTCGGAGGAACATTATCAAAGATATTTTCGCACTTCGGAATTGGGCGCAACTCCCATAGGCCCGACGCCATACCCACACATAGCAGGGGCGCACCTACTACGATCCCGATTCGATGCAGTCCTGTAGCGGCACGGCTATGAGGATCAAACCTTAGGCCTCAATACTTGCCAGAATCTATTTAACCAGAATTTGCAACTAAAATTTTTCCTAATATAAAATGGATTGCGCGCGACTCTCGCCGCGCGCAATCCCGCCCTCACTCACACCCGCATCGGCATCAGCACGTAGAGCGCGGGCGCCCCCTCGCGGTCCTGGATCACCGTCGGCGAGCCCGGATCGGCGAGGCGGAAGAGCGCGGTGTCGCCGTCGAGCTGCGCCGTGATGTCGAGGAGGTAGCGGGCGTTGAAGCCGATATCGAGCGGGCCGGATTCGTAATCGACGTCCAGCTCCTCGGTCGCCGAGCCCGAATCCGGGTTGTTGACCGAGAGCGACAGGCGCCCGTCGGTCATCGCGAGCTTCACCGCGCGGCCGCGCTCGGACGAGATGGTCGAGACGCGGTCGACCGCCTTGGCGAACTGGTCGCGCTCGACCGTCAGGCGCTTGTCGTTGCCGGTCGGGATAACGCGGGCATAGTCCGGGAAGGTCCCGTCGATCAGCTTCGAGATCAGGGTGACGCCGGACGAGAAGCTGAACCGCACCTTGGCGGACGAGATCTCGACCCCGACGGTCTCGCCGCCGTCCTCGACGAGCTTCTGGATCTCGGCCACGGCCTTGCGCGGCACGATGATGCCCGGCATGCCGCCACTGCCCTCCGGCGCCTCCATCTGGACGCGGGCGAGGCGGTGGCCGTCGGTGGCGACCGCCCGCAGCTTGAGCGAGCCCTCCGCGTCGATGGTGTGGAAGAAGATGCCGTTGAGGTAGTAGCGCGTCTCCTCGGTCGAGATCGCGAACTGGGTCTTGTCGATCAGGCGCTTGAGGTCGGCGGCCGGCAGCTCGAAGCGGTGCGGCAGCTCGCCGGCGGCGAGATCGGGGAAGTCCGCTTCCGGGAGGGCCCCGAGGGTGAAGCGCGAGCGGCCCGAGCGGATCAGCATCTGGCCGGTCTCGCCGCTGGTCTCGAGCGAGACCTGGGCGCCGTCGGGCAATTTCCGGACGATGTCGTAGATGACGTGGGCCGGCACCGTGATGGCGCCGCCGTCGACGACGTCGGCGGGAATCGTCTCGGTCACCTCGATGTCGAGGTCGGTGGCCTTCAGCTGGAGGCCGTCCGGCCCGGAGCGCAGCAGCACGTTCGACAGGATCGGGATCGTGTTGCGCCGCTCCACGACGCGGTGCACGTGGCCGAGCGACCGAAGAAGGGCCGCGCGCTCGACGGTGACTTTCATCAGGGTGATCCGTGTCTCGAACGACCGACCGTTCAAGGCCGGCAACCGCAATCGTTGCCCCGTGCACGCACGGGAGCGGAACTTTGGCGAAGGCGCTGCCCGAACGCAAGCCGGCTGGGGAGGCTCGTCCACGAGCCTCCCCGGCGGCGGCGGGTCAGGCGTCTCAATCCTGGAGCATGCGCTTCAGGAGCTCGACCTCGTCGCAGAGCGCCGTGTCTTCGCCGATCGCCTTCTCGATCTTGCGCACCGCGTGCAGGACCGTGGTGTGGTCGCGCCCGCCGAAGCGCCGGCCGATCTCCGGCAGGGAGCGCAGCGTGAGGACCTTCGAGAGGTACATGGCGATCTGGCGCGGCTTGACCACCGCGGCGGTGCGGCGCTCGGAGAGGATGTCGGAGCGCGAGACGTTGTAGCGGCTCGCGACCAGCTTCTGGATGTCCTCGATCTTGACCCGCTTCGGCTCGCGGTTCTTCACGAGGTCGCGGATCGCCGTCTCGGCGGTGTCGAGGGTGACGGGCGCGCCGGTGAGCGTCGCGTGGGCGAGGAGCCGGTTGACTGCGCCTTCGAGGTCGCGGCCGTTGGCGGTGATCGCCTTGGCCACGTACTCGGCGACCGCCGGTCCGACCTCGAAGGCCGGGTGCGAGGCCCGCACCGCCTCCAGGCGCGTCTGCAGGATCGAGGCGCGCAGGGCCTCGTCGAGCGTGCCGATCTCGACCACCAGGCCGCCGGCGAGGCGCGAGCGGACGCGCTCGTCGAGGGCTTCGAGCTCCGTCGGCGGCCGGTCGGCGGCCACCACCACCTGGCGCCCGGCGTCGATGAGGGCGTTCAGGGTGTGGCCGAACTCGGCCTGGATCGAGCGGCCCTGGATGAACTGCACGTCGTCGAGGATCAGGACGTCGATCGCCCGCAGCTTCTCCTTGAAGGCCAGCGCGCTCTGGGTCTTCAGGGCGTTGACGAAGCCGTACATGAAGCGGTCGGCAGTGAGGTAGATCACCCGCTTTCCGGCATTCTTCACGGAGTGGCCGATGCCGTGGAGGAGGTGGGTCTTGCCGAGGCCCACGCCGGCATGGAAATAGAGCGGGTTGTAGAGCGCGGGGCCGCCGTCGTGCCGGGCGACCCGCTCGGCGGCGGCGTGCGCCAGCGCGTTCGAGCGGCCGACCACGAAGCTCTCGAAGGTCAGGCGCGCATCGAGGGGCGCGCCGCCGAGGTCGCCCTCGGGGGCCTGGCCGCGGGCGGCGCGCTCGGGCTCGGGAAGCTCGGCCGCCGGGCCGGGAGACGCGGCCGGCCGCGGGCTCGCGGCGGGCTTGGCCAGCGCCGGAGCGCCGGGCCGGGCCGGCGCCATCGCGCCGCGCACCCCGACCTCGAGGCTCTCGATGCCGTCGGCCTCGCTGCGGAAGGTGGCGAGCACCCGGTCGAGATAGTGCGACTCGATCCAGCTCTTGAGGAACCGGGTCGGAACGGTGAGGCGGGCGACGCCGCCGGAGACGTCCTGGAGTTCGAGGCGGGCGAACCAGCTCGCGAACACGTCCTCGCCGAGTTCCGCCCGCAGGCGGCGCTTCACCCGCTGCCAGGCTCCCGCGATCTCGGCTCCCGCGGTCTCGCGGCCGTCATCGCCGTTGCCGCCACGGCTGGAGCCGACCCCTGCCGCCAAGCTGCCGTCCACACGCATGACTGGTCCCTTCTCGGCCCGGTGGCGGCTGCCCGCTCCCGGTCCGTACGCAAGATACGCTTGCCGCCTTCGCCTCGGACGGAGGTCGGCGGCCGGGTCGAAGGCCTGGGGAAGTCAACCGACTTCGGCCTTTTTCCCGTGGTTCACCCCGGTCTATCAACAACTGGTCTCGTTTCTCTTAAGGCCCGCCGGCCCTCGAAAACCGCGAGGCGGGTCCGAGGGTTGGCGGTCGCCTCGTGGACCCGTCCACGGCGCATCGCGCCGCAGGGCGAATCCGGTCGAGCGAGAGCGGGACGAGACCCGCGCGAAGGGCGGGCATACGTGGAAAACTAGGCCGTGCGGGGGATGCTTCGCAACAGGAACGATTGGGCCTAAGGTAAAGCGATCCTTACGCAAGACGTCCGCCCACGCCCGATCCACAGCCTGTCCGGCGGCAAGGTCCTGGAATCGTGACCGTTTCGTTGAAGCACTGCCGCAGCCTTCGGAAAGACCCGTGCAGGCTCAACGGCTTGTCGAGAACGGGGAGGGCCCGGGGGACAGGCCGGTGGACAGCGCGGGCGTGTCCTTCGCGCACTTGACGGCGGGATCGCCCGCCCCATCCCACGCCAGCACCGTCAGCTCGGGCCACAGCGCCCGCATCCGCTCCGCCTTCGCGGTGTAGGTCCGGGCGTTGGCGAGCGCCGGGTTGGGACGCAGCACCAGCCCGAACAGGTCGTCGAGGCCGAAGGGCGCGGCGATCGACAGGGTGTCGTCGGGCTCCAGCCGCACCCCGACGGCGTGGACGATCGCGGCGTAGCGCGCGAGCGCCGCGTCGGCATCGGGCAGGGGCGGGTAGGGGGTGCCGAAGCGGGCCTCGAACCAGAGATGGACCCGGGCCTGGTTGCGGATCTCGACCGGGCCGGGACAGGGCGTCAGCACGGGTGCGGCGCGCCGCAGGATCGCGTCCTCGGCCTCCCAGGACGTGTCGGGGTCGAAGTAGATCAAGTCGTAGTCGCGGATGCCGTGCCCGCGGGGCCGGCCGGTCAGGGCGTTCCAGACCGTCTGGTAGAGGCAGCCGGCGACGAGGCGCCATTGCGGCAGGGCGAGGGAGCGGGCCGCCGCCAGGAGCGTCATCAGGCCGGGGTCGGCCCGGACGATCGCGGCGAGGCGGCGCCGGTGATCCGCCTCCTCAAGTGTCATGCGCCGACAGGCTCACGCGCCGGCATACTCCGCCCACGACATCGGCGTCTCGAACACCTTGACCGAGGCGAGCAGCGGCAGGGCGGGCTTCGTCTCGTTCCAGATCCAGGCCGCGATGTGCTCGGCGGTCGGGTTCTCGAGGCCCGGCACCTCGTTGAGGCAGTAATGGTCGAGCCGCGCGAGCACCGGCGCGAAGGCCGCCTCGACGTCGAAGAAATCGACCACCCAGCCGGTCGCCGGGTCGACCGGCCCGTCGAGGGTCAGCTCGACCCGGTAGGAATGGCCGTGCATGCGGTGGCAGCGATGGGTCGGGGGCACGTTCGGCAGCCGGTGGGCCGCCTCGAACGTGAAGGCCTGGGTGATCTTCATCTGTGGTCGCGTCTGGGAATGAATGTGGACAGCGCCTTAGCACCGATGTCCGGGCGGGCGAACCCGCGGCCGGCTCACGGGATGCCGATCAGCTTGTGGGTCTGGAGGCTCAGGCGCCAGCGTCCGTCGCGCAGGCAGTGGGCCACCGCCGCCTCGGTATTGGCGATCCTGTCGGGTCCGTCCATCGGCTGGAGCCAGAGATGGCGGAAATCGAGCTCGGCCAGCGCGTCCGGGTCGAGGCCGGCCTGCGGGTAGACGAGCTTCAGCTCGTGGCCGCGGGTGAGGCGCAAGGGGGCGCCGGCCTTCGGGCTGACGCAGACCCAGTCGATCCCCTCGGGCGGCACCTGCGTGCCGTTGGTCTCGACCGCCGCCTCGAAGCCCCGGGCATGCACGGCCGCGAGCAGCGCCTCGTCGAGCTGCAGCAGCGGCTCGCCGCCGGTGAACACCACGTAGCGCGGGCCCCGTGCCTCGCCCCAGCAGGCCGCGATCGCCGCCGCCAGGGCCTCGGCGTCGGGAAAGCGCCCGCCGCCGATCCCGTCGGTGCCGACGAAGTCGGTGTCGCAGAACCGGCAGACCGCGTCCGCCCGGTCGGCCTCGCGCCCGCTCCACAGGTTGCAGCCGGCGAAGCGGCAGAACACCGAGGCGCGCCCGGCCTGGGCGCCCTCGCCCTGGAGGGTGTGGAAGATCTCCTTGACGGCGTAGCTCATGATGTCGGTCGTCGGGCGCCGCCGGTCGGCGTCGCGCGCGTTGCTCCAGATGACAGGGACGGTCGTCCTGCCGTGTCAGATGGGGATCGCGTCGGCAAGCGCACCGGGCGCGGGTCCGGTCCGCGCCTGTGGACGGGCCGGGGATGGCAGCGCCGCCACGCTCCCGCCACGGATCGCGCGTTCATGGGGGCGTCGCGCGGCGCTGTCAAAAGCTTCGCCGCTGCCCTACAATCACGGTCGGTCCGCCGTGCGGTGCCCGGGGCGGCGCGACCGGACGGCCTCAACCGGGTGCCGGACGGTCGCGGGATGCGCCGCGGAGCGGCACCGGCACGACGGGAACTCATCGGAATGCTGACACGTGCGCTGCTGCCGCGCCTCGCCGGACGCCTCTTCGGCCTCGGCGCCTTGCTGGCCGCCGGAACGGCGGGGGCCGTCACCGCGCCGATGCTGGTCGTCGACGTCGATTCCGGCAAGGTGATCTACAGCCAGGGCGCCACCGACCCGTGGTACCCGGCCTCGATCACCAAGCTGATGACGACCTACGTCGCCCTCGACATGGTGCGCCAGGGCCGCGCCTCGATGGACCAGCTGCTCACCATCTCGGAGGCGGCCGCCGCCGAGCCGCCCTCGAAGATGGGCTTCAAGCCCGGCACCCAGCTCACCCTCGACAACGCCCTCAAGATCATCATGGTGAAGTCGGCCAACGACGTCGCCTGGGCGATCGGCGAGAATCTCGGCGGCTCGATCGACGGCTTCGCCGCGCAGATGAACGACACCGCGCAGCGCCTCGGCATGCGCGACAGCCACTGGTACAACCCCAACGGCCTGCCCGACGCGCGGCAATGGACCTCGGCCCGCGACATGGCGGTCCTCGCCCGGGCGCTCCTGCGCGACTTCCCCGAGAACCGCGAGCTGTTCTCGATCTCGGCGATCCAGTTCGGCCGCGCCGTGATGCCGAACCACAACGGCCTGCTCGGCCGCTATGCCGGCGTCGACGGGATGAAGACCGGCTTCATCTGTGCCGGCGGCTTCAACGTGGTGGCGACCGCCAACCGCAACGGCCGGCGCATCATCACCGTGGTGATGGGCCAGCCGAGCGCCCGCGAGCGCGACCTGAAGGCCGCCGACCTGTTCGATTACGGCTACGGCCAGTCGGGCTTCAGCTTCGGCGGCCAAACCCTCGCCGACCTGCCGACCTCGAGCATCGCCGCGCCGCCCGACATGCGGCCCTATATCTGCGACAAGCGCCGGCCGATGCCGACCGACGCCGATTCCTCCGCGGTGACCGCGGGCGCGGCGGCCGGCGGCAACGCCGACAACGCCAACGCCCAGCTGATGGCGGCGGGCGCGCCGCCCTCCTCGGCGCTCGCCTTCGCCACCATGAACAGCGCCGCCCTGCGCAACCGCGCCCTGCCGCCGCGGGCGCCGCTGCAGCCGGTGCTGGTCTGGACCGGCCGCGACCCGGCCGAGAGCGCCATCGCGGCGACCGACGAGGCCGCGCCCGCCAAGGCCGCCAAGGCGGCGCCCCGGGTGAAGCTGGCCAAGCCCGCACCGCACAGGCCGGCCCCGAGCCGCAGCATCGCGGCCACCGGCGCGACCGTGCCCCAGCCCAAGCTTCTCGCCCGCCAGAAGGCCTCCGCGCCCGCCGCGGCCTCCGCCTTCGCCTCGACCGGCCCCGCCACCGCGGTGATCGCCGAGCCGAAGGACCAGAAGGGCCACAAGGCGGCGGCCAGGCCAGCCGTGAAGCCGGCCGCCAAGCCGGCGGGAAAGCCCGCCCAGAAGGCCGAGGCCAAGGACGGCGCCAAGGACGGCGCCAAGGATGTAGCCAAGAGCGCGGCCAAGAGCGCCGCCAAGACGCAGAAGACCGCCGCCAAGTCGTCGGCGCACAAGAAGGACGACTGAGCCGGTGGGCGCCGGCGCGGCGCCGTCCCTCTGCCCGGACGAGGTCCTGGCCTATCGCCGCAGCCGGACCCGCTTCGCGCCCGGCGAAGGCCTCGCCCTCGACGAAGCCTACCGCCTCGCGCACCTACCCCTGGTGGCGCCCGGCCATCCGGGCGTGATCCGGTCCCGCGCGGGCCGATCCTACGAGAACGGGCGCCATCCCCGCATCGTGTCGCTGGTCCTGCCGGTGCCGCATGCGCGCCTCGCCGCCCCGGCCCATGCCGCGCTGGAGCGGGACCTGCGCGCGGCTCCCTTCGCGGCGAAGATCGCCTGGGACGTCGCGGCACGGCGCACGGACCGCCTGCACGCCACCCTGTGCGGCTCCCTGGCGGTCGGGCCCAGGGCGGTGCCGACCGTCTCGCCGGAGCAGCGGAGGGCGCTCGCCGCCCTCGGCCCGGTCACGGTCGAATTGCGCGGGCTGTTCTCCGGCACCGTCAATCTCGGCCGGCTCTACCTGCGGGTCTACCCCGAATGCCGCGACGGCGCCGACGTGCTGGGCGCGATCCAGCGGATCATGGGCCGGCCGGAAACCGGGCTCTACCTCGTCGGCCTGCACAATCTCGTCGACGACCTCGACCCGCGGGAGGCCGCGGCCCTCGCCGACCTGATCGCGCGCTGGTGGGACCGGCCGATCCTGCGCCTCGCGGTCGATGCGCTCTGCCTGCTGTGGGCGACCGACGACCTCGTGCTCGACGGGGGCGTGCTGGGGCGGGTTCCGCTCACCGCGCGGGATTGACGTTCGGCGACGGGATGCGCAGTTCGCGGTGACTGCTCGACGAGACCGCACATGACCGACGCCCCCGGCCGCCCCGCGCCGATCCCGCTCACCGTCCTCACCGGCTTTCTCGGGGCCGGCAAGACCACGCTGCTCAACCGGCTCCTGCGGGCGCCGGAGCTCGCCGACACCGTGGTCATCGTCAACGAGTTCGGCGAGATCGGGCTCGATCACCTGCTGATCGAGACGGTGGACGAGGGGATGATCCTGCTCGGGGCCGGCTGCCTGTGCTGCACCGTGCGCGGCGACCTGATCGCGACGCTGGAAGACCTGCTGCGCAAGCGCGACAACGGGCGGATCGAGCCGTTCCGCCGGGTGGTGATCGAGACCACCGGCCTCGCCGATCCGGCGCCGATCCTGCACGCGCTGCTCTACCACCCCTACGTGGCGATGCGGTACGCGCTCCAGGGCGTGGTCACGGTGGTCGACGCGGTCAACGGCGCCGGCACCCTCGACGCGCATCCGGAGGCCCTGCGCCAGGTCGCGGTGGCCGACCGGCTGGTCCTGACCAAGGCCGACCTCGCCGGGGACGGGGGCGCGGCCCTGCGCGCCCGCCTCGGCCAGATCAACCCCGGCGCACCGATCCTGGCACCGGACGCCCCCGCCGACGCCCTGCTGGCCGGCCTGTTCGACCTCGACGGCAAGGTCGCGGACGTGCGGGCCTGGCTGGGTGCGGAGGCGGATCACGGCGACCATCATCACGGTCACGATCACCACCACGGCCATCACCACCACCACGACGTCAACCGCCACGACGCGGCGATCCGCGCCTTCCACCTGGTGAGCGACGCGCCGGTGCCGCGCTCCGCCTTCGAGATGTTCCTCGACCTGCTGCGCTCGGCCCACGGCCCCAAGCTCCTGCGCCTGAAGGGGCTGGTGGCGCTCGCCGACGATCCCGGCCGGCCGGTCGTGGTGCACGGGGTGCAGCACGTCGTGCACACGCCCGCGATCCTGCCGGCCTGGCCCGACGGCGACACCCGCTCGCGGCTGGTCCTGATCGTGCGCGACCTCGATCCCGCCTTCGTGCGCCGGCTGTGGGATGCGTTCCTGGGCCGACCGGTCCTCGACGGGCCGGACGCCGCGGCGCTGAGCGACAACCCGCTGGCGATCCCGGGAGGCTGAGGCCGGGAGGCACGGCTCTTGAAACGCCCCTCCCGGAGCGGCCGCCAGGGCCGCACCTCCGTCCCGTTCCGGGACGGATGACCCGGAACGAGGCGGCGATGAGCACTCCCTTCACGCTGATCGAGGGCGGCAAGCCCGGCGCGGTGAGGCTGCGGGCGGAGCTGCGCCATCCCTCGTCGCTGCGCGAGACCGAGGTCGAGGCCTGGCGCAGCCTGATGGGCCGGGCGCTCGAGCCGAGCGTCTACGCCGATCCCGACTTCACGCTGACGATGGCGCAGCACCTCGCCGACGGTCAGACCCTGGCGCTGCTGCTGGTCTGGCAGGACGGCCTGCGCACGCCGATCCTGCGCGGGCTGCTGCCGCTGCGCCTGCCGGCGCGCCAGGGCCTCGCCGGGCGCGCGCAGCTCTGGCGCCTGCCGCTCGCCGGCACGGCCGAGGCGGCGATCGATGCCGACCAGGCCGGCGCGGTGCTGCGCGCCGCCCTCGACCACCTGCGCCAATCGTCCTTGCGTCTCGTCGACCTGCACTGGCCCGACCTGCGGCCGGATTCCGGCCTCGCCGTCGCCCTCGGCGAGGCCGCCGGCAGCACGGGTCGTCGCCTCGCGGTCACCGAGCAGGCCGCCTTGCCGGCCTCCGCGCCGGCGCCCCTGACCCTGCCGTCGGGCCGCACCTCCCTCGAGCGGGTGCGCGAACCGGCGCGCCTGCGCGACGCCGTCGAGCATTTCCTGGTGCTCGACGCGCGGCGCGGACCCGGAAGCCTGCTCGCCGATCCCGCTGCGGCGACGGCCTTCCGCGTGGTGACGCGGCGCTTCGCCCACCGGCGGCAGGCCTGCGTCGATCTGGTGCGGCGAGACGGGGAGGTGGTGGCCGCGGCGGTGCATCTCGCCACCGGGCGGCACGACACGATCTGGCGCCAGGCCGGCCTCGGCCTCGCCCAAGCCCCCGCGGTCGCGCCGGAGCCCGCCCGGGTCGAGGCCCTGGTCACGGTCGGGCCGGCCGGCGCCGCCCGGCCGGCCCGGGAGCGGACGGTCCTGCAGCGCCTGTGGCGACGGGCGTGAGGGGCGGCGCTACTCGTCCTCGCCGAAGCGATTGGCAAGGAGGGCGCTGATCGCCTCCATGCACGAATCCTGGTCGGGGCCGAGGGCCGTGACCCGGATGCTGGTGCCCTGGGCGGCCCCGAGGGTGAGAAGGCCCATGATCGAGCGGCCGCCGACCGTCTCGCCGCCCCGGCTCACCGTGACCTCGGAGCCGAACTTCTCCACCGTCTGGACGAACTTGGCGGAGGCGCGGGCGTGGAGACCGCGGCGGTTGATGATCGGCAGGTCGCGGGCGCTGGCGCCCTCGGGCACCGGCGGGAGATCGCCATCCTCGTCGTCGGTGTCGGTGAAAGACGTCATCGGTCGGGGCACCTGCTCGGAGCCGGTTCGGACCGGCTGCGGCGGTCGTCCGGCCCTCGCGCGCGTCCTGCGAGCCCGCGCGCAACTTGGGGATCGGCCCGATCCGGTTGCCGGGCCGGGGAGGGAAGCTAGAGCGCGCGACGCCGAAGGCGAGAGGCCGCGCCGCGCCCGCCGGGCTATTTTCCGGCCAGGACCCGCGAGGCGACGTTGATGTACTTGCGCCCCGCCTCCTGGGCGTGGAGCACCGCCTCGCCGAGGGATTCCTCGTCGCGCACGCTGGCGAGCTTGATCAGCATCGGCAGGTTGATGCCGGCGACCACCTCGACCGAGCCACCGTTCATGCAGGAGAGCGCGAGATTCGAGGGCGTGCCGCCGAACATGTCGGTCAGCACGACGACGCCGTCGCCGGAATTCACCCGGCACACCGCCGACATGATGTCCTTGCGCCGGACCTCCATGTCGTCTTCGGGGCCGATGGTGATCGTCTCGAGCTGCTCCTGCGGCCCGACGACGTGCTCCAGCGCGGCCTTGAATTCCGTCGCGAGCAGGCCGTGGGTGACGAGCACCATTCCAATCATCGACACGAGTTCCGACGCCCCGTTGGAGCCGAGCCGCCATTTTGTGCAGCGCAAAGGCGAGCGCAAGAGCAATGCGGCGAAATCCGCATCAATCGGTCATCATCATGACACGGAGGCGGCGCCAACGCCACAACACCGTTCCGGCCCGGCCGGGGCCCGGCGACAGGATCGTCCTGGGCAGCGCCACCCCGTGGAGAAGGACCGTCTCCTGCGCCGTCTCGGGCATCCGCGGTGCCCCCTCGGCGAGGTCGACGACGAGGCGCAGAACCGCCGAAGGCACCGCCGGTTCAACGGCTTGCAGCCCGAGGCCGCGCAGCTCGAGCAGGCCCGGGAGGGCCGGGTGCGGGGCGGCGACGAGGCGCCCGTGCCGCTGCGTCAGAGCCACCCGGTCGTCGGCGACGAGGGCCGCGAAGAGGCCCGAGATAGCGCCGAGCCCGAGAAGATCACGCACCAGGGTCGATTTGCCGCTGCCCGACGCGCCGCGGATCAGGATCCCGTCCTCGCCCACCACAACGCAGCTGGCATGAACCGCGGCCACGTCGGTCAGCGGCTCTGGGCCGGGATCCGGACGATGAAGCGGGCGCCGAGCAGGGCCGGATCGCCGTCCTCGTCCGGGGCCCCGAGGCGGTTCTCGGCCCGGATCGTGCCGCGATGAGCCTGGACGATCTGGCGCGAGATCGACAGGCCGAGACCCGAATTCTGCCCGAAGCCCTGTTCCGGCCGGTCGGTGTAGAAGCGCTCGAAGATCCGCTCCAGCGCATGGGGCGGGATGCCGGGGCCGTCATCCTCCACGGTGAGCTCGACGGCGTTGCGCCGGCGCCGCAGCATCACCCGGACGGTCGCGCCCTTGGGCGAGAACGAGCGGGCATTGTCGAGGAGGTTGTTGACCACCTGGCCGAGCCGGCTGTCGTGGCCGAGGATCGCGAACGGATCCTCGCTGCCGGCGGGAGCGGGCTCCACCGTCAGGTCGATGGAGGCGTCGCCCCGGCGCCGGCGCTCGTTGGCGACCGACACCACCGTGGTGATGAGCTTCCTCAGATCCACCCGCCCGGCCTCGGCCCGGGCGAGCTCGGCATCGAGGCGCGAGGCGTCGGCGATGTCGCTGATCAGCCGGTCGAGGCGCTTCACGTCGTGCTGGATGACCTGCATCAGCCGGCCGCGCGATTCGTCGGTCCTGGCCAGCGGCAGGGTCTCGACGGCGCTGCGGAGCGAGGTGAGGGGATTCTTCAGCTCGTGCGAGACGTCCGCGGCGAAGTTCTCGATCGCGTCGAGGCGGCGGTAGAGCGCCTGGGTCATGTCGCGCAGCGCCCCCGAGAGGTGGCCGATCTCGTCGGTGCGGCGGGTGAAGTCGGGGATCTCCTGGCGCGACTTGATGCCGGTGCGGACCCGCTCGGCGGCCTCCGCCAGACGCCCGACCGGGCCGACGATCTGGCCGGCGACCAGCATCGACAGCACCACCATCACGAGGGCCGCGATGATGAAGACCTGCAGGAGCGAGAACCGCTCGGCCGCGATGATCTTGTCGATGTCGCCTTCCTGGGTCGAGAGCAGCAGGGCGCCCCGGACGGTGCGGCCGCGCTGGATCGGCACCGCCACCGACACGATGGTCTCGCCCGGGCCGTTGCGGCGCACCAGGGTGCCGCGGGCCCCGGCCAGCGCCCGCTGCACCTCCGGCAGGGTGCGCCCGTCCGCGGGACCCGGCTCGTCGGCGGAGGAGGGGCGGCCGAGGCCCGGGACATGCGTGCGCACCGCGTTCCAGGCCTGCTCGATCAGGCTCGGGCGCTCCTTGTGCGCGGCGGGCGGGTCGCGGCTGAGGTCGCCGCGGATGTAGAGGCCGCGCGAATCGATCAGCATCGTGCCGTCGCGGTCGTAAACCCGGGCGCGGGTGCCGGTCGGGGTGATCAGGCGGCGCAGGAGCGGGGCCACCCGCTCCGGGTTGAGGGAGAATTCGAGGCCCGAGGGCGCCTCGTCGCCGAAGGCCCCACCCTCGCCGGCCTGGAGCTGGAGCAGGCGGTCGGGATCGATGGTGATCGCGTCGGTATCGACGGTCGCGGAGGCCGCGATCGCGCCCGCGATGATGTCGCCCTGCGTCAGCAGGCTCTGGACCCGCGCCTCGATCAGGCCCTGGCGGAACTGGTTGAGGTAGAGGAAGCCGATCAGCAGCGCGATCAGCCCGGCGAGGTTCAGGACCACGATCCGCCGGGTCAGGCTCGAGGCGAAGCGCTCCGCGATCCAGCGCCGGATGCTGCGCAGCCCGAACGGCTCGCGCGCCGCCTCGGCGTCCGGATCGATCTCGCTCGACGGCCTCACCGGGGTGACGCCCAGGGAGCGGACCTTGCCGCCCAGCAGGCGGCGAACGGCGCCGAGGCCGGATCCATCGCTCACGCGGTCAAATCTCTCGAGAACAAGCGCCTACATTTCCTTGAAACGGTAGCCGACGCCGTACAGCGTCTCGATCATGTCGAAGCTGTTGTCGGTCACCTTGAACTTCTTGCGCAGGCGCTTGATGTGGCTGTCGATGGTGCGGTCGTCGACGTAGACCTGGTCGTCGTAGGCCGCGTCCATCAGGGCGTTGCGGCTCTTCACGACGCCGGGGCGCTGGGCGAGCGCCTGCAGGATCAGGAACTCGGTCACGGTCAGCGTCACCGGCTCGCCCTTCCAGGTGCAGGTGTGGCGCTCCGGGTCCATCATCAGCTGGCCGCGCTCCAGCGAGCGGGCGGCGGCGGCCTCCGCCTCCCGGGCCGAGGCGCCGGGCCCCGCCTCCTTGGCGGCGAAGCGGCGCAGCACCGCCTTGACGCGCTCGACCAGGAGACGCTGCGAGAACGGCTTCCGGATGAAGTCGTCGGCGCCCATCTTGAGGCCGAACAGCTCGTCGATCTCCTCGTCCTTCGAGGTCAGGAAGATGACCGGGATGTCGGATTTCTGGCGTAGGCGGCGCAGCAGCTCCATCCCGTCCATGCGCGGCATCTTGATGTCGAAGATCGCGAGGTCGGGCGGCGAATGCTTCAGGCCGTCGAGGGCGGAAGCGCCGTCGGTGTAGGTCTGGATCCTGTACCCCTCGGTCTCCAGGGCGATCGACACGGAGGTCAGGATGTTGCGGTCGTCATCGACGAGGGCGATGGTCGGCATGGGCATTCCCTGGGGGCGCGGGCGTCGCCCGCAGGACATACCGGCCCTGCTGAACGTCACCCGACTGGAACCGGTTCCGGACCCGGCAGATCTCGGGCATGGCGGCTCTGCCCAAAAAGGCTGGACAGTGGCCGCGACGCCACGATTTCGACTCCCTTAAGGCCATCTCGCCGAAAAAGCGAGCACCCGTGGCGAGGCCGCCACAGGTTGCCACGACCGGGCTCGCGACGAGCGTCCCGGGCCCGCGGCGTCGCGCGGCCTGGACGGGCCCTCGCGCCGACGCCAAGGTAAGGCGCGAGAGACGCGCGACGAGGGGGGAGACCGCATGGCCGAGGCAGAGAGGAAGCAGGCCGCGCCGCTGCCGGCGGCCGAGGCGCCGTTCGACGCGATCGGCCTCGCCAAGTCGCTGCTGCGCCGGATCCGCGCGGGGGCGCTGGCGACCCTGGAACGCGACGGGGGCGCGCCGTTCGCCTCCCTGGTCACCGTGGCGACCGATCTCGACGGGACGCCGCTCCTGCTGCTGTCGCGCCTCTCCGCCCACACCCTCAACCTGGAGGCCGACCCGCGCTGCTCGATCCTCCTCGGCGCGGGCGGCAAGGGCGATCCCCTGGCCCATCCGCGCCTGACCGTGACGGGCACGGCCACGCGCAGCGCCGAGCCCCGGGTGCGGGCGCGCTTCCTCGCCCGCCACCCCAAGGCCGCGCTCTACGCCGACTTTCCGGACTTCGCCTTCTTCCGGGTCGAGGTCCGGGCCGGCCACCTCAACGGCGGGTTCGCGAAGGCCGCGACGCTGACGGGGCCGGAACTCCTCGCCGACCTCGCCGGCCTCGACGCGCTGGCCGACTCCGAGCCCGGCGCCGTCGCCCACATGAACGAGGACCATGCCGACGCCGTCGCGCTCTACGCCACGCGGCTCGCCGGCGAGGAGCCGGGACCGTGGCGGCTGACCGGGCTCGACCCGGACGGCCTCGACCTGATGGCCGGCGAGCGCACCGCCCGGGTCGTCTTCCCGACCCCCCTGGCCGATCCGGCCGCCCTGCGCCCGACCCTGGTGGCGTTGGCGGCACAGGCCCGCGCCATCCCCAGCTCATGACACAAAGTCGAGCTTGTCACGGCCCGTTCGAGCGAATCCGATTGAACCGTGAAGTTTCGCCACCTACTAAAGCAGCCCACCGGGACGCCTTGATCGGCCTCGGCGCGACGGCGCGCGACCTGCTACGACGGGCATGGTCACCGCACCCGCCGCATGGGTTAAGTCAATCGGCCCGATCCGGACCGGCTGCCGGCCGGGGTCCCAACGGTCGGCGCCAGGAGGAACAGGCGTGAACGACATCGGCGTATTCAACGAGGCGTTCGGCGCCGACAAGATCGGCCTGCGCAACCTCAAGCGCGTCAACTGGAACCTGGAGGCGCCGAGCCTCTACGAGCACGCGCTGCAGCGCGGCGAGGCCCAGCTCGCCGCCGGCGGCGCCCTGGTCGCTGAGACCGGCATCCATACCGGCCGCTCGCCCAAGGACAAGTTCGTCGTCCGCGACGCCGACACCGAGAACGAGGTGTGGTGGGAGAACAACGGCGCCATCACCCGGCCCCAGTTCGACACCCTCTTCGAGGACTTCATGGCCCATGCCGAGGGGCGTGAGCTGTTCGCCCAGGATCTCGTCGGCGGTGCCGAGGTCGGTCACCGGGTCCGCACCCGGGTCTTCACCGAGTATGCCTGGCACTCGCTGTTCATCCGCAACCTGCTGATCCGCCCGGAGCGCGAGACCCTCGCCGACTTCGCGCCGGAGCTGACCATCATCGACCTGCCGAGCTTCCGCGCCGACCCGGCCCGGCACGGCTGCCGCACCGAGACCGTCATCGCGGTCGACTTCTCGCGCAAGATCGTGCTGATCGGCGGCACGTCCTATGCCGGCGAGATGAAGAAGTCGGTCTTCACCTACCTGAACTACGTGCTGCCCAAGGCCGGCGTCATGCCGATGCACTGCTCGGCCAACGTCGGCCATGAGGGCGACTCGGCCCTGTTCTTCGGCCTGTCGGGCACCGGCAAGACCACCCTGTCCTCCGATCCGAATCGCGTGCTGCTGGGCGACGACGAGCACGGCTGGAGCCCGAAGGGCATCTTCAACTTCGAGGGCGGCTGCTACGCCAAGACCATCCGCCTGTCGAAGGAGGCCGAGCCCGAGATCTACTCCACCACCGAGCGCTTCGGCACCGTGATGGAGAACGTCGTCATCGATCCGGTCACCCGCCTGCCGGACTTCGACGACGCCTCGCGCACCGAGAACACCCGCTGCGCCTACCCGCTGCCCTTCATCAGCAATTCGAGCGCCACCGGCCAGGCCGGGCACCCGAAGAACATCGTCATGCTGACCTGCGACGCCTTCGGGGTGCTGCCCCCGATCGCCAAGCTGACCGGCGCCGAGGCGATGTACCACTTCCTCTCGGGCTACACCGCCAAGGTGGCCGGCACCGAGAAGGGGCTGAAGGGCCCGGAGGCGACCTTCTCGACCTGCTTCGGCGCGCCGTTCATGCCGCGTCACCCCTCCGTCTACGGCAACCTGCTGCGCGACCTGATCGCCCGTCACCACGTCGATTGCTGGCTGGTCAACACCGGCTGGACCGGCGGCGGCGTCGGCGTCGGCCGCCGCATGCCGATCCGGGTCACCCGCCGTCTCCTGACCGCGGCCCTGGACGGCTCGCTCGCCAAGGCGGATTTCCGCCGCGACCCGTATTTCGGCTTCGCGGTGCCGACCTCGGTGCCGGGCGTCGAGCCGCACATCCTGTACCCGGTCAAGACCTGGCAGGATAAGGCCGCCTTCGCCGAGACGGCGAAGAGCCTCGTCGAGATGTTCCAGAACAACTTCAAGCGCTTCGAGGCCCATGTCGATGCCGACGTGCGCGCCGCCGAGCCGACCATGTCGATCGCGGCCTGATTTTTTCACGTTCCGATCATGAGAGGGCCCTTCTCCCCGGAGAGGGGCCCTTTCTCGTTGTATAAGCTCCAACGAAGAAACAGAGGGAGGAGCGGCCGATGATGGTGCTCGTCGTCGGTGCCGGCGTGGTCGGCCTCGCGATCGGTCGGGAACTGGCCCTGCGCGGCCACGAGGTGATCGTGGCGGAAGCGGAGGGCGGCATCGGGACCGGCGTGTCGTCGCGCAATTCCGAGGTCATCCATGCCGGGATGTACTATCCCACCGGCTCGAGCAGGGCGCGCCACTGCGTCGAGGGGCGGCGCCGGCTCTACGCCTTCTGCGCGAGCCACGGCGTGCCCCACGCCAAGATCGGCAAGCTGATCGTCGCGGCAACCGAGCCGGAGGGAGCGAAGATCGCGGCGATCCACGCGCAAGGGGTCGAGAACGGGGTCGAGGGCCTGTCGCTCCTCGACGGCCGCCAGGCGCGCGCGCTCGAACCGAACCTGACCTGCCACGCCGCGCTCCTCTCGACCGAGACCGGCATCGTCGACAGCCACGCCCTGATGCTGGCGCTGCAGGGCGACATCGAGGCGGCGGGCGGCGCGCTCGCCTTCAACACGCCGATCGCGCGCCTCACCCGCTCGCCCGAGGGCTGGGTGGCGCGCTTCGGCGACACGGACGAGATCACGGTCGATGCCGTCGTCAACGCCGCGAGCTTCGGCGCGCAAGCGCTCGCCCGGGCGACCGAGGGCTATCCCGAGGCCCGGGTGCCGCGGCTGGTTCTGGCCAAGGGCAACTATTTCGGCTGCACCGGCCGCCCGGCCTTCTCGCGGCTGATCTACCCCGCGCCCGTCGAGGGGGGCTTAGGGATCCACCTCACCCTCGATCTCGCCGGCCGGATGCGCTTCGGCCCCGACGTCGAGTGGATCGACGCCCCCGATTACGAGGTCGATCCCGGCCGCGGCGGCCTGTTCACCGCCGCGATCCGCCGCTACTGGCCGGGGCTCCCCGACGGCGCGCTGGTGCCCGACTACGCCGGCATCCGTCCGAAGCTGTCGGGTCCGGGGGAGGGGGCGGCCGACTTCCTCATCGACGGACCGGCCGAGCACGGGTTGCCGGGGCTGGTGCACCTCTTCGGCATCGAGAGCCCGGGGCTGACCTCGAGCCTGTCGCTGGCGGAGGACGTGGCGGATCGGTTGGGGGCGTGAGGTTCGCTGCCACGGCCGGCCATGGATGACGTGTCGCCACTGGCACTTGACGCTGACGCTTATCGCGCCGCCAATAGGCGTCAATGCGTTGACGTTTCGACGTCTGAACGGCGTCGCGGAGGCCCCATGGCCGCACAGTTCACCGATTCCGGTGCGCCGGAGCAGGACAAGAATGCCGACAAGCTCACGCTGAGACTGTCGGCTGACAACAGGCAGGTCCTCGAATGGATCGCGAGCCGGTACGGCAATATCACTCTCTCGGAGGCCGTCCGTCGCGCACTCGGGACCGAAAAATTTCTCCTGGAGCAAAAAGAGAAGGGTGCATCGATCCTGATTCAGGAAAGCGATGGGCGCATAAAAGAGGTCGTGTTCCGCTGATCTCGGTCGGCGGATCACTTCCTCTGGCTGAAATAGAAACCCATCGCAGTCCCGTAGACGCCGAACAATCCGGGTAGGATGATCGACAAGATGTCTTTCAAGGCCGCGGTCCTGTCCGGGAATGCTACCACCAGGCCGATCGCCGAGATCGAAAGCAGAACGATGGCGTAGGTCAGATGGATCGTGACGCGCTGGCGAAAGTCCTCGTGTCGGCGCTCCAGAACGTCGGGCGCGATGGCCATCTTGTCGACCTCGACCAGAGTCGGTCTCCGCCCCGCATCGCTGTCGTCCCTGTCCATGGTCCGATCCCTGCGTCATCTCCCAATCCAGGTTATGCCGAAACCTGAGCGGTAGTCACTTCGTTCTAGCGCGACCGTGGGAACGGGGCTGCTGCCGGGCGCCGCCCGTGAGGCGCGTCGTGGAACGTGTCGCGTGCGTCCGGCCGCCGTCTTGGCGCGGCGGGGTGCCGCTGCTATCTCCCGTCGACTCTTATCCTCACCGCCGTGCGCCCCGCGCATCGCCGCGCCTGCGCGCCGGAGACAGCCCCACAATGACCGCGTCCCCCATCGACAACATCCGCAACTTCTCGATCGTCGCCCATATCGACCACGGCAAGTCGACGCTGGCCGACCGGCTGATCCAGATCACCGGCGCGGTCGCGGCGCGCGACATGAGCGAGCAGATGCTCGACTCGATGGACATCGAGAAGGAGCGCGGCATCACCATCAAGGCGCAGACCGTGCGCCTGGAATACAAGGCGCAGGACGGGCGCGACTACGTCCTCAACCTGATGGACACGCCCGGCCACGTCGATTTCGCGTACGAGGTGTCGCGCTCGCTCGCCGCCTGCGAGGGCTCGCTGCTGGTCGTCGATGCCTCCCAGGGCGTCGAGGCGCAGACGCTCGCCAACGTCTATCAGGCGCTGGACGCCAACCACGAGATCGTCCCGGTCCTCAACAAGATCGACCTGCCGGCGGCCGAGCCCGACCGGGTCAAGGAGCAGATCGAGGAGGTGATCGGCATCGACGCCAAGGACGCGGTGCCGATCTCGGCCAAGACCGGCATCAACATCGAGGCGGTGCTGGAGGCGATCGTCACCCGCCTGCCGCCGCCGAAGGGCGACCGTGCCGCGCCCCTCAAGGCCCTGCTGGTCGATTCCTGGTACGACGTCTATCTCGGCGTCGTCGTGCTGGTGCGCATCGTCGACGGCGTGCTCAAGAAGGGCATGACGATCCGCATGATGGGCGCGGACGCCGCCTACGGCGTCGAGCGCCTCGGCGTGTTCCGGCCCAAGATGCAGGACATGGCCGAGCTCGGCCCGGGCGAGGTCGGCTTCTTCACCGGCTCGATCAAGGAAGTGGCCGATACCCGCGTCGGCGACACCATCACCGAGGACAAGCGCAAGACCAAGGAGGCGATGCCGGGCTTCAAGCCGGTGCAGCCGGTGGTGTTCTGCGGCCTGTTCCCGGTCGACGCCGCCGACTTCGAATCCCTGCGCGGCGCGATGGGCAAGCTCCGGCTCAACGACGCCTCGTTCTCCTACGAGATGGAGACCTCCGCCGCCCTCGGCTTCGGCTTCCGCTGCGGTTTCCTCGGCCTCCTCCACCTCGAGATCATCCAGGAGCGGCTGGAGCGCGAGTTCAACCTCGACCTGATCTCGACCGCGCCGAGCGTGGTCTATCACCTCAACATGTCCGACGGGGAGAAGCGCGAGCTGCACAACCCGGCCGACATGCCCGACGTGATGAAGATCGACACGATCGAGGAGCCGTGGATCCGCGCCACCATCATGACGCCCGACGAGTATCTCGGCGGCGTGCTCAAGCTGTGCCAGGACCGGCGCGGCACGCAGATCGACCTCAACTACGTCGGCAAGCGCGCCATGGTGGTGTACGATCTGCCGCTCAACGAGGTGGTGTTCGATTTCTACGACCGGCTGAAATCGATCTCGAAAGGCTACGCCTCGTTCGACTACCACATCTCGGATTACCGCGAGGGTGATCTGGTGAAGATGTCGATCCTGGTGAATGCCGAGCCGGTCGATGCGCTCTCCATGCTGGTCCACCGCACCCGCGCCGAGAGCCGCGGCCGGGCGATGTGCGAGAAGCTGAAGGATCTGATCCCGCGCCACCTGTTCCAGATCCCGGTCCAGGCGGCGATCGGCGGCAAGATCATCGCCCGCGAGACCATCCGGGCCCTGTCGAAGGATGTCACCGCCAAGTGCTACGGCGGCGACATCTCCCGCAAGCGCAAGCTCCTCGACAAGCAGAAGGAGGGCAAGAAGCGCATGCGCCAGTTCGGCAAGGTCGAGATCCCGCAGGAGGCGTTCATCGCCGCCCTCAAGATGGACAGCTGATCCGGGGATCCGGACCGGATCAGCCACATCCGACAAAGCCGCCGGTGACGCCGGCGGCTTTGTCGTGCGGCGGCCACGAGCGACCGAACGCATCAATTCAGCGCGCGACATGCAGCCGCTGCAAACATGTAAAACAACCGAAACCGCGTATATCATACTTATATTATACTATATAAATTCCTGTTGAGCATCGATTTCACTGCGGTACGTGCCGCAACGGCATGTTAACGCATGGTGCGCATGGTCTCTCCGGTGCAGGGAGAGGAGCCGCTGGAAACGATGCCTGGACGCGGTGCCGCTCGCTGGAAACGCTTCTCTGCCGATCGATCCGGCAGCGTCGTGATCGTCTTCGCCCTGCTCGCTCCGGTCCTGCTCGGCATGGTCGGTCTCGCCGTCGATTACGCGACCTGGACGATGCAGCGCGCGACGCTGCAACAGGCGGCGGATGCGGCGTCCCTGGCGGTCGTCTCCGACATGCAGGTCTCGGGAGCGAACACGCAGCGGATGCAGTCCCTGGCGGATGCCTACGTGAAGAGCAACGTGAAGCTCCAGCGCGGCGATGGAGCCGTCAGCGTCAGTCTCACGCCGGTGGTCCGGGAGCGCCCGGGCGGATCGTTCGTGCCCGCCGGCCAGACCGGGGGGCGCGCACCGACCGGGGTCACGGTCACGCTGAGCCAGCGTAAATACGCGATCATGAGCCGGCTGGTCACGCCGCAGCTCACGGACAATCGGGTGTCGGCCACCGCCGAGGCGGTCGGCACCACCCGGCTCTGCGTCGTCGCCCTCGAACCGTCCACCGATCGCTCCGTCCGGCTCGCCGGCGAGTCCCAGATCGACGCCCGCGGCTGCGCGGTCTACGCCTTGTCGACGAGCGCGAGGGCGATCGTGAGCAGTTCGGCCACCCTGCTCGCGTCAGGAACCACATGCGCGGTCGGCGGCTATACCGGGAATTCCCGGAGCTTCGCGCCGCTGCCCGTGACCGGCTGCCCGGTGATCAAGGATCCGCTCGCGGACCGCCCCAAGCCGGATGTCGGGCCCTGCACCAACAACAGGCTCTGGCTTCGCAGAGGAAACCACACGCTCTATCCCGGAACCTATTGCGGCGGGCTCGTGATCGATACCGGTGCCGTCGTGACGATGACGCCCGGCATCTACATCATCAAGGATGGCCCGCTCATCGTCGGGCCGCCGGAGGAGATCGCGGTGACGTTCGAGGTCTGCGACCAACCGGTGAGCGCAGAAATGCTTCCCACCTGCAAGGTCGCGGTCCGCGTCGAGAGGATCGGCTCGCTGAAGGGCGACGGCGTCGGGATCTACTTCACCGGCGATCCTCGCAGAGGGGTCGTCTCCTCCTCGCGGCCGCTGTTACTCCTCCCGTCCTCGGTCGTCGAACTGACCGCGCCGCGGACCGGGCCGATGGCCGGGCTGCTGCTGTTCGAGGACCGTGACTCGCCGTCGGGCCGGGTCTTCGACATCCTGAGCGACAGCGCCCGTCGCCTCGTCGGCACGATCTACCTGCCGCGCGGAACCTTCTCGGTGCGGGCGAACCAGGTCGTGGCCGATCAATCAGAATATACGGCAATCGTCGCCAACAAGATCTATCTCAGCCATCGGCCGCGCCTGACGCTCAACACGCGCTATACAGATACCGACGTGCCGGTGCCCAACGGCCTCGGCCCGACGACCACGCAGATCGGCCTTGCGAACTGAGCGGCGTGCGGCGCCGGCATATCGGAACCGCCTCCGAGGCGGGCGGCCCGTCGAGATGCCCCCGCCGTCGCGGTCGGGTCGCACGATTCCCGACCGGTCGCTCCCGCGACGCGGAAATCGGCTTCGCTCAGGCGTGCGGAGCCCTGCGGCTCCACCGAGCGGGCTGGCGACACGCGATCCGGAGGAACTCCTCCGGATCGCGTGTCGGCCGGTCATATGCCCGGCTGGTTCGGCGCCGGACCGCGGCGGCGGGGGCCCGCGCTGCCGGCCGGCCGCATGGTGACGATCACCGGGTTCGGCTCGTGGTCCAGGGCGGCGCCCGTATAGGCGTCGACGCCGACGCCGATGATGCCGCCGGCCAGCACGTTGCCGGCGACGCTCGCCGCGCCGCGGCCGGCGACCTTCGTCCGCACCGGGATCGATTCCGGGATGTAGCCGGGCTTGGTGAAGGTCGCGACGAACTCGTCCGAGCGATCGACTTCGAGCGTGCACGGCGTGATCGGACAGCCGTACTTCTTGTCCGTGGTCATCGCCGCCCCCGACGGGACCGAGACGAACGAGACCTGCTCCGTCGTACCCCGCACGATGCTGCCGCACGCGCCGAGACCGACCGCCACGAGAGCGGCCGCACTGATCATCTTGATTGACATTGTTGCCCCCAGACCGTCTCTCCGGACGATGCCTCACGAGTGATAGAACGGAGACGGAGGCAATCAAGCGGACATCCCGCTTCCTCACAGGAATGTCGTTCGAGTTGCGAATATGAGACAGTGATGAGCGAGTCCTTCGACAGGATCGTCTTTGAACTAACAAGAGACATCCTTCCTTTCACTGCGACGCGGCAGCGGGGGACGCCCGTCCTGTGTCGGGCGGCGGCCGCGTCCCGTCCCCGCGAGTCCAGCCGCCTGGGACACCCCTTTCGCCCACCCGCCCGGCATGGCATGACGGTGCCCCCTCGAGACCATGGGCCGCTCGCCGCGGCCGGGATGAGACGACCGTGTCCGTACTGAGCCTGAAGCCCCGCCAGGAAGACGTCGACGCGCTGATGCGCGAGATCGGCCGGCGCGCCCGCGCAGCCGCCCGGCGGATGGCTCTGGTCCCAGGCCCGGTGAAGGACGCGGCCCTGCGCGAGGCGGCGTCCTCGCTGCGGGCGGCGAGCGCGACGGTCCTGGCGGCGAATGCCGCCGACCTCGACGAGGCCCGGGCCAAGGGCCTGCCCGCCGCCAGCCTCGACCGCCTGGCCCTGAACCCGGCCCGGATCGAGGCGATCGCCGAGGCGCTCGAGAGCGTCGCCGGCCTGCCCGATCCGGTCGGGCGGGTGCTCGCCACCTACGAGCGGCCGAACGGCCTCGTGATCGAGCGGGTGGCGACGCCGCTCGGCGTCGTCGGGGTGATCTTCGAGAGCCGCCCCAACGTGACGGCGGATGCCGGCGCGCTGTGCCTCAAGGCCGGCAACGCCGCGATCCTGCGCGCCGGCTCCGAGAGCCACCGCAGCGCCACCGCCATCGCGGGGGCGATGGCCGAGGGCCTGACCCGCCACGGCCTGCCGGCGGACGCGATCCAGCTCGTGCCGACGAAGGACCGCGCCGCCGTCGGCGCCATGCTCACCGGCCTCGACGGCGCGGTCGACGTGATCGTGCCCCGCGGCGGCAAGAGCCTGGTGGCCCGGGTGCAGGACGAGGCCCGAGTGCCGGTCTTCGCCCACCTGGAGGGAATCTGCCACGTCTTCGTGCACGAAGCCGCCGACCTCGCCATGGCGCGTTCGATCGTGCGCAACAGCAAGATGCGCCGCACCGGCATCTGCGGCGCCGCCGAGACCCTGCTGGTCGACCGCGCCTGCGCGGCCACCCACCTCGCGCCGCTGGTGACCGACCTCCTCGAAGCCGGCTGTGCCGTGCGCGGCGACGAGGCGGCGCAGGCGGTCGATCCGCGGGTGAGCCCGGCGACCGAGGAGGATTGGCGCACCGAGTATCTCGACGCGATCATCGCGGTGCGGGTCGTCGACGGGCTGGACGCCGCGATCGACCACATCGAGGGGTACGGCTCGCACCACACCGACTCGATCCTGACCGGGGACGGGGCGGCGGCCGAGCGGTTCCTGGCCGAGGTCGATTCGGCGATCGTGATCCACAACGCCTCGACCCAGTTCGCCGATGGCGGCGAGTTCGGCTTCGGCGCCGAGATCGGCATCGCCACCGGCCGCATGCATGCCCGCGGGCCGGTCGGCGTCGAGCAGCTCGCGACCTTCAAGTACCGCGTCCGCGGCAGCGGGCAGATCCGGCCGTGACGGCGTGAGACGTCCGATCGGATGCAGCGGCGACCCGAGGGACCGGTGACCCGGGGCGGCACGTGATCCTGCGCCTGCCGCCCGTCGCGCCGGGCCTGCGGGTCGGCCTCTACGGCGGCTCGTTCAACCCGGCCCATGCCGGGCACCGGCACGTCAGCCGGCTGGCCTTGCGCCGCCTCGCCCTCGACCGGGTATGGTGGCTGGTGAGCCCGGGCAATCCGCTCAAGGACCGCAGCCGCCTGCCCGAGGCGGCGGCCCGGGCCGCGGCGGCGCGCATCGTCGCGGCCGATCCGAGGATCGCCGTCACCGACTTCGAGGCCGGCCTCGACGCCGGGCGGCCGGGCATCCGCTATACCGTCGATACCCTGCGCTGGTTGACGGAGCGGCACGGGGAGGTCCGCTTCGTCTGGATCATGGGCGCCGACAGCTTGGCGAGCTTCCACCGCTGGAAGGGCTTTCGCGAGATCGCCGCCCGGATGCCCTTCGCGGTGATCGACCGGCCGGGCTACACCCTGACGGCGATGGCCTCGCCGGCCGCGCGCCTGCTCGCGGCCTCGCGCATCGACGAGGCCGCCGCCGCCACCCTGGCCGACCGGGCGCCGCCGGCCTGGGTCTTCCTGCACGGACCGCGCTCCACCCTGTCCTCGACGGCGTTGCGCGCCGCCGCCTCCCGGCCCCCGCCCTGATTCCGGGCGATCACCGGGGATTTGCGCGGGTTCTGCTTGAAAATCCGCCATCGGTTCGCCACTGTCTGCGTTCACAGGCATCGGCACCGCGCATGCCGCGGGCAACACCGTCTCGTGGCGCCACCGGGTGCCTTCATCGACAGGGGCCGGCACTGAACGACGCCATCTCTCACGAAGCTCGGGACAACGAGCTTCCCGCCGAAGCCCAGGTGCAGGATTCCCGGCAAGCCTCCGGGACCGTCGCGCCCGAGGCCGCGGACATGAGGTCGGTTGCCCTCGCCTGCCTCGAGGACATGAAGGCCGAGGACACCGTCGAGATCGACCTCCTCGGCAAGACCTCCCTCGCCGATGCCATGATCATCACCTCCGGCCGCTCGCAGCGCCATGTCGGCTCGATCGCCGACAAGGTGATCCAGGAGTTCAAGGGCCGCGGCTTCGGCAACCCCCGGGTCGAGGGCATGCCGGCCTGCGACTGGGTGCTGATCGACGCCGGCGACATCCTGATCCACATCTTCCGGCCCGAAGTGCGCCACTTCTACAACCTCGAGAAGATCTGGGGCGCCGATCGTCCCGCCGACCGGTCCGCCGATCGCCTCGCCGGCTGATCGCCTCTAGACCTCGGCAGACGGAGACGCCGCCATGCGGCTCGCCCTCGTCGTGGTGGGCCGCCTCAAGCGCGGTCCCGAGCGCGACCTCGCCGAGGAGTATCGCGGCCGTGCCGACGCGCTCGGCCGGAGCCTCGGCTTCTCGGCCGTGCAGCTGACCGAGATCCCGGAGAGCCGAGCCCGGCGCGCGCCGGACCGCTGCGCCGAGGAGGCCGGCGCGATCCTGGCGGCGATCCCGCCCGGCGCCGCGACGGTCGTGCTCGACGAGGGCGGGCGGGCGGTGACCAGCACGGATTTCGCCGCGCAGGTCGGCACCTGGCGCGACGGCGGCCGGCCCGGTCTCGCCATCGTGATTGGCGGCGCCGACGGGCTCGACCCTAGTGTCCGGACCCGGGCCGACCTCGTCTTCGCCTTCGGCGCCGCCACCCTGCCGCACGGGCTCGTCCGTGTCCTGGCCCTCGAGCAGCTCTACCGGGCCATGACGATCCTCTCCGGCCACCCCTATCACCGCGGCGCCCCATGACCCGAGCGCTCCTCCCCGCATTGCTGACGGCGGCGCTCGCCTGCGCCGTGCCGGCCGGAATCCGGCAGGCCCGGGCCCAGGCGGCGCCGGATCCGGATCCCGTGGCGAAGGCGCAGGCCGAGAAGGACCGGAAGGCCGAGAGCCTGCGGGCGATCGAGAGCGCGCTGCAAGCCAGCACCGAGACCCGCGCCAAGCTCGAACGCGAGGTGGCCGAGATCAAGGGCGACGGCGCCCGCCTCAACCAGGCGCTGATCGACGCCGCCCGCAAGGCGCAGGAGGCGGAGGACCGCATCTCCGCCCTCGAGGCCCGGCTCCAGACCATGGCGGGCAGCGAGACGGCCCTCCGCCGCTCGCTCGATTCCCGCCGCGGCGTCATCGCCGAGGTGCTGGCCGCCCTCCAGCGCATGGGCCGGCGCCCGCCGCCGGCGGTGCTGGTGCGGCCCGAGGACGTGCTGGCGGCGATCCGCACCTCGATGCTGCTCGGCGCCGTGGTGCCCGAGCTGCAGGGCGAGGCCGAGACCCTCGCCGGCGACCTCGCCGAACTCGTGCGCCTGCGCGGCCTGATCGCCGCGGACCAGGAGACCCTGCGCGGCGACATCAAGGGCTGGGCCGCCGAGCGCCAGCGCCTCACCGCCCTGATCGCCGCCCGCCAGTCCCGCCTCGGCGAGGCCGAGACCGGGCTCACCGCCGAGCGCGAGCGCGCCAACGGCCTCGCCGGGCAGGCACGCAGCCTCAAGGACCTGGTCGACCGCCTCGACGGCGACCTCGCCAATGCCCGACGCGCCGCGGGCGCGGCCAAAGAGGCGGCGGAAGCCGAGAGCCGCGAGACCCGCGAGCGCTTCGCGGCGGCCGCGCTGCGCGATCCGGCCAAGCTCGCCCCCAAGGTGCCGTTCCCCCAGGTGCGCGGCCTGGTGCCGCGACCGGTGAGCGGCGAGGTGGTGCGGACCTTCGGCAGCCCCGACGGGGCGGGGGGCACGAGCCGCGGCATATCGCTCATGACGCGCCCCAGGGGCGTCGTTTCCTCTCCGGCCGACGGCTGGGTGGCTTACGCGGGGGCGTTCCGCTCCTACGGTCGTCTCTTGATCATCAACGCGGGCGACGGCTACTATCTCCTCCTGGCGGGCATGGACCAGATCAACGTCGAGGTCGGTCAGTTCGTGCTCGCGGGGGAGCCGGTCGCCGTGATGGGAGACACGGGCTCCGCACCTTCGGCAGGAGCCGGTGGGCGGAACGATCCCGTCCTGTACGTCGAGTTCAAGAAAGACGGTGGCTCCATCGACCCGGATCCTTGGTGGGCCAAAGGGTCAAGCGAGAAGGTTCGCGGATAATGCGCAAAGTTTCCCTCGTCCTGTTCGGAGCCATCCTGGGCGCCGGGACGGCCACGGTGGCGACCCAGACCCACCTGCTCTCGAGCACGAGCGCCGTCGCCGCCTCGGCCGAGACCTATCGCCAGCTCAGCCTGTTCGGCGACGTCTTCGAGAAGATCCGCACCGACTACGTCGAGAAGCCCGACGAGGCCAAGCTGATCGAGGCGGCCGTCAACGGCATGCTGACCTCGCTCGACCCGCATTCGAGCTACATGGACGCCAAGAGCTTCCGTGACATGCAGGTCCAGACCAAGGGCGAGTTCGGCGGCCTCGGCATCGAGGTCACGATGGAGGACGGCCTGATCAAGGTCGTCACCCCGATCGACGACACCCCGGCCGCCCGCGCCGGCCTGCTCGCCAACGACATCATCACCCAGATCGACGGCGACCAAGTCCAGGGCCTGAGCCTCAACCAGGCCGTCGACAAGATGCGCGGCCCGGTCAACTCGCCGGTGAAGCTGAAGATCAGCCGCAAGGAGTCGAAGGATCCGATCGAGGTCACGCTCAACCGCGACCTGATCCGGATCAAGCCGGTGCGCTCGCGCACCGAGGGCGGCGACATCGGCTACATCCGCCTGACCCAGTTCAACGAGCAGACCTACGACGGCCTGAAGGCCGCCATCGACAAGCTCTCGAGCGAGATGCCGGGCGACAAGCTCAAGGGCTTCATCATCGACCTGCGCAACAACCCGGGCGGCCTGCTCGACCAGGCGGTGATGGTCTCCGACGCCTTCCTCGACCGCGGCGAGATCGTCTCGACCCGCGGCCGCAACCCGGACGAGACCCAGCGCTTCTCGGCCAAGTCCGGCGACCTGACCAAGGGCAAGCCGATCGTGGTGCTGGTCAACGGCGGCTCGGCCTCGGCCTCCGAGATCGTCGCCGGCGCGCTGCAGGACCACAAGCGGGCGACCGTGCTCGGCACCCGCTCCTTCGGCAAGGGGTCGGTGCAGTCGATCATCCCGCTCGGCGGCAACGGGGCGCTCCGCCTCACCACCGCGCGCTACTACACCCCGTCCGGCCGCTCGATCCAGGCCAAGGGCATCGAGCCGGACCAGGAGGTCCTGCAGGACGTGCCCGAGGAGCTGAAGGGCAAGGACGAGACCAAGGGCGAGGCCGGCCTGAAGGGCCACCTCAAGCAGAAGGACACCGAGGAGCGCGGCGGCTCGTCCGCCTACGTCCCGCCGGACCCGGCCAAGGACAAGCAGCTCATCGCGGCGGTCGATTTCCTGCACGGCGTGCAGAAGGGCGCGGCCAACACCGCGAAGACCGCGGACCCGAAGCCGAACTGATCGGACGGTTCCGGGCTCCCGCGGCACGCCGCGGGCGCCTGCCTTAACGTCGCGTTTACCACGAAGGCCCGCAATACCGGTCGAACGACCGGCGCTGCGGGCCTTCCGCTTTGTGGCAGCGACACGGTCGCGGGACCTTAACGCCTGTGCCGCTCGCGTCCGACACCATCCTGACCCGTCCCCTCGGGCTGCGGGACGAGGCGACCGCCCGCGCGGTGCGCTGGCGTGCCGCCCTGCGGCCGCGGGTCCTCGCCGCCGCCGCCCTCGGCGCGAGCGCTATCGCGCTCGCGGCCTTTCTCGCCCTCGGCGACGATCCGCTCGCCGGCGAGCCCTACGTCGTCGCGACGATCGCGATGCGGGCGCCGAGCGCCCCCGTGCCCGAACCGGCGGTGCCGGCGCGCCCCGATCCGGCGAGCCGCAGCGCCGACGAGGTCGAGCGGGCCTCCGGCGTCGCGGTCAGCCGGCCCGACGGCACGGCCGCGCCGGATTCGGTGGTGATCCGGGTGCAGGGCAGCGGCCCGGTCCAGCTCAAGCCCGCCCCCGATCCGCGCCTCACCGAGCGCGGCCGCTACGGGGTGCTGCCGAGGATCGGCCCGGACGGGGCCCGGCCCCTCGACGTCTATGCCCGCCCGGAGGCCGCCGGGCTGGAGCGGGGCGGGGCGGTCGCGGGCCGCATCGCGCTCGTGGTGTCGGGCCTCGGCATCGGCCAGGCGGCGACCCAGGAGGCGGTGCAGCGGCTGCCGCCGGCGGTGACGCTCGCCTTCGCGCCCTACGGCGCCGACGTCACCCGCAGCGCCGCCCGGGCCCGCGAGGCCGGGCACGAGGTGATGGTGCAGGCACCGATGGAGCCGTTCGACTATCCCGACAACGATCCCGGCCCCCAGACCCTGCTGGTCGGCGCGAGGCCGGCCGAGAACCTCGACCGGCTCGCCTTCGTGCTCGCCCGGGTGCCGGGCGCGATCGGGGTGATGAACTTCATGGGCGCGCGCCTCACCGGCGAGGCGGTCGCCCTCGAGCCGGTCCTGCGCGAGATCGGCGGGCGCGGCCTCGGCTTCCTCGACGACGGCACCTCGCCGCGCTCGCTCGCCCGCGAGGTCGGCCGCAAGGCCAAGGTCCCGGTCGCCCGGGCCGAGAGCGTCGTCGACGCGGTGCCGCGGCCGGACGCCATCGACCGCGAGCTCGCCCGCCTGGAGGAGACGGCGCGCAAGTCGGGCTTCGCCCTCGGCTCGGCGACCGCCCTGCCGCTCTCGATCGACCGCATCGCCCGCTGGGCGCGGGACCTCGAGGCCCGCGGCATCCTGCTGGTGCCGGCCAGCCGAGCCATGCGCTCCGCACCCTGACGCGCCGCGTCCGGCCCGCTCGCCCCGCATTTTCCTCAAGGGTACGGTCCACAGGCCGGGAAATTGCTCTAAGGTCGCCCCATGGCATCGCTTCACCGTCCCGAGACCGCGCTCGCCGGCCTTCCGTACCGGCCCTGCGTCGGCATCGCCCTGTTCAACCGCGACGGCCTGGTCTTCGCCGGGCATCGCCGGCACGAGTCGGCCGATCTCGGCGCCCATGCCTGGCAGATGCCGCAGGGCGGCATCGACGAGGGCGAGGCGCCGCGCGACGCCGCGCTGCGCGAGCTCTACGAGGAGACCAACGTGGCCCCCGGCTCCGTGCGCCTGCTGGCCGAGGCGCCGGGCTGGTACTCCTACGACCTCCCGGTCGTCGCGGCGGGCCGGCCCTGGAAGGGGCGCTACCGCGGCCAGACCCAGAAATGGTTCGCCTTCGCGTTCGACGGCGACGAGCGCGAGATCGACATCCTGCGGCCGGGCGGGGGCGCCCACAAGGCGGAGTTCGACGGCTGGCGCTGGGAACCGCTCGCCAATCTCGCCGCGCTGGTCATCCCGTTCAAGCGCCCGGTCTACGAGCAGGTGATCGCCGCCTTCGCCCACCTCGCGCGTCCGGCGTGACGGTGCCCGCGCGCCCTCCCGTCCGCGGGATGTCATGACGCGCTGGTGGCTCTGCGGCCTGGGTGTCGTGCTCCTGTGGGTCGCCTACGGACTCTCGCCCTACATCGCGCTCTACCGCCTGTCGCAGGCGGTGCAGGCCCACGACGCGGCGGCGGTGGCGCAGCGGGTGAACTTCCGCACCCTGCGGCTGTCCCTGACCAAGCAGGCGCTCGCCGCGGCGGTCGATGCCATCGCGGCCCGCCGCGACCTCTCGGCCCGCGACCGCGCCATTCTGACGGAGGCGAGCGGGGCGCTGGCCGAGCCGCTGGTCGAATCCCTCGTCACGCCCGAGACCCTGATCGATCTCCTCGACGACGGCTGGCCGGTGCGCGCCGGCCTCGCCCGCGACGGGGCCGCCCGCGAGCGGGCCGCCGACACGAGCCCGCCCGGCAACGGCACGACCGTGCTCACCAAGGTTCCGCGCCAGCCTCCGACGCCCGAATGGGGAGCCGGCAAGGACGGGCTTGGCCTGCACGCCTCGACCCTCGGCCAGCTCTTCGCCCTGTTCCGCTCGGCCGAGCCGCGGGGGTTCCGCGGGATCGTGGTGAGCTATCCGCCGGACCGGCCGCTCGAGAACCGCTTCCGCCTGCGCCTGCGCCTGCGCGGCTGGACCTGGCGCCTCGTCGATCTCGAATTGCCGGGTGCGCTCCGCGAGCGCATCAGCCAGCGGCTGACCGGGGCGATGCAGCGGTGACGCCGCGCCGGAGCGGCCGCGCTTCCCCTTGATGCGGCGGGGGGCGCCCCTCATATTTCTGGCATGGGCCGGCGGAGTTGCGGTCGGCCCCGGCGGGCGCTGCGGTTGCGGGCCTGCGACCCATCGAAGTGCCTCCGCAACAGGGCTTCGCCGACACCATGACTCGTCCATCGCCGTTCGGGCATCCGTTCCTGCTGGGCTTCGACGAGATCGAGCAAGCGCTCGACCGCGTCGCCAAGGCGGCCAATGACGGCTACCCGCCCTACAACATCGAACGCTTGCCCCGCACCGAGCGGGAGCCGGAGCGGCTGCGGATCACGCTCGCGGTGGCCGGCTTCACCCGCGACCAGCTCGACGTGACCCTGGAGGAGAGCCAGCTCATCGTCCGCGGCCGCCAGGCCGACGACAAGAGCCGGACCTTCCTGCACCGGGGCATCGCGGCCCGGCAGTTCCAGCGCGCCTTCCTGCTCGCCGACGGCATGGAGGTGCTCGGCGCCGATTTGTCGAACGGCCTGCTCTCGATCGACCTCGCCCGGCCCGAGCCGGAGCGCATCGTGCGACGGATCGACATCGGGTCGCGCGACGCCGAGTGATCGTCCCCATATCGGGATTACGCCGGTCGGCCGGGCCGCTTCGGGGCCCGGCCGATCCACCGTCCTGCTGCCTTTCAGAGGAGGGCGCACCATGTCCGACACCACCCTGACCCTGGATCCCGACACGATGGATCCGAACGCGCTCGCCTCCCTCGGCGAGGGCCACGTGGCCTATATCCGCGCGATGCGCTCGGAGGAGGTCAAGCGCCTCTTCCCGCAGGCCCCGGACCTCACCCCCGGCCTCGACCTGTTCGCCGTGCTCTCGGCGAGCGGCGCCCCGATCCTGCTCACCGACAGCCGCGACGCGGCCTTCGCCAACGCCTGGGCGCACGACCTTCAGGCGCTCAGCGTGCACTGAGCGCCCGCGAGGGCTCAGCCTTCGCGCGGGGCGATCCCCTCGACCGCCGCGACCAGGCGGTCGAGGTCGGCCGGGCCTGAGAGGCGGTGATCGCCCTCTTTCACCAGGGTGAGGACCACGCCCGCCTCCGGCAGCCGCTCGACGAGCCGCAGGGCGTGGCGCCACGGCACGTCCGGGTCGGCCATGCCCTGCAGGATGTGGACCGGGCAGCCGGGATCGATCGGGGCGCCGAGGATCAGGTGCCGGCGCCCGTCCTCGATCAGCGCGCGGGTCACCGGCGTCGGCTCGGGCGCGTATTGCGATCCGCGCTGCCACACCCCGTCGCGCAGGACCTGCGCCCGGATCTCCTCCGGGAACTGCTCCCACATCAGCGCCTCGGTGAAGTCCGTCGCCGGCGCGATCAGCACCAGCCCGGCGGGGCGGACCGCCGCGGCGGCCAGGAGCGCGATCCAGCCGCCCATCGAGGAGCCGACCAGCACCGGGCGTTGCGGCGCCAGGGCGTCGATCACCGCGGTGGCATCGGCGAGCCAGTCCGAGATCGTGCAATCGGCGAAGACGCCCTCCGATTCGCCGTGCCCGGTATAGTCGAAGCGCACGAAGGCGCGGCCGGCTCGCGCCGCCCAGGCGTCCAGCGCCTCGGCCTTGGTGGCGCGCATGTCCGAGCGGAAGCCGCCGAGCCAGACCACCGGCGGGCCGGCGCCCGGGCGCACCAGGGTGGCGAGGCGCCGCCCCCCGGCCGTCAGCATCGTGGCGGGTGGGCGATGGGTGTCGTCCATGCGTTATCCCCGTTATTCCAGCGGCGGCCCTGGTCGCGGGCCGTCCGCGACCAAGGTTTACCGATCCGCAACGGCGCCGGGCGACCTTGATGCATCGTCCCGGTGCGGATCGTGACAGGCGGCTTCTACACCGGGAGCCGCCGGCGCACCCCCAATTCCTGCGCGGAGCGGGCACCGACACGCCGCGAGTGCTGCAATCAGACCCCTGACCCTCACCCGGAGCCCCATGCCGTCGAGCCAGGCCACGCCGTTCCCGGCCGCGAGCCACCCGCTGGCGGGCCGGACCATCCTGCAGATCATCCCGGAGCTCGACGCCGGCGGCGCCGAGCGCACCGCGGTCGACGTGGCGGCGGCGCTCGCCGCCGCGGGCGCCCGGGCGCTCGTCGCCACCGAGGGCGGGCGCCTCGTCGGCGAGCTGCAGGCCAAGGGCGGCGCCTGGGTGCCGTTCCCGGCCCGGACCAAGAACCCGTTCGCGATGGCGCTCAATGTCGGGCGGCTGGCGCGGATCTGCCGGGCCGAGCGGGTCGAGCTGATCCATGCCCGCTCCCGCGCCCCGGCCTGGGTCGCCCTGGGGACGGCCCGGCGGCTGCGCATCCCGTTCGTGACCACCTATCACGGCAGCTATGCCGGCCGCTCGCCGACGAAGCTCCTGTACAATTCGGTGATGGCCCGCGGCGACGCGGTGATCGCCAACTCGCACTTCACCGCCGACGCGATCCGCCGCCTCTTCCCGCAGGTCGCCGGCGAACGGGTGCGGGTGATCCACCGCGGTACCGACCTCGCGGCCTTCGCGGCCGGCCAGGTGGCGCCGCAGCGGGTCGAGGCCCTGCGCCGGGCCTGGGGCGTCGCCCCGCACGAGCGGGTGGTGCTGCTCGCCGCCCGGCTCACCCCGTGGAAGGGCCACCGGGTGATGATCGAGGCGGCCGCCGCCCTGCGCGCCCGCGGGCTGGCCGATTTCACCGTGGTGCTCGCCGGCGATCCGCAGGGCCGCACCGCCTACCTGCGCGAGCTCGACGCGATGATCGCCGCCCACGGTCTCGCGGGCCAGGTCAAGCGGGTCGGCCACTGCGCCGACATGCCGGCGGCCTACCGGGCGGCCTCGGTGGTGGTCGTGCCCTCGACCGAGCCCGAGGCCTTCGGCCGCTCGGCGGTCGAGGCCCAGGCGCTGGGCACGCCGGTGGTGGTCTCGGATCTCGGCGCCGTGCCCGAGACGGTGCTCGCCCCGCCGGAGGTGCCGGTGCACGAGCGCACCGGGTGGCGCGTGCCGGCCGGGGATGCCCAGGCCCTCGCCGGCGCCGTCGCGGAGGCGCTGCAGCTCGGCGCCAGCGCCCGCGACGCCCTGGTGCGCCGCGCCCGGCGCCACGTCGAGACGCACTTCTCCCTGGAGCTGATGCTCGCCGACACCCTGGCGGTCTATGCCGAGCTGCTCGGCACGGCGCCGGTGGGGGAGGGCGCCTGAGGCGCGCGGTCAGGGGCCGTCAAGACCTCACGGATGCTTGACCGGGCCGCAACCAACCCGGCGCCCGGCGAGTTGACAAATCGGGCGATCTCGCCAAGGTGCTAGCGTAACACCCGAGTATGCCCGCGCGGTGGTTCGGGACCGGCCTCGAGGGGCTTTCGGTCCGCGGGCCGCCGCCGGACGACGTGACTGAGGAGATTGAAGCCATTCGCAGACCTATGAGAGCCATGCCGGCCCCGCAGAAGGACGGGCCGCGCGCCAACCGGGACATCCGCGGCGTCCGCGAGGTGCAGCTCATCGACGATACCGGCCAGAACCGCGGCGTCATGGGCTTCTTCGAGGCGCTGCAGGTCGCCGAGGAAGCGGGCCTCGACCTCGTCGAGATCGCGCCGAACTCCGTGCCTCCGGTCTGCAAGCTTCTCGACTATGGCCGCTTCCGCTTCAACGAGCAGAAGAAGCAGGCCGAGGCGCGCAAGCGGCAGAAGACCGTCGAGGTCAAGGAGATCAAGCTCCGGCCCGGCATCGACAAGCACGACTACGAAGTCAAGATGAAGGCCGTGCAGCGGTTCTTCGAGGAAGGCGACAAGGTCAAGGTCACGCTCCGGTTCCGCGGCCGCGAGATGGCGCACCAGGATCTGGGCCTGCGTCTGCTCGAGCGCGTCAAGGCCGAGACCCAGGAAGTCGCCAAGGTGGAGAGCGAGCCGCAGCTCGAAGGCCGCCAGATGATCATGATCCTGGCGCCGCGATAAGGCGGGCGTCTCCGCGCTCTCACCGCGCGGATCGGATCACGGAGCGCTCCAGGCGCGGGCTTCGTCGAGAACCCGCGCGAGGAGCATCGAAGGGCCGGGCATGTCCCGGCCCATCGCATGTCCGGGCCTATTTCAGCAGCACCACCTGCGCGTCGCCGGTCCGGCGCAGCACGTTGACGGTGACGTCGGCGCCGTGGCGGTGCAGCAGCAGGTCGACGTGGCTGTCGCCGAGCTTCAGGTTGCGGATCAGCACGTCGTCGAGGAAGGCCGGCAGGATCGGGTCGCGGAAGCGGATCCGGTTGCGGTCGTGGCGCAGTTCGAGCCCGAGGCAGGCGGCGAGGAACGCGAAGGGCGCGGCCGCCGCCCAGGCCTGCGGACTGCAGGCGACCGGATAGTTCGTCGGCCCGCGCTGCTTGCGCTGGATGAAGCCGCAGAACAGCTCCGGCAGGCGCCGCCCCTCCTGGTAGAGCGAGGCGCCGTGCTGGCCCTCGAACACCCGCGCGGCCTCGGCCTTCAGGCCGTAGCGGGCGAGCCCCAGCGCGATCAGCGCGTTGTCGTGCGGCCAGATCGAGCCGTTGTGGTACGACATCGGGTTGTAGCGCGCCTCGCCGACCGCGATGGTGCGCACGCCCCAGCCGTTGAACCCGTCCTTCGACATCAGCACCGCGGCGACGCTCTCGGCCCGCTCCGGATAGGCGATGCCGGTGAACAGCGCGTGGCCGGCATTCGACGAGCGCACCGCGCAGGGGCGCTTCTCGCCGTCGAGCGCGATGGCGTAGGTGCCGAGTTCGGGCAGGAAGAACTTCTCGTCGAAGGCCTTGCGCAGCCGCTCGGCCTCACCCTTCAGGCGCTCCGCGAGGACGTCGTCGCCCATCAGCGCGGCGAGCTTCGCGGCGCCCTTCTTGGCGGCGTAGACGTAGCCCTGGACCTCGCACAAGGCGATCGGACCCTGCGCCATGCGGCCGTCGGCGTGGAATATCGAATCGTGGCTGTCCTTCCAGCCCTGGTTGGCGAGACCCTTCTCGGTCTCGCGGGCGTACTCGACGAAGCCGTCCTTGTCCCGGTCGCCGTACTCGTCGATCCAGTTCAGCGCCGCCAGGATGTTGGGCCAGATCGCCCGGATGGTCGCCAGGTCGCCGGTCTGCTCGTAATACTGCCCGGCCAGCATCACGAAGAGCGGCGTCGCGTCGATGGTGCCGTAATAGAGGCGGAACGGCACCTCGCCGAGGATGGCCATCTCGCCGTTGCGGGTCTCGTGCAGGACCTTGCCGGGCTGGGCGTCCGCGGCGGGATCGATCGTCGTCGCCTGCGTCGCCGCGAGGTGGCGCAGCACGCCCTTGGCGATCTCGGGATCGATCCACAGCGTCATCATCGCGGTGATAATGCCGTCGCGGCCGAACACCGTGCTGTACCAGGGGATGCCGGCATAGGGGTAGACCCCGTTCGGCGTGCGGCTGAGCAGCATGTAGAGGTCGGCCGTCGCGCGGCAGGCGGCCTCGTTGAACTGGTCGTTCGAGCTCTCGATCGTGGTGATGTTGGCCGTGGCCTTTCGCAGGTCGCGGCGCGCGTCGCGGTAGGCGAGCGCGAAGGTCATGCCCTCGCCCTTCGGATGGCCGTCCTCGCGGCGCGGGCTCGGATAGGCGGCATGGGTGAAGGGCAGGGCGCTGCCGACCACCGCCTCGCCGTCGCGGCTGTGGTCGACCGTGTCGCAGATCGCCCGCACGAAGATCGAGGCGCGCCCGCCGGGGGAGAGCCTGACCTCGAACTCGGCCTTGTGCGCCTCGAGCCGCGCGGGCTTGGGGCCGAAGCGCAGGCGGGTGGTGCGCAGGCGCTTGTCGAGCCCGTCGTAGCGGTACGTCACCTCGTTCTCGGCCGTCACCGCGACGGTGCGGGTGCCGCGATGCGCGCGGTCGCTGCCGCGCACCTCGAACAGGTCGCGGAAATCCGCGTCGAAGGTCAGGGTGACGCGCAGGTGGCGGGGCTTGGTGTCGTAGTTGCGCAGGCCGATGCGGTCGTAGCAGGTGCCGCGAAACAGGAATTTCGTCCGCTCCAGCGCGATGATCTCGCGCGGGATGCTGGTCTCGTCGCCGGCGTCGAGGCGGATGTCGGGGGTGGTCAGGTCGACCGAGAGCGCGCCGTTGTCGTCCTGCACCACCGAGCCGAGCAGCATCGGCCGCTGGCCCTCGACGGTCAGCTCCAGGCGCGACAGGAAGCGCGTGTCCTGGAAGTACAGCCCCTCGGGACCCGGGAACACGCCGATATCGCCGTAGCTGTCGAGCACCGCGAAGGCGTCGCCGTGCTTGAGCGAGCGCAGCTGGCGCTCCACCAGCGAGGTCTGGGCCTCGATGTGGTACTGCGGCAGCGTCTCGTCGTCGGGGGCGGTCGCGACCATCGGCACAGTGTCACTCCTTGGGGCTTCGCTCCGCGAGGCGTCGCGGGGAATCGGGGGCGAGATCGTTCGGGCTCCGGACGGGAAATCCGGGCGGCAGCGGGGAGGCGGCACCCGCGGCGATTCGCGGGTTGGACCCCACGCTAGGGCGAATGTGGGCCATCGTGCGGCGACCGCCAGGGGGGATGTGGCCCGGAGCCGGCCCGTCTTTCAGGCAGGGCCGTCCGGGAGACGGATCTTCGTCGATCGGTCGGGAAGGCTTCGCGCAAGCGAAAGGCCCGGCCCCCTCGCGGGGACCGGGCCTCGTCGTCGTCACGCAGTTGCGAGGCGGATCAGACCGCGCGGAGCACCGGATGCGCCACACCGTTGGCAGCCCCGTTGAGGGCGGCCGGGGCGCCGAGGGTCAGGCCCGGGATCTTGATCGCGTCGAGGTCGCCGGCGAGCAGCGACTCGTAGGCGGCGACGTAGGAGCGGGCCATGACGCTCGCGGTGAAGCGGGTCTCGAAGTAGCGGCGCACGCCCTCGCGGCTCATCGCCTTGCAGGTCTCGACCGCCGCGATGGCCTCGTCCATCGACTCGACCACGACGCCCGAGACGCCGTCCTTGATGACCTCCGGCACGGAGCCGTTGCGCCACGCGATCACCGGCGTCCCCGCCGACATCGCCTCGATCATCACCAGGCCGAAGGGCTCCGGCCAGTCGATCGGGAAGGCGAGCGCCAGGGCGTTGCCGAGGAATTCGTGCTTCTGGTCCTCGTTGATCTCGCCGATATACTCGACGAGCGGGTGATGGGTCATCGGCTCGATGACCTCGTCCCAGTATTCCTGGTCGGCCTTGTCGACCTTGGCGGCGATCTTCAGCTTCACGCCCGAGGCCTTGGCGATCTCGATCGCCCGGTCGGGGCGCTTCTCGGGCGAGATGCGGCCGAGGAAGGCGAGGTAGCCGCCGTCCTTCGGGTTGGCCGAGAAGCGGCAGTTCTCCGCCGGCAGGCCGTGATGGATGGTCTGCAGCCAGTTGGCGTTCTCAGGCATCGGCCCGCGCTGATGGTCGGAGATCGACACGAGCGGCATGCCCGTGAACGTCCGGTAGACCGGCATGAAGTCCGGAACGTCGAGCCGCCCGTGCAGGGTGGTGACGCACTTGTGGTTGAACTCCTCGAACAGCGGGTACTGCAGGAGGTCGATGTGGAAGTGGATGACGTCGAACTCGTCGGCGCGACGGCGCAGGTGGTAGAGCATCGCGAGGTGGCTGGCGACGTGGTCGCGGATGCCGGCGAGGCGCAGGCCCTCCGGGCAGCAGGCGACCAGCTTGGCGCTCGTCTCCGAGTCGCCGCTCGCGAACAGCGTGACGTCGTGGCCCTGCCGGACCAGCTCCTCGGTGAGCCACGAGACGACACGCTCGGTGCCGCCGTAGAACTTCGGCGGAACGGCCTCCGCGAGAGGGGCTACCTGGGCAATGCGCACGACGGATTCTCCTGAGACGCCCAACGATGGCGGGTCACGTTGGGGGGAGTTAAGCAGGATGGGGCCTGAGCGGGACATGAACGAAACCGCGCACCCGAGCTTATGGTTCCGGTGCGGCGCACAACGCTACCGCGAGGGCCGGATCGTTCCCGTGTCACACAGGGCCGCGGCGCCCGACGATGCGACGATTGCGCGATGGCCCGGGCCCTGCTATAGCGCGCGCCTCGCCGAACCGCCCGGCCGTGAGGGCTGCCGTGGCGGTTTGTGTCGCTCCACACCATCGATCGTGCGCGATCGTCGGGACCCGCCCGTGGCGGAATCCCGGTGGAGTTCGCGTCAGGAGAGCAAAATGCCCAAGCTGAAGACCAAGTCGGGCGCCAAGAAGCGCTTCAAGATCACCGGGACCGGCAAGGTCATGTACGCCCAGGCCGGCAAGCGCCACGGCATGATCAAGCGGACCACGAAGCAGATCCGCAACCTGCGCGGCACGACCACCCTGTTCGAGGGCGACGCCGCCAACGTGAAGAAGTACTTCCTGCCGAACGCCCGGTAAGAACCGGCTTCGCTCGAGAAGACGCTTCGTCCCGCATCTGTTTCGTAGAACCCCCAGGAGATCACCATGGCCCGCGTCAAGCGCGGCGTGACCAGCCACGCCAAGCACAAGAAGGTTTTCAAGGCCGCCAAGGGCTATTACGGCCGGCGCAAGAACACGATCCGGATCGCCAAGCAGGCGGTCGAGAAGGGCATGCAATATGCCTACCGCGATCGTAAGAACAAGAAGCGCAACTTCCGCGCCCTGTGGATCCAGCGCATCAACGCCGCGGTCCGTCCGCACGGCCTGACCTACTCGCGCTTCATCGACGGCCTGGCCAAGGCCGGCGTCCAGGTCGACCGCAAGGCGCTCTCCGAGCTCGCCATCCACGAGCCGGCGGCCTTCGTCGCCGTGGTCGAGAAGGCGAAGTCCGCCCTGCCGGCCGAGCTCGTCAAGGCCGCGTAAGCCGTCCTTCGGCCCGCGCCCTCGCGCGGGCCCTTCGGTTCCCTCGACGACCGGACATCACGGCCCGCCCATGCGGGCCGTTTTGCGTTGCGGGGGGCGTATCCCCCGGCCCGGGTTGACGGCGCGGTGCGGCGCGTTGCAGGGCATCGCCTGAGCCCCGATTGAGCAGACCATGACCGATCTCACCAGCCTCGAAACCGATCTCCTCGCCCAGGTCGCCGGCGCCGCCGACGAGCCGGCGCTCGAGGGCGTGCGCGTCGCCGCCCTCGGCAAGAAGGGCGCCGTCTCCGAGCTGCTGAAGAGCTTGGGCGGCATGAGCCCGGAGGCGCGCAAGGAGCAGGGCCCGCTGATCAACGGCCTGCGCGACCGGGTCCAGGGCGCGATCCAGGCGCGGCGCGACACCCTGGCCGAGGCGGCGCTGACGGCGCGGCTCTCCGCCGAGCGGATCGACGTGACGCTCCCGGTGCGCGAGGGCCCGGAGACCCGCGGCCGCATCCACCCGATCACCCAGGTGATGGACGAGATCACGGCGATCTTCGGCGACATGGGCTTCTCGATCGCGGAAGGCCCGGACGTCGAGACCGACGACCTGAACTTCACCGCGCTCAACTTCCCCGAGGGCCATCCGGCCCGGGAGATGCACGACACCTTCTTCCTGCGGCCCGACCGAGACGGGAAGCGCAAGCTCCTGCGCACCCACACCTCGCCGGTGCAGGTCCGCACGATGCGCAATGTCCAGCCGCCGATCCGGGTGATCTGCCCGGGGCGCACCTACCGGCACGATTCCGACCAGACCCACACCCCGATGTTCCACCAGGTCGAGGGCCTGGTGATCGACAAGCAGGCGAACATCTCCCACCTGAAGTGGGTTCTCGAGGAGTTCTGCAAGGCGTTCTTCGAGGTCGACAGCGTGAAGATGCGCTTCCGGCCCTCCTTCTTCCCCTTCACCGAGCCCTCGGCCGAGGTCGACATCCAGTGCTCGCGAAAAGGCGGCGAGATCCGCTTCGGCGAGGGCGACGACTGGCTCGAGATCCTCGGTTGCGGCATGGTCCACCCGAACGTGCTGCGCAATTGCGGCCTCGACCCGGACAGCGTCCAGGGCTTCGCCTGGGGCATGGGCATCGACCGGATCGCGATGCTCAAATACGGCATGCCGGACCTGCGCCCGTTCTTCGAGGCGGATGTCCGCTGGCTCGAGCATTACGGCTTCCGGCCCCTCGACATCCCGAGCCTGGTCGGCGGCCTGACCGGCTGATCCTCCTGCCCTCAAGAGGCGCCCGATGACCGAGACCGAGATCCTGGCGATCACCGACGAGGTCCTGTCTCAGTACCTCGCCGCCTCCGGCTACGAGCGAGCCGAACTGCGCGCCGGCTACAACCACGCCGACGAGCCGTCGTTGTTCGTCACCGCCCATTTCAAGCCCGAATCGGGCTTGCCCGGGGGGAGTGAAGTCAACGCCGCACACGCGGCGCTGCGGATGGCTTTGTGGGGCAAGGGGGAGGAGCGCTTTCCCTATCTCGATTTCCGGTTCCCCGGCGACGAAATCTTGGGCGACCAGGAAGAGGATTACCAAGACGAGGAAGAGAACGCCTGATGCCACGCTTGGGCAATCCCCTCGTCTACGATCTTCTCGAAGTCGCTGAAGCGCTGTCCGAGCAGCGCGGGCGCCGCAACCTGGAGAAGGCGGCAATGCGGCGCTCTGTCAGCACCGCCTATTACGCCGTTTTTCACGGCCTCTGCTTCGTCTCCACCCGTGCGCTCGGAATGTGGCGGCGCGACGCCGCGGTGACGGAGCCGATCTATCGGCTGCTCGATCACGGCCAGGTCAGGCGGCGCCTGTCCGGGCGCGAGGCGGCTGAACTCGGCCCGGTGATCGTCGGCATCGGTACCATCTTGGCCGATCTGCAGGAGCGCCGGCATTTGGCGGATTACAGCCCGCCGAGCCTTGAGATCAGCCGCGACGTGACTCGCATCGTGGTCGCCCGCGCCCGCAAGACCATCGCCGACCTCGAATCCCTCGACGACGACCAGTGCCGCCGCCTGGCCGTCCTCCTCATCACCAAGGCCCGGCTCGCCTGAGCCGAGAGGTTTAGCCCCATGAAATTCACCCTCTCCTGGCTCAAGGACCACCTCGACACCGACGCCTCCCTCGACGTGATCGTCGAGACGCTGACCCGCATCGGGCTGGAGGTCGAGCGCGTCGAGGACAAGGCGGCGGCGCTTTCGGCCTACCGCATCGCCGCCGTCGTCACCGCCGAGCAGCACCCCAACGCCGACCGGCTGCGGGTCTGCACCGTCGAGACCGGCGAGGGCGCGCCCGTGCAGGTCGTCTGCGGCGCGCCGAACGCGCGGGCCGGCATGAAGACCGTGTTCGCGCCCCCCGGCACCTACGTGCCGGGCAAGAACATCACCCTGTCGGTCGGCGTGATCCGCGGCGTCGAGAGCCGGGGCATGCTGTGCTCGGGCGCCGAGCTCGGCCTGTCGGACGACCATGACGGCATCCTCGATCTGCCCCAGGACGCGCCGGTCGGCCAGCCCTACGCGGCGTTCGCCGGCCTCGACGATCCGGTGATCGAGATCAACCTGACGCCCAACCGCCCCGACTGCACCGGCATCCACGGCATCGCCCGCGACCTCGCGGCGGCCGGCATCGGCACGCTGCGCCGCCAGCAGACCCCGCCGGTGCGGGGGGAGGGGGCATGCCCGGTCTCGGTCACCCGCGACTTCCCGCCTGGGGACGCGCATCTCTGCCCGCTCTTCTCCTTGCGGCTGGTGCGCGGCGTGACGAACGGCCCGTCGCCCGAGTGGATGCGCCGGCGCCTCGCCGCGATCGGCCTGCGGCCGATCAATGCGCTCGTCGACATCACCAACTACGTCACCTTCGACCGCGGCCGGCCGCTCCACGTCTTCGACGCCGCCAAGGTGAAGGGCAACCTCACGGTGCGCCGCGCCCGCGACGGCGAGGAGGTGCTGGCCCTCGACGGGCGGACCTACCGGCTCGACGACGGCGCGATCGTCATCGCCGACGAGGCCGGCGTCGAATCGATCGCCGGCATCATGGGCGGGGAGCATTCGGGCTGCGACGAGGGCACGACCGACGTGCTGATCGAATCCGCCCTGTGGGATCCGCTGACCATCGCCCGCACCGGCCGGCGCCTCGGCATCGTCACCGACGCCCGCTACCGCTTCGAGCGCGGGGTCGACCCGGCCTTCGCCCTGCCGGGCCTCGACCTCGCGACGCGGCTGGTGCTCGACCTCTGCGGCGGCACCCCGAGCGAGGCGACCGTGTCGGGCGAGGTGCCGGACACCGACCGCATCATCGACTTCCCGTGGACCGAGGTGCGCCGCCTGTCGGGCCTCGACCTGCCGCGGCCGGAGATGAAGGTGACGCTGGAATCGCTCGGCTTCCACGTCGCCGGCTCCGGCGACCGGGCCAAGGTGCTGTCCCCGTCCTGGCGCCCGGACATCGAGGGCAAGGCCGACCTCGTCGAGGAGATCGTGCGCATCGCCGGGCTCGACCGGATCGAGCCGAAGCCCCTGCCGCGGATCGACGCGACCGTCATCCGCCCGGTGCTGACGGTGATGCAGAAGCGCACCCGGCAGGCCAAGCGCGAATTCGCCGCGCGCGGCCTCGTCGAGGCGGTGACCTGGTCGTTCATCGCGCATGCCGACGCCACGCTGTTCGGCGGCGGCAAGCCGGAGCTGGCGCTGGCCAACCCCATCGCCGCCGACCTCTCGGACATGCGCCCGAGCCTGGTGCCGGGCCTCGCCCGCGCCGCGCAGCACAACGCCGACCGGGGATACGGCGACGTCGCCCTGTTCGAGGTCGGGCAGTGCTTCGCCTCCGACCAGCCCGAGGGCCAGACCACCAAGGCGACGGCGCTCCGGCGCGGCTCGGCCCGCCACGGCGGCGCCGGCCGGCACTGGGACAGCGCGGCGAAGCCCATCGACGCCTTCGAGGCCAAGGCCGACGCGCTGGCGCTGCTCACGGCGCTCGGCGTGCCGACCGGCGGGCTCCAGGTCGTCGCCGGCGGGCCGGACTGGCTGCATCCGGGGCGCTCCGGCACGCTTCAGTTCGGCCCGCGCAACCAGGTCGGGTTCTTCGGCGAGCTGCATCCGCGGGTGCTCAAGGCCCTCGACATCAAGGGCCCGGTGGTGGTCTGCGAGATCACCCTCGACGCCCTGCCGCTGCCGAAGCACCGGCCGACCAAGATGAAGCCGGCGGCGACCCTGCCCGACTTCCAGCCGCTCACCCGCGACTTCGCCTTCGTGGTCTCGCGCGAAGTCGCGGCCGGCGACATCCTGAAGGCGGCGCAAGCCGCCGAGCGCACCCTCGTGACGGGGATCGAGGTGTTCGACGTCTACGAGGGGCCTGGGATCGGCGAGGACCAGAAGTCGGTCGCGGTGGCGGTCCGCCTCCAGCCGACCGACCGCACCCTCACCGACGCGGAGATCGAGGCGGTGAGCCAGAAGATCGTCGCCGAGGTGACGCGCAAGACCGGCGCGACCCTGCGCGGCTGACGACGAGACCTCCGGCGGTGCGAGCCGCGCCGCCGGAGACGCAGACCAGGAGGCGGGCATGGCGGATACCGATCTGATCCGGGAACTCTCGGCGGCGACCTACCTGCCGGCGGAGGCCCTGGAACGGGCGCGGGCGGCACCGGGCTCGATCGCCGAGCCGGTCCTGGCGATCCTCGAGCGTGCCGCCGACGGCGAGGGCGAGGCGCTGACCGAGCCCGAGCGGACCCTGCTGTTCTGGGGCGTCCACGTCCTGGCCTCGGCCCGGGATACCCGGATTCACGCCGCCCTGATGCGCCTCCTGCGCCGCGACGACGACGCGATCGCGGCGGCCCTCGGGGAGGATTACCCGACCACGCTCGCGGGCCTCGTCGCCGGCAGCTTCGACGGCGATGCCGAGCGCCTGGTCGCTGCCATCGCCGGCGAGGCGCCCGTCGGCATGGCGCGGATGCAGCTCTTCCATGCCCTCGCGCTGCTGACCGCCGACGGCCGCATCGACCGCGAGGCGGTGAAGGCGTTCCTGCTGCGCTTCGACGACGCGCGCTCGGCCCCGCCCGACGCGGAGGAGGTCTGGCAGGGCTGGGAGGACGCTGTCTCGCTGCTGGGCTTCGACGACCTCGTCCCCCGCCTCAGGACGGCCCGCAAGGACGGCCGCAACGCCGGCACCATCGTCGGCTGGGAGACGGTGCAGGAGACCCTGAAGGAGGCTCGCCTGCGTCCGAAGAGCCGCGAGCGCTTCGACGACCTGCTGATCGACTACCTCGACGACCCGGTCGCGGCGCTCGACTACACCCGCGAAGGCGCCTACGACCACCTGCCGGACCTCGACGAGGACGGCGTGCCGATCCCGGAGCGCAATCCCTATCGCGACGTCGGCCGCAACGATCCCTGCCCCTGCGGCAGCGGCAAGAAGTTCAAGAAGTGCTGCCTCGACAAGGTCGAACAGGGCCAGGCCGCCCTGCCGCCGCTGCCGCCCCTGCGCTGAGAGCCGGTCCGTCCCGCTCCCCCGCAGGGGACCGGGCCGGTCTGCGCGTCGTGACGCGATTCGCCGGAGGCCGCCTTCAGAACTCGCGTCAGCCTCCGATCCGTGATCGCCGGCAGCCCGAGACCCGTACGAGCGATTGTCGCAATCGGTAAAATTAGGCCATCAAGGACATTCAGCACTCCCGCCTCGTGCTGACGTACCTGTTTGACCGGCTTTTCTATCGTTGAAATCTTGATGGTCAGGGATACCTTACGGTCTCGCTTCATCCTGAGGTGTCGGTCGGTCGAACATCGGCCAACCTTGAAGACGGTATCCATTAGCCTCCGCGATCCCTGGAGCCCTCCATCGAGGCCTCCGCTCCGCTGCGGTACCTCAGGATCAGGGTGAGGGTTGGGTATGCCTTGCCGTTTGCGGCTTCATGAGAGACGAGTCCGCTGAAACAGGCGCTTGGCACGCCCGAATGGGCGTCGGCGCTGATGCGTCGAACGCCTTCGCGTCGACGTGGCGATGCGAAAGCGCGCGAGTATGAGGCGCCAAATGATCAGAGATTGACTGACAACGTGAATGGTATAAATTGTAAGATATCTTGATTATACCTAGATACTACGACACAATGATCTGCATCAGTCGAATCCGGGGCTCGACCAGCAGTCGGACGGGACGTCCGGCGACCCGGGACCAGCGACGGGGACGATCGACACTGGAGCGCTGGATTCCCCAGGGAAGAAAACCAATCGCGCACGATCGACGTCTGTCTTATATAAGATTTAATTCCTATTTTGAAAAAAATTTCGACATTTTCATGAAATATTTTGTAATCTGACGCAGCGTCCGTCCCATACCAATCTCAGGTCATGGAACGCTCGATGAGAATCCAAATGCGGGCGCGCCTGTATGGCGGTTTCACGCTCCTGGCGATCCTCGCCGCCGTGATGGGCGGGCTCTCCTATCGGCAGCTCGACGGCCTCGACGACACGTACCGGGCCAAAGGACGGATCGAGCAGGCGGCGCGCGAGCTGTTCACGCTGAACGGCCGGATCGACCGCTTCAGGACCCAGGCCACCGAGTACAGGACGATGCAGACGCCGGAGGCGGAATCCGGGATGCGGTCGAGCTTGGGCGACATGACCCCGCTCGCCGACGGCCTCGCCCAGCGGGCGATGACCGAGGAGCGGCGCGCGCTCTACCTCGACCTCGGCCGGCAGGCGCGCGCGCTCGCCGCCGAGATCCCGCGGGTGGTCGCGCTCGGCACGCAGATCCGCGACAACAAGGCCGGCGTCTACACCTCGGGCGACGACCTGACGAAGGCCTCGGGCATTCTCGTCGCCCAGCTCCGGGCGGGAGCCGACGAGGCGATGCTGGCGCAGGCGGTGGAGATCGAGCGCACCCTGCTGCTGTTCCGCGTCATGAACTGGCGCTTCCTGGCGACCACCGATCCGAAGACCCGGGCGCTCTCGGCCGGACAGTTCACCAGCGCCGAGGCGACGATCGCGAAGCTGAAGGGGCTCACGCTGACGCCGGCACAGCGCCGGGATCTCGGCACGGTCGAGGAGGCCCTGCAGCGCCTCAACCGGCACATCACGGCGGCGGCCGCGGCGATGCTGGAGAGCGAGGCGCTGTTCCGCGAGAGCATCAAGCCCAAGGCGGAGGCCTTCGCGGCCGCCGGCACGGCGATGCGCAAGACGCTGGTGGAGGTCGTCAGCGAGATCGACGCCCGCAGCACCGCCACGATGGCGACGGCCAAGCGGGTGCAGCTCGCGCTCCTCGCCCTCATCCTCGGTCTCAGCGCCGCCCTGGCCGTCCTGATCGGCCGCAGCATCACCCGGCCGGTCGCCGGCATGACCCGGGCGATGAGCCGCCTCGCCGCCGGCGAGACCGCGACCGCGATCCCCTCGCAGGACGCCACCGACGAAATGGGCGAGATGGCCCGCGCCGTGGAGATCTTTCGCCGCAACGCCGTGGAGCGCCTCGCCCTCGAGGCCGACCGCGAGGCGCAGGCCTCCGCCCGCCAGCGTCGCGCCGACCGGGTCGACGCGCTCATCACCGCCTTCCAGCAGCGGGTCGCCGGCTCGCTGGCGATCGTCACCTCCGCCGCCTCGGAGCTCGACGCCACCGCCCGCTCGATGACCCAGGTCGCAGACGGCACCAACGCCCAGGCGGTCGCCTCCAGCACCGCCGCCGAGGAGACCTCGGCCAACGTCCAGACCGTCGCGGCAGCGGCGGAGGAGATGGTGGCCTCGCTGGGCGAGATCGAGCGGCAGGTGATCCATTCGCGCGAGGTCGCCGGCCACGCCGCGCACGAGGCCGAGGCCACCAACGCCGCCATGGCGAGCTTGAGCACAGCGGCGAGCCAGATCGGCGCCGCCGTCACCACGATCTCGGCCATCGCCAGCCAGACCAACCTGCTCGCCTTGAACGCCACCATCGAGGCGGCGCGGGCCGGCGAGGCGGGGCGCGGCTTCGCGGTCGTCGCCGCCGAGGTCAAGGAACTCGCCGGCCAGACGGCGCGGGCAACCGAGGAGATCAGCGGGCAGATCGGCGCGATCCAGGCCGCCACCGCCCAGGCGAGCACCACCATCCGGCAGATCGGCGGCACCATCGCCACGCTGAACGAGATCAGCGGCGCCATCGCGGCGACGGTGGTCGAGCAGAATGCCGCGACGGCGGAAATCTCCCGGAACGCGAACCAGGCGGCGCGCGGCACCCAGGACGTCTCGCTGAGCGTCGCCCGGGTCCTGAGCCTGGCCGACGAGACCGGCGGCGCGGCGTCCCAGGTGCTCACCGCCGCCGCCGAGCTGGCGACGCAGTCCCTGGCCGTCAAGCAGGAGGTCGACGGCTTCCTCGGCGACATACGGGCGGCGTGAGCGGGACCGGGCCAGGAGCGGCGCCCGATCGCGCTGCGCTCGGACGCTGCTCGAGGCCTTCGATGGTGCCGCATGGTCTTCGACGGGCGGGTGTCCGCTTCGCCGGACGATGCTCTCGCGGGCGGCTCACCGCGCGTAGGAGAACGTCCGGCAGAGGCCCGGACCGGATTCGGCGGACGGGCGGGCCTCGCCGCCGAAGACCGCGAGGGTCAGCCTGCGGCCGTCGTCGCGCCGATAGGCGACGATCCAGCGGACCGGCACGCCGCATAGGGTGTTGCCGTGCAGGAGCACTGGATCGGCCGGCTTCGTCACCGCGAGGATGCGGGCCGGCGCCGGGCCCGCCACGGTGCCGAAATCCGCGACGTCGGCGGCGACGGCGAGCGGCAAGGTCCGGCCCGCCGCGACGAGCCGCGCGGGCGACAGCGCGATGTCGCCCGTGATCGCCATGGCGGTCTTGCTCAGGGCCGACCAATGTTCGACTTCAGGTGCCGCACGGGAAGGGACGGCCGCGAGCATCGCGGCGGCGACCAGACCGGTCCGGATCATGCCAACCTCCCGACGAAACCCGCACCCCGCGCGGCGCATCCGCCACGGGACGGGGATCGCCCGCGCGCCGATCCCGCATATTGCCGCGAGCGGCAGCTTCGTACCATCTCGCGACGGCTCCGGGTCCGGGCTGCCCGCCGCCGGATCCGGCGGCCTCACGCCTCCGTCCCGTTCAACGGGTTGCCCGGGTCCCAGGCGTAGGACAGGGTCTCGAAGCGGAGCGAACGGGCATCCACCATGAGCAGGCGGCCGACCAGGGGCTCGCCGAAGCCGGTCACGGCCCGGATCACCTCCAGCGCCATCAGCGAGCCCATCAGGCCGGCAAGCGCGCCCAGCACCCCGGCCTCGGCGCAGGTCGGGACCGAGCCGGCCGGCGGCGGGCTCGGGAACAGGCAGCGATAGGTCGGGTTCGGCCGGCCGTCCGCCCCGGTCTCGTGGGCGCGGATGGTGGTGAGCGAACCGTCGAACTGGCCGAGCGCCGCCGTCACCAGGGGCCGGCGGGCGCGGTAGCAGGCATCCGAGACGGCGTAGCGGGTGGAAAAATTGTCCGACCCGTCGGCGACGAGGTCGTAGGCCGCGATCAACGCCTCGGCATTCCCGGGGTCGAGGCGGGCGGCGTGGGTCTCGACCCGGACATGGGGGTTGAGGCGGGCCACCGCTTGCGCCGCGCTCTCGACCTTCGGCCGGCCGATATCGGGCGTGCCGTGGATCACCTGGCGCTGCAGGTTCGAGAGCGAGACGGTGTCGTCGTCGACGATGCCGATCGTCCCGAGACCGGCCGCCGCCAGGTACTGGATCAGCGGCGCGCCGAGGCCACCGGCGCCGACCACAAGCACTCGCGCGCCCTTGAGCCGGACCTGGCCGGGGCCGCCGACCTCCCGCAGCACGATGTGGCGGGCGTAGCGTTCGATCTCGTCGGGGCTGAGCGCAGTCATGCAGGACAGGTAAGCGAGACGCCCGTCGCGGGGAAGGCCCCCGGCCCGGGCGGTTCCCAATCCCGGCATTCGGCGCTACCGCTCCGGCGAGAGACCTCCAGCCCCGCGGACCCGACCCCGTGACCGACGCCGCTTTCCCGCCCGCCCGTTCCCCGCTGACCCTGGCCCAGGGCCTGATCCGCTGCCCGTCCGTGACGCCGAGCGAGGGCGGGGCGCTCGCCTACCTCGCGGGAATCCTCGGCCGAGCCGGCTTCGCGGTCGAGCGGCCGGTCTTCTCGGAGGCGGGCACGCCGGACGTCGAGAACCTCTACGCCCGCATCGGCACGGGCCCGTGCCTGCTGTTTGCCGGCCACACCGACGTGGTGCCGCCGGGCGACGCGGCGGCCTGGCGCCACGACCCGTTCGGCGGCACGGTCGAGGGGAGTGAGCTGTTCGGCCGCGGCGCCGTCGACATGAAGGGCGGCATCGCCTGCATGCTGGCGGCGGTGCTGGCCTTCCTGGAGAGGCGCGGCCCGGATTTCGGCGGCGCCATCGCCTTCCTGATCACCGGCGACGAGGAGGGCCCGGCGGTGAACGGCACGGTCAAGCTCCTCGATTGGGCGAAGGCGAGGGGCGAGCGCTTCGCCCATTGCCTGCTCGGCGAGCCGACGAACCCCGACACCCTGGGCGAGATGATCAAGATCGGCCGGCGCGGCTCGCTCACCGGCGACCTCGCCGTGCACGGGGTCCAGGGCCATGTCGCCTATCCCCACCGGGCCGAGAACCCGATCCCCGGCCTCCTGCGCCTGGCGCAGGGGCTTCTGGCCACGCCGCTCGATGCCGGGACAGCGCATTTCGACGCCTCGAACCTCGAATTCACCACCATGGATGTCGGCAATCCGGCGACCAACGTGATCCCGGCCGAGGCGCGGGCGACCTTCAACATCCGCTTCAACGACCTGTGGACGCCCGAGACCCTGGCAGCGGAGTTGCACGACCGCCTCGCTGCCGCCGCCGGCAACACGGTGCGCTACAGCCTCGACCTCCGCCCGACCAATTCCGTGGCGTTCCTGACCCGGCCCGACGCCTTCGTGGAGACGGTCACGGACGCGATCGAGGCCGAGACCGGCCTCCGGCCCGCCCTGTCGACCACCGGCGGCACCTCGGATGCCCGCTTCATCAAGGATGCCTGCCCGGTGATCGAGTTCGGCCTCGTCGGGCAGACCATGCACCAGATCGACGAGCGGGTGGCGGTCGCCGACCTCGACCGGCTGGCGGCGATCTACGGCCGGGTGCTGGACGGCTACTTCCCCGACGCCGCCGCGATGCCCGATCGGGCTTGACCGACATTAGACGAAAGTCGAATCTGGCGATCGCGATTCCGGAGACGCCGCCGATGTTCGTGAGCGCCGACGACCTCGTCCGCTCCCTGCGCGCCACGCTCGGCCTGATCGGCCGGCGGCCGGACGCGCTCCGCCACCTCGACGTGAGCGAGCGCGGCTTCTGGCGCTCGTTCGGGGCGGTCTGGCTGACGGCGCCGGCGGCCACGGTGGCGCTCACCCTGGAACGCGGCACCGGCGCGGCACCGTTCCAGCTCGACCACGTGACGGCGGCGGTGCTGATCGGGCTCGCGGCGGCGTTCCTGCCGGTGCCGCTGGCGATGGTCGGGCTTCTGCGCCGCCTCGACCGGCCCTACGCCTACGTGCCCTTCGTGGTCGTGACCAACTGGCTCCTCGCGGCGGGCCTCGCCGCCCTGGCGCTGCCCGGCTGCCTCCTGGCCCTCGGCCTCGCGACGCCGGGCCTCGCGGCGCTCGAAGCCGGCGCCTTCGCGGTGGTGCTGCTGTGGCTGCACGGCCGCGCCGCCCGGGCGATCCTCGGCCTGCCGGGGCCGGCGGCGGCGCTCGTCACGCTCGCCTGTTTCGGGCTGATCGTCGGCTGCGCCGGCGGGGCGCATGCGCTGGTGTGAGCGGACGTCCGGCCGGCACGGCAGCCGTCAATGGCCGGCGGGCGGCATGTAGCGGAAGGCTGCGACCATGATGCCGATGCCGGCGGCGACCAGGGCGCCGAGCTTCACGGTCATCCGCTGTTCCAGGAGCTTCATGTCGGCCCGGCCCGCCGCCAAACCGAGATCCATGCGGTGAGACAGGTCCGTGACCTTCTGGGACAGGTCCGTGATCTTCGCGTCCAGGCGACCTTCAGTCTCTCGCAGATCCGCCTGCAGTGCAGCCTCACTCCCCCGCAAGTCCGTCCGCAGAGCGACTTCGGTCTTCCGCAAGTCAGTCTGCAGTGCAGCCTGGGTCTCCCGCAAGTCCGTCCGCAAAGCGACCTCGGTCTTCCTCAAGTCAGTCTGGAGTGCGGTCGCGGCCTCTCGCAGGTCGGTCCGAAGCGCGACCTCGGTCTCCCGCAGATCGACCTTCGTCGCGAGCGAAGCCAGATCCGACTCGCGCCCGTCCTTCAGAGCGCCCGTGATCGCTTCGGCCTGGTCCTCCGACAGGCCGGACGCCTCGAGCCGGCGGACCATGGCACAGGTATCGAAGGCGACGGCGGTCATGGTCGGGGGCTCGGCTCCGGCATCGCCGACGATGGCAGAAGCGCCCGAAACCGACAGGTGTTTCAGTGACGCTAGGTCACCCGACTTCCGCCGGATAATCCACCCCGATCAGGGTCAACCCGCCCGAAGGCGCCAGCGGCCCGCAGCGGGTGCGGTCGCGGGAATCGAGCACGTCGCGCACGCCCTGCGGGGTGAGCCGGCCGCCGCCCGCCAGCATCAGGGTACCGACCATGCCGCGGACCTGATGGTGCAGGAACGAGCGCGCCGCGGTGACGACGACGATCTCCTCGCCGTTCCGCGTCACGTCGAGCCGGTCGAGGGTGCGCACCGGGCTGTTGGCCTGGCACTCCGCCGCCCGGAAGGCGGAGAAGTCGTGCCGGCCGAGCATCAGCTGCGCGGCCTCGTGCATCGGCCCGGCCTCGAGGGCCCAGGGAACGTGCCAGACGAAGCCGCGGGTGAGGGCCGGCGGAGAGCGGCGGTTGAGGATGCGGTAGCGGTAGTGGCGCTTGATCGCCGAGTGGCGGGCGTCGAAATCCGGGCCCACCTCGGCGGCGGAGATCACCGCCACCGGCTCGGGCCGGAGATGGGCGTTGGCGGCGTCGCGCACGGTGTCGGTGCGCCAGGGCTTGTCGAGGTCGAGATGGACGACCTGATGCGTGGCGTGCACCCCCGCATCGGTGCGCCCGGCGCAGTGGACCCGCACCGGCCCGCCGACGAAGCGGGCGATCGCCTCCTCCAGCGCCTGCTGCACCGAGCGATCGGCGGCCTGGCGCTGCCAGCCGGCGAAGGCGGTACCGTCATACTCGACGACGAGCTTGTAGCGGGGCATCAGGCGAGGCGGGCGCCCGGCGCGAGCCGGCGGCCGCGGGCGAAATCCTCGAACGGCATCGCACCCTTGCCGGCGGGCTGCACGGTGACGAGGCGCAAGGCGCCCTCGCCGCAGGCGACGATGCCGGCGGCGTCCAGCAGCGTGCCGGGCTCGCCCGATCCGTCGGCGAGGCGGGCGCGCAGCACCTTCACCCGCTCCGGCCCGCGGCCGAGATCGGCCATCAGGTAGGCGCCCGGGAACGGCGACAGGCCGCGCACCCGGTCGTGGAGGATCCTTGCCGGCCGCGACCAGTCGAGCCGCGCCTCCTCGTTGGTGATCTTGTGGGCGTAGGCGACGCCCTCCGGCTCTTGCGCCCGGAAGTGCAGGTTGCCGCGTTCCAGCGCCCCGAGGGCCCGGGCCATCAGGTCGGCGCCGAGCGGCATCAGCCGGTCGTGCAGCTCGCCGGAGGTCGTGTCGGGGCCGATGCCCACCCGCTCGACCATGCCGACCGGGCCGGTATCGAGGCCCGGCTCCATCCGCATCACCGCGACGCCGGTGTCGTCGTCGCCCGCCATCACGGCGCGCTGGATCGGCGCGGCGCCGCGCCAGCGCGGCAGCAGCGAGGCGTGCAGGTTGAGGCAGCCCAGCGCCGGCGCGTCGAGGATCGCGGGCGGCAGGATCATCCCGTAGGCGACCACCACGGCGACGTCGGCCGCGTGATTCCGAAAGGTCTCGGCGGCCTCCTCGGTACGCAAGCTCGTCGGCGTCAGCACGGGAAGTCCGAACTTCTCCGCCAGCGCCTGGACCGGCGAGGGCCGCAAGGCCATGCCGCGGCCGGCGGGCGCCGGCGCGCGGGTATAGACCGCCACGACCTCGTGGCCGCCGCCGACGATCTCGGCCAGCGTCGGCACCGCGAAATCCGGGGTGCCCATGAACACGACCTTGAGGGGCATCTTACGCCGCTTCGCGCTTGGCCGCCTTGGCGAACTTCTTCATCACCCGGTCGCGCTTGAGCTTCGACAGGTGGTCGATGAACAGCACGCCGTTGAGGTGGTCGATCTCGTGCTGGAGACAGGTGGCGAGGAGCCCGTCGGCCTCCCGCTCCACGGTCTCGCCGTCGAGGGTGCGGAAACGCACCCGCACCCGGTCGGGGCGGATCACCTCGGCGTAGTAATCGGGGATCGACAGGCAGCCCTCTTCGTAGGGGCGGGTCTCCCCCGATGTCCAGACGATCTCGGGATCGAGGAGGACGAGGGGCTTGCGCTCCTCCTTCTCCTTCGAGGTGTCGATGGTGACGATGCGCACCGCCTCGCCGATCTGGATGCCGGCGAGGCCAACGCCGGGGGCGTCGTACATCGTCTCCAGCATGTCGGCCGCGAGCTTCCGCACGTCGCCGGTGATCGTGCCGACCGGGGCCGAGATCTCGCGCAGGCGCGCGTCCGGCAGGATGACGAGGGGACGGATGCTCATTCGGGCGCCAGCACAATCGGGGGGACCGGGCGCCGCAGGGCGCCCGCAAGTTTCCGGGAAATAAGGATTCGTGTCCCCCGGGTCAAACCCGTTGGTGCAGCGCGGCTAGAACGCCGTGCGCTGGCGGATCGCCGCCGAAAGGGTGCCCTCGTCGAGGTAGTCGAGCTCGCCGCCGACCGGCACGCCGTGGGCGAGGCGCGTCACCTTGATCGGCAGGTGGGTGAGCAGTTCGGTGACGTAGTGGGCGGTGGTCTGGCCGTCGACGGTGGCGTTGAGCGCCAGGATCACCTCGCGCATCTCCGGTGCACTCACCCGCTCGACCAGCCGGCCGAGGTTCAGGTTCTCCGGCCGCACCCCGTCGAGGGCCGAGAGCACGCCGCCGAGCACGTGGTAGCGCGCCGTGACGGCGCCCGAGCGCTCCAGCGCCCAGAGGTCCGACACGTCCTCGACGACCACCAGCATCGAGGGGTCGCGGCTCTGGTCGCGGCAGATCGTGCAGGGATCCTGCGTGTCGACGTTGCCGCATTCGTGGCAGACCACGATCCGGTCGGCGGCGACCTTCATGGCGTCGGCGAGCGGCGCCAGCAGCGTCTCGCGCTTCTTGATCAGCTGGAGGGCGGCCCGGCGGGCCGAGCGCGGCCCCAACCCCGGCATGCGGGCCAGGAGCTGGATCAGCCGCTCGATCTCCGGACCCGCGACGGCCTGGGGCATGGGTGTCTCGACCTTCGTGGTGTGCGGTGCGCAGGACGTGGAGGCACGGACCTTCCCCTCTCCCCGCGGGCGGGGAGAGGGCCTGGGGATCGAAGATCCCACCACCGTTCAGGGGACATGGCTAGCGCAGGCGAAGCCGGAGCGAGGGTGAGGGGGCGTTTCCGGACGTGCCTCATTCGGCGCCTCCCCCTCACCCTCGGCTGTCGCCTCGCTGCGTCCCCTGGACGGGGACACAGCCCTCNNCCTGGACGGGGACACAGCCCTCTCCCCGCCCGCGGGGAGAGGAGAATGCGCACGATCCGGCGTGCGAAACTCCGGGTCGACTAGAAGAAAGCTAGAACGGCAGCTTCATGCCGGGCGGCAGCGGCAGGCCCTTGGTCAGTTCCTGCATCCGCTCCTGCGCGGCGCGCTCGGCCTTGGCCTTCGCGTCGGTGAGCGCCGCGACGATCAGGTCCTCGAGGATCTCCTTTTCGTCCGGCACCAGCAGCGAGGGATCGAGGGTGAGCGCCTTCACGTCGCCCTTCGCGGTCATCGTCACCGAGACGGAGCCGCCGCCGGACGCGCCCGTGACCTGGACGCCGTCGAGCTCGGACTGCAGGTCGGCCATCTTCTGCTGCATGGCCTGGGCCTGCTTCATCAGTCCCATGATGTCCATGGCGGCGTCCTCGTGGTGTGAGAGTGAGATCCGGATGGATGTGGGGTGCAGGCCGCCGGATGGCTACAGGTCCGGGTCGTCCGCCTCCGGCGGCGGGATATCGCCCGTCGTCGCCGGGTCGGGTGCCTTGTCGCGCACGTCGACGATCTGGGCGCCCGGGAAGTTCTTGAGCACCGCCTGGACCAGCGGGTGGCTCGCCGCGCCCTGGTGGCGGCTCTGGACCGCGGCCTTGGCGCGGGCATCGAGCGTAGCCTCGCCGTCCTCTTGCGACAGGGTCACGACCCAGCGCCGGCCGGTCCAGGCCAGGAGGGCGTTGACGAGATCGGTGGCGAGCGTCGGCCGGCCGCCCTCGGCGAGGCGGAATTCGATGCGCCCGTCCTCGAACCGCACCAGGTGGACGTCGCGCTCCAGCGCCATCTTGAGGCCGATGTCGCGGCGCTCGTCGGCGAGCGCGACGACGTCCTCGAAGCGGCGCAGGCGCGGGCCTGCCTCCGCCCTCGCCTCGGCCCTGGAGGGGGGGGTGGACTGGACCAGGGTCGGGCGCGGCATCGCCGGAGGCAGCGCGGGGCGGGGCGGAGCCTCGGCCGGGGGCGCCTCGGGCAGGCTGCGCGCCAGGGCCGGCGCGGCGGCGCTCGTCGTACGCAGGGCGGTGACGGGCGACGGGGCGGCGGCCTGGGCCGGCATCGGCGCGGCGAGAGAAGGCGCGACCTGCATCGCCGGGGCGGAGGCCGCCGCCGGCGCTCGGGCCGGCAGGGCGAGGCTGCCGCCCTCCTTGATCTGGCGCAGGGCCTCGTCGGGGGTCGGCAGGTCGGCGGCGTAGATCAGGCGCACCAGCGCCATCTCGGCCGCCGCGAGCGGGCGGGCCGCCGCCTGGACCTCGGGGATGGCCTTGAGCAGGATCTGCCAGGCGCGCGACAGGGCGCGGACCGAGAGCCGGTCGGCGAAGTCGCCGCCGCGCACCCGCTCGACCTCGCTGAGCGAGGTGTCGGCGCGGGCCGAATCGGGGGCGAGCTTGAGCCGGGTGACGAGGTGGGTGAACTCGGCGAGGTCGGAGAGCACGACGCCCGGATCGGCCCCGGCCTCGTGCTGGGCGCGCAATTCCGAAAAGGTCGCCGGCACGTCGCCGCGCATCGCCGCCTCGAACAGGTCGACGACCCGGGCGCGGTCGGCCAGCCCGAGCATGTCGCGCACCGTCCCGGCGGTGACGTGGCCGGCGCCGTGGGCGATCGCCTGGTCGAGGAGCGAGAGCGAATCGCGCACCGAGCCTTCGGCGGCCCGGGCGATGGCAGCGAGCGCCTCGGCCTCGGCCGAGACGCCCTCGGCGTCGCAGATCTTCTGCAGGTGCGCGATGAGCGCCCCGGCCTCGACCCGGCGCAGGTCGAAGCGCTGGCAGCGCGACAGGATGGTGACTGGAACCTTGCGGATCTCGGTGGTGGCGAAGACGAACTTCGCGTGCGGCGGCGGCTCCTCCAGCGTCTTCAGGAAGGCGTTGAACGCCTTCTCGGACAGCATGTGGACCTCGTCGACGATGTAGACCTTGTATCGCGCCGAGACCGGGGAATACCGGATGCCGTCGATGATCTGGCGGACGTCGTCGATGCCGGTATGCGAGGCGGCATCCATCTCCAGCACGTCGATGTGCCGGGATTCCATGATGGCGGCGCAGTGCAGGCCGAGCCGCGGCAGCCGGATCGTCGGCCCGGCATTCGGGTCGTCGGGCAGCGCGTAATTGAGGCCGCGGGCGAGGATGCGGGCGGTGGTGGTCTTGCCGACCCCGCGCACGCCGGTGAGCATCCAGGCCTGCGGGATGCGGCCGGCCTCGAAGGCGTTCGCCAGGGTGCGCACCATGGCGCCCTGGCCGATCAGGTCGTCGAAATCCTTGGGGCGGTACTTGCGCGCCAGGACCCGGTAGGCGGGGGCCGGGACGGTCCTGGCCGGGCTTTCGCTGAACCCGGGGAGACCCGGCTCGTCGATCGAGGGCGTGCCGGAGGTCTCGTCCATGCGCTCGCAGGGTCGTGAGGGCGGCCCCCGGAGGGGGGCGCACGCGCTCCTGAAAGGGGAGGGGTGGGAGGCTGGACGAAAACCCGCTCGGTCTCGTTAGGGCTGCTTCCTTCCGGACCTGACCCGGTTGGCGAGTGAAACGTCCCTCGCCAACCTCCCGAGGTCTATATGGCGGGGCCGCGCCGGAAACGCAAGCGCAGGACCGACGCCGATGCATGCCCGCGCGCCGGCCGCGCGTTGTAAGAGCCTCTCACACCCTCGTGTCTTCGCATCGACGTATCGATGCGAAGACGCCCGGCGCATCAGCGCCGGCGCCCATTCGGGCTCGCCCGGCACCTTCGAACGGGTCCGTTCGAAGGTGCCGGGGTATCATTCCCCTCCGGAGACCCCGCCGCATGCGCCTCCCGCTCCTCGCCGCCGCTCTCCTGTCCGCCACGGCCGCCGTCGCCGCCCCCTCCTACGGCCCCGAGCTCGAGGGCTTCGACTACCCCTATCCGGTCAAGCGCCACGCCTTCGCGTCGCAGGGGCAGGACCTGTCGATGGCCTACATGGAGGTGACGCCCGAGCGCCCGAACGGCCGCACCGCGGTGCTGCTGCACGGCAAGAACTTCTGCGCCGCGACCTGGGGCGACACCGCCGCCGTGCTGGCCCGGGCCGGCTACCGGGTGCTCGCCCTCGACCAGATCGGCTTCTGCAAGTCGACGAAGCCCACCGGCTACCAGTTCAGCTTCGACCAGCTCGCCACCAACACCCACGGCCTGCTCGCGGCCCTGGGCGTCAAGGAGGCCACCGTCATCGGGCACTCGATGGGCGGCATGCTGGCGGCGCGCTACGCCCTGATGTTCCCCGGCGCGGTCGAGCAGCTGGTGATGGTCGATCCCCTCGGGCTCGAGGACTGGCAGCAAAAGGGCGTACCCTACCAGACGATCGACGCGGCCTACGCCGCCGAGCGCAAGACGGATGCGGCGAGCATCAAGGCCTACCAGCTCAAGTTCTACTATGACGGCCAGTGGAAGCCGGCCTACGACCGCTGGGTCGAGATGCAGGCCGGCCTCTACGCGGGTCCCGGCGCCGAGCGGGTGGCCTGGAACCAGGCCCAGACCTCCGACATGGTGTTCACCCAGCCGGTGGTGCACGAATTCGACCGGCTGCGCGTGCCGACAGTGCTGATGGTCGGGACCAAGGATCGCACGGCCCCGGGCGCCAACCGCGCCGCGCCGGCGCTGGCCGAGACCCTCGGCCGCTACGACCGGCTCGGGCCGGAGGTGGCGGCGCGGATCAAGGGGGCGCGGCTGGTGACGTTCGAGGGCCTGGGCCACGCACCGCAGGTCGAGGCGCCGGACCGGTTCCACGCGGCGCTGCTGCGGGAGCTGTCGGCGCGGTGAGGGGGTCTCTCGCCTTGCTCATGCGAGGCTGTTTTCGGGGAAGATGAGGCGCAGGTTCTCTCCTGTCCCGCCCGAGCTGGGCTGTTTGGGGAAAATCCACTCTGGAAACAAGCGCGGGATCCCCTCTCCCGAGTGGGAGAGGGGTAGGGGTGAGGGTGCTACGGTCATAAGTCTGGCTCCGAACGTCCCGCTGCCAGCACGACGCTCAGCGCTTCACACTGAAGCGTGTCACCCTCACCCCCGACCCCTCTCCCACACCTTGCAGCGATGCCGGGCAAGCCCGGCATCGCCTGGAGAGGGGAGGCGCGCCATTCCTTTCCCCGGACAGTCCTGCCTCTGCGGGGGAGGGTGCTTCCCGGGTCCGGCCGCTACCCTCGCAGCAGTTCCAGCAGGCCGCTCGGCAAGTCCCCCCGCCGGGCCCGCTCCGCCAAGCAGAACAGCAAGGCCACGCTCGGCCCGTCGGTGATCGCGCCCGACAGCGCCTCGGCCACCGCCTCGGCGAAGGGGAGGCGGCGCAGCCGCAGGCTCTCCTGCGGGTCGGGATGGGCCGCGCCGCGACTCAGGTTCCAGGCGACGAAACCCGGGACCCTCTCGCTCGAGATGCCCGGCGAGGCGTCGAGGCGCAGCAACTCGAGCCAGGATCCCGCCTCGTCCCCCAGGGCCATTCAAAGAAAG
>NZ_LWHQ01000021.1:0-10557 GCF_001653715.1 Methylobacterium platani
GGCTACGTGCCGGAGGAGCGGCGCATCTTCACCGACCTCACGGTGATGGAGAACCTGGCGGTCGGCCGCAAGGTCCCGGCCGACGGGCGCGCACCCTGGACGCCCGAGAAGCTGTTCTCGATCTTCCCCAACCTTGCCGAGATGCGGGGCCGCCGCGCCGCCGCGATGTCGGGCGGCGAGCAGCAGATGCTCACCATCGCCCGCACCCTGATGGGCAATCCCCACGCGGTGCTCCTCGACGAACCGTCGGAGGGCCTCGCCCCGGTCATCGTCGAGCAGATGGCCGACGCGGTGCTCCGGATGAAGCGCGAGGGCATCGCGGTGCTGCTCTCCGAGCAGAACCTGAGCTTCGCCGGCGCGGTCTCGGACCGGGCCTACGTGATCGAGAAGGGCGCGATCCACTTCGAGGGGACGATGGCGGCGCTCGAGGCGGACGAGGCGGTGCGAGAGGCTTACCTGACGGTGTGAGGTGCGAGACCGGGTATGGCGCGGGATCCCCTCTCNNGGTGAGGGTGCTACGGTCCTGGGTCTAGCTCTCAACGTTGAGCTGCCAGCACCACGCTCGGTGCTTCACACGGATGCGTGTCACCCTCACCCCCGGCCCCTCTCCCACACGGGAGAGGGGAGGCGTGCGAACCTCCCCAGCATGGGGAGACAGATGACGGACACGGCCGGCCCCCCACCGGCCACCCAACGAAACCGTTCGTAGGCGAATGATCGAGGTGTGACGTGAGACGCATGGCGGGCATCGATGTCGGCGGCACCTTCACCGACCTCCTCCTGACGGAGGCGGACCAGTCCGGCGTGCGGGTGCGCCTCGCCAAGGTGCCGACGACGATCCGCAACCAGGCCGAGGGCGTGCTGGCGGCCATATCCGCCGCCGCGGTGACCCCGGCCGATCTCGACCTCGTCATCCACGGCACCACCGCCACCACCAACGCGGTGCTGGAGCGCAAGACCGCCAAGGTCGGCCTGATCACCACGGAAGGGTTTCGCGATGTCCTCGAGCTCGGGCGGCGCACCCGGCCGAAGCCCTACGGCCTCTTCGGCACCTTCGAGCCGCTGATCCCGCGCGAGTGGCGCCGCGAGGTCCCGGAGCGCGTCATGGCCGACGGCGCGGTGCGCACGCCCCTCGACGAGGCCGCCGTCGCCGCGGCCGTCCGCGACCTGCTGGCGGAGGGCTGCGAGGCCCTGGTGATCCACTTCCTGCACGCCTACGCCAACCCGGAGCACGAGCTGCGCGCCGGCGCCATCGCCCGCGAGATCTGGCCGAATCCGTACGTCACCCTCGGCCACGCGCTCCTGTCGGAGTTCCGCGAGTACGAGCGCGGCACCACCGCCTCGGTCAACGCCGCGGTGCAGCCGATCCTCGACCGCTACATCCGCCGCCTGCAGGACGAGCTGCGGGCCCAGGGCTTCGCCCGCGACCTCCTGGTGATGAACGGCAACGGCGGCACCGTGCCGGCGGGCCTCGTCGTCGAGGCGGCGGCGAAGACCGTGATGTCGGGCCCGGCCTCGGGCGTGATGGCGGCGGCCGCGACCCTCGCCCAGTCGGATCTCAGGAACGCCATCACGTACGACATGGGCGGGACCTCGACCGACGTGGCGCTGATCGCCGGCGGCGTGCCGGAGGTCTCAGGCGAGCTCACCATCGATTACGGGCTGCCGATCCACCTGCCGATGGTCGACGTCCACACGGTCGGGGCGGGCGGCGGCTCGATCGCCTCCGTCGATCGGGCCGGGATGCTCCGGGTCGGCCCCGAGAGCGCCGGCTCCGAGCCCGGCCCGATCGGCTACGGCCGCGGCGGCACACGGCCGACCATCACCGACGCCAACCTGATGCTCGGGCGCCTCGATCCGGCACGGCTCACCGCCGTGCGGGCCGGCGTGTCCCTCGAGACCATCCGAGAGGCCTTCGCCCGCGACCTCGCAGGTCCCTTGCGGATGAGCGTCGAGGCGGCGGCCGAGGCGGTGATCCGGCTCGGCAACGTCCACATGAGCGGGGCGATCCGCATGGTGTCGCTGTCGCGCGGCTACGACCCGCGCGACTTCGTGCTGTTCGCCTTCGGCGGCGCCGGCCCGCTCCACGCCGTGGCTTTGGCCCGCGAGCTCGGCATCCCGGAGGTGCTGGTGCCGGCACGCCCCGGCCTCACCAACGCGCTCGGCTGCCTCGTCGCCGACCTGCGCCAGGACCGGGTCCGCACCCTCAACCGGCCGCTCGACGGGCTCGACATGGCGGACCTCCGCGCCGTGCTGGAGGAGCAGGCGACGGACGCGCTCGCGATGGTGGCCGAGGAGCAGGCCGAGATCGACGAGACCACGGTCACCTACGGGGCCGACATGCAGTTCCGCGGCCAGACCCACCTGATCCGCGTCGCCCTGCCCTCGCCCGGCCTCGACCGCGCGACGCTGCAAGACCTGTTCGAGGCGGCGTATTTCCGCCGCTTCCAGGTCCGGCTGCCGGAGATCCGGGCGGTGGTGGTCAACCTCGTCACCTCGGTGATCGGCCGGCGAAAACCCTTCCCGCTCGCGGCGCTGATCGACGAGGCGGGCCGCACCGACCTCGACGGCGCCCGCCTCGGCACCCGGCCGGTCTATGCCGGCGGCGCCTGGCACGAGGCGGGAATCTACGCCCGCGAGGCCCTGCCGCTCGGTGCCGAGATCGCCGGGCCGGCGGTGATCCAGCAGATCGACGCCACCACGGTGATCGAGCCCGGCGCCGTGGCCCGGGTCGACGCCATCGGCAACCTGAGGATCCGGGTATGAGCACGCTGGACGCCCTCACCCTCGCGGTGATCCAGGCCGGGTTGCAGCAGGTCTGCAACGAGATGGACATCGCCTTCTCGCGCTCGGCCTTCTCGCCGGTGATCGCCGAGGCCGACGACCGCTCGGACGGGATCTACGACCGCGACACCGGCGCGCTGATCTCGCAGGGCGAGTACGGCCTGCCGGTCTTCGTCGGCACGATGCAGTACTCGACCGGCGAGCTGATCCGGCTGATCCGCGAGGGCCGGGTCGGGGCGCCGGAGCCCGGCGACATCTACATCGTCAACGACCCCTATCTCGGCGGCACGCACCTGATGGACGTGCGCTTCGTCAAGCCCGTCTTCGTCGACGGCGCCCTGTTCTGCTGGCTGCAGAATACCGGCCACTGGCCCGATATCGGCGGCATGGTGCCGGGCGGCTTCTCGGCCCACGCCACCGAAGTCGAGCAGGAGGGCCTGCGCCTGCCGCCGGTCAAGCTGTTCAAGCGCGGCACGATGGATCCGGAGATTTTTTCGATCATCGCGTCCAACATCCGCGTCGCCGACCAGCGCATCGGCGACATCAAGGCGCAAGCCGCGGCCCTGATGGTCGGCGAGAGCCGGCTCGACGACCTCCTGGCGAAGTACGGCCGCGAGACCCTGGACGCAGCGATCCGGGAGATCCGCGCCCGCGCGGCCGAGCGGATGCGGGCCGAGATCCGCGGGATCCCGGACGGCACCTATACTTCCGAGGCCTTCGTCGATTCCGACGGCGTGGTGGACGAGCCCCTGCGCATCGCCCTGACGATGACCAAGGCCGGCGACGGCCTCGCCTTCGACTTCTCCGGCTCGTCCCCGCCCTGCCGCGGCCCGATGAACTCGGTGGTGGCGACGACCTATTCCTCGGTCTACCTCGCGGTGAAGCACGTCTTCCCGGACGTGCCGATCAATGCCGGTACCTTCGAGCCGCTGACGATTCGACGGCCCGAGGGCACCTTCCTCGACGCGCGCTATCCCCGCCCCGTCTCGGGCTGCGCCGCGGAGGTGAGCCAGCGCATCGCCGAAGCGGTGTTCCTCGCCCTCGTCCAGGCGATCCCCGATCGCGTCACGGCGGCGCCCGCCGGCACCTCGGGCAATTTCGCGCTCGGCGGCTTCGACCCGGCGAAGAACGCCTCGTACGTGATGTACCAGATCACCGGCGGCGGCTACGGCGGCAATGCCGGCCATGACGGGTTGTCGAACGGCTGCTCGACCATCGGCATCTCGAAGACCGCGCCGGTCGAGGTGATGGAGCAGTATTATCCCGTCCTGTTCCGCCGCTTCTCCTTGCGCGAGGGCTCCGGCGGTGCCGGCGCCCATCGCGGCGGCTTCGGCGTCCATTACGAGGTGGAGCTGCTGCGCGGCGAGGCCCGGGCCTCGTTCGTGATGGATCACGGCCGGTTCGGCCCGCCGGGCGTGCTCGGGGGTGCGGCGGGCGCGCCGAACGTGGTGCGGATCCACCGCGGCGGGGAGATCGTCACCCCGCTCCATCTCTCGAAGGACCAGAACATCGCGATCCGGGCCGGCGACCGGGTCGAGGTGATGACTCCGGGCGGGGGCGGCTACGGCCAGCCTGAGACCCGCGACCCTGCGCTCGTCGCCCGCGACCTGCGCCGGGGCTATTACCGGACGGACGAGGCGAAGGACCTGTGGGGGAGCCGATCATGAGCGCCGACACCCTCTCGACCGAAGCGCGCTCGAGGAAATTCGGCGCCCAGGAAGCCGACGGAATCGTGCGCTGCGACGCCTGCCCGGTCCTGTGCCGGATCCGGCCCGGACGCTCGGGCGCCTGCTCGCGCTACGCCAACGAGGCCGGCCATCTCGTCCGCACCGATCCGGTCGTGCTGCTGCACGACGCGGCGGAGGCGGGCGCGAAGCTGGTGCCGTTCGGCGCGGCGGAGTGGGACGGGCGGGTGCTCGATCCCTCCCGCACCTTCGTCACCGGCATCGGTGCCGGCACCACCTATCCCGACTACAAGCCCGCCCCCTTCATCGTGGCGAGCGAGCACGAGGGCGTCGAGACCGTCACGGTCGTGACCGAGGGCATCTTCAGCTATTGCGGCGTGAAGGTGAAGATCGACACCGACCGCCATCTCGGCCCGGAGCGCGCCGCCATTCGCGTCAACGGCGAGGAGGTCGGCCACGTCACCACCGCCGAGTACGGCTCGCAGATGCTGTCGGTCGGCGGCGTGCGCCACCTCACCGGCGGCTCGAAGAAGGAGGGCAGCGTCACCTGCGACACGCTGCTGCGCCTCTGCGCGGGCGATTCCGTGACGATGACGATCGACGGCGGCCACGAGGTCGTGGTCCAGGCCGGCCGCGCCCCGATCGTCGACGGCACGCCGGAGCAGCGCATGCGCGTCGGCTGCGGTTCGGCGACCGTCGGCATCTTCGCCCGCCAATGGCTGGGACATGCCGACGAGGTGATCGTCGTCGACGACCACATCACCGGCGTGCTGACCGAGCACCAGGCCGGCAAGGTGCTGGGCATGCGCCCGGCCGGCATCCGGGTGAAGGGCCGGCGCTCGACGCCGGGGCGCTACTTCCAGGTCGCCAATCCCGGCATCGGCTGGGGCGGGACCGACATCGCCGATCCCCTCGGCATCATCCAGGCGATCGATCCCGCCACCGCCTGGCCGGGCCTGCGCCTCCTGATGACCTCGACCACCGGCGAGCACGCCCTCTGGCTCGTCCTCGACGACGACCTGAAGCCCGTGCCCGCCGAGATGCCGGCGCCGGTGCGCCAGGTCGTCGACCGGATCGGCGAGAATTGCGAGCCCTCGCTGTGCACCGTCCTGTTCATGGCGGGCGCCGGCGGTTCCTTGCGGGCCGGGGTCACCGAGAATCCGGTGCTGCTCACCCGCTCGGTCGCGGCCGGCGAGACGAAGGTGACGATGGGCGGCGCCCCGGTCACGGTCTGGCCCGGCGGCGGGATCACGGTGATGGCCGACGTGACGCGGCTGCCGCGGAACGCCTTCGGCGCGGTGCCGACCCCGGCGATCGTCGCGCCGATCGAGTTCACCCTGCCGCGCGACCTCTACGCGCGGCTCGGGGGACACGACGGCGACGTGGTGGCGATGGCCGACGTCCTGCGCGAGGTCGGGCCCGCCGCGCGGATCGACGGCTGGAATCCCGACCATCCCTGGCCGGCCGGAGAGGTCGCATGAACGCTCCCTCCGCGAGCGCCGCCCCCTTGCCCGCGTCCCTGCCCGCCCCCGAGCCGGCGGTCGACGCCGAGGCGATCCACGCCTACCGGGTCGAGGACCAGATCGGCTACCTGATCCGCCGGGCGCACCAGCGCGCCTCGGCGATCTTCGAGGCCGTGATGCGGGATTTCTCGGTCACGCCGGTGCAGTACGCCGTCCTGTGCAAGCTCCACGACCTCGGGCCGACCTCGCAGAACCAGGTCGGGCGCCTCGTCGGGGTCGATCCGGCGACGATGTTCGGCGTCGCCCGGCGGCTCGCCGCCCGGGGCTTCGTGCGGCCGAGCGCCGACGAGGCCGATGCCCGCCTCGTCCTGCTGGCGCTGACCGACGAGGGGGTCGGGGTGATCGAGGCGATGAAGGGCCGCGGGTCCGAGGTCACGGCCCGCACCCTCGCGCCCCTCTCGCCGGCGGAGGCCGACGAGCTGGTCCGCCTCATCGCCCGGCTCGGCTGACGCGCATGGACGGCCCGGCCCACCAGGTCCTGGCGGATGGCCGGCTGCACCTGCAGCACGGGCCGATCGACCTCGTGCTGCGCGCCTACGGCGCCGACGTCGCGGTGGCGCAGGCGCACGGGGCGGCGCTCGCCCGCTTCGCCACGGTCCTGGGCGAGCTCGTCGGCGAGTTGCCCGAGCTGCGCCGGCCCGTGAGCGAGCGGCCGCGGGTGCAGGGTGCGATCGCCCGCCGGATGGTCGCGGCCTGCCGGCGCCACCCCGAGTTCATCACCCCGATGGCCGCGGTGGCCGGCGCGGTGGCCGACGAGATCCTGGAGGCGATGCGCGAGGCCGCCCCCCTCGACAAGGCCTTCGTCAACGACGGCGGCGACATCGCCCTCCACCTCACCGAGGGCGAGACCCTGGCGATCGGGGTCGCGGGGGATTTCTCCCGCGCGCCGGTGCCGGCCCTCAACGGCCGGGTGGTCCTCGCCTACGGGGACGGGGTCGGCGGCATCGCCACCTCGGGGCGGCAGGGGCGGTCGTTCTCCCTCGGGCTCGCCGATTCGGTGACCGTGCTCGCCCGGGACGCCGCGACGGCCGACGCCGCCGCGACGCTGATCGCCAACGCGGTCGACCTGCCCGGGCATCCGGGCGTGGAGCGCGTCCCGGCCACCGACCTCGACCCCGATTCCGATCTCGGCCCGCGCCTCGTCACCGTCGCGGTGCCGCCGCTTCCCGCCGACGCGATCGGGGCCGCCCTCGCGGCCGGGCTGCGCCGGGCGCAGGCGATGCGCAAGGCCGGCCTGATCCGCACCGCCGCCCTGATGCTGCAGGGCCGCTCCGTCGTGCTCGAAGACCCCGCCATTCTCGAAGGACCCAGGGAGATCCGTCCATGATCGAGGTTCGCAAGATCGTCGTCACCGTCGAGGAGGTCCGTCACGACGGCGGGCCGGCGCTCGCGGCCCCGATCCTCAAGGGATCGGTCGCCTGCGTGCTGAGGAATCCCTTCGCCGGGCGCCACGAGGCCGAGATCACCCCGATGATGGAGGCGCTGAAGCCGCTGGGCGTCGAATGCGCCCGCAAGCTCCTCGACGCGCTCGGCGGCGATCCCGGCCGGATCGAGGCCTACGGCAAGGGCTCGCTGGTGGGCGCCTCCGGCGAATTGGAGCACGGCGCCCTGTGGCACGTGCCCGGCGGCTACGCGATGCGCGAGCTGCTGGGCCAGGCGCTCGCCATCGTGCCGTCGATGACCAAGGTCGGGCCGATGGGCGCCTCCCTCGACGTGCCGATCCACCACAAGGATGCCGCCTACGTCCGCTCGCATTTCGACGGGATCACGGTCACGGTGGCGGATGCGCCGCGCGCCGACGAGATCCTGTTCGCGCTCGCCATGACCACCGGCGGCCGGCCGCACGCCCGGGTCGGCGGGCTCAGCAAGGACGCGATCGGGAAGTGGGACGGGCAGCGCTGAGATAAACGACGAGGAGGGGGTGTCGCGACCGCGCCGTCGCTCGATCGCGCGCGCGGCGACACCTCACGCCGCCCGCTCCGGCGCCACCGCGTGCGGCCCCGAGCTCGCCTCGACGCGGTTGCGCCCGTTGCGCTTGCAGCGATAGAGCGCGGCATCGGCCCGGGCGACGAGGCCGTCGGTGCTCTCGCCCGGGGCCAGGGTGGCGACGCCGAAGGAGCAGGTGCGGGGGCCGACCTCCGGCAGGGCCGTGGCCTCGGCGCGCAGGCGCAGGCGCTCGGCGACCGCGGTGGCGGCGGCGAGGTCGGTGCCCGGGCAGAGCAGCATGAACTCCTCGCCGCCCCAGCGGCCGAGGATGTCGCTGGGGCGCACCGCGTCGCGCAGGAGCCCCGCGAAGGCGACGAGGACCTGGTCGCCGACCTTGTGGCCGTGGCGGTCGTTGACCGACTTGAAGTTGTCGACGTCGCCGATGATCAGCGACAGGGGCCCCTCCCCGGCCTGCGCCCGCTCCGCCGCCTCGGCCAGGGCGTCGTCGAGCTTGCGCCGGTTGAACAGGCCGGTGAGCAGGTCGGTATGGGCCAGGGCCTCGAGGTCGCGGGTGCGCTCGGCGATGCGGTCCTGCAGCGTGGCGTTCATCTCGCGCAGGTCGCGCATCAGGGCGGCGTTCTCCTCGAAGGAGCGCCGCAGCCGGTCGCGCATGGTGTTGAGGGCGCCGGCGAGCGCGTGCAGCTCGTTGCGGCCGCCCGCCTCGATCGTCAGCGGCGGCGCCGCCGCGAGGGTGTCGGCGTCGATCCGGGCGAGGTAGTCGCGGATCTGCCCCAGCGGCCGGCCGACCATGGTGCGGATCACCAGGTAGAAGATGAACCACAGCATCACCGACTTGATCGCCGAATTGACCAGGATCACGTACAGCGTGTTCTTGACCTGCTCGATCGCGATGCTGTCGTCGGAATGGACGGTCCAGGAGCCGATCGGGTAGAGGCGGCCGTTCTCGTCGGTGTGGACGACCGGGAAGGTGCGGTTGAACGGGGTGCCGAAGCTCCGGCTGGCGGGCTGGACCTCGTCGTTGCGGCCGACATGCCAGATCTTGCCGGCATCGTCGGCGAAGGTGCCGATCGCCTGGACGCGCTGGCCGGCCTCGTCCCGGACCTCGACCCCGACGACGGCCGGGATCTCGTGCATGCCCGCCAGGATGCCGCGCAGCACCTCGGCGTTGTAGCGCCACATCGCGTCCTCGATACCGGGGCTGAAGGTGCGCTGGAGCGCCGCCACGTCGTCCTGCAGGCGCTGGCTCGCCGCCCGGTACGCGACGAGCATCTGCACGGCCGTCAGCCCGACCGCCACGATGACGTAGCAGCCGAAGATCACGCGCATCAGCCGTCCTGCGAGCGCCCGGTCCCGCGGGGGACCGCCCCCGAACATCCTGCGAATGGAGCGAAATGCCGCCATGCCCTAGGCACCGCCCCCGGGGCGACGCAGCTGGGCGTCCCGCCCGGCATCGCGCAGCGCGAACACGGCCGTGTCTGTTGCGATGTGCCGCAGACGGCGGTCCTGCTGGTCCATGCCGCCCCCCGCGGTCTCAGACGATTGTACTTCTGTTAGACTCGGGGCCGACATTCAAGATCCGGTTAATCGCCTGCGGGCGAGAGGCATCGCCGTCATTTCCTGATGCGTTTCCACCGACCGCCCCCGCCCGGGGCGCCGGTGCTGCGGCAGGTCCCGGACAAGCGGATCGTTCACGCATCCCTCGACCTCCCGGCCGGAGACGACCGGGCCGTCTCGAGGCTTTTTATCCGCGAGAATGCCGTGCCCGCTCAAGCGGAATCCGCCGCTTCGCCCGATCGAGCGGTGCATGGCGGACGGCGCGGACGCCCGGGTAACGGCGTCGCGGCCCGGGATCCCGGAGCCCCGTGCCGCATTCATTGCGCAAGATCCGCACCGCGCAAGATCTGCACCGCGCGATTCGGCGCTTCGCACGACCCTGATCGGAGAGACCTGATGGCCGGAGCCTCAGCCACTGCGCCCCTCGCCGCGGCCCTCGCCGCCCTGCCCGAGGCCGCCCGGGCGGTCCCCGCCGGCCGCGACGCGCCGGTGACGGCGCGGGTGGCCTTCACGGTGAACGGCGAGCGGCGCGAACTCGACCTCGACCTGCGCACCAGCCTGCTCGACGCGATGCGCGAGCACCTGCACCTCACCGGCTCGAAGAAGGGCTGCGACCACGGCCAGTGCGGCGCCTGCACGATGATCGTCAACGGGCGGCGCCTCAACGGCTGCCTGACGCTCGCGGTGATGCACCAGGGCGCCGAGATCACCACGACGCGACTATCTCCTCACCCTCGACAAGCTGCTGGCGCACATGCCGGACGCGGCGTGAGCCCTCGGCGACCGCGACAAGGACGACGTGGCTTCCATGCGCCCCGGAATCATCTCGGTGACCGCGATCGACGGGAAGCTGCATCCCAGCCGCGTCACGGCACCCGCCCCCGGCATCGACCGGGAGCAGCTGGCGGGCGGGATGGTCTGGCTGCGCTACGCGGTAGAAAAGGCGCCGGCGGACGATGAGAGCATTTTCCGACCGAGCGGCCGCCGGTCGGGCGAGGAAAATGGCGCAAAATCAAAGATCTAGAGCAGCGCAGGATTGCAGCGTCACGGTACACGACACCGCG
>NZ_LWHQ01000021.1:10695-127794 GCF_001653715.1 Methylobacterium platani
GTCGTCCGGGAAAGGGGGTCGGCCAACGATGGGCCGCGAGGCCGACCGCAGGGCGACGGAGATCGTGTCGTGTACCGTGTTGCAGCGTGATCGGGCGCTGCTCCAGCGCTTCGACCGGCGACCGATCCTCGGGCCGCCACCGCCTCCTCCGGCAGCGCCGGCCGGTCGCGAAGGCAGGCATTCCCCCGCCTCGTGCGGTCACGAGGTCGCGTGCGCGCGGGCCCGCCCTCAGGCCAGCCACGCCACCAGCAGCGAGACCGTGACCACGGAGGCGAGGTGCGACAGCAGGATCGCCCCCGAGGTCACGCCGGCCTCGAGCCCGTAGAGCTTGGCGAGGGTGAACGGCCCCGAGCCGATCGGCAGGGCGCTCAGCAGCACAGCCGCCCGCGCCCACAGGTCCGGCACCGCGAAGACCTTGTAGACGAGGAGGGCCGTCACCGCCGGCTGCAGCACCAGCTTGAGGACGACGAGGACGGCCATCGGGCGGATCTCGGAGAAGCGCACCCGCTCCTGGGCCAGGAACAGCCCGATGCACACGAGGGCGCAGGGCGAGGCGGCGCCCCCGAGGAGCGCGGCGAAGCGCTCGACCGGCCCCGGCACCGTCGCGCCGGTGAGGCCGACCGAGAGGCCGGCGAGCGGCGCGATGAGGAGCGGGTTGCGCACCAGCGCCCGCACCACCTTGCGGGCGGTGCCCGCGCCCGCCCCCTTCTGCAGGTCGAGCTCGATCAGCACGATCGCGAACAGGAACAGCACGCAGGCGGTGAACAGGGTCGCGATCACCGCCGCCGGCAGGCTCGCCGGGCCGAACACCAGCAGGCAGAGCGGGATGCCCATGAAGCCGACGTTGCTGTAGCCCGCATCCAGTCCCTCGATGCAGGCCTGCGCGCCCCGCAGGGACCGGCCGCGCCCGAGCCCGTAGGCCACCGCGAAGGCCGCCGCGATGCCGCCCGCGAAGGCCGCCGCGAACCCGACCTGGGCGACCTGGTCCGGGGTGATCTTCGCCATGGCGCCGAACATCAGCGCCGGCAGCGCGAGGTAGATCGCGAACCGGTTCAGGCTGTCGGCCGCCGCCGGCCCGAACAGGGCGGTGCGGCCGGACAGGAAGCCCGCCAGGATCAGGGCGAAGATCGGGAGGGCGGCGTTGAGGACGGCCTGCATCGGAGTTAGGAGCGCCGGGACCGGGCGGAGCGCCGGCGAGAGCCGCTTTGGTGCAGCCCGGGCGGTGGCGCAAGGGCGGGAGCCCCGGCATCCCCGGCGGGGCGGCATCGGGCCGGCGCGGGACGGGCGCGGCCGCGACCACGGCGCGGTGGAGCCGCGCGCGGCGATGCTCTAGAGTACTTCACGATCGCGCTGCAATCGTGAAGTACTCTAGGTCTTTGTTTTGCCACGTTTTCTGCGACGAACCGGTTTCCACTTCGTCGGAAAATGCTCTAGAACGAAAAAAGAACAGGCCGGGCGGCGATTTACCGCCGCGCTTGGAGTGCCACTTAGGGTGACGCTCGGGGTGTCACTTCGGGTGCCAGCGGGAGAGCGGAATGGCGATGCGGACGACCTTCATGGTGCAGACCTTCGAGGTGCATCGGAAGCGGTTGCGGCCGGGCGCGCGGGACGTCGCGCCGACGGAGAGCGGGGCGATCAAGCGCGCCGAGGCGATCTCGGGGCGGATGCCGGGAGCGGCGGCGTTGCGGATCGTGGCGGACGACGAGACGGGCGAGCTCGAGAGCGTGACGATCCTCGGCACCTTCGGGGAGATCCCGGAGGATTTCGCCGAGCAGATCAGCGGCGGTTGAGGACGGGAGATCACCCATGGCCTTCAAGGCGAAATCGGCGGCGGAGACCAAGGCGGCGGAACTCGCCGCGATCCTGATCCGGATCGCGGACCGGGAGGGCGCACCGGTCCAGATCGGGGTCGACGACTTGCGGCGGGCGAGCCCGCGCCTGACGCCGCTGGCGATCGGCCAGCTGTTCCGCCGGCACCGCGACGACCTCGACGCGGCGCTCACCGAGCGCGGCTACACCCTCGTCGACTACGTCGACCAGGGGCCCGGGCGCGGGATGGAGTTCGAGATCGCCGCGGCCGAGTGAGGCGCGCCGGCGCGGATCGGCACCATCCGCCCGCGCGGTGACGCCGCAGGCGCCGCGCGCCTGAACGAAGCCGGTTGCCGCATCGCGAAGCGATCAACCGGACACCGTCCGAGGCGGATCATGCGCCGGGCGCATGACACCCCGCACGAAAGTCCGGATTGTGCAGTGCGAAATACCGTGGGATACAGGGTTCACGTAAGGACGCGATGGCGTCGCGGACTTGCCAGCCCTCTTTGGGCGTTTCCTCCCTAGACTTCGGGCCGCTCGCAAGGGTGGCCTTTTTTCTTGTCCGGACCGGTCTTCTTCCGCGCGCCGCGGCGCCCCGGCCGGCTTCCCTTCCCCGCCGATCCTGCCCGCGCTCCCGCCCCGTCCCCTTCCGCCGACGCCGCCCTAGATGCGACCCCGGGATGGGGCGCCCCAGAGAGAACGTCGTCGTCGTGCCCGCATCGGCCCGGCCGCTGCGGCATCGCTCTCAGGAGACTGGCCAATGGCGAGCCGAAACGTTGCCGACCTCATCGTCGAGACCCTGGACCATGCCGGCGTCGACCGCGTCTACGGCGTCGTCGGCGACAGCCTGAACGGGCTGACCGAGGCGATCCGGGCCCGGGGCCGGATCCGCTGGGTCCATGTGCGCCACGAGGAGGTGGCGGCCTTCGCGGCCTCGGGCGAATCGCAGGGGACCGGCGGGCTCGCGGTCTGCGCCGGCTCCTGCGGCCCGGGCCACCTCCACCTCATCAACGGCCTCTACGACGCCCACCGCACGCGCACCCCGGTGCTGGCGATCGCCGCCCACATCCCCTCGGCCGAGATCGGCACCAACTACTTCCAGGCCACCCACCCGGAGGCGCTGTTCCGGGAGTGCAGCCACTATTGCGAGATGGTCTCCGACCCGGCCCAGCTGCCCTACGTCCTCGAGATCGCGATCCGCACCGCGATCGCCAAGGGCGGGGTGTCGGTGGTGGTGATCCCCGGCGACGTCGCGCTCAAGGAGGCGCCCGCCCGGGCGCTCGCCGCCCCCGCGACGCTGGCGCCGAAGCCTCCGATCGTCCTGCCGCCGGCCTCCGACCTCGACGCCCTGGCCGACCTCCTCGACGGGGCCGGCAAGGTGACGCTGTTCTGCGGCCGCGGCTGCGCCGGGGCGCGCGACCAGGTGCTCCAGCTGGCGGAGGCCCTGCAGGCGCCGGTGGTGCACGCGCTCGGCGGCAAGGAGCATGTCGAGGGCGACAACCCCTACGACGTCGGCATGACCGGACTGATCGGCTTCTCCTCCGGCTACGCCGCGATGGAGGCCTGCGACGCCCTGCTGCTGCTCGGCACCGACTTCCCCTACCGCCAGTTCTACCCGGAGAAGGCGAAGATCGCCCAGGTCGACATCCGGCCGGAGAATCTCGGCCGGCGCTGCCGGCTCGATCTCGGCCTCGTCGGCGACGTCGCCGTGACGATCGCCGGCCTGCTGCCGCGCCTGAGGACGGGCCGGGATTCGGCCCATCTCGACGCCTGCCGCAAGCACTACGCCAAGGCCCGCGAGGGGCTCGACGAGCTGGCCACCGGCACGCCCGGGCGCCGGCCGATCCACCCGCAATACCTCGCCCGCACGGTCAGCGAGGCGGCGGGCCCGGACGCGGTGTTCACGGCCGATGTCGGCACGCCGACGATCTGGGCGGCGCGCTACCTGACGATGACGCCGGGCCGCCGGCTGATCGGCTCCTGGTCGCACGGCTCGATGGCCAACGCCATGGCGCACGCGATCGGGCTCCAGGCCGCGCAGGCCGACCGGCAGGTGATCGCGCTCGCCGGCGACGGCGGCTTCACCATGCTGATGGGCGACCTCCTCACCCTGGTGCAGGAGAAGCTGCCGGTGAAGGTGGTGGTGTTCAACAACGGCACCCTCGGCTTCGTCGAGATGGAGATGAAGGCCGCCGGCTACCTCGATACCGGCGTCGCGCTCCAGAACCCCGACTTCTCGGCCATCGCCCGCGCCGCCGGCCTCTACGGCCGCCGGGTCGAGGATCCGGGCGAGCTCGGAGGGGCGCTCGCCGAGATGCTGGCCCATGACGGCCCAGCCCTCCTCGACGTGGTGACGAACCGCCAGGAACTCGCCATGCCGCCGCGGATCCAGGCCGAGCAGGTCAAGGGCTTCAGCCTCTACGTGATGCGGGCGGTGATGAACGGCCGCGGCGACGAGATCCTGGATCTGGCCAAGAGCAACCTGCTTCGGTGAGCAACCTGCTCCGGTGAGCAACCTGCTCCGGTGAGCGGACCGGGACGCCGCTCCGGCGGCGTCGCTTGTCCACATCCGGGGTGAGCGCCGCCAGCCGTCGCTCGCCCCGGATCGCGGCAGTCTTCCGTCCCCGCGACCGTGGCCGTTCGGCAGCCGGGGCCGCAGCGGGCTCGCCCGCGCCGAGACATGCGAACGATGTCCCGGCATCCGGAGCGCGGATCGACCTCTGCCTCGTCCGCACGAGGTCGCCGGTCGCGCCGTCATGCTGCGCTGCAACTTGCCTTCCCGGGCGGCAGCGGGGCCGTGTTCGCCCGGGGGCGAGGCCCCCGATAGGTCTTTCGGCCTATGCCGTCCGAGGCGTGCTGGCATGACCCTGCGGCGGTGGACGATCTGTGCCGGCCCGCTGCGGTTTGTTTCTCGATCCGGGTCGCCGGCAACGTCGACTCGTCTCGTCGATATTGCAATCTCCTTCTCCCAGTTTTATCTCTGTATCGGCGAGATAACGCGGCCAAAACTCTCATTGTAATAGATTTAAAACATAGTTCTTGTCGTATTTTCTCAATTTTGCCATTCGGTTTCCGGCCGCCATCGACCGTGTCCTGCCCTGCGCTGTTCTGGTCGATGCCGGTGCTCTTTGCTCGCCCCGGATATCGTCATGCCCGTCCCGTCGTCCCGTCGCGCCTCTCGTCTCTCGCCCGTGGGGCGCCGGCTGACCTCGTCGTTGCTGTCGGGCGTGGTGCTGTCGGGCGGCATGATGGCCGGCGCGCAGGCCCAGGACGCGGTCGAGATCGCGCTCGACACGATCAGCGTCGAGGGCGCCGCCCGCCCCGTCGCCGCCACCGCCGCGGGGACGCAACCGGGCGGGGCGCGCGGGCCGGTGCCGGGCTACGTCGCCTCGCGCAGCGTGGTGGCGACGAAGACCGACACCCCGATCCTCGAGACCGCGCAGTCGATCACCGTCATCGGCCGCCAGCAGATTGAGGACCAGAACGCGCTCACCATCAACCAGGCCCTGCGCTACAGCCCGAGCGTGACGACCGAGCAGCGCGGCGGCGCCGGCGGCACGCGGCTGGAGCAGTTCGCGATCCGCGGCTTCACCGCGCCGCTCTTCCTCGACGGGATGCGCCTGCCGACCAGCCGCGACGCCTTCCCGTCGGTCGATCCCTACCGGATCGAGCGCATCGACATCGTCAAGGGCCCGGCCTCGGTGCTCTACGGCCAGTCCGGCCCCGGCGGCATCGTGAATCTCACGTCGAAGATGCCGCAATTCGTCCGCCACGGCGAGGTCTTCGTCCAGGGCGGCGGCTTCAGCGAGGTCCGCGGCGGCTTCGATGTCGGCGGGCCGATCACCTCCGGGACGACGATCCCGGGCTCGGAAGAGTTCGCCTACCGGGTGACGGGCCTCGGCTGGAACGGCGACGGGCCGGCGGTGACGACCCGGGTCGAGCGCGCCTTCATCCAGCCGAGCCTGACCTGGCGCCCCTCGGCCGACACCTCGCTCACCGTGCTCGGCCTCTACCAGCGCGACCCGTTCTCCGGCTTCTACGGCGGCTTCCCGTCCTTCGGCACGCTCTTTCCGCGCAATTTCGGCAACGGCGTCGTCGGCCGCCTGCCGGTCGACTTCTACGACGGCGACCGCAACTTCGAGCAGTCGGACCGGACGCAGGCCGCGGTGACCTACATCCTCGACCACCGCTTCGACGACGCCTTCCGCTTCCACTCCTCGGGCCGCTTCCTGCGAACGGAGGGGCAGTATCGCAGCGTCTACGGCGCCTTCAGTTCGACCACGCCGATCTCGACCCTCTCGGCGCTGACCGCGGGACCGCTGATCAACCGCTCGCGCATCGCCACCGACGTGGCGATCGACGCCTACACGATGGACAACTACTTCGAGGCGAAGTTCGACACCGGGCCCTTCGCCCACACGGCGTTGTTCGGCGTCGACCACCAGACGATCAAGACCCGCACGCTCTCGACGCCCTTCCCCGCCGCGCCCGACCTCAATGCGCTGGCGCCGAACTACGACATGGCTATCGCGGTGCCGGGCTTCACCAGCAACGCCCGCATCACCGCGCAGCAGACCGGCGTCTATCTGCAGGACCAGATCAAGTTCGACCGCCTGGTCCTGACGCTGGGCGGGCGCTACGACACCGCGCGGCAGGGCGGCCCGACCCGGACCCTCGCCACCGGCGCCGTCGCCTTCCAGGACGTGCCCTCCGACGCCCTCACCTACCGGGCGAGCCTGCTCTACCGCTTCGACGGCGGCGTGGCGCCCTACGTCTCCTACAGCGAGGCGTTCGAGCCGATCGCCAGCGGGCGCATCTACGATCCGGCCTTCGGCACGACCGGGCGCCTGCCCGAGCCGATCTCGAGCCGGCAATACGAGGCCGGCATCAAGTACCAGCCGCCGGGCACCGACATCCTGCTCACCGCCGCGGCCTTCGACATCAAGCGCTCGAACACCCTGACGCCGGACCCCGTCAACGGCCCGACCTTCAGCCTCCAGACCGGCGAGATCGGCGTGCAGGGGGTCGAGTTCGAGGCCCGGGCCAATCTCGCCGAGGGACTGAACCTGATCGGCGGCGTGTCCTTCCTCGACGTGCGCAACACCCGCGACACCAACACCACCTTCAACCAGGTCACCGGCCGGAACGTGCCGATCGTGGGCCTGAGCCCGGTCCAGGTGCCGGACCGGACCGCCTCGCTGTTTCTCGACTACACGGTCCAGTCAGGCCCGCTCATGGGCCTGAGCCTCGGCGGCGGCGTCCGCTACCTCGGCGGCTCCTGGGGCGATCCGGCCAACACCTTCCGGGTGCCCGAGACCGTGCTGGTCGACGCGGTGGCGTCCTACGACCTCAAGCACCTGACCCCGACGCTCAAGGGCTTCAACCTCCAGGTCAACGCCCAGAACCTCCTCGACGAGCGCACCGTCACCGGCTGCTTCTCCTACGCCACCTGCTTCTACGGCCTGCCGCGCACGGTCTATGCGACCCTGCGCTACCGCTGGTAAGGGGGCGGTATGAGCCGGTCGCCCACGCTCCAAGCCCGCGCCGCGGTGGCGGGCCGCGTCGTCCTCGCGGCTTTCGGCGGCTACGCGGTGGCGGCGCTCGCCACCGCCCTGCTGTCGCTGACCCTGCCGATGCCGCGGGCCGAGGCCGTGACGGCGGCGACGCTCCTGAGCTTCCCGATCATGGTGGGCATCGTGGTCGTCGCCTTCGCGGCGCGCTCGCCGACGCGCGCCGCCGCGGTCGTCGGCGGGCTCGTCCTGGCGCTCGGCCTCGCCCTCCGGCTCGTCACCGGAACCTTCCCTATCGGATTCGGGTCATGAAGCAGGGTTTCCGCCAGTCGATGGCCTGGCTCCACACCTGGTCCGGCCTCGTGGTCGGATGGGTGCTGTTCGCGGTCTTCGTCACCGGCACCGCGACCTACTACCGGGCCGAGATCTCGCGCTGGATGCAGCCGGAGCTGAGGCGCGAGGCGACGATCGCCCCCGAGGCCCTCGCGGCCTCCGCCGATCGCGCGGTGGCGTACCTGCAGGAGCAGGCGGGCGGGGCACGAACCTGGTTCGTCACCCTGCCGACGCCGGAGCGGCCGCTGATCGAGCTGTTCTGGCGCAACCGGCCCGGCACCCCGCCCGGCCACGTCCTCCTCGATCCGCGGACCGGCGCCCCCGCGGCGATGCGGGCGACGCGCGGCGGCGACTTCCTCTACCGCTTCCACTTCGAGCTGAACCTGGCCCCGCTCTGGGGGCGCTGGATCGTCGGCCTCTGCGCGATGGTGATGCTGGTGGCGCTCGTCAGCGGGATCGTCACTCACCGGCGGATCTTCACCGACTTCTTCACCCTGCGCCGGGACAAGGCGGCGCAGCGCGGCTGGCTCGATGCCCACAACGTCAGCGGCGTGCTGGCGCTGCCCTTCCACCTGATGATCACCTATTCGGGCGTGGTGACCCTCGCGCTGATGTACATGCCCTGGGGCGTCACCGCCGCCTACAAGGGCGACAGCCAGGCCTACTTCGCCGAGACCGGGCAGATCACGCAGGCCCGTCCGGCGGCCGGCGCGCCCGGCACCCTCGCGCCGGTCGGGCCGATGGTGGCCCGGGCGCTCGCGACCCTCCCCGGGCCGCTCGAACGGCTCACCATCGTCAACCCGCGCGACGCGCAGTCCACCGTGGTGGCGGTGTTCGAGGAACCGCACGGCCTGTCGCACGAGCATCCGCAGGTCGCCTTCGCGGGCACCAGCGGGGCGGTCGTCGAGGTCCTGTCCGGCGGCTTGGCGCCGGCGGCCAGGACCTTCACCACCCTGGTCGGCCTGCACGAGGCGCATTTCGCCGGGACCGCCCTGCGGGGGCTGTTCTTCCTGTGCGGGCTGATGGGCTGCACCATGGTGGGAAGCGGGCTGGTGCTGTGGCAGGTGGCCCGCCAGCCGAAGCACGGCGCGGCGCCGGGATTCGGCTGGCGCCTCGTCCACGGCCTCAACCTCGGCACCGTCGCAGGCCTGCCGGGGGCCATCGCCGCGTATCTCCTCGCCAACCGGCTCCTGCCCCTCGACCTCGCCGGGAGACCCGAATGGGAGGTGCGGGCCTTCTTCGGCGCCTGGATCGCGATCGCGGTCGCAGGGGCGTGGCCGGCGCCGCGCCGGGCCTGGCGCGGGGCGCTCGCCGCCGTCGCTCTCCTGTTCGTCGCGGCGGTGCTCGCGGACGTCGCGACCGCGCGCGGTCTCTGGGACGATCCGGCCTGGTTCCTCGGCTTCGATCTCGCGCTCCTGGCGCTCGCCGCCGGGTTCGCGCTCGTCTCGCGCAAGGTCGCCCGCTTCGCGGGCCCCCGCCGGGCCCGCGCGGCCGGAGCGCCCGCGGGCGTGCCGCGGATGGGGCCGGCATGACCATGCCGGGCACGACCTCGCCCGGTCTGACGCTCCTCGTCTGCGCCGGGCTCGGCTTCCTCGGGCTCGCCGCCCTGTGCCTGAGCCTGGCGCGGCACCATCAGGCCGTGTGGTCCCACCCGCCGGATCACCGCCGCAGGCTCGGGCTGCGCGGCGCCGGCTGGGCGCTGGTCGCCCTGTCGCTGGCCGTGGCGATCCACCGCGACGGCTGGGCATTCGGCCCGGTCGACTGGCTGGGCGCGCTCACCGGGGCCGGCCTCCTGCTGATCGTGGTCCAGTCGTACCGGCCGCGGGCGCTGCTCTGGCTGGCGCCGCTCGCGGCTCTGCTGACCGTCGTGGCGGCGCTCGGGGTGCCGGGTTGAGAGCCGGCGACGCCGTCGACGGACCCGCCCGCAGCCTGCCCGGCGTGGCCGACATCCCTGACCGTCACCGCAGCGGGCGTGCAGCGGAATCCGGGAGGCACGATCGCGCGTCGCGATCCTCGTCTCCTTCGAATGAGGGATGACGCAGCGCCCCGTCCTCTCTAATCCTGTCCGTGACAAGAAAAGCAGAACGGCGGTGAAAAGCCGGCGTGCCGCTTCGCCGGATAGATGATCACCGGTCTCCGACACGCCGGACCCTGCGCGCGAAGCGTCCGCGACTGAACCGATATCCGGAGCGATGCTGCCTGCGCGGGCCGACAGGACCGCGGACGACGGCGCATGCCCGATCGAGAACGCCGAAAGAACCCGCCCGGCCCGGTGATGCGGGCCGTCAGGAGGCCTCCATGCGTGTTCTGACCACCCTCTGCGCCCTCGCCCTGGCCACCGGCCTGTTCTGGGGCACGATGCTGACCCACCCGCCGACCAGCGAGGCGCGGCCCGGCCTCAGCATCGACACCCGCGCCCTCACGCTCGGCGCCAACCTCCGGGACGCGGATCCCTGCGACGCCTACTAGAGAAGTGCGCGGTCGCTCTGCAACACGCGGACGCTTCGCGACTTTTCGTGCTGGTTCCCGGATCTCCTTCCGCTGTCGCTTCAGTCGTCCGGGAAAGGGGCGGCCAACGATGAATCGTCAGGCCGAGTGCGCCGAAACGCTCTAGGCCGGGTGGCGGACGCCCGACGAGACCGGCTGCGTCGCCTCCGCCAGCCAGGCCCGGGTCTCCGCATCCACGAGGTCGGACACGGTCTCGCGCACCCGGGCGTGATAGGCGTCGAGCCACGCCGTCTCCTCCCGGGTGAGCAGGTCCGGGGCCACCAGCGCGAGGTCGATCGGCGCGAGGGTCAGGGTCTCGAAGCCGAGCATCGGGCGCTCGCCCCCCGGAATCTCGCGCTCCTCGACCAGGACGAGGTTCTCGATCCGGATGCCGAAGGCGCGGGGCTTGTAGTAGCCGGGCTCGTTCGAGACGATCATGCCGGGCTGGAGCGCCGCCGTGCCGGTCTTGGCGATGCGCTGCGGTCCTTCGTGCACCGACAGGAAGGCGCCGACGCCGTGGCCGGTGCCGTGGTCGAAGTCGAGGCCGGCCTCCCAGAGCGGGCGGCGGGCGAAGGCGTCGATCTGCGCGCCCGTGGTGCCGCGGGGAAACGACGCGGTCGCGATGGCGATGTGGCCCTTGAGCACGCGGGTGAAGCGGTCGCGCATCTCCGCGCTCGGGGTGCCGACCGCGACGGTGCGGGTGATGTCGGTGGTGCCGTCGCCGTATTGCGCGCCGGAATCGATCAGGAACAGCTCGCCGGGCTGCACCCGCCGGTCGGTGCCGCGGGTCACGCGGTAATGCACGATGGCGCCGTTCGGCCCGGACCCCGAGATGGTCGGGAAGGCGACCTCGCGCAGGGCGTTCGATTCGGCCCGGAACGCCTCGAGCCGCACCACCGCGTCGATCTCGGAGATCGCGCCGCCGGGGGCCTCGCGGGCGAGCCAGGCGAGGAAGCGGGTCACCGCCGCGCCGTCGCGGACGTGCGCGGCGCGGGAGCCGGCGATCTCGGCCGCGTTCTTCACCGCCTTCATGGCGGTGATCGGATCGGGCCCGACATCGAGCGACCCGCCCGCCGCCTCGACCCGCCGGCCGAGCGCGACCGCGCCGGTGGCGGCATCGATCCGCACCCGGGCCTTGGCGGCGCCGAGCGCGTCGAGGGCGTCCGGCAGCGCGCCGGGCTCGTCGCGGTCGGCGAGGCCATCGAGCGCCGCCGCGGCCTCGGTCCCGACCTTGCCGGGGTCGAGGAACAGGCGCGGCCGGCCCTCGCGCGGGATCACCGCGTAGCCGAGCGGCAGGGGTGTGTGCGCGACGTCGCCGCCGCGGATGTTGAAGGCCCAGGCGAGGTTGTGCGGGTCCGACACGACCAGCGCGTCGAGCCGCGCCCTGGCCAGGGCCGCGCGCACCCGGTCGAGCTTCGCGGCCGCGGCCTCGCCGGAGAGGTGCTCCGGATGCGGCACGACGGGCGCCCGCGGGGCGGCCGGGCGGTCGATCCAGACGAGGTCGACGAGGTTGAGGGAGGTCGGCTCGACGCGCCCGCCCGCGGCCGCGGCGGCCCGCTCCAGCCGGGCAAGGCCGTCCGCCGTGTGCAGCCAGGGATCGTAGGCGAGCACCCCGCCCGCCGGCAGGTTGGCCTCGATCCAGGCCTCGACGGAGGTCTCGGCCAGCGGCACCGGGGTGACGACCGCCGTGTCGACCTGCTCCCCGGCCTGGAGGGTGTAGCGCCCGTCCACCACCAGGGCGGCCTTGTCGGCGAGCACCACGGCGGTGCCGGCCGAGCCGGTGAAGCCGGTCAGCCAGGCCAGCCGCTCGGCGTTGGGCGGCACGTATTCGGACTGGTGCTCGTCGGCGCGGGGCACGACGAAGCCGGCGAGGCCCCGTTGCGCCATTGCGGCCCGGAGCGCGGCGATCCGCGCCGCGCCCTCCCGGTGGCTGGGATCCTCGAAGCTCTGGAAGCGGGCGGTCTGGCTCATGCCCCCTGGGGTACGACGCCCCGGGCGGGGCGGCAACCGCCCGCAGCGCTCAATAGAGCGGCTGCAGCCGGACGTTCGGCACCGCGAACGGCCCGACCACTACCCGCCCGCCGGTGAGACGGACCGTGGGCAGCACCTTCAGGGGCGGCTCGCCGGGGCGGTCCTGGCCGCCCGGGGCGGGCTGGCCCGGGGCCGGCTCCCGGCGGCGCCCGCCGAGGAACTGGCCGACGATGTTGCCGATCAGCGCCGCGCCGTCGCCGCCGAGGCGCGCCCCGATCTGCTCGCTGATGAGCGGGGCGATCACCTGTTCGAGGCCCGCCGTGCGCACGTCGAGCTGGCCCGTCGGCCGGTGCTCGTCGTCGAGGGAGAGCACGCCCTGCGCCCGCAGGCGCCGGCTGCCCTTCTCGGCGGCGAGGCTCGCGATCTCGACCGCGCCGCCGGCCTCGCGCCAGCGCTCGAGCTCCTGCGCCAGGGTGCGGGTGCGGAAGCCCGCCGCCCGCGTCACGGTGGCGTCGAGGGCGATGTCGGCGGGCTCGGTGCCGCCGAGCACGGGATCGAGCAGCGGCAGGCCGGCCTGCATCACCCGCAGGCTGAGATCGACCGCGCCGTCGGTGGCGAAGCGCCCCGGGGTCGGCCGGGCATGCAGCTCGAGATGCCTGGCCGAGAAATCGATCGGCGAGGGATCGGCGCCGGTGACGGCGCCTTTCAGCCCGTCGACCACCAGGGAAGCGCGCTGGAAGCCGTCGCCGGTGACGTGCAGGCTCGCCTCGAGGTCGCTCCAGGTCACGTCGGCGTCGAGGCCGCCCTGCTGCACCTTGAACGGCCCGGTCGCCTCCAGGATCACGTGGCGCGGCTGGTAGACCTGCGCCACCGCCACCACCGGCCCGACGGTGAAGCGCACGTCCGAGCGGGCAAACCCCAGCGACGAGCAGCGCAGCTCGAAGCGGAAGGGGTAGCCGGTGAGCGAGCGGTCGGCGCAGGTCCATTGCCGCCCGGCCTGCGCCTCGCGGGCGAACCAGCCGTCGATCTCGCTCTCGGCCTTGCCCCGCAGCCAGAACCAGCCCCCGGTCCAGACCAGCGCCAGCACGACGAGCAGCACGAACGGCGCGAACAGTCCGAGGCGCAGGCCGGGCCCGCGGCGCGGGCCCTCGCCCGTGCGCGGCGTCTCGTTCGTCGGCCCAACGGTGGTCGGCCTGTCCATCGGCATGATCCCGGCGCTGCGGCGGCCCGCGGGCCGCCCGGATTGAACCGCGTCCCCGTAGCTGCTACCGGCCGCGCCCGGCAAGTGAGGCTATCTCACGAGGTCGTGCCGGCAAGACGCACGGCGAGACGCAAGAACGAGCGGGGGGCGGATGACGATGGAGGCGGGGACACCGTCGGATCTCTGGGTGTTCGGCTACGGCTCGCTGATGTGGCGGCCGGGCTTCCCCTTCGTCGAGAGCGGCCCGGGCCGCCTGCGCGGCTACCACCGCTCGCTCTGCGTGCTCTCGCACGTCCATCGCGGCACGCCGGAGCGGCCGGGCCTGGTGCTCGGCCTCGACCGCGGCGGCTCGTGCCGCGGCACGGCGTTCCGGGTCGCCCGCGCCGACGCGGCCGAAACGCTCGCCTACCTGCGCGAGCGCGAGCAGGTCACGGCGGTCTACGTCGAGCGGGTGCTCGGCGTCACCCTGGACGACGGGCGCCGGATCGAGGCGGTGACCTACCTCGTCGACCGGCGCCATCCGCAATATGCCGGCCGCCTGCCGGAGGCCGAGCTGGTGCGTCTGGTGCGCCAGGGCCTCGGGCGCTCGGGCGCCAACCCGGACTACGTCCGCCACACCCACGACCAGCTCGTCGCCATGGGCATCCCCGACCCGATGCTCGCCCGCCTCGCCGCCGCCTGCGCGGTGCCGAGCCCGTAACGGTCGAGCAAGGATGCGCCGAGGCCGGGCCGATCATTTCCGGTTCAGGCGCGTTGGTTCGTTTGGGCCGCCAAGAGCCCGAACAGGCATTGCCGGGAGCGCCTCCGCGTTGATGAACCCCACCACCCACCTCGCCCTGATCAACGCCTTCGTCGGCGACATCCAGGGCGGGCTCGGCCCGTTCCTCGGCACCTGGCTGGCGCAGGCCGCGCAATGGGGCCCGAGCGAGGTCGGCCTCGTCACCACCATCGTGGGCTTCGCCACCCTGGGCCTGAGCGGGCCGCTCGGCGCCCTCGTCGACCGGCTCGGCCGGCCCCGGATGCTGATCGCGGCGGCCTGCGCGGCGATCCTGGTCGGCACCCTGCTGCTACTGCCGGCGCGCTCGTTCGTGCCCGTGCTCGTCGCGCAGTTCATCGCCGCCGCCGGCGGCACCCTGGTGGTACCGGCGGTGACGGCGCTGACCCTCGGCATGGTCGGCAAGCAGGCCTTTCCCAAGCAGCAGGGCCGCAACCAGGCCTGGAACCACGTCGGCATCCTGGGCGCGGCGCTCGCGATCAGCTTCGGCACGCCGGTGATGGGCCCGAGCATCGCCTTCTGGGTGCTGGGCGGCCTCTCCGCCTGCGCCATCGCGGCGGCGCTGACGACGCCGAGACAAGCCTATAACGGCCGCCGCGCCGTCGGCTGGAGGGAGGACGACCCGGACGACAAGCCGGAGCGCTCCGGCATCCTGAAGGTCCTCGCCGACCGGCGCCTGCTGATCCTCTCGGCGGCGCTGGCCCTGTTCAACCTCGCCAACGGCTCGATGCTGAGCCTGCTCGGCCAGAAGCTCGTCGCCTCGGGCCAGGACGGCACCGGCTGGACCGCCCGCTACGTCATCGTCGCGCAGGCCGTGATGATCCCGGTGGCGTTGTTCGCCGGCTCGCTCGCCGACCGGCGCGGGCGGCGCCAGCTCCTCCTCGTCGCCTGCGCGGTGCTGCCGGCCCGCGCGCTCCTCTCCGCCTTCCTGTCCGATCCGTACTGGCTGATCCTCGCCGAGGTGCTGGACGGCGTCGCCTCCGGCGTCATCGGCGTCGCGGTGCCGGTGGTGGTGGCGGACCTGACCTGGGGCTCGGGCCGCACCCAGACGGCGCTCGGCACGGTCGCGGCGGTGCAGGGCGTCGGCGGTGCCCTGTCGGGGTGGGTCGGCGGGCTCCTCGCGCTCCATCTCGGCTGGACCTGGGCCTTCCTGGCGCTCGCCGTGCCGGCCGGCCTCGCCCTGATGATGGCGCTGTGGCTCGAGGAGACCTGCGCCCCCGGCGGCCAGGACGGGGCCGGGGCGGCCTGCAGCCAGTCGAAGCCGCCCGAGGAGGCCGAGCCGCGCCGCGAGGAGGCGGGGGCGCCGGCGGGGCCGTGAGGCCTCGCCGGGGAGGCGGCCCCTCGCCCTCGCCGGGGACGGCGTCGGCTGACCCCTGGACAGGGCGGAGGCCGGCGTGATGCTATCGCGGCTCGACGTCCCTGAGGCTCCTGAGGTGAGTGCGCCCCCATGAAGACGCTTCTCGTTCCGGTCGCCCGCCACACCCTGCTCGATTCGGTGCTCGACACCGCCGTGCTCGCCGCCCGCCGCTTCGGCGCCAGCATCGAGGGGTTCGGCCTGCGGCCGGCGCTCGCCGAGTACGTCCCGGTCGACATGGTCGGGGGCATGACCTGGGTGCGCGACGAGGAGACCGACCTCGTCGAGGCCCGCGATTGCGGCGGGCTGTTCACCGCCGCGATGGAGCGCCACGGCGTCGCCCGCGAGAGCGCCGACATCGGCAAGAACGGCGCGCGCTGGCGCTGGCTGCCGGATGCGCCCCCCGGCGACGGTTTCCTCGCCCAGCACGCGCGGCTGTTCTGCGCCACCGTCGTCGGCCGGCCCGGCAGCGGCGAGGGCGCGCCGCGCATGACGACCCTCGAGGCGGTGCTGTTCGAGAGCGGGCGCCCCCTCGTCATCGCCCCGCCGAACCCGCCCGCGAGCATCGGCGAGACCGTGGTGATCGCCTGGAACGGCTCGACCGAGACCGCCCGCGCCGTCGCCTTCGCGGCGCCGTTCCTGCGCGCCGCCTCCCGGATCGAGGTCCTGGGCGTCGATGCCGGCATGGTGCCGGGCCCGAGCGCCGAGGAACTGGCGGCCGTCCTCAACCGCGAGGGCCTGTCGGCGCAGGGGCGCACCCTGGCGGCCGGCCGCCGGACCGCCGGCGAGGTCTTCCTCACCGAGGCCGAGGCGATCGGCTGCGACCTCCTCGTCAAGGGCGCCTACACCCAGAGCCGCCTGCGCCAGATGATCTTCGGCGGCGCCACCAGCCACATCCTCGCCCACGCCGCCATGCCGGTGCTGATGGCGCATTGACGGACCGCGATGACCGATTTCACCCTCGATCCCCGGCTGTCCGCCGACACCATCGCGCTCGGCGACCTCGCCCTGTCGAGCGTGCTGCTGCTCGACGACAAGCGCTTCCCCTGGCTCGTCCTGGTGCCGCGGCTGCCCGGCCTCTCCGAGCTCACCGACCTGTCCCCCGAGGATTCGGCCCGCCTGATGGAGGAGACCCGGCTCGCGGTGGGAGTGATGCAGGCGCTCGCCAAGCCCGACAAGGTGAATGTCGGGGCGCTCGGCAACGTGGTGGCGCAGCTCCACGTCCACGTGGTCGGGCGGTTCCGCTCCGACCCGGCCTGGCCCGGCCCGGTCTGGGGCTACGGCACCCGCGAGCCCTATCCGGCGCACGCGGCGGCGCAGCTGGTGGAACGGGCAAGGGCGCTGTTCGCGGCGGCGTGAGCGGCGGGGCATCGCCGGCACGCCGTCGGCGGAATTCCGCCGGCCCACATCCCCGGCCGGCGGAATGTCGCGCAAAACCGGGTCCCTCCTGGTGATAACTGTCTGATCGAGAAGGGTATTTTATTTCTCCGGGGTTGGCCCCGCGCTTGCCATCGCTCTCCCGCGTCCCGCCGACGCTCTCCGCGAAGAGGCCGACAGGCCCCGGAGCCTCGGACGGGACGATCCGGCCCGCGTCGTTGCGGGCGAACCAGATCAGGGAGAACGTCCATGAGCATGGCCGCACCCGTGGCCGTCGAGGCGGCGCCCGTCGAGGCGACCGACCGGCAGAAGATCAAGGCCATCGTCGCCGCCTCGTCCGGCAACCTCGTCGAGTGGTACGACTTCTACGCCTACGCCTTCACGTCGATCTACTTCGCCTCGGCGTTCTTCCCGTCGAGCAGCCCGACCGGCCAGCTGCTCGCCACCGCCGGCATCTTCGCGGTCGGCTTCTTCATGCGGCCGCTCGGCGGCTGGATCTTCGGGCGCATCGCCGACCGGCGCGGCCGCAAGTCCTCGATGGTGTTCTCGGTGCTGCTGATGTGCGCCGGCTCGCTGATGATCGGCCTGCTGCCGACCTACGAGACGATCGGCGTGCTCGCCCCGGTCCTGCTCCTCGTCGCCCGCCTCGCGCAGGGGCTCTCGGTCGGCGGCGAGTACGGCACGGCGGCGACCTACATGAGCGAGATCGCCGGCAGGGGCCGGCGCGGCTTCCTGTCGTCGTTCCAGTACGTCACCCTGATCGGCGGCCAGCTGCTGGCGGTGCTGGTGGTGTTCGCGCTCCAGCACGTGCTCACGGCCGAGGAGATGCGGGGCTGGGGCTGGCGCATCCCGTTCCTGATCGGCGCTGCCGCGGCCGTCGTCGCGATGATGCTGCGCGGCTCGCTCAAGGAATCCGCCTCGCACGCGGCGATGACGAGCAAGGAGGCCGGCTCGCTGCGCGCCCTGATGCAGCACAAGCGGGCGCTGCTGATCACCCTCGCCTTCACCATGGGCGGCTCGCTCTACTTCTACACCATGACGACCTACATGCAGAAATTCCTGGTCAACACGGTGAAGCTCGACCTCAAGACGGTCTCGACCGTGATGACTCTGGCGCTGGTGGTGTTCATGCTGCTGCAGCCGGTCTTCGGCGCCCTGTCCGACCGGATCGGGCGGCGCAACAACATGATCCTGTTCAGCGGGCTGGCGATGCTCGGCGCGGTGCCGCTGCTGTCGAGCCTGTCTCTGGCGACGAATCCGTGGGCCGCCTTCGGGCTGATCCTGACCGGCCTCGTGATCGCGACCTTCTACACCTCGATCAGCGGCGTGGTGAAGGCCGAACTGTTCCCGGCCGAGGTGCGGGCGCTCGGCGTCGGCCTGCCCTACGCCATCGCCAACGCGCTGTTCGGCGGCACGGCGGAATACGTCGCGCTGTCGTTCAAGACCTACGGCAACGAGAGCCTGTTCTTCTGGTACGTCGCCGCCATGGCGGCGGTCGCCTTCGCCGCCTCGCTGTGGATGCCCGATACCCGCAAGTACGGCTACCTCGACGGCAACGGCCGGATGGGCGACTGATCCGGACACGGCCGGGCCCCGGAACGGGGCCCGGCAGAGATCCAGGGAACAGGGATCCGGGATCCCGCGCCCTTCGCAGCCGAGGCCTCCGGCATGAGCCAAGCCCCGCCCTCCGGATCGCGCCCACCGCGTCGCGCGCGCCTCGTCCGGTCCGGAATCCGGCCCTGGGCGCTCGCCGGGGCGATCCTGGCGCTCACTCTCGCGGCGTTCCTCGCCACCCTGGAGGCCGGCCGCGAGCAGGTGCGGCGGGCCTCGCGCCAGCGCCTCGTCATCGCCGAGGCGGTCCTGCGGGCGGCGGTCGACCGCTACCGCTATCTCCCGAGCGTGCTCGCCCTCGACACCGAGGTGCGGGACCTGCTCGCCGATCCCGGCGCGCCGGCCGCGATCGCCGCCGTCAACGCCAAGCTCGAGGCGATCGCGCGGGCCTCCGGCGTCGCGGCGATCTACCTGATGGACGCCCACGGCCTGACCCGCAGCGCCAGCAACTGGAACGAGCCGCTCAGCTTCGTCGGCTCCTCCTACGCCTACCGGCCCTATTTTCGCGACGCCGTGGCGACCGGTGCCTCGCGCTATTTCGGGGTCGGCACCACCACGCAGCAGCCGGGTCTGTTCATCGGCCGGGCGGTGCCCGCGCCGGACGGCCACGTCGCCGGAATCGTGGTGGTCAAGGTCGATCTCGAGAACCTGCAGGGCGAGTGGCGGCGGGCCGGCGAGCGGATCCTGGTCTCCGATGCGGCGGGCGTCGTCTTCCTGGCGAGCGAGCCCGCCTGGAAGTACCGCCCGTTCCGTCCCCTGCCGGAGGCCGAGACGCGGCGCATCCGCACGGCGCAGCAATACGGCGACAGCGAGCTGGCACCCCTGCTGGCGAACGGCCCGGCCGATCCGGGCGGGACGATCGACCTGCCCGCCGACGGCCGGACGGTGAGCGGCATCGTCGAGCGCGTCGCGATGCCGGATCTCGGCTGGACGCTCTGGTACGTCGCGCCGACCGGACCGGCTCTCCGCCAGGCCCTCCTGGTGGCGGCGGCCACCGGCATCGCCGGCCTCGCCGTCGTCTTCGCGCTCGCCGCGGCGGGCCAGCGCCGACGGCGCCTGCGCGGCGAGCAGGCGATGCGCCTCGCCCTCGAACGGCGGGTGGAGGAGCGGACGCACGATCTCCGCGACGCCAATGCCCGCCTGCGCGCCGAGATGGACGAGCGCGAGCGCACGACCGCGGCGCTCCGGGCGACCCAGGACGAGCTGATCCATGCCGGACGGCTGGCGGCGCTCGGCCAGATCTCGACGGCGATCAACCACGAGATCAACCAGCCCCTCGCCGCCCTCCGCACCTACCTCGCCAGCACCGCGGTCTTCCTGGAGCGCGGCGACGCGGCGACCGTGCGCCGCAACCTCCAGCGCATGACCGAGGTGACGCAGCGCATCGCCGAAATCATCCGCCACCTCAAGGACTTCGCCCGCAAGACCGGCCCCCGGCATTGCGAGCCGGTGCGCCTCGCCGCCGCGGCGGAAGCCGCCCTCGACCTGCTGCGGACCCGGCTGCGTGCGGAGGAGGTCGCGGTGACCTGCGCGATTCCCCCCGACGCCCTGGTGCGGGCCGAGCCGGTGCGCCTCGAACAGGTGCTCCTGAACCTGATGGTCAACGCCCTCGACGCGATGCGCGACGCGCCCGAGCGCCGGCTGGCCTTGACCGCCTCGCGCGAGCCGGCATCCTCCGGCGACCCGGGTCCCTGCTGGCGCCTCGCCGTCGCGGATAGCGGGAGCGGCATCCCCCCGGAGCACATGGCGCAGATCTTCGATCCCTTCTTCACCACGAAGGCCGCCGGCGAGGGGCTGGGGCTCGGATTGTCGCTGTCCTCGCTGATCGTGCGCGACCTCGGCGGCAACCTCGGCGCCGAGAACGGCGAGCGGGGCGCCGTCCTGACCCTCGTCCTGCCGGTGGCGGAGGCCTGAGAGCATGAACGCACGGGTGGACCGCGTCCTGTTCGTCGACGACGAGGAGACGGTGCGCGAGGCGTTGCACCAGTGGCTGACGCTCGCCGGCTACGCCGTCTCGACCCACGAGGACCCGGACGCGGCGCTCGCCGCCGTCGACGAGCGTTTTCCCGGCATCCTCGTCACCGACATGCGGATGCCCCGGATGGACGGGCTCGCGGTGCTGGAGCGGGCGCTCGGCCTCGACCCGGACCTGCCGGTCCTCCTCGTCACCGGCCACGGCGACGTGCCGCTGGCGGTCGAGGCGATGCGGCGCGGCGCCTACGACTTCATCGAGAAGCCCTTCGCCCCCGAGCGCCTCGCCGACGCGATCGGCCGCGCCTGCGAGAAGCGCCACCTCACCCTGGGTCTGCGCCGGCTCCGGGCGACCGCGGATGCGCGGGGCATCGAGAGCCGGCTGATCGGCACCTCGCGGGCGATGGAGACCCTGCGGCGCGAGGTGCTCGACCTCGCCGCGACCCCGGTCAACGTCGTCATCAACGGCGAGACCGGCTCCGGCAAGGAGCTGGTGGCGCAGTGCCTGCACGCCTTCTCGTCGCGGCGCGACGGCCGCTTCGTCGCGGTCAATTGCGGCGCCATCCCCGACACGATGGTCGAGAGCGAGTTGTTCGGCTACGAGGCCGGCGCCTTCACGGGGGCGGTCAAGCGCCGGATCGGCAAGCTCGAATACGCCCATCGCGGCACGCTCTTCCTCGACGAGATCGAGGCGATGCCGCTTCTCGGCCAGGTCAAGCTCCTGCGCGTCCTGCAGGAGAACCGGGTCGAGCGGCTCGGCGCCAACGAGCCGGTGGCGGCCGACCTGCGCACCCTCTGCGCCAGCAAGGTCGACCTGCGGGCCGAGGCGCGCGCCGGGTCGTTCCGGCCCGATCTCTACTATCGCCTCGGCGTGGCGGAGCTGCGCATCCCCCCCTTGCGCGAGCGGCGCGAGGACATCCCGCTCCTGTTCGAGCACTTCGCCGCGAAAGCCGCCGAGGCGCATGGCCGCGCGATGCGGCCCCTGGGCGCCCGCCACCTCCGCGACCTCGTCGAGAATCCCTGGCCGGGCAACGTGCGCGAGTTGCGCAACGCGGCCGAGCGCTACGCCTTCGGCCTCGACCGGCTCGGCGCGGCACCCGAGCCCGCCGAGAGCGGGCCGCCGCCGCTGGCCGCCCGCGTCGAGGCCTACGAGCGCGGCCTGATCGAACAGGCCCTGCAGGACGCCCAGGGCAACATCGCGGAGGCGATGCGCGTCCTCGATCTGCCGCGCCGGACGCTGAACGAGAAGATGCAGCGCTACGGGCTCAACCGCGGCGACTTCGTCGGGTAGCCGCGCCCGTCGGTCCGGCACGGCCCTTGCGCGCCGGACGTCGCGCCATACCCTCGCGCCCTAGCATCGCCACGTCGATGCCAGGGCGTCCGGCTCATCGGCGCCGCCGCGAGGAGAGAGATCTCGCGGGCTTAGCCGGCGCCTTCGAACGGGTCCGTTCGAAGGCGCGGCGGTATCGAACCGGACTTCCCACCGACGCCGGCCGGCAACGCCGGCGTTTCCCTCGATCACCCTCGCTCCTGGCCCTGCCGATGTCCGACACCTCCTCCGCCCCGCCCGCCGCCTGGGGCCCCCCGGTGATCCGCACCATCGCCATGCCGGCCGACACCAACCCGGCCGGCGACATCTTCGGCGGCTGGCTGATGGCGCAGATGGACCTCGCCGCCGGCAACGTCGCGGCGCGTCGTGCGCGGGGCCGCTGCGCCACCATCGCGGTCGAGGGCATGACCTTCCTGCAGCCGGTGGTCGTCGGCGACGAGGTCAGCCTCTACGCCGACATCGTCTCGGTCGGCCGCTCCTCGATCCGCATCCAGATCGAGGCCTGGCGCCGCGCCCGGGAGAGCGAGGAGACCATCAAGGTCACGCAGGCACTCTTCACCTTCGTGGCGATCGACGAGAACCGGCGGCCGCGCCCGGTGCCGGCGGCGGAGGCGCGGAGTGAGGCCATGCTGCGGGCCTGAGGGCTGACGGCGGAACGACGGGGCGCAGCTCGGCATCCGGCAGACCCGGGCCCGCGCCCCCGGCTGCACCCGGAGCATGGCCCGCCCCCCGCCCACCGCCTTGCTTTTGCATCATTTTGCCTGCCCATGCTGGCTCCGACGCGAGGGGCCGCGCCGGGCTCCGCACGATGATGCATGAGGATCCGCCGTGTCCGCCGCCTTGTCCGCCTCCTTGCCCGTCTCTCTGGATCGCCTCGGCTACGCCCACAGCCTGCTCGAGCGCCACTCCGCCGAGCGCAGCGGGCCGACCCCGACGCTCGCCGGCACGCCCGATGCGAGCCTGCTGCTGTTCTGCGGCGACGTGCCGGTGCTGCGGGTGAGGGAGGGCGGCGCCACCTGCCTGCTGGCGCCCGGGGACGCCGCGCGGGCCGGCGCGCCGGCGCTCGAAGTGTTCCTCGGCCGGGTCGGCGGGCGGCCGGCCTTCGCGGGCGCGCTGCCGGCGGATGCGGCGGCGCTCTACGGCGACGATCCGGCCTTCCGGGTGCTCGACGCGCGGGCGGTCGCCGTCGAGGGCGCGGTGCCGGCGCCCGAGATGGGCGTGCTCGCCACCGCCAAGTCGCTGCTCGGCTGGCACGCCCGGCACGGCTTCTGCGCGAATTGCGGCACCGCCACCACGCTCTCCTGCGGCGGCTACCGGCGCGACTGCGCCGCCTGCGGCACCGAGCATTTCCCGCGCACCGACCCGGTGGTGATCATGCTGGTGACGCGGGGCGACAGGTGCCTCCTCGGCCGCCAGGCCCGCTTCCTGCCGGGGGTCTATTCCTGCCTCGCCGGCTTCCTCGAACCGGGCGAGACCATCGAGGACGCGGTGCGGCGCGAGACCTTCGAGGAGGCCGGCGTGCGGGTCGGCACGGTGCGCTACCTCGTCTCCCAGCCCTGGCCGTTCCCGTCCTCGCTGATGATCGGCTGCGAGGGCGAGGCCGAAGGGGACGCCCTGGTGCTCGACCGGACCGAGCTCGAGGATGCGCGCTGGTTCACCCGCGACGAGGTGCGCCGGATGCTGGAGCGCACGCATCCGGACGGGCTGATGACGCCGCCGCCGATGGCGATCGCCCACGCCCTGGTGCGCACCTTCGCGGAGCGCTGACGATGGCGCGGTTTCACGGCATCATCCCCTACCTCGTCACGCCGCTCGATCCCGAGGGGCGGGTCGAGGCCGGGGCGATGGCGGCGCTCTGCGACGACCTGATCGCCGCCGGAATCCATGGCCTGACGCCGCTGGGCTCGACCGGCGAGTTCGCCTATCTCGACGAGGCGCAGAAGCGCGAGACCGTGGCGGCGGTGGTCGCGGCGGCGGGCGGCCGGGTGCCGGTGCTGCCGGGCGTCGCCTCGACGGCGATCCGCGGCGCGGTCGCGCAGGCGAAGGCCTGCCGGGCCGCGGGGGCGGACGGGATCGTGCTGATCCTCGACGCCTATTTCCCGCTGACGGAAGCGGAGGTCGAGCGCTACTTCCTGAGCGTGGCCGATGCCACCGACCTGCCGATCATCCTCTACACCAACCCGAACTTCCAGCGCGCCGACCTGTCGGTCGCCTCGATCGCGCGGCTGGCCCGCCACCCGAACATCGTCGGCATCAAGGATGCGTCGACCAATACCGGGCGGCTGCTCTCGATCATGAATCGCGTCGACGACGACCTCGACGTCTTCGCCGCCTCCTCGCACATCGCCGCGAGCGTGATGATGCTCGGCGGCAAGGGCTGGTTCGCCGGCCCGGCCTGCGTCATCCCGCGGGAATGCCTGGCGCTCTACCGGCTCTGCCGCGAGGGGAACTGGCCGGAGGCGGTGGCCTTGCAGAAGCGGGTCTGGGCCTTCAACGAGGTCTTCGCCCGCTACAACCTCGCGGCCTGCGTCAAGGCGGCCCTGGCGATGCAGGGCTACGCCGTCGGCGATCCGGTGCCGCCGCAGAGCCCGGCCTCGCCGGAAGCGCGCGCGGCCATCGCGGCGGCGCTCGCCGCCGTCACCGGCGAACCGTCGCGCGCGTGAAACATCGGCCGTGCAGGACGGCCGCACTCGACCTACGAAGGACCGAACGATGACCACCGACGCAGCCCGCGCCCGCTACGACGCCGCCCTCGCCATCGCCCGCGCCGCCGGCGAGACCGCGCTCGGCTTCTTCAATGCCCGCGACGAGCTGGTGATCGAGCAGAAGAGCGGCGCGCAGGACCTCGTCTCGCAGGCCGACCGCGAGGTCGAGCTCCTGATCCGCGCCCGCATCGCGCAAGCCTTCCCGGAGGACGGCGTGATCGGCGAGGAGCACGACCCGGTCCCGAGCCGGTCGGGCTACGTCTGGGTCGTCGATCCGATCGACGGCACCAGCCCGTTCCTCAACGGCCAGCCGAACTGGTGCGTGTCGATCGGCGTGCGCGGCCCCGAAGGCTTGGTCGCCGGGGTGATCGAGGCGCCGGTCCTGCGCGAGACCTACGCGGCGCTCGCCGGCGAGGGCGCCACCGTCAACGGCCGGCGCCTGCGCGTCGACCCGGAGGCGGTGCTGACCTCGGCCAATATCGGCTTCGGCGCGACCCAGAAGACCCCGCCCGCAGAGACCGCCGCCTTCGTGCTCGGCCTCTACCGCGAGGGCGGCGTGCTGTTCCGCAACGGCTCGGGCGCCCTGATGCTCGCCTACGTCGCCGCCAGGCGGCTCGCCGGCTACTACGATCCCGGCCTCAACGCCTGGGACTGCTATGCCGGCCTGCTGCTGGTGCGCGAGGCCGGCGGCGTCGCCGAGTATCTCGGCTCCGACGACATGCTCACCGGCGGCCTGCTCTATTCCGGCACGCCCGCGGTGGTGGCGGACCTGCGCCGCCTCGCCGAGGCGTCGCGGCAGGGGTGACCCGCGGGGGCGGCCCGGCGAGCCGCCCTCCCCGCACGGTTTCCGGCGGATCGCATCACTCCGCCGGCTGGTGCCGGCCCGCCTCCCCGTCGCCCCGGCTCGCCGGCAGGCGTCCGCGCCGCAGCGACAGGACGAGCCGCGTCACCCCCGTGCCGAGGCGGTCCATGTAGAGGTAGAGCACCGGCGTGATGAACAGGGTGAGGAGCTGGGACACCAGCAGCCCGCCCACCACCGCGACGCCGAGGGGCTGGCGCAGTTCGGCACTGGCGCCGTGGCCGATGGCGATCGGCAGCGTGCCCATCACGGCCGCCGCCGTCGTCATCATGATCGGGCGGAAGCGCAGGCCGCAGGCCTCGCGGATCGCCGCCGCCGGGCTCCAGCCCTGCTCGCGCTGGAGCACCAGGGCGACGTCGATCATCATGATGGCGTTCTTCTTCACGATGCCGATCAGCATCAGCACGCCGATGATCGCGATCACCGAGAGGTCCATCCCGAAGAGCTGCAATGCCCCGAGCGCCCCGATCGCCGCCGCCGGCAGGCCGGTGAGGATGGTGAGCGGGTGGATGAAGCTCTCGTAGAGGATGCCGAGCACGAGGTAGATGGTGATGACGGCCGCCGCCAGCAGCAGGCCCTGGTTGGCGAGCGCGTCCTGGAACACCTGAGCGGTGCCGGCGAAGGTCGTCGTGATGGTGCCCGGCACCCCGAGCGAGTCCTTGATCTCGGCGATGCGGTTCACCGCCTGGCCGAGCGCCACGCCGGGGGCGAGGTCGAAGGAGATCGTCACCGCCGGCAGGAGGCCGAGCTGGTTGATCGAGAGCGGGCCTGGCACCCGGGTGATGCCCGCCACCGCCGAGAGCGGGACGAGCTTGCCGCCGCTGGCGCGCAGCCGGATGTCGTCGAGCCGGTCGGCGGTCCAGTTCAGGCGCGGGTCGAACTCGGTGATGACCTGATAGCTGTCGGCGGTGCCGTAGATCGTCGAGACCTGGCGGGTGCCGAAGCCGGTATAGAGGGTCTGGCGGATCTGGTCGGAGGTGATGCCGAGGGCCTGGGCCTTGTCGGTATCGACCGTGACCTTGGCCTGGAGCGCGGCGTTCTGCAGGTCGCTGGTGACGCCCGCGAAAGTGGCGCGGTCCTTCGCCAGAGCCTCGGTCAGCCGCTCGGACCAGCGCTCGAGCCCCGGCCGGTCGAGGCCCTGCACGACATACTGGTACTGGCTCTTCGACTGGCGCCCGCCGAGGCGCAGGTTCTGCACCGGCGTGATGAACGAGGTCAGGCCCGGCACCGCCGCGAGATCGCGCCGCAGTTCCGCGATGGTCTTGGACAGCGGCGGGCGCTGGTCGCGGTCCTTCAATTCGACGAAGAACGAGCCCTGGTTGAGCGTGCCGGAAAAGCCGTTCGAGCCGGCGCGGCTCACCACGTGGGCCACCGCCGGATGGCGGGCGAGGATCACCTCGGCCTCGTGCTGGAGCGCGGTCATCGCGTCGAACGAGACGTCCTGGCCGGCCTCCGTGGCGATCTGGAGCTGGCCGATATCCTCGGAGGGGAAGAACCCCTTCGGGATGACGACGAACATCCAGGCGGTGAGCGCGACGGAGGCGAAGAACACCAGCAGCACCGCGAAGGGCCAGCGCAGGCAGAGGTCGACGCCGCGCTCATAACCCGCCTGCATCCGGGCGAAGCCGCGCTCGAACAGGTTTTTCTTGCCGTGCCCGGCGGCATCGGCCGGCAGGCGGGCGGCGAGCATCGGGGTCAGCGTCAGCGAGATCACCGCCGAGGCGACGATGGCGATCGTCACCACGATGGCGAACTCGTTGAAGATCCGCCCGACGACGCCCCCCATCAGCAGGACGGGGATGAACACCGCGACGAGCGAGATGGTGATCGACAGGATGGTGAAGCCGATCTCGCCCGCGCCCTTCAGCGCCGCCTCGAACGGCTTCATCCCCTCCTCGACGTGCCGGACGATGTTCTCCAGCATCACGATCGCGTCGTCGACGACGAGGCCGACCGCGAGGGTGAGGCCCAGGAGCGAGATGTTGTCGATCGAGTAGCCGAGCAGGTACATCGCCCCGAATGTGGCGATGATCGAGATCGGCACCGCCACCGACGGGATCAGCGTGGCGGCGAGCCGCCCGAGGAATAAATAAATCACCGCGACGACGAGCACGATGGTCAGCACCAGCGTGAACTGCACGTCGTGCACCGCCTCGCGGATCGAGAGCGAGCGGTCGTTGACGACGTCGATGGTGCCGCTGCCGCCCAATTGCTCCTGGAACTTCGGCAGCATGGCCCGCACCCGGTCGACCACGTCGACGGTGTTGGCGTCGGGCTGGCGCTGGACGGCGAGCACCAGGCCGCGGGTGCCGTCCTTCCACGAGGCGATGCGGTTGTTCTCGACCGAATCGATGACGCGGGCGACCTCGCCGAGGCGCACCGGGCGGCCGTTGCGCACCGCAACGATCACGTCGCGGAACCCGTCCGCGTTCATCAGTTGCGTGTTGGTCTGGATGGTGAGGTTCTGCCCCCTCCCCTCGACCACGCCGACCGGGGTCGAGGTGTTGGCGTTCTGGATACCCGCCTGGACCTCGTCGACGCCGATGCCGCGGGCGGCGAGCACGTTCGGGTCGAGCTGGACCCGCACCGCGAATTTCTGGCTGCCGAAGACCAGCACCTGGCCGACGCCGGTGATGGTGGACAAGGACGGCGAGATCACCGTCTGGGCGAAGGCGTCGAGCGTCGGCAGCGGCGTCGTCTCGCTCGACAGGGCGAGCAGGATCACCGGCGCGTCGGCCGGGTTGAGCTTGCGGAAGCTCGGCGGGATGGTGAGCTCGACCGGCAGCCGGCGCAGGGTGCGGGTGATCGCCGCCTGCACGTCGGCGGCGGCCTGGTCGATGTTGCGCGACAGCTCGAACTCGACGGTGATCGAGGTGAAACCCTGGTAGTTCGTCGCCGAGATCGTGGCGATCGACGGGATCGTCGAGAATTCCTTGATCAGCGGCGTCGCCACCGAGGCGGCCATCGATTCCGGCGAGGCGCCGGGCAGCTGCGCGGTGACCGAGATGGTCGGGAAATCCACGGTCGGCAGGGCCGCTACCGGCAGGAAGCGGTAGGCGAACAGCCCCGACAGCGTCAGGGCGATCGAGAGCAGGATCGTGGCGACGGGCCGGCGGATGAACGGGGCCGAGAGGTTCATGCGACTACTCGATCCGGGTGGGGGCGCCGGGCGCAGCCGCCTGCGCCTCGGTCGCGTCCTGCGGCCGCTCGGTGACGGGGAGCCCCGGGCGGACCCGGAACTGGCCCTCGACCACCACCCGCTCGCCGGCCTTCAACCCTTGAGCCAGGGCGGCGCGGCCGTCGCGGGAGGCCAGCACCTCGATCGCGCGGCGCTCAGCAACGCGGTCGGGCCGCACCACCCAGACGAAGCTGCCCTCCTGTCCCGGCTGCACCGCCGCCTGCGGCACCGTGACCGTGCCGGGCCGCGAGCCGAGATCGACCTCGATGCGGACGTACTGGCCGGGCCAGAGCCGGTCGTCCTCGTTGGGAAACAGCGCCCAGGCCGTCACCGTGCCCGAGGCCTGGTCGACGCTCGAATCGACGAAGGAAAGCCGGCCGGTCGCCAGCACCGCCTCGCCGCCGCTGGGATAGACCCGGACCGGCGCTGTGCCGGGGCGGGCGAGCGCGGCACGCAATCCGTCGAGGTCGCGCTCGGGCAGCGAGAAGGTGGCGCGCAACGGCCGCATCTGCGTGATGGTGACGAGGCCGGTGCCGGCCGATTCGTTGCCCTTGACGAGGTTGCCGGTGGTGACGAGCACCCGGCCGAGGCGGCCGGCGATCGGCGCCCGCACGGTGGTGTAGTCGAGCCGGACCCGGTCGGCCTCGATCGCCGCCTGCGAGGCCGCGACGTTCGCCGCCGCGACCTTGGCCTCGGCCGAGGCGACGTCGAACTGCGCCTGCGAGGCGGAGGAGCGCGACAGCAATTCGCCGACGCGCCGCACGTCGTTCTGGGTCCGCACCTGGGTCGCCTGGTCGCGGGCGAGGGCCGCCTCGTCGCGGGCGAGCTGGGCCCGGATCTCGCGGTCGTCGAGGCGGTAGAGCACGTCGCCGGCCTTCACCACCTGGCCGTCCCGGGCGAGCTGCTCGGTGATGACCCCGTCGATGCGCGGCCGCACGATCACGCTCGCCATCGGCTCGACCCAGCCCACCGCCGAGCGGGTGAGCGCGAGGTCGGTGATCCCGGCCGCTACCGTGGTGACGACGGGGCGCGACGCGGCGGGATTAGCCGGCGCCGGGGGAGCCGGCGGCACGTAGGCGACCGGCAGGTGCTCGGGCAGGGCCTGGGCGAGGGCCGGCGGCAGCGACCCCCGGGCGGTGCTCCAGGCCGCGCCCGTGTCGCCGCCGTGGCGCTGCACGAGCCATCCCGCCCCGGCCGCGAGCAGCGCCAGGAGGACGAGGACGAGGCGGATCATCGCGGGGCTCCGTCAGGATGGGCGGCGGCGCTCAGGCCGTGGAGGAAGAAATCGGCGACCGCCGAGGAGGCCGGCGCGCGCCGGCCGGTGCCGTGCACCGCCATGCGGATGCCGCCGAGGATCATCAGCACCGCGAGGTCGACGTCGGGCACGGCGAGCTCGCCGGACGCGATCCCGGCCCGCAGCACCTCGGCCAGGGCGCCGCGCAGGCCGTCGAAGCCCTCGCGCAGGACGCGCCGGCTGCGCTCGCCGAATTCGGCGCCGCGCCCCTCGATCGCGGTGAGCGCCGGCGACAGCGCGCCGATGCGCTCCAGCACCAGCCCGACCGCCCGGCGCAGCCGCGCCGCGGCATCCCGCTCGGGGATCGCCCCGACGGCGTCGCGCAGCTCGGCCAGCGTCCAGGCGAGGCCGGCGATGAACAGGGCTTCCTTGGTGGGGAAGTAGCGATAGAGCGTCGGCTTGGCGACGCCGGCCGCGGCCGCCACCGCGTCCATGTGGACGGCGGCGTAGGGAAGCCCCGAGAACAGCGCCATCCCGGCTTCGAGGATGCGGCGGCGACGTCTGGGATCGAGCGCGCGCTCGGGTTGAGGGCGCGCGACGGGAGGGCGATCGGCGTGGCGTGCGGCGTCGCTCATGAAGGCCTAACTGAACTGACGGGTTCAGTTAGGGGTGCGGCGTGCCGGACTGGCAAGCGTTCGTTTCTGCGACATGATGGCGCAACATGGGCGTCCGGGGATAACGATCCTGCCGGGCGGACGCGCGCCGATCCGGCGATGCCTATCGCAGCAGCGGATCGGGCTGGTAATCCTTGCGCAGCCTGGTCACCTGATCGGGCGTCAGCGCATACGGCGCTGTCGCATCGGCGAGAGACCCGGAGAAGATCCGCAGGTCGTTCCGGGCTACCTTCAGGATGTTCTCGCCGCTGTACAAGCCGTATGCGACCGGGACGATCACGGTCCCGGTGATGCCGCGCCCGAATACGGCAAATTTGACATCCCAATGCTCTGGCGTCGCCGAGAGCCTGCAATGCATGTTGGCTACGCCGAACGACACCTTGTCCATCGTCGTCCTCCTCCGCGCATCCGGTCCGCGGTCGGGAAGTACAACCTTCGATCGACATTCCTGCTGTCGATGCATCTGAAAATCCGGGCTATCCCCAATCATCGCAGCCGACTGTCAGTCACAATCGGAGACGTGATTGTGGAAGCTCTTACTATTTTTGGGCCGGTCGGGCCCGGACTTAATATGTTAACAGGTTAAGCCGCTCGCTTCACTGCTCGGCGAGACAAAAAGGACTGTTGTCCTATTCGCGGGCCGTCAGGCCGGGCTCGAGTGGCGCGATGGGGCAACGAGCCTGACGCCGTCCACCCGGGGGTCCGTTCGAGCGGGATCTTCTTTCATGAGCCGAAAACAGCAGGACATATCCCACCCTCCAACCCCATCCTGGGGTGAAAGCGTGGGATATCCATGATCATCCCGGTTTTGCCGATGGAGGCACCGCTCGAACAGGCTCCGACCGCCGGCGTCGCGCGGGCACCGGGAGGAGCGATCGGGCCGCCGACGAGCGACGGATCCGCCCCCGGCGGGTCCGTCCTCGCGGCCGGGCCTCAGACCAGATGGATCGCGTGCGGCGCGAACAGCCCGACCGCCAGCATCGCGACCCCGATCACCCCCAGCGCCCCGCCGGCGAAGCCGAGCGCGACGATGCCGGTGATGACCTCGGCCGAGGCGAGCACGATGCCGATCTGGAAGGCGGCGGAGCCGAGCTCGTAATGGTGGTAGCGGGCCAGCGCGAGGTCGCGCTTCTCCTCGGCCTTCTTGGCCTTGGCGGCGAGTTCCTTGCGGCCGTCGCCGGAGGCCGGGTCGGAATCCCAGCGCGCCATGGTCTTGGCCCATTCCTCGACCTGCTTCTTCACCGCCTCCGGCGAGGCGCTCGGCTCGAGGGCGATCTGCTCGCTCGCCGTCTTCAGCACCGTGGCGCGGATCGTGCGGGCCTGGAAATAGGCCCAGAGGTTCGAGGATTCGACGTTGGCGCCGAGCGCGTCGGTCTGCGCGCTCTTCGCCAGGGTCTCGCCGAGGGCGAGGAACAGCGCCAGGACCGAGATCAGCAGCGCGATTTTCTTGTTGGAGCTGTCCGCGGCTCCGTGACCACCCGACATCGTCGTCCCCCTCACCTTGACGTCATCACCGGCGCATCCGGCATCCCGCCCGGCGAAACCCTGCGGCAGGACGAAGACCAGCCGTGCCCGCGACACGGCGAATCGGCGGCGCCCGCGCCTTCATAGCCGGGCCGCGCCCGCCTGCCAGCCCCCGCTTGCGGCGCGGCCGCCGAGCGGGCACGCCTCACGCCACGGCCCCGCCCGCGGGCCGATCCGGAGAGACGCCCGCCATGCCGCATGCCCGCCGCCGCCTGCCCGCCCGCCTCGTCGCGGTCCTCCCGGCGTTCCTCGTCGGGATCGCCTCCGCCCTGCCCGCCCGGGCCGCGGCGCCGGACTGGCCCGACACCTATCTCTCGCGCGTCGAGGCGACCGCGGTGGTGCAGAGCCTCAACGCCGCCCTTCTGGCGAGCCGCAGCGCCACCGCGACGCTCGAAGGGTGGTGCGCCGCCCACCGCATGGCCGAGGCGCCGCGCCTCGTCGCCCGGCTGGAGCGGGGCGTCGACAAGCCGGCGACGCCCGAGACCCGCAAGCGCCTCGCGGTCGGGCCGGACGAGCCCCTGCGCTACCGCCGGGTGCGGCTCGCCTGCGGTGACCACGTCCTGTCGGAGGCCGACAACTGGTACGTGCCCGCCCGCCTGACCCCGGAGATGAACCGGGTGCTGGAGACCACCGACACGCCGTTCGGCCGGGCGGTGTCGTCGCTCGGCACCACCCGCCAGACCGTCGGCGCCGAGCCGCACTGGCAGCCCCTGCCGGAGGGCTGGGACCAGGCGCCGCCCCCGGCCCCGGCCTGCGGGACGCTCGCGGTGCCCGCGCACCTGTTCAGCCACCGGGCGGTGCTGTTCACGGGCGAGCGCCAGCCGTTCTCCGAGGTGGTCGAGACCTATACGCGGGAAGTGCTGGACTTCGCCCGCGCCCCGCGCCCGGCGGACCCGGCCTGTCCCAAGCCCTGACGGCGATCCCGGCGGACCGGGCGGACGGGCGTCGACCGGTGGGCAGCAGACTTGCATCCGGGGCAGGAACCCGAATGCTCCCGATCTGTATGTTCAGGCCGGGCCCGACGGAGGACGACCGACGCGGATGGACACGACCCTGACCCTGCTCGACCTCTGCGGCGCGGTGGCGCTGCTGCTCTGGGGCATCCACATGGTGCAGACCGGGGTGCAGCGCGCGCTGGGCCCGCACCTGCGCCGCCTGCTCGGGGTCGCGCTCGGCAACCGGGTCAAGGCGCTGGCGGCGGGCCTCGGGGTCACGGCGCTCCTCCAGAGCAGCACCGCGACCGGCCTGATGGTCGCCTCCTTCGCCGGGGCCGGGCTGGTGGCGGTGGTGCCGGCGCTCGCCGTGATGCTCGGCGCCAATATCGGCACCACGCTCATCGTGCAGGTCCTGTCCTTCGACGTCGCCCGGGTGGCACCGGTCCTGGTGCTGGTCGGCGTGATCCTGTTCCGCCGCGGCGCCGAGCCGCGCACCCGCGACCTCGGCCGGGCGGCGATCGGCCTCGGGCTGATGCTGATGGCGCTTTCGCGCCTCGTCGAGGTGATTCAGCCCTACGAGGACGTGCCGGCCCTGCGGGTGCTGCTCGGGGCCGTCGCGACCGATCGGCTGGTCGCCCTGGTGATCGGCGCGGTGCTGACCTGGGCGGCGCATTCGAGCGTCGCGATCGTGCTCCTGGTGATGTCGTTCACCCAGGCCGGCGTCCTGCCGCTGGAGGCCGGGATGGCGCTGGTGCTCGGGGCCAATCTCGGCTCGGCCCTCAACCCGGTGCTGGAAGGCGCGCGCGACGGCGAGGCGGCGGGGCGCCGGGTGGCGCTCGGCAACCTCCTGACCCGGGCCGCCGGCTGCGCCGTCGCCCTGCCCTGCCTCGGGCTGATCGGCCCGCACCTCGTCACCTGGCAGCCGGACCTGTCGCGGGCGGTGGCGGATTTCCACACCGCCTTCAACCTCGTGCTCGCGCTGGTCTTCCTGCCGGCGCTCACCCCCTTCGCGGCCCTGCTGCGCCGGCTGGTGCCGGAGCGGATCGACGCCCACGATCCCGGTCGGGCGCTCCACCTCGACGAGGCCGCGCTCGAGACGCCGCCGGTGGCGCTCGGCGCGGCCGGCCGCGAGGCCCTGCGGATGGCCGACGTGCTCGCCGAGATGATGGCCGGCGCCGGCGAGGCGCTGACCGGCGGCGACCGCACCAAGGTCGCGCAGATCCGCCGCATCGACGACACCCTCGACCGGCTCAACGCCGCCATCAAGGCCTACCTGGTCCGCCTCGATCCCGAAGCCCTGAGCGAGGACGACGAGCGCCGGATCGCGGCGCTGCTGGCCTTCACCACCAACCTGGAACATGCCGGCGACATCCTCTCGCGCAACGTGATGACCCACGCCGCCAAGCGCCTGAAGCGCGGGCTCGCCTTCTCGGCCGACGGCGCGGCCGAGGTGGAGGCGCTGCTGGCGCGGCTCCAGGCCAATCTCGGCGCGGCGGGCGCGGCCTTCCTGACCGAGGATCCCCGCGCCGCCCGGCGGCTGGCCGACGAGAAGGCGGTGTTCCGGGATCTCGAGGCGCGGGCGACCGAGGGCCATTTCCGCCGCCTGCGGCAGGCCGGCGGGGTCGCGGGCCCGGGTCCGGCGGAGGCCGCCGCGCTCTATCCGGACCTCGTGCGCGACCTGAAGCGGGTCAACGACCACCTCGTCGCCGGGGCCGCCTACCCGATCCTGGAGAGCCGGGGCGCCCTGCGCGCGAGCCGGCTCGAGGCGCCGTGATGTCGCGTCCTCCGGGACACGGCATCCGGAGCCGGCACGGCGCCGAAGCGGCGTCGCGACCCGCTCAGCGCGGCGCCAGCGCCTGTTCCAGCCCGGCGAGGTGCCGGGCCGCCGCTGCCGCCGCGTCGCGCTCGATGGCGCGGTAGGAGGCGATCAGCCGTTCGCCGAGCGGCGTCAGCCGGGCCCCGCCGCCGCTGCGCCCGCCGACCTGCCCGGCGACCACCGGCTCGGCGAAGGCGCGGTTCAGCTCGTCGGCCAGCATCCAGGCCCGGCGATACGACATCCCGAGCGCGCGGCCCGCGGCCGAGATCGAGCCGTGGGCGGCGATGGCCTCGAGCAGGCGGATCTTGCCCGGCCCGACCCGGATCCCGGGGGCGAGGTCGAGGCGGAGGCTGAGCGTGGACATGCGGGGCTCGAAGTTCTGGGACGAAGCGGCCTGCGGAACGACCCGGCCGGCGAGGGCGGGCACGCCGGTGCCCGGCCGCCGCGTCGATCCCCCTCGTAGCACGCCCCGGCCGATCCGCCGTGCCGCGAGATGCCGGTGCGACCTTTCAGTCTTGACAGACTGACATGTCAGCGTGATCCTGCTCCCGGAGGCACCGTCGGGATGAAGCAGCGCGACCAGGCCTACGACGCCTTCGTCCAGCACCTGCTCGGCGGGCATCTGGCCCCAGGCTCCTTCGTGACGCAGCGCGAGCTCGTCGCGCTCACCGGCCTGCCCCTCGGCGCCGTGCGCGAGATGATCCCGCGGCTCGAAGCCGACGGGCTGATCGCGACCCTGCCCCAGCGCGGACTCCAGGTCGCGGCGGTCGACCTGCGGCTGGTGCGGGAGGCGTTCCAGCTCCGGGAGATCATCGAGACCGCGGCGGTGGCGCATTTCGCCCGCACCGCGCCGGCCGCCCTGGTGGCCGCGCACCGGGCCGCGCACGACCGCGTCAGCGCGGCGGCGCGGGGGGGCATCACGCCTGCGCTGATCGCCGAGGCGCAGGCCATCGACTGGGGCTTCCACGACGCGGTCGTCGCCCATCTCGGCAACGGTCTCGTCAGCGAGATCCACCGGGTCAACCTCATCCGCATCCGGGTGATCATGCAGAGCCGCGTCGCGCTCTCGCCCGAGGCGCTGCCGCCCGCCTTCGTCGAGCACGCGGCGATCCTGGCGGCGGTGGAGGCGCGCGATCCCGACGCCGCCGCCGCGGCCCTGCGCCGCCACCTCGACACCTCGCGCCGCCGGGCCCTCGGCCTCGATCCCGAGGACGCCGCGCCCGCCTCTCCCGCCACCCCCTGAGAACCCGGCGCGCGACGCGCCGTCCCGGAGGACCTCATGAACGACGCCATCACCGGCCTGTGGGTCGCCCTCGCCACGCCGCTCGACGAGGACGGCGCGGTCGATCACGACGCCCTCGTGCGCCACGTCCGGTTCCTGATCGAGCGGGGCTGCGACGGCGTGGTGCCGTTCGGGACCACCGGCGAGGGCACGTCGTTCTCCGCGTCCGAGCGCCTCGCCGCGGTCGAGGCCCTGCTCGCCGCCGGCATCCCGGCGGCGCGGATCGGCCTCGGCACCGGCATGCCGGCGATTCCCGACGCGGTCGCGCTGACGAAGGGCGCCCTCGCCCTCGGCCTCGTCCACGCTCTCGTGCTGCCGCCCTACTTCTACCGCGACGCGACCGAGGCCGGGATCGTCGACGCCTTCGCGGCCTATCTCGACGGCGTCGGCGACGACCGGCTGCGGGCGAGCCTCTACCACATCCCGCAGACCTCCGGGGTCGGGCTGCCGCCGGCGGCGGTCGCGACCCTGCGGGCGCGCTACGGCCGGCTCGTCGCCGGGGTCAAGGACAGCTCGGGCGACTTCGCCCAGTTCCGGGCGTTCCGGGCCGCGGCGCCGGACGTCGCGGTCTGCGTCGGCAACGAGGCCGACATCGCCCGGGCGCTCGCCGAGGGCGGGGCCGGCACGATCTGCGGCATGGCCAATCTCGTGCCGGATCTGGTGCGGGCGATGTTCGCCGATCCCGCCGCCGAGGGCCCGATGCGGGCGGCGATCGGCCTCATCGCCGGGCCGTTCGTGCCGGTGCTCAAATCCGCCCTCGCCGCGACGACCGGCGAGGCCGCCTTCGGCCGGGTGCGCCCGCCGCTGGTCGCGGCGGAGGCCGGGATCGGGCAGCGCATCGCGGCCGAGCTCGCCGGCCTCGCCCGCGCCGCGGCGGCGTGAGACAACGCGAAGGCCATCGCGACGAGCGGCGATCCCACGCCGCCGCACCCCGGGAGGAGAGACCTATGACGGCGATGCCGGACGCAGCCCGCGACGAGGCGGTCCTCGCCGCCCTCGTGGCGGAACTCGGCGCGAGGACGGTCCTCTCCGGCCCCGATCTGCCGGCCCGCAACGCCTCCGACTGGAGCACGCTCGGCCCGCAGGCGCCGCTCGCGGTGGTCCGCCCGGCCACCACCGAGGCGGTCGCCGCCGCGATGCGGATCTGCGCCGCCCACGGCGTGCCGGTGGTGCCGCAGGGCGGCCTCACCGGCCTGTGCGGCGGCGCCCGGCCGGTGCCCGGCGCGGTCGCCCTGTCGCTGGAGCGGATGACCGGGATCGAGGCGATCGACCCGGCCTCCGCCACGATGACGGTCCGGGCCGGCACCCCGCTCCAGGTCGTGCAGGAGGCCGCCGACGCGGCCGGTTTCCTGGTGCCGCTCGATCTCGGGGCGCGGGGCTCCTGCGCCATCGGCGGCAACGCCTCGACCAATGCCGGCGGCAACCGGGTCATCCGCTACGGCATGACCCGCGACATGATCCTCGGCCTCGAGGTGGTGCTGCCCGACGGCGGCACGGTCACCGCCCTCAACACGATGATCAAGAACAACGCCGGCTACGACCTCAAGCACCTGTTCATCGGCTCGGAGGGCACGCTCGGCATCATCACCCGGCTGGTGCTGCGGCTGTTCCCGAAGCCCGCCTGCACGGTCGCGGCGCTCTGCGCCCTGCCGGACTACGCCTCGGTGGTCGGCCTCCTGGCGGCGGCCCGGGGCGGCCTCGGCCCGATGCTGTCGGCCTTCGAGGTGATGTGGCCGGATTACTGGGAGACGATCGGGGCGATGCCGGGCGTGCGGGTGCCGCTGCCGCAGGGCCACGCCGCCTACTGCCTCGTGGAGGCGCAGGGCACCGACGAGGCCTACGACGCACCGCGCTTCCAGGCCTGGATCGAGCGGCAGGCCGAGGCGGGGCTCCTCGCCGACGCGGTCCTGTCCCGCTCGCTCGCCGACGTGAAGGCGTTCTGGGGCGTGCGCGACGCCTGCTCGGAATTCCCGCAGGTGCTCGGCCCCCACGAGCCCTTCGACATCGGCCTGCCGGTCGCGGCGATGGACGCCTACGTGCGGGCCTGCAAGGCCGCCCTGTCCGAGCGCCTGCCCGGCGCCTTCGCGCTGTTCTACGGCCATATCGGAGACGGCAACCTGCACATCGTGGCCGGGTTGAGGGGCGCCGACCCGCAGCCGAAGGACGCGATCCAGGAGGTGGTCTACGGCCTGGTGCGGGAGTTCGGCGGTACGGTCTCGGCCGAGCACGGCATCGGCCTGACCAAGAAGCCGTGGCTCGGCCATGTCCGCTCGGAGGCCGAGATCGCCCTGATGCGGCGCCTCAAGGCGGCGATCGACCCGGACGGCGTGCTCAATCCCGGCAAGGTCGTGTAGGAACGCTGCGTCGGCCCGGACGGGTCTGCGCCGCGGGCGCCGGACCCCTGTGCGGCGACCCGTCGATCGCGACGGCGCGATGGTAGGTGCGGAGAAACCCCGTGATCGTCTGCTTCGGCTCCCTCAACGCCGACCTCATCTTCCGCCTGCCCGAGATCCCGCGCTCGGGCCAGACCCTGCTGGCCGACGACCTCGCCGTCCAGGCCGGCGGCAAGGGGGCGAACCAGGCCGTGGCGGCGGCCCGGGACGGGGCCGCCGTCGCGATGGTCGGCGCGGTCGGCGGCGATGCCCTCGCCGAGGTGGCGCTCGCCGGCCTGCGCGAGGCCGGCGCCGATCTCGGCCGGGTCTCGACGGTCGCGGCCCCGACGGGCTGCGCCTCGATCTGGATCGATGCCGAGGGCCGCAACCGCATCGTGGTCGCCGCCGGGGCCAACGGCCGGGCCCGGGCCGATCAGGTCGACGACGGGTTCCTGTCCCGGGCGAGCTCGCTGCTCCTGCAGATGGAGGTCGACCCCGCCGAGACCGCCGCCCTGCTGCGGCGGGCCCGGGCGCTCGGCGTGCGGCCGATCCTCAACCTCGCCCCCGCCCTGCCGGTCGATCCCGGGATATTGCGGCTCGCCGGCCTCCTCGTCGTCAACGAGGACGAGGCCGAGGCGACCGCCGCCCGCCTCGGCTGCGCCCCGCAGGCCGCCTCCCTGCACGCGGCCCTCGGCATCGACGTGGTGCGCACCCTCGGCGAGGCGGGCTCGGAGGCCGCGGCCGCGGGCGGGTCCTGGCACGTCCCGGCCCGGGCGATCACGCCCGTCGACACCACGGCGGCCGGGGATTGCTTCGTCGGGGTCCTGGCGGCCTCCCTCGACCGCGGCGCGCCCTTGCGGGCGGCGATGGAGCGGGCGAGCGTCGCGGCCGCCCTCGCCTGCGGCAGGCCGGGCAGCCAGGCGAGCCTGCCCTGGGCCGCCGAGACCGACCGGGCCTGATCAGGCCGGGCAGGCCCGGGGATCGGCCCTGACCGGGAAGGCGGCCTCGCGCGCCTTGACGAGGGCGACCACGGTGTCGTTGACCGGGGTCGGGACGCCGCAGCGGCGGCCCAGGCGCGGGATCGCGCCGTTGATCGCCTCGATCTCGCCCGGGCGTCCGGCCCGGTGGTCGAGGAGCATCGAGGGCCGCGCCCCGGGGATCTTGCCGCCGAGGCGGCGGATGTGCTCGATCGGATCGCCGACATCGAGGCGCACGCCCATCGCGGCCGCCACCGCGACCGCCTCCTCGGCGCAAGCCCGCGCCACCCGCCAGGCCTCCGGATCGGCCATCACCTCGCCGATGGTGAGGCCCGTGAGGGTCGTGGTGCCGGAGAACGTGACGTTCATGATCAGCTTCTCCCACACCATCCGGCCGATGTCGGTGAAGAGGCTGACCGTGAACCCGGACGATTCCCAGACCGCCGCGGAGGCCTCCAGCGCCGCCCGGGGCAGACCCGCGAAGGCGCCGAAGCGGATCATCTCGAGGCCGTTGTGGTGGGCGTGGCCCGGCCCGCGCATCGAGGCGCCGAAGCCGCCGACCACGCCGACGGCGATCCGGTCGGGATCGATCGCCTCCGCGGCGATCTCGGGCGAGCCGAGCCCGTTCTGGATCGTCTGGACCACGGTACCGGGGCCGATCAGCGGCCCGCAGCTGCGGGCGGCGGCCGCGACGTCGAAGGCCTTGGTGGCGACGATGACGAGGTCGCACGGGCCGATACCCTCGGTCGTCGTCCCGGCGCTCGCGAGCCGCACGGTCCGGTCGCCGCTCGCGCCCTCGACCCGCAGGCCCCGCTCGCGCATCGCCGCCGCATGGTCGGCCCAGAGCGTGACGGCGTGGACCGCGTGCCCCGCCGACGCCATCAGCGCCGCGTAGACCGACCCCATCGCCCCGCATCCGACGATCGCGACCTTGGCCACCCTGACCGTCATGTCGATCCCTCCCCGGGAGGGCGTCGCCGGCGGTCGCGCCCGACGCGCGCCGGGCCGGCGCGCCCGCCTCGTTGGCCTGGCGACCCCGGTAGGGCTCGAACCTACGACCTGCCGCTTAGAAGGCGGCTGCTCTATCCAGCTGAGCTACGGGGCCTGACCGATTTCCGTCGTATCAGCCCGCCCGCCGCCCGTCCACAAGAACCTCACCTGAAAGGCGTTTCCCTCCTGCGAAGGCCCGTTTCCGGCCCCTTCCGAGGGACGCGAGGGCGAACCTGGCCGGGCCTCCGCAATCGCTGCGGGGGACGGGTAGCGAGACGCCGGTTTGCTACGGGTTTGCTACGCGCTAGAGCTTCCGTCCCAGCGGAGCACGACATGCCAAGGAAAGCCGAGACCCTCACCGCCAAGGGCATCGAGAGCCTGATCCGGGAGGCGCGCGAGACTGGCGCCGCGCCCCGGGACGTCGCCGACGGGGGATGCCCGGGGCTGACGCTGCGCCTGACGCCGACGGCGGCGGTTTGGTCGATCCGGTTCCGGCACGCCGACAAGCCGCTGCGCGTGCGCCTGGGCGACGCCCGGGAATGGACCCTGGCGCAGGCTCGCTCGGTCGCCGGGGCCGTCCGGGACCATGTCGAGGCCGGACAAGGCGTCCCGGCGGAAGAGTGGATCACGCTCAAGCGCGCCGCCCTCGCGTCGAAGGGCGAGGTCGAGGTCCCGACCTTCATGCCGCGCGACAAGGGCCCGGCGACGTGGACGTTCGGCGAGGCGCGGCAGGCCTGGGGCGCCTGGATGCGGCGCGAGGTCGAGGCGGGGCTCCTCCGGGACGCGACGGTTCGGAACTACCTGGGGGTGATGGGCGGGCCGGCCATGCGGACGCTCGACGCCGGCATCGTCTCGCGCATCACCGCGGCGGACGTCGCGGCCGTCGTCGAGACGCTGGTCGAGCAAGGCAAGCGGTCGACCGCCCGGGACGTCGTCCGCGTCTCGAAGCGGTTCTGGCCGTGGATGGGCGACGCCGGCCGGAAACACCTAGCCGGCGCCGACCCGAACGCCATGGCGGGGCTGCGGGCGCCGAAGTCCGGAAGCAAGCCGAAGCGGCGGTACCCGCGCCTGCCCGCCGTCGCCTACATGCTGGCCGTCGCCCAGCACGGCGTCCTCTCGACGTCCGTCGGCGGCGCCATCGAGCTCCTCATCTATACCGCGCAGAGGCGCTTAAGCGTCGTCAAGGCCAGAGTCGACGAATTCGAGCCCTGGGCCGAGCGTGAGGGCTGGGGCATCTGGTGGCAGGGCCACCGGAAAATCGGCCAGGGCGCGCCGACGGAGGACGACCCGCGCCACGGGTCCCATGCCCTGCCACTCCCGCCGCACGTCTGGCGGAGGATCGACACGTACCTCGCGTTCTCGCGCCGGGAGGCGGATGAGCGGGGCGTGGCGCGGTCGGAATGGATGTACCCGGCAGCGAGACCGCGGCGGCTCGGCGACCCGGTCACCCACCTGTCGCCGCATACCCTGACGCACGCCGTCGCCGCGATGCCGGGCATCGAGGCCTCGCCCCACGACGTCCGGAGGGCCTTCGCGACCGTGTGCCAGCGCGATCTCGGCGTGGCGACGCCCGTCGTCGGCATGGTCCTCGACCACGCGAACTCGGACTTGCTGGAAGTGTCCGACGGGAACGCGATGACGCGCCGCTACACGCTCGACCAGATGCTCGCCCTGAAGGCGCCGGCCCTGGAGGCGTGGCAGAAAGCGGTGTGGGCCGAGCGGCTCAAGGTCGAGCTCCCGGACAGCATCACGCTGAAGGAGCAGATCGTGGCCGAGAACCTTCGCCAGCGCGGCGTCACCGACCTGGAGGCGGAAGGTGAGCGCCGTCGGAAGGCGGCGGCCAAGGCGTACGCCGAGGGGCGCACGTGGCGCCAGCGACGTCGGCCAGCCGGGGCGACGAACCCCGCCTGAGTCCGCCGGTCCCTAGACGAGCTCGGCCACGGTGACGCGCCGGCGCGGCCGGGCGGCCCATTCGGCCAGGACCGCCCGGAGCTCGTCTGTGACAACGACCGTCGAGCTTGCCGCGTACCAGCCCCGCATCGAGACCTCGACGCGGGCGCCGGCCCGCTCGGCGAGGCGCCGTGCGGTCGAACGCGAGCAACCGACCGCATGGGCGATGTCGAAGAGCTCGATGCACCGTCCGGCCTCGGGCAGACGCGCCTCGTCGATGGGCTCTGGCGGAAGCTGCGCGACGAAGGTGTTGACGGCCTGCGCGAGCCGGGCGGCCCTGGCCCGCTTCAGGCGCTCTTCGAACCGCGCGGCCCGGGCGCGGCTGTCGCCCTCGCGGCGCATCTCGGCAAGCTTCTCCGACCAGCGCCACTCTTCCAGCGCCTGCGCGACCGCGTGCTTGATCAGCTTCCCGTGCAGTTCGGCGACGGCGGGGCCGACGAGAAGCGCCCGGGCCGACCAGGCCGAACCGTCACCGGCATCAGCGACGTAGGCCCGCAGGGGCACGCCCGCATCCATCTGCGGGGCGACTTCCCGGGCGACGCCCCGGGGCAGGTGCCCGAGGCGGATGTCGTTCCGCCACCAGACCTCGACGGCCCGCGGGTCGTACTCGTTGTCGGGCGCCCGGACGAGGACGAGGCGGTCCCCGGCACGGGGGCGGACCGGCTCGCCGTCCAGGCCGGTCTGGTCGTAGTCGTAGTATTGCAAGCCGGCGATCTCCGTGCCGGCCCAGGGCTCGCCGGCCCGGATGCGGGGGGCCTCGACGGCGGCGTCGACGTCCTCCAGGCGGACGACCGCCGGGGGCTCGAAGGGGGAATCGGTCATTGCCTACTCCTCAAGCGAGCGCAGGATGCGGGCTGCGTGGCTACGAGCCTGCAGCCGGACGCAGGACAGAACCGTGGGGGGCGGCGTGCCTTTCCCCGCGAGCCAGCGGCGAATTTGACGGTGATCCACGCCGATCTCGACGCCGATTTTGCCGATCCATAGTTCTCCGTATTGAGCGCGTGCGATGCGGGCGACGACATCAATGTCGCGCTCGTCGAGGCGGGGGCCGCCGTTCGCGCCAATGGCGTGGCGGGCTGCGCCTGCCGCGTCGGCAGCGACCTTCTCGGCAATGGCATCCTCCAAATCGAGTTGGCCCGGGAGCCGCTCGGTGTTCGAGGGCGCCCGGTTGGCGAGGCGAGCGAGGACGTCAGCCACGGCGAGCCTCTCGCGGTGACAGCTCGGGCAGCGGACGTTCGTGCGCCCAGGCGTCGAGCCAATGCCACCTCTCCTGGGCGGCCTCGGCGCCGTGCGAATCGACGATCTGCGCGACCAAAGCCGGCGACGGCGACGCGTGGATGGCAGCGTCGATGCTGTAGACGCCGTCGCTCACAGAAGCCTCCCCTGCGACTGTCGGGGATCGGCTGACGGCATGCGGCGGGGCGGCCGCGGCGGGAGCTTCGGCGCCGCCGCCAGGACGGTGCGAACCTGCGCGACGGGGCGCGCGTCGACGGGCGCGGCCGGGGGCACCTCGGGCGGAAGGGGTTCGACCGGGGCGCGGGGAGCAGAGCGGTTGAAGGACGGGGACTGCGCCAGGCGCTCGTCGGCGATGAGATGCCTGAGGAAATCGGGCAGGTCCCGGATGTCCGGGTCGTCGAGGAAGGGGTTACGCGACACGGCCCGCGCCCTCCACGGGGACGATGGCCTGCTCAAGCCCGAGGCCGGCGAGGAGCCGCGCGCCCGGGGGGCGCCGCGTGGCGCGCACGTCAATGAGGTATGCCGGGCTGACGCCCAGCGAACGGGCGGCCGCGCTGGCCGAACCGGCGGCCTCCACGCGGGCACGCAGGAGGTCGAGGACCTCGTCGCGCGTTAATCTGGGTCCCATCGAAGTTATCATTCCCTCAGTAGAAAGCCGCAGCTCGCCCTATTGCGACCCGCGTTGCCAACGATGGTAAGCACCACGACGATTCGCGCAAGAGCCGCTTGGTTAAATTGAACACCGTTCAATTTATGTCATCGAAGGAGGCTCCGATCCATCGACTTTCAAAGCATTTTGGAGCTCGACAACATCTTGCGAATCCTGTCTTCGGGGGGCACTTTACCCTCGTTGCCAACCCGTGAAAGACCGCTGCCGTGCTCTCCCTCGCTCTCCTCATCCTCACTGCCGCCGGGGTCGTCCTCCCGATCCTGGCGGCCGCCGTCGCCGCGTCCCGGGGCGCCTCGGAGCCGGCCGTTCCGGTCCCCACGCCCCTCGGGGCGGCCATCCCCCTCTCGGCGCTCGGCCTCACGTGGCGCCGCCTTCGTGACGTGCGCACCGGCCGAGGCCCGCGCGTCCTCTGGCTCGGTGAGGGAGACTCGACGCGGTATTCCCGTGCCTTCCGGCTGGCGAAGGCGCCGCTCTACGATGCGGGCTATTCCTGGGGGACGGTCGAGCGGAGCGGGGGCGCGGTCCAGCCCGTGTGCTGGGAAGACCCGGCGCAGGGCGACGCGGTAGCGGTCGACGCCATCGCCGCGGCCGAGGCCTCCCTCGCCGAGGACGACCGCCGGCTCGCCCTGGAGGAACAGCGCCGCAGGCAGGCTGAGGCCCTCGACGCGGAGCTCAACGGGGACGCGAGGAGGGGCGACCTGGAGGCCCTGCGCCAGTCGCTCAGGCTGAAAGCGTGGGCGTGGTCCAAGCGCAAGCGCGAGGTCGCCGAGGCGCTGCTGCGCGAGCCCGACGGCGCCAACGGGGCGCCTAAGGCCGCGACGGCCAAGCTCGCCCGGGACCTCGTCGCCGAGGTCGAGGCCGCCATCGAGGCAGTGCGGGTGCGCGTCGCCAAGGACCCGGCCCGGGACTGGCTCGCCCGGGCCGAAGACCCCGACGTCCGTATGGCCGTGCACTACGCGGTGAAGTTGCTGACCGACATGGACCGGGACATGGCCAGCCTCGACAACGGCGTGGGCTGGGGCCGCAGCCACACGCACGCCGGGCACGTCCTGGCCTCGCTGCCCGAGCTCAGCGTCATCGAGGCGACGAACGCACTGGCCGCCGTCTGGCGCCACCGGAAGCAACTCAGGCCGGAAGTCCGGGCGCGGGTGTTCGGGTCGGAGCAGGCGTGATGGCGGCCCCCGGCGCGATCCGCCCACTCGTCCGCTGGTACGGCGGCAAGGCGCTCATGAGCGCCTGGATCATCGCGAACCTCCCGCCGCATAGGACCTATGTCGAGCCCTTCGGGGGCTCGGCCGCGGTCCTCCTTCGGAAGCCCAGGTCGGAGGTTGAGGTCCTCAACGACCTCGATGCCGAGCTCGCCAACCTCTACCGGGTCGCCCGCGACCCGGGCCTGTGCGGGCAGCTCGGCATGTTGTGCGCTTTGACGCCATTCTCGGACGCGGAGTTCCGGCTGGCTTGCGAGCCGGTCGAGGGCGACCGCCCCGTCGAACGGGCCCGGCGGTTGTTGGTCAGACACTACATGGGCCGGGCGAGCGACGCCCGCCGTCCGGCGTCCCGCACCGGGTTCCGCAGCTACTCGGGTCCGGGGCGTTCGGTCCCGGCGAAGGACTGGTTCACTTACTCGGACGGCATCGGTCAAATCGGCGCCCGGCTCCGGGACGTCATCGTCGAGAGCGCGGACGCCGTCGACGTGATGCGCCGGCACGACCGGCCGGACGCCCTGCACTACGTCGACCCGCCCTACCTGCCGAGCACGCGGAAGGACCCGTCGTCCGGCTACCGGTGCGAGCTCGACGAAGCCGGGCACGTCCGGCTGCTCGATGCCCTCCTCGCGCTCAAGGGGGCCGTCGTCCTCTCTGGCTACGCCTCGCCCCTCTACGACGATGCCCTCGCCGGGTGGCGACGGGTCACCCGGCAGGTGCGCGACCAGGCCATGGGCGTCCGCGAGGAAGTGCTCTGGCTCTCCCCCCGTGCCGGTGCTGCCGCGCGCCAGCCCGACCTGTTCACCGCCGCCTGAGGAAAGCCCCATGGCCAAGCGCAACAACCCCTTCCAAGGCGACCTCTTCACGACCGACGCCTTTCTTTACACTGCGCCCGGGGAGGCCCTGGACGACGAGGCGACCGAGGCCTTGCGGGCGATCCTCGGGGCCAGCCCCAAGAGGCCATGGACGCTCTGGAGCGCGCGCCAGGACAAGTCCGGCGCCGTGCTCGCTTCCGTCGACATCGAGGGGCAGCCCCGGCACGAGCTCCAGATCACCGCGGTCGCAGGCCGCCAGCGGTACCAGTGGCTCGCCCCGCAGATGGGCGAGCCGTTCGAGCTCAGCCCCGGGCACTACGCGGAGAAGGAAGCCTGATGCTCGCCTACCTCGCCGTTGCCATCGCCGCCGTCGCGGCCTGGGAGGTCGGCCGGCTCCTGTTCCGGGCGGCGCGTCCGATCCCGAAACCAGCTGCCCCGGTGGCTCCCCCGGCCCCGCCGCCTGCCGAGGTCGCCGACGCCCGCGCCGAGGCGGCGGCGCTCCTGGCCCCGGGCGATCCCGGGGACGGGTGGACCGTGTTCAGGTACGCGTGCCATGACGACGAGGAGGGCGTCGACGGCCTGTCGCCGGCGCGGCGGGCTTGGCTCTACGACCTGACGTTGGAGGAGGTCGCGCTACTACGCCGGTGCATGCCGGACGGAATCGGGCGCCACATGGACAGGCGGACGACGATCCGCGGCGTCCGCCACGTGCAGCCGCTGCAGCCCGTTCTGACGCTGCGCGATCTCGTTGAGCTTGCTAGCGGCGGAGGGGGCCGCGGCGGCAGCGGTAAGCGCCGGAAATCCGGCGGGCTCAGCTCTTGCTGGGTTTGGCCGGGACGATCCGGATCTCCGGCCAAAACTTTAGCGAGACCGCGACGGCGACTAGGCGATCAACTCTCGTTATTTCAAAAAATTCTGCTGTAATCATCTTACGCGAAATACAAAATTAACTACATAAAAAATTTGAACCTTGACAGCTCTCTGCGGCGCTATGAAAATGGCTAACCTCGAGCAGCATGGCTTTCTCTGAAAGGTGAAAGTCCTGTGTATCTGCACAGATGAATCGCTGCTAGCGCTAAGCGCGACCATCGAGGCCGTACCGTGCCCTCGTGCGCACGGATAAGGGTTCCTGGCCCGCACTATAGTGATGTTTTGCGGGCCAGGAACCTATCCGTCGAAAGAAAATCAATCTCGTAGAGGATATAAAATTTTTTAGCCGCTGGCAAAAATTAGAATCACAATCGCAAATTAATCAAATCTCCGACGGATATGAGGGTCTATTGTCTCTTGAGCCCGTTGCGTGGATGAGCGTTTCCCCGTTTTGGCAATCGCCGGCGCCGTCTCCTACGGATGCGTTGACGACCGGGGCGTCGCGGCCGAGCACGGTCAGACGCTCGCGGTCAGGGCCGAGCGGGACGTCTGGAAGACGCGTGCCCTTCAGGCCGGGGCGACCCTGACGAATAACGAGGCGTCCGCCCTAGCGGTCGGCCGGCAACTGTCCGATTTCTCGGACACCTTCGACCTGGCCGACGCGCAGGCCCGCGCCGAAGCCGACCGGTACACCGCCGACCTCGACGCCGCCCGGACCGCCAGGTGCGAGAACCGGGGCGAGGCGGTGCCGAACGCCGTCCACCGCGCGCTAACCGGCCCAGGTCGACGCCCGAGGATGCCCTGCTTCCTGATCAGGTCCTGCCTGTACGACCCGCTCAGCTGGCCCCCCGGCGGTGGCATGACCGACTACGTCCCTGATATCTTAACACCGGCCGCGCGGGCCGTACTTGAGGCGGCTCGAAAGCTCTTTCAGAACCCGCGTTGGATCCCGGAGCCCCTCCAGCGCGATCTCCCCGACTTGACGCAAGCCGCGCTTGAGGCCGCAGGGACCGACCGTTGCCGAGGTCGGGCCCTGTCGGCGCGCCCTGACCCTGTTACCCGGTGCGCCTCGTCGAGGTCTCGTCACATGGCGCCCGGGTCGCCGAAGTGCCGCCGCTCGCCTCGGGCAAGGCGGTGGAGTTCGAGATGGGCGGCAGCCGCCTCCATGCCGTGGTCGCCTGGAGCGAGGGTGGCGGCGCGGGACTCCGCGTGCCCTCCGGCCTTCGGCATCTGGACCTGAACGAAGAAACCGCCCGGGCCGCCTGACCGCTCAGCCGCCCCGCCCGCCGCCGTCGTCAACCGCCCGGCGGAACGGGAGGACGCGGCCGGGCCTGCCTGCCAGGAGCCGTTCGACGGCCGACCGCAAGTCGTCGAGCGCGAAGGGCTTCCGCAGCACCGGCAGAGTTCCGGCCGGCACGGCGGCCGCGTCGGCGTAACCCGTCATGAGGAGGACGCCCAGGCCGGGATCCACAGCCTGCGCCCGGCCCGCGAGTTCGGTCCCGGTCATCCCGGGCATGGCGTAGTCGGTCAGCAGCAGGTCGAACCGGCTGCCAGCCCGCAGAAGGCGGAGCGCGTCCGATCCGTCCAAGACCTCGTCGACCGCGTCACCGAGCTCCTCCAGCGAGGCGACAGCCATCGCCCGGACCTGCGGATCGTCATCGACCACGAGGATGCGTGCCGCTTCGTTCGAGTTAGGCGTCTCGAACCTCCCGTCGGCCGGGCCGTCCCTGGCGGTGGGCTCGGCCCGCGGCAGGTACATCGACACGGTCGTGCCTTCGCCGGGACGGCTGCGGAGGGTAACGGCGCCGCCGAGTTGCTGGGCGGTCCCGTAAACCTGCGCGAGCCCGAGGCCGGTGCCCTTGCCCTGCGGCCGTGTCGTGAAGAAGGGCTCGAACGCCCGGGCCAGCACCTCCGGGGGCATGCCCTCGCCCGTGTCGGCCAGGGTGAGCACCACGAGGTCGCCTGCCGGCACCGTCGCTCGGCTGCGAGGCGCTCGACCTCGCGCACGTATCCGTCGGCGTCGAACTTCTTAAGGGTCGCCGCTCCCAGCGAGCGCACGTTGCCGTAGACCGGCGCGGACCCCAAGGCCGGTTGTGCATGCCGAAGAGCCACGTCACGTTCGTGAAGGAGTTCGCGTCGTGTCCGTCGATGAAGAACTTGTTGTTCAGCCGCAGCACCGTCTCGAACGCCTCCTCGGGGGAGGCCGACCACTCCGGGATCTTCTTGCCCCAATACATGCGCATGTGGTTGTGCATGTACCCGGTCTCGCGCATCTCCGCCTCGGCCATCCCCTCCAGCAAGAGCGTGAGCTACATAAGCGAGTAAAAAAATGAGCATTCATAAATTTTTGCGTCGTGGTCGCGACGCAGGACGTCTTGCTGGGTAGTCACCTCCTGAACGATGCTGAGGTCGATCTTCTACTACTCGATTTCTAAATAATCGCCTAGCTTCATTAAGAGACGCAAAGGGCCGGGTAGAAGGAATCTCGAGTCGCGCGGCATCCATCTTTAGCAGATATCGAATGAAAATATCCCGTATCTGAACAAATTTCTGTGAATTGGCTGATACAAGGAGTTTTTTTACTTGGTCCCGCACGGACAAATCAGCCAGACCTGTAACAAGAGCCATCTGCTCAAGATATACTGTGGATGACATAATTAGGTCAAGATGTGCCACGCCGTTTTCCTTGATGGCAACTCGATCCGACAGGCCTACATCTTCTGCATTGGGATCAAGAGTTTCGATAAGACTTCTTTTATGGATTCGTTGTAAGGTTCTGAGGGTTAGGTCCTCGGGTACGCCGCAATGGTCAAAATACGAGCAGAGGTCGTCTGCCAACCAGTGGCGGTCATCAGATTCTCCAGATCTGGCGGCATTCGCCTTTTGACGAAGTACGTATAGACAGTAATAGGGCAACAAAGGTGATCCAGGTTTGTTTTGATCTGTCGCAAAAACGTTAGTAATAAAAGCATTTTCGATTTCACTGAAACGATCATATTCGCCTTTTATCAAAGCTCGGTGAGTGCGGTACAGATTCGCAGTAATATCAGGACCGCCGAAACGTGACTTAATAATATCATCCACCTTAAGCTCAGGGCTAACAAAAATACGCTCCGCTAGCTTAAGCATTCGTCGTATATCGAAATTACCCAATCTGCCGATTAAACTAGTAACAAAATCACTGTGAACGAAAACGTTCTCGACTGCGTCAGCCATTATCATTATATCATTGATTTGTACTCGGAACCCGCGCCTCGAAAAATATGACTCAGGCGACTTTTTTTCTCGTTGAAGTTTATTCTTGATAAACACAACCCTTCGAGAGATAATTTCTTTTGCATCTGGTACAGGCAGATAAAAGCTGCGCGATGCATAGCTTTGAAGCGCACCTGCTTTCGACAGCCGCCATACGGAACGATCTGTAATGGGCACGATATTGAAAACTGGAGCTGCGCTCTCGAGTGAGTGCGCTAGTTGATAGACTTTATCTTGAATTTCAAGCGGAAATTGATCCGTATTATCAAATATCAAACAAGGGAGCAGGCCGTGCCCACTGGCTGCCCTTGCAAGGAGAAGCCGAACATATTCATCCGGGTGAGATTCTCGCCTGCCCTCTATATGACGACCGAACTCGATTTTAAACTGGTTCTTATCACTTTCATAAAGATGTTTGAATGATCCTCGCGACATTCTCTGATATTCTGAGAAAAATATACCTTGTAACTCATCGTATTCTGGAGAATTTCCAGAACAAATATCTTTTTCTATTATATTTCTTAGCTGGAAAATACACCAATCGACTGCGTTGATGGACGATCCTGTGCTCTCGGCAAGATCGACTCTGGCGAGAAGGCATCTCTTTCTGATTGAAGCAGGCAGAATGTGGTCAAAAAATCTGTCAATAAATGTTGATTTACCTGAGCCTTTATTGCCGATTAGAAGAACTGTTTCAGATCTCTTTGAAATCATTGCTCTTTCGAGCTGGTCCTGTAATGCTCCACCTCTGTCGGTTGATATAGATGCGACATTGTTCAATACATTTTGAATTATTTTCTCTAGTTCCAAGTCGGCCTTGTGGCTTTCTGCGGTTTCAACAAAACAGTCGCGCAGCATCTCTTTATCTTGATCGTTCGAAAGTCTTGAGAAAAATTGTGCAAATAGCTCTGCGGCGTCGCTCGCCATTGGATCTCGAGGCCGCATACGAGCGTCAGTAGGCGGATAAACCGTATATTGCTGCTCAGCTTCCGATACTGTATAGCCTTCAGCGTCATTCAGGTGCGCCAGATGACGTTTGTCCAGTACCGATTTCGGTGCAAGTAGTTCAGAAAATGGCACAAAATAATCTGTGACCGCTTTCCAACTCGGAAAAAGTATTCCCTTACCTTTGAGAGGTGGCCGCCCATCAACTCGCGATGCCCGGAAAAACAACCATGTCATGCCATCGGTTAGTGCTGCAACGGGCACGCCCTGCTCCGTCGCATAGCCTAGTGCCTGCTTAATACCCTCCTTCATCGGTTTGGCGACAGGTCCATCAAGGCTGATCACCATTTTCTGATCAGATTTGGTTTCAGGATGTAGCAGGCCTGCTTTCTTAGCTTCAATAATGAATAGGCTCCTGCCTTGATTGCTTTTAATCAGATAATCTATGTAGCCGCTCTCTGTCGGCGGTTCCGTAGATATCGTCTCGCGAGGCCACCCCATAATTTCTATTAGGATGCGATCAAGTGCTTTGAAGCGGGTATCAGCTTCATTAGGATAAAGCTTGAGAGCCGCTAGGATCTCTGCTTCGAGAATCTGTAGTCGCTCGTAGGGCTCGTCAGAAACGTTGCTCAATGTCGGCCTCAAATTGATCTGCTCAATCTCTATCCACCAGAATTAACATCCAGCAGCTCCGCTAAGTCAAGGTGGTTCCTTGGGTCCGCGCCTCCGGCAGTGTCAACTCAGAGTATACCGCCATGGAAAGTCAATCCGGTAGGCTCGCGGGCGTCACATCGGGGTTGACGCGACTATTCGCCGTTACATTAATCACCTGGGCTCCTCCCCGCGAGGTCACCGATGGTCCGCATCGGCTACGCCCGTCTCTTCGCCCTCGACCAGAAGCTCGATACCCAACTCGCCCGCCTTGGTGCGAAAGTCGGTCCCCTCAAATGGTAGAAGCCCAAGCGCGAGATGTCCGGATGCGTCCGCGCCTGCTTTGGACCGATATCCGGATCGGACAACCGCGCCTCAATGAAGGCGAGCGCATCGCGCAAGCTCGGGCTGCCCGGTCCGCTTAAGCGCCCGCCGGCGCCGGCCCGGTGGTGCTGAAGCAGTCCCGCCGCGATGTCGCAGAGCTGAAGCAGGGCTAAGTTCGCCTGCGGCTGGCTCATCGCGTCCTCGTCGTCGAGCGCGGACACATGGCTGCATCGAACGCCATTACCGCCATCACGCGTATCCTGGCCTGTGAGGCCGGCTACGAGAACATCCCGAAGGATCACGAGGGCTCGACGAACTGCGGCATCACGCAGGCCACCCTGGCCGCCTGGCGCGGGCACCCCATCACCAAGGTCAGCGTCCAGGCACTGCCTGAGATGGAGGAGGTCAACATCTACCGCGCCGAATATTGTGGCCGGGTGCACGGCGACGCACTCCCTGGGGGTCTCGACTACGCGGTTGTCGACTTCGGCGTGAACTCGGGCGTCGGTCGGGCGAACCTCTACCTCCAGTTCGTGCTCAAGGCGTGGAAGCTGTATGGCGGGGAATCGACGGCATCGTCGAGACCAAGACCCTGGCAACTATCGCCTTCTTGACGTCGGGCGTCGTCGCCGCGGTGATCCGCGATCAGGCGAATTCCTATGCCTGCACGTGCCAGAGCCTGTCCGACATCGCCCCGGTGTTCCGGTGGCTCTTCGCGGCGTGCATGGTCGGCGGGGTGCTGGCCAGCTTCTCCAAGGCGGTGCAGATCGCGCGGGGTTCCGAGGCGGCCAACGCGACGCGCCGGCTGTCGAGCTCACCCCGGGCGCGGTCGTCGAGACACCGCCCGGGACTGTGTCCGAGAAATCGGACACCCCGGCCGCCGCGACGATGGCCGCCTGCTACCGACCGTCGCCATCGTCGCTTGCGCGATCTGCGTCCTCGTGGGCTGGTGCAGGCCGCCCGCGAGGTCCTCGTCGCCCGGGTACGGCCCCCGACCTGCCCACGCCAGGACCTCCACAGCCTGACCATCCCGATGGGCGCCATAGTCGTGACCCGGTTCTCGACCGAGGGTGTCGCCGGTGTCGAACGCGCCGCCCGAGAGGTTCACTGACATGGACCTCGGGACCGCCGCCTACGTCGGCACGCTCGCCGACGCCTACGACGAGACCCGACGCAAGCGCGCCTGGCTGACCCGAGACGCGGTCGGCGCCTCGACCGTGATGGTGTGGGGCCACCCGCTTCCCGAGGACGTCCGCGACGCCGCCCGGGACGCGATCCGCGACCTCGTCCGCGATCACCTCACCGCCTGCCTGGATGCCCTTAGGCGAGACCTGCGCGACCTCGGCGTGAACCCGGAGCCTCGACATGGACGCCTACGCTCTCGCCACAACCAGGCTCAAGGCCGAGCTCGACCGAACGGAGGAACTCGCGACCACCCATCGAAACGCCAGCCTCCATCCGCATGCCGACGGCCCCGGGAGCGAGTGCGTCTTCGCGGTCGCGAAGGAGGCCGAGGAGTTCATCAAGGTGACCAGCCACGTCACCCACAGCGACCAGCTGCGGGGCGAGGTCGCCACGGCGGTCAACACCGCGTTGGCGCTCAACTCCTACCAGCTCCGCATCCGCCTCCTCCGGGTCGGGGTGCACATCCGATGCTGCCGCTCGTCTCGCTCCTCGCCCTCGTCCCGGGGCTCGGCGGCCTCGTCGAACACGGCAAGGCCTGGCTCATCGAGTCCCTCGCCTGGCTCGCCATCGCAGTGCCGGCGCGGTCGCCGGCTCCGTCGCCTAAGCACGGGCAGACGCTCGCGGCCAGAGCCGAGCGGGACGTCTGGAAGACGCGAGCCCTTCAGGCCGGGGCGACCGCGGCGGACAACGAGGCGTCCGCCCTAGCGGTCGGCCGGCAACTGTCGGATTTCTCGGACACCTTCGACCTGGCCGACGCGCAGGCCCGCGCCGAAGCCGACCGGTACACCGCCGACCTCGACGCCGCCCGGACCGCCTGATGCAAGATCCGGGGCAAGGTGGTGCCGAACGCCGTCCACCGCGCGCTGACCGGCCCCGGGCGACGCCCGAGGATGCCCTGCTTCCTGATCAGGTCCTGCCTGTACGACCCGCTCAGCTGGCCCCCCGGCGGTGGCATGACCGACTACGTCCCTGATATCTTAACTCCGGCCGCGCGGGCCGTACTTGAGGCGGCTCGAAAGCTCTTTCAGAACCCGCGTTGGATCCCGGAGCCCCCTCCAGCGCGATCTCCCCGACTTGACGCAAGCCGCGCTTGAGGCCGCAGGGACCGACCGTTGCCGATGTCGGGCCCTGTCGGCGTGCCCTGACCCTGTTAAAGGAGGCGCGCCTGTTCGTCTGGGATGCGCTGCGGACAGCCCAGCTTGTTATGTCCGGAAATCCGGCAGCTAATAGCTGTGCCTCCTCAACCGCCGTGTTCGCTCTGCATGTGGCGGCCGCCCTCAGCCTCGCCCTGGCGGATGTCCCATGCTGATCGAGCCATCCCTCTTGCCCTGGCGCTCGCTGGCGCCATCCCCCGAGCACGGACGCCCCCGGGCATCTGAGTGCTGGGCCGGCTTGGGATCGGGCATGCCGCTTAACTAATCGAGGGGCTGCTTGCGCCTCCTCTCAGACATACATACGCGTGCATCCAATCCGAGCTGTTGATCCTTTGCGGACTTTGAGCTCGAGGCTTTTCGGTGGCCGCTTCGCCACACGAAGCGGACATGCCAGATGCAAACGGAATTCTGAACAGATAGCTCGGTGGATTGACCAGACCGCTCATAACGGTCCGTCCAAACCATTCATCCCCTGGGCGGGACTCGGCTTTTTTCCGGCAGGGCACGAGAAACGGCACGGAATAGGTCGGTCCTGGCGGGTATTTGCGTCGCTTTGCGAAGGCTCGACCAAAACAGAGCGATGATGCCGTGCCGCCGCCGCCCTGGCCCCTGCATCGACGGTTGAGCCTTGCCGCCGCCGACGCGTTCACTCTCGTAACCCCACTGGGACGGGAGCCCCGATGTCGAGTCTGACCGAGCGCAAGGCACGCCTGATCGTCCACGGCGACCAACCCTACAACGCCGAACCGCCCCTCGACCGATTGCGGGCCTCCTACCGGACGCCGGCGAAGGATTTCTACGTCCGCTCGCACGGCGACCTGCCGGACCTCGACGAGGCAGCCTAGCGCTTGACCATCGATGGCGGCACGAGCACCGCGCTTGAGTTGTCGCTATCCGATCTGCGGATACGCTTCCCGGAAGCCACGGTCACGGCCACGATGCAGTGCGCCGGCAATCGCCGCGCCGACATGCGGGCGGTCGCCCCGGTCTCGGGCGACCCGTGGGATGCCGGAGCCATTGGCACCGCCGAATGGACCGGGGTGCGTCTCGGCGACGTCCTGCGCGAGGCGGGGGTCGTCGAGCACGTGGGCCACCATGTCGCCTTCGAGAGCCACGACATGGTGGAAGGCCATCCCTACGGCGCCTCGATCCCGCTCGCCAAGGCCATGGCGTCCGAGACCCTGCTGGCCTACGCCATGAACGGTGAAGCCTTGCTCCCCGAGCATGGTTTTCCGGTTCGCGCGGTGGTGCCGGGCTTCGCCGGCGTACGCAGCCCAAAATGGCTCCGTCGCCTAAGCGTCCAGGACCACCCCTCGGACAACCCGATCCAGGCCGGGGACTACAAACTGTATCCGGCGGACGTGACCGCCGAGGCCGCCGATCCGGCCAAGGGGTACACCATCGATGCGATGCCGCTGAACGCAGCGATCTGCGAGCCCGGGACTGGGGCAACCCTCAAGTCAGGGGGTAACAGGGTCCGCGGCTACGCGGTGAGCGGTGATCGGGCCGTCGTACGCGTCGACGTCTCCGGGAACGGCGGCCGGTCCTGGGTACAGGCCGAGCTCGAACACGAGGCGGACGCTCCGTTCGCCTGGACGTTCTGGAGCGCGGACCTCGACCTGCCGCCGGGCGAGCATGAGCTTGCCGTGCGGGCCTGGGACGAAGCGGGCCAGACGCAGCCGGCAACGTCGAACGAGATCTGGAACCACAAGGGCTACCTGTGCGCCTGCTGGCATCGGGTACGGGTGAACGTCGCCTAGGGACAGGCGACCTCGCCTGTCGCCTACCTCCGCCCTCGTGGACGACGTCCCACACAGCGGCCGACCCGGCATCCCGCCACGATCCGACGTGACGCCCGGCGGTCATTCCGATCCGGTCGCGCGCGGCGCGGGCAACGTCCGACCGTGGCGGGCGTTACCCGTGCATCGAGATATTCGGCGCCGTGTCGCCACCACCGAACCGCAAGGAACACCATGTCACGCGAGGCTAGCATCCAGGCGACCGAAAAGTTCGGCGAACTCGTCAACGGTGGCCGGTTCGACGATTTCCCCGAGGTCGTCGCCCCGGATTGCCACGATCACGACCCGGCGCCGGGCCAGCACATGGGTCCCGAGGGATACCAGGCGTTCTTCACGCAGCTTCGCTCCGCCTTTCCCGACATGCAGGTCGAGGTGAAGAAGCTCGTCGCCGACGGGGACAGCGTCGCCTTCGCCTACACGCTCACCGGCACGCACCAGGGAGACTTCAACGGCCACAAGCCGACCGGGAAGGCCATCAAGGTCCGCGGCATGCAGATCGGTCGCTTCGTCGACGGCAAGATGGTCGAGCGGTGGGGTTCCTCAGACGAGCTTGGCATCCTCAAGCAGATCGGCGCCATCGAGGGATGACGGAGGCCTCCGCGAGGGCATCCCGGCCGAGGGACGTCGTCAAGGCCTAACCCGGGTCGGCCTGGGCCGCCCCGGGCGCTCAGAACCAACCGCTGGCCGTCCGACTCCTCAGGCGCTCCTGGCCTGGTCGGGATGGCGGCCCTCCGCGAACTCCTCGACGATCTTGGCGCAGAAGGCTGGCAGATCCTTCGGGGTACGGCTGGTGACCAGCCCCTTGTCGCAGACGACCTCCTCGTCGACCCAGGTGCCGCCGGCGTTCTCGATGTCGCGGCGAACCGTGGGGTAGGAGGTGAGCGTCCGGCCCTTCACGACGTCCGCCTCGATCAGCGTCCAGGGACCGTGGCAGATGACTCCGACCGGCTTACCCGCGACGAAGAAGTCCCGGACGAACGCCACGACGTCCTTGCTCGCCCGGAGCTTGTCGGCGCCGACGCAACCGCCGGGGATGACGAGTGCGTCGTAATCCGCGGCCGAGGCCCCCTCGATGGTCCTGTCCACCTTGTAGCGGCCAGCGGGATCGAGGTCGTTGTTGACCGTCTCGGCCTCGCTGGCCTCCAGACCGATGACCGTCACGGTCGCCCCGGCCTGCTTCACCGCCTCATGCGGCTTGGCGAACTCCGGCTCCTCGGTGCCGCGCGGTGCGATCAGGATCGCGATCTTCTTGCCCTGCAAGCTCATGACATCATCCTTCTGAATGTCGTCATTCAACGGAGGCGCCGTTCGCGCCGTTCCTCACGCCGGGATGCGGTCGATGCCGGCGGAATCCTCGGCCGCCACGCCGTTCTCGCGGTGGCGGAAGTCGCTCAGCGCCCGGTAGACCTGGAGGCGCGCTCGCATCACCGAACCGAGCGGCTGGTGCGCCGCGAGACTGTGCGCCGGGCGGAAGGTCATCACCTCGTCGAAGTAGCGCACCCGATCCGGCGAGTAGGCGTCCTGACGCGGCAGGCGCAGCGTCGCCACCGTGCGGTAGGGGCTGACCGAGACCGGCCAGTCGACCGACGCGTCCTCGATGGGCTGCCGCTCGGCATCGGCCCAGAGCTGCGCCCTCAACTCGAACACCACCTCGTGGTCCCTGAAGAAGGCGACCGTGGCGTGCCGGAAGCCGTCCTCGTCCTGGTGCGGGTCGAGCCGCCACTCGGACAGCGCACGTTGGGACTCGTTCGCGGGTACAGCCCCGAGCTTGGCGACGTAATCGCCGAAGCGTACCGGCGCCTGGCTGAAGTAGCTGTCGGCCAGCGGGTGGCTGTAGGGGTGCCCGAAGAAGTCGGCGAGCGCGCTCTCAGTGCCGAAGGCATGCAGCGCCTTGTTGAGGTTGCGCATGGTGGAGGACACCGCGCTCTTCACGCCCTCCGGCAGGCCGGTCGACTTGCCGATGACCGTGCCGTCGCGCAGGAAGCCCGCCGCAGTACCGGACGGAAAGGTGGTCCCGGTCGCGAGGACGAAATCCTGGGTGTCGACCGCGTGGCCGGGCAGCTTCTCGCCGGGGACGTCGAAAACCTTGATCGACATTCCCCGGTGGGTTGAGACCCGGTCACCCAGGGTCTCGCCCGGTCCCTGAGCGAAGCGAACCGCGATGGGATGGGTGCCGGGAGTGGCGAACAACCCTTGAGCCAGTTCGGGCGGCAGGCCGGTCGCGATCGTCAACTCGCCAGTGACGCAGGCCGAACTCTTTGCGTGGCTGGCCCGCACCGCATGGTGCTCGCGCCTCTCCACCGTCTCGGATTGCTGCGTCATGCCGGCGATGATGCCGTCAATCGTCTTCTGCTCGTCCGCAGCAGGCTTCTCGATGCCGGGGGCGTATCGAAGGTAGGTCATGGTCTTCCTCACGGTGACCGGGGAACTGAAGCGGACCGCGGCAGGAGAGAGGGCGGCGGACTCTGAGTACGACGTATCGAGTCTGAAACGGGATCCCGTTCCGAATATCGAGGGACGGCCGCGGACCGTTCCCGGATGACCTCGCGTCCGTCGAAAGTCTGCCTGAGGTCAACTGCGCCATGAGTTGGCTTCGAAGCGCTGCTTCGTTTTAGCGGTAATGGAAGACCGGACCATGGACCGGTTGCCGAGCGGAGGCGGCAAGCTCGGCCGAAATGCTTGACGACCCGGGGATGACCACGGGCTTAGGTGTGCGACAAGCCGTTTCAGGGCGCATCCTTCCCGACCTTTTCAAGGATTACGCGCGCCGTCTCGGCAGGCTGATCCCAGTGCGGGAAGTGGCCGCATCGCTCGAACCAGTGCAGATGGGCCGATGGGAATGCCACCCGGGCGCGTTCAGCCTGGCGCGGCAGCAGAAGGTGGTCTTGGCGGCCCCAGCCTATGGTGACAAGGCCGGGGGTCGTCACCGAACCTTGCTGCAACGGCCCGCTTGCCAGCTCACGCAGCATCGCATCGAACACCGGTGTGGCTGCCAGGCTCTGCAGTTCCTCCACGACAAGCTGCGGTGGCAGCACCCACGGACGGGCCGACAGTTGGGCCAGCAGCAGCGTACGGCTGACGGCGTGGCGCGACAGGCCGGGATGGAATGGCCGTAGCAACCGCACCAGGCGTATCGACGCCGCGAGCGTCCAGTGAAACCAGGGCGTTTCCCATCCGTGCCAGAAACCGCCGGGATCAAGCGCCACGCAGTGCCGACCGATGCCTCGCCGCGCCAGCTCCAGCACCAGCCGCCCCCCTACCGAACTGCCGACAAGGTCCGCTGACTTCAGGTCTTGCGACTGCACGAAGCTGGCGAGGGCGTCCGCATGGGCCTGCATGGTCTGCCGACCCGCGAGCGGTGCCGATCTGCCATGTCCTGGCAGATCAACCAAGATCAGTTCGCGCGAGCCGCGCAGTGCGGGCAAGAGCGGATTCCAGGTGCGAAGATTGGACCCCAACCCATGGATCATTAGTAGCGGTCGGCCTGTGCCGAGGCGTTCAAAATGTAGGGACATGACCGCATTGTCCTCTTATTCGCGCTGCAGTCCAAACATTGGTCCGTCGCGGGTTTCTCCGGGCAGGGCGTCTCAGCTAGGTCCGCGGACCACTCATATCGAACGCACCCAGGCGGCGTCGCCGGTCCGATAGCCAGCCAAACGGAGAGGGGCCGACCCTACTCCGCAGTTTCGCAGGCGGATGCCACCGGAGTTCGACACGAGAGAGCTGCGCGCTCAATGCTCGCATAAACGTGGACGTCACGTCCGGGCAGACTCAGATGCCGGCGTACCAGGCGTAGCCCTGATCCTCCCAGTAGCCGCCCTTGCCCCCGCCGATGTGGGCGAAGCTCTCGACCACCTCGATCCGCATCACGTACTTCGCCTGCTTGTAGCCAAGGTTGCGCTCGACCCGCAGCCGCAGCGGTGCGCCGTTCGACACGGGAAGCGCCTCCCCGTTCATGTCGTAGGCCAGGATGGTCTGCGGGTGGAACGCATCGACCAGGTCGATGCTCTCGTAGAACCGAACCGGCGTTCCGCCGCTGGCCGCATCGTCCTCCGTCGCCTGTTGGCCACCGGAATCCTTCCTGCTCTCGTCGCTGCCCGACTGCCTCGTCATGCTTGGGTTGGCGTTGCCGGCAGGGACATCGTCGGCCGCCTCGTCGTCTCCCCCGCCTTCGAGCGGACTGCCCTGGTCCATGGTGTCGGCGCAGTGGAACACCACGTATCGCGCCTCCGGCTTGAGCCGAGCGCGGTTAAGCAGTTCGGCGAGGGGCACTCCGGTCCATTTGCCGATGGCGCTCCAGCCCTCGACGCAATCGTGCCGGGTGATCTGGGTTCGGGCCGGAAGCTTGCGGAGGTCGCTCAGGGACAGCTTGAAGGGCGCCTCGACGAGGCCGCCGACCTCCAGGTGGTACTTGGCGAACTTGCCCTTCGCCAGAGCCTTGTAGTCCTTGTCCGGCGGGTCCTCGGTGCCGTTCGGCTTGAACCACGGCGAGATGTCGGCCTCGGCGTATTCGGGTGCCAGCGTCGCGTCGCCCAGGAGCAGGCGCTGGACGAACATGTTGGCGTCCTCGCCGGTCTTCAGCGTTCGCCGAAACCACTCCGCGTTGCCTAGGCGGTCGCAGCCTCCGAGCATGGCCGCCGCGGCCGTGGCGGAAGCCCCCACCAGGAGGGCGCGTCGGTTGGGTGAGTGGCTCATGCCCGGGGCTCTCCGGCAGGGACGGCCGGCTCGACCTTGCGCTCGATCACGAACCAGCCGGTGAGCATGCCGCGCATGTTGTTCCAGAAGCCCGACAGCAGGACCAGGGCGACGTGCACGACCACGAACAGGACCAGCAGGCTCGCAACGACGAAGTGGACCGTGCGGGCCGACTGGCGTCCATCGAAGAGCGTCAGAAGGAAGGGAAAGGCCGCGTTCATCGCCGGCGACATCGCGAGCCCGGCCAGCACCTGCACCGGCAGGAGCACGAACAGCACGACGAGGTAGGTGAGCTTCTGGATGACGTTGTAGCGCTTGGCCTCGTCTCCTTGAGGGAAGCGCAGCGTCAGGTGCTCCCAAACCGAGGCCCTGAAATGCCGGATCTGGTCACGGGACGGGATCACACGGAATCGCAGCTGCCCGCTGACCAGACCATAGAGCAGGTAGGCGATGCCGTTCAGGACGAAAGCCCAGGCGAAGAAGAAGTGCCAGGAACGGCCGCCGGTAAGGTCCTGGTCGCTTGGCAAGGTCGTCCAGGCGGGGAAGCCTCGGTCCGCCGCCTCGCCGTCGGAGCCGATTGATGAACCGAGCCAGCCCGTCGTGTCGAAGCCATGGCCGAACACCGTCGTCATGCCCTTGGGCGGGTCGTCCTCGGTCTGGGTCATCGCCATGAGCGGCGCGTCGAAGGTCGAGACCTTGCCCCAGTAAAGGGCCGGGTGGGCGTTAAAGATCTGCAGGCCGCTCATCAGCAGGACCAGCAGGCAGATCGCGTTCACCCAGTGGGTGACCCTGATCACGAGGGGATGGCGAAACATCCAGCGGCGGCGCTCGACCTCGCCGGTCTCGGGGGCTGATCGGGTCAGGTAGGTTCGAGCCAAACGGTCTTCCCCGCACTCTGGACGGCCAGGGCGGAGGCCCCTGGGTCGGGGCCTCCGGAAGCGCACGGCGCCTTGAAATCACATGCCGCGATTCATCATCATCCGCTTCTTCATCATGCGGCGCTTCATCATCTGCTTCCGCATCATGCGCTTCTTCATCATCATCCGCTCGCTGCTGGTCATCCGGACCTGGGTGACGTCGGACGGGGCGGCCTGGAGTCCGTTCGGGCCCATCGGGGCGGCCGAGGCGGCGCCGGCACCGAGCGCGAGGCTGCCGAGGACCGAGGCGGCGAGGGCAAGGGTGGTGATCTTCATTCAATGTCTCCTGTACGGGGAAGGAATCCCCTGTCGCACATTGGGAGAAGAGAAGACCCGATCATCAAGTTCCTGATTTATCGAATAAAAATCCGGCCGCGATGGCTTCGGAGCGCAACAAGCCGGACGCCGAGGCGAAGCCTCGCGCCGCGCCCAGGCCGGGCGTACGCCGACTTGTACGGAGGCATGCAGAGGAAAGTTTCAGAGCAGGCCGGTAGCGCAGACATCGAAGGCGACCGCGTGCTCGCTCCCTTGCGATTTCGGGGCTGTCACACCGGCGAGTCCCAGTGCGTCTCAGCGAGGCGACAGCCGCTTCGGGTTGGGCGCGGAGAAGACGAGGTTCCTCGCCTCGTCGCGGCACTTGGCATCCTCGGGCCCCTGGATCGGCTCGTTCTGCGTGGGAGCCGTCAGCGTACCCGCAACGAACAGGACGGCGGCGAGCGTGGTCCGCGTACCGCTCATTTGCCGCCCGTCGCCGTGTAGGCATCGATGGCGCGCCGGCAGTTCTCCGACAGATCCTTGCGGTGCTTCGTGAAGCACGCCTTCATCTCCTCCCCGGCCGGGTCAAGGCCGCCGCAGTAGGTTGTGGCGTCGCCGGTGCAGTAGCGCTTGAGGTCTTCCTTTCCGGTCTCAGCAGAGGCCGGCGCGACGAGGGAGAGGCCGAGGACGAACGCAAGTGTCAGGGGTCGGTTCATGGAGGCTCCGGTGGGTGGATCGCGGTCGTCGCCCGACGGGCATCGGAACCGATGGGGGGACGGACTCGCTCGCACCAACGCGGGAGCCCGCGAAGCGCCCCATGCCCGTCCGTCCGATCCCCTATCGTCCGCCCGTGACGGCCCGTACCGGCGCACCGGCGAGGTCGACGGTCGATCCGACCGTATCCCTGAGGCCGCTGCCGACGTTGGAAAGGTGCTCGCCGTAGGTCTCGCGGGTCTGCGGGTCGATCAGGGCCACGGGGGCCGCCACCGCCAGCGCAGCGCCGGTGGCCACCGTCGAGGCGGCCCCGGCGGCCGTGCTCACCAGCCGGTCGCCGATGCCGATCTGCCCGTCCGAGATCGGCTGCCCGTCCGCGAGCCGCTTGCCCAGCAGGGCGACCACGTCGCCGCTGGCGAACTTGCCGTGGTTCAGGGCGTCGTTCGACTTCACCGAGCTCAGATTCAGCACGGCGACGTTCTCGCGCGCCAGCTCCGACTTGTAGGGCTCGGCCATCGGGTCAATGGCCCCGAGCCGCACGCTGTCGCCCCAGACGAGGCGCGACACCGCCAGCGCCTGGTCGTCGCCCGACACCATCAGGGTCAGCCGCGGCCGGTCCTTGCCCATGTCGTGGAAGGCGGCCCGGGCGAGGTCCATGTCGACGTCGGGGGCGGCAAGGATGACGTTGCGGATCTTGGGCGCCACGCGCCTGTCGCGTATCGCCATCTGCCGCAGGCTTTCCAAGGTAAGCCAGTTGCCCATCGAGTGGGCCAGCACCGTGACCTCGCCGACGTTCGGGTCCTTGGCGAGATCCCGCAGCAGGGTCTCCAGACCGTTGCGCGAGAAGTTGGTGCTCTCGCGGTCGTAGCCGTAGGCGAGCACCGAACCGCGGGAGGGCCACGTGAACAGCACCGGCGCGACCTCGGCGCCGGAATCGTGCACGATCTGAGCGAAGCGGAAGACGGCGTCCTCGAACTTGTTGTTGAAGCCGTGCACGAAGACCAGGACGTGCCGCTTGGCCGAGCCGCGGACGGCCCGGCCGGTCCAGGCTGCGACCTTGGCACGGTCGACGGGGTCGGCGCGCAGGGCCACGAAGTCCGTGGCGGGGTTGCCCGGAACGGATTTCGGCCACTGCACCGAGCCCGGCTGCCGGATGGCATCGGGCGGGATCGAGACCGCGAGATCGGTGTAGGTCACCGCCTCGCCGCGCTCGCCCGAGAACAGCACGCCGCGGTCGGTCGCGGACTTGCGCGTGGTCGCGACGAGCATGTCGACGCGGGACGTGCCAGCCACATGTGCAGCGTCGACGATGGGCAGCAGCACGCCGGTCGGGCGACCCGCGCATGCGGTCAAGAGGGCGAACGGCAACACGATACACGAGGCCCGCAACCCGCGGCCCGACCCAAACGTACCCAACACCCGCATCCCCAAGCCCGAACTTGCCGCGAGCCTGGACGAGCGGGCGGTAAACAAACCGTCAAGGCATGGACCCACTACGACGCGATTGCGGCGGCGGGCCGTCCTCGACGGAGGTTTCGGGAAGAGTGTGGCGGCACGTCACACCCGGGGTTGGCTCGGCGACACGATACGACCGCTCACATACGACGCGCCATCAGGTCGGCCGGAGGCACAAAGCCCCCCGCCGTGACTTTGCTTCCTTTGATCCGCCCTCGCCGGCGGTCCGACATAGAACCGAGCCCCTCCGGATTGCCCATGGTCCACACCGGCTACGACCTCGCCCTCGTCGCGCTCTCCATCGCCATCGCGGTGTTCGCCTCCTACACCGCGCTCGACCTGGGCGGCCGCGTCCGGGGAGCGGCTGCGGGAGTGCGCTGGGCTTGGGTGGCGCTTGCGTCGCTGGCGATGGGCGGCGGCATCTGGGCGATGCACTTCGTCGGCATGCTCGCCTTCGAGATGGGCATGCCGGCCGCCTACGATCTCGGGATCACGGTCGCCTCGCTGCTGATCGCCATTGCCGCCACCGGCGCCGCGTTCGCCTGGGTCAGCCGCGAGGGGGCGGGGACGCGGGACGTCCTCGTCAGCGGCCTGCTGATGGGCGTCGGCGTGGCAGGGATGCACTACACCGGCATGGCCGCGATGCGGTTGCCGGGCAACCTCGCCTACAGCCTGCCCGTCGTCGCGGTGTCCGTCGCCATCGCGGTGACGGCCGCGACCGCCGCGCTCTGGCTGACCTTCCGGCAGAATAGCGTCTGGCAGAAGCTCGCCGCGGCGTGCGTGATGGGGCTCACCGTCGCGGGCATGCACTACACGGGCATGGCGGCGGCGACCTTCACCGCCGAGGCGGCGGGTGCCCATGCTGCGCACGCGACCGCACTCGGCGTAAACCAACAGAACCTGGCCCTGGCGGTCGCGGGCGTGACCTTCGTCATCCTGTTCCTGGCGATGATGGCAGGCTCTTTCGACCAGCGCCGGATACAGCGGCGACTGCACGTCAGCGAGGAGCGCTTCCGCTCGGCGGTGCGGGCGGTGGACGGGGTGATGTGGACTGCCGACGCCCTCGGCAACCTCGTCGAGGAGCAGCCCGGGTGGGAGCAGATCTCCGGGCAGACCTTCGCCGAGTACCGCGGCGGTGGCTGGACGACAGCCATCCATCCCGAGGACTTGGCGGAAACGCGACGGGTCTGGACGGCGGCGGTCAGGGGCGGGACGCCGTACGTCGTCGAGCACCGGGTCCGGTCGCCGGACGGCGCCTGGCGGTACCATTCGGTGCGCGCCGTACCGGTGCGCGACGCCGACGGTGCGGTCCGGGAATGGGTCGGGGTCCATGCGGACGTCACGGAGCGCCGCGCGTTCGAGACAGAGCTCAAAGACGCCCGCGACGCCGCCGAGGAGCACAGCCGAGCCAAGAGTCGCTTCCTCGCCAACATGAGCCACGAACTCCGGACGCCGCTGTCCGCGGTGATCGGCTACTCCGAGATGCTGGAGGAGGAGGCGGAGGAACTCGGCCAGGATAGCCTCCTGAAGGACCTCGGCAAGATCAAGTCGAACGCCCAGCACCTGCTCGGGCTGATCAACGACGTGCTCGACCTGTCCAAGGTCGAGGCCGAGAAGATGGAGCTCTACCCCGAGGACATCGACGTGGCGGCCTTCGTCACGGACGCCGCCGGCACCGTGGAGGGGCTGGTCGCCAAGAAGGGCAACGTCCTCGCGTTGGACGTCGCCGGCGACGTCGGCCGTGCGCGCACGGACGCGACCAAGCTGCGCCAATGCGTCTTCAACCTGCTCTCGAACGCCGCCAAGTTCACCGAGGGCGGCACCATCACCCTGAGGGCCGCCCGCGACGTCGACCCGTCCGGCGACTGGCTTCTGTTCACGGTGGCGGACACCGGTATCGGCATGAGCCCGGAGCAGGTCGGGCGCCTGTTCGAGCGGTTCACCCAGGCCGACGAGAGCACCACGCGCAACTACGGCGGCACAGGCCTCGGCCTGGCGCTGAGCCGTGCCTTCGCCCAGCTGCTCGGCGGCGACATCACGGTCGACAGCGTCGAGGGCGAGGGGACGAGCTTCACCCTGCGCGTCCCGGCGGCGGCTCCCGAGCAGGCCGTCGAGGCGGCACCGGCACCTCGCGAGAACCAGGTGACCGTGGGCGACCTCGTGCTGGTCATCGACGACGAGGCCAACCAACGCGAGCTGATGACCCGGTTCCTCGAACGCCAACGCTTCGCCGTTCGCACGGCGGGGAACGGGCGTACAGGGCTCGACCTCGCCCGGTCGCTCAAGCCGCGGGCGATCCTGCTCGACGTGATGATGCCGGAGATGGACGGCTGGTCGGTGCTCGCCGCCCTCAAGGCCGATCCGGACACCGCAGGCATCCCGGTGGTCATGGTCAGCTTCGTCGCGGACGCGGCGCTCAGCGCCTCGCTCGGTGCGGTCGAGGCGATTCCGAAGCCCGTGGACTGGGGACGCCTCCGGACGGTCCTGGACCAGTTCCGGGCAGCCGACGGCGACGTGCTCGTGGTCGACGACGACGCCGATATGCGCCACCGGCTCCGGACGGTGCTGGAGCGCAACGGCTGGACCGTTCGCGAGGCCGGGGACGGGCGCGAGGCGCTCGACCAGGTCCGGCACGGGGTGCCCCGCCTCGTCCTGCTCGATCTGACGATGCCGGTGATGGACGGCTTCTCGTTCCTCGACCGCCTCCGGGTCCTGCCCGGCTGCGCCGACGTCCCCGTGGTGGTGCTGAGCGCCAGGGACATCACGGCGGGAGAGCGCGACCGCCTTTCCGAGGCCGACCGCATCCTGCGGAAGGGCGACGCCAGCCTGCAGGACATCGCCACCGAGTTGCGCAAGCTCGACAACCGGCATGTCGATGGCGAGGAACGGGTCACGGCGGGTGCGGACCTGGGCGCCTGAACGACCCATGACGTCTTCCAGTATCCCTGGAAGACGTCATGGGATCGGGCGCAAGGTTTCCGGAACGGCGGGGACCGTCAGGGGCGTCCACATCCGGCGGACGTCCGGACCGACGCTGGTTCTCGCCCGACCGTAGGGCCGCGGTTTCCCCATCCTCCAGGGGGGCGATCCTCCCCGTGTTGGCCGCCGACCGAGACGTGCGGGCTCAAGCGGCCAAGGTGCTCGAAGTCGTGCTCGGAGGCGGTGGTGACGGCTCGCTCGAAGGAGGCGTCGGCCTGCCTTGTGCATCCTGACGATGCTTAAACACTCGGCGCCGTCGACATCTGAGCCCGACGCGGGAATGGCGCCGACTCGCGACCGACCTCGAAACCCTGCCGTTCGAGAACCTCTCGACACTTCCGGGGTTTGCCGCAATTCCGAACGGGAGGGCCGCTAGGGCGTCGGGCATCCGAAGTCCCGCGGCAGGGCTGCCCACCCACGGCTACCCCCCGATTACACTATTCCTGACGATGACCGACCCCATGGCCTTCCTTGCGGGCGGCGGCGAGGCCGCCCGCATGATCCGCGAACGCGACTGGACCGGGCACCCACTGGGTCATCCGGCGGGCTGGCCGGCCGAGTTCCGTGCGGCCCTGTCACTGGTCCTGAACTCGCCCGAGAGCATGATCCTGGCCTGGGGGCCGGACCTGCACTTCTTTTTCAACGACGCCTACTTCCCGCTGCTCGGGCCCCGTCTGACCTGGGCGATGGGCGAGCGCTTCGACCGGGTCTGGGCGGATGCGTGGGAGCAGGCGAAGCCGATCATCGACGCGGCGTTCGGGGGCCGCGCCGAACGCTTCGTCGACCTGCCATGGAAACTGGATACCGACCGGGGTCAACGGGACACTTGGTTCACGTTCTCCTACTCGCGGGTCCTCGACGCCGCCGGTCTGGTCGCCGGGCTGTTCATCCTCACCAACGAGACCACCGCGCGCGTGCTCGGCGATGCGGCCCTTCGCGAGAGCGAGGCACTGGCCCGCGAGAATGTAGAGCGCGTCCGGCTCTCGCTCGCGGCCGGTGCGATCATCGGGACCTGGGTCTGGGACATACCCGGTGACCGCTTCACCGTGGACGAGGCGTTCGCCCTGAACTTCGGACTCGACCCGGCCCTCGGACGCAGCGGCATCAGTTTGGCGAAGGTCGTCGAGACGGTGCATCCCGACGACCAGGCCGGGCTGGCCGAGGCTATCGGTCAGGCCGTCGCGCGCGGGGGCCGCTACGCCCACCAGTATCGGGTCCGGCGTCGGGACGGCCGGTATTATTGGCTTGAGGCCAACGGGCACGTCGAACACGGCCCCGACGGGACGCCGGTGCGTTTCCCCGGTGTGCTGCTCGACATCGAGGAGCGGCGTGCCGTGGAGGCCGAGCGCGACCGCGCGCTGACCGAACTGAGGGACCTCAATGAGCGGTTGGAACAGCGCGTCGAGGAGCGCACCGCCGCCCTGCAGATGGCCGAGACGCAGCTGCGCCAGTCGCAGAAGATGGAGGCGGTCGGGCAACTGACGGGGGGGCTGGCCCACGACTTCAACAACCTTCTGGCCGGTATCTCGGGCTCCCTGGAGATGATCGGCAGCCGCCTGGCGCAGGGGCGGATCGCGGACGTCGAGAAGTACATGACGGTGGCGCAAGGGGCCGCGCGCCGGGCGGCGGCACTGACCCACCGGCTCCTGGCCTTCTCCCGGCGCCAGACCCTCGACCCGAAGACGACGGACGTGAACCGGCTTGTCGAGGGCATGGAGGACATGATCCGACGCACAGTCGGCCCGGCCATCGCGGTCGAGGTGGTCGGGGCGAGCGGCCTGTGGCCCGCCCTGGTCGATCCGCCGCAGTTGGAGAACGCCCTCCTGAACCTGTGCATCAACGCCCGCGACGCGATGCCGGACGGGGGGCGCATCACGGTCGAGACCGCCAATCGCTGGCTCGACGAGCGCGGGGCGAGGGAGCGCGACCTGGAGCCGGGCCAGTACCTGTCGCTCTGCGTGACCGACACCGGCACCGGAATGCCGGCGGACGTGATCGCCAAGGCGTTCGACCCCTTCTTCACGACGAAGCCCGTGGGCCAGGGCACGGGGCTCGGCCTCTCCATGATCTACGGATTCGCGCGGCAGTCCGGCGGGCATGCCCGGATCTACTCCGAGGTCGGCATGGGCACGACCGTGTGCCTCTATCTCCCGCGCCACCACGGAGCGGTCGAGGAGGACATCGCGTCCGTGGGCTCCGGCCTCCCCCGTTCGGAGCAGGGCGAGACCGTGCTGGTGGTCGACGACGAACCGAGCGTGCGCATGCTGGTCACCGACATCCTGGAGGATCTCGGCTACGTGGCCATCGAGGCCGCCGACAGCGTCGCCGGCCTCAAGGTGCTGCAGTCCGACGCGCGCATCGACCTGCTGGTCACGGACGTCGGATTACCGGGGGGCATGAACGGACGCCAGATGGCGGACGCCGCGCGGATCGGGCGTCCGGACCTGAAGGTCCTGTTCGTGACCGGCTACGCGGAGAACGCCGTCGTCGGGAACGGGCATCTCGAACCGGGCATGGCGGTCCTGACAAAGCCGTTCGCGGTCGAGACCATGGCCGAGAGGGTCAGGGCGATGATCGAGGCCTGAGCGGGTCCGCTGGCGGATGTCGGCTAACTGCCCCGGGTCAGGTCGGCAACGACCAGCTCGTGTGTCCCCGTCCCGTATCAGGCGGCGAACCGCTGGATGGCGGCGACGATCCGGCGCCGGTCGAACGGCTTGCCGAAGACCACCCCGCGGGCGGGGATCTGGGCGGCGTCCCAGGGCTGAGACGAGACCATCAGCAACTCGATGGGTGGCCAGCGGTCGCGGATCGACAGGGCCAGCGCCATGCCGGCGGTGGAACCGCGCATGTCGAGGTCGGTGAACACGGTCCGGATGTCCGGGCGCGTCTCCAGGATGCGGATCGCGTCGGCCACGGTGGTGGCCTCGATGGCCTCGCAGCCGGCGTTCTCGACGAAGTCCACCAGGGACAGCATCAGGATCGGGTCGTCCTCGACGACGAGCACGATGGCGTGGTTGGGGTGCAACTCGGTCATCTGGGATCAGTGCACCTGGATCTGGATGTCGGTGAGCGGGGCGCGGAACTCGGCGCGCAAACCGGTCGAGGCATACCGAAGGTCGGCCTTGCGGGTTCCCACCAGACCCATGCGGATGAGCTTCGAGCCGAACCCGCCCCGACCCGTCGGCGCCGCCGCGGCCGGTCCCCCGGTCTCGGTCCAGTCGAGCACGAGGGCCGGCGCGGTGCCGTCCTCGGTGCGCCAGGCGACCCGGACCTGGCCGGAGTTGGCCGACAGCGAACCGTACTTCAGGGCGTTGGTCGCGAGCTCGTGCAGCAACAGGGTGAGCGACAGGGCCGCCTGCGGGCTGATGTCCATGTCCGGCCCGTCGAACGCGAAGCGGTCGAGGTCGGCCTGCATGCCGAGCACGCTCTCCATCACCGCCTGCATCCGCGCGGCGGCCCAGCTCTTCTGCATGAGCACGTCGTGGGCGCGCGACAGGGCCAGCACCCGCCGCTCGAACGCATCGACCGGCTCGCGCTCGGTCACCCCGCGCAGGGTCTGGGTGGCGATGGACTGGACGACCGCGAGGGTGTTCTTCAGGCGGTGCGCGAGCTCCGTGTTGAGCACCGCCTGGAGCTCCTCCGCGCGCACCCGGGCGACGCCGACCTCAAGCCGGTCGGCGACGTTGCGCAGGAACGATAGCTCCTCGGGCGTCCAGATCCTGGCCTGGACGTCGTGCACGATGAAGACGGCGACGGTGCGCCCGCGCTCGCGCACCGGCATGTTGACCAGCGCGCCGACGTCGATGGCCCGCATCGGGCCGGGATCGTCCCGGGTGCGCGGGTCGGTGGCGACATCGTCGATGACGAGGGCGTCGCCGCGCCTGAGGTGTGCGCGGATGTCGCCGTAGTCGTCGAACCGGTGTCGGCCGGCGATGCTCGGGATGCCCGGGGCGGTCCAGTCCGGCTCGACCTCGATGGCCTCGACGTCGCCCTCGATCCGGCCGAACCCGGCGCGGGTGGCGCCGAGCGTCCGGCCGACGATCTCGGCCGCGGCCCGGGTCATCTCGCCGACCGTCGCGAGGTCGCGCAGGCGGTCGCCGAGGGATAGCAGGGCCAGACGCCGGGCGTCGGCCTCGACACGTGCCGTGACCTCCAGGAAGATGATGCCGAACCTGTCGCCGTCGAGCGCGAACGCGCGGCCCTCGTACCAGCGACCGAGCGTGCCGATCCGACGGGTGAAGTTCGCGGTCCGGCCCGTCGCCACCACATCGGCGACCTCGCTCACCCACTCGTTCTCGATGTCGGGGATGACCTCGCGGACGGTCCGGCCGGCGACGGTTGAGGGATCAATGCCGATCAGCTCGCCCCAGGCCGGGTTCACCTCGACGTAGCGCCAGTCGGCGACATGCCCGGCCGCGTCCCGGATCACCTCGCCGACGACGAAGCCCTCGCTCAAGCGGTCGAACAGCCCGCGCCAGTAGACGTCCTTGGCACGGGCGTCCGCTCGCGCCGTAGCCTCGGTCAGCCCCGCCGTCGCGGCGCTGGTGAACAGGCCGAGGATGTCGAGGTCACCCCGGGTGAATGCGCCCGGACGCGCGGCCTGCAACTTCAGCACGCCGAGCACGGCATCGCCGTGCGGGATCGGGGCGAGGATGGCCGACCCCAGCCCGAGGCCGGCCACCAGGTCGCGTCGGACATGAGGGTCGCTGGCGGCGTCCGCCATCAGGTACGGCAGGCCGGTCCGCGCGCAGTATCCCGCGCTGCTGGTGGCGAGAGGGACCCGAAGGCCGAGATGCGGGGCGAGCGTTCCGCGCACGGCCCGGTATTCCAACCGGTCTCCGTCCAGAAGTTCGATCACGCCGCCCTCGGCCGTCGGCACCGCCTGTATCGCCCCGGCGACCACGGCCTGCAGCACGGCGTCGAGGTCGTCCCCCGTCGCGGCGATGCGCGCCTGGGCGTCGCGCAGGGCCTCGCGAACTTGGTAGGCGCGCTGCTCCTCGCCCCGCGCCTGGTCGCGGGTCATCACCGCACGGCGTAGCTCAAGCTGCGTCACGACCTGGCGGGCCAGCGCCTTGAGGTTCTCGGCCTGTGCCTCGGTCAGCCCCGCCGGACGGACCGCCTTGTCGATGACGCACAGGCTGCCCAGCACGTGTCCGTCGGGCATGACGAGCGGCGCGCCCGCATAGAAGCGTATGAAGGGGTCGCCCGTCACCAGCGGATTGGCCCGGGTGCGCGGGTCCGCGGTCAGGTCCGGGATGACCAGCACCTCGTCCGGCTGGGCGAGGGCGTGGGCGCAGACCGAACTGTTGAGGTCGGTCCCGCAGGACGGGAAGTTGACCCGCGCCTTGAACCATTGCCGGTCATCGGCCACGAGGCTGACGAGGGACACCGGGACCTGGCAAAGCTGGCAGGCCAATAGGACGATGTCGTCGAAGCCCCGCTCGGCCGGGGTATCCAAGATGGCGTAGCTCGCCAGGGCGTCGAGGCGGGCATCGTCCTCGACGAGGGACGGGAGGCGTTGCGAAGCCATCGGTTCCTGTCTCGTCTCGCCCCTGCGAACGCCGGTCGTTGGGTCGTCACATTCTGCCCGACCGAGACCCAGGAACACCACGGGGCTTCGTCGGGCAAGCAAAACCCTTCGGCTGCGCCGGTCCGTTCGCCCCCCCCGTGTCGTGGACGGCCTACCTCGTGCCGATGCGACGGAGGGGTGGTGGTATCGGCCAAGTCCCCGTCCCGGACGGGACGCGGGATTCCCACCCACCTTGTGGACCTGGTCAGGCTCGACCGTCGCCCAGGATGCGCCTGCGGCGCTGCCAGGTCGCCACCTTGCGCAGCAACCGCGAGAGCTGCTCGACCGAGTACGGCTTGTGCAGCAATTCGAAACCGTAGGTGCCGTTCTGCGCCAGGACGTGGCTGTAGCCCGAGGCGAGCAGCACCGGCAGGTCGTGGTGCTCCTCGCGGATGCGATGCGCGAGGTCGATGCCGTTCATGCCAGGCATCACGATGTCCGAGAACACCACGTCAAACCGGTCCGCGTCCTCGGCGAGCTCCGCAAGGGCCTCCGCGGCATTGCCGGCGAGCACCGTCACGTAGCCCAGGTCGGTCAGGGTCTGGACCGCAAAGGTGCCCACCTCGGCATTGTCCTCGACCACGAGCACGCAGGTCCCGTGGCCGTCCATGAGAGGTTCGGGCTCGCCGGTGTCGGACCCTTTCCCCGCCTCCGAGACGCGCGGCAGGTAGAGGGTGAAGGTGGTGCCTCGGTCGACCTCGCTCTCGACCGTCACCTCGCCACCCGATTGCTTGGCGAAACCGAACACCTGGGACAGTCCGAGCCCCGTGCCCTGGCCGACGCCTTTGGTGGTGAAGAACGGCTCGAAGATCCTTTCCAGCCGCTCGGCCGGGATGCCGCTGCCGGTGTCGCTGATCGACACGGCCACGAACGGGCCTGGGATGGCCGGGTGGGACCGCATCGCCGGCATCGTCTCGACAGGACGTACGCGGATGGCGAGCCGCCCCTCGCCGTCCATGGCGTCTCGGGCGTTGACGGCCATGTTGACGAGCGCCGTGTCGAACTGGCTCGGGTCGGCATGGACGAAGCAGGTCCTGTCCGGCAGGTCAGTCACGATCTCGATGCGCGAGCCGGTCAGCGTGCCCATCATGTCGGTAAGCGCCCGCACGCTGTCGCAGACGGCGAACGTCTCCGGCTTCAGGGCCTGACGGCGGGCGAAGGCAAGCAACTGTCCGGTCAGCTTGGCGGCCCGGTCCACGGTGTCGGAGATGGCCCCCACGTAGCGGGCGCGGCGTTCCGGGGCGAGGTCGGGGCGCTTCAGAAGGTCGGTCGACGACTTGATCACGGTGAGCAGGTTGTTGAAGTCGTGCGCGACGCCACCGGTGAGTTGCCCGATTGCCTCCAGCTTCTGGGACTGCCGCAGGGCCTCCTCCGCGGCCATCAACGCGCTGGTGCGTTCCTCGACCCGCTGCTCCAACGTCTGGTTCGCCTCACGCAGGTCCGCCTCGGCCTGCCTGAGGGCGGTGATGTCGTTGAAGATGCCGACCATGTGGCGGTGGCCGGAGGCGTCGTCGAACGGATGGCCGGCGCTGAGGACCGAACGGCGACTGCCGCCGGGCAGGACGACCGTGTAGCCGGTATCGACGCGCGCGCCGTTCCGGAAGCCGGCCTGCGCCGTGGCGAGCACGTCGGCGAGCTCTTCAGGCGCAATGCGGGAGAAGACGTCATCCTGGGAGATGGCGACTTCCGGTGGCAGCCCGAAGATCTCGCGGCTGCGCGCGTCCATCGCGACCTCGCCCGTGGCCGTGTTCCAGTCGAAGGTGCCCAGCCGCGCGACGTCCAGCGCGAAGGAGAGCCGGGTCCGGCTCTCCTGCGTCGCCGCTAGAGCCTCTTCGAGGCGCCTGGCACCATCGGCGAGACCGGCCTCCGCCCGCGCGCGCAGCAGGGCGGTGTGTATCCGCCCGGCGACGTCGCGCACCAGAGCCTCGTCCTCGTCGCACCAGCGACGCGGGGTGGACTGGTTGACGAACACCGACGCCCACAGGCGTCCCTCCACGACCAACGGCACGGATAGGACAGCCCGCGAGGCGCCGACCTCATCGTAGGCCGCCGCGTGGGCCGTCGTGCGCGGGTCGGAAGCGACATCGTCGACCCGGAGGCTTCGGCCGGCGCGAAGTTCCCCCACCACCGCCTCGCCGAAATCGGCCATGCGGTGGATTCCGGCGAGGCTCGGCATGGTGCCGTCTGTCCAGTCGCGCTCGACCCTATAGTGGACCCCGTCGGCATCGGCCTCGCCGAAGCCGCAACGCTGCGCGCCGAGATGCCGGCCGAGCATGCCGCAGGCCATCTCGATCAGCGCATCCGGGTCGTCGTGGACGCGAAGGGCATCGCCGAGAGCCAGCAGGAAGGCGCTGCGGCGTTCCTGCTTCACCTTTGCGGTCGTCTCGGTGCAGGCGCAGAACATCCCCTGCACCGCGCCGTCCTCGCCGCGGATGGGCGAGTAGGAGAACGTGAACCACACGTCCTCCGGATACCCGTTACGAATCATGACAAGGGGCAGGTCCTCCATGAACGTGGCCGCACCGGCCATGGCCCGCTCGACGAGGGGACGGATGTCGTCCCAGATCTCGGACCAGACCGTCTCGAACGGGCGTCCCAGGGACCATGGATGCTTGGCGCCGAGGATCTCGACGTAGGCGTCGTTGTAGAGGAAGCCCAGGCCAGGGCCCCAGGCGATGAACATCGGGAAGGCCGAGTTCAGCATCAGGCTGACGCCCATGCGCAGGGCCGCCGGCCAGGTCGTCGGGGATCCGAGCGGGGACGCGGACCAGTCGTGGCCGCACATCAGCGCCCCCATCGCGCCGCCGCCCGAGAGGAACGGGGGAGCACAGGCTCCGTCCTCGTGCACGGACGCCTGCTCGGGACCGGGAAGCCGCGCCCCGCCGGACGCCGACCGATGCGAGTTCATGGTTGAGCCATCGCCGCGAGGGACCGCCGCATTTCGAGCTGGGTCATGACCAGACCGGCGAGGACCTGGAGACACTCCCGCTGCTCCTCGGTGAGGCCGAGCGGACGCGGCTCGGTGTCGATGACGCAGACCGAGCCCAGCCCATGCCCGTCCGGTGTCACCAAGGGAGCACCCGCGTAGAAGCGCAGGCGCCGCTCCCCGGTCACGAGGGGGTTCCCGGCGGTCCGGGCGTCGCATGACAGGTCGGGGATCACGAGCAGGTCGCGCCTGCCGAGCACGTGCTTGCAGACCGAGGCATCGAGGTCGGTCCCGCATTCGGGGAAGCCGGAGCGCGCTTTGAACCATTGCCGCCCGTCGGCCACGAGGCTCACCAACGCGACCGGGGCGGCGCAGATGGCGCGTGCCAAAATGACGATGCCGTCGAAGCCTGGCTCGGGCGCGGTGTCGAGGACGGCGTAGCCGTCGAGGGCGTCGAGGCGTCCGCGGCCGGCGAGGCCGGCCGGTGCCTTCGGGCGGCGTGTCATGAGACCCGTCCTCGGTTGTGGACGGGGGGTGGCGAGGCGGCGATGACCCGTCCCAGGACCCGTCCGATCTGCGCGGCCGAGTACGGCTTGTGCAGGAGCTCGAAGCCGTGGCTGTCCTCACGCGCCAGGACATGGCTGTAGCCAGAGGCCAGCACCACCGGCAGGTTGGGAATGCGGATGCGGAGCGCCTTCGCGAGCTCGATGCCGCCCATGCCGGGCATGACGACGTCGGAGAAGACGGCCCGGAAGCCCGCGCCGTCGGTGCCCAGGCGTTCGAGCGCCTCCTCGGCGTTGACGACCCATACGGGCGCGTAGCCGAGGTCCTCCAGGATCTGGGCGCAGAAGCGCCCGACCTCCAGGTTGTCCTCGACCAGCAGCACCGGTTGGCCCTGGCCGGAGGGCGCCACCCCGGCATCGCGGTCGGGGACGGGCATCCGGGACGGCCCGTCCGAGACCTCGGGCAGGTAGAGCGTGAAGGTCGTACCCTCTCCCACCGCGCTCGCCACGTCGACGTCGCCACCCGACTGCTTGGCGAAGCCGAACACCTGGGAGAGCCCGAGCCCGGTGCCGCGGCCGACGGCCTTGGTCGTGAAGAAGGGCTCGAAGATGCGCCCGAGGACGTCGGCGGGGATGCCCGAGCCGCTGTCGGTCAGGGAGACGGCGACGAACGGCCCCCGCGATCCGCCATGCCCCCGGATGGAGGGCATTGGCTGCCCGGCGAGCACCCGCATCGTCAGCGTGCCCACGCCGTCCATGGCGTCCCGCGCATTGACCGCGGCGTTCACGACCGCCGTCTCGAACTGGTTGACGTCGGCGCGCACCAGCGCGGCCGCGTCCGGAACCTCGACCATGAGGCGGATGCGGGCTCCGGTGATGGTGTCGAGCATGTCGGCGACGCCACGCAGGCGCTCGCCGGCGTCGAACACCTCGGGCCTGAGGGATTGCCGGCGCGCGAAGGCCAGGAGTTGACCGGTCAGCTTGGCCGCTCGGTCGACCGTGTCGGAGACCGCATCCATGTATCGCTTGCGCCGCTCCTCGGGCAGGTCGGGGCGACGCAGGAAGTCCACGGAGGAGCGGATGATGGTCAGCAGGTTGTTGAAGTCGTGCGCGACGCCGCCGGTGAGTTGGCCCACGGCCTCAAGCTTCTGCGATTGCCGCAGGTCCTGCTCCATGCGCTCGCGCTCGACCGCCTCGGCGAGCAACCGCGCGTTCGCCTCCGCGAGCTCGGCCGTCCGCGCGGCGACCTGGGTTTCCAGCGAGGCCCCGACCTCTCGCAGCCGCTCGGCCTGGTCCTCCAACTCCGCGTGCAGCGCGACGACGCCGCGATTGGTCTCGGCGAGTTCCCGGTTGAGGCGCTGCGCCTCCTCCTCGCGCTCGGCCAGCTCGGCGAGACTGCGCAGGAGCTCGCGGTTCTGCTCACGCAGCGCGACCAGCGGTTCCTCGGTCCGCGCACGGGCCACGTCCTCGGCGAGGGTCGCGAGCCGCTTTCCCGTGAAGGATTCCGTGCCGTACGGCAGCCGCTTGGCGAAGGTGGCGACCGTGCCCTTGCCGGGGTCAGTCTCGATCTCGAAGCGGTCCATCAACCGGCGGGAGCCGGTGATGCCTATGCCGAGGCCCGTCGTCGAGCGGTAGCGGCCTTCGAGTATCTCGTCCAAGTGCGGGATGCCGGGGCCCTTGTCGATCACGCGGATGACCAGGGATTGGCCGCCATTCTCCTCGTCGAGGCCGTACTCGACCCTGCCGCCGCCGGCGTAGCCGTAGGCGTTGCGCGCGATCTCGGACACCGCGGTGGCGATCCGCGTCTGGTCCTGGATGCCGAAACCGAGGTGTTCGGCCAGCCTGCGCACGCGCTGGCGCACGGTGACGATGTCGTCCTCGTGCTCGACGCGGCTGGCGAGGAGTGGCCATCTCATGATGCGTCACCCCGCACGACGAGCACGGTGGCGTCGTCGCGGGCGCGGGCGAAGTCGCGGTAGATCAACCCGGCGACGAGCGACGGGTGGGCCGCAGCGATGCCTGGATAGGCATCCAGGGACCATCCGGTCACGATCCCGTCCGAGCACAGCACGAACACGTCGTCCTGCCCCATCGGGTATTCGAACTCCTGGATGCGTCGGGCCGCATGTCCGGCCGTTCCGGCAAGGCTGACCGTGCGCTTGGTCACTGCGCCGGAGACGACGGCTCCCAGGACGTTGCCGATGCCCGTGAACGTGAGGATGCCGGCGTCCTGGTCGAAGTTTGCTACGGACACCGCACCGCCTCGGGTCTGCGGCAGTCCAGCATGGATGGCGGACAGGATCGCGCCGGGAGGCTTGTCCCGATGGTGATGGAATAGGCGTAAGGCCTCGTGCGACGCCTTGGCGGCCTCCGGTCCATGGCCGAGGCCGTCCGCCACGATGGCGGTCCATCCGTCGGGCCGCTCGCGCACGGCGTAGGCGTCGCCGTTGGCGGTTTCGCCCCTCAGAGGCACCGTGACGGCCCCGAAGGCAGCGGTCCCATCAGACGTGGCCGGCCGGACGCTCGATAGGCGGGCCAGCACAGCAGTGCCAATGCCGGGCCGGGACGCGATGTCGAAGGCGTCGGACAACCGACGCACGGCTCCGAGGCCCTCGCCGGCGCTGCCGCCGGTGGAGTGGCCGTCGCGCAAGGCCGAGCCCAGGTCCGAGAAGCCCGGGCCCTTGTCCAGCGCCAGGATCTCGACGCCCGAGCCCGTCGCGTCCTCAAAGGTGCCGACCAGGATCTCGCCTGGCACCCCGTACTTCACGATGTTGGTGGAGAGTTCGGTGACGACCAGGGCCACCCGTCCTGCCGCGGTTTCGTCGAACCCGATGGCCTGCGCCGCGGCCACGGCACGCCGCCGCGCCTCGGCCACCTGGCTCGCCTCCGTGATGGTGACCCGGTCCATGGCTACTTCCACCGCGCGATGGTCACGCGCGTGCCTGAACCGGGCGTCGACTCGATGTGGAACTCGTTCGAAAGCCGCTTGGCTCCGCCGAGCCCCAGCCCGAGCCCCCCTCCGGAGGTGTAATGGTCGGTCATCGCCTGCTCGATGTCGGCAATGCCCGGTCCTTGGTCCTCGAAGGTCAGGCGCAGGCCCTTGCGCGTCCCCGCCAGCACGGTCTCCATGCGGACGTCGCCGCCGCCACCGTAATCGAGGGTGTTGCGCGCGAGTTCGCTCGCCGCCGTGACGATCTTGGTCTGGTCGACGAGCCCGAGGCCGATCTCCACGGCGAGCGCGCGCACGCGCTGCCGCACGCGGACGACATCGTCGCCGGATCGGACAGGTAATGCCTCAGTCTTCGTGACGGTCACGGTCGCTCCCGTGCCCGTCGTCCTCATCGGAGAGCCGAGCCTGGATCAGCGCCATGCCCCGCTCGACGTTCAGTGCGGTCTTGATGCCGGTGAGTTCCAACCCGAGCTCGACCAGCGTGATGGCCACCGCCGGGCGCATCCCCGCCACGACGGTCTCCGCGTCGAGCACGCGCGAGACCGCGGCGATGCTCACCAGCATGCGGCCGATGAAGGAATCGACGATTTCCAGCGCCGAGATCTCGATGAGCACGCCGCGTGCGCCGGTCCGCGCGATCATCGCCGTGAGGTCCTCCTCCAGGGCGAGGGCGAGGCGGTCGTGCATGTCGACCTGGATGGTGACGATGAGGGCGCCACCCAGCTTGAGGATCGGGATGCGGTCCATGGCGTCAGCGGCGCCCCTCGGTCGAAGCCTGCTGGCGAACCACCTTGCGACCGGTCCGCTTCAGGGCGACTGCGAAGGCGTCGGCCAACGTCGCCTTGGAGACGACGTTCAGCTCCACGCCAAGGTGCACCATGGTCTGGGCAATCTGCGGCCGGATGCCGGAGACGATGCAGTCGGCGCCCATCAGGCGGGCGGCGGCGACGGTCTTCAGCAGGTGCTGCGCTACGAGCGTGTCGACCGTCGGCACGCCGGTGATGTCGATGATGGCGATCTCGGCCTCCTCGTCGACGATGGCCTGGAGCAGGTTCTCCATGACGACGCCGGTGCGGGCGCTGTCGAGGGTGCCTATCAGCGGCAGGGCCAGGATGCCGTCCCAGAGCCGGACCACCGGGGTGGAAAGCTCGGCGATCTCCTGACCTTGACGCCCGATCACCTCCTCGCGGCTCGCCAGGAACACCTCCATGGTCTGAAGGCCGAGCCGGTCGAGCACCTTGCCGGCCGCCCAGACGCCGGCCGCGAGGGCCGTCGCGTCCCCGTCGGGCATGCGCTTCAGCGCGTCGAAGATCGGCTCCTTCAGCGAGAAGACGAAGTTGGCGGTGTCAGTGGGGGTAAAGCCCTGGATCGCCCGCGAGCGGGAGATGTCGGCAAGGGTCTCGCGCAGGGATGCGAAGCCCGCGGCGTCGGCGTCGAGGCCGCCCGATGCCAGGGCATCCCGGAGTTGGCCGAACACGGTCTTGACCTGGGTCTGGAGTTCCGCCTCGCGGATACGTCCGCTCTGCAGGGAGGTTCCTTCTAGCAGGGCCACGTTCCATGCGTCGAGGATGGCGGCCTCGTCCTGTGTGACGGTCTTGCTCAGGACCTCGGCTCCATCCGTCTTCATCAAGTCATCCTTGTTATCGTGAGAAACATCTAACCTGCCGGGGGCGGGTTCGATAGGCGGCGATGCCACACGCCGGGTCGGCGAAAGGCGGTTGTCCCTGGTCGGTCAGTCGGGTTTGCCCATCGGCGGGTTTTCCCGGTCCTGCCTATCCGCCGCCTTCCTGCGTCGCCGGGGCTTCGATGCCGCGCGACGCAGGATGCGCGACAGCGCCTCGACCGAGTAGGGTTTCTGCAGCAGCTCGAATCCGTGGTCGCTCTCCTGCGCAAGGACGTGGCTGTAGCCGCTGGTCAGAACCACCGGCAGTCCGGGATACAGGCGCCGGACCTCCCGCCCGAGCTCGACCCCGTTCATGCCCGGCATGACCACGTCCGAGAACACGACGTCGTATCCGTTCGGCTTCTCCGCGAGCGCCGCCAGTGCCTCGTCGGCGTTCGCGACCCAGTGGGTGCCGTAGCCGAGCTCCTCCAGCGTCTGGGTCGAGAAGGCGCCGACCTCCCGGTTGTCCTCGACCACGAGGACGCAGGTGCCGGTCCCGTCGACGGCCGCGTCGTCTGGCGCCGTTTCCTCGACCCGGCCGTCGCCGCCGGCCGCGCGCGGCAGGTAGAGGGCGAAGGTGGTGCCGCGCCCGACCTCGCTGTCGACCACCACCTCGCCGCCGGATTGCTTGGCGAAGCCGAACACTTGGGAGAGGCCGAGCCCGGTGCCCTGGCCGACCCCCTTGGTGGTGAAGAACGGCTCGAAGATCCGGTCCACCTGGTCGTCCGGGATGCCCGATCCCGTGTCGGTCAGCGCGATCCGGACGAAGTCCCCGATCTGCGCGGGATGCGAACGCATCGCCGGCACCACGCCCACCGCCTCGACCGAGATGTCGAGGCGACCCTCGCCGTCCATGGCGTCGCGGGCGTTGACCGCCATGTTCACCAGCGCGGTGTCGAACTGGCTCGGGTCGGCGCTGACGTGGCAGGCTTCGTCGCCGACATGGATCGAAACCGCGATCCGGGCGCCGGTAAGGGTCCCGACCATCTCGCCGATGGCCCTGACGCTCCGGCCGACGTCGAACACCTCCGGTCTCAACGCCTGTCGCCTCGCGAAGGCGAGGAGCTGCCCGGTGAGCTTGGCGGCTCGGTCGACCGTGTCGGAGATGGCGGCGATGTAGCGAACCCGGCGCTCCTCGGCGAGGTCCGGGCGTTTCAGGAGGTCGGTCGACGACTTGATGACCGTCAGCAGGTTATTGAAGTCGTGCGCGACGCCCCCGGTCAATTGACCGACGGCCTCCAGCTTCTGCGATTGCCTTAGCGCCTCCTCGGCCTGCAGCAGGGTCGCCGCGCGCTCCTTCTCCAGGGTGACGTCACGCGAGACGCAATAGAGCATCCCCTCGACCGGCACGGCCGTCCACGACAGCGTGCGGTAGCCGCCGTCGCGGGCACGGAAGCGGTTCTCGAAGGCGAGCGTCAGGCCGCCGGCGGCGAGGTGGGCGACCTCGGCCCGGGTCCTTTCGCGGTCGTCCGGGTGTTCGAGCCACTCCGAGGTCTTGCCGATGATCTCGTTGGCCTCCCATCCTAGGATGCGCCGCCAGGCCGGGTTGATGCTGACCCAGACGCCGGTCGCGTCGGCGACGCCGAGCATATCCTGGCTCACCTGCCAGATCCGATCGCGCTCCTTGGTGCGTTCGGCGACCTGGGCCGCCAGCGTGTCGTTCAGCGCCCGCAACGCGCCCTGGGCGCGGACGCGCTCGACGGCGTCCCAGATCCGGGCCGCGACCTCCTCGACCAGCGAGACCTCGTCGTGCGTCCAGACCCGCGGCTCACACTGGTTCACGTAGACGACCGAGCGCAGCCGGCCCTCGTGGACCTGCGGTACGGCGACGAGGGCGGCGATGCCGAAGGCACCCATCCCGAGGCCGGCGGTTTCCGGATCGGCCTCGACATCCGCGTAGACGGATGTCCGGCCCTGCCTGAGGTTGGCGATGTTGCCGGGCCCGAACGCGTCGAGCGGGTAGGTGTTTGCGAGCGCAGCGACGCCGTCGACGTACTCGGTGCCCAGGACGGCGGTCAGGCCGTCGGTCCCGATCATCCCGTAGCCGACCCGGCTCGCCCGGAGATAGGCGCCCAGCGCGTCGACGGCCGCCTGCATCCGGCCGCGCGGGCCGCCCTGGTCGCGAAGCGTATCCGTCAGGTTAAGGAGGAAGCGCTGCCGTGCCTCGGCCGCGTGCCGCTCGGCGACGCGCAGCTCAAGCTCGGCGTTGACCTCCCGCAGACGGCGCTCGTCCCGTCGGCGGCCGGTGACGTCGGAGACCGTGAGCACGGCCCCGACGACGGTGCCGCCCTGCAGGACGGGAGCGTTCGAGCACACCACCTCGACGGGGGTACCGTCCCGGGTGAAGAAGGTCGCGTCGCGCTGGCGAAGGGTCTGCCCCTCGCGGATGGCCGCGACGAAGCCGCATTCGGAGGCCGGGAACGGACGCCCGTCGGGATGGTGGTGGTGGGCGGCCTCGTGCAGGTTCTGCCCGATTAGGGTATCCGGTTCCCAGCCGAGCAGGACGTGTGCGGTGCGGTTGGCGAAGATGACGCCTCCGTCGAGGTCGAGCTGGAACACCGCCTCGCTGACGTGGTCGGTGACGGTCTGCAGCAGGTCGGTCTGGCGCTGGAGCTCCTCGGCCGCGAGGCGCTGCCCGGTGCGGTCACGCAGGATCTTGAGGTAGCCGACGTGGCTGCCGTCCTCGGCGTGCAGCGGCATCATCTCGCCGAGCGCGAAGAACCGGGAGCCGTCCTTGCGCTGGTGCCAGCGCTCATCGTTGCCGCGCCCCTGCTCCCTGGCGCCTTTTAATTCGCGCTCGGGGATGCCGGCGGCGACGTCTTCCTCGGTGAAGAAGACATGGGCCGGCTCGCCGCACATCTCCTTCTCGGACCAGCCGAGGATGGCCTCGGCGCCGGCGTTCCAGCTTGTGACCCGCGCGTCGAGATCCATCGTCACGATGGCGTAGTCGACGGCGCTGTCGAGGATTTGGCGGTGGCGGGTATCCGCCTCGCGGACCCGCCGCACGGCGTCGTCGCGGGCGACCATCGACCGGCGCAGCTCCATCTGCGCCATGACCTGACGGGCGAGCGCTTCGAGGGATTCGGCCTGCTCCGGCGTCAGGCCCTCGGGCCGGGGCTTGCCGTCGATCACGCACAAGGTCCCGAGCGGCTTGCCCTCGGGGGTCTCAAGCCGGGCACCGGCATAGAACCTGAGCCTTGGTTCCCCGGTCACCAGGGGGTTGTCCCGGGTCCGCGGGTCGGCGGTCAGGTCCGGGATGACGAGCAGGCCCGGCTGCTGCAAGGCATGCGCGCAGACCGATTGCGACAGCGGCGTCTCGCAGGGGTCGAAGCCGATCCGAGCCTTGAACCATTGCCGGTCTGCAGTGACGAGGCTCACCAGCGCGACCGGCGTGCCGCAGATGCGCGACGCGAGCAGCACGATGTCGTCGAAGCCCTGCTCGCCGCGCGTGTCGAGGATGCCGTAGCGGTCGAGGGCGGCGAGCCTGGCCGGATCGTGCGCGGCGTCCTCAGGCGCGGTCACGGGCGACCTCCGGGCTGGCGGGTCCACGGGCGGCCTTCGCCTCGTCGCGCTCGATCATCTGGCGGAGTGCCGCCCTGACGACCTCGCTGATGCAGGTGTACTCGCCCTTGGCGACCTGGGCCTCGACGTAGGCGATCAACGGTTCGGTCAGGGCGATGTGTCGGGAGTGCTTGGCAGCCATCCGAGGCTCGTAGCAGCTCCTCCGACGGGTGTCGCAGTCGCGACACCCGTCTCACGCAGACGTATGGTCGCAGTTCCGGATGTCATGCCGTCCTATACAGGCGGTATCGACAAACAGGTGTCCTTTCACTTTCGGCGGCAGGTCGTGTGCGAGCACGAGCGTGTCAGCGGCATAAACCGGACGCTCCGCCTCCTGCGCGTTCCGGAAGGAGGGTCAGGCGCGGCGCGCTTGTTCCTTGCCGCCCTCGATCATCGAGCGGATGCGCGCGGCCATGGTCTCGACCGGGAACGGCTTGGTCAGCACCGCCATGCCGGGAGCGAGATGACCGTTGCCGAGGATCGCGTTCTCGGCGTAGCCCGTGATGAACAGCACCTTGAGGTTCGGACGGGACACGCGAGCCGCGTCGGCCATCTGACGTCCGTTCATGCCGCCGGGAAGGCCGACATCGGTCACCAGCAGGTCGATCCGCACGTTCGATTGCAGCACCTTGAGGCCCGCCGCGCTGTCGCCCGCCTCGATGGACGTGTAGCCGAGGTCTTCAAGGATGTCGGTGACGAGCATCCGCACGGACGGCTCGTCGTCCACCACCAACACGGTCTCGCCTTGCTCGGAACGGGGTAGCGCATCGAGCTTGGCCGATTGTTCGTCGTCCTCGACCTCACCGTAGTGGCGGGGCAGGTAGATGCACACCGTCGTGCCCTGTCCGACCTCCGAGTAGATCCGCACCTGTCCGCCGGACTGCTGCGCGAATCCGTAGATCATCGACAGGCCGAGGCCGGTGCCCTCACCGATGGGTTTGGTGGTGAAGAACGGCTCGAAGACCCGCGCGACCACCTCCGGCCGCATGCCGGTGCCGGTGTCGGTCACGCACAGCGAGAGGTACTGGCCTTCCGGCATGTCGAGCTTGCGCGAGGCCCGTTCGTCCAGCCACCTGTTCGCGGTCTCGACGGTGATACGTCCGCCGCCTGGCATCGCGTCGCGGGCGTTGATGCACAGGTTCAGGAGCGCGTTCTCAAGCTGGGACGGGTCCACCAGCGCGGGCCAGAGACCGGCGGCCCCGACCACCTCAATCGGGATGGATGGCCCGACCGTGCGCTGGATCATCTCCTGCATGCCCAGGGCCAGCCGGTTCACGTCGGTCGGCTTCGGATCGAGGGTCTGGCGGCGCGAGAAGGCGAGCAATCGGTGCGTCAGGGCGGCGGCGCGCTTCGAGGCTCCCTGTGCGACCGCCATGTAGCGCTCGACATCGTGGAAGCGGCCCTGCTGCATGCGGTTCTGCATCATCTCCAGGGAGCCGGAGATACCCGCGAGCAGGTTATTGAAATCATGCGCGAGCCCACCCGTGAGTTGGCCGACCGCCTCCATCTTCTGGCTCTGGCGCAGCGCCTCCGCCTGCTCTCTCTCGACCGTCACGTCACGACCGGCCGCGTAGACCCGCCCTTCCTCGAATGCTGCCGTCCAGCCGAACCAACGGTAGGAGCCGTCCCTGCCGCGGAAGCGGTAGACGTAAGGCTCGGTGAGAGGTTTCTCGAAGATGCCGGCAAAGGCCACCAGGGTGGCGTCCAGGTCTTCGGGATGGGTGTAAGAGATGAACTTGGAGCCGACCAGTTCCCCTTCCGTCCAACCCAGTAGCGTCGTCCATCGAGAGTTGACGGCCTCCAAGGTGCCGTCCGGGGACGCGACCACCAGGAGTTCCTGCGCCAAGCGCCAGGATCGGTCGCGCTCGGCGGTACGCGCCGCGAGTTCGGCTTCCTGCGCCTTCTCCTCGGTCACGTCCCGCGCCACGCAATAGATGCGTCCCCCCTCCGGAACGGCGGTCCAAGATAGGTGGCGGTAGTCGCCCGCCCGCGTCCGGTACCGGTTCTCGAAGGCCAGCGTCGGAGCACCACTTTCGGCGAGACGACGGACCTCGGCGCGTGTCCTCTCCCGGTCGTCGGGATGCTCCAACCATTCGGAGGTGCGGCCGACCATCTCCGCCTCGGACCAGCCGAGCACGCGGGCCCAGGCCGGATTGACGGTCTGGAACACGCCCGCGAAGTCGCAGACCAACAGCATGTCCTGGCTGACTTGCCAGATCCGGTTGCGCTCGGCGGTACGCTCCTCGACACGTTGTTCCAAGGTGGCGTTCTGGTCACGCAACCGTGCTTCCGCGCGTCTGATCTCCGTCACGTCACCGATGGCGCCCAGCATTCGCCAGATCCCGTCTTCACCCTTGAAAACGACGCCGCTGCTGGAAATCGCGCGCCGCGACCCATCCGGAACCAGGAAGTCGTAGTCGAGGGAGATGCGTTCCCCGAGGGGGTCGGCATCGGGATGGCTCGCGCGTTCGATGACCTCCGTGCAGCGTGTCACGACCCGGTCGAAATCCTCCGGGGCGACGCGGCTGAAGATATCCCCGGCCTGAACGTCGCCAGCCTCGGGCACGTCGTAGATCTCGCGACTGCGAGCATCGAGATCGACCAGCCCCGTCGCGGGAAACCACTCGAACGTTCCAAGCCGTGCAACTCGGAGCGCCGTTTCCAGTCGAGCCTTGCTCCGCTTCTCGGCGCGCTCGGCGGCCTTTTGCGCGGTGATCTCGCTGCATGCGCAGAATACGCCAGCTACCATGCCCCCCTCATCACTGACGGGCGTATAGGAGAACGAAAAGAACGCCTCCCTCGCGCGACCGGGCCGGTCGATGTGCAGCTCAATCTCATCCATGTGGACGGGCTCGCCGGAGAACACCCGCGCGAAAAGAGGCAGGCACACGTCGGCGATGTCCGGCCAAACTTCGAAAAAGGGCCGGCCGAGCCCGGCCGGATGGCGGTCAGCCATTAGAACGGCGTAGGGGTCGTTATAGAGCAGGGTCCGCTCCGGCCCCCAGGCAACGAACATCGGCTGACCGGCGGCGAGCATAACCTCCACGAGCGTCTTTAGCGGCTGCGGCCAGTCCGCCGATGGGCCAAGTGGGGAGGCCGCCCAGTCGTGCGCTCGCATGAGCGCACCCAATACGCCCCCGTTCAAAGATGCAGCGGTCTGAGCCATGAGTTCAGGCACGAGATGTACCACCCCGTTCCCGCTCGACCTGCGTCTCACTCGGCGTAACCGCATCGTCGCGGTCGAGCAGCCGTTGCCCGGCGCGCACGGTCTCGCGGGTGCTCGCGAAGCGGCCGGATTGCAGGCACGACCGGATGAGGTCGTCCTGTTCCCGGGTGATCGAGACGGTGATGCTTTTGCGCAGGGTCATGCTCGGGATGTGCCCTGTGGGGGGTCTTCTCACAAGTCACGTATTCGCCGTGCTGGCAAAGCGTGAGAGCGGACCTTCCGACGTTTCCTAAACGGCGCGGAAGCTGCCGCTCGCGTGGTCAAGCTGGTTGAGCGTGGACCCTAGACCCACTCCGTCCCGCCCTTGACGGGTCTCAGGCCGTTGGTGGCCTTGAGCCGACCTGACAGCAGCATCGCGACGTGGTGCTCGGGCACGGCCGGCTCCGGGAGCATCTGCGTCTTCCCGTCCTCGGCCAGTTGGAGCTCGTCGCACGAGCTCTCGGCGAGGTAGAAGGCTAGGGTCAGAACCCGATCAGCTTGACCATATGAAGGACCGCCGAGGGTGGGAAGCGGACACCCGCCCGGCGGGATCAGTGATCCTTGGCGTTAGCTGGCGGCTGCATGAACTCGATCGTCGCGCCGTCAGGGCCAACGGCGTAGATCACCCGCGTTCCAGCCCGCGCACCGCTCGCGATCGGTTGCGGCGTGCCTTGCGCCTTCCAGCCGTAGGCGGCGATCCGCACCAGGAGCGCGTCGATGTCATCGACCACAAGGGCCAGATGCGCGAAGCCTGGATCGAACGGCTTGGCTGGCACGCTTGGTCGGCCCGGACCCTGATACTCCAGGAGTTCGATCGTCTGATCCGCCAGCGAAACGATCGCTAGGCGCACCTTCGCCCCATGCGCTCCCGTGACCTGACCAAGGAACTCGCCCCCCATCTCGCCCGTCCGCACGAGGCGTGCGCCGAGCCCATCGATCCAGAACCGAAGTGCCTCGTCGAGGGAGCCGACTGCGAAGCCGACATGATCGGCGCGCCGCACATGGATGCTCGTGTGTTCCGTCATGCAGGACGTTCTACCGGCAAAGGGACCGCTCGTCTGCAACCGGGTCGCAGGCAGACCCTCACACGGTCAAGCCGATTGAGTTTTGACCCTAGTCCTCGTTCTCGACGATCTGGGCGGAGTGCAGGACAGGTCACGTTCAACACCGAGCCATTGCTCTTGCAGGCCGCGCTGGACGGGTTCGGGATCGCCTACCTGTTCGAGGACGGGGTGCGGGCGCACCTGGAAGCGGGGACCCTCGTCCGGGTGCTGGAGGATTGGTGCGACCCGTTCCCGGGCTATCACCTCTACTACCCGAGCCGGCGTGAGCCGGAGCCGGCGCTGGCCGTTCTGGTCGACGCGCTACGCTACCGCGGCTGAGGTCCCTACCCGGCCGGCCGCGTCGGCTCGGCGCTGGCGACGCGCCCTCCCTGGCGGTCCCTGTCGCGCAGGGCCGCCAAAGCCTCGTCGGCAGCCCGCTGCCCGCTGTCGTGCGCCCCGTGGGCGGTCGTGAAGTCGAAGGGATGCGTCGCCTCGCCCGCGAAGAACAGCCGCTCCTCGAACGGCCGGGCCAGCCGTGCCCGCGCGCTCGATTGCCCCGGCAAGGCGCAACTATAAGCGCCGCCGATGGACGCCATCTGGCTCCACGACGTCGCCGCGAGCGGCCGGACGGCCGACGCCACGTCGCCGCCGAACAGGCCGGTCAACTCGGCCGACACGAACGCGAACATGGCGGCGGGGCCTTCGTCATCGAGGATGCGGGCCCCCTCGCCGCCGAGGAACGCCTCGATGACAGGCCAGCCGTTCGGCCGGATCGAGTAGGCGGCGGACCGCGCGTCGCGCAGGTTCCCGTAGGCGTGGGAGTCCGGCTCGAATGCGGACTCGCGCGTGATCTCAAGGAAGACCTTCTCGTTGCAACCCAGTGGAAGGGCGGCCGCCGCCTCGCGCCAGGGTTCGGTCCCGGGAGGCAGGCGGAGCGCGTCACCGGCCAGGACCGCGGTCGAGACCGTGAGGATGGCGGCCTTTGCGCGGATGGTGCCGGCCCGCGTCGAGACGGCGACGCCGTCCGCCGTCAGGTCGATCTGCTCGACGGGGGTGGCCAGGCGCAGCGTCACCGAGGGCGGGAGGCTGGCGGCGACTAGGGTGCCGTAGCCGAGCGGCAAGTTCCAGTTCTTGCCCGTCGAGGCATCATCGTAGGCGAGGTAGTCGGTGGCCGAGACCGCCTCGGGCGCGACCCCGCTCATGAAGCCTGCGATGGCCCGCACGTAGGGGTTCCACTCGCCCCCGGGCTCCATGGCGTCGCTCGCCCGGTCGCTGGCCTGCGCGACCACCCGGAGCCGCTCCTCCCAATTGCCGAACGCCTTCCGGGCCGCCTCCTCGTCGTCCTCGCTCCAGGCGATGCCGGGGTGCGCCTTCGCCCACGGCGGGTCGTTGCGGTCGACCGGAAACCCGGACGCCTCGGCGATGCCGACCCAGGCGTTGCGGTCGCCCGAGTGCAGCCATTCGCAACCGAGGTCGAGCGGATGGCCTCCAAGGTCCTGCGTGAAGGCGCGGCCTCCGAGACGTGAAGACGCCTCCAGCAGCAAGGCCGATGCATCGTTGGCCGCGAGCCGCCGTGCCGCGCCGATGCCGGCGGCGCCTCCCCCCACGATGATGACGTCGTACTCGCTATGCATGCGCCGAAGGTGAGGGCGGTCGTCCCAGCTTCCAAGGTCTGCAAGACGCTCGGCGCACGGGAGGGTGCCGGCGCGATGCGAGGTGGATACCTGAGGACGTTGTGGCCGCCGGACCAACCATTCGATCTCAATGGCAGCAGTTGGCCTTCAAGCGGCCATTCCAGTGTCTTCGGTCGGAGGTCCGCTCATGGCGCACAGCCAACCAAGTGGAGCGCGAATTCCAGACCCGCAGCAGAAGTGGGTGGAGTTCACTTGTCCGAAAATCCGGACGCGTCCGGGCTCAGGCGGTGCGGCCGGTCGAGGCGAGCAGGGAGCGGGCTTGGGCAAGGAGGGCTCGGGTCTCGTCCTCGCGGCCACTGAAGCCGGCGCGCTGGATCGCCTCCAGCGCCCGGTTGAGGGCGGCAGCCTGGTCGAGGCGATCGCGCGGCGGCGAGGAGCAGGCGCGGCCGGCCGACGTTGCGCCAGACCATGCGCCCGCCCTTGCCCTTGGGCCGCCTTATCCTCGGGGGCCGGGCGATGTAGCACTGACGCGCGATCCGCCGACGGCGAGCTCGCCCTCGTAGACCCCCCATCGTCTCCGGACGCGCCACCATACCGACCGCCTCTCGCTTGAGCCGGGCCGCGACGCCCCCTGGCAGGTTGCCGTAGCGGTTTGGGCGAGTGCTCTGCGTCGCCTCAAGCGCGCGCCAGTTCGGCATCAGGATGCGACCGCGCACGAAACCGGTCTCGCCCGTGAGACGGCCCCTCGGCCCATCGCCCATCGCCCATCGCCCATCAGGTACTTCATGACCACGCTCTGGTCGTCGAGGGTGCGTCCGGTGTGGTTCCACCGGCGCCTTGCCGGTTTTCCGGCGCGCTGGTCGATCTCGTCGAGGGTCTCTTCGCGAACACGCGCACGGCTTCCCGCGAGCCCGAGGCGTGTCCGGATTTCCGGACAGGCTCATGCTGCCACGCGCCGGCCGGCCGCGGCCTTCTTGGCGGCACGGGCCAGGTTCTCCGCGAGCTGCTCGGCCATGATCTGCGTGATGCGGGCGGCGGCGGCCTCGCAGGCCTCCTGTCAGGGCTTCTCCAGGATCGGCTTGTAGGTCGCCCGGTCGACGGCGAGGAACAGCACGCGCGGGTGGTCGGTGTCGACCATCCGCCGGCCGATGCGCCGCATGCCGCCTCCCCGGGACGGCACGTACATGCTCTCGCTGGTGGCGACGCGCGGCGGCCGGGCGACGTAGGCGAGGCGCTTCTGGCCGTGCAGGGTTATCTCGCCGAAGTAGACGCCCCACCTCGACGCGGTGCCGCTGCGCTTCGGCGCCTTGGTGCCCTGGATCTCGCGGGCGAGGCGCGCCAGGAACCCGGTCGGCACCCCGCCGTACCGCGTCGGGGTCACCCCCTACGTCAGGCGGATGTTGTCCCACCAGGGGATCAGGATGTGCCGCTGCGCTAGGCCGACGTCGCCCGGGAGGCGGGTGTTGTCCTGAAGCCCGAACAAGAACTTCAGGTAGGTCGACTGCTTCGGCATGACGTAGACGGCCGAGAACAGCCCGTCCGCCTTGCCCTGCTCGATCGCGTTCAGTCCCCCGGCCGACGAGCGCTGGTACTTGATCGCGCTCTGCGTCCACGGGGTGTTCCGGCGCAGGTGCTTGTCGAACTGCTGGCGGATGTCGACGACGGCGTGTTTGGCGACCTCGTCGACGGCCCAGCCAGCGGCGCGCCTGTACTTGGCGATGCCGACGCTGGAGACGTAGCGGTCGCGCCACGCCTCGATCTGGGGCATGACGTCGGCGGAGATCTCGACGCGGAAGCGAGTGCTCATGCCCGGCACGATGGCGCGCCGAGCGTGTCCCGTTCCAGGCTACGAGGGCCCGGACCGGGCGGCGCGCAGGATTAGATCGCCTCTCCGCCGCCGCCAGTCATCCGAATTCACCAAAACGACCAGCACCGAGGCGCAGGGAGCGTCACCTGATGCCCGAAAAAAAGTTTCGTGGCTGGCGGCCCACGCGACCCGTCGATCCCGCGTAGCCCCCGTTTCCGTGCCTTCTGCGGGGTATCCCTTCCGTACCCATCCGCAGCGGAAACAGCCGGCCTTTTCAAATGCTTGCGACGCACGGAACATGCTGAGGTTCGCGCGTCGGGTGTGGTGCCCCGGCGATCCGCGAGGTTCGGGTCACGGGCTCAGCAGATGCGTTTCTCCCAGGGCGACGACGCGCCCTTGTCCTTCGCCCATCACGTGCCGGAGGCCGCTCTCGCGCGCCTCGGCATTCCCCTCGGGCGCACGCGCGACGACCGCGCCGTCCAGCGCGCCATCATCGGCCAGGCTCTCGTCCGGCATGACGGCGGCGGCGGCCGCATCTCGTATTCGCGCAGCGGCGAGTGGTGGCGGCAGGACCGCTACGAGGACACCCCATTTGGCCGGGCCAGGGTGCTCGGCACCGTCGACACGCTGACGAAGATGGGCTTGCTCAACGGCTTTCGGGCCAAGCGCGGCGCCCATCTTGCCGAGGAAAAGGCCGACCGGCTGCAGTCGGCCTTCTGGGCGACCGAGTCCCTCGTGCAGGCCATGAGCGGCGAGGCCGTCGAGCACCGGCGCCCGCGCGTGCCCGTGCTGCTCCGGGACGAAAACGGTGACCCGGTGGCCCTGCCGAAGACACAGAAGGTCCAGCGCATCATCCGCACCATGGAGCGCCGCAACGAGGAGCGTGCCGGCATCCATGTGAGCGTCGACCCGAAGGCCGTGGCGCAGGGGCGTTGGCGGTTCTCGAACCATCACTGGTGGGCGCTCACCGACGCGGGCGAGTGGACGTGCGTCAGGGGCGAGGAGCACCCCTACATGGTTCAGATGTTCGCCCGGCGTTCATTCGACCTGCACGGGCGCATGTATGGCTTTTGGACCGGCCTGCCCGGCGTGCGTCGGTCCGAGCTCCTCCTGAACGGGGAGCCCGTCTGCGAGGAGGAGCCGGATTGGAGCTGCCTCCATCTGGACCTCGCATACGCGATGTGCGGGCTCAGGCTCGACGGTGACGCCTACGAGGTGCCGGGCGCAACCGGCGTAACCAGGCGGCAACTCAAGGGGGCCGTGAACACCTACCTCAATGCCCCGACCGGCACCGCGACCGCCAGAAGCCTGATGCAGAAGAGGTTCGAGCGGGGCAAGGACGGCAAGCGAGTGTGGCCGCTCTCCATGACCTGGGACAGGACGAAGGCCGTCTTGGCCCGCATCGAGGAGCGGCACGAAGGCATCAAACACATGTTCGGATCGGACATGGGCGTGAGGCTCATGCGCATCGACTGCGAGATGGCCGGCGAGGTCATGGATGAATGTGCGAAGGCGAGCATCCCGTGCTTGCCGGTGCACGATAGCTTCTCCGTCCCGGCCCAGCACAAGGGGTTCGTCGAGGGCGTGATGGGTGAGGTTCTCGACCGCACCCGCGACAGACTTTCTGGTTCGGGTTCAACGGTTTACCCCGTCGCTCGCCTACACTGTGCGGGGGCGGCGGCGGGCGCCCCGGGGGCGGAGCTCCCGGGGGCGTCGTCCGTGGAACCTCGGGAGCTGGGCGTGGTGGAGGTCACCGTCCCTTCCGGAGAGGCCCCGACCGTGTCCCCGGTCTCTACCCCGTCCCTCGCACCCGCACCCTGTCAGGATGAACCGTGGACCTCTCTCGCGGTCTCCTACCCGTACCCGCGCATCCCTACCCGGACCCGCGCACCTGCCGTCCTTGCCGTTCCCTGGCCCTCGCTGGATGTATCTACCGACCCTCGCACCCGCACCTCAGAACCCGTTCCCCTGGTGTCGTCCAGGGCGGGCCGTACAGCCCCCTCAACCTTCTCAACCTCCCCTGACCCTCGGCCTCCATCAACTGCCATCCCTGACCGTCTCTGCCCGACCCTGAGGCTCGACATGACCACCTGCCAACCCGCCGTCGTCACGGTTCCCGACCCGCACCCTCACGTCATCTACGATGTCGACGGCACCCCGGTCCGTGGCATGCCGGTCATGCTCCGCCCCATAGCCGAAGACTTCATCGCGCAGGGGCACGACCCTTACGCCCCCCCCGGCGCGCGCCCTCCGAAAGTGGCCCCAGGGCTGCCTTCGGGCATTGTCCCTAGCGCGCCGTGGCCCTATCATCGCGATACCCGGTGACCCGGATAGCTGCACCACGGCTGGAGCCCCGCTGCTGCGCTACGGCGCCGGCGGGGCTTTCCGTTGTTGGCACCTGCCCCGGGGACCGCCGCACCTACGACATCGCCCCCGACGGCTAGCCGAATACCGGCACCGGGCGGACCCTCCGAGCATCAGCCCTCGGAGCACCGTCTTGACCCAGTCCCCTCCTTCTCCATCTACCCGACCCGCCCGGACACCTCGCCCAGCAACCAGCGCTGGGTCTGGGCAGGTACCGTCGAACGTGTCCGGGGCGATGTCTCCAAGACCCTGCCGTACGCCACCCTGCGGGATTACAGCCGCTACCCGGGTGAGAAGCTCCGGGAACTGGCCAAGCGCCCCGGCCGCCGCCAGCGGGCTTCCCCTCGCCGCTGCGGGGGCTCGGGCCGCATGAGCCACGTCACGGCCACCTCGCCCCGCGCCCGGGTCACCGACCACGCCGTCCGCCGGTACTGCGAGCGATACCTCGGCGCCGTCCTCGACGAGACCGTCGACGACCAGCGCGCCATGCCGGTCCTGCGCAAGGCCGGGCACGACCTGGCGCAGGTGCGCGCCCGGCTGGCCGACGTCGGCGGGGTGCTGATGGCCGCCGGGCACCACACCGGGAACGTCGTCGCCTTCCCCGAGGCCATGAAGGTCCGGGTCGCCGACGGCGTCGTCGTCACGGTTCTGGCGCGCGTGTCCAAGCCCCCGGCCGGCCCCGCCTCCCAGGTCCCGGCCCGGCCCCGGACCGTCCTCGAACTCGGGGTGACCCCGTGACCGACAAGCCCTTCCCCTTCGACAAGTGCACCGACGCGGCCGCCTGCAATGCCGGCATGCTGGCGGTGATCAAGCCCGGCATGGACTGGAGCGAGGTCCACTGCCGCGGCTGCGGCGGCCAGGGCATCGTGCGCCACGGCGAGCTCCTGCCGCCGTCGCAGTTCCCGACGGCGTTCGAGCCGGTCGAGGTCGATCCCGTGTCCGAACCCGCCCCCGACGTGGAACCCGCCCCGGCGGGCGCGCCTGGGCCGTCCGGCAAGGGCAAGGGGTCCGCGTCATGAACCGCCTCTCGCCCGTCCCCCACGTCTCGCGCGAGGGCGAGTGGCTGGCCTCGTGCCAGCTGCTGGCCTTCAGCCTGGCCGTGCTCGCGCCGGGGTCGACGTTCTCCAGGCCGATCTTCGTCAACCTCGCGGCGGTGGCGCCCGAGGGCACCTGGGGGATGGCGCTTCTGGGCGTCGCCACGGTCCGCATGATCGGGCTCTGGGTGAACGGCAACTGGCGCCGCAGCCCGACCTTGCGGTTCCTGACCGCCCTCGTCGGCGCCGGCGTCTGGTTCACGTTGGCCCGGCTCTTCCTCGGCGACGGCTTCCCGGGCGTGAACACGGGGGCTCTCGTCTACGCGGCGCTCGGGTGCTTCGACGCCTTCGCCGCGGCGCGCAGCCTCCTCGACCAAGGCCGCAACGACCGGCGCCACGCGCTGGCGCGGAAGGGAACCGCCTGATGCTCGCGCTCGCCGACGTCTACGCGGCCATCGTCTCCGTTCCCGAGGGTGTCTTGAAGGCGGCCGGCGCCGTGCTCGGTGGGGACACCGCGGCCGGCTTCTACCTGTGGGGACGCCTGCGCACCCTCCGCCCGCCGGGCGACGCCGTCACGCCCCGCGTCGCCCTGTCCGAGAGCGACCGGCAGCTCGGCTTCACCATCATCGCGACGGGCACCGACCTGACCCGGGCGCTCAACGAGCACGGCGCGCTCCTCCGCCGCCGTCGGAGGTCCTGACCGTGCGCAAGCCCAAGCTCAATCCCGTCGCGAACGCCAAGGCCGTCGCCCGGCATAGCTGGTCGTTCCAGCTCAACGCCGTCGCCGCGGTCGCCTCCGCGGTCGGCATCGGCATGTCGGTCCTCGCCGGCGCGCCCCCGGTCAACCCGGTCTGGTTCGCGGTCGCCTACGGTGCCGTGAACCTCATCTCGGCCGGGGCGCGCCTGATCGCGCAGCCCGAGGTTTCGGGGGAGGCCGCCTGATGCTCGCCTTCCTGCGCAACCTCGGCGTCGCGGTCGCCGTCGGCACCGCCAACGCCGCTCCCCGGGCGGTTGCCGGAAATCCGGCAACGGTCGCCGCGTCCCGGTCGACCCCAAAGCTGGGATCCCGGCTCAAGCGGTCCGCCGCCGCGGCCGCTCTCTGCACCGGCCTCGTCGGTGGGTTCCAGAGCGGCCCGGTTCCCCCTCGGGAGCCGGGCCGTTTCGCGTCAGTCGCCGCTGGAAATGTTGCCTGGTCCGGAGGCGCAGCGCTTGTCCGTGAACGTGCTCTCCCGGCTCTCGGAGCGCTCGTCGATGAGGAAGCTCCCGCCCGGCCGCGGGACGTCCCAGCCCCCGCCGATGGCGATCATGCGCCCGCGGCTGGCCTCCCCGCGGGCGGCGAGCTCCGTCGTCTCGCGCCCCGTGTGCGTCGAGATGGTGCCGCACGTGATGGTGACGCGCCAGGAACCGGACGAGCCCGGGACCGCATCGACGCGGCTGAAGCGCTGCCGGCCCGGCCCCGCCAGCTGGTGGACGTCGTAGAGCCAGCGGTCGCTAGCTTGAGGGAAGCGGTCGGCCTCCGCCGCGGCGGCCGGGACGGCGGCGAGCAAGGTGAGGCCGAGGGCACAGGTTCGCATCATCAATCCTCCGAAGTCCAGGCTGTGCCGTCGGCCTCGAACCAAGCGAGCCCCGCGGCGGTGATGGGGTGGCCGTCGGCGAGGAAGGCGCCGACGCCGTAGGGGTCGAAGCGGAGCCGGCGGGCCCCGGGCGGCCGGGGCGCGGCGGTGGGAGTCCCTCGCGCGACGGCGCAGACCTCGCGGACCCGCCGGTTCCGCACTCGGGCCAGTGCCCCGGGGCGGACGACGAGGACGACGCCGGCGAGGGCGACCGCCTCGACGTGCGCTACGACGCGGCCACCCTCCCGCAGGGACCAGCACCTGCGCCGGGTGTGCCGGTAGACCTCACAGAGAGGCACGCCGCCGTTCCTGCGTGGAGCCGCGGCGCTGCCGGTAGGGCACGCTCATCGCGCACACCTCGACCGCGAGGGCCTCCGCGAGGAGGAGCTCCTCGGGTTCGGCGCCGTCATGCCGGCGGGCGAGGAGCTCGTCGACGTGCAGCGCGGCGCCGACGAGCACGGGGCCACTGGCGAGGCGGTGCTGCCAGGCCAGCCGGATGCGTTCCCGGACGGCGCCCAGCAGGTCGTTCTCGCGCATGGCGGCCTCCTTAGTTCGGCATCAGGCGAGCGAGATGCTCGCGCGAGGCGACCACGGTCTCGACCATGCGACGGAGCGGCCGCAGGGAGCCCCCGCGCCAGGCCGTCAGGGCATCGAGCTCGTTCCCATCCAGCGCGGGGCACCAGGTCTCGTCGAGGCCGCGCTCGCGCCGGATCTCGTCGAGGATGGCGGCGGCCGCGACGGGCACGTCCTCGCGGCGCGGCATCGGCCACGCGACCGGGGGAGCCCGGTCGAGCAGCGGACCCGAGAGCCCGTCGAGGCGGTTCGCCGTCAGGACGTAGGAGATGCCGCTGAGATCCAGGGGCACCTCAAGCGCGGGGTCCAAGATCGCCCGCGCGGTTGAGGCCCGTTCCAGGTACGGCAAAAGCGTCTCGTCGAGCCGTCCCCACCTACGCGATGGCCCCCCCTTGTCGATCTCATCGACGACGACACCGAGGGACGCCAGCCGGTGGCGTAGGATGCCCTGCGCCGGCACCGACAGTCGCCAGGATCCCCATTGGCGCGACGTGCCTGACCAAGTACCCCCATCCATGACGCCGGCCGCGCCGTACAGCACCTCGGGCAGGCCAACCGCGCGTAGAAGCGCCCTGGCGTAGCTCGTCTTGCCGCCTCCCATGCCGCCGACCAGGATGCGCGGGCGCAGCATGGCATAAGGGGCACCGACGAGGTCGCCGGCGTACTGCTCCGTGACCTCCCGCGCCCACGGGAAAGTCGCGTTCAGCGTCGCGGCGACGGTGGCCGGGTCCGGCGCCGCCACCAGAGGCAGGGCCTTCTCGGCGACGGGCTCGCATAGCGCCCGAGGGCTGTCGCCACGATCCCGCGCCATCAGGCTGGGCTGCGGCAAGTGCGTGAGCGCCGGGACCACGACGAGAGAGAGACCGGGATCGGGCGCGGCCTCCGGCTCGGCAGGCGGGACGGCCTTGGGCGCCGGCGCCGCGGGGACCGGCTTCGGCCTGGCGGGCTGATGCCGGACGATGCCGGCGCGGTCGCCGTCCGTCGGGTCGCTGCCACCCTGCGTATCGCGCAGCGTGGCAGCCTCCCGGGCGCGGGACTGCCGGGCCAGGATGTCCGCGCCCATCTCCAGGGCGCGCCGGATGAGCGGCAGCGGGGGCGCCCCGGGACGCCAGACGCCCAGGCCCTCCGTCGAAGCGAGGAGTGCCCGGGCGCCGACGGCGAACGGCAGGTACCCGTCGACCCGGTGCATGAGACAGAACTCGGCGACGCCCGCGAGCCGGTCGAAGGCGGCGCGGTCGCCGATGCCGACGAGGGAGACGTCGATGCCCTGGGCGAGGCGTACGCATTCGAGGACCGCCCGCTCGCTATCGACCGCCGGCTCGTCGTCGATGGCGTCCATCAGGAAGGGACCGGCCTCCAGCGCCTCGACGCGGGCGGCGAGCAGCGGGCGGAGATGGATGACCCTGGTATGGGCGATGCGGGCGGCCGCTGCGGCGCGGCTCTTGGGCGCCTGCACCAGGTCGTAGACGGTCGTGCAGGCCGAACCGACGAGCTCGGGCAGGGCCTCGTCCCAGTTCAGATCCGCCGAAGGGGCGTCGCGACGCGGGCTGCGCGGAAAGCGCGCCAGCACGTATTGGACGAATGGTTCGAAGGGATGGGGGTCGGCGCGGGTCGGGGCCGGGCAGACGCCACGCATGATCGCGTGCGCGCTGAAGGCCTCCGCCCCGTCAAGGGCGTCGGACATCGGATTTCACTCTCCTCGCCGGTAAGGCCCATGCCGCCGACGTGAGGAACAACCCTAGTCCGGATCTCCTAACCATTCCTTAAGGCGATGTGGCCATGCCGGCTTTCCGGCACGCGCCGCGCGGATGACGCCCGCGGCGCGCTCCGCCGCGTCCATGGCTTCGGCCAGGCCCTCGTTGAGGTTCGCGGTTCCCGGACAGGCATCGGCGTAGCGCGCCATGGCGAGGATCAGTCCCCCGAGCACCTCCGCGTCAGGCGAAGAAGTCGCTTTCGCCAGGACGTGCAGGACGCTCGGCGGCAGGCCCTGCCGGGCGAGGCGCTCGGCGGCCAGGTTCCGCCGCTTGATCCCGAAGATCGCCTCGACCGCGTACGTCCACCCGCCCGGCCAAAGCCGGGTCGCGGCGTGGTCGATGGCCGGCGCCAAGGCGGCGTTGACGGCGTCACGGTCGAGCTGCGTCGGCTCGCCCTCGCCGATAAGGTGCGCACGTCGCTCGGCGTCGTAGGCGAGCGCCAGGTTCCCGACGCGGCCGACGACCGTCCAGCCCTCCGGCCGGGGCCAGCGCTCCGGTTCCATGTGTTTGAGCACGATCTCCATGCCGCCCCGGATAGCACGAGGCGCGGCCGGCGTGGTTAACGGGACTGGTCGAATGCGGGCAGCCCGGAACTGCGATCCGAGTTAGTTGGCCGGCCGGGGCCCGGACTAACTCGTTTAGGAGTTCCCGACCGACTTGGCGGCGCCCTCCGCGTTAACGAATGGCCGGCCCGCGACGCCCGAAAATGTCGTCTGTAGAGGACACCCGTTTTTGGGTCCCGAGAGGGCTCGGATTTCGGTGTCCTCTACAGACGACATTCCGAAGCGCGTTTCTGCGACCTCGTTAACCTCTGCGGCGCGTCCCTCCCCGAATCGACGCATCCCTGTAGAATCGTTGCAGGGACCCGGGGGATGGCCATGGACGTAGGGAAGGTGACGGAACTCGCGAAGGCAGTCTCCGCCCTCGACGAGCACGAGGCGACGCTCTTGGCCGAGGTCGTCGAGGAGATGCGGGCGACCCGCGCCAGGACGGAGGCGGATCGCCTCGCCAAGCTCAGGGAGATGAGCGACGTCGAGGCGGTCGAGGCCGCCATCAAGGCGTGGGAGGTCGAGCTCGTCGACGACACGAAGGTGCTGGCCGAGGACGACCAGGACTACGTCACCCTGCGGCGCTACGACCTCAACGACCTGCGGCGGGCGGCATAAGGGAGGCGTTCGAACTCAACGGCCCCGGCGGCCAGCCGGTGACGGTAACGCTTAAGCGGAACGGCGCCAGGGAGTGGATCGACCACATCGTCCGCCAGGCCAAGGCGGCCTCCGAGGCTCTTGCCGTAAATCCGGCAAGCCCGAACCCCGGCCGGGACGTCAGCCCGCCCTGCGAGGCTGAGGCTGAGGACCTGAGCCGCGGGGAGTCCCTCTACGCGAGCATCGTCGGCGCGGAACGCGAGCGCCATCGACGTGAGATGGAGGCATGGCGAACCGACTTCGAGCGCGGCTACCTCCGCCCGACCCGGAACGCCTTGGCCAACGTGCTGGTCGACATCGAGGCGGCCAAGATGGCCCGGCCGGCAATCGGCAAGCCCATGTCCCGCCGGGCCCGGCGCCGGAACCGCGGGCGCGTCAGCGAGGCGAGGGCCGCCCTGGTGCGGATCTACCACGAGCCGGTCACGTGGGCTTGGCCGGGGCAGGGAAGCTTCCATGGCTGACGTCGCCCGCGTCCGCGCCGCCACGGAGCGCGCCATCACCGCCATGCAGGCTCACCGCGACGCCGGGCCATCCATCCTGGCGGAGACGGCGCCGCTGTACTTCCCGTCCCGGCCGGCCGCGCCGGTTCCGGAGTACCTGCAGCCGGACTACGTGCCCCGCGAGAAGGCCCGGCTGATCGCGATGGCCGACCAGCATGGGCTTGGCGACCGGGTGCGGGAGAGGGCGCCATGAGGACCGACTGGAACGGCCGGATCTAAAGGTCTAGGCGAACCGCCCAGGGATAACCTAGCTCCGCCCCGAACAGGCGCTTGCCGCCCCAGGCGTGAGCTGCGATCCCATCTCCACGCACCGCCCAACGAGGCCCGCCGTGAAACGAATACTCGCCGCCCCCAAACCGACGAGCCCGACACCCCCGGGGGCGTGACGCCATGCGCGCAGCCCCCCTTCCAAGGAGGCTGCCTTCATGAAGACCAAGCACTCGACGTTCAACGGTTCGACCACCTGGTTCTCGGCCGATGCCCATTTCGGGCACCGCGGCGTCCTCAAGATGGAGAACCGCCCCTGGGATGACATCGCCCGCCACGACGACGACCTGATCCACGCCTGGAACTCGCGCGTCCGGCCGGGGCACGACGTCTTCTTCTTGGGTGACTTCGCGATGAACTCCAGCGCCGACCGGTGCCGGGAGGTGTTCGCACGGTTGAACGGGCGGAAGCACTTGATCATCGGCAACCACGACAAGGAACGTCACCTGTCGCTGGGGTGGGCGAGCGAGCCAGCGGACCTGCGGACTATCCACGTTGACCAGGTTCGCCTCGTCCTTTGCCACTATGCCCTCCGGACCTGGAACGGGTCGTGGCGCGGCGCGCTGCACCTTTACGGGCACTCGCACGGCAAGCTGCCGGGCACGTCCCGCTCCCTCGACGTCGGCGTGGACGCCTGGGGCTACCGCCCGGTCAGCTTGGCCGAGATCCGCGAGCGCATGGCGGAGACGCCCGAGACCGACGAGGAGCGTCGGATCGCGGAGGAAGCCGCGAAGGCCGAGCGGGAAGCCGAGGAGGCCTGAAACGAGAAGGGCCCCGGGGAGCGTCCCGGGGCCCTTCGCTATTCCGCTTCCGCGATGGCGGCGGCCGCCCGGCGCATGGCCAGGGCCCGCCCCTCCAGCCCGGACGCCTCTCGCCCGAGCAGCGCGAGCAGCGCCGGGGCGACCGTGCCCGGGATCTCCCTCTGCCCGCCGGCCCACCGTTGGACGAGACGCGGATCGACGCCGAGGGCGGCCGCCAGGGCGCGGCGCCACTCGGAACCGAACAGCGCCTCGCCGGCGACCGCGAGCAGATCGGGCGTCACGCCTCGGGTCTCCACACACAGGCGCCCTGCCACTCGTCCACCCAGGCCATGAGCTCCAGCGGCTCGTCCGGAGTGACGCCGCAGGCCCACGCCAGGACCTCGCCGCTCGCGAGGGTTCCGAGGTACCTGTCGCCGGGCCGATCCTCGCGGTACCACGCCGGCCGCTGCCGGGTGCAGGCTGCGGCGATGGAGGCTGCGGCGCGCTTGGCGTCCGCCTCGGTGCGAGCGCTCTTGAGGATCTGGATGGCGGGCAGCGCGCTCAGGGCAGCGCGGCGGGCGCCGACCGGGTAGCTGAAGAAGGGGTTGTTGTCGTTCACCGTCGCCTCCCTCAGATGGCCAGGCCGAGGGCGCGGTCGTCGGCGTCGAGGGCCGCCAGGTCCCGCTCAAGCTGGAGCATGTCCAGGTCGACGTCGGCGTCGTAGCCGTCCTCCCGCTTGCGCCGCGTCTTCCCGGCCGGGAGGGAGTTCGGGCAGAGCACCTGGACGCGGTACCGGCCATCGACGCCCTGCGATAGCGACCAGTTGGACCACACGGAGCGCGCCCGGGTGATGCTGTTAGTCTCGACGATGAGGTCGAGCTCCGGGCGGATGGCCTCGGGATCGTAGCGGTCGTCCGTGATGCAGCGGACGTAAACGATGGATGGGCGCCCTGCGGCGTGAAGCTCGTCGGCGAGACGCTCGCGGTCGGCGAGGTCGAGGGGGCGGATGGGGCAGGCGAAAGCGATGCCGGACTTGGTGCGCATGCCGAGGTCTCCCTTGCGGCTGATGGGCGGTCGGCACGGCCGACCGCATAAGGTGGATGGTACGATTCGCTATGCCGGGCACAAGGCCCCCTCCGCGCCGGGGGCGGGTGTGGCTTTCGTCCCGGGGGCGCATCGTGGTGGGGTCGCTTCCGAAGGAGGAACCCGTGCGCCTGATGCGCTTCTTCGCCGCCGTCATGAAAGCCGCCCTCGCGGCCATGGCAGCAGTCCCCCGGCTTATCTGGGATGGGGCCCGCTGGGTCGCCCGGGCCGTCACCGGCGCGCCGCCGGCCGTCGCGGCCGCTCAGGCGGAAGCCATGGCCGAGATCGAGGCCGCCGCGCAGGAACAGGCCGCGCCTCAGGCGAAGCCCGCCGCCACGCCGGCCGCCGTCCACGAGGCATGGGGGCGCGCCGCCGTCGCCCATCTGGCCCCGCTCCCGGGGCAGCCCCCCGCCGCGACGGCCTGCCTCGACGACGCGGCGCGGCGCTACCTCGACACGCTGACGCCAGCGCAGGCCCTCCGGCTGGCGTCGATGGAGCACCGCCACGTCGGGGCGCACCTTCTCGGCGACCGGCCGCTCGCCGCGCTGCCGAAGCCGCTCACGATGGCGGAGTGGCGGAAGGAGGAGATGGAGCGCCTCGGCGCGAAGGCGACGCCCCGGGCGCGTCCGGACGCCGAGCCCCAGCGCGGGCGCCGAGAGGCGTCCCACCGGCTGGCACCGGCCTTCGCCATCGCCTGATCGGACGGCCCCAACGCGAGCAAGCCCGCCACGGCCTCCCGTGGCGGGCTCATTTATTTGTGGATAACGCCTTCTGTCTTGCTTATCCGCCTTGACTCTTTCCGCCAGCACACGCCGTAGCATCCCGTGATGCCACGATGACCTGCGCTCATGCCGCGGTGGCACGCGCCCGGAGCATGAGGATGCGGAGGCGCTGCTCGTCTTCTGCGCGTCGGGCGGCATCAGCGCGGGCGGCGTCCGCCTGCCTGGCCCGGGCGGCCGCGATGCGTCCGGCGCGGACCCGGGCGGCGACGGCGAGCCAGGCATCCGCGGTCTCGGCATCCCGCTCGGCGCGGGCGGCCCGGCCGGCGATGAGGGCGGATCCGATGGCGCCGGCGATGCCGTAGGCGGCGGTCTCGAAGGCGGTGCCGACCTCGTGAGCAGAGCGATGGTACGTCAGGGCGGCCTCCTCCGGTGCGTGTCCACCTGAGATCGCAGCTCGCCGAATCGGTGCCAAGAGTCGCCGGGCGCCTTCGTGTGGGTATAGTAAAGGAAGTCCTGGGCGTTCCCCCTCAGCCGGACACGCCAACAGAAAGGGCGCCCCTTCGGAAAGGAGCGCCCCGTTACCATGCCTCATTGAAACGGATACTTGGCTGGACGCCGTCCGGGTCGCCGCCGCCTCAGCCGGCCCGGCGCGTCGGCCCCGGGAGCAGCTTCCCGGCGATGACGGTGCGCCGCATCTCGGACGGCACCCCCCGCGCCCGCAGGGCCTCCATGGCGTAGCGGAGGATCGGCGCTAGTTCGACGGTGAGCCCCTCCACGGTCCCGGCGCGCCGGACGAGTTCGGGGACGCCCGCCTCGCGCAGCACACGGGCAAGTGCCCATGCGACGGCGCTGTCGACCGTGCGCGTGTCCGGGACGCCCTGGCGGCGGCGGGCGGCGCGCTCGATCCGCTTCCGGGCGGCGTCCTGCCGGCGGGCCGCGGCCGCCGCGGCGGCGCCGGTGAGCACGGGCTCCTCCAGACCTTCCTCGGGCAGCGCCATGGCCATCTCGGGCTCGGCCGGGGGCACGAGGTCCTGCCCGGGCTCGTCGTCGGGCTCCGGGAGGGGCGTGTCGTCCTGATCGGCGTAGATCTCCTCCAGCCTATCGCGGATGAAGGGGTCCTGCTCGTCGTCGTCGCGGTCGTCGTCGTAGCGCATGGGGGGGCTCTCCCGGGTGACGATGGAATCGTCCCACCGGTCCTCGAAAGCCACCAGCCGCCATCCCTGTGGACGGCGGCAACGCGCCGGTGTCCGGAAATGCGGCCGTAACCCCGCGCCCGCCATCCCCGGGACGGTGGCGGAGGGCGCGCGATGGCGGGGATGGACCGAGACGACATGAGGCTGGCGGGCCGGGTCATGGAGGCGCTGCGCCTCCGCGACGCCCACGCCGGCTACATGGAGATGCTGCGCGCCGAGGCGGCCGCATCGCCGCCGGGGCGCCCGGGGGCCATTGCGGAGGCGCAGGTCAAGGCGGCGGACCTCGACGCACGCCTGTCGCGGGTGCTTCGGCGAGTCCAGGTGAAGGACGATACGCCCGAGCCCTTGGTGCGCCTGGTCGCCGAGGAGCGCAGCCGCGCGACCGCGCCGGTTCGTCAGACGCGGGGACGCCGCGGCGGCTCGGCCGGATAGCCCCATCCCGCCGTAGCGAGCTCGGCGCCGTCGCGCAGGCGTCACGCCGCCTCAAGCGGCGCGTTCGGAGCCATCTGCCGGTATGCTACGGGTTTGCTACCGGAAGGTTCGGCGCGCGGTCGCGGCGACTGCTCTGCAGAGGGGAGGAGCGCTTGGCCGTTCCTTCCGCCACCCGCTTAGAAGGCGGCTGCTCTATCCAGCTGAGCTACGGAGTCTGACGCCAGTCGCCCCCACAAGCCATGGGTTGGCGCTGCGGTCAAGCGCTCCCGCCGCCCGGTGGTTTCCCCGCGGAGCGGGCGCCGGGACGCCGGCCTCCCGGGCCATTCTCGCGCCAAGCGGGGCGTCCGCGCCGCCCGGCGGCGCAGCCGCGCTCGGGCGCTCGGGCGCGCGCCGCCCGGAGGCGGGTCGTCAGGCGGCCAGGGTGTCGAATTGCAGGGCGTGCGCGCGACGGCTCACTGCCGGCCACTCGTTCGCGCGGCGCAGCGGGATCCGCGCCTCGATCAGGAGGTCGTCGTCGAGCAGGCCCTGGGCCACCTCGAGCGAGGCTTCGGGGAAGACCTCCAGGATGGCGCGCGCGGCCGCATCGATGTGCGCCTCGCGGCCGGGGCCGTACTCGATCAGGACGTGCTTGAGGACGCTGAGCATGGCGGTGGTGTACCCGGCCCGCATCCCTCCGGGGTAGTGCGCCCCGGCCACGGTGGCGCGGCCGGATCGGGCGGGCCGCAGCTCGGGAGCCCGCCCGGGATCGACCCCGCCCCGCCCACCCCCGGCCGGCGGTCCCTCCCGGTCTCGGCCGGCGGGCGCGACGCGGCAAGATCGAACGACGTTGCTATCGAAGCGTCACCGCAGACGGCTTGCGACGGGCCCGTCTTCTGCAGCTCCGTTCTCGCGCATCTGCAGATTAAGAAAAAACTAGCGATTTCAGGGGGGCAACGATGGCCTTTAAGCGATGGTAAGTGCTTGCCGTGCGAGGCTGGCGGTGGAGGTGCTCATCTTGCCGCGACTGAGCCGTCACATCACCGCACGAGGCCTGTCCTGGACGCGATCGCTGCTGGGCAGGATGACCGTCTTCGTGCTGGCCGCCGTGATGCTGGCTTACGCGCTGGGGTCGGGCACGGGGCTGTTCATCATGGCACGCGGCCAATCCCGGCAATGGGAGCACGATGCCGGCCTCTACGCGCAGGTGGCCAGCACCGCCCTGCGCGGCATCTACACCTTCGTCTCCGTCCACATCGATCGCGACGGGCGCGTGAGCTGGATCGAGGCGGGCCGCCCGGTGGGAGACGACCAGTCGACCATCGCCACCGGCTTCATGCCGGCGGACGTGCTGGCCCTCGCGTCGGCGCAGACCGGGCAGGACGTGTGGCTGGTGACGGCGGACGAGGCCGGCAGGCTCACCAGCCTCAGCGACAGCCAGGGCCAGGGCTCCGGCCTGCGCGTCACCTTTCCCGACAGCGACGACCAGACACCCGGGCACCTGTTCACCGGTTGGGTCACGGTCGGGTCCGCGACCCATTTCGCGGGGTTCATGCCGATCCTGTCCGGGGACGGACGGCTCAGGGGCGGGCTGGTGGCCAGCGTCGGCTCGGCCGACGCGCTGCTGGCGGCCCGCAACCAGGCGCTCCGGACCCTGGCGCTGCTGATGATGGTGACCCTGGCCGCGTCGGCCCTGGTGGCCGCGGTCGCCCTGCGCCGCGCCTTCCGGCCGATCCCGGCCTTGACCGGCACGCTCACCGCCCTGGCCGACAACGACACCGACGTGCGGATTCCGTACCAGGAGCGAACCGACGAATTGGGCCAGCTCGCCGTCGCCATCGAGACGCTGCGCTGCGCGGTGGTGGAGCGCGGCCTGCTGCGCCGGATCGGCGAGCATGCGGCCGTGATGGAGCATCGCGCCCATCACGACAGCCTGACCGGGCTGCCCAACCGGGCGCACTTCACCACGCTGCTCGATGCGGCGCTGGAACGGATGGCGGCCGGCACCGCCGCCTGCACCTTGATGCTGCTGGACCTCGATCGCTTCAAGGAGGTCAACGACACCCTGGGGCATGCGGCGGGCGATGCGGTGCTGGTGGAGGTGGGCCGGCGCATCGCGCCGCTTCTGTCGCCCGACGATGTGCTGGCCAGGCTGGGCGGCGACGAGTTCGCGCTGCTCCAGCGCGTCGGCGGGGCCAACGCCCTCCAGCGCGCCCAGGGCCTCGCCCAGGCGATCGTGGCGGCGATGGCCCGCCCCTTCGCCTATGGCGGCACGCCGGTGAGCATCGGCGTCAGCATCGGGATCTCCGGCGTGCCGGACGACGGCGCGGAGCGCAGCGTTCTCCTCCGGCGCGCCGATCTCGCCCTCTACGTCGCCAAGAACGAGGGGCGCGGCCGCTACGCGCTGTACCGGCCGGGCATGACGATGCGGGCCGGGAGCGATGGGACGGCCGTGGGGTCGGCCGGCGGCGGCACGTGACGGGCGCGACGACCATGGAGAACGGGACGATGCGACACGGGCGCGGACGCTGCCTGCGCGGGCTGCGGTCCTGGATGGCGATGATCGCGCCGGTGGTTGCAGCGACCTGCTGGGCCGGGCCGTCGACGGCCGGCGACGGTCCCTCCGCGCTGCAGACGATCGCGGCCGCCAAGCGGATCACGATCGGGTTCCGGGCCGGCTACCCGCCGTACTCGGACCTGCTCGACGGCAGGCCCGTGGGCTACGTGATCGATCTCTGCCGACAGGTGGTCGACGGTCTCCGGCGCGAGCTCGGCATCGACCGGCTCGATGTCGAGTTCATCCCCATTCCTCTGGCGGCCCGGTTCGCGATGATGCGCGAGGGGCGCATGGACATGGAATGCGCCGCGACCACCATCACGGCGGAACGGCAGCGGCAGGTGAGCTTCAGCGCACCGATCTTCTTCACCGCCACCCGCTTCGTGGCGCTGCGGCGGAACGGCTACAAGACCTTCGCGGACCTCGCCGGGCGCACCGTGGCGTCGCTGGCCGGCACCAGCGAAACCGGGGAATTGAACGCGGCCAACCGACGGCGCAAGCTCAACATCGCGATTCTGCTCTGCCGGGAGGATGCCGAGGCTTTCGCCGCCGTGAAAACGGAGCGCGCCGCCGCCTACGTGATGGATGACGTGCTGCTGGCCGGCGTGATGGCGGGTTGGGGCAGGTCGGATGATCTCGCCATGTCCGAGGACACGCTCGGCGCGACGGAAGCCTACGGCATCATGCTTCCGCTGGGCGACGACGCCTTCGTCCAGGCCGTGAATGCGGGGCTGCGGGCCGCCGCCGCGAGCGGCCGGTGGAAGGAGATCTACGACGCCTGGTTCCTGACCCCCGATCCCGCCACGGGCCGCACCCCGAACCTTCCCCTCTCGCCCGACCTGAAGGCCAGCATCGCCCGCATGGGCGGGTGATCGGGGGCGGCCGGCTCCGGCGCGGCTTGTCGCGAACCACCGATCGGGCTGCCGGGCGTTGCACCAGCACCGCCTGCTTGCCCCCGCCGAGGATCTGCCGCCTGCGGGCGTGCGGACGATCCGCAGCCCGACTGCCCGCGCCGTGGAGCCGTAAGCTTCATGCGCCCGAGCGACGCCGAGATCCGCATCGCGAAGCAATCAGGCAAAGTTCGTATCGTACTCTCGCGCTGATCCATCGACACGTCGATGCGAAGGCGCCCGGCGGATCGGTGCCAGGAAATGGAGAGCCTGCCGGCTCGCCCGTCACCGTCGAAGCGCTCCGCTCGAAGGTGACGGGATATCGGAGCCGGTTCGACTTGCTCGACAGGATGAACGCTCACCGTCGTCATCCCGGGGCCGCGCAGCGGAATCCGGATCCATAACCGCCGGCCTTCCAGGATGAAGCGGACCGACGGCCGCCCGATCCTCCAGCGTCAGCGGCTATGGATCCCGGCTTCACGCCTTCGGCGAGCCCCGGGATCACCCGGAACGTTGTCGATACGTGCGCCAGATCGACCGAACCCGGAAATCGCACAGGCTCTCAGGTCATGACTGCCTGCGCTTGCGCATCACGGCGACGTCGAGGTTGCCGATGTAGTCGGGGATGATCTCGAGGATTTCGAGATGCTTCGACCAAAATCCTTGCGTGTACTCCGCCGTCTGGGCCGTATGCCGGTAATATGTCTTGTCGGCGATCTTGCCGTCGAGGGCGGCGTCGAGCTGGTGATCGTCGAACTCGGTCTCGAGCCAGCGCTCCCACCAGTCCCGTCCGCGGAAGACGGTCGACCAGGCCGCCGCGCCCTTGCCGCCGAAGGTGATGAGGGCGATGCCCTCGGGCTTGAGCAGCCGGGCGAACTCGTCGAGCCAGGCGGCCTGCACCTCGGCGGTGAGATGCGTCATCACCGAGATGCCGAAGACCCCGTCGAGGCTGGCCGCCGGGTACTCCGTCGGTGGAACCAGGGGGGCGGTCGCGAAGCTGCCGGCCGTCAGGTTGCGCTGGCACCAGGCGATGTTCTCGCCGTCGATGTCGGTGCCGTGAATCCGCGCCTGCGGCCAGTTCTGCAGGAAATGGCGCGTCACCCGTCCGTGGCCGCAGCCCCAATCGAGTATCGTCACCTCCGGCCCGTGCGTCACGCCGTGGCGGGCGAGCAGCGCCTCGATGGCCCGGAAGGCGTTGTAGCCCGTGACGGTGACGCTCTGGTCGGAGGACCAGGTCTGCACCCGGGTGAGCTGGGTGTTGTCGCGGGGCAGGCCGATGCCGGCGTCCAGCCGCGGCGGGATGAAGACCTGGCGCCCCAGGACGTCGCCGACCTGCAACGCCGTCGGGTCGAGGGGATTGCCGTTGCTGTACTCGAAGCGGAACCGGAACGGATCCGAGCCGGGCGCGCAGGCGGGCAGATCGATGATCAGCTGGAAGGCCGAGAGATGGGCGTTCGGCCAGTACCAGAAGTGGTTGCCGAACGCCATGGACGGCAGGGGATACTTGAACTCGTACGCGACTCCCGGCCCGAACACGACCGTCAGGGCACCGGGGTCGCCGGCCGGCGGGAGATGCTCGCCGGTGACGACGAGGCGGGCGCCGTCGAAGCTCATGTACGGGACGGCGGAGAACGGAAGCGGGTGGTGCTTCAACACGTCGATGGCACCGAGGCCATGCAGGTTCGTGATCGGCTTGCGCGTCGGAGCCGTGAAGGAGCCGTACAGGTCCTCTCCCGAGACGCTGCGGATTTCGACCTTCGTGCTCTGCGGCCAGGCAGCCGGGGGGAGCTGGCAGGTGAAGTGCGCCCCGGTATCGTCCGTCGTCACCGGGACGCTCGCCCAATGCCGGCCGTCGCAGCGGATCCCGACCTGAGGCGGCGCCCCCACTCCCGAGAAGCGGCCGCAGAGCATATCGGCGGTGATCATGCTGAGCTGAAGCGTGAGATCGTCAATCGCGCGGAGATCGGATCTCATTGCGGCCGATGCCATCATCATGTTCCCTGTGAGACGTGGTCCACTCCTTGTACTGCAATCAATGGTTGCAATGTCAATGCGCTGCCTCCATCGCCGAAGCGGGCGCGACGTCGACCGATGCATCTGTGACTTGTGTGAGACACCCGCCGGACCGGAACGACGGCATCAGGTCGGATCCAGGCGCGACCGATCCGAATCCGGTCGAAGGCGAGCGCGGCGGCAGGCCACCGCGTCCAGGAAGTTCCGGGTGGTCGTAGCCCGGCGCGTTCCGGAAGCACGCTGTCGCGCGTCAGGCCGAGCAACACCTCGCCCCGATGGCCCTCCTGGACCTGACCCGTATCCTGGGCCGCCCATTCCTCCCACGACTGCCCGGCAGCCCCAGGAGCGAGCAGGCACGACGGCCGGTTCAGGGCCCGATCGACGACATCGCGGTTCCACGCCGGGCATCGGGCCGGGCACGATCCCGCTCCGAGCCCGTTCTGCGAAAGCCTCCGGAGGTATCGCAGCCGCGGTTCGCAGCCGCCTGGTCGCCGGCGAGGCCTCGTGGCCGAGTCCGATGGGGGGCTTGGTCATGACGCGCTCAAGGCCTCGGGACGGGCCGCAGCCCGCCTCCGCACCGGAGGCGAAGCCCGCCCCGCATGCTCCCGCCGAGTTCGTTTTCGTGTCGCGACCGTGTTGCGTGGTGCAGCCCGCGCCGCCGCCATAACCCGTCGTAGAACCTGCACCCGTGTTGCAGGCAATCCCGCCACGTTTCGACAGACTGGCGGTCACGAAAAGCCCGCCAGGTCGCCCCCGAGGGGTTCGGGGGAATCGTTGCCCGCCGAGCACCTGGCTCTGCCTGCCCGTGGCCGGCGGTTTCCGTTTGACGGAAGCGCCGATCGCGGGTGAGGGAGGGGTGAACGTCTTGCACCCGATGATCAGGGGATTGCTGCGAGCGGCCGTTCCGCCATCTCGGCGGCGATCATCTCGTCGATCGGCGTCTCGTAGGTCATCAGCATGTAGCCGAGCACCGAATAGAAGCCGACCGTCGCAACGAGATCAAACACCCCCGTCCGCCCGATCGCAGCGGCGAGCTCGGCTTCGAGCGCGAGCGACAGGCGCTTCTCATCGAAGAGCGCATCGACCGCCCGTACGATCAGCCCGTCTTCGCCCTCCGGCTCGCCCTGCAAAGCGGCGATGCGGGTGTCGCTCATGCCGAGCACGCGCGCACGGCTGACATGATGCGCCCATTCGTAGGGAGAGCCGATCCGGTGCGCCGCGCGCAGGATCACAACCTCGGAGCGCACTGGCCCGAGTGCGGTGTCCTTGACGACGTGCTGACGCAAGGGCGCCCAGGCTTTCAGCAGCGCCGGATGATGCGCCATCGTCCGGTAGACGTTGAGCGCGCCGGCGAAGCCGGTCTTCATCTCGGCAATGGCCTCGGGCCATTCGGCATCGCTGATCGGCGGGCAGGGAGAGGTCGTCATCGGATGTCTCGCAGGAACGAGGGTGTCGGCGGATTGGCATGGAGCGTGGGCGCTCGGTCGGCCCGGATGCCGGTGACGCTTCGATAGCGCGTGACCGCGCGATCGAAGTCGAGAGCGCCCCGCACGCGGCCGGCCGACTCGAGCGTGAAGCCGGCGAAGGCGATGCGGAGCCTCGTGGGCAGCGGACGCTGGATGCGCGCCGCGTCCCACGTCGGGCCATTATGCTCACCGTGGCTTCTTGAGCTGCCAATCCAGGTGGGAGCGGACGGTGGGCCACTCGGGTGCCGTAATGCTGTAGACGCACGTATCGCGGAGCGTGCCATCCCTCATGCGTTGGTGGCACCGCAATACGCCGTCCAGCTTGGCGCCGAGGCGTTCGATGGCGCGCCGGCTCGCATGATTCATGAAGTGCGTACGAAGCTCGACCGCGAGACAATCGAAGCGATCGAAGGCGTGAGTCAGCAGCAGAAGCTTTGCTTCCGTGTTGAGCAAGGTGCGCTGGACGCGCGCGGCGTACCACGTCGAGCCAATTTCGATACGTGGCCCTGCAGCGTCGATGTTCATGTATGTCGTCATGCCGACGGGCGAGCCGCCCGGTCTGTCCAGGACGGTAAAGGGAACCATGGAGCCCGCGGCTTGAAGGGCGAGACGGCGGTCGATCTCGGCCGCCATCCCGTCCGGCGTCGGGATGCTCGTGTACCAGAGGCGCCAGAGCTCGCCGTCCGACGCGGCTTCGGCGAGGGCTCCGCGGTGCTCGCGCGACAAGGGCACGAGTTCGACATGCTGACCGGAGAGCGTCACAGGCTGCCAACTCATCGATGGATCCTCACGAGCGACGTATCATCCGGAGATCGGCTGCCGGACGGGGACGGCCGCCAGGGGGCGGCCGTTGGCGAAGCGCGATCAGGAATTCGCCTTGTCGGACGGAGACTTGATCAATTCCTTGAGCTTCTCCGACATCGGGAAGTCGAGGTTGAGCTCACGCGGCGGGATCGGCGACTCGAACCACTTGGCGTAGAGCTTGGCGAAAGCACCCGATTTCATCAGCCCGACCAGGGTGTCGTCGACCAGCGCCTTGAACGCCGGATCGTCGCGGCGGAACATCAGCGCGTAGGGGTCGGCCGAGTACGACTTGTCGAGGATCTTGAAGCGCGACGGGTCCTTGGCGTTCGCCTTCAGGCCGGCGAGCAGGATGTCGTCTTCCATGAACGCCGAAGCACGGCCTGTATCGACGAGCAGGAAGCTCTCGGCGTGGTCCTTGCCCTGCGAGATCGTGAGCTTCAGCCCCTCTTCCTGGTTGAGCTTGTTCAGGAATTGCGAGGTGTTGGTCCCGGAGGTGACGGCGACGGTCTTGCCCTTGAGGTCGTCCGGGGCGGCGATGCCGCTGTCGGTGCGGGTGAGCCACTTGAACTGCGCGACGAAGGTCGAGACCGAGAACGCCACCTGCTTCTGGCGGGCGAGCTGGTTGGCCGTCGAGCCGCATTCGAGGTCGACGGTGCCGTTGGCGACGAGGGGCAGGCGGGTCGCCGAGTTGACCGGGTTGTAGGCCACCTTCAGGTCGGGCATGCCGAGCTTCTTCTTCACGGCCTCCACGACCTGGCCGCACAGGTCGATCGAGAACCCGATCGGCTTCTGGTTGCCGTCGAGATAGGAGAACGGCACCGAGGTCTCCCGGTAGCCGAGGGTGATCGTGTCGGTCTCCTTCACCTTCTTCAGCGTGCCGGTGAGGTCGTCGGCGCGGGCCCCCACCATCAGGGCGAGCGTCATCGTTGCGGCCGCAGCCGCTTGTTTCAGGCTTCGCATCGTCGATTGTCCTAGGGTTGGGTCAGGGCCGACCCGCTGCGGATCTTGATCTCACGCCGCCTGGGGGCGGCGTGTCTCGGGCGAAGATGTCCGGGCCCCGACTCAGGCAGCCTGGGCAATGGCCGCGTCGACCGCCTCGCCGAGGCGTTCCACCACCGTGTCGACGGTCGCGGCGTCGATGATGAAGGGCGGGGCCAGCAGGATGTGGTCGCCGCGCACCCCGTCGATGGTGCCGCCGGCCGGATAGACCGCGAGCCCCCGGTTCATCGCCTCGCGCTTGATGCGGGCGTGGAGCTTCCACGCCGGATCGAAGGTGGCCTTGGTGCCCCGGTCCTCGACCAGCTCGACGCCCATGAACAGGCCGCGGCCGCGGATGTCGCCGACATGCGGGTGGTTGCCGAAGCGCTCGCCGAGCCGCCGGGCGAGATGGGCACCCATCGCCGTGACGTTGTCGAGCAGCCGGTCGCGGGCGATCACCTCCTGCACGGCGAGCGCCGCGGCGCAGGCCATCGGGTGGCAGATGTAGGTGTGCCCGTGCTGGAACAGGCCCGAGCCCTTGGCGAAGGCCTCGTAGATCCGCCCCGACAGGAAGGTCGCGCCGATCGGCTGGTAGCCGCCGCCGAGCCCCTTGGCGACCGTCATCAGGTCGGGGGCGACGCCGTCCTGCTCGCAGGCATGCAGCGTGCCGGTGCGGCCCATGCCGCACATCACCTCGTCGAGCAGCAGCAGCACGCCGTAGCGGTCGCAGATCTCGCGGATGCGCTTCAGGTAGCCCGGCACGGCCGGGACGGCCCCGGCGGTCGCGCCGACGACCGGCTCGGCGACGAAGGCCATCACCGTCTCGGGGCCGAGCTCCAGGATCTTGTCCTCGAGCGCCTGGGCGGCGCGCAGGCCGTACGCCTCCTCGGTCTCGCCGGGCTCGCGGTAGCGGTAGGCGTAGCAGGGATCGATGTGGTGGGTCTCGGCGAGCAGCGGCTGGAACTGCGCCCGCCGCCAGGCATTGCCGCCCGCCGCCAGGGCGCCCAGCGTGTTGCCGTGGTAGCTCTGGCGCCGGGCGATGATCTTCGACCGCTGCGGCTCCCCGATCTCGACGAAGTATTGCCGGGCCATCTTCAGCGCGGCCTCGACCGCCTCCGAGCCGCCCGAGACGAAGTAGACGTAGTCGAGCCCGGCCGGCGCGTCGGCGACGAGGCGCTCGGCCAGGTCTTCGGCGACCTCGCTGGTGAAGAAGCTGGTATGGGCGTAGGCGAGCCTGTCGGCCTGGGCGTGCATCGCGGCGATCACGTTGGGGTGACCGTGGCCGAGGCAGGACACCGCCGCGCCGCCCGACGCATCGATGTAGCCGCGCCCATCCCGGTCGAAGAGTTCGACCCCCTTTCCGCCTGAGGCGATCCGCAGGTCGGCGTTGATCTGTCGGTGCAGGATGCGGGTCATGACGATGTCCTCGCGGTCGGGGGCGACCAGTGGATGCCGAAGGCGGTGAGCTGCGCCTCGCTGCGCTTGATCGCCGCCAGCGAGGCCTCGCCGCCGCGGCCGGCGACGAGAGCGGCCAGGATCTCCCCGACCACCAGGGCCGGGGCGATGGTGTGGAAGAAGGACGGGCTGTCGGCCGGGACCATGACGGTCTCCCGGGCGATGCCCGCCAGCGGCGAGACCGGGCTGTCGGTCACCGCCACGATCGGCACGCCGCGCTCGTGCGCGTAGCGGGCGGTCTCGATGGTCGCCCGCGTGTAGGGGGCGACCGAGGCCGCGAGCAGCACGTCCTTCGACGAGGCCGCCCGGATCGGGTCGAGCCCGGTGCCGGCGCCGGCATCGAGCAGCACCGCCCGCTCGCCGAGGAAGGACATCACGTAGGCGAAATGCGCGACGACCGGATGGCACGAGCGCAGGCCCAGGCAGTAGATCCGCTCGGCCGAGGCGAGGAGGTCGGCGGCGGCGACGAGCCGGTCGAGTGAGGCGGGCTCGGCCAGCCTCTGCACCTGCGCGCCGACCGAGGCGACGATGTCGAGCGCCACGGCGCGCTCGCCCTTCGCCTTCTGGGTGGCGACCTGCAGGTCCGCCCGGCCGGAGAAGCCGAGGGCGCCGTCCCGCACGGCGCCGGCATAGAGCGCCCGGACGTCGTCGTAGCCGGCAAAGCCCAGGCGCTGGGCGAGACGGGTCATGGTGTGGGGCTGGACGCCGGCGCGCCGGGCCTGCTCGCGCATCGAGAGCAGCGCCACCTCGCTCGGCTGGTCGAGGATGAAGCGCGCCGCGGTCTTCAGCTGCGGCCCCAGGCCCTCGAAGGCCTCGACGATCGGATCGGTGAGCGGACCGTGTTCCATGGGACGGGTGTACCCTTCCGGAGCGTCAAATGCAACGAGTGTTGCATGTCAGAATTTATGCAATGATTGTATCGCAGGCGGGCAGCGTGCCGCGGTGGGAGGCACGGAGGCCCGTCGCCGCTGCCGGTGCAAGCCGTCGCCGGATCGACAGGGTAGGTCGGGTGGAAAAACGGGCGCTGGAAATCTCCTCTCCCCGCGGGCGGGGAGAGGGCTGCTGACCTCTTGTCGGGTCAGCAGCGAGCCCGACGGGCGAGGGTGAGGGGGTGTTTCCGGGGGAGGCTCATCCGGCATCTCCCCCTCACCCCCGCTCCGGCCTTGCCTCCGCTTGCTGTGCTTCCTGAACGGAAGCAAAGCCCTCTCCCCACCCGCGCAGGGCTGTCCGGGGAAAGTTGTGGCGCGTCTCCCCTCTCCCGTGTGGG
>NZ_LWHQ01000021.1:127857-136418 GCF_001653715.1 Methylobacterium platani
TCACCCCTACCCCTCTCCCACTCGGGAGAGGGGATCCCGCGCCTTGATTTTAAAGGTGATTTTCCCCGGACAGCCCTGCCGCCCGCGGGGAGAGGGGGAGCCAGCGCTTCGTCTGGTTGCCGGACAGCCCTGCCGCTTGGGCATCCCTCATCACTCTCTGGGAAGGCCGCCTTCAATGATATGGGACGCGGCCGGGCGAGCGCCCGAAGCTGGACGGAGGACCCGTCGGACACCCGACAGATCCACCCCCGAGCGCCGCCGCAGGCCACCCACCCGCCGCTACCTCACATCTCGACGTTCATCCCGGCGATCCACCGCTCGCGCTCGGCGAGCGCCGTGGCGGCCTCATCGCCGAGTTCGCGGGCGACGAGATTGAGCAGGCCCTCGGCGAAGACGACGTAGGCGGCCATCGAGTTGGAGTAGAAGCTGCTCGCGTGCGGGATGAAGAAGGCGTGGCGCGCCGGCCCCGCCAGGGGCGAGGACCGGGTGTCGGTGACGGCGATCACGGCGAGCCCGCCCGCCGCCGCGACCTCCGCGACCCGCGCGACGCTGCGGGTGTAGGGCGCGCAGCTCGCTACCACGACGACGTCGCCGGGTTCGAGCTGGGCCAGGGCCTCGGCGACGCCGAGCCGGGGGGCGTCGAGGAGCGCGACGTCGCCGCGCACCAGGCCGAGACCGTAGGCGAGGAAGCTCGCCAGCGCGTGGAACTGCCGGACGCCGTGCACCCGCACCCGCCGGGCCCGCGCGAGGGCCCGCGCCGCGCCCGCGAGCGCGGCGGGCTCCAGCTCGGCCAGGAAGCCCTGGACGTTGGCCGCACTCTCTTCCGCCAGCCGCGCGAAGGGGGCGATCTCGGCGACGGGGCCGGCCTCCGCCTTCAGGAGGCGCCCGACCTGACGGCTGTAGAAGTAGCGCGCATCATCCGCGATGGCGTCCCGGAAGACGCTCTGGAAGTCGGAGAAGCCCAGGAAGCCGAGGCGCTTGGCGAGCCGCGTCAGAGTCGAGGCGTTGACGTCGAGAAGCGCGGCGAGCTCGGAGATCGAGCGCACCGCCGCCTGCTCGGGCATGCCGACGAGCCGCGCCAGCACCCCGTGCGCCTTGGCCCCGAGCGAGATGGTGGCCTCGTCCCGCCCGATATCGAGGGCCAGCGCGCGCAACGCCTCAATGGTGCGGGGCGGCTCGCCCGGAGGCCGCCCCGCGCCGTCCTCGTCTTCGTTCCTCATACGGCTGCCGACATTAAACCCGTTACCCGGTGAACCGCGCCCACTCCTCGGTCGCGCCGTGGACGGACCAGTCGAGCCGATCGCCCTCGATCACGAAGACTGCGGTCGCGAGCGTGTTCTCGTCGTCGGGATCATGCGGGTCGTCGCGCCGGATCGGCAAGCCCTCGCCGCCGGTATCGCGCAAGGTTGCCAGGGGATCGCGCTCGGCTTGTCCCTGCGCCACCAGGGCGTCGCCCCGGACCTGGCGCGATCCGGACGAGTCGGTGACGATCTGCGGCTCGTCCGCCATGTCGGCGTGGACGAGGTGGTTGGCGTGCAGCGCCGGCTCCGCGATCCGCCGCACCGACACGCGCGCGCCGGTGAATTCGACTCCAAGCAGGCGGGGATCGCCGGATTGCGCCAGCGTCAGGTGGAAGGCCCCGGCCCGCGGCCCCTCCCCCACCAGCGCGACCGCGGCGTCGAGGCTCGCGCAGTCGAGGACCGCCCGGGTGAGGACCATCCGGGGCAGGCCGTCTCCCATCCGGCGCGAGCGGATGTTGTTGACGGTCTGGACCAGGCCGGCTTCCGTCGCCGCGAAGGTGTGGCCCGGGATCGAGCCCGGATAGACGAAGGCGGTGAAGCCGATGCCCTGGTCGGGCCGCGCCCGCAGCAGCCCGCAGGCGCCCCGGAAGCCCGGATCGCCGTCCTCGTTGTGGGCGACGACGATCCGGGGCCTGGAGCGCGTCACGATCGCGCTGCAATCGTGACGCGCTCCAGGCCTTTGATCTTGCCGCATTTTCTGCGACGAACCGGCATCCACTTCGTCGGAAAATGCTCCCGGCACCTGCACCGTCGTGCAGCCGTCCGGGGCCATGGCCGCGATGTCGCCGCGGCAGTTCCAGGCGAAGACCGCGTCGACGGGCAGACCGAGCCCCTCGGCCAGGCCCTCGATCTCGGCCATGATCGCCGGGAACCGGGCCCGGACCTGCGCCGCCATGCCCTGCACCCGCTCGTCGTGGCGGTGCGCCGTGATCGCCGCCCACGCTCGGGTGCCGACGAGGTGGCCGTGGACGGCGGCCGCGCCGAAGCGGCCGAGCTGAAGGCCGATCTCGTTCGGGCTTCCCGCGGCCTCGACGAGGCGCAAGCGGTCGGTACGATCAGTGAACATGCTGCAGGAACTCGCGCAGGCGGGGATTGTCGGGCTGGTCCAGGAGGGCGGCGGGCGGCCCGTCGACGGTGATCTTGCCGCCCTCCATGAAGATCAGGCGGGTGCCGACCTTGCGGGCGAAGGCCATCTCGTGCGTGACGACGATCATCGTCATGCCGTCCTCGGCCAGCTCCTGCATCACCCGCAGCACCTCCTGGCGCAGCTCGGGATCGAGGGCGGAGGTCGGCTCGTCGAACAGCATCAGCTTGGGCCGCACCGCGAGCGCCCGGGCGATCGCGACGCGCTGCTGCTGGCCGCCGGACAATTCGCCCGGGTAATGCCTCGCCCGCTCGGCGAGGCCGACCTTGGCCAGGAGCGCCATCGCCTCCTCCTCGGCCTGACGCTTCGGCGTGCCGCGCACCCGCCGCGGCCCGAAGGCGACGTTCTGAAGCGCCGTCATCTGCGGGAACAGGTTGAACTGCTGGAACACCATGCCGGCTTCCTGGCGGATCGCCCGGACCGTGCCGGGACCGCCCCGCACGCTCAGGCCGTCGACGACGAGGTCGCCGCCGTCGATCGCCTCGAGGGCGTTGATGCAGCGCAACAGCGTCGACTTGCCCGAGCCGGACGGGCCGATGAGGACGACCTTCTCGCCCTGCTCGATCGAGAGGTCGACCTGATCGAGGATTGTCACTGCGCCGAAGCGCTTCGTGACCCGCTGGAAGGCGACGATGCTCACAGGATCCGCATCCTCTTCTCGGTGAGGCGAAGGGCGAGCGTCAGGATCCCGGTCATGACGAGGTAGAGGACCGCGACCGCCGACCAGATTTCCACCGCCCGGAAGTTCGAGGCCATGATCTCCTGGCCCTGGCGGGTCAGCTCGCCGACACCGATGACGATGAACAGCGAGGTGTCCTTGAGGCTGACGATGAACTGGTTGCCGAGCGCCGGGATCATGCGCCGGAAGGCCAGCGGGCCGACGACGAAGACGAGCACCTTCCAGAACGGCAGCCCGAGAGCGAGGCCGGCCTCGCGCAGGCCGCGGTGGATCGACAGGAACGACCCGCGGACGATCTCGGCGATGTAGGCGCCGGCATTGATCACGATCGCGGTGATCGCCGCGGTCAGCGGATTGATGCGGACATCGAGGAGCAGCGGCAGGGCGAAGTAGATGAACATCACCTGCACGATGATCGGCGTGCTGCGGATCAGCTCAACGTAGATCAGGGCGATGGTATTCAGGACGATGTTGCCGTAGGCGCGCATGAGGCCGGCGATCAGGCCGAGCACGAGGCCGCCGGCGAGGCCGGCAAGCGCGATGAGGATCGTGAGCCGTGCCCCGCGGAGCAGCTCCGGCAGGGCGGCCCAGATCACGGACCAGTCGAATTCCATGGAAGCGGTCCCTCTCGAAGGGGGCCGCGCCGGCGACCGGGCCAGCGCGGCATGGGCGGGGGCCGGATCAGGACTTCGCGGGCTTGGCCCCGAACCACTTCTCGTAGATGGCGTCGTAGGTGCCGTTCGCCTTCAGCTTGGCGAGCGAGGCGTTGACCTTGGCGACGAGGGGGCTGCCCTTCGGAAACGCCATGCCGTATTGCTGCGCCATCATCTGTTCGCCGACAATCTTGACCTTACCGCCGCCATTGGTCTTGATGTAGTAGAGAACGTTCGGCGTATCGTGCATCGCTGCGGCGGCCTTGCCGGTCATCACCTCGAGATAGGCGTTGTCGACGTTCGGGAACTGCCGCAGCTCGGCATCCTTGAAATTCGCCTTGGCGTAGTCGGCCGCCGAGGTACCGGTCTTGATGGCGACGACCTTGCCCTTCAGGTCGGCCGGACCCTTGATGTCGCTCGAGGACGGCACCATCAGCAGGAAGCCGCTGTCGTAATAGCCGTCCGAAAAGTCGACCGCCTTCTTGCGCTCGTCCTTGATCGTGATGCCGGCGAGCCCGACATCGACCTGCTTGGTCTGCAGGGCCGGGATGATGCCGTTGAAATCCATCGGCTGGAGCTTGTAGGTGACGCCGATATCCTTGGCGACGGCGTCCCAGAGATCGATGTCGAAGCCGACATACTTGTCGCCCTGCTTGAACTCGAACGGCACGAATGCCGTGTCGGTGGCGACGATCAGGTCGGCGGCGCGGGCCGGCGCCGCGAAGAGGAGAGCGGCGGCCATGACGGCCGAGGCGAGGCGTGTGAAGGAGCGCATCGATCCTTGTCCTTGTTCGTGGCGGCACCGCGGACCGGCACCGGCTGCGAACGCAAATATACAATGCATTTAATAAAATTCTGCAATCGAAATTTGCGCAAACTGTGAGCGAAGGATGGGCGGAATGCCTCCGGCATTTGCAGGACCGGGAGGCGTCCAGGGTCGTCGCGGTCGCGGAGGGGTATGCTCGCGCGGGGGATCGGCGAAAGGCCATCGCCGACGTTTGCAACAGACGTCGCATCGTCGAGGAAATGACACTCGCGCGTCGGGCGCGGTGGAACGGCCCATGCAGACCACCCGCCCCTCCCCAGCGTCGCATTCATCCGCGATCGATGCGTTGGCGCAGGGCGCGCTTGCCGGCTGTCAGGCTTCGAAGTGCCGCTCCAAGTCGCCGCGAGCCTGTCCCTTCGTTCGATGACGAGAGCGATCAGGATTATGAGCGGGCTCGGGGGCTGCCTCCTCGTTTTGATTACGGACGCTGGCGAGCAGCACGGCAACGACGGGTCCGCGCTCGTAGCGCATTCGGGCGAGCTGCAGGGGCGACCAGCGCTTCGGCCTCGACACGTCGATGCCGAGGCGTCCGGCGCATCGGCGCCGACGCGAGGACAGGGAGACCTTGCGGGCTGAGCCAGCGCCTTCGAACGGATCCGCTCGAAGGCGCGGCGGTATTACGAGCCAAGGCGTCAGCGGCACATTTCGAGAGAAGGACCGCCGGCGTTACGATGACGCACATCGCACCGCCGGCGAATTTATATTAAATTGCCGATAATAAATCATCTTGTGTCATCACGCTATGTGCGCGCTCCAGGGAACCGGCGCCCCTGCGTTATTCAGGCCCTGCCCTGTTATGTTACCGTTTCCATCCAACCTTCCTGTATATGTGACATTTATGCCGTTGGAAGGGGTTACTCGCGATATATTGTAATCTGGATTATCCCGATACCCCCGGAGTTTGTACGTTATAATTCCTTGTGGCGCATTCATGTGCGCGCTGCCCGTTATATTGCCTTGATTGTCCTCATTCACACTCCAGGCTCCCGTCACATTGCTCTCGGCTCCCTCTACGACGTGCCATGCTTGGGTCATGACTGCCACTCCGAGTGTTATATGGCCAAGCTGCCTTGCGGCAATTTTTATTATGCATTATTTATAGATTTATTCATAGTTTTTTATCTTGAATATTTGATAATGCTTTAGAGGTATCAACAGCAATTGGTTGCAGGTAGCGCGGATCCTCGGCCTAGACCTTCGGCAAGTACAGGGCGCGGTCGAGGAGGGCATGCCCCTTGGTCGAGACATAAGCGACGAACACGCCGATCTGGCGGTTGGTGATCCTGACCGTCGACCTAGTATGCTGATCGATGGACTCCGCGGGAGGCGTCGCCCTGCTCGAGAAAGCCCGTCTCGTCGAGAACCAGGACGGCATCCGGCTCGGCCAGGGTCACGACCATGTACTCACGCACACCATCACGCAAGGCGTCGGCGTCCCACTGGCTGCGCCCGAGCACCGCCTGCTGACGCCGTGGTCCGGGATCGCCGGCGGCTTCGGCCCGCATCCAGCCGGTCTCGCGCCGTTCCACCCCGAGCAGGCCGTCGAGGAATGCGCTGGCTGAGCGAGCCGCGTTCGGCGCAGATACAGCCGTCGGATTTGTTCCTTGGCCTCGCGCAGGCTCGTCTGCCAGACCTCCAGCACCGCTTCAAGCGAGGCAGTCGGCATCGCAGTCTCCTATCTCACACTGTCAGACAGGTCGGCGATCCCGCAGTTGTCATGCTGACACTGCACTAGGAAATAGCGTCGTTCTGGCGCAAGGTAAAACTATGGAAAAACCCCGCTAAATGATTAGCGGGGTTGAAAAAATTGGTAGCGGAGGAGGGATTTGAACCCCCGACACAAGGATTATGATTCCTCTTATCTAGGCTCCCCGCCCCAGTTCCAGGCCCTCCGTAAGGCCCTGATCTCCCTAGGACGGCGTTAACGACGCCCCCTCGTTCCTCTTGCCCCTCCGCCTCCGTCCGCCCAGGCTCCCGCCCCAGTTCCGCCCCGTTTCTGGAGACCGCCCCGGATGGCCGTCAAGCTGAAGCAAGAAAGGGTCGACACCCTGGTCGCCGAATGCCGGCCGGGGATGAAGCCGAAGGACGTCATCGACGCTGGCGGCCCGGGCCTGATCCTGCGCCTCAAGCCGCGCGGGGCGCACTGGGGGCTCAAGTTCGAGCGCGGGGACAAGACCCTCCGGATGAAAATCGGGACCCCGGACCTGCTGACCCTGGAACAGGCGCGGTACATCGCCGGCAAGGCGCGGTCCTACCTCGACGCCGGCAACCTCGTCGCCCCGTCCGAGGACTGGCTGCGCGACCGCTACGTCGAGCTCGAACTGGCCAAGCCTGCGCGGAAGCGCGACCCGGTCCTCGTCGCCAAGTTCGAGGAGGACGTGAAGCACCTCATGAAGTGGCGCTTCGACGAGGCGCGGGACGAGTTCCTCGCCGAGGTCAAGCGCACGCTGCGGCACGACACCTGGGTCGATTACCGCGCGATGCTGTACCACCCGGAGCTTGAACCGGTCATGCTCATGCAGGTCCGGCACATCACACAGCAGCACCTCGCCATCCTGGTGGCCGAGATCCACCGGACCGGGACGGAGAGGAAGGCCGAGAAGCTGGCGTCGGTCCTTCGTCCCATGTGGACGTTCCTGTGCGAGAGCCACCGCCAGCACCTCACCGGCGTGACGACGCCCATGCCGATGCTTAAAGCCCCGAAGCGGTCCGCCGGGGTCAAGCCGCGGTCGAACGGGAAGGTGCCGGGGGCCCACGTCGCGACCCCGTCCGAGATCGGCTTCGTCATCGCCGTCGCCCGGTCCGGCGTGATCGAGCGGTCGCTGTCCGTCGCGATGGAGCTGATGGTGGCGACGGGGCAGCGGCGCCGGCCGGTCGCGAGCGCCCTGCGGGTCGATTTCGTGGATTGGGTCGAGATGCCCGGCTGGGGGATCTGGTCGATGGGGCCGGCGCACCGGAAGACCGCGGCCAAGCGCCAGGACAAGCACAGGCACGTAATCCCCCTGCCGCCGGCGCTCTGGGAGCGCCTCAAGGCGCAGATGGCGCGGACGGCCGACAAGGCAAGCGAGTACGTCTTCCCGCAACTCCGGGCGCGCAAGAAGGGTGGGCGGGTCGACGGCCATCTCAGCGCCGCGGCCCTGAACCACCGCCTGCTCGACATGGGTGTCTGGGCGAGCCCGCACGACCTGCGGCGCGGGTTGTCGTCGGCGTGCCAGAACCGCCTCGGCGTCGAGCGGCCGGACGTGAAGCTCGTCCTCGACCACAACGAGGGCATCCCGACGAACGACGTCCTGGAGGCGCACTACACGGTCCACGACCGCCTGGATAAGAAAGGCCCCGTCATGGAGGTCTGGTGGCCGTGGTTCGAGGCCCAGGCCGCCGCGGCGACGCTCCCTCCCCTCGCGGAGCTCCGGAAGGAGATCGCGCGCCGGCGTCGGGAGCGCGAGGCCGAGGGCAAGGCCAAGACCGCCGCCCGGAAAGCCGCCAGGGAGGCGGCGGAGAAGGCCAAGGCCGAGGCGGCCGCCCTCGCCGCGGCCGGGGGGCATGCGGTGGCGGCGTAGGCCTCAGCCGTGTCGCCACCACAGCCACGCCGCGGTGACCGCCAGAACTGCGCCGATGGCGGCGAGCCTGGCCGACGGGTACCTCTCCCGGAAGGGTAGTCCCCGCAGCCGCTCGCGCTTCTCGCGGTCATATTCGTCCGCCGCCCGCCAGCCCATGCCGCCCTCCCGGTTCTCGCGCCGGCCGAGGAGGTCATAGCGGCCGGGAGGGCGCAACGGAGGCTACCAGCCTCCCTTAGCCGGCTTACCGGGATGCTTTCCGCCGCTTAGAGCGTTTTCAGTTTTGGCTGAGTCGGAAGGTTGGGGTTCACGCCGGGCGGCCGGGCTGATTCAGTGCTCGCTCCAGATGAGGAGCGAGGCATGGGCCGACCCTACAGCCAGGATCTGCGCGAGCGGGTGGT
>NZ_LWHQ01000022.1:0-184750 GCF_001653715.1 Methylobacterium platani
CCCTCTCCCGGCCCCTGCTGACGCAGGGACCACCCTCCCCCGCAGAGGGGGGAGGGTTCGGGAGCCCCACTCGTCCACCGAACCGACACACCGACGGCGCCCCCCACCGGGGCCTGAGCGCCCCCGCACGCCCACACGGAGCCCCCCGATGCCCCTCACCCTGGAGCAGGTGCAGCAATTCCTCTACCGCGAGGCGCGCTATCTCGACGACCGCGACTTCGACGCCTGGCTGGCGCTCTACGCCCCCGACGTCGAGTTCTGGATGCCGTCCTGGGACGACGACGACCAGCTCGTCACCGATCCGCAGACCGACGTCTCGCTGATCTACTACGACAGCCGCAGCGGCCTGGAAGATCGGGTGTTCCGCATCCGCACCGAGCGCTCCAGCGCCACCAGCCTGCCGGAGCCGCGCACCTCGCACAACATCTCGAACGTCGAGATCCTGGAGCAGGACGAGACGCGCGTGACGCTCCGCTTCAACTGGCTCACCTTCAACTACCGCTACAAGACGGTGGATACGCATTTCGGCACGTCGTTCTACACCCTCGACACCAGCGGCGAGGCTCCGCTGATCAAGACCAAGAAGGTGATCCTCAAGAACGACTACATCCACCACGTCATCGACGTCTATCACATCTGAGGAGGCCGCCGTGAGCACCGTTGCGCTCAATTTCGAGGACGGGGTCACCCGCTTCGTCGCCTGCCGGCCCGGCGAGACGGTGGCCGACGCCTCCTACCGCCTCGGCATCAACATCCCGCTCGATTGCCGGGACGGCGCCTGCGGCACCTGCCGGGTCCATTGCGAATCCGGCCGGTTCGATCCGGGCAGCTACATCGAGGACGCGCTCTCCGACGAGGAGGCCGCCCAGGGCTACGGTCTCGCCTGCCAGATGCGGCCGCAGACCGACCTGGTGCTGGCGGTGGCGGCCTCCTCCGAGGTCTGCAAGACGAAGGCCGCCGCCCTCAAGGGCAAGGTCGCGGCTTTGCGGCGGCTCTCCGACACCACCTTCGGCCTGAGCGTCGAGACCGAGGCGCCGGTCGGCTTCCTGCCGGGGCAGTACGTCAACATCGCGGTGCCGGGGAGCGGCCAGGCGCGGTCCTACTCGTTCAGCTCGGTCCCGGGCAGCAGCACGGCCGAGTTCCTGATCCGCAACATCCCGGGCGGGCTGATGAGCACGTTCCTGGCGAAGACCGCGAAGGCGGGCGCCGCCCTCGACCTGACCGGCCCCTCGGGCAGCTTCTATCTCCGCGAGATCCGCCGCCCGGTGCTGATGCTTGCCGGCGGCACCGGGCTGGCGCCGTTCCTGTCGATGCTCGCCAAGGTGGCGGAAACCGGCACCGACCAGCCGATCCACCTCGTCTACGGCGTCACCCACGATGCCGACCTCGTCGAGACCGAGGCGCTGGAGGAGGCCGCCGGAAAAATCTCGGGCTTCAGCTTCGAGACCTGCGTCGCCTCGCCCGAGAGCCGGCACGCCAGGAAGGGCTACGTCACCGAGCACCTCGCCGACGCGCACCTGCATGGCGGCGCGATCGACACCTACCTGTGCGGCCCGCCCGCGATGGTGGATGCGGTGCGCAGGACCTTCGTCGAGCGGGGATTGAGCCCCGCGAGCTTCCACTACGAGAAGTTCGCGGCGAGCGGCGTCGGGGGTGGGGCATGAGCGACCTCGGCAAGAGCGGCTTCGTCTCGCCCGGCCGCTTCGCGGGCAAGGTCGCGGTGGTGACCGGCGCCGCGCAAGGCATCGGCCGCGAGGTGTCCTTGCGGCTCGCCCGCGAGGGCGCCGCCCTCCTCCTCACCGACCGCTCGGAGATCGTCGGGGAAACGGCCGCCGAGGCGCGCGACCTCGGCGCGAAGGCCGCGGTGCAGCTCGCCGACGCCGAGAGTTTTGACGGCTGCGAGAGCGTGATGGCGGCGACGGTCGCCCGGTTCGGCCGGCTCGACGTGCTGGTCAACAATGTCGGCGGCTCGATCTGGTTCAAGCCGTTCGCGCACTACGCCCCGCACGAGGTCGAGGCCGAGATCCGGCGCTCGCTCTTTCCCACCCTGTGGTGCTGCCGGGCGGCCCTGCCGCACATGCTGGCGGGAGGCGGCGGCAGCATCGTCAACGTGTCGTCGGTGGCGACGCGGGGCGTCAACCGCGTTCCCTACGCCGCCGCGAAGGGCGGGGTGAACGCGCTCACCGCCTGCCTCGCGGTCGAATATGCCGAGCACGGCATCCGGGTGAACGCGGTGGCGCCCGGCGGCACCGAGGCGCCGCCCCGGCGCATCGCCCGCAACCCGACCCCGCCGAGCGACCAGGAGCGGGCCTGGATCGCCGAGGTGGTGGCCCAGACCAAGGCGTCGAGCCTGATGCACCGCTACGGCACCGCCGCCGAGCAGGCCGCCGCCATCCTGTTCCTCGCCTCCGACGAGGCCTCCTACGTCACCGGCGTCACCCTCCCGGTGGCCGGCGGCGACCTCGGCTGACCTGTCCCTGCAACCACAAGAGAGGAAACGCCCAATGACCACGACGACCTCCAAGATCGCCGATTCCGCCGAGGCCCAGGGCCTGTTCGACAAGGTCGCGGGCCTCTCCACCGAGGCCGGCAATCCGCGCGTCAAGCAGATCGTGCGCCGCATCGTCGAGGATGCCTGCCGGATCGTCGAGGATCTCGACGTGACCCCGAGCGAGTTCTGGACCGCGATGAGCTACCTGACCGAGACCGGCCAGAAGAACGAGTTCGGCCTCCTGATGCCGGGGCTCGGCATCGAGCACTTCATCGACCTGTGCATCGACGCCAAGGAGCGGGCGGCCGGCATCGCGGGCGGCACGCCGCGCACCATCGAGGGTCCGCTCTACGTCGCCGGCGCGCCGCTGGCGAAGGGCGAGGCGCGCCTCGACGACGACCCGGAGGACGGCGAGGTGCTGATCGTCGAGGGGCAAGTCACCGGGGAGGGCGGCGCGCCGGTGGCGGGGGCCGTCGTCGACGTCTGGCACGCCAACACGCTCGGCAACTACTCGGTCTTCGACAAGGGCCAGAGCACCTGGAACCTGCGCCGCCGCATCGAGACCGACGGGGAGGGGCGCTACCGCTTCCGCAGCATCCTGCCGAAGGGCTACGGCTGCCCGCCGCAAGGCCAGACCCAGGCGCTGCTCGACCAGCTCGGCCGCCACGGCCAGCGCCCGGCCCATATCCACTTCTTCGTCTCCGGCCTCGGCCACCGGCACCTGACGACGCAGATCAACCTCTCGGACGACCCCTACCTGCACGACGACTTCGCCTTCGCCACCCGCGACGGGCTGATCGCCGACGTGGTGCGGGTCACCGACCCGGCGGCGATCGCGGCGGCCGGGCTGGAGGCACCGTTCTCGACCATCCGGTTCGACTTCGCGCTCAACCCGGAGGTGGCGCACGCCCCCGACCCGGTGGTGGTGCGGCCGCACGCCGAGGCGGCCTGAGGCGCGACGTCCGACCTCTGCCCCTCTGCGGAGCCGGGCGGGAGAGGGGACGCCGCTTCCGGAGAGGTCGCGACCATTCTGACGGGCGCCACCTGGATCGGCGTCGCGCTGCCCCTCTCCCGGCCCCTGCCGACGCAGGGTCCACCCTCCCTCACAGAGGCAGGGCTGTCCGGGAAAACGTCTGAGACGAGAAGAACACGGGTTTCCCCCTCTCCCCGCGGGCGGGGAGAGGCCTGAGCTCCGAAGGGGCTCAGGGAGCAGCGAACCGCAGGTTCGCCGCGAGGGTGAGGGGGTGTTTCCGGAGGAGCCTCATGCGTTGACACCCCCTCACCCTCGCTCCGGCTTCGCCTCCGCTTGCTGCGTCTCCTGAACGGAGACACAGCCCTCTCCCCGCAACGAAGTCGGGCAAGCCCGACTTCGTCCGTCACTCGCGGATCCCGGGCAAGCCCGGGATCCGTCGGGGAGAGGAGAAGACCCGCGCCCTTCTTTCCCCGAACAGCCCTGCCGCAGAGGGGGAGGGGGAAGGGTTCAGAGCCCGCGCTTCAAACCCGAACCGACCCCACCCCACGCATCCCGAGACCCCCATGCTCGCGAAGACCCAGCGGCACGACGCCGTGCACCACACCCCCGCCCGAGACCTCGCGGTCGCCGGGATCCGCACCACGATCGTCGACGTGCCGACGGTGCGGAAGCACAAGCTCTCGCAGACATCGGTCACCGCGCAGAGCTACGTCATCGTGCAAGCCCGCCTCGCCAACGGCGTCGAGGGCATCGGCGAGGCGGCGACGCTCGGGGGACCGCGCTGGAGCGAGGAGAGCGTCGAGGGCATCAAGGCCACCATCGACACCTACCTCGCCCCCGCCCTGATCGGCCAGGCCGCCGACCGCTTCGTCACCGCCGGCGAGCGCCTGGACGCGGCGGCCAAGCGCAACAACGCCGCCAAGGCGGCGCTCGAGACCGCCCTGTTCGATGCGGTGGGCAAGACCCTCGGCCTGCCGGTCGCGGCCCTGCTCGGCGGCGCCGTGCGCACCCGCTTCCCGGTCCTGTGGACGCTCGCCTCCGGCGATCCCGACCAGGAGATCGCGGAAGCCGAAGCCAAGCTCGGCGCGCGGCTGCACCGGACCTTCAAGATCAAGATCGGCGCGCAATCACCCGAGGCCGACCTCGCGCGGCTGACCCGCCTGTCGACGGCGCTCGCCGACCGCGCCACGCTCATCGTCGACGCCAACCAGGCCTGGGACGAGACGGTCGCCCGGCGCTGCCTGCCGCGGCTGGCCGATCTCGGCATCGCCCTCGTCGAGCAGCCGCTGCCGGCCTGGAACGTCGCCGGGATGGGGCGCCTGCGGGCGCAGGGCGGGCTGCCGCCGCTGCTCGCCGACGAATGCGTGTTCACCGCCCACGACATGATGGGCGTCGCGCAGGCCGCCGCCGCGGACGCGGTCTCGCTCAAGCTCGTCAAGCATGGCGGGCTCGTGGGCTTGCGCAAGGTCGCGGCGGTGGCGGAGGCCGCCGGCATCGGGCTCTACGGCGGCTGCCTCCTGGAGAGCTCGGTCGGCGCCGCGGCGCATCTCCACGCCTTCGCGGGCCTGCGCGAGCTCGCCTGGGGCTGCGAGCATTTCGGGCCGCAGATCCTCACCGGCGACCTCGTCACCGAGCCGCTCGCCTTCCACGACTTCGCGGTGCACCTGCCCGAGGGTCCCGGCCTCGGCGTGACCCTCGATCCCGACAAGCTGCGCCACTACGCCAGGAGCTGATCCCATGCTGTACTGCGTCGAGATGGACGTCGCGATCCCGCACGGCCTCGATCCCGAGCACGTCGCCCGGCTGAAGGCCGACGAGAAGGCGCGCGCCCAGGATCTCCAGCGCCAGGGCAAGTGGCTGCACCTGTGGCGGGTCGCCGGCCGCTACGCCAATATCAGCGTGTTCGACGTCGCGAGCCACGACGAGCTGCACGACATCCTGTCCGGCCTGCCGCTGTTCCCGTTCATGACGATGCGCGTGACGCCGCTCGCGCGCCATCCCTCGGCGATCGAGTGAGCGACGGGACCGTTGCCGGGCGGCACAGCTCCCCCGGCCGCGGACACCCTCGGCGTCATCCCGCGGCCCGTCGAAGACGAGAACCCGGGATCCATCACTGCTGACGAAGAAGAAAAAACAGATCGCCATTCTCTTCGTCCTGCATCGTCGGCGGTTCTGGATCCCGGTTTCCGCTGCGCGACCCCGGGATGACGATGGAGGGCATGAACACTGTCCAGCATCTTGGACAGATCGCGGCGCCACCCGGCGCAAGACGAAAAAAATCTCAAAAATCATCCCGGAGGAACCGACGCCCATGCCCACTCCCCGCAGCATCGACGTCCAGGACGTCATCAACCGCCACGGCGTATCGCGATTCCAGATGCGGATCGTGCTGCTGTGCTTCCTCGTCGTCGCCATCGACGGGTTCGACACCGCCGCGATCGGCTACATCGCCCCGGCCTTGCGCAGCCAGTGGGGGGTGACGCAGGCCCAGCTGGCGCCGCTGTTCGGGGCCGGGCTGTTCGGCCTGATGATCGGCGCCTTCCTGTTCGGGCCGCTCGCCGACCGGGTCGGCCGCAAGGCGGTGCTGATCGTCACCACGGCGTTCTTCGGACTCGCCAGCCTCGCCTCGGCCTGGTCGACCTCGATCGAGATGCTGACGGTGCTGCGCTTCGTCACCGGCCTGGGGCTCGGCGGCGCGATGCCGAACGCCATCACGCTGACCTCGGAATACTGCCCCGAGCACCGGCGCTCGTTCCTCACCATGGCGATGTTCTGCGGCTTCACCGTCGGCTCGGCGCTCGGCGGCTTCGCGGCGGCGCACCTGATCGCCGATTACGGCTGGACCTCGGTGCTGGTGCTCGGCGGCGTGCTGCCGCTCGCCCTCGTGCCGGTGCTGATGCTCGGCCTGCCGGAATCGGTCCGCTTCCTCGTCCTCAAGCAGGCCCCGGCGGAGAGCGTCGCCAAGCTCCTCCGACACATCGCCCCGGCGGAAGACTTCTCCGGCGCCACCTTCACCGGCATCGCCAAGCCGAAGGGCTCGCCGATCGGCCAGCTGTTCCGGCCCGGCCTCGTCGCCGGCACGCTGTGCCTGTGGCTCACCTTCTTCATGAGCCTCCTGATCTTCTACCTGCTGTCGAGCTGGCTCCCGACCATCATCAGCAGCGCCGGCCTGTCGCTCAAGGAGGCCTCCCTCGTCACCGTGATGCTCGCCACCGGCGGCACCGTGGGCGGGCTGGTGCTCGGGGCGCTGATGGACCGGGCGAACCCGCACGTGGTGCTCGGCCTGTCCTATCTCGCGGCAGCCGGCTTCGTGGCGCTGATCGGCAGCGCCACCGGCTCGGTGCCCCTGCTGGTGGTCGCGGTGTTCGGCGCCGGGTTCTGCGTCGCCGGCTCGCAGATCGGCATCAACGCCCTCTCGGCGAGCTACTACCCGACCGCGAACCGCGCCACCGGCGTCGCCTGGGCCAACGCGGTCGGCCGGGTCGGCTCGGTGGTCGGCTCGATGATCGGCGCCTCGCTGATCGGGCTGGGTCTCGGCCTGCCGGCGACCTTCGGCATCGTCGCCCTGCCGGCCCTGGTCGCCGCCGCGAGCATCGCGCTCAAGGGCCGGCTCGGCACGCCGGCGCCGCGCCTCGCCCCGGTGCTGCAGAACTCCTGACGCCCTCGTCCCCGCGCGGGGCGCAGAGACCCCGCGCGGGGCTCGATCGAGCCTGCCCTCCAGGGAGATCCGACCCGTGCCAGCGACATCCCCCGCCGACCGGCCCTTGCGCGTCGCCGTGATCGGCGGCGGCATCGGCGGGCTGACCCTCGGCCTCGCGCTCCGCGCCCGGGGCCTGCGGGCCGAGATCTACGAGCAGGCGGCGGAGCTGGCCGAGATCGGCGCCGCCGTGGCGCTCTCGGCCAACGCGACGCGGGAGCTGGAGCGCCTCGGCCTCGGGCCGGCGCTGGCCGCCGTCTCGACCGAGCCGACCGAGCTGATCTTTCGCGATGGGCGCAGCGGCGCCCGGGTCGCCGCCCACCCGGTCCGCGACGGCGGCGCCTACGGCAGGCGGTTCGGGGCGCCGTATTACGGCGTGCACCGGGCCGACCTGCAGACGGTGCTGAGCGGGGCGCTCGCCGGCGAGGGCCTGCATCTCGGCCACCGCCTTGCCGCCCTCGACCAGCGCGGCGACGTGATGGCGCTCACCTTCGCCAACGGCGTCGAGGTCGAGGCCGACCTCGTCGTCGGCGGCGACGGCGTTCGCTCGGCCGTGCGGCGCTGGATCACCGGCGGCGAGCGGGTGCGCTACTCCGGCACCAGCGCCTTCCGGGGCGTGGTGCCGATGGGCCTGCTGCCCTCCCTTCCCGACCCGGAAGCGATCCAGTTCTGGATGGGGCCAGACGCGCATCTCCTGCACTACGCCATCGGCGGCACGGCCGATTCGGTCAACTTCTTCGCCGTCGTCGAGGGACCGGCGGCCTGGACCGCGGAGCGCTGGCTCTGCGGCATCGGCCCGGGCGAGCACCGCGCCGGCTTCGCCGGCTGGCATCCGGCGGTGATCGAGATGCTCGACGCCCTGCCCCAGAGCCGGCGTTGGGGCCTGTTCGTCACCGATCCGCTGCGGCGCTGGCATCGCGGCCGGGCGGTGCTGATGGGCGACAGCGCCCACGCGATGCTGCCCCATCACGGCCAGGGCGCCAACACCACGATCGAGGACGCCGTGACCCTGGCCGAGCTGCTCGCCGCGGGCGGCGCCCGCGACCTGGGCGGGACGATGCGGCACTATCAGGGCCTGCGGCAGCGGCGCACCCGCACGATCCAGCGCAGCGCCTGGGCGACGAACCGCCTGCTGCACCTGCCCGATGCCGCGGGTCCCGACGCGCTGGCCGAGCGCGACGCCCGGATGGCGCGCTTCCCCGAGGATTTCGGCTGGATCCACGCCTTCGACGCGCGGGCCGCCGTGACGGAGGCGATCGACGGCATCCGGGTCGATTTACTGAAAGATCTTTGAATATCATTCACTTCCCATGCATTAAGCCGAATGACGGCGTACGAGAGTCCGGGTCTCTGCGGGCCGGCGCCGACCCGCCGGCCCGGGCCCGTCCCGCAAGCTTTCCCGTCTCGGGCCTCAAGTCTGCATCGATCGAGACTGCGCGGGTGCACCCTGTCGGCGACGCCGAACGAAGAAGCGACAATCGAACCGATTCTCACAACTTTCGATTCTACCGATCGCCGTCTCGCGCGTCCGGAGCCGCAATGTCAGGAACTTAACGAAACCGGCCCCGCGATCGGCCGGATCTGCTCTGCGACCGGTGGGGAAGCGACCCCCCGTACGCATTACGCCGTACGGCCTAGGCTGTAAGTCCGAATGTTTCCAACATAGATCAAGTACTACCTGCGCGGGCATGATCCTGGCACACGATGCGACGACGGCCGCCACGAGCCGTCCCCCCACCCCTCCCCGCGCCGCGGGCCTGCTCGCGCATGTCCTGCGCGACCTCGCCCTGTCCTACGAGGCCGAGTGCCCGGGGGGCTTCGCCCGCTTCCGGCAGGCCCTGTCGGTCGAGTCGCTCGCCGTCATCGCGCGCTTCTCCGGCGCGGCGACGAGCGACGAGGCCGCCTACGCCCTGGCGCGGCAGGTGCACGAGACGCTGCTCGACGTCGAGGAAGACGTCTGGGCGCTCCACACCGCCGCGCACTGACCCCCCTCCTCCGTCCCCGTTACTCCGCCGCGACGATTCCCCCTTGCGCCGCGTGCAGGCGGCGGTAGGCGCCGTCCGCCGCCACGAGCGCGTCGTGCGAACCCTGCTCCAGGATGCGCCCGTCCGACACCACGGCGATGCGGTCGGCGTGCCGGATGGTGGCGAGGCGGTGGGCGATGACGAGGGTCGTGCGGCCGACCGTCAGCTCGGACAGGGCCTGCTGGATCTCGCGCTCGGTCTGGGTGTCGAGGGCCGAGGTCGCCTCGTCGAGGATCAGGATCGGCGGGTTCTTGAGGAAGACCCGGGCGATCGCCAGGCGCTGCTTCTGCCCGCCCGAGAGCTTGACCCCGCGCTCGCCCACCACCGTGTCGAGGCCGTCCGGCAGCGCCGCGATCAGGGCGTCGAGGCGGGCGCGGTGCGCCGCCTCCCGGATCTCGGCCTCGCTCGCGTCGAGGCGGCCGTAGGCGATGTTCTCGCGGATCGTGCCGGCGAACAGGAACACGTCCTGCTGCACGATGCCGATCTGGCTGCGCAGCGAGGCGAGCGTCAGGTCGCGGATGTCGTGGCCGTCGATCGTGATGCGCCCGCCCTCGACGTCGTAGAAGCGCGGCACCAGCGAACACAGGGTGGTCTTGCCGGCCCCCGAGGGCCCGACGAAGGCCACGGTCTCGCCTGAGCGGACGACGAGGTCGACCCCGTCGAGCACCCGGCGGCCGTCGCCGTAGCCGAAGCGCACGCCCTCGAAGCGGATCGCGCCGGTGAGCGGCACCGCCGCCGCGCCGGGGCGGTCGACGATGTCGGGCGCGGTGGCGAGCAGCGCGAGGTAGCGGCGAAAGCCCGCGATGCCCTTCGGGTAGGTCTCGACCACCGCGCTGATCTTCTCGAGCGGCCGGTAGAACACCCCGACGAGGAGCAGGAAGCCGATGAAGCCGCCCGCGCTGAGATCGCCCCGCACCACGAAGGCGGCGCCGCCGAGCAGCACCACGATCTGGACGAGGCGCATGCCGAGATAGTTGAGCGACAGGCTCGCCGCCATGATCCTGTAGGCGTCGAGCTTGGTGGCGCGGTAGCGCTGGTTGTCGGCGGCGAAGAGGCGCCGCTCGTGGGCCTCGTTGGCGAAGGCCTTCACCACCCGGATGCCGCCGACATTCTCCTCGATGCGGGCGTTGAAGGCGCCGACCCGGCCGTACTGCGCCTGCCAGTTGCGGGTCATCCGGCCGCCGTAGCGCACGGTGACGAAGGCGATGACCGGCAGGATCGCGGCGGTCATCAGCGCCAGCGGCGGGTGGACGGTGAGCATCAGCCCGAAGGCGCCGATGAGCGTCATCACGGCGATGAACAGGTCCTCGGGCCCGTGATGGGCGACCTCGCCGATCTCCTCCAGGTCCTTCGTCACCCGGGCGACGAGGTGGCCGGTCTTCTGGTTGTCGAAGAAGCGGAACGACAGCGTCTGCAGGTGATCGAAGGCGCGCGCCCGCATCGTCGTCTCGATGTTGATGCCGAGCACGTGACCCCAGTAGGTCACCACCACCATCAGGCCCGCATTGGCGACGTAGAGCGCCGCGAGCCCGCCCGCGGCGAGCAGGATCAGGCTCCAGTCCTGGCGCGGCAGCAGCACGTCGACGAAGGCCTTCACCGCCATCGGGAAGCCGAGCTCGAGCAGGCCCGACAGGATGGCGCAGCCGAAATCGACGAGGAACAGGGCCCGGTACGGCCGGTAATAGGCGAGGAAGGCCTTGAGCATGTCGGTCCGGCGGCGATGGGAGGGTCGCGGCCGCTGGCCGCGCGGGCTCCCTGATAGGCGGGAACCCGCACGCGCCACAAGATCAGGCCGCGTGCCAAAGAGCCGCCCCGGGCGGGAGCGTCGCGGCAGAGGCGGGACAAACGCAGCCGGAACGCCCGGCGCCACCTCGCCCCGTCTTATCTTTGATTTATTCCAGATAAAGCAAGGCGGCGTTGCCCGGGACCGGATCGCCGAGGAAGACGACGCTCTACTGGAACACAGCTTGCGCGGTGCGAGGCGACCCGGATCGAATCGCCCCGATCGACCGGTCCGGACCGCAGCCGCTCAGGCGGCGTCGCGGGGGCTGTCGGCGGCGAGCACGCCGCGGCGGATCTGGTCCTCCTCGATCGACTCGAACAGCGCCTTGAAGTTGCCCTCGCCGAAGCCGTCGTCGCCTTTTCGCTGGATGAACTCGAAGAAGATCGGCCCGATCGCGTTGGCCGAGAACAGCTGCAGAAGGATCTTGGTCATCCCGCCCTCGACCACGCCCTCGCCGTCGATCAGGATGCCGTTCTTCTCCATCCGCTCCAGCGACTCGCCGTGACCGGGCAGGCGCCTGTCGACCCGGCGATAATAGACGGAGGGCGGCGCGGGCATAAAGGCGACCCCGCCGGCCCGCAGCGCCTCGATCGTCGCGTAGATGTCGCGGCAGCCGCAGGCGATGTGCTGGATGCCCTCGCCGCTATAGGCGTGCAGGTATTCCTCGATCTGGCTCTTCTCGTCGGCCGATTCGTTGATCGGGATGCGGATCTTGCCGTCGGGCGAGGTCAGCGCCTTCGAGAACAGACCGGTCTGCTTGCCGGCGATGTCGAAGTAGCGGATCTGCCGGAAGTTGAAGATCGCTTCGTAGAACCCGGCCCAGACGCCCATCCGGCCGCGATGCACGTTATGCGTCAGGTGGTCCAGGTAGAAGAGGCCGAGGCCCTCCGGCCTGGGGTCGGCGTCGGCCAGCCAGTCGAACGCGGCCGCGTAGGGCGAGCCCTTCCGCCCGTAGGTCTCGACGAAGTAGAGCAGCGAGCCGCCGATGCCCTTGATCGCCGGCACGTCGAGGGTCTTCGTCCCGTCCGCCGGGTCGGCCGGCTCGGCGCCGAGGGCGATCGCCCGCGCATAGGCGGCCTGCGCGTCGACCACCCGGAACGCCATCGACGGGGCGCAGGGGCCGTGGGCGGCGACGAAGCGGTGGCCGTGGCTGCCGGGCTCCTCGTTGACGAGGTAGTTCACGTCGCCCTGGCGGTAGACGGTGATCGCCTTGGTGCGGTGGCGCGCCACCGCGGCAAAGCCCATGGCACGGAACAGGTCGTGCAGGGCCTGAGGCTCGGGATGGGCGTATTCCACGAACTCGAACCCGTCCGTGCCCATCGGGTTGGCGGCGGTGACCTGCGCGGCCGGGGCGTCGTGCGGATAGGGGCCCATGGTGCGTGCTCCTCGTGGTCGCTGGATCGCGTTCGTTGGGGCCATCACAGCATGGACGGCGCGCGTGGGGCGTGCGAAATCCGGGCGCCGTCCCGCCCCGCACGCACGGTCCGTGCACGAACACAGCCCCGGATGACCGATCCTCTCACCCTCGACGGGTTCGACCTGAAGATCCTCGCGGCCCTGCAGGAGGACGGCCGGCTCGGCAACCAGGAGCTCGCCGAGCGGGTGCACCTGTCGCCGAGCCAGTGCTCGCGCCGGCGCCTGCGGCTCGAGGAGCGCGGCGTGGTGCGGGGCTACCGGGCGGAACTGGCGCCGGGGCCGCTCGGCCTCGCCGTCACGGTGTTCACCAAGGTCGCGCTCGCCACCCACAACCGCGACAATGCCCGCCGCTTCGCCGAGCTGGTCCGCGGCCTCGACTGCGTGCTGGAAGCCCACGTGATGACCGGCGACAGCGACTACCTCCTGAAGGTGATCGTGCCCGACCTGAAGGCGCTCTCGGGCCTGATCAACGACGTGCTCCTGCCGCACGAGAGCGTGGCCCACGTCCATTCCTCGGTCGTGCTCGACACGCTGAAGGAGGCCGCCGCCCTGCCGCTGCCGCGCGGGCCGGCCGCCGGCTGAGCCGCGCCGGCGGGGCCGTTCCCCCCGATCCCCGACGAAACGGCGATGCAACCTCCGCCGTTGACGAACGCTTGATGGATCCAGGCCACACTGGGAACCGGGACAGGCCCGGCAGAGGTCAGGCGCCATGATGTGGGACGGCATCGCACTCTTCTCCGGCGCGCCGGTGCGGCGCTCAGCGGACGGCGTGCTCGGTGCCGCGGGCGTTCCTCCGCTGCGCGAGCCCGAGCGGCCGCGGCGGGCCAAGGTCGGCCTGGCGCTCGGCGGCGGCGCCGCCCGGGGCTGGTCGCATATCGGGGCGATCGAGGTCCTGCAGGAGGCCGGCATCCCGATCGACGTGGTCGCCGGCTGCTCGATCGGCGCGGCGGTGGGCGCCTGCCACGCCGCCGGCAAGCTCGGCGAGCTGCGCGACTTCGCCGTGTCGCTGACCAAGCGGCGGGTGATGGGTCTCCTCGACTTCCACATCAGCGGCTCGGGGCTGATCGCCGGCGAGCGGCTGCGGCGGCTGCTCGAGCGCGACCTCGGCGCCTCCCGCATCGAGGACCTGCCGCTGACCTTCGCGGCGGTGGCGACCGAACTCGGCACCGGCCACGAGATCTGGCTCACCCGCGGCGGCCTCGTCGAGGCGGTGCGGGCCTCCTACGCGCTCCCGGGCATCTTCGATCCGGTCAAGATCGCCGGGCGCTGGCTGATGGACGGGGCGCTGGTCAACCCGGTGCCGGTCACGGCGGCCCGCGCGCTCGGCGCCGACGTGGTCCTGTGCGTGAACCTCAACGGCGACATGCGGGTGCGCGGCACGGTGATCCAGTCGCACGGGGCGGAGGGCGCCGACGCGGTGATGGAGGCCGCCGCCGAGGCCGCCGGCGCGATGCCCGAGGAGCCGCGGCGCTGGCCGCTGATCGGCGGCCGCCGCAACAAGCCGAAATCCCAGCCGAAGCCCCGGCCGGAGGCCGGCGCGCCGAGCGGCATCGCCAGCGTGATGGTCGACGCCTTCAACATCACGCAGGACCGGATCTCGCGCTCGCGGCTCGCCGGCGACCCGCCCGACGTGATGATCAACCCGAAGCTCGCCCAGATGGGCCTGTTCGAGTTCCACCGCGCCGAGGAGTGCATCGAGCTCGGCCGCCAGGCGACGCGGCGCCTGCTGCCGGAGATCCACGAGATGATCGCCGCCGCCGTCACGCCGGCGTGACGGGGCGGGCGGGCGTCAGGCCGTCGCGATGTACTCGCGCAGGGCCCGGTGCTCGGCCTCGACCGATTCGATGCGGTGCTTGACCACGTCGCCGATCGACACGAGGCCGACGAGACGGCCGTCCTCGACCACCGGGACGTGGCGGAAGCGCCCGTCGGTCATCAGCTCCATCACCTCGTCGACGGCGGTGGCGCGGCCGCAGCACACCACCTTGGCGGTCATGTGCCGGGAGACCGGCGCCTCGAGCGCGGCGCCGCCGCCGCGGACCACCGCCCGGATGATGTCGCGCTCCGACAGCATGCCGAGGACGTTCTGGCCGGCATCGCTCACCACCAGGGCGCCGATGCCCTTCTCGGTGAGGAGCGCGGCCGCCTCCGCCAGCGTGCGGTGCGGCTGCACGGTCACGACGGTGCGGCCCTTCTGCGACAGGATGCGCGCAACGGTCATCAACACCTCCCTGCTCGGCCCCCCCGGCCTGAAGCGATCCGGGTGGGACGCTCGTTTGGACGGGGAGTGTGTGACCGCCCGCGGGACGACGCAAGCACCCCGGAAGTCCAAAGCACTTGATCCGTGCCCGACTCAGCGTCGTCCGAGCCGCTCGACCAGGGGAAGCATCAGGAAACCGACGATGAAGCCGCCGAGATGCGCGTCCCAGGCGACCGCCGAATCGCTGAGGCCGAGCGGCAGGGCGGCGAGGCCGAACAGCAGGTTGGTGACGAACCAGATCACCAGGAACACCGCCGCCGAGCGGTTGCGCAGCAACTCGGGAATGGTCTGCAGCCGGGTCGGCACCGGGCGCTGCCACGGCACGGCGCCGGCGCCGGCGACCTCGGGCGGCTGGAAGGCGAAGCGCACCGCCGCCGCCATCAGGCCCGACACCCCGGCCGAGGCGCCGATCAGCGGCACGGTGCTCAGGGGATCGATCAGGACGTGCAGGAACCCGCCCGCGGCGGTCGAGACCAGCGCGATCACCCCGTAGCGCCAGGCTCCGCAGCGCCGCGCCACCGGCGTGCCGAAGGCCGCGAGCCACACGCTGTTGAGGAGCACGTGGGCCCAGGAGCCGTGCAGGAGCGCGTAGGTGACGAAGGTCCAGGGCATCGCCCCCGGATCGGCCACCAGGTAGGCCGCGAAGGCCTTGCGCGCCTCGATCTCGAGGGCGGACCCCTCCGAGGCGGCGGCCGCCCGCAGCACGTCGGCGGCGCGGCCGGGATCGAGCGCGAGCGTCCAGCGCGCCGGCACCAGGGCGAGGTCGAGGAGCGCGGTGATGTCCCAGACGTCCGGCAGCACCTGCCGCACGGCGTGGATCAGCACCAGCACCGCGACCGAGGCGGTGACCACGGCGGGCATGTTGAAGACCGGCACGCGCGGCGGTCGCGGGAGGTCGGGGGTGGCATCCATGCGGCACCTTTGCGGGGGCGCGGGCCCGACCGCAAGGGCGGCCGGCGCCGCGGACGGGCCGCACGCCGAAAGAAAGACGCCGGCCCGGGGAGAAACCGCCCCGGCACCGCGGAGAATCCGGCGCGCCAAAAAAAGAGGGGAGAGCGTTGCCGCCCTCCCCGAAAGAGGATGAACCGCGCCGGGCCGCTCGTGGGCCCGCGCGAGGACGCCGTCAGGACCGTGACGACGCGGGCCGGACGGCCCTCACCCCTTTGCACGCGAGCGGGCATAGGGCGCGTCCGCCACCCCAGCCAGCCCGAATTCGCTGTCGCCCGCCACAATCGCGCAGGTGTAGGCCGAACGCAACATTCATGATCCGGTAACCTTACCGAAACCTTACGCTCTCGCTGCCCCGCGGTTCGGCATACGGTCTGCTGAACCGAATCAGTTCAGCCGGAATCGGTCCCGAAACGGGACAGCGTCCGGCGGCACCCTGGACCGCCCGCCCCACGACCCGTGCCAGACCGAGACGCCATGAAGCACCCGACCAGCCGCCTGCTCCACGCCTACTGGAACGGCCTGCGCGGCGCCCGCGCGGCGCCGGAGCGGGGCGAGATCGAGCCCGGGGAGATCCGCCACGTGCTCGCCGACAGCCTGATCCTCGAGATCGACGCGCCCCGGCAGGCCGCCTCCGTCCGCCTCGCCGGCACCCGGCTCTGCGCGCTGTTCGGGGGCGAGTTGCGCGGCCTCTCCTTCGCCGGACTGTGGGGCGAGGCGCCGGCCGCCGATCCGTGGCGGCTGATCGAGGTGGTGATCCAGGAGACCGCCGGGGTGGTGGTCGGCCTCGTCGGGGTGACCGAGGCGGGCGAGACGATCGACCTCGAATTGCTGCTCCTGCCGCTGCGCCACCGCGGCAAGACCCAGGTCCGGGTGATCGGCTCGCTCTCGCCCGCGCTGATCCCGACCTGGCTCGGCCTGCGCCCGATCGTGGCCCTGCGCACGGTGTCGCTGCGCATCCTCACGCCGGAGGCGAACGCCGCCGCGGCCGCGAGCCCGGGCATGCCCCCGCCGGCCGCCAACGACGAGCCCGGCCTCGAGCGGCGCAAGCGCTTCGTGGTGCATCGCGGCGGGCGGGCCTGAGGCGTCGGCGGTTCCTTAACCATTCGGGCGCACGCTCTGCCGGAGCGGTCGTTTTCGCACCGGGAGAGGCGCGCGTCATGGCGAGCGGGGTGGGCAGCGGCTTGCGCAATGGCCCGGCGAACGGCATGGGCGGGACACTTGGCGGTACCCTTGGCGGTACCCTCGGCAGCGTCCTGGGTCAGTCCGCCCTGTCGAGCGTGCGGCCCCTCGCCCTGCGGGCGGCGGCGGACCAGCGCCGGCATCGCCGCGTGGCCGTCGCGCTGCTCGGGCGCTACATGCTGGCCGACCGCCAGGAATATCCCTGCCAGACCGTCGACATGTCCCCGGGCGGGGTGCGGCTGATCTGCGCGGTCGGCGGCGAGGTCGGCGAGCGCATCGTGATCTACCTCGAACATGTCGGGCGGATCGAGGGCACCATCTCGCGGCTCTTGCCGGACGGCGTCGCGGTGGCGATCAGCGCCACGGCGCGCAAGCGCGACAAGATCGCCTCGCAGCTGACCTGGCTCGCCAACCGGGCGGTGCTCGGCCTGCCGGAGGACCGCCGGCACGAGCGCGTGGTGCCGCGCCAGGCCCTCACCACCCTGCGCCTCGAGGGCGGGCGCGAGGTCGCCGCCCGCATCGTCGACATCTCGCTGTCGGGCGCCGCGCTCGCCTGCGAGACCGAGCTGCCGCTCGATACCGGCCTCGTCATCGGGCGCACGCCGGCCCGGGTGGTGCGCCAGTTCAAGGGCGGCGTCGCGGTCGAGTTCCGGCTGCCGCTGTCGCCGGACCGGTTCGACGAGAACCTGGTGCTGTAGCGTCCTACAGCGCCCCCTCGCGGATCGAGCCCGGATCGGCGAGCGCGTGGAGCAGCCCCGCCGCCGCATGGGCGAAGCGCAGGGTCACGGCCTTGCGGCGGGCGCCGGCCAGGGGGTGCTCGGGCGGCGGCCGCAGGATCGCGGCGCCGAAGGCGTCGGCGACGATGAGCCCGGTGTCGTCGGGCAGGATCTCCACCGGCAGGGTCTCCGGCACCGCGAAGTAGAACCGGTCGCAATAGTCGCGGTAGTCCGGCCATTTCCGGTCGGCGCGGAAATCGGCGACGCTCGACTTGATCTCGACGATCGTCAGCTTGCCGCAAGCCCCGAGCGCGATCAGGTCGGCGCGCCGGCCGTTGGCCAGGGTGAATTCCGGAATCGTGACGTGCCCGAGTTCGGCGAACAGGCGCCGCACGCCGCGCTGGACGCCGAGCGCGGTCGGCGATTGGCGGCGGTCGACGGGGAGCGAGAGGGCGAGGGCGGCGGACAAGGCTGTGGACGGACGCTGATCGAGGGATTGCCAAAGGATCGAATCGGGAACGCCATCGGACCAGCTTCACCCCCCGTTGTCACCTGCAACCCGTGTCGCAGGCCGCGCACCCTTGCGTACGGCCGCGCCAGCCTCTAGCCACCGGTCCGGAAATCCGAAGCGGAATCAGCAGTTTATTCTCATTCAAAACTGCCCCGCGCCCACATCCCCGGGGAGGAGAACCGGATGAGAGCGTCCAGCGTCCGCGCCTGGGCCTTCGTGCATACGTGGTCGAGCCTGATCTCGACGCTGTTCATGCTGCTCCTGTGCCTCACCGGCCTGCCGCTGATCTTCCACCACGAGATCGATGGGTGGCTCGGGATCGGCGACGCGCCCGCCGCCCTCGCCGGGCAGGCTCCGGACCTTGCGCCCGCCCCCGCCGACCGGATCGCCGGGAACGCCCTGCGCGACCATCCGGGCCAGGTGATCCAGTACATCGGCTGGGACCAGCACGAGCCCGACACGGTCTTCGTCATCCTCAACGCCGCCGCGGACGCCCCGCCGAACGACGCCGCGGTGACGCTCTACGACGCGACCCGCGGCACCAGGCTCGGTCCGTCGGGCAGCGCGTTCATGCAGGTGATGCTGCGGCTCCACGTCGACATGTATGCCGGCTTGCCCGGCAAGCTCTTCCTCGGGGCGATGGGCCTGCTCCTCGTCGCGGCGATCGTCTCGGGGGTGGTGCTGTACTGGCCGTTCACCCGGCGGCTCGCCTTCGGCACCCTGCGCCCCGGGCGGTCGCGGCGGGTGGCCTGGCTCGACCTGCACAACCTCCTCGGCATCGTCACGGTGGCCTGGCTCGCGGTCGTGGGCCTCACCGGGGCGATCAACACCCTGTCCGAGCCGATGATCGGGATGTGGAAGGCCGAGACCCTGGGCCGGATGATCGCCGCCAGCCCGGCCGGCCCGCCGGCGGAGCGGCCCGCCTCCCTCGACACCATCGTGGCGCACGCGAAGGCGGCGGCGCCCGGGATGGTGCCGGGCTTCATCGCCTTCCCGGGCACGCCCTTCGCCACGCCCCGGCATTTCGGCGTCTTCCTGCGCGGCACCGCGCCGCTCACCGCGCGGCTGCTGCAGCCGGTGCTGCTCGATGCCGGCACCGGCGCGGTGGCCGATACGCAGCGCCTGCCCTGGTACCTGACCGCGCTCCTCGTCTCGCAGCCGCTGCATTTCGGCGATTACGGCGGGATGCCCATGAAGGTGCTGTGGGCGCTGCTCGACCTCGTCGCCATCGCGGTCCTGGGCAGCGGGCTCTACCTGTGGTGGGCGCGCCGCCGCCGCCCGGTGCCGGCGCTGCGGGTGCGGCCGGCATGAGGGGCGGGAGAACGAAGGGCCGGGATGGCTGGCGCGCGGTGTTCGGCGTGCCGCTCGCCGTCGGCGCCGCCACCCTGGCCGGCCTCGTGGCGGCGCTCCTCCACGAGGGCGCCGGCTGGGTCGCGGCCTGGGCGGCCCTCGGCCTGCCCCTGGCCCTGATCGCCTGGCATGCCGGCAAGGCCTGCCTGCCCCGAAACCGGCCGGCGCGACGGACGTAGCGGTTGATCTCACGCGCCCGCTCGCCGATGGTCGCCGCCCCGGGAGCCCCGCGGAACGGCAAGGCCGTCCAGGGGAGCGACGGGCAAGGACGCCGGGAGGGAGCGAGGGGCATGGTGGGGCAGCGCGCCGCCGAGGGACGAAAAGGGGGACGGGCCGGCATGCGCCTGGTCGGCGGCACGGCGCTCGCCCACGACGATGCCGCGGTGCGCCTCGACGGGGTCGGCATCGCCTTCACCCTCAAGGGCGGCAAACGCTACGTCGCGGTCGAGGGCATCGATCTCGGGGTGATGCCGGGCGAGTTCGTGGCGGTGGTCGGGCCGACCGGCTCCGGCAAGTCGACGCTCCTCAACGCCGCCGCCGGCCTGCTGAAGCCCGCCGCCGGTTCGGTCACGGTGTTCTCCTCGGCCCTGTCGGGCCTCAACGCCCGGGCCGGCTACCTCTTCCAGGCCGACGCGCTGATGCCGTGGAAGACGGCGCTCGACAACGTCGCGGTGGCGCTGGAGCCGCAGAAGGTGCCCCGCGCCGAGGCGCTGGTGCGCGCCCGCGAGTGGCTGGCCAGAGTCGGGCTCGCGGCCTTCGCCGACCGCTACCCGCACATGCTCTCGGGCGGCCAGCGCAAGCGCGTGGCGCTCGCCCAGATGCTGATCCGCGATCCCGAGATCCTCCTGATGGACGAGCCGTTCGGGCCGCTCGACGCGCAGACCCGGCAGATCATGGGCAACCTGCTGCTGGAGCTATGGGCGGCCAACCGCAAGGCGGTGATGTTCGTCACCCACGACCTCGAGGAGGCGATCGCGCTCGCCGACCGGGTGGTGGTGCTCTCCGCCGGCCCGGCGGCTGGAATCGTCGGCGAGTTCAAGGTCGATCTCGCCCGCCCGCGCGACATCAGCGAGATCCGCCTCGAGCCGCAATTCCACGCCCTCTACAAGGAGATCTGGTCCTGCCTGCGGGTCGAGGTCTCCCGCGCCTATGCGGGCGGCCCGGCGTGACGATGAACCGGAGATCCCTCTCGTGAACCGCTTCGGCCTCCTCGCCCTGCAGATCCTCGTCGGCCTCGTCGGCTTCGCGATCTGGCACGTCCTCACCGTCTACCCGATCCTCGGCGCGCCCAAGCAGATCCAGTTCTTCTTCTCGACCCCGGTCGAGGTGCTCAAGCGCACCTGGACCGAGATGGCGAGCCCCGAGATCTGGGGCCACCTGTGGATCACCCTGCAGGAGACGGTGCTGGCCTTCGTCTTCGGCGCGGCGGGCGGCATCGCCTTCGGGTTCCTGTTCGCCCGCAACGCGCTGCTGGCTGCCGTGTTCGACCCCTACATCAAGGCGGCGAACGCCCTGCCCCGGGTGGTGCTGGCGCCGATCTTCGCCCTGTGGTTCGGGCTCGGCATCTGGTCGAAGGTGGCGCTCGGCTTCACGCTGGTGTTCTTCATCGTGTTCTTCAACGTCTACCAGGGCGTGCGCGAGGTGAGCCCGGTGGTGCTCAACAACGCCCGGATGCTCGGCATGAGCGAGCGCGGCCTGCTGCGCCACGTCTACTGGCCCTCGGCGCTGACCTGGATGTTCTCCTCGCTGCACACCGCGGTCGGCTTCGCGCTCGTCGGTGCCGTGGTGGGCGAGTATCTCGGCTCCTCGGCCGGCCTCGGCTACAAGATCCACGAGGCCGAGAGCGTGTTCGACGTCACCGGTGTCTTCGCCGGGATGCTGATCCTGACCGTGTTCGTCATCGTGATCGACACGGTCGTCACCCTGATCGAGAACCGCCTCCTGGTCTGGCGCCCGCAAGCCGGCGGCCAGAGCTGAGAGACGAAGGGAGGAACCACCCCATGCAACGCCGCAGCTTCCTCGCCGGGGCCGCCGCCCTGGCGCTCGCGCCGGTTCCCGCCCGGGCCGACACCGTGAAGGTGCGCATCGGCGTCGGCGGCAAGCCCCTGCTCTACTACCTGCCGCTGACGATCGCCGAGCGGAAGGGCTTCTTCAAGGAGGAGGGCGTCGAGGCCGAGATCAACGATTTCGGCGGCGGCGCGCGCTCGCTCCAGGCGCTGATCGGCGGCTCGGTCGACGTGGTGACGGGGGCCTACGAGCACACGATCCGGATGCAGGCCAAGGGCCAGGACGTGCGCGCGGTGTGCGAGCTCGGCCGCTTCCCCGCCATCGTCATCGCGGTGCGCAAGGATCTCGCCGACACGGTGAAGTCCGCCGCCGACTTCAAGGGCCGCAAGATCGGCGTGACGGCGCCCGGCTCCTCGACGGCGCTGACCGCCCAGTACGCGATGCTCAAGGCCGGGCTGAAGGCGAGCGACGCGCCGCTGATCGGGGTCGGCGGCGGGGCCGGCGCCATCGCGGCGATGAAGAAGGGCGAGATCGACGTCATCTCCCACCTCGATCCGGTGATCGCCAAGCTGGAGGCCGACGGCGACATCAAGGTGCTGATCGACACCCGCACCGAGGCCGGCACGCGCGCGCTCTTCGGCGGGCCGAACCCGGCGGCGGTCGTCTACACCAAGCAGGACTGGATCGAGCACCACGCCGCCGCGACCCAGAAGGTCGTCAACGCCTTCGCCAAGTCGCTGAAGTGGATCGTCGCCGCCTCGGCCGAGGAGATCGCCGACACGGTGCCGCCGGCCTACCATTTCGGCGACAAGGCGCTCTACGTGCAGGCGGTGAAGAACTCGCTCGAGAGCTATTCCCGCACCGGCATCCCGACGCAGGAGGGCATGGCGAGCGTGCTGGAACTGGTGCGCACCCTCGATCCCGACCTGCAGGGCGCCAAGATCGACCTCGCGACGACGGTCGAGGACCGGTTCATCAAGCGGGCGATGGGCTGACCCTCACGCCCATCCGGTCCGGGTCGCGCCGCGCGGCCCGGGCGCCGCAGCAGGCTCGATCGTGACGCCCGACGTCGCCAGGCGGCCCTTGCCGGCGGCCTTGGCGCGGTAGAGCGCCGCGTCGGCCTCGGCCAGCAGCGCCTCCGGGGTCATCCCCGGGGTCGCCCAGCCGATTCCGACGCTCAAGCCCACGCCGATCCCGATCGCGTAGGGCGCCTTCACGGCCTCGATCAGGCGCACCGCCACCACCGCGGCCTCGTGCGCCCGCCCGCCGCAGGCCAGGATCACGAACTCGTCGCCGCCGAACCGGGCCGCCTGCCACTCCTTCGGGATCGCGGCGGCGATCCGCCGGGCGATCTCCACCAGCAGGGCGTCGCCGGCGGCGTGGCCGAGGCCGTCGTTGACCGCCTTGAAGCCGTCGAGGTCGAGGTAGAGCAGGGCGAGGTCGTCGGTCCCGCCCCGCAGCCGCCCGGCGAGTTCCTCCATCAGCCCGGTGCGGTTGCGCAGGCCGGTCAGGGGGTCGTGGGTGGCCCGGCGCTGGTTCTCGCGCTTCGCCAGCATCACCTCGACGTAGTTGCGGTTGAGCCGCCCCAGGGTGCCGACGATCGCGACCACGAACAGCAGGCCCAGGAGCGTGCCGATCAGGTACCAGGGATCCCGGAAGTGGATCGGCATCATCGTCTTCAGCGGCAGGTCGCACAAGGCGACCATCGTGACGGCGAGGCGCGGCGCGCCGTAATTGCGGGTGACGATCCCGCTGACGACTCCCATCATGGTGAGAGTCGCCAGGAACTGCAGCAGCGGGTCGCCGCTGACGAAGCACAGGACGGTCGAGGCGCCGACGAGGCCGGCCCAGACGACGCTGGTGGCGAGCAGGAGGTCCGTCGGGACCGGCTCTCCCCGGGCGAGGACCCGGCCGGCGCGCAGGAACAGCCCGATCCGGAGGACGAGCAGCCCGGCATCCGCGAGCAGCAGGCCGAGGAAGAGCGGCCCCGGATGCCGGATCGCGGCCGCGGCCTCGACGAGCAGCATCGCCATGGCGCCCAGCACCAGCGAGGAGACGGAGGGCAGGAACGTCGCCAGCAGGCGGCTCCGCAGGTCCGCCGGCAGGTCGAGACCCGGATCCGCCAGCCAGCGCAGGGGCGCCACCTTCGGCAACAGGTAGGTCGGTGGGGCGTCGGACATGGAACCGCTTCCGGGCGCAGGCCCGATCAGGGGCGCACGACTCCACTGTGCAGCCCCGGCTTAACAATCGATGATGGTGCCCGATACGGATGCACCGAATAGGATCAATGTCTCATCGAACGAAGTCTCGCCCCTGTCTTTCGGCAGGCGCGGTTACCGCTTCGTCACGCACGCCGGAACCAGTCGATCAAGCCCGCGCCGGGCGCCAGCCAGACGAAGGCCCATAGGAAGGCCGAGGAGAGATTGGCGAGCTGGAACGGCAGCCGCGGCAGCAGCGCGATGCCGGCGACGAGCGGCACCACCGCCCGGGCCGGGCCGATGAAGCGGCCGACGACGATCGCCCAGGCGCCCCAGCGCCGGCAGAAGCTCTCGCCCTTCTGCACCATCTCCGGGTAGCGGCTGAGCGGCCACATCCGCTTGGCGCCGTCCTTGTAGTAGCGGCCGATCTCGTAGGAGATCCAGTCGCCCAGGATCGCCCCGATCGCCGCGCCGACCATCACCGGCAGGAAGGGAATCGCCCCCGAGCCGATGAGCGCCCCGATCCCGATCAGGATCACGGTCGCCGGCACCAGGAGCGAGAGCACCGCCAGCGACTCGCAGAACGCGATGATCCCGGTGATCACCGGCGCCCAGGACTGGTGGTCGCGCACGAAGTCGAGGACCGTGGTGCGTAAGCTCTCGAAATCCATGGAACCTTGACCTGGGAATGCCGGATGGCGGGACAAGTCGGGGATCGGGCCGGACGTTCCCCCGCCGCCGCCATCCCTGACCCGGAACCGGTGAGCGCCGCGTGACGGCGCTCCGGCGCGGTTTCGGGCCCGCAGGCGGTTGCCAGACGCGCCCGGTTCCGGGAATCGTGGGGGCCCGGATCCCCCCCGCGCGAGGCCTCGTGTCGCGATGAACGTCCTGTCGATCCAGTCCCACGTCGCCTACGGCCATGTCGGCAACGCCTCGGCGGTCTTCCCGATGCAGCGCCTCGGGGTCGAGGTCTGGGCGGTGCACACGGTGCAGTTCTCCAACCACACCGGCTACGGCGCCTGGCGCGGCCGGGTGTTCGACGGCCCGGCGATCGAGGAACTGGTCGAGGGCATCGCCGAGCGCGGGGTGCTGCCGTCCTGCGACGGGGTGCTGTCGGGCTACATGGGCTCGGCCGATATCGGCACCGCGATCCTGCGGGCGGTCGCGCGGGTGCGGGCGGCCAATCCGGCGGCGCTCTATTGCTGCGACCCGGTGATCGGCGATGTCGGCCGCGGGGTGTTCGTGCGGCCCGGCATCCCGGAATTCATGCGCGACCACGCGGTGCCGGCGGCCGACCTCATCACCCCGAACCAGTTCGAGCTCGACTACCTGAGCGGGATCGAGACCCGGACGCTCGCCGAGGCCAAGGCCGCGGTCGCCGCCGTGCAGGCGAGCGGGCCGAAGGTCGTGCTCGTGACCTCGCTCCACACGAAGGAGACGCCGGACGACAGCATCGACATGCTCGCCGGCGAGGGCGGACGGTTCTGGCGCCTGCGCACCCCGCGGCTGTCGCTCAGCGTCAACGGCGCGGGCGACGCCACCGCGGCCCTGTTCCTGGTGCACTACGCCCGCAGCCGCTCGGCCGGCGAGGCCCTGGGGGCCGCCGCCGCCTCGGTCTTCGGCCTCCTGCGCCGCACCGCGGAGGCCGGCGCGCGGGAGATCCTGACCGTGGCGGCGCAGGACGAGTTCGTGGCGCCGAGCCGCACCTTCCCGGTCGAGGCGGTGTGACGGATCGGTGCTCCCTCAGGAGACCGTCCGCCCGCCGAGCCGGGCGATCTCCCAGGGCGGCGCGATCTCCTCGCGGGTCGCGCAGAGCCCGGACCGGACCATCGCCCGCCCCGCCGCGGGCGACGCCGTGACGACGCAGAACGGCACGGCGAGGAGGCTGCCGAGGGTGAGCGGCAGGCTCCAGACGAGCAGCGCCGGCGAGACGACGGCCAGCGCCCCGCAGACGGCGAGCCCGAACAGCGTGACGCCGCGCAGGGCCGCCAGCGCCTCGCCCCAGCCGAGCGTCCGGGCGTCCCGGTCCTGCGCCGTCCACAGCCCGGCGCGCCCGAGACCGAGCCCGATCAGTACCGCGGTAAGCCGCACCGACGACGCAGCCAGCAGCAGGAACGAGGCCGCGACCTCGGCCAGCATCCCGGCAAGGAAGCGGGCGCCGCCGCCATGGGCCGCCCGCACCTCGCGGTCGGAGAGCGCCGCGGCGTAGCCGGCGAGCTTCGGGGCGAGGGAGAGCAGGAGCCAGGCGAGGTAGAGCGCGGCGGCGCCCGCGGCCGGGCCGCCTTGCGTCGCGGCCCGCCAGGGCAGCAGCAGCAGGGCCAGCGTCAGGGCCGGCGGGTTGAGGAACATCATCACCGCCCAGGCGAGTTGGAAGCGGCTCATCGGCAGGAGCCCGGGCATCGCCGGCAGGCGCAGGTACTGCATGTTGCCCCGGCACCAGCGGGCGTCGCGGACGAGGTGGTCGAGGAGGGTCGGCGGGTTGTCCTCGAAGCTGCCCTCCTCGAGCGGCAGCACCCGGACCTCGTAGCCGGCCCGGCGCATCAGCACCGCCTCGACCTGGTCGTGCGAGAGCACCGACCCGCCGCCGCGCAACCGCGGCAGCCGGCAATGGGCCGCGAAGGGCGCGATGCGCACGACCGCGTTGTGGCCCCAGAACGGGCCGCATTCCGCCCCCCACCAGGCCGCACCCAGCGTGTAGGGCAGCATGCCGTGGCGCATGCCGAACTGGAACAGCCGCGAAAAGGCGCTGCCCGCCGGCGCGCCCACCGCCAGGCTCTGCAGGATGCCGAGGCGGGGATGCGCCTGCATGATCCGCACGAGGCGCAGGATCGCCGGGCCGGTCATCAGGCTGTCGGCGTCGAGGGGCAGCATCAGGTCGGCGTCGCTGCCGGCGCAGAAATCCTGCAGGTTGCCGGCCTTGTAGCCGGTATTCTCGCTCCGGCGCCGGTAGCGGATCCGGGCGGCCGCGTCCGGGGCCAGCCCGGCGCGCCAGGCGGCGACCCACGCCTCCTCGGCCCGGATCACGCCCGGATCGTCGCTGTCGCTCAGGACATGGTAGCCGAAGGCGGACCCGAAGCCGGTGCGCTCCAGGCTCTCGCGCACCAGGGCGAGGCGGGCGAGCGCCCGGGCCGGGTCCTCGTTGCGCAGCGTCATCACGACGGCGGTCGTCAGGTGGAGGGGAATGTCCCCCTCCCCCGCCGCGGCGTGGGGCGCCGCCGCCATCAGCCCGGCGCGGCCGGCCCGCAGCAGCACGAAGCCGATCGCGGCGTTCCAGAATCCGAGCACCGTCCAGGGCAGGGTGGCGAGGCCGCAGGCGAGGAGCGCGAGGTCGAGCCCGTCGAACCCGTCCGCCGCCAGGACGCCCCACAGGCAGGCCGCGAGTCCCGCGATGGTCGCGAGAGTGAGCCCGAGCACCAGGAGACGGCGGCGACGCAGGGTGACCGAGGCTTGCAGGCCCGTCGGCGTCGTGAGAGGAGCGCGGGCGGGCCCCTCCGCGAGGGTGACCACCGAGGAGTCGGTTTGCGGCATCGTCAGGCATCCGGGAGCGGCACGGCGGACGCCGTGCGGGCGCTCTGGTATAGCGCAGCCGGACAAGCGGAGCTGCGGCAAGAGCGCCTGCCCGCGCCCGGCCCGGACGAGGTCCGGGTACGCACCCTGTGGACGGCCCTGAGCCGCGGCACCGAGCGGCTGGTCTTCGAGGGCCGCGTGCCCGACGCGGTGGCCGACCGGATGCGGGCCCCGGCGCAAGGCGGCGCCTTCTCGTTTCCGGTCAAGTACGGCTACTGCGCCGTCGGCGAGACGCAGGACGGCACGCCCGTCTTCGCGCTCCGGCCGCACCAGGAGGCCTTCAACGCCCCCCTGGCGGCGCTCTGTCCGCTGCCGGCCGGCCTGCCGCCGCGTCGCGCGGTGCTCGCCGCCAACATGGAGACGGCGCTGAACGCCCTGTGGGATTCCGGCGCCGGCCCCGGCGACCGGATCGCCGTGGTCGGCGGCGGCGTGGTCGGGCTCTTCGTCGCCCATCTCTGCGCCGGGCTGCCGGGGGCGGAGGTTCTCGTCATCGACCGCGATCCGGCCCGGGCCGCGACCGCGCGGGCCCTGGATCTTGCATTCGCGCTGCCGGAGGAGGCGGAGCCGGAGGCCGACATCGTGTTCCATGCCAGCGCCAGCGCGGCGGGTCTCGCCCTCGCCCTGTCGCTCGCCGGCGAGGAAGCGGCGATCGTCGAGCTGAGCTGGTACGGCGACGCGCCGGTCGCGAGCCCCCTCGGCCTCGCCTTCCACGCCCGGCGCCTGCGCCTCGTCGCGAGCCAGGTCGGGGCGGTGGCGGCCTCGCGCCGCCCGCGCTGGAGCCACCGGCGGCGCCTCCTCAAGGCCCTCGACCTGCTCGCCGATCCCCGCCTCGACGCCCTCCTCACCGAGGAGATCGCCTTCGACGCCCTCCCCGCCGCCCTCCCGCGCCTGCTCGCGCCCGGCGCGCCGGGCCTGTGCACCGTGATCCGCTACGACGGCTAGAGCCGCGCCCGATCGCGGCGCGATCGGGCGCGGCTCCGGGCCGTTGAAACTGCTGCATCTCCGTCGACGAACCGGTATCCGCCGCGTCGGACAATGCTCTGGAAGGAAGCCGCCATGTACGCCGTCGAGGTCCGCGAGCACGTGATGATCGCCCACAGCTTCCGCGGGGCGCTGTTCGGGCCGGCGCAGGGCCTGCACGGGGCGACCTTCGTGGTCGACGTGGCGTTCTTCCGCGAGAGCCTGACCGCCGACGGGGTGGTGGTCGATATCGGCCGGGCGGGCGAGGCGCTCAAGGCCGTGCTGGCGCCGCTCAACTACCGCAACCTCGACGACCTGCCGGACTTCGCCGGCACGAACACCACCACCGAGTTCCTGTGCGGGCACATCCACGGGGCGATGGCGGCGGCGGCCCGGGCCGGCGCCCTCGGCCCCGGCGGCGAGGGCGTGAGCCGCATCCGCGTCACCCTGCACGAATCCCACCTCGCCCGCGCCTGGTTCGAGGCGCCGCTCGCCTGATGCGCCTCGTCCTCGCCGTCCCGGGCGACCTCGCGGCCCCGACCGGGGGCTACGCCTATGCCCGCGCGCTCCTGGAGCACCTGCCGGCCCAGGGCGTCGAGGCCGTGCACCTCGCCCTGCCGGCCGGATTTCCGGATCCGGATGCCGACGACGTCGCCCGCACCGCCGCCCTCCTGGCGGCGGTCCCGGCCGAGGCCGCGCTCCTCGTCGACGGCCTCGCCTACGGGGCGCTGCCGCCCGAGGCGATCCGCGCGACCGGCCGGCCGGTCTGCGCCCTGGTGCACCATCCCCTCGGCCACGAGACCGGGCTGACGCCGGAGCGCGCGGCGGCCCTCATCGCGGGCGAGCGCGCGGCCTTGGCGCTGGCCGCCCGGGTGATCGCCTCGAGCCGGTTCACCGCCCGGATGCTCGCCGGCGAGTTCGGCGTGGCCCCGGAGCGGATCGCCGTCGCCGAGCCCGGAACGCCCCCGAGGCCCCGGGTGGCGCCGCGGCCGGGTCCCCACGTGCGCCTCCTCGCCGTCGGCACGGTGACGCCGCGCAAGGGCTACCCGGTGCTGGTGGACGCGCTCGCGGGGCTCGCCGGCCTCGACTGGTCGCTCACCGTCGCGGGCACCCTCGACCGGGCGCCGGATTGCGCGGCGAACCTGCGCGACCGGATCGCCGCCGCGGGTCTGACCGACCGCATCACGCTCGCCGGGGCGGTGACGCAGGCGGAGCTGGAGCGGCTCGCGGCCGAGGCCGACATCGCGGTCTCGGCCTCGCTGTTCGAGGGCTACGGCATGGCGCTGACGGAGGCCCTGGCCCGGGGCCTGCCGCTCGTCGCCGCCGCCGGCGGCGCCGCGGCCGAGACGGTGCCGCCGGGCGCCGGCCTCGCGGTGCCGCCCGGCGACGCGGCCGCGCTCGCGGCCGCGCTTGGCGCCCTGATCGCCGATCCCGCCCGCCGGGCCGAGGCCGCCGCCGCGTCCTTCGCGGCGGGACGCCACCTGCCGGACTGGCCCGACACCGCCGCGGCGGTCGCCGCTTCCCTGAGGACAGACTGCCCGAGGACAGCATGACCGGCTTCAGCCCCGACTGGCTCGCCCTGCGCGAGCCCGCCGACCGCGCGGCGCGCGACCCCGGCCTCGTCGCCGCCCTGGCCCGGGCGCTGCCGCGCCCGGTGCGGGCGGTCGATCTCGGCTGCGGCACCGGCTCGAACCTGCGGGCGCTGGCGCCGCGTCTCGGGCCGGCGCAGGACTGGCTCCTCGTCGACCACGATCCCGCCCTGCTCGCCGCGGCGCGGGACCGCCTCGCGGCCTGGGCCGAGGATGCGGAGGCGGACGGGGACGGGCTGGTCCTGCGCAGCGGCAAGGCCCGGATCGCGGTGCGGTTTCGCGCCCTCGACCTCGCCGCCGATCCGGGCGCGGCCCTGACCGAAGCGCCCGACCTCGTCACCGCGGCGGCGCTGTTCGACCTGACCTCGGAGGCCTGGATCGCCGCCCTGGCGCGCGCGGTCGCCGCGGCCGGCGCCGCCTTCTACACCGCGCTGACCTATGACGGGCACGAGGCCTGGACGCCGCCGCATCCGGCCGACGCCGCGATCCACGCCGCGTTCCTCGCCCATCAGGCCGGCGACAAGGGCTTCGGGCCCGCCGCCGGCCCGGGGGCGACGGCGGCGCTGGCAAGGGCCTTCGGCAGCCGCGGCTACCGGGTCGAGACCGCGGAGAGCCCCTGGCGCCTCGGCCCGGACGACGCCGCGCTGCTGCACCCGCTCGCCGAGGGCACGGCGCGGGCGGCGCGGGAGACCGGGCGGGTCGCGGCGGACGCGGCCGCGTCCTGGGCGGCCTTGCGGCGCGCGCCCGGCACGGGGGCGGTGATCGGGCACCGGGACCTGCTGGCGCTGCCGGGCTGAGCCGCGCCGGCCAAGGGAAAGGGAACCTTGCAGGCCTGCCCGTCGCCTTCGACCGGGGCCGTTCGACGGCGCTGCGGCGTCAGGCGCTGTCGCGCCCGTAGACGTCCTCGATGCGGATGATGTCGTCCTCGCCGGTATAGCTGCCGACCTGGACCTCGATCAGCTCGAGCGGGATCTTGCCCGGATTGGCCAGCCGGTGGACGCACCCGATCGGCAGATAGGCCGCCTCGTTCTCGTGGACGAGGCGCACCACCCCGTCCACCGTCACCTCGGCGGTGCCGCGCACCACCACCCAGTGCTCGGCCCGGTGGTAGTGCTTCTGCAGCGACAGCCGGCCGCCCGGCTTCACGGTGATCCGCTTCACCTGGAAGCGCCCGCCGATGTCGATGCGCTGGTAGGAGCCCCACGGGCGGTACATCAGCCGGTGGGCGTCCGCCTCCGGCTCGGCCCGCCGCCGCAGGGCCTCGACCAGGCCCTTCACCTCCGCCCCGGCGGTGCGGCTCGTCACCAGCACCGCGTCGTCCGTCGTCACCACCACCACGTCGTCGAGGCCGACCACCGTGGTCAGGATCTCGCCGGAGGAATGGACCAGGCTGTTGCGGGTGCCCTGCACCGCCACGCGGCCGCGCAGGGCGTTGCCGTCGCCGTCCCGGGGCGAGACCTCCCACAGCGCCCCCCAGGTGCCGATATCCGACCACGGGAAGCTCACCGGCAGCACGCCGGCCCGCTCGGTCCGCTCCATCACGGCGTAGTCGATCGAGATCTGCGGCGCCTGCGCGAAGGCCGCCTCGCCGAGGCGCACGAAATCGAGGTCGCGGGCGGCGGTCGCGACGGCGGCGCGGGCGGCCGCCAGCACCGCCGGGGCGTAGGCCTCGAGCTCGTCCAGCATCACGTCGGCGCGGAACAGGAAGTAGCCGCCGTTCCACAGCGCGCCCTCGGCGATCAGGCCGGCGGCGCGGGCGGCGTCGGGCTTCTCGAGGAAGCGGGCGACCGCGCGGGCGCCGGCCTCGCCCGCCGCGCCCGGCAGGGCGGCGCCGGGCTGGATGTAGCCGTAGGCGGTGGAGGGCTGCGTCGGCGCGAGGCCGAGCGTCATGATGCGCCCGGCCCGCGCCCCGGCGCGGGCGGCACGCGCCGCCGCCACGAAGGCCGCGTCGTCGCCGACGGCGTGGTCGGCCGGCAGGATCAGCACCAGGGCCTGGGGGTCGCGGGCGGCGGCGGTGAGCGTCGCGACGGCGACGGCCGGGGCGGAATCGCGCCGGCACGGTTCGAGCAGGATGTCGGCGGCGACCCCGCCCTGGGCGAGTTGCTCGGCGACGAGGAAGCGGGCGTCGTTGGCGGTGACGACCGCCGGGCGCGCGAACACGGCAGGGTCGGCGAGGCGCGCGGCGGTGGCCTGGAACGACGAGCGGCCGGGCTCGGCGAGGGGGATGAACTGCTTGGGAAAGCTCTCGCGGGAGGCCGGCCACAGCCGCGTCCCGGACCCGCCGCACAGGATCACCGGGTGGATCAGACCATCCTGCTCGGAATGCATCTCGGCCCCTCTCGAAGGATGCGGGCGAAACCGCCGCGTCGACCGTCGCTCCCGCCGGCGCATGGTCGGGGTTCCATGTTCTGGATTCCCGGGGGATCGCCAACACCCGATCTCGTCGGACCGGACCCGGCCGAAGGGAGGGGTCTACCGCCAAAGCATGTACACCGGCCGCGATCCCGAGGCCAGGATCGGAGCCTCCCGCGCCCGCACGGGCTCGGCGCGTCGTTAATCGAAACCGCGGGCGCCCGCCGGGAGCGGAGGTCTCACTTGTCCCTCCACCCCGTCACCCCTCCCCCACCCCATCACCCCGTCCCCACCCCGTCACCCCTCCCCCTGCCCCCGCCCCGGCAGCATCCGCCGCAGGGTCCCGTCGCGGCGCACCCAATGGTGGTGCAGGGCGGCGCCCGCGTGCAGGGCCACGAGGGCGACGAGCGTGAAGGCCGCGACCTGGTGTACCCGGAGGATCGCCTCGCCCACCGGCATGCCGCCGGAGACCGGCAGGGTGAGGGGGAGCGTGAAGTACAGCATCACCGGCGCACAGCAGGCCGAGGTGCCGGCCCAGCCGAGGAGCGGCACCAGGACGATCAGGGCGTAGAGCGCGAGGTGCGAGGCCTGCGCCGCCCGGCGCTGCCAGGCCGGCAGGCCCGCCGCCAGCGGCGGGGCGCCGCGAGCGGCCCGCACCAGGAGGCGGGCCAGCGCCAGCGCCAGCACCGTGAGACCGAACGACTTGTGCCATTCGTAGAGGGCGTTCTTCACCGGCCCGTCCGGCAGGTTGGCCATGGCGAGCGCGATCGGCACCAGGGCGAAGACCAGGGCGGCGACCGCCCAGTGCAGCGCCTTCTGGGACGGGGCGTAGCGACGCGGCATGATCTGGCCTCACTCCCGGGGTGTATGGACGGCCTGGACAATCGCGAAAGGTTGATGAAGGGATCCGCAGCAAAGCGGGGCCGCAGGCCCCACATGGCGGCGGGCGTCCGGGCGTCGATCCTTGGCCGATCCTCGGCCGATCCCCGCCGGTCCGTCCGCATCCGGTTTCCGGCCCGCCGCGACAGCGCCGGGCCCTCTCTCTCAGGGTCGATGATGTCGGTCACGATGCAGAGCAGCAGCAGTCTAGACCCGGCCGCGGGCCGGGACCAGATCGACGTCGAGCGGGCGCTGGCGGAGATCCGCGCCGGCCGGCCCGTGAGCCTGCGCGGCGACGATCCGGTGCTCGCCCTCTCCGCCGAGGCGCTCGACGAGGGCACCGTCGCGACCCTGACGGCGCTCGCCGGCACCGGCGCCCGCCTCGTCCTGCCGGCGCCGCGCCTGCGCCGCCTCGGCCTGCCCGAGCGCCGGGAGGCCGGCGCGGTGGCGCTGCCGGCGATCGATCCCGCCCGGATCGAGGCCCTGGCCCTGCGGCTCGACGGCCGCATCGACGCGCCGGTGGCGCCCGCCTCGCCCGGCGACGAGGCGGCGCTCGCCCTGATGGCGCTCGCCCAGGTGCTGCCGGCGGTCGTCGTCGTGCCCGGCGAGGCGGCGCCGCCCGGGACCCTCTGCGTCGCCGCCGGGGCCGTCGCGCGCTATCCGGGCCGGCAGGCCGCCGCCTTACGTCCGGTGAGCCGGGCGCCGGTGCCGCTCGCGGGCGCGCCGGACAGCGAGTTCGTGGTCTTCCGCGGCGGCGAGGGCCTGCGCGACCAGGTGGCGGTGGTGATCGGCAAGCCGGACCTCTCCGGGCCGGTGGCGGTGCGGCTGCACTCGGCCTGCCTGACCGGCGACCTGTTCGACTCGCTCAAATGCGATTGCGGCGACCAGTTGCGCGGCACCGCCGGCTGGATGGCCCAGCACGGCGGCGGCATCGTGCTCTACCTCGACCAGGAGGGCCGCGGGAACGGGCTGGCCAACAAGATCCGCGCCTACGACCTCCAGGCCCGCGGGCTCGACACCTACGAGGCCGACGAGGCCCTCGGCTTCGGCCTCGACCAGCGCCGGTTCGACTTCGCGGCGGCGATGCTGAAGGCGCTCGGCGTCACCGCGGTCCGCCTCGTCAGCAACAACCCCGAGAAGGCCGCGAGCCTGGAAGCCGCCGGCCTGACCGTGGCCGAGACCCAGCGGGCGCTCGGCCGGGTGACGCCGGAGAACATCCGCTACCTCACCGCCAAGCGCGACCGGGCCGGGCACGCCCTCGACCTCGACGCCTTCGCCTGCATCGACGTGTAATCGCCGGATCGCGGGCTGTGAGCGCCTGGCCGCTGTGGCCCTGGGGCACGTTCGCTGCTAGCTAGGGCCCCGGTTGGGCCGGCACCCGCCCGGCCCCGACGGACCATCGATACGGGAGATCGAGCGATGAAGGGTGACGCCAAGGTCGTCGAGTACCTCAACCGCGGCCTGCGCAGCGAGCTGACCGCGGTGAGCCAGTACTGGCTCCACTTCCGGATGCTGAACGACTGGGGTTACATCGATCTCGCCAAGTTCTGGCGTAAGGAATCGATCGAGGAGATGAACCACGCCGATCGCTTCGTCGATCGGATCCTGTTCCTCGAAGGCTTCCCGAACCTGCAGGAGCTCGATCCGCTGCGGATCGGCCAGAACGTGCAGGAGATCATCGAGTGCGACCTCGCCGCCGAGGTCGAGGCCCGCAGCCTCTACCTCGAGGCCGCGAAGTACTGCGACTCGATCAACGACCGGGTGTCGAAGCAGCTGTTCGAGGACCTGGCCGCCGACGAGGAGGGCCATATCGACTTCCTGGAGACCCAGCAGGAGCTGATCCGCCAGGTCGGCCTGCCGCTCTACGCCCAGCGCCACATCGGCGGCCTGGAGAAGATCGAGCCCGAGGTCGAGTAACGCCCCGGCCGGAGCGGGGCCGCCTCAGGCGGCCTCCTCCTTCAGTTCCTTCAGCGTGCAGGCCGCGCCGCAGGTCGTGGTGCAGGCCGCATGCGCGTCGGCCAGCGCCCGGTCGAGGATGCCGCGGATCGTTCGGGCACAGCGGCCGCATTTCGGGCTGCAGCCGAGACAGGCATAGACCTGGGCGGGCGTGCGCGGGCAGCCCGGGCCGGGATTGAGGCACGCGCGCACCTGGCCGTCGGAGAGCACGTTGCAGGAACAGACGATCATGCTGGAATCAGGCACCCGGTGCGCGGGGCGCCGCGGAATCGCTCCCGCCGGCCGCCCGTAGATTAGAACTCTTGAAAACTACAGCATAATCAACAAGTTACCGGTCCGGGGCGGTTTCCGCAACCGGCCCGCACCGGTCATCGCGCCGCAGGCCGGCGGGTGCGGCGCGCGCGGCTGGGGATGCGCGGAAACCCTGGGGCGTCTCGCCGGTTGCCTGCGGGATGTCCTGCGTCTATCGCCGGCCGTTCCGCAGGGTCCGGCGACAAGCCGGGCGCGCCGCATCGATCGTCCAAGGTCGTTTTCGTCCAAGATCGTTCATGAGCATCCACGACGCGAGCGGAGAGGGAGACGGGTCCGGACGGGACGCCGTCATGCTCCCGGCCGACGCCCAGGAGCCGGATTTCGCCGCCGCGGCCCGCCTCGCCGGGGCGATCTGCGGCACCGCCTTCGCCCTGGTCCATCGGCCGGGCGCGCCGATCCTCGGCACGCTGCCGCACGGGCTCTCCCCGGGCGACGCGGCGGCGCTCGGCGCGCTGGCCGGCGCGACGCCCGTCGTCGTCCCGGACCTGGCGCGGGACCCCCGCACGGCCGCGCTGCCCGCGGCGGGCGGCCCGCGCTTCTATGCCGGCCTCGTCCTCGCCGGCCCGGACGGACGGCCCCTCGGCGCGCTCTGCGTCCTCGATCCCGCGGCGCGGCCGGACGGCCTGAGCGCCCGCGAGGCCGACGGCCTCGCCGCCGTCGCGGCGCAGCTCACCCGGGAAATGCGCCTCGCCCGGGCGCTCGCCGAGGCCCGGGCCGATCGCGACGACCTGCGCAGCATCACGGAGGCCGCCCCGGCCCTGATCGCCGCCCTCGACCGCGACGAGGTCTGCCGCTTCGCCAACGGCAATTTCTCGCGGTGGTTCGGGCTGGACCCGGCCCAGGCCGTCGGCCGTCCGCTGCGGGCGATCGTCGGCGAGGCGCTCTACGCCGTGCGCCGGCCGCTCCTCGACCGCGCCTTCGCGGGCGAGGCGGTCTCGTTCGAATCCCCCCATCCGGGCGGCGACGGACGCCAGGCCCTGGTGCGCTACGTGCCCCATCGCGGGCCCGACGGGGCCGTCGCCGACCTGCATCTCCTGGGCGTCGACATCACCGCCGAGAAGGAGGCGCGGGCGGCGCTCGCCGACAGCGCGCTGAAGTTCCGGGCGATCGCCGAATCGATGCCCCAGATGGTGTGGTCGACCCTGCCGGACGGCTACCACGACTACTACAACACCCGCTGGTACGAGTTCACCGGTATGCCGGAGGGCTCGACCGACGGCGAGGGCTGGAACGCGATCTTCCATCCCGACGAGCAGCCGGAGGCCTGGCGGCGCTGGCGCCGCTCGCTCGCTACCGGCGAGCCCTACGAGATCGAGTACCGCCTGCGCCGGCACGACGGGGTCTATCGCTGGGTGCTCGGCCGGGCGATGCCGATCCGCGAGCCCCAGACCGGGGCGATCGAGCGCTGGTTCGGCACCTGCACCGACATCGACGACCAGGTCCGGGCCCGCGAGACCCTGGCCCGCAGCCGCGAGGAGCTGGAGACCCAGGTGGCCGAGCGCACGGCGGCGCTCGCCGAGGCCAATGCCCGGCTGACGGCCGAGATGGCGGAGCGCGCCCGGATCGAGGCGGCGCTGCGCCAGTCGCAGAAGATGGAGGCGGTGGGCCAGCTCACCGGCGGCATCGCCCACGACTTCAACAACCTCCTCACCGGCATCGTCGGCTCCCTCGACCTGATGCAGACCCGCATCAACGAGGGCCGTACGCAGAACCTCACCCGCTATGCCGCCCTCGCCATGGCCTCGGCCCAGCGCGCCGCGGCCCTGACCCACCGCCTGCTCGCCTTCTCGCGCCGCCAGCCGCTGGAGGCGCGGGCGGTCGATGCCAACCGCCTGGTCAGCTCGATGGACGAGCTCCTGCGCCGGACGCTCGGCGAGCGGGTCCGGCTCGAGGTGGTGGTGGCCGGCGGCCTGTGGCTGACCCTCTGCGACCCCAACCAGCTCGAGAACGCGATCCTCAACCTCGCGATCAACGCCCGCGACGCGATGCCCGACGGCGGGCGGCTCACCATCGAGACCGCCAACGCCCATCTCGACGATGCCTACGTGGCGAGCGAGATCGGCGTACGGGCGGGGCAGTACGTCTGCGTCTGCGTGACCGATACCGGTGCCGGCATGCCGCCGGACGTGATCGCGCGCGCCTTCGACCCGTTCTTCACGACCAAGCCCCTCGGGCAGGGCACGGGCCTCGGCCTGTCGATGATCTACGGCTTCGCCAAGCAATCCGACGGGCACGTGCGGATCTACTCGGAGGTGGCCGAGGGCACGACGGTCAAGCTCTACCTGCCGCGCCACATCGGCCGGGCCGCGGACGAGCCGGCGCGGGCGCCGGGGATGCCGGTGCCGCGGGCCGAGCACGGCGAGACGGTGCTGGTGGTCGAGGACGACGCCACCGTCAGGACGCTGATCGGCGAGGCCCTGACCGAGCTCGGCTACCGGGTGATCGAGGCGCCCGACGGGCCCGCCGGCCTGCGCATCCTGGAGGCCCCGGGGCGGATCGACCTCGTGGTCACCGATGTCGGCCTGCCGGGCCTCAACGGCCGCCGGATGATCGACGAGGCGCTGGCGGCGCGGCCGCGCCTGCGGGTCCTGTTCATCACCGGCTACGCCGAGAACGCCGCCTTCGGCAACGGCCACCTGTCGCCGGGCATGCGGATGATCACCAAGCCGTTCGCCATCGACGCCTTCGCCGTCAAGGTCCGGTCGATGATCGAGCCGGGATCCGCCTGACGGGGACGTTCGCCGTCGCGTACCGCGAGGCTTCCTCCCGCCGCCGGCTTTGGGGTAGGATCGGTGCGCGCCGGGAGGGAGCCGCCTTCCCTTGCGTCCCCGAAGACCCGGATCGCCCCTTGCCCCAGCCGCCGCTCCGCGTCTTCCTGGCTCTCGGTCTCGGGGCCGCGAGCCTCGTGGCGACCCTGGTCCTCGCCCTGGTGGCGTCGCGGGTGGCGAGCCAGCGGCTCGAGGCGCGCATCGAGAGCGAGCTCGCGGACGTCGCCGTCACCCTGGCCGGCCGGCTCGACCGTGGGCTGTTCGAGCGCTGGCGCGACATGGTCATCCTGGCCGAGAACGACACGATCCGCGATCCCGCCGTCCCGGTCGAGCGCAAGCGCCGGGTGCTGCGCCGCGCGCAGGAGACCTATCCGGACTACGCCATCATCGGGCTGGTCGGCGCCGACGGACGGATCGAGGCGACGAGCACCGGGGCGCTCGAGGGGATCGACGTCGCGCACCGGGAGTACTTCACGCAGGGCCGCACCGGGCCGTTCGTCGGCGACGTGCACGACGCCAAGCTGCTCGCCACCCTGCAGCCGGACCGCGATCCGACCGACCCGCCGCGGGTCCTCGACATCGCCGCCCCGGTGCGGGGCGACGACGGCCGCTTCCTCGGCATCGTCTCGGGCCACCTCGACTGGGCCTGGGCGCGGGCGGCGGAGGCCTCCCTGCGCGAGACCTCGTCGGGGCTTCGCGACGTCACCCCGGTGGTGCTCGCCCGGGACGGCACGGTGCTGCTCGGCCCCCGGTCGCTCAACCGCACGGTCCTGCCGGCGGACCTGCCGAGCGTCGCCGCGGCGCGGGCGGGCGGCTCCGGCACCGCGACGGAGACCTGGGCCGACGGGCGGCGCTACCTCACCGGCTACCGGCAGACCAAGGGCTACCGCGACTTCCCGGGCCTCGGCTGGACCGTGCTGGTGCGCCAGGATGCCGCCACGGCCTTCGCGGCGGTGGCGGACCTGCGCCGGCAGATCCTGCTCTGGGGCCTCGTCGTCGCCACGCTGTCGGCCGGCATCGGCTGGTTCGCCGCCGGCCTGCTCGCCCGGCCCCTGCGCCGCCTCGCGATCGCCGCCGCGGCGCTCGGCCGGGGCGAGCCGGTCGCGGTGCCGGCCTCGGCCGTGCGGGAGGCGCAGGCGATCAGCCACGCCCTGACGGCGGCGTCCTCCGCCCTGCAGCGGCAGGACGAGGAGCGCCGGGCGGCCGATGCGCGCCAGGACCTGCTGATCCACGAGCTGAACCACCGGGTGAAGAACACCCTCGCCACCGTGCAGTCGATGGCGCGCCAGACCGCCCGCAGCGCCGCCTCCCTGGGCGACTTCACCGGCAGCTTCGAGGCCCGGCTGCTGGCGATGTCCCAGACCCACAACGTGCTCACCGCCAACCACTGGGAGGGGGCGGGCCTGCGCGGCATCCTGTCGGCCGAGCTCGAGCCCTATGCCGGCGGCCGGGACGACCGCATCCGCCTCGAGGGACCGCCGGTCTCCCTCACCCCCGCGGTGGCCCTGCCCCTCGGGATGGCGATCCACGAGCTCGCCACCAACGCGGCGAAGTACGGCGCGCTCTCGGCCGAGGCGGGACAGGTGGCGGTGGAATGGGGCGTGCGCGCCGGGATGCTGCGCCTGCGCTGGCACGAGAGCGGCGGTCCCCGGGTGGCGCCGCCGGCCCGCACCGGCTTCGGCACCCGGCTGATCCGCGCCAGCCTGGAGCGGGAACTCGCCGGCGAGGTCCGGCTCGACTTCGCGGCCGGCGGCCTCGCCTGCCTGATCGCCGTGCCGCTCGCGGCCCGCACGGAGGCCGCGTGACCGTCACCGCCCGTAAGGGTAGCAGCGGCTGCGCTCCAGCGGGATGCCGAGATGCGTCGCCAGCACGCGGATCGCCTCGGCATGCTCGACATAGGGGTCGCGGTTGCCGATTCCGACGATGATCGGGCAGCCGGCGCCCGACGGCACCATCGCGGTGGCGAGCCCGTTGCCCTCCGGATCGCGCAGGGTGAAGAAGCGCGGCATCGTGCGGCGCAGATGCGCCTTGAGGCCGATCTGCTGCTCGATGAACGGGCCGGAGGGCGGCACGTAGGAGGCCTCGGCCCGGGCCATGGCCTGGCGGAAGTGCTTCTCGACGGCGTGGCCCATCAGGGCCGATTCCCGGATCGCCTCCGCCTCGGTCTCGATCAGGAACCAGGTCTTGCTGCTGCAGGTCTTGCCGCTGGCCGAGGTCGTCGCGCCCGGCAGGGACGTCGCGCCAGGAACGTCGCAGACGTAGTCCATCGCTCACCTCGCGCTCACCGCGGCGGCCTGTCCGGGCCGCGGACCGGTCCCTCTCAGTGTAGGAGCGAACAGGCCGGTTTTGAAGCGCGGGTGCGGCGCCAAGTCCTTGTGGCACCGAGTCCTTGTGGCACCGAGTCCTTGTGGTACCGGCTCCCGGTGCGATCGGGGTCCGGACGCGGTCGCCCGGCGACGGCGTCAGGCGTCGCCCAGGGCCTCGCGGCCCTGCGCGGTGATGCGCCAGGCCGCCGAGGTGCCGCCCGGATGCGGGCCGGGCTCCTCGCCCAGGAACAGCAGGTGGCCGTCGTTCTCCAGGGCGCAGAGACGGCTGTGATCGCCGGGCCAGGCCCGGTCCGGCTCGCGCAGGACGGTGATGCGGCCCTCCTCGGCGAGGGCGGCGCGGCTCAGGAGGCGGCGGCGGTGATCGATCATCGCGTCGGGTCCTCTCGACAGGATCGGCCGCGCACGACGGAGCCCGGCGGGGAACCGACGGGTCACCCGGCGACGCGGCGGGCGGGACGCGGACGGGGCCGCGTCCGGATGGGATCGGGATCGCCCGCGCCCGGACGCGGCGATCCGCGGCGCGAGGGATGAGCGCCGCCACCGGGGGCGGCGCAGGACGGCCGGGCACGCGCTGGCGCGCCGGGGCGGCACGGCCAAGCTTAACATCCGGGCCCGGGGAATCAATCCGGATGGTTTCGAGACCGTCTCCGGTCCCCCGACCGGCACCCGCCGACGCAGTCCGGCCCGCCGCGGCACACGGCTTCGATGCGAGGACGTCACGGATCGGCAGCGCCCCGCCGGCCGTTGCACGAGGGATGGATCTCGTCCTTCGCGGGCACGGTCGTCGCCGTCCGTTTTCAGCGGCGGAGCGTGTCTTGCGGGGCGAGTTCAGCCGCCGGTGAGGAGCAGGCCGGCCGCCCGCCAGCCGCCGAGGAGGTCCGCGCCGGCGCAGGCGAGACCGAGTCCCAGCAGGGCGATGGCGAGGGCGACGTGGCCGACCGCCTCGAGGGGGCGCCAACCGGTGCGACGAAGCTGTGAGTACATCGCCGGCTCACTGGACCGCAATGGTTAACAAATCGTTACCCATTGCCGCTTCGTGACCGGTCGTTCCGGAGCGCCGGCACCCGTGGGCCTCCCTGCCCGGGGACCGGCCGCCCTCCCCGGCATCAATCGAGCCGCAGTCGTCGCGCGGATGACGTTCGCTATTGCCGGGCTATCCGCAGGTGATGCGACGGTGCCGCCGGGCCCGGGCGGGATTCAGGCCCGCCTCCGATCCGTCACCTTTGTTAAGTGTCGCCGATGCATGTTGGCCGGCATCGTCGCGTGTCGCAGCAGGACACCATGTATCGTGCGTTTATGTGCCTGACGGCCGAGCATGCAGCCTGGGCGGTGCCCCTGGCGGGGCTGGTCTGCTGGCTCTCCTGCCATACCGCGCTGCACCTGCTGGAGCAGGCCCGGGTCGAGCGCGGCGGGCGGGCGTTCGGCTGGCTCGCCGGTGCGGCCTTCTCGGCCGGCGCCGGGATCTGGAGCACGCACTTCATCGCCATGCTCGGCTACGATCCGGGCGTGGGCGTCAGCTACGATCCGGCGATCACCCTGGCCTCCCTCGCCGTCGGCGTCGCCGGCGCCTTCGCGGCCCTGGCCGTCCTGCGTCGCGCCCGCCTCGTCCGCGGGGTCGTCGCGGGCGGCGTGCTCCTCGGCCTCGGCATCACCGCGATGCACGTCACCGGCATGCACGGCGTGCAGGCGCCGGGCACCTTCGCGTGGGATCCGGCGCTCGCCGCCGCCGCGATCCTGACCGGGACCGTCCTGGTCTGCCTCGCCCTCCTGGCGCTGCCGCGGACGGAGCGCGGCGGCCTGATCCTGTCGGCGACCCTGCTGTCGGCGGGCATCGCGGCGATGCATTTCCTCTCCATGGCCGCGACCCGGCTCGTCCCGGACCCGCGCGCCGACCTCGCCGCCGACAGCCTGCCGCGCGCCGCGCTCGCCGCCGGCATCGCCGTCGTCACCCTGGCGGTGCTCGCCTGCGCGGCGATGGCGCTCGCCGCCGACCGCCTGCGTCGCTTGAACCGCGTGCTGAGCGAGCAGACGACCGCCCTCGCGGCGAGCGAGGAGCGCATGCGGGCGCTCACCGACGCGCTGCCCCAGATGGTCTGGGTCGCGCCGGCGGACGGCGACAGCGTCTACACCAACCGCCGCTACCAGGCGCTGTTCGGCGCGGGCGCCACCTCCCGCACGCAGCGCTTCGCCTCCCACCATCCGGACACCCGGGAGCGCATGGAGGCGGCCTGGCGGGACGCGCAGGCCGCGGCACGCCCCCTCGAGACCGAGGCGCGCCTGAGGGACCTGTCGGGCGAGTACCGCTGGTACAAGATCGTCATGGTGCCGGTCCTGCGCGCGGGGGCGGTCGCCGAGTGGATCGGCACGGCGCTCGACATCGACGACATCGTGCGCGCCCGCGAGGCGCTGCGGACGAGCGAGGAGCGCCTGGCCTTCGCCCTCGAGGCCGGCAGCGACGGCCTGTGGGATTGCGACCTCGCCACCGGGGAGGCCTGGACCTCGGACCGCTGGTGGGACCTGCTCGGCTACGCGCCGGGGGAATTGGCCTCCCATACCCTGACCTGGCGGGCGCTGGTCCATCCGGACGACCGGGGGCGGGTCTTCGCGATGCTCGACGAGCACCTCGCCGGCGCCACCCCGGTCTTCGAGTGCGAGCACCGGCTGCGGCGCAAGGACGGCGCCTGGGGCTGGTTCCTCACCCGCGCGAAGGTCGTCGGGCGCGCTCCCGACGGGCGGGCGCTCCGGCTGGTCGGCACCCACGTCGATATCGGCGTGCGCAAGGAGGCCGAGGGACGGATCGCCCACATGGCGGCCCACGACGCCCTCACCGACCTGCCGAACCGCACCCTGTTCCGCGAGCGGCTGCGGCGGCGCCTGGCCGAGGTCGCGGGCGAGGGGGGCTCCTGCGCGGTGCTGTGCCTCGACCTCGACCGCTTCAAGGAGGTCAACGACGCCCTCGGCCACCTCGCGGGCGACGCGCTCCTGCGCGCGGTGGCCGCGCGCCTGCAGGCGGGGCTCGGCCCCGGCGACAGCGCGGCGCGGCTCGGCGGCGACGAGTTCGCGGTGCTGGTCGGCTCGGTCGCGGGCCCGGAGGCGGCGCTGGCGCGGGCCCAGGCGCTCATCCGCGAGATCGGCCGGCCGGTCCAGCTCGGCGGCCAGCCGACCGAGATCGGCGCGAGCATCGGCATCGCCGTCGCGCCCGCCCACGGGACCGACGAGGAGGCGATCTTCCGCCGCGCCGACCTCGCGCTCTACAAGGCGAAGGCGGAGGGCCGGAACGCCGCCCGCGCCTTCGAGCCGGCGATGGATGCCGCGCTCGCGGAGCGGCGCCGGCTCGAGACCGACCTGCGCCGGGCGCTCGCACGCGACGAGCTGACCCTGCACTACCAGCCGCAGGTCCAGCCCGCCCGCGGCCGGCTCGCCGGGTTCGAGGCGCTGGTGCGCTGGCGGCACCCGTCGCGCGGCCTCGTGCCGCCCTGCGCCTTCATCCCGCTCGCCGAGGAGACCGGCCTCATCGTGCCCCTCGGCGAGTGGGTCCTGCGGGCGGCTTGCCGCGAGGCGGCGGGCTGGGCGCGCCCGCTCAAGGTCGCCGTCAACCTGTCGCCGCGCCAGTTCCAGCAGGCCGACCTGCCCGAGCGGGTGCTGGCGATCCTGACCGAGACCGGGCTGTCGCCGGACCGGCTGGAGATCGAGATCACCGAGACCGTCATCGTCAACGACATGGCCCGCGCGCTGACGGTCCTGCGGCGCCTGAAGGCGCTCGGGATCCAGATCGCCATGGACGATTTCGGCACCGGCTACTCGTCGCTGGCGACCCTGCAGGCCTTCCCGTTCGACAAGATCAAGATCGACCGCTCCTTCGTCAGCCAGCTCGAGGAGCGGCCCTCCGCCGCCGTGATCGTCCGCGCCGTGCTCGGCCTCGGCCGCTCCCTGCGGATCGGCGTGGTGGCCGAGGGCGTGGAGACCGACGGGCAGGTGCGCTTCCTCGTCGAGGAGGGCTGCGAGGAGATGCAGGGCTACCTGTTCGGCAAGCCGCAGCCCGCCGACCGCCTCGCCGGCCTGATGGACGAGGCGACGATCTGGACCGGCGCGACGGCGCGGGAGGAGCGGCGCGCGGCGCGCGCCTGACGGCGCCCGGGACCCGCCCCGCGGGCGCCCGCGCGCCCCGGATCAGGCGGCCCCGCCCGGCCCCGCCGTCCCGTCCATGGCCGCCGCCGCCGCGGCCAGCCCCCACCGGACCAGGTCCTCGGCCTCGCGCTCCGACTTCGCCTCCGCGTAGCACCGCAGCTCCGGGGCATTGCCGGAGGCGCGGAAGTGGATCGTCCGCTCGCCGTCGAGCACGATCCGGACCCCGTCCTGCTCGTCGACCGCCTGCGGCGATCCGACGGGCCGCAGGAAATCCCGGCGGAACGCCGCGTCCCGGAGCCGGCCGAGCAGGGCGCCGCTGCGCTCGGCGGCGACGTCGCCCAGGCGGTCGCTCGCCGTCTGCCCCGCATCGAGCGCGGCGACGAGATCGGCGAGGCTCAGGCCCTGCGCCTGCGCGGCGGCCAGGGTCGCGAGGATCGGCAGCATCGCGTCGCGCGTCGGCAGCGCCGGCAGGATCCTCCCGCCGATCGCCACGTCCGATCCGAGCAGGAACCCGCCATTGGCCTCGAAGCCGCAGACGACGGTTGCCCCCTCCCGCCGCGCCTGCTCCATCCCGGCGATGACGAAGGGCGAACCGACCCGGGTGCGCAGCACGCGCGGGAAGCCGGTGCGCTCGATGGCGGAACCGGCCGTCACCGGCACGACGACGGCATCGGCCCCGAGATACCGGGCGGTGATCAACCCGAGCACGTCGCCGCGCAGGATGCGGCCGTCGGCATCCGCGACCAGGGGGCGATCCGCGTCGCCGTCGGTCGTCACCAGGGCGTCGAAGCGGCCGGAGGCCATGACGTCGCGGATGAACGCCACGTCCTGCGGGCGGTGCGCCTCGGTGTCGATCGGCACGAACGTGTCGGACCGGCCGATCGGGACCGCCCGGGCGCCGCAGGAGGCCAGCACGTCGGCGAGCAGGTCGCGCGCCACCGAGCTCTGCTGGTAGACGGCGACCGTCCGGCCCGCCAGGAGATCCGGGCCGAAGGCGTCGAGGGAGCGCCGGCGGTACCGCGCGATCGCGTCCGGCTCCGGCGCGGCCGGGACCGCCGGCGGAGGGGGAGCGTCGCCGGCGGCGCCGAGGGCCGCCAGGATCGCGGCCTCGTCGGCCTTGGTGATCTCGTCGCCGCCGGGGCGATAGAATTTTAGGCCGTTGCGATCCTCCGGGATGTGGCTGCCGGTGACCATGACGGCGCAGGCGCCGCGCCGCCGCGCCTCGAGCGCGAGGGCCGGGGTCGGCAGCGCGCCGCAATCGATCGCGGTCACGCCGGCCGCCGCCGCGGCCGCGGCGACCGTCGCGGCGATTCCCGCGCTGCTGTCGCGCAGGTCGCGCCCGACCACGACCTCGCGGCGGGCCCCCGCCTCCGTGCCGATCGCGGCGAGGAACGCCGCCGCGTAGGCGAAGCTCGGCCCCCCCTCGAGATCCGTGACCAGGCCGCGCAGTCCGGAGGTGCCGAATTTCAAGCTGCTCATGGATTTCAAGCTGCTCATGGGATGCCACTCGTGGATGGGGTGACGACGCGCCGGGCCGGGGCGGATCGTTGCCTGAAGCGATACCGCGCTCGGAAGCGTCCTTGCCGACACGGTATCACACGCCCGTGCGGTGGCACCGACGGCCGGATCTCTGATGAGGCCGGCGGATTCGGGCCGGCGCTGCGCTCCGGTCGACGAGCGACGACGGGATCGGGAATGACGAAGTCCGGAGAGGGGATGGTGCCGCTGGGGAGGATTGAACTCCCGACCTCGTCATTACCAATGACGCGCTCTACCACTGAGCTACAACGGCGCGCCGGCTCGTGCTGCGGCCGCCCCTTCGGGCAGACCTGCGATCACACGCGCCGAGCGAAATCTCCGACTCTCACGCTTGAGGATGGTGCCGCTGGGGAGGATTGAACTCCCGACCTCGTCATTACCAATGACGCGCTCTACCACTGAGCTACAACGGCCCGTCGACCCAACCCGTCCCGCACGCGGCCTCGTGGCCGGGCGGTCCGTGGAGCGCCGAAGACGAGCGGGGGGATAACGGATCGCCCGGCGCATTGCAACAGCTTCGCGGACAGGAATCGTCCCGCGGGATCGGCCCTGCGGGGCTCCCTGCCCTGCCGGGTGCGCCGCGCGGGCCGGCGCCGGGTTCCGGGTCCGCGAGCCCCGACCCCTGGCCCGCCCCTTGCTTTGCCCCCTGCCAAGACGAGCCGCCGAGGGGAGCGCGCGTGGACATCGAACTCGCCAGCCTGACCAAGCGCTACGGCGACACCGTCGCGGTCGACGGCATCGACCTGAAGATCCGCTCGGGCTCGTATTGCTGCCTGCTCGGCCCCTCGGGCTGCGGCAAGACCACGACGCTCCGGATGATCGCCGGGCACGAGACGGTCACGTCCGGCGACGTGGTGATCGGCCCGAAGGCGGTCGGCGACCTGCCGCCGGCGCAGCGCGGCACCGCGATGATGTTCCAGAGCTACGCGCTGTTTCCCCACCTCACCTGCCGCGACAACGTCGCCTTCGGGCTCAAGATGCGGGGCGTGCCCAAGGCCGAGCGGGCGAAGCGCGCCGACGCGATGCTGGCGCTCGTCCAGATGGACCACCTCGCCGGGCGCCTGCCGGCGCAGCTCTCGGGCGGCCAGCAGCAGCGCGTGGCGCTCGCCCGCGCCCTCGTCACCGGGCCCAAGGTGCTGCTCCTCGACGAGCCGCTCTCGGCCCTCGATCCGTTCCTGCGGGTGCGGATGCGCGCCGAGCTCAAGCGCCTTCAGGGCGAGCTCGGCATCACCTTCGTGCACGTCACCCACAGCCAGGAGGAGGCGATGGCCCTCTCCGACCTCGTCGTGGTGATGAATGGCGGCCGCATCGAGCAGGCGGCCGATCCCCGCACGGTGTTCGAGCGGCCGGCCACGGCCTTCGTCGCCCGCTTCATCGGCGGCCACAACGTCATCGCGCTGCCCGACCGGCGCATCGCCGTGCGGGCCGACCGGATGCGCCTCGGGCCGGAGGCCGGCCCGCAGGCGCGCAGCGCCCGGGTGGTCGCGGTCGAGTACCAGGGCAGCACCGTCCACGTCAGCCTCGAGGCGCCGGAGCTCGCCGCCGAATCCGGCGCGGCCCTGACGGCGATCCTGAGCGACCGCGCCTACGCCGCGAGCCCGCTGGCCCTCGGGGAGACGGTGCGGGTGGGCTGGCCGGCGGACGAGGCCCACCGCCTCGACGCCTGACGACGACCTCGACAAGGGAGATTCTCGCCATGACCGAATCCAAGACACCCCGCCTGTCGCGCCGCACGCTGCTCCAAGGGGCCGGCGCCGCCGCCGGCCTCGCCGCCGGCTCGGGCGCCATCACGGGCTTTCCGGCGATCATCGCGGCCGAGCCGGTGACCCTGCGCTACCTCGGCACCGCCGTGAACCAGAGCGGCGACATCGCCCGCAAGGTGAAGGAGGATCTCGGCATCACGATCGAGTACATCCCGGTCGTGACCGACGAGGTCTCGAAGCGCGTCGTCACCCAGCCGAACTCGTTCGACATCGTCGATTCGGAGTATTTCAGCCTCAAGAAGCTGATGCCGTCGGGCAACCTCGTCGGCATGGATGCGCGCCGGATCAAGAACGCCGACAAGATCACCCCGGTCTTCACCAAGGGCGAGGTCGGGGGGAAGAAGATCGGCGACCAGGGCACGGCGCCCAAGAAGGTGTTCTACCTCGAGGGCCCGACCTCGACCAAGTTCGCCGCGTCGCCAACCGAGTGGATCACCCTGATCCCGACCACCTACAATGCCGACACGCTCGGCATCCGCCCCGACCTGATCAAGCGCCCGGTCACGAGCTGGAAGGAGCTGCTCAATCCCGAGTTCAAGGGCAAGGCCTCGATCCTCAACATCCCGTCGATCGGCATCATGGACGCCGCGATGGTGGTGGAGGCGACCGGCGACTACACCTATCCCGACAAGGGCAACATGACGAAGGCCGAGATCGACCGCACCATGAAGGTGCTGATCGAGGCCAAGCGCGCCGGGCAGTTCCGCGCCTTCTGGCAGGACTTCAACGAATCCGTGAACCTGATGGCGTCGGGCGAGACGGTGATCCAGTCGATGTGGTCGCCCGCCGTCACCAAGGTGCGCTCGCAGGGCGTCGCCTGCACCTACCAGCCGCTCAAGGAGGGCTACCGCGCCTGGGCCTCCGGCTTCGGCCTGCCCAAGACCCTGACCGGAAAGAAGCTCGACGCTGCCTACGATTTCATCAACTGGTTCCTGTCGGGCTGGGCCGGTGCCTACTTGAATCGCCAGGGCTACTACTCGGCGGTGCTGGAGACGGCAAAGGCCAACATGGAGCCCTACGAATGGGCATTCTGGATGGAGGGCAAGCCGGCCGAGAAGGACATCAAGGCCCCGGACGGCACCATCATGGAGAAGGCCGGCGCGGTGCGCGACGGCGGCTCGTTCGAGAACCGCATGGGCGCCGTCGCCTGCTGGAACTCGGTGATGGACGAGAACACCTACATGGTGCGCAAGTGGAACGAGTTCATCGCCGCATGAGCACGGTCGCGGTCCCTGCACTCCCGGAGGCGGTCTCCGCCGCCTCCCCCCTCCCGGGGCTCGCAGCAGCGACGCGGCGCCAGCGCCGCCTCGCCTACTGGCAGGCGATGCCGCTGGGGCTGGTCTTCCTCGTCTTCTTCCTTGTGCCGCTGGCGCTCACCCTGATCGTCAGCTTCTGGGAGTACAACGAGTACGAGATCATCCCGGCCTTCACGCTCCAGAACTACGCCGACGTGTTCGAGGGCTGCCTGTCGGGGGCCGACCTCTGCACCACCTTCCGGACCTACCTGTCGACGCTGAAGTTCTGCCTGCTCGGCTGGGCCGCGACGCTCGGCATCGGCTTCACCGTGGCCTACTTCGTCGCCTTCCACGTCCGCTCGACGGCGATGCAGACGGTGCTGTTCCTCGTCTGCACCATCCCGTTCTGGACCTCGAACGTGATCCGGATGATCGCCTGGGTGCCGCTGCTCGGCCGCAACGGCCTCGTCAACGACACGCTGATGGGCCTGCGGCTGATCAGCAGCCCGATCGAGGGGCTGCTCTACTCCGACTTCTCGGTCGTGCTGGCCTTCATCCACCTCGACACGGTGTTCATGATCGTGCCGATCTTCAACTCGATGATGCGGATCGACCGGTCCCTGATCGAGGCCGCGACGGATGCCGGCGCCACGCCCTGGCAGACGCTGTGGACCGTCATCGTGCCGCTATGCAAGCCCGGCATCGCCATCGGGTCGATCTTCGTCCTGACGCTGATCATGGGCGACTTCGTCACGGTGGGCGTCATGGGCGGCCAGCAGATCGCCTCGGTCGGCAAGGTGATCCAGGTGCAGATGGCCTACCTGCAATTCCCCGCGGCGGCCGCCAACGCGGTGGTGCTGCTCGGCGCCGTGATGGTGCTGATCGCGGCGCTGACCCGCCTGATCGACCTGCGCCGGGAGCTGTGAGCCATGCGCCGCGACGGGCCCCGCCCCTTCTCGTTCTACGTGCTGGCGGCCTTCTTCGGGCTGTTCGTGCTCTTCCTCTACGGGCCGACCCTGACGATCCTGGCGCTGAGCTTCCAGGGCCCGCAGGGCGGCCTCACCTTCCCGATGAACGGGGTCTCGACCTTCTGGTTCTCGCGCCTCTGGGCCGGGCTCGGCGTCGTCGACATCTGGGCGGCGTTCCGGCGCTCGCTGGCCCTCGGCCTCGTGGTGATGGGCCTCACCGTCACCCTGGCGTTCTTCGCGGGGCTGGCCTTCCGCAAGGGCTTCTTCGGCCAGACGCCGCTGTTCTACGTCGCGGTGGCGAGCCTGATCGTGCCCTCGATCGTGGTCTCGCTCGGCATCGGCCTCGAGTTCCGGCTGATCGACGAGGGTATCAAGGCGCTGGCCGCCTGGACCGGCTGGGGCGTCCTCCAGGACCACGGCACCGTGATGGGGCTGTTCACCTCCGCGCTCGGCGCCCACCTGACCTGGACCCTGCCCTTCGGCCTCCTCATCATGTTCGCGGTGTTCAACCGCTTCAACCCGGCCTACGAGGAGGCGGCGCGCGACCTCGGCGCCACCGGGCCGCAATCCCTGCGCCACGTCGTGGTGCCGATCATCCTGCCCTCCCTCGTCGGGGTGGCCTTGTTCGGCTTCACCCTGTCCTGGGACGAGCTCGCCCGCACCAGCCAGGCGATCGGCGGGCGCAACACCCTGCCGCTGGAGCTCCAGGGCCTCACCACCACGGTGACGACGCCGGAGATCTACGCGCTCGGCACCGTGACGACCGGGGTCTCGCTCCTCGTCATCGGGCTCGCCTTCGGCAGCTTCCTGGCGATCCAGCGCCGGCGGGCGCGGCGGGTGACGCTGCCCGGGACCTGATGTCCTTCAATCCGTCGTCCGCACCGTCCAGGTCGCCCGGCGGATTCCCTCGGCGGCGCCGAGACGCGCGATCACCGCGTCGATCTCCTCCGGCTCGATCGCGGTGCTGACCAGGGTGGCGACGACCTCGACGTCGTCGTCGCCGCGCTCCTCGACGTCGACCTCGCTCACCGGGTAGTGGGCCGCCTCCAGGCGCTCGACCAGGAGGTCGCGCACCTCGGAGAGCCGGTCGGTGTCGGTGGTGGCGCGGACCTCGTAGGTCGCCTCCGAGTCGCGCTCGTCGATCGGGATGCGGTTGATCGCGTTGACGAGGGGCCGCAGCAGGGTGTTGCCGGCGAGCACCGCGACGGTGACGAGGGCGGCCTCCGCCGCGAGATCGACCCCCGACAGCGCCCCGACCGCGGCCGAGCACCACAGGGTCGCGGCGGTGTTGAGGCCGCGGACGTTCATCCCCTCCTTCATGATCACGCCGGCGCCGAGGAAGCCGACGCCCGAGACCACGTAGGCGACGATGCGGATCGCGCCGTCGCCGTGGCCGATGCGCATGCCCAGATCGACGAAGGCCGCGGCCCCCACCGCCACCAGCACGTTGGTGCGCAGGCCAGCCGTCCGCTGGCGGTACTGGCGCTCGGCCCCGATCAGGGTGCCGAGCACGAAGGCGCAGAGCAGGCTCAGGGCCGAGTTCAGAAATTCGCCGGCCTGGAAGGCCTGGATGATCGCCATCGCGTCGCCGCTCGTGAGGGGAATGCGGATCCGTCCGGGTCCGGCCGAACCCCGCGCCTATAGCGGGGCCGTGTGACGGATGGATAGCGCCGGGGTCACGAGGCCTTGCCGGCGGACGGCTTGCCCGAGGCCCCCTTGTCGGAGGGCGATCCCTTGCCCGAGGGTTCCTTGCCGGAGGGTTCCTTGCCCGTGGAGGCGTCCTTGCCCGTGGGCGGGCCCTTGGGCGGGATCTTGACCGTGGCCTTGGCCTTGGCCTTGCGGGCCTTGGCGCCCTCGGCCCCGGCGGCCCGGATCAGGGCGGCGAGGCCGGCCTCGGTCACGGCCTCGGCGGCTTCCGGGACGCTGAACCAGTGGCCTTCGCGCTCGTGCTGCTCGGGCCAGGTCTTGAGCTGCTTGCGGACGTCGAGGCGGAAGACCTGGACCTGGCACAGGACCGTGTCGCGGCTCTTCAGGCGCTTGTGGTAGAAGTAGCTGCCGAGCGCGCGCCGGCCGACCCGGCCGATCAGGCCCGCCTCCTCGTAGGCCTCGCGAGCGGCGGCCTCGTAGTTCTTCAGGCCCTTCATCGGCCAGCCCTTGGGCACCACCCAGCGCCGGGTCTCGCGGGAGGTGATGAGCATGACCTGCAGGGCGCCGTCCGGTCCGAGCCGGACCGGCAGCACCGCGACCTGGCGGCGCGGCTCGCCCGCGCGCTCCGACCAGCCGGTGAGGAGGCCCGCGAGGGACCGCAGGCTCTTCATGACCCCGCCCGGCCCGCCACGATGGCCCGACGCGGCAAGGCTCGACCCGATATGGCCCGACCCGACATGGCCCGGCCTCCCGGGAGGCCGGCTCGAACGCTGGGACGGGTCTCGGATGTCACGGCGGCGCGCACTCGCTGGGTCCGGGCTCGGGCGGGAGGCGCCCGCCTCCCGTCGTGCGAATCCGCGATCCGTCCGCCTCGCGGCGGACGACGCACCTCGCCCGTCCCTTTAAGCGGGATGGGCCGCGGCGCTCAAGCAGGATTTGTTAACCGGCAAACGATCTCGGCCGGTTCAGGCCTCGCTGCCCAGGGTGGCGATGAGCGCATCGAGGCGGTTGCGCAGGTCGGCGATCTCGCCCTCCGACATCTGCAGGGTGTGCACGACCGACCGGCGCACCTCGACCGCCTCGGCCTGGAGGGCCCGTCCCTCGTCGGTGAGGCTGATCTCGACCTCGCGCTCGTCGGCCTGGCGCCGGGTGCGGCGCACGAAGCCAGCCGCTTCGAGGCGCTTGAGCACAGGGGTCAGCGTCCCGGAATCGAGGCGCAGGCGACGGCCGATATCGGACACCGTCAGCCCGTCATGCTCCCACAGCACGATCAGCACGAGGTATTGCGGATAGGTGAGGCCCAGCCGCTCGAGCAGCGGCCGATAGCACTTCGTCATGCGGTGGGAGGCCGCGTAGAGCGCGTAGCAGAGCTGATTGTCGAGCCGCAACGCATCCACGCCTGTCGCGACAGGCTCGAGAGAGTTCATGTGCACACCATACCGACGGCAACCGGACGCCGCCCTCGCCGCAGGATCCCCATCCGGCCAGTCTAGCACGGGCCGGTACGCCGCCGAAATCGCACGGAGGCGTTCGATGGTGAACAATACTCTCTCGAATGCGGCCGGGAGCGCAACACCATATGATGGGTGAACGGATCGTGTGCGCTTCAGCGACGCCCGTCCAGGGGCGGGCGGATGCGGCGCTCGACGAGGGGGCGGCCGGCCCGGCGCTCGACGATGACCGTGCGCGGGGCGCGCAGGCCGCTGCCGGCGCTGATGATCCGCTCGGGCGCCCTCTCCCTCGGCTTGGCGGCCAGGACCTGGGCGGCCTGCAGGACGTGCGGGCGCACCTCCTCGGGCGGCAGGCCGATCAGGCCGGCGGCGATCTCGACCTGCTGCTCGACGTCGTCGGCCAGGTCCTGCGCCGCGGCCACCGCCTCGGAGACGGTAGGGGGCTCCTTGCGCACCCGGATCGGCGGCAGGTTGCGGGGCTTGTCGGTCGGCTTCTTCACGGTGCGGCTCATCATCATGGGCTGACCATAGCGCAGGCACGGCGATTGTTGCAGTGCAACACGCGCATGTCCAACCCGGCGGCGCTGGAATGGTTGCGCCGTGTTTCCGGGTAGGATGCGGCGCCGCCAGCGGAATTCGGTCCACGGCCGCCGCTGCCCGCGATCTATGGCATAAGGTCGCAGGCGCCGCTGGACGCCGACCGGGTCGGGGCCGGCCGATCCTCTCAGGCCGGCTTGCCGGGACGTCGCCGGCCTGAGAGGATCGGCCGGCCCGCCCGTCCCCGCCGGCCACCGCCCGGCGGTCCGCAGCCCTCCGACGGCCCCCTCGTCGCGCGTGACCGATCTGTTCCGATGACCGACCTGCCCCGCCTCGACCCGCGCCTCACCCCGGCCCGGCCGGACCTCGCCGACGAGCGCCTGCGCGGGCGGGTCGAGGCGGCGCGCTTCGTCGCCGGACGGACGCAGCGGATCGTCGCCCCCGTCGCCCCCTTGCGCCGCGCGCCCGACCCGCAGGCCGCCCTCGACAGCGAGGCGCTGTTCGGCGAGGCGGCGACGGTCTACGAGCTGCGCGACGGCTGGGCCTTCGCGCAGCTCGCCGCGGACGGCTATGTCGGCTACCTCCCGGCCGAGGCCCTCGGCCCGGTCGATCCGGCCCCGACCCACAAGGTCGCGGCCCTGCGCACCTTCCTCTACCCCGCCGCCGACCTGAAGCGCCCGGCCCTCGCCGCCCTCGACCTCGGCGCCCTGGTGGCGGTGGCGGCGCAGGAGGGACAGTACGCCCGCCTCGCCGACGGCCGCTTCGTCTGGGCCGGCCACCTCGCGCCCCGCGACGCGGTCGAGCCGGACATCGCCGCGACGGCCCTGCGCTTCCTCGGCACGCCCTACCTGTGGGGCGGGCGCAGCAGCCTCGGGCTCGACTGCTCCGGGCTGGTCCAGGCCGCGCTCGCCGCCGCCGGCATCCCGGCCCCGCGCGACAGCGACCAGCAGGAGGCGGCGCTGGGCGAGCCGGTCGCCTTCGGGCCGGATCTCGCGGGCCTGCGGCGCGGCGACCTGGTGTATTGGCGCGGCCATACCGGGATGATGCTCGACGCCACGCGGCTGATCCACGCCAACGGCCACCACATGGCGGTGGCGGTCGAGCCCCTGGCCGAAGCGGAAGGCCGCATCCGGGCCGGCGCGACCGGTCCGGGCACCGGGGACGGGGCGATCCGGTCGATCCGGCGCCTGCCCGCCCTCGCCTGAGCGGCCGACGACCGTCGAGACCCGGCGCGCGGGCGATGTTTCGCGGTGGTTCTCGCCCCGCGACGCTGGGGAACCGGACCCGGCCGGACGGATAACCGGCGCGTGAAACCGTGGACATCTCGCAGAAGACCGGCCGCGGGCCTGCGCTCCTGCCTCGCCCCGGCCATAACCTGCTGTAGACTGGCGCCGAATGCCGCCCTCGGCGGGCGCCCCGTCTCGCACCCTCAAGGACACCTGCCCGCGATGCTGACCGGTTCGGCCATCACCCGCGCCCTCGTCATCGTCGTGCTGGCGGCCGGCCTCGCCGGGCTGTGGCAGTTCCTGATGCCGCGCACCGGCACGCACCTGTCGGAGCCGCCCAAGGTGGAGTCGTCCAGGAGGGCGGAGCCCGGCAGGCAGACCGAGCCGGGAAGAAGCGGGGCGTCCCTGGCGCCGCCCGCGCCGACGAGCGAGAGCGGGGATCCGGTGCGCTCGGTCTATCCCGGCCCGCGCGCGGCCGATCCTCCGGCCCCGCGCCAGCCGCCGGTGGCGGAGGTGACGCCGGCCCCGAACTCTGCTCCGATTCCTTCCCCGATTCCTGCCCCGAGCGCGGCTCCGGCGCCCGTGCCGGCGCCCTCCCCTCCCCCGGTCTTCACCCCGGCCGCCCCCTCCGCGCCGCTGCCGGCCGACCCCGCCGAAGCCGCCGCCGAGGCGCCGCCCTCGACCGGGACGGTCGACCTCAACACCGCCAGCGTGGCCGAGCTGAACGGGCTGGGCGGCGGCATGATCGGCAAGGCGATCGTCGCCCGGCGTCCCTACGCCTCGCCGGGCGAACTGCTGTCGAAGCGGGTGCTGAGCCGGGCGACCTACGACAAGATCAAGGGCCAGGTCACGGTGCGGTGAACGGGCCTCCCGGCGCCTCGCGCCGGGGGCCGGTCCGGATCACGCCGCCAGCGGCGCCGGGATCTCGGTCTCGCGCTCGGTCACGAGGTCGGCGGCGATGCGGCCGGAGCCGGCCGCCATGGTCCAGCCCAGCGTGCCGTGGCCGGTATTGAGCACGAGGCCGCGGATGCGGGTGCGGCCGAGATAGGGCACGTTCGAGGGCGTGGTCGGGCGCAGCCCGCTCCAGGCGGTGGCGGCGGCGAAGTTGCCGGCATTCGGGAAGGTGCGCCGGGCGTTCTCCAGGATCGCCGCGACCCGCTCGGCGTCGAGGTGGCGGGTATAGCCCGACAACTCGGCGGTACCGGCGACCCGCAGGTGGGTGCCGAGGTTGGAATAGACCAGCTTGTACTCGTCGTCGGTCAGGCTGACCTGCGGCGCGCCGTTATGGCCCTCGATCGGGATCGAGACCGAGTAGCCCTTGGCCGGGTAGATCGCCAGGTTGACGCCGTAGCGGCGCAGGAACGGCGCCGACCACGCGCCGAGCGACACCACGACGTTCGGCGCGGTGAGCCGCTGGTGCCCGCCCGCCACCATCACCTCGACGCCGGCGACCCGGTCGCCCGAGGGGGAGAGCAGCAGCCGCGTCGCCTCCGAGCCGTACAGGAAGGTCGCCCCCATCGCGGCGGTGCGGGCGGCGAGCGCCTGGGTGAAGGCGCGGGCGTCGCCGCTCTCGTCCTCCGCCGTGTAGGTGGCGCCGACCACGTCGTCGATGGCGTCGGCGAAGGCCGGCTCGAGCGCCAGCACCTCGTCGCGGGAGACCACCCGGCGCTCGCAGCCGTGCCGGCGCATCAGCTCGGCGACCGGCTTGGCGGCCTCGAACTCCTTGATGTCGCGGTAGAAATGCAGGATCCCGAGGGTCTTCTCGGCATAGGCCAGGTTCTCGGCGGCGCGGATCTCCTGCAGCTTGGCGCGGCTGTAGGCGCCGAGCCGCACGATCTCGACGGTGTTGCGGCGCGCCCGCTCGGGGGTGCAGTTGCGCAGGAAGCCGGCGATCCACGACCATTGGTGCCGGTCGAGGCGGGGGGTGAAGAGCAGCGGCGCACGCGCATCGAACAGCCACTTCATCACCTTGAGCGGCGCGCCCGGATTGGCCCACGGCTCGGCGTGGCTGACCGAGATCTGGCCGCCATTGGCGTAGCTGGTCTCGAGCCCCGCGCCGCCCTGGCGGTCGACCACGCAGACCGACAGGCCGGCCTTGGCCGCCCAGTAGGCGGTGGCGGTGCCGACGACGCCGGCGCCGAGCACGATGAGATCGTAGGAGGTCTGTTGTCCCGACATGCGTTCCATCCTTCCCGCCGGTTCGGCGGGCGACAGGGTTTGGAACTCTGTTCGGGTGGCCTGAGAGATTCGCCGGCACGAAGGCCGGCTTGCTCCATCGGCGGGCGTCGTGGCGCCCTCTCCAGAGTGTCCTCTCGATCGCGGTCCTTTGACCTGAGAGCTTCGGCGCGCAGCACGGCTGGCGCACCTTTCCCCTTCGGTGCCGGCGCGAAGCCGGTCTCTCCCGCGACCATCAACGGACGGCCAAGCCTGTACCATGGCCGTCCGCGGCGCAAAAGCGCAAACCGTCGCGAAAGCGACAGGATCGGTCGCTTCCGCTCAAGCGCGGGACCGCTCGCGGCCCGTCAGGCCCGGCAGGCCTCGAACCCCTTGCGGATCGCCTCCGGGTCGAGGTGGCGGCCGATGAAGACGACGCGGGACTCGCGCGGGTCGCCGGGCTTCCACTCGTCCTGCAGGTCGCCGTCGAGGATCATGTGGACGCCCTGGAAGACGAAGCGGCGCGGCTCGTCGGGGAAGCTGACGATGCCCTTGCAGCGCAGGATGTCCGGCCCCTGGACCTGGGTCAGGTCGGAGATCCACGGCATGAACTTGTTGGGATCGACCGCCCCGGGAAGCCTCGCCGAGACCGACTGGATCTCGTCGGAATGGTGGTGGTGGTGTCCCTCCTCGAGGAACTCGGGCTCGACCTCGATGATGCGGGCGAGGTCGAAGGCCTTGCGGTCGAGCACCGTCGCGAGCGGCACCGCGCAATGCTCGGTGCGGTGGATCTCGGCCGACGGGTTGATGGCGCGGATCTGGCGCTCGACCGCGTCGAGGCCGGCCTCGTCGACGAGGTCGGCCTTGTTGAGCAGGATCACGTCCGCGAAGGCGACCTGGTTCTTGGCCTCGGGGGCGTCCTTCAGGCGCTCGGACAGCCACTTGGCGTCGGCCACCGTCACCACCGCGTCGAGGCGGGCGGCCTCGCCGACATCCTGGTCGACGAAGAAGGTCTGGGCGACCGGCGCCGGGTCGGCGAGGCCGGTGGTCTCGACGATGATCGCGTCGAACTTGCCCTTGCGCTTCATCAGCCCGTCCATGATGCGGATCAGGTCGCCGCGCACGGTGCAGCAGATGCAGCCGTTGTTCATCTCGAACACTTCCTCGTCGGCGCCGACGACGAGGTCGTTGTCGATGCCGATCTCGCCGAACTCGTTGACGATCACGGCGTAGCGCTTGCCGTGCGGCTCGGTGAGGATGCGGTTGAGGAGCGTGGTCTTGCCGGCGCCGAGATAGCCGGTGAGCACCGTGACGGGGATCTTGTCGGACATGCGGGGGCGTCTTCTTGCAGCGAAACCGGTCGCGGGGGCGCCGCCGGGGCGGCGCGGCGAAGAGTGATATAGTGTGTCACTCGCCCGGGCGGGAGGCCGGTTCCGGCAAGGGGAAGCGGGCGACGTCGTGCAGCAGCTCGACGAAGGCCGCCGCGCCGTGGTCGAGGAGGGCGCGGCCGGCCTCGGCGGTGCCCAGCCGCGCGTCGCCGATCGCGCCCGCCGGGTTGAGGTCCTGGGCGTGCCAGGCGAAGGCGGCGGGCCGGCCGGCGCGCAGATGGGTGTAGGTGCGGGCGATCGCGCGCGTCGCCGGCACGAAGTCGCGGATCGCCGCATCCCGCACCAGGTCGGGCCGCAGCGCCAGCATCAGGGCGGTTTCGATCCCGCCGCCATGGATGCCGTGGCGCACCTCGTCGTCGGGAAACAGGCCCGGCGGGGTGCCGAAGCGGCTCCAGGCGGTGGTGACCGCCACCATCCCGTGCCGGCCCCGCAGCCCCAGGGCGACGAGGTCGATCAGCGCGCTGTTGCCGCCGTGCGACGACACGATGACGAGCCGCGAGCAGCCCGCCCGCGCCACCCCGTCGCCGATCCCGCCCCAGGCCGCGAGCGCGGTCTCGGGGGAGAGTGTCAGGGTGCCGGGAAAATCCGCGTGCTCGGGCGACAGGCCGACCGCCTGCACCGGCAGGATCCGCACGTCGAGCCCGGCGGGGACGCGCGCCACGACCCGGGCGAGGTAGCCCTCGGCGATGACGACGTCGGTGGAGAGCGGCAGGTGCGGCCCGTGCTGCTCCACGGCCGCGACCGGCAGCACCGCCACGGCGGCGCGCAGGGCGCCGCCGCGGCATTCCTCGGTGGTCAGGTCGCCCCAGGGCCGGGCCGGCATCCGCGTCGCTCCGCACTCGTTGCGCCGCGCCAGCATAGGCCGCCGGCGAGGGGACCGGAACCGGCAAGCCTCATCCAGAGGTCCGTCATCCAGGCGTCACAGGCCCGCTGCCATGTGCGCTCGGGGCGCCACCGGGCGCCCGGTCCGCCGCCCTTGCACTCACAGGGCCTGCGCGGCAGATTTGTCTCGAGGACGGGGGCGTGACGCCATGGCAGCGGTCGAGCAGGCAGTGGCCGCGGACACGCCGCGTCGCGCGGCCAAGCGTCTCCGCCCCCCCGGCGCCAAGAGCGTCGGCTGGGCCCTGATGCAGGCGGCCCGGCTCCATCGCGGCCGCATCGGCGACCGTCTGGCCGAGCTCGACCTGTTCGCCGGCCAGGAGCAGGTGGTGCAGGCGCTGGCGGAGGCCGGCACCATGACCATGGGCGACCTCGCCGCCACCCTGCGGGTGCGCCCGCCCACCGCCTCGAAGACCATCACCCGGCTCGCCGCCATGGGGGTGGTCGAGCGCCGGACCGAGGCCGGGGACGGCCGCATCGTCCGGGTGCGCCTGACCGAGACCGGCCTCGCCAAGGCGAAGGCGATCGCCGGCATCTGGGACGAGGTCGAGGCCGAGATGCTGGACGGCTTCGACAACAAGGAGCGCCGGCGCCTGCGTAAGCTCCTGCGCCGCGCCGCCCGCAACCTCGCCGAGGCCGCCGGCCTCGAGGCGCACGAATCCGATTCCGAGGCCGAGGACGACCTCGACGGGATCAATCTGGACGGCGGGCTCGATGCCGGGGATTCGAGCCGGGACATGGATTGAGCGGGGCCGGATCGCCGGGGACATGGATGAGCCATGATCCCGGATGAACCCGCATCGACCATGCCGAATGGACTAGTTCGACTGATCATTGACCTGTAGTCACATGCCGGGCGCCATATAACCGTTATCGCCTTACCAAGACCGAGAATTTTCATTCTTGTACCGGACAGTCGACCGACCTGCGGCGGGCGCGAGGTCGTCGGGCCGGTGGAACAGTTGTCGGATCACCATCAGAGCAGCGCAGGCGCGGGGATGGCCCCCGGCTTCCGCGCGCGTCCGCTCCGGATGCATGTCACGGCGCTGGCCCTCGCCCTGCTGGTTCCGGCGCTCCTGATCATCGGGCTGATCGCCCAGCGCTGGGTCCAGGCCGAGCAGGCGCGGATGGAGGAGCGGACCGCGACGCTCAACGCCCACGCGGTCGAGCAGATCGACCGCTTCCTGAGCGGCCAGGTCGCGATGCTGCAGGCGCTCGCCACCTCGCCGGCCCTGGAGGCGGGCGACTTCGCCCGTTTCGACCGCCAGGCGCGGGAGCTCCTGAACCTGCAGGGCACCAACATCGTCCTGCGCGACCTCGACGGCCGGCAGCGCGTCAACACCCGGCTGCCCTGGGGGGCGCCGCTGCCCGGGGCGGTCCTCCCCCACGACCGGGCGGTGCGCGAGACCGGCCTGCCTGCGATCTCCGACTTCCTCACCGGCACCACGACCGGCAAGCCCCTCGTCGTCGTCACGGTGCCGGTGCTGCGCGAGGGCGCGCCGGCCTACCTTCTCAATGCCAGCCTGCCGGCGGCCTTGTTCGGCGAGATCCTGCGGCAGGCCGGCGTCACCGCGCCCTATTCCGGCTCGGTCACCGATCGGGCCGGGACCATCATCGGCCGCTCGGTCGACACCGAGTCCGCGGCCGGCCGGCCGCTGCCGGGCTTCGACGCGGTCACCGGGACGACCGGCCGGTGGTCGGGCCGCAACCTGAGCGGCATCCCGGTCTTCGGCACCCATCACCGGTCGGGCCTCTCGGGCTGGACGGTGACGATCGGCATCGAGCAGGCCGCCCTGCGGGCGCCCTTCGTCACCTCCGTCCTGGTGCTGGCGCCGGTGATCCTCGGCCTCGGGCTGATCGCGCTCGTCGCCTCGCTCCTCGTCGGCCGGCGGATCCTGCTCGCCAAGGCGCTGCTGTCGCAGGCCGCGGACGACCTCAGCCGGGGCATCCTGCTGGCGAGCCCGGTCACGCCGATCCGCGAGGTGAACGAGGTCGGGGCGGTGCTGGCGCAGACCTCCGCCACCCTGCACCGGCAGGCGGACGCCCTGCGCGAGAGCAACGCCGACCTCGAGGCGCGCATCGCCGCGCGCACGGGCGAGCTCGTCGAGAAGAAGGCGCTCCTCGACGCCACCCTCGCCAACATGGACCAGGGGGTACTGCTGATCGACGCCGCCGGCCTCGTCCGGCTCTGCAACGAGCGGGCGATCGACCTCCTCGGCCTGCCGCCCGGCTCCCGGCAGGGCGGGCGTACCCTCGCCGACCTCGTGGCCTGGCAGCGGGCGAGCGGCGAGTTCGGCGATGCGCGGCCGGAGCGCGAGACCTGGCTCAAGCTCCGGGGCGACCTCCTCGGCGCGCCCCCGGTCTACGAGCGCACGCGCCCGAACGGCACCGTGCTCGAGGTGCGCACCGTCCGCCTCGCGGAAGGGGGCGCGATCCGCACCTTCTCGGACGTGACCGAGCGCAAGCGGCGCGAGCTCGCGGTGCTGGAGGCCAACCGCGTCGCCGAGGCGGCGCGGTGCCAGGCGGAAGCCGCGCAAGCCCAGGCCGAGGCCGCGAGCGCGGCCAAGACCGAGTTCCTGGCGACCATGTCGCACGAGATCCGCACGCCGCTCAACGGCGTGATCGGCTACGCCGAGCTGCTGCTGCGCGACGCCACCCTGTCGCCGGCGCAGGGCCGCAGCGCCGGGCGGATCCAGGAGGCGGGCCAGGCCCTGCTGACGGTGGTCAACGACGTCCTCGACTTCTCGAAGATCGAGGCCGGGCAGATCGACCTCGACCCGCAGCCCTTCGCCCCGGCGGCGCTCGCCGACACCGCGGTGTCGATCGTCCGGACGGCGGCCGACGCCAAGCGCCTGGTCCTGTCGGTCGAGGCCGAGGCGACCCTGGCGCCCCGGCTCGTCGGCGACCCCGACCGGCTGCGCCAGGTGCTGCTCAACCTCCTCAACAACGCGATCAAGTTCACGCCGGCGGGCGGCGTGAGCCTGCGGCTGGCCAGCACGCCGCTCGCCGGCGGGCGCCACGTCCTGCAGGTCGCGGTCAGCGATACCGGGATCGGCATCCCGGCCGAGCGGCTCGGGCGCCTGTTCCAGCGCTTCTCCCAGGTCGACGGCTCGATCCAGCGCCGCTTCGGCGGCACCGGCCTCGGCCTGGCGATCAGCCGCCGCCTGATCGAGACCATGGGCGGGGAGATCGGGGTCGAGAGCCGGCCCGGCCGCGGCTCGACCTTCTGGTTCACCGTGCCCCTGGCGGACGGCCCCGACGAGGCGACGGCGCGGCCGCGCCCCGAGGCGCCTCCGCTCGAGCGGCCGGCCCGGATCCTCCTCGTCGAGGACAGCCCGATCAACCAGGACATCGCCCGCGCCATCCTGGAGCGGCGCGGCCACCGGGTGACGGTGGTGGGCGACGGCGCCGAGGCGATCTCGGCCGTGCAGACGAACGCCCACGACCTCGTGCTGATGGACGTGCAGATGCCCGGCATGGACGGCCTGACGGCGACGCGCCACATCCGCGAGCTCGGCGCCCCGGCCGGCCGCCTGCCGATCGTCGCGCTCACCGCCAACGTGCTGCCGCAGCAGGTCGCACAGTTCCGCGCTGCCGGGATGGACGACCACGTCGGCAAGCCGTTCCGGCCCGACGAGCTGCTGGCGACGGTGGAGCGCTGGAGCGCGGCCCGCGCCGCCGCGGCCTGACGCCTCTTACCTACGCCGCTTGCCGGTACGCCGCTTGCCGCCGCGGTGCGGGCGCTATTTCCCGGCAGGAATCGACCGAAAGGAGACCGCCATGGCCCAGCAGGACCGTCACGCCCTGATCGTCGGGGCCTCGCGCGGCTTGGGGTTGGGGCTGGTCCGGGCCTTCCTCGCCCGCGGCTGGGCCGTCACCGCCACCGTCCGGGGCGAGGCGCCGGCGCTCGCCGCCCTGAGCCCGGTCGCGCCCGAGATCCTGCGCGTCGACATCGACGACGACGCGGCCGTGGCGCGCCTCCGCGACACCCTCGCCGGGCGCAGCTTCGACGCGGTGTTCGTCGTCGCAGGGATCGCCGACGGCGCCCACGTGCCGCTGCCGCAGGGCGACCGGGCGAGCGCGCTCAAGGTCTACGAGACCAACGCGGTGAGCCCGGTCCGCTTCGCCGAGACCTTCGCCGGGACGGTCGCCCCCGGCGGCCTGATGGTGCTGATGAGCTCGATCCTCGGCAGCGTCTCGCTCAACGAGGGCGGCACCTGGGAGAGCTACCGGGCGAGCAAGGCCGCCCTCAATACGCTCGCCCGCTCCTTCGCCGCCCGCCACCGCGACGCGCCCTTCGGCACGGTGCTGATGCATCCGGGCTGGGTGCGCACCGACATGGGCGGGCCCGAGGCCGACATCGACGTGGCGACCAGCGCCGAGGGGATGGTCGAGGTGGTGGAAGGACGGCTCGGGCAGCGGGGCTGCGCGTACCTGGATTACCGGGGGGAGACGGTGGCGTGGTAGGGCTCTCCGCAGCGCTTGCCGGCAATTTCGAAAGGCGTGAGCCGACATTGCCTCGGCACCCCTGGTCGATGCACCATTATGGTGTATGATTATCCATGACAGAGAAGCGGAAGCCGACTTACGACCTGGATAGTTTTCGAGCCTGGGCAAGTGGCGCCCAATTTCGCGTAGCGGGATCGGCTATCCGGACCGCGGCAGAATTCGGCTTCGGCGCGACTGACATGATTGACACCATTCAGACCATGCAGAGACGACATTTCAGCAAATCGGTGACATCGCATCGCAATCCGCGCGAGTGGCAAGACGTGTACCACGTTCCATGCAATCTCGGCACACTCTATATTAAGTTCAGATCCGACACCGTCACCGAGTTTCTACTGCTGTCGTTCAAGGAGAAGAGCGATGGTTGAGGTACCTGTCTGTCCTGTCACGGGCGAACCGATGGTGCGGGATACACGTCCTTTCGTTATCTCTTATAAGGGCCGCAAGCAGGACGTCGCCCTTCCGGGCTGGTACTGCGATGCCAGTGGGGAAAGCATCCATTCGCGCGAAGACCTCAAGGTGTCGGATCGCGCGTTGGTAGCTCTCAAGGCTGAGGTCGAGGGTCTTGCGACGCCGAGCGAAGTCGCTCGCGTTCGCAAGAAGCTCGGACTTTCGCAAGTAAAAGCCAGCGAGGTTCTGGGTGGAGGACCACGTTCATTCCAGAAATACGAGAGTGGGGAGGTCATGCCGAGCCGCTCCATGACGAATCTCCTACGGATCATGGAACGTCATCCCGAGGAGATCCACCGGATCGAGCGCGAGATACCAGCAGGCATCAAGCCTTTGTCATCCGGAGATTAGCAACATAACGCGATCGATTGCCTGCTCGCGGCCGAGCGGGCCGTCGTCGTAGGCATGACGTCACTTATCCTTCGGCCAACCCCCGCCCCAGCGCCCCCACGACGATCTCGATCTGCCCGCGCAGCACCGGCTCGCTCAGCACCATCAGCTTCTCGTCGAGGCCGAGGCTGACGAGGCCGTGGGTGGCGGAGAACAGCGAGCGGGCGAGCAGCGCCCGCTCGCGCCCGCCGAGATCCGGGCGCAGCACCCGCAGCGGGACCTCGATGTACTGGAACAGGCGCACCTGCTCGACGAGGTACCAATCGGGCAGCGCGTGGGTGACCCGGTGCTGGAACAGGGCGCGCCAGCGCGCCGGATTCCCGGCCGCGAAGTGCAGGTAGGCCACCGCCAGCCGCACCAGGGTCTCCACCGCCGCGTCCCGCTCGGCCGGCGTCGCCGCGCCCTCCGGCTCCGGCGCGAGGGGCACCGCCGTGATCGCCCGCTCGAACAGGGCGAGCGTGCGCAGGTTCACCGTCAGGATCAGGGCGTCGAGGTCGGGAAACGCGGTGTAGATCGCGCCGAGCGCGCAGCCGACATCCCGGGCGAGGTCGCGGGCCTTCAGGGCCGACAGGCCGTCGGCCGCGATGGTGGCCTCGGCCGCGTCGATGAGGGCCGTCCGGAGCCGCTCGCGTCTGTCGTCGGTGCGCATGCCGTGTCCGCCTTCGTGGTGCGTTTCCGCACTTTCGTGAACGACGTTCAAATTTGCTCTTGAACAACGTTCAGAGCTGTGGAAACCTGCGTTCGTGAACAACGTTCACGAACCCGGAGCCCGCCATGCTCACCCTCCTGTCCACCCTCGTCCGGGGCACCGCCGCCCGCGCCGTCGAGGACCTGCACGACCAGCACGCCTTCCTGATCCTGGAGCAGCAGCTGCGCGATGCGGCCGCGGCCCTCGACGACAGCCGCCGCACCCTGGCGCGGGCGATCGCCCAGGAGGCCGCCGACGCGCGGGCGCAGGGCGCGCTCGCCGGCCGGCTCGTCGAGCTGGAGACCCGCGCCGTCGCGGCGCTGGCCGGCGGGCGCGAGGACCTGGCGGCGGAGGCCGCCGAGGCGATCGCCGAGATGGAGGAGGACGCGCGCGCCCTCGAGGCGACCCGCGCGGCCTGCAGCGCGGAGGTCGCGGCGCTGCGCCGGGCGGTGCGCCAGGGCAGCCGCCAGATCGCCGAGCTGGAGCGCGGCCAGCGCATGGCCCGCGCGGCGGAGGCGGTGCGCCGCCTGCGGGCCCGGCGCGGGCAGGGCGCCGGCAGCCCGGCGGCGCTGGCCGAGGCGCAGGCCACCCTGCGGCGCCTGCGCGAGGCGCAAGCCGCGGAGGCCGCCTCCGACGAGGCCCTGGCGATCATCGAGGCGGCGGCACCCGATTCGCTCTGCGAGCGCCTGGAGGAGGCCGGCTTCGGCCCGCGCACCCGGCCGAGCGCCGGCAGCGTGATGGAGCGCCTGCGCGCCCAGGCCCAGGCCCAGGAAACCGCGACCCGGGCGACCGAGGCCGAGGCTCGCGCGGCCGCCGCCTGAGCGCACCGTTCCCGTTCCATCGTTTCGAGGATTCACCGCCATGACCCCGCAGACCCCGCAGCACACCTCCGCCTGGGTGGCGTTCACCTACGCCTCCTTCATCGGCGCCGCCACCATGGTGGCGGGCGGCATCCTGTTCCTGCCCCTCGACCTCTGGACCAAGGCCTACCTCGCCATGGGCGTGACGATGCTGGTCCAGTCCTGCATCACCCTGGTGAAGACCGTGCGCGACGTCCACGAGGGCAAGCGCCTCGTCAACCGCATCGAGGATGCCCGGGCCGAGCGCCTGCTGATGGAGATGGGCAAGGAGTAACCGGCCCTGCCGGGGCGGTATCCCGACATCGGATCGCCGCAGATCGCGGCGAGAGATCGCGACAAGAAAACCGATTAGGATTTACCGGCTAAGCCCTCCGCGGCGGCGCCCGGCCCGCCCGCACGACCCGTCACCGAGCGAGGAACGCCCTCCATGTCCGGACAGCTGATGGCCAGCCGGCGCTTCGCGCCCCTGTTCTGGTGCCAGTTCTTCTCCGCCTTCAACGACAACTTCCTCAAGAACGCCCTGGTGTTCCTGATCATGTTCGGGGCGGGCGGGGTCGGCGGCGGCGCGGATGGCGGCTCGGCGGCCCTGGTGACGCTGGCCGGCGCGGCGTTCATCGCGCCGTTCTTCTTCCTCTCGGGCCTCGGCGGCGAGCTCGCCGACCGCTACGACAAGGCCTTCATCGCCAAGCGCCTCAAGGCGGCGGAGATCCTGGCGGCGGGCGTCGCGGTGCTGGGCTTCTGGCTCGCCTCGGTGCCGATCCTGTTCCTGGCCCTGATCCTGTTCGGGATCGTCGCGGCGCTGTTCGGGCCGATCAAGTACGGCATCCTGCCCGATCACCTCGAACGGGCCGAGCTGCCGGCCGGCAACGCGCTCATCGAGGCCGCGACGTTCCTCGCCATCCTCACCGGCACCATCGCGGGCGGGCTCGCCGTCACCCATGGCGGGGCGCATGCCTTCGGGCTCCTCGTCATGGGCTTCGCCGTCCTGTGCTGGCTGTCGAGCCTGCTGATCCCGAGGACCGGCGAGGCGGCGCCCTCCCTGCCGATCGACCGCAACGTGCTGCGCTCGACGGGCAGCCTGATGCGCGACCTCTACGGGGATACGCGGCTGTGGCGGACCGGGCTCATCACGAGCTGGTTCTGGCTCATCGGCGCGGTCGTCCTCGCCCTCCTGCCGGCGCTGGTGAAGGGCACCTTCGGCGGCGACGAGACCGTGGTGACGGCCTTGCTCGCGATGTTCTCGGTCGGCGTCGCGCTCGGCTCCGGCCTCGCCTCCTGGCTCTGCGCCGGGCGGATCGTGATGCTGCCGACGCCGGTCGCGGCGCTGATCATGGGCCTCGTCTCCCTGGACCTCGCCCACGTCGCCGCGACCGGCGTGCCGCCCCCCGCCGCGATCGGCGCCCTCGATTTCCTGACCTCCTGGCGCGGCGCCCGGATCGCCCTCGACTTCGTGCTGCTGGCCGCCGCCGCCGGCCTGTTCATCGTGCCGTCCTTCGCCGCGCTCCAGGCCTGGACGCCGAAGGAGCGCCGCGCCCGGGTCATCGCCGCCTCGAACGTGCTCGCCGCGGCGCTGATCGTGCTCGGCGCCGTCGGTCTCGCGCTTCTGCAGAAGGCGGGCCTGTCCTCGGCCGGCCAGTTCCTGATCGTCGGCATCGCCAACCTGCTCGCCGGGATCGCCATCCTCCTGGTCCTGCCGACCAGCGCCTTCCGCGATGCTCTGTCGATCGTGTTCCGGGCCTTCTACCGGCTCGAGGTGCGGGGCATCGAGAACCTCGAGAAGGCGGGGCCGAACGCCATCATCGCCCTCAACCACGTCAGCTTCCTGGATGCGGGCCTCGCCCTGTCGCTGACCGAGCGCGACCCGACCTTCGCCATCGACCACGCCATCGCGCAGAGATGGTGGGTGCGCCCCTTCCTGTGGCTGACCCGGGCGCTGCCCCTCGACCCGACGAAGCCGATGGCGACGCGAAAACTCATCAACGCCGTCAGGGCCGGCGAGACCCTGATCATCTTCCCCGAGGGGCGGCTCACCGTCACCGGCAGCCTGATGAAGGTCTATGACGGCGCCGGCCTCATCGCCGACAAGTCCGGCGCGCCCGTGGTGCCGGTGAAGATCGAGGGGCCGGAGCAGACGGTCTTCTCGCGCCTGTCGCGCGCCCAGGTGCGCCGGCGCTGGTGGCCGAAATTCACCGTGACGGTGCTGGAGCCGGTGCGGCTCGAGGTCGATCCCGGCTTGAAGGGCAAGGCCCGCCGCCAGGCCGCGGGCGCCGCGCTCTACGGCGTGATGTCGGACCTGATCTTCCGCACCGCCCCGATCGACCGCACGGTGTTCGAGGCGGTGGTCGACGCGGCCGAGCGCGAGGGCGCGGCCCGGATCGCGGTCGAGGACCCGGTCTCGGGCAAGCTCTCCTATCGCCGCCTGCTGATGGGCGCCCGGGTGCTGGGGGCCAAGCTCGGGCCGCTGGCGCCGCGGGGCCGGGCGCTCGGCGTGATGCTGCCGAACGCCAACGCCGCCGCCGTCACGGTCCTGGGTGTCATGTCGGCGGGCCGGGTCCCGGCGATGATCAACTTCACGGCCGGCGCGACGAACATCCTCAACGCCTGCAAGGCGGCGGAGATCGACACGATCGTCACCTCCCGGGCCTTCGTGCAGAAGGGTCGCCTCGACAGCCTGCTGGACACGCTCAGCCGGAGCCTGCAGATCGTCTACCTGGAGGACGTGCGCGCGCGCGTCAGCCGGCTCGACAAGCTGCGCGGCCTCCTCGGCTGGCGCCGGGCGCTCCACCCGCGCCGCCCGGACGAACCCGCGGCGATCCTGTTCACCTCCGGCAGCGAGGGCACGCCGAAGGGCGTGGTGCTCTCCCACCGCAACATGCTGGCGAACGCCGCCCAGGCCCAGGCGCGGATCGATTTCGGCCGCACCGACAAGGTGTTCAACGTCCTGCCGGTGTTCCACTCCTTCGGCCTCACGGTCGGGCTGGTGCTGCCGCTGGTCTCCGGCGTGCCGGTCTACCTCTACCCCTCGCCGCTGCACTACCGGGTGGTGCCGGAGCTGGTCTACGGCTCGAACGCGACCATCCTGTTCGGCACCGACACGTTCCTCGCCGGCTACGCCCGGGCCGCCCACGCCTACGATTTCCGCTCGCTGCGCTACATCCTGGCCGGGGCCGAGCCGGTGAAGCCGGCGACCCGCAAGGCCTACGCGGAGAAGTTCGGCCTGCGGATCCTCGAGGGCTACGGCGTCACCGAGACGGCGCCGGTGCTGGCGCTGAACACCCCGATGTTCAACCGCTTCGGCACGGTCGGGCGGATCATGCCCGGCATGGAGGCGCGGCTGGAGCCGGTCCCCGGCGTGACCGAGGGCGGGCGCCTGTTCGTGCGCGGGCCCAACGTGATGCTGGGCTACCTGCGGGCCGAGCATCCCGGCGTGCTGGAGGCCCCGGCGGAGGGCTGGCACGACACCGGCGACATCGTGACGATCGATCCCGACGGCTTCGTCACCATCCGCGGCCGGGCCAAGCGCTTCGCCAAGGTCGGGGGCGAGATGATCTCGCTCGCCGCGGTCGAGGCGGTCGCCGCCGAGCTCTATCCCGACGCGGCGAGCGCCGTCGCCGCGGTGCCGGATGCCCGCAAGGGCGAGCGCTTGGTCCTGGTGACGGAGAAGGCGGACGCGACGCGCGCCGCCTTCCAGGCCGAGGCCCGCGCCCGGGGCCTGAGCGAGCTCGCCGTGCCGGCCGAGATCGTGACGGTGGAGAAGCTGCCGCAGCTCGGCTCCGGCAAGGTCGACTTCGCCGCCGTGACCCGGCTCGCCGCGGAGCGGGTCCGGCCGGCGGAGGTGGCGGCCTGACGGCCTCGGCGCGACGGGGCTCGTCCGGCGACGGACGGGCTCCGCCTTCGCGGGTTCGAGGACGTCGCGCCCTCGGCGCACCGTGACGTTCCATCCGGACCTTCACCGCTCCGCGACCACCCAGACGCAAGATTAAATTTCTGTAATATCAATTACCAGTTGCACTCTCATCGATATAAATTCCGGGCTTTACGCAACTTCCTCGCGCTCTAGCTTCCGTGCCATCGCGGTCCCGGGCATCGCCCGTTCGGATTTCGCTACGGCAGAGGAGCGACCGTGTCAGACACAGGACGGCGTCTCGCCAGGATGGGCGCGGCGATCACGCTCGGCTGCGGCCTGTCCGGCTGCACCCTGCGGGTGCTCGATCCCACCGGCCCGGTCGGGATGCAGGAGCGGACGATCCTGCTCAACGCGACCATCGTCATGCTCGTCATCATCGTGCCGACCATGCTGGCGACGCTCGCCGTCGCCTGGTGGTACCGGCCGGGCAACCCCCGGGCCGTGCGTCGCCCGCACTGGAGCTTCTCGGGCCGGATCGAGATCGTCACCTGGTCGATCCCGCTCCTGGCGATCCTGTTCCTCGGCGGCATCGCATGGATCGGCAGCCACGACCTCGATCCGGGCAAACCCTTGCCCAGTAAGGAGAAGCCGCTCGAGGTCGAGGTCGTCTCGCTCGATTGGAAGTGGCTGTTCCTCTATCCCGAGGCGCGGGTCGCGAGCCTCAACCGGCTGGTGATCCCGGTCGGCCGGCCGGTCCAACTCCGCCTCACCTCGGCGAGCGTGTGGAACGGGTTCTTCGTGCCCGGGCTCGGCTCGATGATCTACACGATGAGCGGGATGGCGACCCGGCTCAACCTCGAGGCGGATCGCGAGGGGACCTTCCGCGGGCTGTCGACGCATCTGAGCGGCGACGGCTTCTCGGACATGACCTTCGAGACCCGCGCGGTGCCGGGGAACGCCTTCGCCGCCTGGCTCGGCGGCGCGCAAGGGTCGACCGACACCCTCGACGACGACGCCTACCGGGCCCTGTCGCGGCAGAGCAGCAACGATCCGCCGAAGACCTACCGGCTCGCCGACGACCGCCTGTTCGACCGGATCGTCGCGCAGGCGCTCCCGCCGGGACCCGGGCCGGTGGCCGGCCGGCCCGATCCGTCCGTCTCCCCCCGCCAAGGACACTGACCGTGCTCGGCAAGCTCTCCCTCGCGGCGATCCCGCTCGACCAGCCGATCCCGCTGTTTGCCGGCGCCTTCGTCGGCCTCGTGCTCCTCGGCGTCGTCGCCTGGATCGTGCTCGCCGGGCACCTGCCCTATCTCTGGCGCGAGTGGATCACGAGCGTCGACCACAAGCGCATCGGCGTCATGTACGTGATCTTCGCCCTGGTGATGCTGCTGCGCGGCTTCACCGACGCGATGATGATGCGCTCGCAGCAGGCGCTCGCCTTCGACGCGCCCGGCTACCTGCCGCCCGAGCACTACAACCAGATCTTCTCGGCCCACGGCACGATCATGATCTTCTTCGTGGCGATGCCGTTCATGATCGGGCTGATGAACTTCGTGCTGCCGCTGCAGCTCGGGGTGCGCGACGTCGCCTTCCCGACGCTGAACTCGGTGTCGTTCTGGCTCACCTGCACCGGCGCGCTGCTCGTCAACCTGTCCCTCGTCGTCGGCGAGTTCCAGCGCACCGGCTGGCTGCCGTATCCGCCGCTCTCGGAGATCACCTACTCGCCCGGGGTCGGCGTCGATTACTGGCTCTGGGCCCTGTCGATCGCCGGTATCGGCACCTTGATGACCGGCATCAACTTCGTCACCACCATCCTGAAGATGCGCGCACCCGGCATGAGCTACCTGCGCATGCCGATGTTCTGTTGGACCGCGCTCGCCACCAACCTCCTGATCGTCGCGGCCTTCCCGATCCTCACGGCGGTCTCCGCGATGCTGATCCTCGACCGCTACCTCGGCTTCCACTTCTTCACCGACACGGCCGGCGGCAACTCGATGCTGTTCATGTCGCTGATCTGGGCCTGGGGCCACCCGGAGGTCTACATCCTGATCCTGCCGGCCTTCGGGATTTTTTCCGAGGTGGTCTCGACCTTCTCGGGCAAGCCGCTGTTCGGCTACCGCTCGATGGTGCTGGCCACCATGGCGATCTGCATGCTCGCCTTCATGGTCTGGCTGCACCACTTCTTCACCATGGGCGCGGGGGCCGACGTCAACGGCGTCTTCGGCATCATGTCGATGATCATCGCGGTGCCGACCGGCGTGAAGGTCTTCAACTGGCTGTTCACGATGTATGGCGGCCGCGTGCGCATCAGCGCCGCGATGCTGTGGTCGATCGGCTTCATGCTCACCTTCGTGGTCGGCGGCATGACCGGCGTGATGCTCGCGATCCCGCCGGTCGACTTCGTCCTCCACAACTCGACCTTCCTGATCGCGCATTTCCACAACGTGATCATCGGCGGCGTGCTGTTCGGGGCGTTCGCCGGCTACACCTACTGGTTCCCGAAGGCCTTCGGCTTCCGGCTGCACGAGGGCTGGGGCAAGGCCGCGTTCTGGTGCTGGCAGATCGGCTTCTGGCTCGCCTTCGGGCCGCTCTACGTCACCGGCCTCGACGGGATGACGCGCCGCCTTCAGCATTACGACGTGCCGGAATGGCGGCCCTGGCTCCTCGTCGCGCTCCTCGGGGCGGTGACGATCCTCGCCGGCATCGCCTGCCAGATCGTGCAGCTCGTGGTCTCGATCCGGCGCCGCGAGACCTTGCGCGACGCGACCGGCGACCCCTGGGACGGGCGCTCCCTCGAATGGTCCACCGCCTCGCCGCCGCCCGCCTTCAACTTCGCGGTGCTGCCGGACGTCCACGGCGAGGAGCCGTACTGGACGGTCAAGGAGCGGGCCCGGGCGCAGCACGCGCTGCCCGACCGGCCGCGCTACGAGGCGATCGCGGTGCCGCGCAACAGCCCGACCGGCTTCGTCTGCGCCTTCTTCGCCACCCTGATCGGCTTTTCGATGATCTGGCACATCTGGTGGCTGGCGATCGCCGGTGCCTTGGGCGCCTACGCCACCTTCGTGGTCTTCGCCTGGCGCGACCGCACGGAGGAGGAGATCCCGGCCGACGAGGTCGCCCGGATCGACGCCTTGAACCGCCGCGCGCGGAGCCAGGCCCTCGACGCGATGGAGATGGTCCGTTGAGCGCCTCGACCGCCCCCCTCCCCGCCCACGCCTCCGGACTCCCGGCCCCCGGGACGCAGGCGCCGCGTCCCCCCGATCCCTACCGCCTCGGCCGCAAGCCGGGCGGGGAGGATCCCGCCACCGGCCACGGCAGCGGCGGGCCCTCGCCGACCGCGATCGTCGTGAGCTACGGCTTCTGGATCTTCATCCTCGCGGACGTCATCACCTTCGCGACGCTGTTCGCCGCCTTCGCGGTCCTGCGGGACGCGACCGCGGGCGGCCCCTCCGGGGCAGCCCTCCTCGATCGCACCACCCTCGCCCTCGAGACGGCCTGCCTGCTCGCGTCGAGCTTCACCTGCGGCCTCGCCACGGTGGCGATGCGGGTCCGCAACCGGATGTGGTTCCAGGTCGCGATGCTGGCGACCGTCATCCTCGGCGCCGCCTTCCTCGCCCTGGAGATCCGGGAATTCGCCGGGCTCGTCGCGCAAGGCGCCGGGCCGACCCGCTCCGCCTTCCTGTCCGCCTTCTTCACCCTGGTCGGCTGCCACGGGCTTCACGTCACGGCGGGCCTCCTCTGGGCGCTGACCATGATGGCCCAGGTCGCCGCCAAGGGGTTCCGGGACGACGTGGTGCGCCGCACGTCCTGCTGGAGCCTGTTCTGGCACGCCCTCGACATCATCTGGGTGGGCGTCTTCACCGTGGCCTACTTGATGGGAGCGAGCGCATGAGCCGGGTGCCACAGGCCGCAATCGGACGGCCCGACGAGGCGACGCGCGCGGCGTCCGGCGATGCCGCGCCCGGGGACCACGGGCGATCGGGGGTCGCGGACCAGGTCCGGACCTACCTCGTCGGCCTCCTGCTCGCGGCCCTTTTGACCGCCGGCTCGTTCTGGCTCTCCGCCACGCACCTCGTCTACGGCCCGGCCGTGGACGTCGCGCTGGTCGTCTTCGCCGTCGCGCAGATCGGCGTCCACCTCGTGTTCTTCCTCCACCTGACGACCGCGCCGGACCACATCAACAACGCCCTGGCGCTCGCCTTCGGGATCCTGGTCGTCGTGCTCCTGATCGGCGGCACCCTGTGGATCATGGGGCACATGAACGCCAACATGATGCCGACGGGCGGGACGATGCCCACGGCCCCGATGACCCCGGGCTCCGGCATGCATCATTGAGCGCGATCGCCGGTCGGCGCCGCATCGTCCTCGGCGAACCGGAATCCGCTTCGTCGACGACGATGCGCGGTCCGGATCAACGCTTGCGATACACGAACACGTCCTGGTGCGCGTCGAGCTGCATCGGCCGGTACGAGACCGGCTCCAGCTCCGGCGCCGCCTCGGCCACCAGCCGCTCGACCGCGTCCTTGGTGAACCAGGTCAGGCCGTACTCGTCGGTGTAGTAGGGGTAGCGGGCGTAGTAGTACCCGTCCCGCGCCATGGCCGAGAGCACCGCCGGCTTGTCGAGCCAGTACTGCTCGTAGCGCTCCGCCGTCTCGGCCGAGCCCTGGCCGTGGATGGTGAACACCGCGACGCCGCCGGGCTTGAGGGCGCGAGCCACGTCGCGCAGGTTCGAGACCACGAAGTCGCGCGGCAGGTGGGTGTAGACCGAGAGCAGGTAGATCAGGTCGTAGGTGCCCGACGGCTTGGAGGCAGTGCGTTCCATCACCGGCACCTGCGTCGCGCCGAACTCGGACGCGGTGAAGCGGGCGCCCTCGTCGATCACGTCGCAGACCGCGATGCGGTCGCCCGGGAGCCGCCGCGACAGCTCGCGCACGATGCGGCCGTAGCCGCAGCCGATCTCCAGCGCCCGGCCGATCGACTCCCAGTCGCGCCCGGCCTCCTTGAGCGCCGCCTCCAGGATGTCGACGAACTGGCGCGCCCCGGTCGTGTAGCTCGCGACCCGGTCGGGGGCGGTCGAGGTCAGCATGAAGTCGTTGTAGTGGGCCCGGCCGATCCCGGCGACCGGCCGCGCCCCGAGGCGCGAACCCAGCGCGAAGCGGGCCTTGCGCCCGACGGCGTAGAGGGCCGGCGAACGCTTGATCACGTTCAGCATCCCGGGCGGGATCAGCTTGGTCGAGAGAGAGGGCACGGGTTCGCTCCGGTAGGGACCGCTCTCGCCCGCGTTCGACCGAGAGTGGCCGCACGATGCCGGGACCCGGCCGTCCGGACAACGATTGACGCGGCTCAAGCCTAACGGAGCCTTGAGCCCGACGGAGTCATCCGTCGGGACTCTTCGACCCTGGTCTCGTCAAGCGCTTCCGGCCGATCGTCTACGAGTCGACTTACACCCGCTCGCGCCGGATCTCGGCGCCGCAGCGTACGAGCTTGGCCTCCAGCGCCTCGAAGCCGCGGTCGAGGTGGTAGACCCGGTTGATCTGGGTCTCGCCCTCGGCGGCCAGCCCCGCGATCACGAGCGACACCGAGGCGCGCAGGTCGGTCGCCATCACGGGCGCGCCTTTCAGCCGCTCGACGCCCTCGACCACCGCGACGTCGCCCTCGAGGCGGATCTTCGCGCCGAGGCGGGCCAGCTCCTGCACGTGCATGAAGCGGTTCTCGAAGATCGTCTCGCGGATGCGCGACTGGCCCTTGGCCCGGGTCATCAGGGCCATGAACTGGGCCTGGAGGTCGGTCGGGAAGCCCGGGAACGGATCGGTGGTGATGTCGACCGCCGCGATGCCGTGGCCGTTGCGGCGCACCCGGATGCCGTCGTCGAGGGGCGTCACCTCGGTGCCGGTGGTGGCCAGGATGTCGAGCGCGCTGTGCAGGAGGTCGGCCCGGGTATGCTCCAGGGTCACGTCGCCGCCGGTCATCGCCACCGCCATGGCGTAGGTGCCGGTCTCGATCCGGTCGGGCAGCACGGCGTGCCGGGCGCCCGAGAGGCGCGACACGCCCTCGATCTCGATCCGCGGCGTGCCGGCTCCCTCGATCCGCGCGCCCATCCGCGACAGGCAGGCGGCGAGATCGACCACCTCCGGCTCGCGGGCGGCGTTCTCGATCACCGTGGTGCCGTGGGCCAGCACCGCCGCCATCAGGGCGACGTGGGTGCCGCCGACCGTGACCTTCGGGAACTTGATCTCGCCGCCGCGCAACCCGTTCTTCGTGCGCGCCACCGCGTAGCCGCCGTCGATCTCGATCGTGGCGCCGAGCGTCTCGAGCGCCATCAGCAGCAGATCGACCGGGCGGGTGCCGATGGCGCAGCCGCCCGGCAGCGACACCCGCGCCTCGCCGAAGCGGGCGAGCAGCGGCGCGATCACCCAGAAGCTCGCCCGCATGGTCGAGACGAGGTCGTAGGGCGCCGTGGTGTCGATGACGTTCGAGGCGGTGAGCCGGATGGTCTGGCCGGCCTCGGTCGTCTGGCCCGGGCGCTTGCCGACCACCATGTGGTCGACGCCGTGGTTACCGAGGATGCGCAGCAGCGAGGCGACGTCGGCGAGCCGCGGCACGTTCGACAGTTCGAGCGTCTCGCCGGTGAGCAGGCTGGCGATCATCAGCGGCAGGGCCGCGTTCTTGGCGCCCGAGATCGGGATGATGCCGTGAAGCGGCTTGCCGCCGACGATGTGGATGCGATCCATGGTGACAACGTCCCTCGCGCCTCTGCGGCGCGTCCTGCGCGCTGTCGACAGCGCGCCTCGATTCCGAAAACCCGTTTATTGCACCGCAGCGATGCAACCGCCACGCTTGAGCGTCAACGCCGATCACCGCCGGTTCGATCCGTGGATCGTTCCGGCGGTGGGTCGCCGGGCGCGTCCGCCCCGGCGACCTCCACCCCGGTCGCCTCGCGCCCCCGCGCCTGTGCCTTGCGGCGCTTGAGGTTGTCCCGCAGGGCGGCCTTCAACCGCTGCTCCCGCGCCCCGCTATCCTGACCGCTCATTGCGCGCGACCCTTCGTCGCCATGACCAATTTCCAGCTTCCGTGCCCGTGCGGGAGGCGTCAGAACGCCCGCCTCGCCCTCGACTTCTTCCAAAGACAAAGCCGTCGCATTCGAGCGAGATCAAGGCGCGACCAGCGGTGGAGCGGCGATCCGGCCCTCCGCCGCGCGGACCGGCTCCGTCCCGGGGCCAGGCCCGGTCCCGCCCCCGGACGCCACGTCCGGCCAGACCGCGAAGGACCACGATGCCCGAGACCCGGCCCGAGACCCGCCCCGCGACCATCCAGGGCGCGACCGACTACCAGGCCCTCTTCCGCGGCGCCCTCGAGCGCCTGCACGGCGAGCGCCGCTACCGCGTCTTCGCCGACATCGAGCGCATCAACGGCCGCTTTCCCGCCGCGCAGTGGCGCCGCCCCGACGCCTCCACCCGCGAGATCACGGTGTGGTGCTCGAACGACTATCTCGGCATGGGCCAGCACCCGGCGGTGGTGGGCGCGCTGACCGAGACCGCGCAGCGCTGCGGCGTCGGCGCCGGCGGCACCCGCAACATCGCCGGCAACAACTCGCCCCTCGTCGACCTCGAGCGCGAGCTCGCCGACCTGCACGGCAAGGAGGCGGGCCTCGTCTTTACCTCCGGCTACGTCTCGAACCAGGCCGGCATCTCGACGATCGCCCGGCTGATCCCGAACTGCCTGATCCTGTCGGACGCCTTCAACCACAACTCGATGATCGAGGGCGTGCGCCAGTCGGGCTGCGACAAGCGCATCTTCCGCCACAACGACCTCGCCCACCTCGAGGAGCTGCTGATCGAGGCCGGCGACCGGCCGAAGCTGATCGCCTTCGAGAGCGTCTACTCGATGGACGGCGACGTGGCGCCGATCGGGAAGATCTGCGACCTCGCGCAAGCCTACGGCGCCATGACCTACCTCGACGAGGTCCACGCGGTCGGCCTCTACGGCCCGCGCGGCGCCGGCATCGCCGAGCGCGACCGGGTCATGCACCGGGTCGACGTGATCGAGGGCACGCTCGCCAAGGGCTTCGGCTGCGTCGGCGGCTACATCACCGGCTCGGCGGCGCTGTGCGACGCGGTGCGCAGCCACGCCGCCGGCTTCATCTTCACGACTGCCCTGCCGCCGGCGATCGCCGCCGCCGCCATCGCGTCGATCCGCCACCTGAAGCAGTCGGGCATCGAGCGCGAGGCGCATCAGCGCCAGGCCGCCCGCACCAAGGCCGCCCTGCTCGAGGCCGGCCTGCCGGTGCTCGCCACCGACACCCACATCGTGCCGGTGATGGTCGGCAATGCGGAGCTGTGCAAGGCGGCGGCCGACCGGCTCTTGGAGCGCCACGGCATCTACATCCAGCCGATCAACTATCCGACCGTACCGCGCGGCACCGAGCGCCTGCGCATCACCCCCTCCCCGTTCCACGGCGAGGCGCATATCGCGGCCCTCAGGGAAGCCCTGGTGGAGGTGTGGGACGCGCTCGACCTGCCGCGGGCCGGGACGGTGTTCGTCGAGGCGGCGGAGTAGACCTTTTTGACGGGAGCACTGGCGGTCCCCGTCAGTGCTCCTCCCGGCGTGCGGCGTGGCGGATGGTCACGATCTGCACGACATCGGCTACCACATCCACTTTGTAGAAGATCAGGTAGGGCAGGCGCGGTACAGTAGACCGATGCAGGCCTTTCCCGACCACGCACCCCGCGTGCGGATGCACAGTCAGCGTCATCAGCGCCGAACGGATGGCGTCTCCCACGCGCTTGGCAGCGACCTGATTGCGGGCCTTGATGTAACGGCCGATCGCATCGATATCGCGACGCGCTCGCCGCGAGATCTGCAACTTCACCGTTCAAAGCTTCGAAACGCGGCCTCCGCCTCTTCGTCAGTCGCGAATTCGCCGCGCTCGATTTCCGCCAAGCCTTCCAAGATGTAAGGCAGATGCTCCGGCGCGATGTCTGCCAGAGCGTCGTCCTGGGCAAGCAAGAGGATCGCTTGCGCCACCGTATCCTGGGTGTTCGGCGGCAGGCGACGCAGAGCTTCCACGGCCTTGTCCAAAAGCATCGTCATTGCTTATGCACCCTCGTGGTCGATGATCCGGCTCGCGGCAGGCCACCACCATCGCACAATTCGCCCGACACTTCACCACGAAGAGCGAAGCCCCCGCTCGGCTTATCCTTGTGAAGCCAGGAGTGAATGCGAACTCATGACCGAGCGCGAGCAAACGCAGCCATCACGACCTCACAAGCATCGCCGACCGCGAACTCGCGCCGCTCCACCTGAGCCAGGCCGTCGAGCACAGCCGCCAGGTGGCCGGGTTCAATGTCCTCAGGCTCGACCTCACCACAATCGTCATCCCGCGCGGAGGCGAGAAGCGCCCGCGCGAAATCATCGCGCATGTCGGGCGGCAGCGCTTCCAGCACCGTCAATGCCTGCCGCAAACGATCCGTCATCGCCGGGTGCCCTTCGCCTCCGATCCCGCGGATCGTAGCACGGCGAGGCACCCGAGCCCCTTACGACACTCGCGCCAGCAACCGCTCCACCAGCGGGTTCTCCGCCGCGAAGGCGTAGTCGATCCGCCGCACGCTCACCGCCTGCGCCCCGGCCTGGACCAGCGCCTCGGCGAGGCCGAACACCGCGTCCGCGGGGCAGCGCAGCACGATCTCACCGCGTCCCTCCGGCGCGCCGTAGGGAAGCTCGGCCTCGTGCAGGGCGGCGAGGCCCGCAAGATCGATCTCGCCGGAGGCCGGCATCCCGGCCCGGACCTCGCGGGTGGTGCGGGCCCGCTCCTCGGCGCTGATGCGGCCGAGCACCGCCTGCACGGCGCGGCGCGGGGTCTCGCTCCAGGAGGCGGCGAGCGAGGCGACGAGGTTCGCCTCCGAGCGCAGGATCACGCCGTCGTCGAGGATCTTGAGCGCGTTGGCCGCGAGGGTCGCCCCGGTCGTCGTGATGTCGACGATGATCTCGGCGCTGCCGGAGGCCGGCGCACCCTCGGTGGCCCCCAGGCTCTCGACGATGCGGTAATCGGCGACGCCGTGCTCGGCGAAGAAGCGGCGGGTCAGGTTGACGTACTTGGTGGCGATGCGCAGGCGCCTGCCGTGGCGCACCCGCATGTCGCTCGCCACCTCGTCGAGGTCGCTCATCGAGCGCACGTCGATCCAGGCCTGGGGCACCGCCACCACCACGGTGGCCTGGCCGAACCCGAGCGGCGTCAGGAGCTCGACCTGGCCGGCGGCGTCCGGCAGGGTCTCGCGGATCAGGTCCTCGCCGGTGATGCCGAGATGGGCCGCGCCGCTGGCGAGCTGGCCGGCGATCTCGGAGGCCGAGAGGAAGCGCACCTCGACCCCGTCCACCCCTTTCAGCCGGCCGCGATAGTCGCGGGCGCCGCTGGTCTGGGCGAGCGTCAGGCCGGCGCGGCCGAAGAAGGCGGCGGCGTTCTCCTGCAGGCGGCCCTTCGAGGGCACCGCCAGGACCAGGGGGCCATCGACGGGACTTGCCATCATCATGTCGCCCATCAGCGCGCACCCCCGAGGCGTTCGAGCCAGAACGAGCAGCCCACGGCGGGCAGGGCGTCCGCGCTGCCGAGATGCTGGAGCAGGCCGTCGTAGCGCCCGCCGCCGACGAGGGGCTTGCCCCCCTCCCCGTCCGCGACCTCGAAGATGAAGCCGGTATAATAGTCGAGGTTGCGGGCGAAGCTGCCGGTGAACACGAAGCGCTCGAGCGGCAGGCCGCGGGCGGCGATGAAGCCGTTGCGTTCCTCGAACAGGGCGAGCGCCGCCTCGAGCCGGGGATCGTCGAGGCCGGCCCGGCGGGCGAGGTCGCGGGCGGCCGATGCAGCCGCGTCCGGATCGCCGCTCAGCGCCAGATAGGCGTCCAGCACCTCGCGGGCCTTCGCTCCGAGGCCGGCGCCGCCCTCCGCATGGGCCGCCGCCTTGGCGAGGAAGCGCTCGGCGATCTCGCCGGCGGTGCGTCCGCCGACCCGGCTGATGCCCGCGATGGCCAGCACGTCCTCGACGAAGGCGCGCACCCCTTGCGGGTCCTGGCCCTGGATGGCGGCGAGGAGGCCGGCATGCGCGGCGTCGACCGCGACCGGCGCGGCGATCGCGTCGAGGGAGCGGCCGGCGGCCACCGCCCGCAGCGTCCGGCGCTTGGCCGCCGGCTGGACGGCGAGCGCGTCGAGGAGCGCGGTGATCAGCCCCATGTCGCCGAGGCGGACCTGACGGTCGCGGCGCCCGAGCCGGTCGAGCCCGTCGAGGGCGAGCCCGAGGATCTCGGCATCCGCCGCCGGCACGTCGGTCCGGCCGATCGACTCGATGCCGGCCTGGTGGAACTCGTCGGGCTCGGCCGCCCGCAGGCGGAAGACCGGCCCGAGATAGCTGTAATCGGCCGCCTGCCCGTCGGCCACGGCGCGGTGGTGGCGCCCGACGGGAATCGTGTATTCGGGCCGCAGGCAGAGTTCCGCCCCGGCGCCGTCCTGGGTGATGAAGATGCGCCGGCGGATGTCCTCGCCGGACAGCTCCAGGAAGGGCTCGACCGGCTGCAGCACCGGCGGCTCGACCCGCGCGTAGCCCCGGTCCTCGAACAGCGCCAGAAGCGCCTCGTGCGCCGCCGCCGGCCGGGGGGCCGCGGCTCCGTTACCCGTCATTGGTCACAACACCTGCAAATCTCGGACGGCCCTGTAGCAGCCGCGGGCGGGCTTGGCGACCGTGGGGACGGAGCGGCACTCTGCGCAGGGCTGGCGTAGTCAACGGTCATCGGATGAAGCGCAGGATTGCCCCTCTCCCCGCGGGCGGGGAGAGGCCTGAGCTCCGAAGGGGCTCAGGGAGCCCGAAGGGCGGGGGTGAGGGGGTATCTCCGGATGTGGCCCCTCCGGAACCACCCCCTCACCCCCCGTGATGCCGCGCCAGCACCTCGCGCACCCGGGCGACCATCTCGTCCACCGGCACCGAGAACTGGGCCGGCCGGGCAGCCTTCCACTCGGCGTTGCTGGCGATGGCCTCGGCGGCACGCGCGCCCTCGATCAGGTCCTTGATCTGGACCTCGCCCTTCGCCCGCTCGTCGCTGCCCTGGATGACGACGCACGGCGAGCCGCGGCGGTCGGCGTACTTCATCTGGGCCTTCATGCCGGAGGCGCCGAGATAGAGCTCGGAGCGGATGCCGGCCTGGCGCAGGGCCGAGACGAGGGCCTGGTAGGCGGCGGTCTCCTCGCGGTCGAGCACGAGGATCACCACCGGGCCGGGAGCGGCCTTGCCCGAGACGATCGGGCTACCGACCACCTGGAGGGCGGAAAACAGGCGCGAGACGCCGACCGAGAATCCGGTCGCCGGCACCGGCTCGGCGCGGAAGCGGCCGACGAGGCCGTCGTAGCGCCCGCCGCCCGCCACCGAGCCGAAGCGCACGGTCTGGCCGTCCTCGTTGACGACCGGGAAGGTCAGCTCGGCCTCGAAGACCGGGCCGGTATAGTATTCGAGGCCGCGCACCACCGACGGATCGGCCCGCACCCGGTCGTGGCCGTAGCCCGCCGCCTCGCACAGCTTCATGATCGCGTGCAATTCGGCGATGCCCTGGCGCCCGGTCTCGGAGGAACCGACGACCTCGCCCCAGCCGCCGAAGAAGTTCTCCCAGAAGGCGAGGCGGTCGCCGCCCTCGGTCGGGCTCGCCTGGAACGAGACGTAGCGCAGGATGCGCTCGATCGCGTCGTCCGAGAGGCCGGCGCCCTTGGTGAAATCGCCGCTCTCGTCCTTGCGGCCGGGGCCGAGCAGCAGGCGCACGCCGTCGGGGCCGAGGCGGTCGAGCTTGTCGATCGCCCGCAGCACGATGAGGCGCCGGCCGGCCTGGTCGTCGCCGCCGAGCCCGATCGCCTCCATCACGCCGTCGAGGACCTTGCGGTTGTTGACCTTGACCACGTAGTCGCCGCGGCCGATGCCGACCCGCTCCAGCGTGTCGGCGGCCATCATGCAGATCTCGGCATCCGCCGCGACGGTGGCTGCGCCGACGATGTCGGCGTCGAACTGCATGAACTGGCGGAAGCGGCCGGGGCCCGGCTTCTCGTTGCGGAAGACGTAGCCGGCGCGGTAGCTGCGATAGGGCTTCGGCAGGGCGTCGAAATGCTCGGCGACGTAGCGGGCGAGCGGCGCCGTCAGGTCGTAGCGCAGCGACAGCCAGGACTCGTCGTCGTCCTGGAACGAGAACACGCCCTCGTTCGGCCGGTCGAGGTCGGGCAGGAACTTGCCGAGTGCCTCGGTATACTCGATGAACGGGGTCTCGACCGCCTCGAAGCCGTAGAGCTCGAAGCTCTCGCGGATCTTCTCCAGCATCCGGTGGGTGGCGGCGATCTCGGCCGGCCCGCGGTCGACGAGGCCGCGCGGCAGGCGGGGCTTGAGGGTGGCGGCCTTGTCGGCCTTCGCGGGCTTGGGCATCGGGTCTCGCTGGGGGCAATGTGTCGGCGCGGCCGCTCGGCCCGTCATCACGACGAGGGAAGGCGACACGGCGTTCGTGGGCTCTCGCCCACATAGGCCCATATCCGCCCGGGCTCTAGTCCCGAGGCGCCGGCCCGCCGCCGCAGATCGCCTTGCGACGTCCGGCGACCTATCATAATGATAGGTTCATGGATGAGGAAGCGCCACGCACCGCCCAGGCCGCCCGAGCGCTGATCCGAGACATCGCACAGGATAGTGCCCGCGTCTTCGTCCTGCCGCATGGTCGGAAGCGCGGCCGTCAGCGGGCGATCTCGTTCAAGCAGATCATGGATTGCCTGCTGAAGGGATCGATCTCGGAAGGTCCGTATCATGTCGCGAACGGGGCTTGGCGCTGCAACGTCTCGCGGCACGCCGCCGGCGAGGAGATGACCTGCGTGGTGGAGTTCGATCCGCCGCGGCGACTGCTGATCGTCACCGTGTTCTGATGGAGCGTACCATGCCCTACCACTACGTCGAGAGCGGTCTGGACAACGTGCATCTGGAGAACGGCTTCCACGTGCTGGAGACGATCCACGGCACCGCCGTGTCGATCGAGGACGTGCACGGCCTGCACGCCGCCATCGGCCGCTGCCTGATCGACGTGGCCACGCCGCTGACCGGCGCCGAGCTGCGCTTCCTGCGCATCGAGATGGAGCTGAGCCAGCGGGCGCTCGCCGGGCTTCTCGGCACGACGGAGCAGACCCTGCGCCGCTACGAGAAGGCCCGCAGCCAAGCGGTGCCGGGCCCGGTCGATCACCTGCTGCGGGCGCTCTACGCGGATTATGCCGGCGGTGACGGCTCGGTGCGCCGGATGGTGGAGCGGCTCGCCGGCCTGGAGCCGCGGCCGCGGACGGACCTGCGCCTGCGCGAGACCGGGCAGGGCTGGACCCTCGCGGCTTGAGACGCCCTCACGCCTCCCCGCCAGCGAGCCACCGCACCCGCGCCGCCTCCAGCCCCCATACGATGCCCAGCATCATGTAGACGTGGCGCCACTTCTCCATGTCGATCTGCATCGCCTGGAGGAAGAACATCAGGAGGGCCGGCACCACGATCTGGGCGTGGCGGCGATAGGGCGTGTCCTGGCTCATCAGCCGGAACCCCACCCGGGCCGTCATCAGGACCAGGAACACGAAGGCGACGCCGGCGATCCAGCCGCCATTGGCGAAGGCGCCGATATAGGAATTGTGCGGCTCGAGGTTGAAGGTGCGGCGCCAGCGCAGCGGGCCCATCCCGAGCGGATCCTCGATCAGCATGCCGATGCCGCGCAGCTGGTTGCCGAAGCGCCCGGTCTCGCCCTCGTCGTAATCCTGCGTGACGGCGGCGCGCTTGGCGAAGGTCTCGCGGACCTCGCCGATGGAGAGGAGGCCGACCATGGCGACCGCCCCGAATCCCGCCGTCAGGGCGGCCAGGATCACGATGCGGCGGCGCAAGTAAGGGGCGCTGGTGCGGTAGAGCATCAGGACCATGAGGGCGCCCATCGCCACGGTGCCGCCCCAGGAGCCGCGGGAGAACGACAGGAACACGCCGGCGAGCAGGATCGCGAGGCCGAGGCCCGAGAGGAGCGGGCGGCGGGCGCGGCCGGTCAGGAGGTCGTGCAGCAGGTAGAAGGCGCCGAGCGTCAGGAACGAGCCGAACACGTTCGGGTCCTGGAAGGTGCCGGACGCCCGGCCGTACTTGCTGAACAGCTCCTCGTTGCCGATCAGCTCGAGATAGCCGCCGATGCCGAGGGCGGCGCTGAACAGCGTGCTGGCGGTGTAGACCTTCAGCGCCAGCTCGATCCGGCGATCGGACTCGTCGGAGAAGAACATCGTGAAGAAGATGCCGGTGACGGCGAGGTAGCACAGCTGCACCGTCCAGACCGGCGGCAGCTCCTCGTCGAGGTAGGGCATCAGGGCCACCACCGTGGCGCCGACATAGACGAGCAGCACGGCGACCAGCGGCACCGCGCCCCGGTACAGCCGCACCCCGAGCAGGACCCAGAGCACGATGGTGGGGATCGCCACGATGTCGTAGGGCGAGGTGTCCGAGAACGCGAAGCAGGCGAAGAAGATGAACGCCGCCATCAGGACGAGGCCGAAGCCGTGCAGGAACTGCCGGGCCGGCATGCCCGCGAGGTCGCGGCGCGGCAGGACGAACGTGGCCATCGGGCGCCTCCTCGGGTGACGGCACCCGGGAGGTTAGCGGCGCAACGGTGTGCGCCGGCTGAAGCGGCAGGGTGAACGAAATCTGAAAGGCGGCGGAGATCCCCGAAACCGTTTCACGGTTGGTCGAAACGGCGCGGCCCCGCCGCGGGACGCGCGACGGGGCCGGACACACACACGAGCCGGTACGCAACTTGGCTCCCCGTGAGAATGGGGCGACGACGTGAATTCTTCGTCAACGCCGGGCGGTCAGCGCGCCGCGAGCTTCGGCTCCGGCACGATGCCGGCCCGGGCCGGTCCCTCCTCGGCAGCGAGCCGGGCCTGGGTGTGCTCGGCGTAGCGGCGGGCGAGCGCGGCGCAGGCCATGAGCTGGACCTGGTGGAACAGCATCAGGGGCAGCAGGATCCCGCCGACGTCCTGGCCGGCGAAGATCACGTTCGCCATCGGCACGCCGGAGGCCAGGCTCTTCTTCGAGCCGCAGAACACGATGGTGATCTCGTCCTCCTTCGAGAAGCCGAGGAGGCGGCTCGCGCACGTCGTGATCGACAGGACCAGGGCGAGGAGGACGAGGTCGACGACCAGCATGGTGGCGAGCGCCGGCAGCGGCGTGCGCGACCACAGGCCGGTCGCCACCGCGTGGCTGAAGGCGATGTAGACGATGAGCAGGATCGAGCCGCGATCGACCACCATCGTCAGCGGCTTGTGCCGGGTCAGCCAGGGCCCGAGGCGCGGCTGCAGCAGCTGGCCGACCGCGAAGGGCAGCAGCAGCTGCGCCATGATCTTGGCCACCGCCGCCCAGTCGAACTCGTGATGGCTGCCCTGCGAATTCAGCAGCACGGCGACGAGGAGCGGGGTGATGAACATGCCCAGGATGTTCGAGGCCGAGGCCGAGCAGATCGCCGCCGGCACGTTGCCGCCCGCCACCGAGGTGAAGGCGATCGAGGATTGCACGGTCGAGGGCAGCACGCACAGGAACAGCACGCCGGCGGCGAGCGCCGGGGTCAGCAGGGTCGGGCTGAGGAGGCCCGCGGCGAGGCCGAGGATCGGGAACAGCACGAAGGTCGAGGCGAACACCACGAGGTGCAGGCGCCAATGCACCAGCCCGGCGAGCGCCGTCTGGCGGTCGATGCGCGCGCCGTGCAGGAAGAACAGCAGCGCGATCATGCCGTTGGCAAAGACGCCGAGCCACTCGGCCGCCCGGTCCTGCACCGGCAGGACGCTGCCGAGGATCAGGGCGCCGACGATCATCAGCGTGAAGTTGTCGGGGCGGAGGCGGGCGAGCATGGCGGTCCCGGGAAGACGTCGGACAAAAGGGCGCTTCCTCCCTAGCCGGCCGACGGGCCGATGGGTACGCAAGGCCCCGGGATTACAGTTATCGTGAAACGCGATAGCCTGCGCTCCGCTCATGCAGGAAGCGGAGAGCCGGAGTGACGCGCCTGATCGATCCCGTGCTGCTGCGCACCCTGGCGGCGGTGGTGCGCAGCCGCAGCTTCAGCCGGGCGGCCGAGCAGCTGGGCCTCGGCCAGTCGACGGTGAGCCAGCACGTCCAGCGCCTGGAGGCGCAGCTCGGGCGGCGGCTGGTGGCGCGGGACACCCACTCGCTGGCGCTGACCCCGGAGGGCGAGACGGTGCTGGGCTTCGCCCGCACGGTGCTCGACGCGCATGAGCGGCTGGAACGGGCGCTGGCCGGCGGCCCGGTGCGAGGCAAGGTGCGCTTCGGCGCGTCCGAGGATTTCGTGCAGAGCCGGCTGTCCGAGGTCCTGCGCGATTTCCGCGAGGCCTATCCGTCGGTCGATCTCGAACTGAGCGTCGCGCTGACCGGCTTCCTCAACGACGCGCTGGCGCGCGGCGAACTCGACCTGGTGCTCGGCAAGCGCCATGTCGGCGAGACGCAGGGGATGCTGGTGCGGCGCGACCGGCTGGTCTGGGTCGGGTTGCCCACCGCCCTGCCGGAGCGGGGCGAGCCGGTGGCGCTGGCGAGCTTCCCGCCCCCCAGCATCACCCGGGCGATCGCGCTCGCCGCCCTCGCCCAGGAGGGCCGGCCTTTTCGCGTCACCTGCACCTGCGCCAGCCTGAGCGGGCTGCGCGCCGCCGCGCTCGCTGGGGTCGGCGTAATGGCCCAGCCGCGCAGCCTGATCCCGGAGGGCCTGCAGGAACTGGCCCATCCCGACCTGCCGCGGCTCGCCGACGTCGAGTTCGTGCTGTCCGGCCCGGGGCTCCACCGGGAGCCGAGCCGGGCGCTGGCGCACGAGATCCTGAACGCCGACATCTGGGACTGAGGCCGGGCGCCGCCCGGCCCGGCCGGGATCGAGGCCGGGCGCCGCCCGGCCCGGCTCGCCTCAGTAGCCGATGGCGCCGCGCTTGAAGCCGAAGCCCGGGACCTCGCAGCCGCAGGACGAGTTGATGGGCGCCGGCCGGGTCGGGCAGTTGCCGCGGGCGGTGACGCAGATCCGGCCGATGCGGCCGCCGCCATACTCGCCGCGGTAGCGCGGACGCTCGTACTCGTCGCGGTAGCGCGGGCGGTCGTAGTCGTAGCGCTCCTCGTAGCGCCGGCGCGGGCGGTCATCCTCGTAACCGTAGCCGTATTGCGCGAAGGCGGGCGCGACGCCGAGGCCGAGGGTCAGGGCGGCCAGGGCCGCGGTCATCACGGTCTTCACGAATCTCTCCTTCGATCGACTTCGGGGGCCCGGCCGGGCCGGACCCGTCTGCCCGCCACGCTAGGCATCCGCACATGAACGCCGGCTGAGGCGTTTCGGTGCCGTTGCGACAGCAACGGGCGCGAAAAATCCCGCGGTTCCGTCGTCGACCGGGCAGCGGTTGTCGTCGGCGGGGGGCATCGCCACCTACCCTCGGTATCATTCCGACAGCACGGGCCGCGCCGCTTGCCGGCGACCGGCCCACAAGCACAGGGACGCCGACAGTGAAGGACGCGGAGATGGAGCTCCTGAAGCTCGCTGCCCTCGACGCCGACGATCTCGCGGTCATCTCGACCCACCTTCAGGATGCGGTCCTGCGGACCGGAGACCTCGCCTACCTGCCCCGCGAGCGCCGCTTCGCCCTGGTGGCGCGGCGCTTCGACTGGGAATGCCCGGACGGCGCCCCGCCCCGGCGGCGGCTGACCGGCCTGCACTTCGACCGGGTGCTGTCCGTGCGCTGCCGCAACGTCTCCCGCGACGCGCCCGACACCCCGCTCGAGCTCCTCGCCGTCACCTTCGAGCCCGGCGAGGCGCCGTCCGGCATCGCGACCCTGGTCTTCGCCGGCGGGGCGGCGATCCGGCTCGAGCTCGAATGCATCGAGGCGGCGATGAAGGATCTCGGCCCGGTCTGGCAGGCCGACAGCACGCCGCGGCATGCCGCCCGCGACATGCCCCTCGACGCCGCCTGAATTTTTTGGCAGTCGGCGGACGACAGCCCGCCGACGACGAGACCGGACAACGCATGCAGCGCCTCGATTCCCGCGACCCCGACTTCGAGGCGCAGTTCACCCGCCTGCTCTCGGTCAAGCGCGAGGTGTCCGAGGACGTCGACGCGGTGGTGCGCGACATCATCCGCGACGTGGTCGAGCGCGGCGACGCGGCACTGATCGACTACACGACGCGCTTCGACCGGCTCGCCCTCACGCCGGAGACCATCCGGGTCTCGGGCGACGAGATCGACGCCGCGAGTGCCGCCTGCCCGGCCGAGGCCCTCGACGCCCTGGCGCTCGCGCGCGCGCGGATCGAGACCTACCACCGCGCCCAGGTGCCGGCCGACCACCGCGAGACCGACGCGCTCGGCGTCACCCTGGGCTGGCGCTGGACCGCGCTCGAATCGGTCGGCCTCTACGTGCCGGGGGGCACCGCGAGCTATCCGTCCTCGGTGCTGATGAACGCGGTGCCGGCCAAGGTCGCGGGCGTGCCGCGCCTCGCCATGGTGGTGCCGACGCCGGACGGCGTCACCAACCCGCTGGTGCTCGCCGCCGCCAAGCTCGCCGGGGTCGACGAGGTGTTCCGGGTCGGCGGTGCGCAAGGAGTGGCGGCGCTCGCCTACGGCACGGCGACGATCCGGCCGGTCGCCAAGATCGTCGGCCCGGGCAACGCCTACGTGGCGGCGGCCAAGCGCCGGGTGTTCGGCCAGGTCGGCATCGACATGATCGCCGGCCCCTCCGAGGTGCTGATCCTGGCCGATTCCTCTGCCAACCCGGACTGGGTCGCGGCGGACCTGCTGGCCCAGGCCGAGCACGACGCGGCCGCCCAGGCCATCCTCGTCACCGACAGCGACGCGCTCGCGGATGCGGTGGCGCTCGCGGTCGAGGGCCAGCTGAAGACCCTGCCGCGCCGGGAGATCGCGACCGCGAGCTGGCGCGACTACGGCGCCATCGTGCGGGTCGAACGCCTCGCCGACGCGATCCCGCTCGTCGACCGGCTGGCGCCCGAGCACCTCGAGATCGAATCCCACGACGCCGAGGCCCTCGCGGCGCGGGTGCGCAATGCCGGCGCGATCTTCCTCGGCGCCCACACGCCCGAGGCGATCGGCGACTATGTCGGCGGCCCCAACCACGTCCTGCCGACCGCCCGCTCGGCCCGGTTCTCCTCCGGCCTCGGCGTGCTCGACTTCATGAAGCGGACCTCGATCCTGTCCTGCACGCCCGATGCGCTCCGGGCGCTCGGTCCCGCCGCGGTGGCGCTCGGCCGCTCGGAGGGGCTCGACGGGCACGCCCGCTCGGTGGCGATCCGGCTGAACCTCTAGCGCCCGCCCAACGTCCGGCTTGCGCGGGACGCCGCGCTCGCCTTCTGCTGCAAGCCTTCCCGTGCAAGCCTTCCAATCCCGCGAGAGGTGACCCGATGGCGAGCGAGGCTCCCGATCCGCGACAGCGCCTGGCGGCGGTGACGCTCGACGAGGAATCGATCGGGCGCGGCAACCCGGACCAGGAGCACGAGCGCGCCATCGCGATCTACGACATCCTGGAATCGAACAGCTTTCGCGTCGCCAACCAGGAGGGCGGTCCCTACGCGCTCGCGCTCGGCCTCGTCGAGAACAAGCTCTCCTTCGCCATCTCGACCGCCGACGGCCGGCCGGTGATGACCCATCTCCTGTCGCTGACGCCGTTCCGCGGCGTGATCCGCGACTACGAGATGATCTGCGACAGCTACTTCAAGGCGATCCGGACCGCCTCGCCGAGCCAGATCGAGGCGATCGACATGGGCCGGCGCGGGGTCCACAACGAGGCCTCCGAGCTGCTGCGCCAGCGCCTGGAGGGCAAGGTCGAGATCGACCACGACACCGCCCGCCGGCTGTTCACCCTCATCTTCGCCCTGCACTGGAAGGGCTGAGCCGGTGTCCGGAAGCCCCCTTCCGGACAGTGCCGCCGGGGCCGATCCGTCCGGGCCGGATGCCGCGACGCCGGACCCGGCGAGACCGACCCCGCCCAAGCCGACCCTGTCCAAGCCGGGCCGGCGGGTACAGTCGGTGCTGTTCGTCTGCAACTTCAACGCCGTGCGCTCGGCCTGCGCCGAGGCGCTGGCGCGGCACTACTTCGGCAAGTCGATCTACGTGCAGTCCGCGGGCGTGCGCAGCGGCGAGCCCACCGACCCGTTCATGGTCTCGGCCCTCGACGAGATCGGCATCGACGCCTCGCGCCACCGCCCCCGCACCCTGGAGGAGCTGGAGGAGTGGGAGGGCCTGAACTTCGACCTGATCGTCTCGCTCTCGCCGGAGGCCCACCACGCGGCCCTCGAGCTCACCCGCACGGTGGCGGCCGAGGTCGAGTACTGGCCGACCCCCGACCCGACGGTGTCGCAGGGCTCGCGCGAGCAGCGCCTCGACGCCTATCGCGACGTGCGCGACGGGCTGGGGTTCCGCATCCGGCAGCGGTTGCGGTGACGGGCGGACGGCGCCTACAGCCCCAGCGCCCGCCCTGCCGCCACCACGCCCAGCCCCGCCAGCACCGCGGCCAATTCGAACCGCGTCAGCGCCATCACGGCGGCGGCGGCGGCGAGGCCCATCAGCCCGGGAAGCCCGGCGGAGAGGCCGGTGGGGAGCGCGGTCGCCACCACGATCGAGCCCGGCAGGGCGCGCAGGCCCCGCTCGACCCGCGGGGTGAGGCGGACTCGGCTCATCAGCACCACGCCCGAGGCGCGACAGAGATAGGTGACGAGGGCGAGCGCCAGGATGGCGATCCACGGGCCGGCGGGCCCGGCGAGAAGTGCGTCGATCACCGCGCCGCCCCGTCGTCGACGAGGAGGCCGGTGACGAGGCCCGCCGCGGCACCCGCCGCGATGAAGGCGTAGCCCGGCACCAGCCGCTGCACCAGGAGGGCGACGAGGCCCGAGGCGAGCCAGGGCAGAGCCGGCCGTACCCCGCGCCAGAGCGGCGCCAGCATCGCGGCGAAGAACACCGGCAGGATCATGTCGAGGGCGTAGGCCCGGGGCTGGGTCACCAGGGCGCCGGCGAGGTGGCCGGCCATCGTCGAGGCGACCCAGAGCGGCCACAGGCCGATGCCGGCGCCGAACAGCACGCCGAGGTCGCGGCCGCCCTCGGAGCGGTGGCGCACGCCGATGAGCCAGCTCGCGTCGACGAGGACGAACAGCGTCATCGCCGTGCGCCAGAGCGGCGTGCCGCGCATCCAGGGCTGGATCGTCGCGCCCATCAGGATCATGCGGGCGTTGATGAGGCCGGTCACCGTCATGGCGGCAAGCAGCGCGCTCACCGTCCAGGGCCGGCCCCAGACCTCGAGGGTCACCATCTGGGCCGATCCGGCATAGACGAGGGCGCTGGCGCCCGCGGCCTCGGCCAGGGTCAGGCCGCGCTGCGCCGCGGCCGCCCCGAAGGCGGCGCCGAAGACCGCGATGCTGGGCCAGAGCGGCAGGCTGAGCCGGATGCCCGTGAGGATGCCGGCACGGGTGAAGGGCGCGGCGGAGGCATGGGACATGGGGGCGGGAATCGCATGGTGCGGCGGGGGATCCGTCAGGTGCCGCCCTCTCCGGCGGGCGTCAATCCGCGGGCCTGCCGACCCAGGGTTGCGAAATCCGGGTCCGCTCCGGCCACGCTCAGGGTTGACGAAGTCTCAATCCGACGAATCGTGCCACGTTTCCACGTGAAACAGCGTCTCGCCCCGGCTCATCCGGGCAGCGGCAGCGCGATGACGATGCGGCGCTCGCGGCCGGTCTCGGCGACGGTGGTGGTCGCGCGCAGGTCGTAGGCGAGCATCCGCTCCAGCATCTCGCCGCGCAGGGCGCCACCCTGCATGCCGCCCTGCGGCGTTGCGTCGATGACGGGACGGGCACCGGGACGCGCCCCTTCGCGCCACGTCACGGTGAGGTGCGTCGCCGCCGCGCTCCAGGTCACCGCGATGCGGTCGTGACCGTCGAGCGCGGCACCGAGGGCCAGCTCGTGCAGGACGAGCCCGAGCTTCTCGGCCATCTCGGCCGGCAGCCGCAGCGGCGGACCGGCGAACTCGCTCGGTTCCGGCAGGGCGTGGGCGGAGAGCTCGTTCCGGATCAGGACGTCCAGGGCGACGCCGGCCAGGGGCTCGCGGGTGATGCTGGCCTGGATGCGGGCCAGGGCGGCCAGCCGGTCGTCGATGTGGGAGGCCACGTCCTCGCCGCTCGCGCCGTCGGCGACGCGGCGCACGATGCCGCGGATCACCGCGAGGTTGTTGCGGGTCCGCCGCTGCAATTCATGGACGAGGCGCGCCTGCTCCTCGCGGATCGCGTGCAGGGCATGAATGTCGGTCGAGGTTCCGAACCAGGCCGTCGGCCGGCCGTCGCCGTCGCGCCGGGGCTCCGCCCGGGTCGAGAACCAGACGTAGGCCTCCCCGTCCGCATCGCGCCGGCACAGGCGGTGCTCGATCGAGAGGCGGCCCTGCCGGGCGGCCTGCTGCCAGGCCTCGCGCGTGCGCTCGCGGTCCTCCGGATGGATGGCGTCGAGCCAGCCGTAGCCGCGGCTGCGGCCCGGGCCCTGCCCGGTGAAGGCGGCCCATTGCCGGCTGGCCCAGATCCAGTCGCCGAGCGGGTTCGACTGCCAGACCAGGTGCGGGATGCTCTCGATCATGCGGCGAAAATCGGGCTCCTCCGCCGCTCCGGTCTCCCCCCGTTCCGTCTCCGACCTGCCGGCCTCACGCCTCATTGGAGTCGAGGTGCCGCCCTTCGCGGCCCAGATGCAGGTAGTTCGGGTTGAACTGGACGGCCCGCTGCAGCGCGTCGAGCCGGTGGATGGTGAGCTCGCGGCCACGTAGCGAGATGAGGCCGACGCTGCGCAGCTCCTGGAGCGTGCGGTTCACGTGCACCACCGACAGCCCGATCGTGTCGGCGATCTCGGCCTGGGTCAGCGGCAGCTCGCAGGTATTGCCCTGGACGAGCCCGACCGTGCGCAGCCGCACGTAGAGCTCGCACAGCAGGTGGCCCAGCCGCTCGAAGGCGGTGCGCTGGCCGATATTCACGGTCCATTCGCGCTGGATCGCCGCCGCCACCATGGATTCCCAGCACAGGGCCTGCGACAGGCGGGCGGGCCCGGAAGTGAGCTGGCGCATGGTCTCGGCGGGGATCTCGGCCAGGGTCACGGCCGTCACGGTGCCGATCGAGTGATCCATCTCGCGCAGGACCGAGACGTTGTGGTCGCACAGGTCGCCGGGCAGCAGGTAGGCGATGATCTGGCGCCGGCCGTCCTCGAGGGTCTTGTAGCGGCAGGCCCAGCCGTCGACGATCAGGTTCACGCCCTGGGGCACGTCGCCTTCGTGGACGATGTCGTCCCGGGACCGGATGCGGCGCGTGCGCTGGCGAGCCGCCTGATCCAGCGCGTGCTTATCCTCGGAGGACAGGCTCGTGAAATGCTCGAGTTTGCGAATGAGAAACTCAGCCAAAGCGTCCTGCCATACGACCCTTCATGTGAAATAACACATTTGTGTTCATCAATATAGTATCAAAAGTTAATTATGATCGGTGGCCTGTAAACTTTTGAGAATTTACCGTTGCAATGTCAACGGTGACCCGTGGGCCGTCCGGGGATGCGGTGCGTCGAACCTCGTTGCGACGACGTCGATCCGGGTCGTTTCCGGGCCGGATCGCACCGGCCGAGGGGTCCCCGGAAGTGTTGCGGTCGAACAACATCAGGTTTGGAAGTGGAAGCTCGGCCACAGACCGGGGATTGTGATCCGCGTCCGGATGGGCAGTTTTGGCCGTGGGGGCGCTCCAGACGCTGAGGCTGCGATGATGTCACGGGCGATGCACGATCGACCCGGCGGGCCGGCACCCGCCATCCTGCCGCCGGCCTTCCGGTCGGTCCACGGCGCGGAGCCTCTCGCCGCCGTCTTGGCGCCGGGCCTTCAGGCGGCCTTCGACGGCTGCCTGGCCGAGGCGCTGCCGGCGGATCTCGCCGGCCTCCTGGAGCGGCTCGACCGGTCCGGAACCTCGGGCGCCGCGACGACCGGTCCGTCGCGGACGCCCCGACACGACCAGACGCCCGGAACCGCGGCCGCGCGCCGCTTCCGCACCTCCGCCATCCTCGAGCGTTCGTAGAGTCCCATGAGCGAAACCGCCGCCGAAACCACCCGCCTGATCGCCTTTCCGCAGGCCGTGACCGTCGCCCCCGTCGACGAGAACACCGCCTCGATGATCGAGGTGCTGCAGGAGCAGCTGCGCCTCGCCCGCGAGGGCAAGCTGCGCTCCGTCGCGGTGGTGTCGGTCTCCTCCGACGGCGGGGCGATCGGCACGCAATGGTCCTGCACCCACGGCGACATCACCAGCCTGATCGGCAAGCTGACGGTGCTGACCCACGACATGATGGCGGCCCGCAAGTGAGCCGCCTCCCGGTGACGGTCGCCCGTCGCCGGTCACGGCCCGCGGGGCCGACCCGCAGGCGGCGGACCTCCGCCTTCAGCCGCGGCTGAGGCGCCGGGCATTGGCCCGCACCTTCCGGCGGTAGTCGCTCACCACGCGCTCGGGCGTGCCGCCGGTGGCGAGCGTCATCACGGCCTCCGCCGCGGCCTCGACCTTCTCGGTCACCATGCGCTGCGCCTCGACCTGGGCCGCGGCGCCGCCGAGCGAGAGCTTGGCCAGCCGCAGGGCGACGACCGTCTGCGCCTCCATGCCGAGGCGAACGGTGTCGAGGCCGAGGCGCAGCCAGGAATCGTACATCGCGAGACGTCTCCGAGATCGGGGCGCGAGCGGGCCGCCCGATCGGGCGAACGCCGCAGCAGCCGCGGTGTTTCGAGGAAAATCAGGGAATCGCACCCTGCGGCAGCACCAGGCCGCCGGGGGTCCGGGACGGCGCATCGGCGGGCGCGGCGGCCCGCTCGCGCTTCGGCTTCTGCGCACGCGGCGGCGTCGTGGCGGCGGGCTCGGCCGCGGGATCCGCCGCCGGATCGGTCGCTTGCGCCGCCGCATCCGGCTTCGGCTTGCCCTTGCGGGCGGTGGGAACGGGCTTCGGCGGCCTGGGTCCCGCCACCTTGGGCTCCGCCACCTTCGGGGCGTCGCCGCAGGCCTCGAACCGCAGCTCTGCCAGAACCTGGCCGCCATCGTCGGCCAGGATGCGCAGGGTCGGCGGCAGGCCCTCCGGGCCGTCGGCCCACCGGATCGTCGCGGCGTTCTGTGCCTCGAGGGCCGCCGGCGAGGGGCCGCGGCGCAGGCCGGACAGGTCCGGGCCGTAGGCGGTCGCGATCTTGTTGCGGATCACGACCTGCAGCACCTGCACCGTCTCGGGCGAGAGCGGCCGCAGCGGATTGGTCACGCTCATCGTCCCCTGCCGGGTGACCCAGAGGCGGAAGCCCTTCCCCCCGGCGAACGCGGCCGCCTGCGGCGCCGCGCAGGCGGGCGCCGCCTCGGGCGCGGCGCGGGCCGGCGAGGGCAGGGCGACGGGAACGATCAGACTGGCGGCCAGCACGGCGGCACGCTTCACCGGGACTCTCCGTCGCGCTCGGGGGTGGGGGATCCGGCCCGGTGCCCGGGCGCGTCCCGCATCGGCTCGGGGAGGCCGGGCTCCGCCGGATCGTGATCGATGGTCATGGGACCGTACGGCCGGAAGCGGGGCGCCTCCAGCCGCTCGGGCGCGGCGCGGCGCGGCTCGGGCGCGCGGGCCGCCTCCTCGAGCACGCCGGCGAGGTCCTGGTCGAAATCGCGAAACAGCTCGTCGCCGCGATCCTCCAGCTCCTGCTCGTGCGGGAGCCGCAGGGGCGGGCGGCGGGCACGGCCGTGCCCGAACGCGAGCACCAGGCCCGCGAATACCAGGGCTGCCGCGGCAGCCAGAATCACGATCATCTCCATCGTGACGCCAGCCTTAGAGCATTTCCGGCGGCGTGTCCGGTCGCGCGGCGACGGGCCCGCATGCGGGGTACGCCGGGACTTCCGCGGCGCCCCGGTGCGGCGGGAGGTCAGGCGTCGAGGTAGCCCGCCTCGCGCAGTCCCGCCTCGATCGCGACCAGGAGGGCGCCGTCCTCCGGCCGGAAGCGGGCAGCCTCCTCGCCGTCACGGGCCGCGACGTCTCGAGCCTCGCCGTTTTGCGGCGCGACCGCGCGCGCTCCGGCGAGCCCGACGGGCAGGGGGCGTCCGACGCGGGTGGTGGCCGCGCTCAGGGCGGCTCCGATCGACATCATGGCGCGTGGCTCCTCGAATCGGCGTCCTCGGAACCGGCACTCTGGCCCGTTGACGAAATCTTAACCATTGCCCGGGCGCCGGCCGTCGCGACTCCGTCCCGGGCTGTGTCGCGGGAGCCGCAACGACGGCTCGCCATCCGGGGGTCGCGCAGGGTAAAGCGGGGCCGGGTCGCGGAACGCTCCTTGCCTCTCGGACCCCGAGGCGCGGGACCCGAGGCGCGGGCCCCGCGCGCCACGCGATCCGGACGGTGATCCGGGCACAGGACGAGGCGACCCGATGGACAGGATGCAAGGTTCCGGCGCTCACGGTGCCGACGGGCAGAATCCCGGCCGACCCGAGCCCGACCGCGACGGGCCCGGCCGGCAGATGGGTCCCGACACGCTCGAGCGGGACCTGCTCGGGCTGGTCGGGGAGGCACGCCACCAGGCGAGCCAGGATCCGTTCCGCAACCCCGTCCTCACCGTGGCGCTGGCGATCAGCCGCCGCTTCGACCGCGGCGAGATCGGCGAGGACGACCTCGCGGACCTGTTCGTGCGCCTGCGCGCCCAGGCGCTGGAGGCCCGGGCGGCGCGGCTCCGGGCCTATCTCGGCCTCGGGACCGAGGCGGGGTCGCGCGAGGCGACCGCGGCCGTCGCCGGGTCCGCCCTCGGCGACGCCGAGACGCCGTTCGAGGCCGCCCGCGCCCGGGTCGAGCGCACGCGCTTCGCCGCGGTGTTCACCGCCCATCCGACCTTCGGCATGCCGAAGGCGGTGGCCCGGCTCCTCGCCCGGGCCGCCTCCGAGGCCGATCCGGCGGCGCGGCAGGCGCCGATCGCGGAGGCCGCCGCGCTCTCCGCCCGGGCCGACCCGGTCATCACCCTCAACGACGAGTTCGATCAGGCCCGGCACGCGGTCCAGCACGGCCGCGCCGCCCTCGACGGGCTGAACGAGGCCCTGCTGCGCGCCGCCCGCGAGCGCTGGCCCGATCGCTGGAGCGAGCTGGTGCCGAAGCCCGTGGTGCTGGCCTCCTGGGTCGGCTGCGACACCGACGGGCGCACCGATATCGGCTGGTGGGACACCCTGCGCTACCGGCTCGAATCGAAGCGCACCCAGCTCGACCGGGTCCTAGCGCAGCTTCCCGACGATCCCGCCTCCGACCCCGCCCGCCGGCTCGCCGCGGAGGCGCGGGCGGCGGTCCTGCGCCAGCTCGCGGTGGCGCCGAAGCTCGGCGAGCAGCCGGCCCTCGAGGCGGTGCACCGCTTCGCGCTCGCGCTCATCATCGAGCGCGACCGGGCCCAGACCGAGGCCGGCCCGCTCCTCGCCCTCCTCGACCGGGCGGTGACGGAGGCCGCCGACGACGAGGCGCGGCTCGCGCTCTGCATCTTGCGGGCCGGCGTCGCGGCGCACGGGCTCCAGAACGGCCTGCCGCATTTCCGGCTCAACGCCAGCCAGGTCCACAACGCGGTGCGCCGCGAACTCGACCAGGACGGCGACCCGACCGATCCGGCCCAGCGCCGCTCGCACCTCGCCTCGATCAACGCGCTCCTCGACGCCGTCGCGGCGGTGCCGGTGGATTTCGGGGCGCTCGCCGCCGAGCGAGCCTCGGCCGCCCGGCTGATGATGACGATCGCCCAGATCCTCAAGCACGTCGACGGCACCCATCCGGTCCGCTTCCTGATCGCCGAGACCGAGACCGGCTACACGCTGCTCGCCGCGCTCTGGCTGGCGCAGCATTTCGGCATCGGCGACCGGGTCGAGATCACGCCCCTGTTCGAGACGGCGTCCGCCCTCGAGCAGGGCGTGCACGTGATCGAGGACGCGCTGCGCTCAGCCTCCTGGCGCGCCTACCTCAAGCGGGTCGGGCGGCTGGTGGTGCAGTTCGGCTACTCGGATTCCGGACGCTATGTCGGCCAGCTCGCCGCGACCTTCTGGATCGAGCGCCTGCGCTTCCGGCTCACCGAGCTGATGGCCGCTCACGACCTCACCGACATCGAGCTCGTGATCTTCGACACCCACGGCGAGTCGATCGGGCGGGGCGCCCACCCGACCAGCCTCGCCGACCGGCTGGCCTACCTCGCCCCCGACCACGCGCGGCGGCGCAACCGCGAGGCGGGGATCCGCACCAGCCTCGAATCGAGCTTCCAGGGCAGCGACGGCTACCTGCTGTTCGGCACGCCGACCCTGGCCGAGGCCACGGTGGCGCGCATCGCCGAGCACGTCTACAGCCGGCTCCAGCCCGCCCCCGACCCGATCTACGCGGAAGCCGACTTCGCCACCGAGTTCTTCACCGGCGTGCGCCAGGACATGGAGACCCTGGTCGACGATCCCGGCTACGCCGCGCTCCTCGGCACCTTCGGGCCCAACCTCATCGACCGCACCGGCTCGCGACCGGTGGCGCGGCAATCCGATGCCGGCGGCCCGGTCGCCATCACCCATCCGCGCCAGATGCGGGCGATCCCCAACAACGCGATCCTGCAGCAGCTCGGCTTCCTGGCGAACTCCCTGCACGGGGTCGGGCGGGCGGCGGGCCGGGCGCCCGACCTGTTCGTCGAGATGCGCGAGCGCTCCGAGCGCTTCGCCCGCGCCTTCCGGCTGGTGCAGGAGGCCACCGCCGTCGGCGACCTCGACGTGCTGCGCGCCTATATCGACACCCTCGACCCCTCGGTCTGGCTCGAGCGGGCGCGGCGCGCGACCCGGGACGGACGGCGCGAGGAGATCGTCGCGGTCGCCGCCGCCCTCGACCGGCTCAACCTGGCGCCCCACCTGCGCCGCCTGTTCGGCCGGCTCACCCGCGACCACCTGATGCTGCAGACGGTCGCCCCCGACCTGCCCGGCATGACGCCGCGGCTCGCGCTCCTGCACGCGCTGCGGCTGGCGCTGATCCACCGGATCTGGTTCCTGGCGGTGCACATCCCGGGCTTCCGGCCGCAGAACGGCATCACCCGCGAGGCCCTGATCGAGCGCCTGCTGCGCCTCGACGTCGAGAGCTGCCTGAAGCTCCTCGACGACATCTTCCCGGTGACGCCCGACCCGACGCTCGGCCTCAATTTCGGCGAGCCGGCGGGGCCGCGCGGCGCGGGCACCTACGAGGCCGAGCACCGCACCCTGTTCGCCCCGATCCGCCGCCTGTTCGGCCTCGTGCGCGAGATCAGCGGCATGATCCAGCACGAGGTCGGGGCGTTCGGGTGAGCGAGCGGGCTTCGGCACCGCGGCCGAGGAAACCAGCCTAAGGCTTGGCCCAGATCCCGAGCTTGCCGGCCCGGGCGTGGCGCTCGGCCTCGACCAGGTCCGGCGTCGCCTCGGGCGTCGCGCGGCCGCCGCCGTTGTAGAGCACCACCTCCGAGAGGTCGTGGCCGTCGACGGTGCAGATCCAGGCGGTCCGCCCCGGATTGGGCTGGCAGTTCACCGGGCGGCCGGCGAGGTAGCCGGAGAGGTCGCTCGCCTGCGCGCCCCGGGCCGATTCGACCCCGGAGAGGCGCAGGGTCCGTCCGCCGAGGCGCAGGGTCGCGGTGTCGAGCACCTCGGCGACGCCGGCGAGCGGACCGGCCGCGTCCGGCACCAGGGCCCCGGTCTCGCCCGGCTCGCGCTTCGCGTCGGCGGGCCTGGCGTCCGCGGATCTGGCCGCGGGCGGCCGGGCGTCGCCGGCACCGGCCTTCGCCTCGGCCGGTACCTTCTCGGCGGGTCTCGCCTCGGGCGGGCGGGTCTCCGCCGGCTTGCCAGTCTCCTTGCCGGTCTCTGGAGGGGCCGCCTGCGCGACCACCGCGGCCTCGCGCGTCGGCGTGCGCTCGCGCAAGGCGGCGTAGCCGAGGCCCAGCACGACGAGCGCCCCGAGGGCGGCGTAGAGCGGGCGGCGCGGCACGCTCCGGCCGGCCACCGGCTGCGGCCGGGCGAGGCCGGGCTTCAGCCCCTCGCCCGTCGGCCCGGACGGCGCGACGGCCGGAGGGATCGGCTCGGGCTCCGCCCGCCGCTCCGGGCGGCGCAGGCGGGCGGCGACGTCGCCGAGCGCGTCCCGCAGGCGCGAGGTCCGGTCGGGAGGCGGCGGCGCGGCGGGCGCGGCCGCGGGCTTGACCACGATCCAGTCCCGGGGCGTCTCCGGCACCTGGCTCGGGGCGGCGGGCGGCTGGAACAGGGTCGGGTGCTGGCGGCGCAGCTCGTCGACGAGGTCGGCCAGGGTGAACGGCTGCGCCTCGCCGGCGACCGTCCGGGTGCGCGGGCGCCCGTCCCGGTCGACGATCTGGTAGCCCGGGGCCGCATCGTGGCGGCGGGTCGCGGATTCCGCCAGGAGCTCGAGGGTGCGACGGGCCACCGCGACGGGGCGCTGCCGGTCGATCTCCGCCCGGATCAGCGCCTGCAACTGCTCACGCGAGGTCATGTCCGCATCGTATCCCATCGCCCCGGCCGGGGCCCCCGAGCCGCCCGCCCCGGCGGCGAGCCCTCGTCCCACTCATCTAGGGGCCGATCGGCGCCCTGTCACACCGCCGCGGGCGCCGCGTCCGGATCCGCTCTCGTCGGCGAGGCGGCTCAGCGGCTCGCCACCGCCTCGCGGCGCACCACCCGGCTGTTCTCGGAGACGATCACCGGCCGGCCGCCCGCGAGGCTGACCGCCAGTTCCAGGTCGACGGTGCCCTGCGAGCGCACGCCGCGGTCGGGGCTGGAGGCGGAGAAGTCGACGACGGCCTGGACCCGGCAGAGGGCGAGGCCTGCGCTGCAGGCGGTGCGCAGGGAATCCGGCCGCGGCCGGTAGCGCCGTTCGGGCCAGCGCTGCACGAAGCGGCGCTTCTCGGACATCAGGCTGGCGACGCTCATCGTCCGGCCGTGGAACACGACCTGGCTGCCGTAGAAGCCCGGCGCCGCCGCCAGGGTCTCGCCGTTCGGTCCCGAGATCGATGCCAGGTAGTCGCGGGCGAGGCGCTGCGACGCCACCGCCCAGTCGCGCATCTGCCCGTCCGAGACCGCGACCGGCGGGCGCGCCGGGATCGAGACCGGCAGCGGCCGCTCGGTGCGGGCGAGCCGCGCGGCGCGGCGGGCCTCCGTCGCCGCGTGGATCCCGCTGCGGGCCGGCCGGCGGGTCTCCTCGGCGACCCGATGCGGCGTGCGCAGCCCGCCCTGGGCCTTCGGGGAGGCCGGGGCCTCGGCCCGGAACGCCGGCGTCGGCGCGACCCTGGGCGCCGCCTTGGGCGCGGCGGGGGCCTCGGCGCCGCGGGCGGGCGGGTCGACCCAGCCCTGCGCCCAGGCGGCCGGGATGGCGGCCGGCGAGAGGAGGGCGCTCAAGCCGAGCCCGACGAGGGCGGCCGACATGCGGGAGAAGGAGGGCCGGGAGGAGAACATGGGGGCGGCACCGGGGGAAGGGCGCGATCAGGCGAGGATCATGATCAGGGAGGTGAACGTTCGTCGCTGCGGTTACGGTTCCATTGCGGATGCGCCGGGGCGCGCCGGCCCTCCCCGCTACCCACGCTCCGCACATCCCCGGCGCCGGCGACCCACGGACGTTCTTGACGACGACAAGACGAGGGGGTCCTTGCGGAAAGGCCCCCTTGCCAAGCGCGGCCGCGACCCCACCTCAAGGGCTCCCCGGGTCCGGGCCCCTCTGGCGGTTCGAGGCGTCGACCGCGATGTCGGACCCCTTCTCTGCCTTTGTGCTGACGCGGCACGATCGCACTGGAGGGCCCGCAGCCTTGCGCGTCATTCCCCTCATCCATCCCCGTCCCGTCGCGGGAGGCGCCGATGTCCGGCGCTGACGCCCCGCGGCGAGCCCTGCTCGTCGTCAACAAAAAGGCCCGCAACGGCGGGCTCGATCTCGAGGCCGTGAAGGGCGTGCTGCGCCGCGGCGGCATCGAGCCGGTCGATCCGCCGCCGGAGGAGAGCGACTGCAAGGCGCTGATCCACGCCCACGCGGCCACCTGCGACATGGTGATCCTGGGCGGCGGCGACGGCACCCTCAACGCCGCGGCCCAGGCGCTCGCCGAGGCGCAGCTGCCGCTCGGCATCCTCCCGCTCGGCACCGCCAACGACCTCGCCCGCAGCCTCGGCCTGCCGGCCGATCCGCTGGAGGCGGCCGAGGTGATCGCGACCGTGCCGGCCCGGCCGATCGACCTCGGCTGCGTCAACGGCCACTACTTCTTCAACGTCGCCAGCATCGGCTTCTCGGCCGATCTCGCCGGCGAGCTGACGGCCGACCTCAAGCGCCGCCTCGGCACGATCGGATACGGCGTCGCGGCGTTCCGGCTGCTGCGGCGGGCGCGGCCGTTCACGGTCTACATCGAGCACGACGGCACGGTGGAGACGGTGCGCACCATCCAGGTCTCGGTCGGCAACGGCCGCCACTACGGCGGCGGCATGACGGTGGAGGAGAACGCCACCGTCGATGACGGGCTGCTCAACTTCTACAGCCTGGAGGTCGCCCATTGGTGGCGGCTCCTCGCCCTGCTGCCGGCCCTGCGCCGGGGCACGCAGGGCAAGGCCGCCGACGTGCGCGCCTTCCAGACCACCGAGGTGATCCTGCGCACCAAGAAGCCGCGCCCGGTCAACACCGACGGCGAATTGACCACCTACACCCCCGCCCATGTCCGGGTGCTGCGACAGGCCGTGCAGGTCCACGCCCCCGATCTCCCCGCGCCGGCATCGCCGGCGGGCCGCCCCTCGATCTTCCCGTAGAGAGGACCGCCCGCCGTGGATTCGCTCATCCAGCTCGCCGCCGACCCGACGGCCTGGGCCGCCCTCGCGACCCTCGTCGTGATGGAGGTCGTGCTCGGCATCGACAACCTGATCTTCATCTCGATCATCACCAACAAGCTGCCGGCCGGGCAGCAGTCGCGCGCCCGGCGCATCGGCATCGGGCTCGCGCTGATCCTGCGCCTCGCGCTGCTCGGCACCGTCGCCTACATCGTCCACCTGACCCAGCCGGTGTTCGAGATCTTCGGCAAGGGGCTGTCCTGGCGCGACATGATCCTGATCGCCGGCGGCCTGTTCCTGCTCTGGAAGGCCACCAAGGAGATCCACCACAGCCTCGATCCCGGCCCGCAGGAGACGACCGGCGGGGCTGCCTCCCTCGGCTTCGCCGCGGCGATCGGCCAGATCCTGATCCTCGACCTGGTGTTCTCGATCGACAGCATCATCACGGCGGTCGGCATGACCGAGCACGTGCCGATCATGGTGATTGCGGTCGTCGCCGCGGTGACCGTGATGCTGGTGGCCGCCGATCCGCTGTCGCGCTTCATCGCCGCCAACCCGACGGTGGTGATGCTGGCGCTGGGCTTCCTCATCATGATCGGCATGACGCTGATCGCGGAGGGCTTCGGGGCCCACGTGCCGAAGGGCTACGTCTACACCGCCATGGCCTTCTCGGCCGGCGTCGAGGCGCTCAACATTCTCGGGCGGCGGGCGCGGCAGGCCAAGCGCAAGTCGGCCTGACGGGAGTCGTCCCGAGGCTTCGAGGCGGCGCCCGATCGCGATGCGGTCGGGCGCCGTTCTCGTTCGACGATCCTCTCCCGGTCCCGGATCTCCGTCCGCCGATGCTCCAGTCGTCCGGGAAAGGGGCGTCACGGCAAGGAGCTTGCCGCCTCCTCCGCCGCACAGGCCGCCGGATCGGGCGCCTCCGCGGCTCCGGCGATCTCGGCCCGGGCCCGCTCGAGGTCGGCCCGGAACGCGGCATCGCCCACCAGGGCCGCGAACAGGGCGCTGCCGGTGAGCCGGCCCGCCTCGACGTCGCTCGCCCAGTGGACCCCGCAGACGATCCGGCTCTCGCCGTAGATCCGGGCGCGGCGCAGGATCGGCCCGGCGCGCTCCGGCAGCAGGGCGGCGAGGACGAGGCCGAAGGTCCAGCCCTCTGTGGCGTGGCCGGACGGGTAGGCGAAGCTCCGGTCGAGCGCCTCGCTGCGCGGGACGCAGAGCGGCGCGTCGTTGCCGAGATGCGGCCGCGCCCGCGCGAAACGCAGCTTGGCGTCGCGCACTACCGCCACCACGTCGCGGCGGGTGCGGGCGAGGAGGTCGGCGAGGGCCGGCAGGCGGGCGGGATCGAGGCGCCGGCCGGCGGCGCAGGAGAAGCCGTCGAGGAGCCGGGGGACGCCCGAGGGCACGTCGGCGGCGGCGCGCTGCCAGCGCGGCGTGCCGGCGAGCGCCCGGGTCGCCGCGTAGCTCGCCGCATCGGCCGCGTGCGCGGCGCTGCCCGGCATCGGCGGCGGCGGCAGCAGGGCGGGGACGTCGAGGACGCCGTCCGCCAGGTAGGGACGGGGCGCCGGGCGGGCCGCCTCGGCTGCAACCCAGGAAACGGAGGCGCAGAGGGCGAGCGCCGCGGCGAGGAGCGCCCGCATCGCCTCACACCTCGGCGGCGAGGATCGCGGCCGCGACCGCCTCGGGGTACTCCTCGTGGGCGGCGAGCGCCCCCGGGATCTCGACGCTCCGGACCCGGCCGGTCTCGGCGAGCGCCGTCATCTCGGCGCCGGAGCGGCGCGGTGCGCCTTTCGGGCGCAGCACCGTGACCGGCGGCAGGCCGGGGCCGAACAGGGCGTGGAACGCCTCGCGGGTCCGGACCGGGTCGAGCCCGCCGGTGACGAAGGCGGCGGTACCGAAGCGGGCGCGGGGCTGGTGCGTCACCCGCTGCTTGTCGGCGAGGAGGGCCGGGGTGACCCGCGCCGGATCGGCATAGACGTGGGCCCGCATCATCCGGGAGACGACCGGCGTGCTGACGTTCAGCCGGTAGAGCAGGGTGCCGATGCCTGGCGCCTCGACCGCGCGGCGCAGGCGCCCGAAGAGCGGCCGGCGCTCCTCGCCCATCGCCGTCGGCAGCGGGCCGCGCCAGGTCGGCGCCACCAGGACCAGCCGGGCGAAGGCGCCGGGGTGGCGCGCCGCCGCGGCGACGAGGTAGCCGGCGGCGTGGCCCGCCGCGACCCCGAGCGCGTAGGGGCCGGGCTCCCGCGCCACGAGCGCGTCGAGGAAGGCGTGGAGCATGTCGGGCGCGAGCGGCACCCGGGCGCGGGGTTGCGCGCCGAAGCCCGGCCAGTCCGGCACCAGGCAGCGGTGGCGGGCGGAAAGCCGCATCGCCAGGGGCCGCATCTCCTCGCGGGTCGAGATCGAGGACAGGGCCGGCAGCAGCAGGGCCGGCGCGCCTTCGCCGATCCGGTCGGCCGGCAGGGTCAGGGAACGCCCGGCCAGGACGAGGGAGAGGGTCTGGGTCTCGATGCCGGCCATGCCATCTCGTTTCATGCCATTTCCTCGAACCGACTGTCCCGCGAGGCGGGCCCGTGTCCCTCAGAACGGCTTCACCACCACCAGGATCACGATGAGGATCATCAGCACCGTCGGCACCTCGTTGAGCACCCGGTAGAATTTGGGGCTGCAGGTGTTCCGGTCGGCGGCGAAGTCCTTGACCATCCGCGACAACCAGCCGTGGATGCCGCTCATCGCCAGCACCAGGGCGACCTTGGCGTGCAGCCAGCCCTGGGTATAGGCGCCGCTCATCACCACGAGCGCGATACCGAAGATCCAGGTGGCGATCATGCCCGGCAGCATGATCGCCTTGGCGAGGCGCCGCTCCATCACCTTGAAGGTCTCGCCCTGGAGCGAGCCCGCCGGCAGCGCGGCGTGGTAGACGAACAGCCGCGGCAGGTAGAGCATCGCCGCCATCCAGGCGATGAGCGAGATGATGTGGGCGGCCTTGATCCAGAGATACACGGTGGGATGGTTCCTCGTGGAGATGTGAGGTTTTTCGAAATCTGACAGCAGGTTGCGCGGTGCGGGAGCGACGGACACCGCCCCTGAACCCTCCCCCGCAGAGGGGGAGGGTTGTTGTGGTGGCCCCCTCCCCTCACCCCCGCAGCCGCGCCAGCATCCGCTCGACATGCGCGATCGGCGTCTGCGGGGTGATGCCGTGGCCGAGGTTGAAGATGTGGGGCGTGCCGGCGGTCGCCTCCAGGATCGCGTCCACGGCGGCGTCGAGCGCCGCGCCGCCGGCGATCAGGGTCTCGGGGTGGAGGTTGCCCTGCGTGACCACCGAGGCCGGCAGGCGGGCGCGGAGCGCCTTCAGATCCACCGCCCAGTCGACCCCGACCGCGTCGGCACCGGTCTCGGCGGCGACGCGGGCATGTCCCTCGAGCCCGGAGCCGCGGGCGAAGACGATGATCTTGGCGCCCGGCACCCGGGCACGGATGCCCGACACCATCCGGGCGATCGGTTCGAGGCTCCAGCGCGCCAGCGCGTCGCCGGTCTCGCCGGCCGGCACGTCCGGCAGGCTGCCGGCATGGCTCTCGAAGATCTGCACCGCGTCGGCGCCGGCCTCGAACTGGCGCACCAGGTACTCGATCGAGACCGCGACCAGCCGGTCGATCAAGGCGTCGAGGAGAGCGGGGTCGCGGGCGGCGAGGGCGCGGGCCGGCGCAAGATCCGGCGTGCCGCGCCCGCCGATCATGTAGCTCGCCACCGTCCAGGGCGCGCCGCAGAAGCCGAGCAGCGTCGTCTCGGCCGGCAGCTCCGCCCGCAGGCGGCCGACGGTCTCGAACACGGGCGCCAGGTGTCGCATGATCCGCGGGTCGCCGGCCTCGATCAGCCGGTCGAATTCGGGCCGGCCGGCCATCGGGTCGAGGCGGGGCCCCTCCCCTTCCACGAAGCGCACGTCCTGGCCGAGCGCGTGGGGCACGACCAGGATGTCGGAGAACAGGATCGACGCCTCGAAGCCGAAGCGGCGGATCGGCTGGAGGGTGACCTCGGTGGCGAAGTCGGGGTTGTAGCAGAGGTCGAGGAAGGAGCCCGCCTCGGCCCGCACGGCCCGGTATTCCGGGAGGTAGCGCCCGGCCTGGCGCATCATCCAGGCCGGCGGCGGCGACAGCGCCTCGCCGGCCAGCACCCGCAGGATCGGCCGCTCAGCGGCTCCCCGTCCGGCTCCCGCGGTCCCGCCCATTCTCTCGTCCCCCCCGAAAACCCGATTCCGCCACGCCGGCGGCCCGTTTCCCTATGCCGAGAACCGCCCCTCGGCGCCAGCCCGGCGCGTCGTCGCGACCCCCGGCGATGCCCATCCCCAGCCAGGCCTCTGAAAAGAAAAGAGAGATTCTAGGAATCTGTTTTTTCTATTGGGGGCAGGCATCGCGGGGCCCCAGGCCCGTCCACAGGCCGTCCCCACCGCCGGTGCGTTAAGAGGCCTTTAACAGATTTGCTCCATTGTCGAAGGATCGCGAGAGTCAGGAGGGGCTTGGCCCCTGCCGGCCTCGACTCAGGCGTCCCACGTCCCGGATTCTCCCACGGGCGGCCCGCCACGAGTGTTAACGGCAGGCCTGTTGAGCCGTCGAGCCGTTAACCCACAGGCCTCCCGCCTGGACCTCGCCTCCGCGGCGCATTATCCACACTCATCGACTCCGCGCGGCCGATCGGTGGACGACGCACCGGGCGCCGGAATCGACCTGGAGACGCGCCCGATCGCCCTGGCCTCGGGTGCAGCTCCAGGTCCTTGATCGTGCTGCATTTTCCCTCGACGAACCGGTCTCCGCCGCGTCGGAAAATGCGCGAGAGTCCGCCGCACCCGCGGCGAACCCGGGGAGCCCGCGTGGTCCGCAGCTACTTCCACCTCCACCTCGTGTCGGATTCCACCGGCGAGACCCTGATCAATGTCGGCCGCGCCGCGGCGGCGCAGTACGAGGGGGTGTCGGCGATCGAGCACGTCTATCCCCTCGTGCGCTCGGGCACCCAGCTCGAACGGGTGATCAACGAGATCGAGCAGGCCCCCGGCATCGTGCTCTATACCCTGGTCGGGCGCGAGCTGACCGAGCGGCTGGAGGAGGCCTGCCGGGCCACCGGCTCGCCGCTGCTCTCGGTGCTCGAGCCGGTGCACCGGCTGCTGCAATCCTATCTCGGCACCCACTCCACCGCCCGGCCGGGCGCCCAGCACATGCTGAACGCGGAGTACTTCAAGCGCATCGACGCGATGAACTTCACGCTCGCCCACGACGACGGCAACCTGCCGCCGGACCTCAACGAGGCGGACGTGATCCTGCTCGGGGTGAGCCGCACCTCGAAGACGCCGACGGCGATCTACCTCGCCAATCGCGGCCTGAAGACCACCAACATCCCGCTGATCCCCGGCGTGCCGCCGCCGGCGGTGCTGGAGACCCTGCGCCAGCCGCTCATCGTCGGGCTGATCGCCTCGCCGGAGCGGATCGTCCAGATCCGCCAGAACCGCCTGCTCAGCCTCAAGGCCGACGATTCCTCCTCCTACGTCGACCGCGATGCGGTGGCGAACGAGATCGCGACCTCGCGCCGGCTCTTCGCCCGCAACCGCTGGCCGGTGATCGACGTCACCCGGCGCTCGATCGAGGAGACGGCGGCGGCGATCGTCGACCTCCACCGCGAGCACCGGCTGAAGTTCATCGCCGATTGACGCCGATGCCGTCCCCCTCCCCGCTCTGGCGCGGGTCCGCGCCGCTCCTCCTCGCCTCGACCAGCCCGACCCGGCGCGCGCTGCTCGCCTCCGCGGGGCTCGATCCCGAGACCCGGTCGCCGGGCGTCGACGAGCGCGCCGTCGAGGCGCAGGCCGCCGGCCTCTCCCCCGTCGATCTCGCCGGGCGCCTGGCCGAAGCCAAGGCCGCCGCAGTCGCGGTCCAGGCCCCCGACCGGGTAGTGATCGGCGCCGACCAGGTGCTCGACCTCGACGGCACGGTGTTCCACAAGCCCGCCGACCGGGCCGGGGCCGCCGCCCATCTCGCGCGGTTGCAGGGGCGCACCCACGCGCTCCATTCCGCCGTGGCCCTGGCGGTCGACGGCGCGGTGGTGGAGCGCTTCGTCGCGACCGCGCGGCTCACCATGCGCGCCCTCGACGAGGCGGGGATCGCCGCCTATCTCGACGCCGCCGGCCCCGCCGTCACCGGCAGCGTCGGCGCCTACCAGCTCGAGGGCGCGGGCATCCACCTGTTCGACCGGATCGAGGGCGACCACTCGACCATCCTGGGCCTGCCGCTCCTGGCCTTGCTCGCGCGCCTGCGGGAGCGGGGCCTGCTGGCGTTCTGAGACGACCTTCGCGATGACGATTCCACACCCCCGAGCCTTCGTGGTCGGCCACCCGATCGGCCATTCGCGCTCGCCGCTGATCCACGGCCACTGGCTCGCCGAGCACGGCCTGCCCGGGACTTACGAGCGTGTCGACGTCCATCCCGACGCCTTCCCGGATTTCGTCCGCAGCCTCCGGGCCGAGGGCTTCGTCGGCGGCAACGTCACGATCCCGCACAAGGAGGCGGCGTTCCGCCTCAGCCAGGTGCTGACGCCGCGGGCGGAGCGGATCGGCGCCGTCAACACCCTGTGGTTCGAGGACGGGCGCCTCTTCGGCGACAACACCGACGCGCCGGGCTTCCTCGCCCATCTCGATGCCAGCCTCGGCGCGGGCTGGCCGGCGGCGACGGGCCTCGCCGCGGGGCGTGCCACCCTGGTGCTCGGCGCCGGCGGGGCGGCCCGGGCGATCCTGGTCGGGCTCCTGGAGCGCGGCCTTCCCCGCCTGATCGTCGCCAACCGCAGCGCCGAGCGGGCCGAGGGGCTGACGGCCCTCGATCCGGCCCGCATCGCCGCAGTGGCCTGGGACGCGGTGCCGGCCCGTCTCCCGGAGACCGGGCTCCTCATCAACACCACGGCGCTCGGCATGGCCGGGCAGGACCCGCTCGCCCTCGACCTCGCGCCGTTGCCCGCCGCGGCGGCGGTGGCCGACATCGTCTACGTGCCGCTCGAGACCCCGCTGCTCGCCGCCGCCCGCGCCCGGGGGCTTCCCGCCGTCGACGGGCTCGGCATGCTGCTGCACCAGGCGGTGCCGGGTTTTTCGCGATGGTTCGGCCGCACGCCCGCGGTGTCGCCGGATTTGCGCGCCCGCATCGTCGCCGATCTCGGGAGCCACGGATGAGCCGGCCCTTCATCCTCGGGCTGACCGGCTCGATCGGCATGGGCAAGAGCGCCACCGCGGCGATGTTCCGTGCCCGACACGTGCCGGTCCACGATGCCGATGCCTGCGTCCACGCCCTCTACGGGCCGGGCGGGGCCGCCGCAATCGCCATCGGCGAGGCCTTTCCCGGCACGCTCGCGCCCGACGGCTCGGTCGACCGCACGGCGTTGCGCAACGCGGTCCTCGGCGACACTGAGCGCCTGCGCCGTCTCGAATCCCTGGTCCATCCCCTGGTGCGGCGGGCCCGGGACGAGTTCCTCGCCATCCATGCCGCCTCAGCCCTCGTCGTGCTCGACGTGCCGCTCCTGTTCGAGACCGGCGGCGAGGCGGGGTGCGACGCCGTCGCGGTGGTGACCGCCCCGCCGGAGGTGCAGCGCGCCCGGGTGCTCGCCCGGCCGGGCATGACCGAGGAGGCCTTCGGGCAGATCCTGGCCAAGCAGATGCCCGATGCCGAGAAGCGCCGCCGCGCCGATTACCTCATCGAGACCGACCGGGGCTTCCCGCACGCCGAGGCGCAGGTCGACGCGGTGATCGCGGCCGCCGCGGCGAGGCGGGCCGGTTAACGCTTCGTCGCTACACCGGTCGAAACCCACGTCTGGAAGGGAGCCGCAGGCATGCTGCGCGAGATCGTCCTCGACACCGAGACCACCGGTACCGAGGCCAAGACCGACCGGCTGATCGAGATCGGCTGCATCGAGCTCCTCAACCACATTCCGTCGGGGCGCGAGTTCCACCGCTACATCAACCCGCAGCGGGCGGTGTCGGAGGGCGCGTTCCGGGTCCACGGCCTCTCGGATGCGTTCCTCGCCGACAAGCCGCTCTTCGCCCAGATCCTGCCCGATTTCCTCGCGTTCTGCGGCGACGCGACCCTCGTGATCCACAACGCCGCCTTCGACGTCGGCTTCCTCAACGCGGAGTACGCGCGGCTCGGCGACAAATCCCCGCCGCTGATCGAGCTCGCCTCCGTCGTCGACACCCTGGCGCTCGCCCGGCGCAAGCATCCGGGCGCCGCCAACAACCTCGACGCGCTGTGCTCGCGCTACGGCATCGACAATTCCCGCCGCACCAAGCACGGCGCGCTCCTCGACTCGCAGATCCTGGCGGAAGTCTATATCGAGCTGCTCGGCGGCAAGCAGACGACGCTCGGTCTGACGGTCGAGGGCAATGCCGGCCCGGCCGGACCGAGCCTGCACGCCGCGCCGGTCGAGCACGGCCCCCGCCCGACCCGCAGCCGCCTCACCGAGGCCGAGCTGGCGGCCCATGCGGCCTTCGCGGCGGGCATGGGCGAGAAGGCGATCTGGCGGGATTATCTGGGGGAGGCGGGGTGAGCGCGTTGACGTGAAGGGATTTGCCCGCATCCGCGACGAGCGTACAAACACTTCGTAGGTTCGTTGTATGAAGGTGCTCAAGTTTCACGGCAGCTCCCTCGGCGATCTGCGTGCCTTCTCGCACGCGGCGCGGCGTGAAGCGGGTTATCAGCTCGACAGGGTCCAGAACGGGCTGGCGCCGAACGACTGGAAGCCGATGCCCACTATCGGGATCGGCGTGCAGGAAATTAGGATACGGGACGAGGCTGGTGCGTTCCGGGTAATCTATGTCGCCAAGTTCGCCAATGCGGTCCACGTACGACACTGCTTTCAGAAGAAGACACAGAAGACGAGCGCCGCGGATCTGGATCTGGCATCGAAGCGCTACGCCAATCTCGCGAGGGAGCTAGGCCGATGAGCGACGACGGTTTTGCGAGCGTGTGGGATGCCATCGAGGATACACCCGCGGATGCTCAGACAATGAAGCTCCGCTCCGCCCTGTTGATGGCGCTGGATCGACACATCGGAGCGAAGGAGTGGACGCAGGCCGAGGCGGCGCAAAGACTCGGCGCGACGGAGCCCCGCGTTGTAGATCTCCTGCGCGGCAGGATCGACCTGTTTCCACTCGACGATCTCGTCGCCCTGCTGGCCGCAGCCGGGCTTCACGTCGAGCTTCGCGTCTCGGACGCGGCCTGATCCGATCGGCGCCCGGCCTCCGTCGAGGTTGGGCGCCGCTGGCGTCCTACTCCGCCGCCTTCATGTAGCTCTCCACCGGCGGGCAGGCACAGACGAGGTTGCGGTCGCCATAGGCATTGTCGACCCGGTTGACCGGCGGCCAGTACTTGTCGACCCGGAAGGCGCCGGCCGGGAAGCAGGCGGCCTCGCGGGAATAAGGCCGCTCCCATGCACCGATGAGGTCTTCCACGGTGTGGGGCGCGTTCTTGAGCGGGTTGTCGGCCCGGTCCATCCGGCCTTCCTCGATCGCCCGGATCTCGTCGCGGATCGCCAGCATGGCGTCGCAGAAGCGATCGATCTCGCCCTTGGTCTCGGATTCGGTCGGCTCGATCATCAGGGTGCCGGCCACCGGCCAGCTCATCGTCGGCGGGTGGAAGCCGCAATCGATCAGCCGCTTGGCGATGTCCTCGACGCTGACGCCCGCGCTCTTCATCAGCGGGCGGGCGTCGATGATGCATTCATGCGCCACCCGGCCGTGGGTGCCGGTGTAGAGGACATCGAAGGCCCCGGCGAGGCGACGCGCGATGTAGTTGGCGTTGAGGATCGCGATGCGGGTGGCCTGCGTCAGCCCGCGTCCGCCCATCAGCAGGCAGTAGCTCCACGAGATCGGCAGGATCGCCGCGGAGCCGTACGGCGCCGCCGAGACCGAGAACTCGCGCCCGTCGGTCTCGACGTGGCCGGGCAGGAACGGGATCAGGTGCGCCTTGACGCCGATCGGCCCCATGCCGGGCCCGCCGCCGCCATGCGGGATGCAGAAGGTCTTGTGCAGGTTGATGTGGCTGACATCGGCCCCGATGTCGCCGGGCCGCGCGAGGCCGACCAGCGCATTGAGGTTGGCGCCGTCGAGGTAGACTTGGCCCCCATGGGCGTGGGTGATGTCGCAGATCTCCCGCACCGCCTCCTCGAACACCCCGTGGGTGGACGGGTAGGTGATCATGCAGGCGGCGAGGTTGGCCCCATGCTTCTCGGCCTTGGCGCGGAAATCGGCCACGTCGACGTTGCCGTCGCGGTCGGCGCCGACCACCACGACGGTCATGCCGCACATCTGCGCCGAGGCCGGGTTGGTGCCGTGGGCCGAGGACGGGATCAGGCAGACGGTCCGGTGCCCGTCGCCGCGCGACAGGTGGTAGGCGCGGATCGCGAGCAGCCCCGCATACTCGCCCTGCGCGCCGGAATTCGGCTGCATCGAGATCGCCGCGTAGCCGGTGATGTCGGCGAGTTTCTGCGAGAGATCGGCGATCATCTCGGCATAGCCCTCGGCCTGGTCCTTCGGCGCGAAGGGGTGCAGCTCCGAGAATTCCGGCCACGAGACCGGCAGCATCTCCGCCGTGGCATTCAGCTTCATCGTGCACGAGCCGAGCGGGATCATCGCCCGGTCGAGGGCGAGGTCGCGGTCGGCGAGGCGGCGCATGTAGCGCGTCATCTCGCTCTCGGCCCGGTTCATGTGGAAGATCGGGTGGGTCAGGTACTCGGAGGTGCGCACGAGATCCGCCGGCAGCCGCGGCTCGGGCCAGGATTCGTCATACGCCAGGCTGTCGCCGCCGAAGGCGCGCCACACCGCCTCGATGATGTCGGGCCGCGTGCGCTCGTCGACCGTGATGCCGATCCGGTCGGTGCCCACTTTCCGCAGGTTGATCCCGTTGGCGACGGCGTTCTTCAGGATCACGCCCTGGAACGGGCCGACCGTCACGGTGATCGTGTCGAAGAAGGCGTCCGGATGGGTCTCGAAGCCGAGGGCGTTCAGCCCGGCGGCGAGCCGCGTCGCGTCGCGGTGGATGCGCATCGCGATCGCCTTGAGCCCGCGCGGCCCGTGGAACACCGCGTACATCGAGGCGATGACCGCCAGCAGCACCTGGCTGGTGCAGATGTTCGAGGTCGCCTTCTCGCGCCGGATGTGCTGCTCGCGGGTCTGGAGCGAGAGCCGGTAGGCGCGGTTGCCGCGGGAATCGACCGACACCCCGACGATGCGCCCGGGCAACGCCCGCTTGTGGGCGTCCCGCGTCGCCATGTAGGCGGCGTGCGGCCCGCCATAGCCCATCGGCACGCCGAAGCGCTGCATCGAGCCGACCGCGATGTCCGCCCCCATCTCGCCCGGGGGTTTCAGCACCGTGAGCGCCAGCGGATCGGCCGCCACCACGGCGATGGCCCCGAAGTCGTGGAGCTTCGCGATCACGGCGGTGAAGTCGTGGGCCGCGCCCTCGACGCCCGGATACTGGAAGATCGCGCCGAAGACCGAGGCGGGATCGAGGTCGGCGAAGGGGTCGCCGACGACGATGCGCCAGCCGAACGGCTCGGCCCGGGTCTTCAGGACCGCGATGGTCTGCGGCAGGCACTGCGCGTCGACGAAGAAGGTGTCGGGCTTGGCACTGGCGATCCGGCGCGCCATCCCCATCGCCTCGGCGGCGGCCGTGGCCTCGTCGAGCAGCGAGGCGTTGGCGATGTCGAGCCCGGTCAGGTCGCCGACGCAGGTCTGGAAGTTGAGGAGCGCTTCGAGCCGGCCCTGGCTGATCTCGGGCTGATAGGGCGAATAGGCCGTGTACCAGGCCGGGTTCTCGAAGATGTTGCGCTGGATCGCCGGCGGCATCGTGGTGCCGTGGTAGCCCTGGCCGATCAGCGAGGTCAGCAGCTTGTTCTTGTTGGCGGTCGCCCGCAGGCGCTCGATCGCCCGGCGCTCCGACAGGGCGGCGCCGAACTCGGTGGCTTCTCTCTGGCGGATGCCGGCCGGCAGGGTCTCGTCGATCAGGGCGTCGAGGGTGTCGGCACCGACCACCTCCAGCATGCGGGCGATCTCGTCCACCGACGGGCCGATATGGCGGCGGTTGGCGAAGTCGTAGGGATCGTACTTGTCCATCGGCATGGGAGAGGTGTCCTGACCGGAGCCGTACAACGCGGCTCAAAAGGTGGAGCGCATCTCCCCTCTCCCGCGTGGGAGAGGGGCCGGGGGATCGAAGATCCCGCGTGAGGGTGGCTCGGGTCCCGCAATGACCCGGAACCGGCGAGCTGCCCAGCTTGACGGGCGGCGGCTTATCTGGAAGCCGAGCCACCCTCACCCCTACCCCTCTCCCAAACGGGAGAGGGGATCCCGCGCTTGACTGGTGTCGGAACAGATCAGACGAAGATCGTCGCAGTTCAGCCGACGAAGGCGCGGTAGGCCGCCTCGTCCATCAGCCCGTCGAGCTGGGACGGATCGCTGAGGCGCACGCGGTAGAGCCAGCCGGCGCCCTGCGGGTCGGTGCCGACGCTCTCCGGGTTGCTCACCGCGGCCTCGTTGATCGCGGTCACCTCGCCGTCGACCGGCGCGTAGACGTCGGAGGCCGCCTTGACCGATTCCACCACCGCGGCGGCGGCGCCCCTGGTCAGCGTGGCGCCGACCTTCGGCAGCTCGACGAAGACGAGGTCGCCGAGCTGCTCGGCGGCGTGGTCGGTGATCCCCACCGTCGCCACGTCGCCTTCCAGGCGCAGCCACTCGTGCTCGTCGGTGTATTTCAGCATGAAGGACACTCCCTCGTTCAGGAACGCTTGAAGCCGGCGGGGCGGAACGGCAGCGGCGCCACCGCGCAGGGCAGGCGCTGGCCGCGCACCTCGGCGAAGACGGGGGTGCCGGGCACGGCCAGCGTGCTCGGCAGCACCCCCATGGCGATCGGCCCGTCCAGGCTCGGCCCGAAGCCGCCGGAGGTGACCCGGCCGACCGGCTCGGACGCATCCGCGGCGGCATAGAGCGCCGCGCCCGCCCGCACCGGCGTGCGCCCCTCCGGGCGCAGGCCGACCCGCAGCCGCGCCGGCCCGTCGTCCAGCTCGGTAAGGATGCGCTCGGCGCCGGGAAACCCGCCGGCCCGGGCGCCGCTGCGCCGCCGCACCTTCGGGATCGCCCAGGACAGGCCGGCCTCGACCGGCGAGGTCTCGTGGTCGATGTCCGCGCCGTGCAGGCACAGGCCGGCCTCGAGGCGCAGCGAATCGCGGGCGCCGAGGCCGACCGGCTTCACGTCCGGATCGGCGAGCAGCGCCCGGGCGAGCGCCACGGCGGAGCCGGGCGGCAGCGCGATCTCGAACCCGTCCTCGCCGGTATAGCCGGCCCGCACGATGACGCCGTCCTCGCCCTGGAACGAGACGGCACGGGCATCCATGAACCGCATCTCGGCCACCGCCGGCAGATGGCGGGCGAGCGCCGCTTCCGCCCCCGGGCCCTGGAGCGCGATCAGCGCCCGGTCGACCGGCTCCACCGTGCACTCGGTGCCGATCGCGTCGAGCAGGTGGGCGAGGTCGGCGGCCTTGTTGGCGGCGTTGACGACCAGCAGGTAATGGTCGCCCAGGTTGGCGAGCATCAGGTCGTCGAGGATGCCGCCGCCCTGCGTCGTCAGGAAGCCGTAGCGCTGACGGCCGGGCGGAAGCCCGACGACGTCGATCGGCACCACCGTCTCGAGGGCGCGGGCGGTGTCGGCGAGGTCGCCGGAGCGGGCCCGCACGGCGATCTGGCCCATATGCGAGACGTCGAACAGCCCAACCGCCCTGCGGGTGTGCAGGTGCTCCTTGAGGAGCCCGAGCGGGTATTGCAGCGGCATCCTATAGCCGGCGAACGGCACCATCCGGGCGCCGGCCTCCTGGTGCAGCGCGTGCAGGGGCGTCTGGAGCAGGCTGGCGGCCGTATCGGCGGTCATCGGAACGGTGGCTCCCCGAGCGCGTTCGGGCCTGGGCGGGCCGACGATCCCGTCTTTCCGCGTCGAAGCGGCTTCGACGCAAGAAGAGCGACGGGCAGGCAGGCCCCGCACGGCCCGATTTCGGCTGTGAGCTTAGGACAAAAGTGCCATTGACGCTACCCGGTGGGCGTCCGGCGATCGGGCTCCTCGGAATGGCCGCGCCGGGCGCGCTGCCAGGAATCCGGGGTCGGGCGCGGACCGCCGGACGGTGCCGGTCGGCTACCCGCCTGCGGCAAGATCGACCGTGAACGCCCGTTCCGGCGAAAATGTTTTGCGCATCCCGCCGCAGCGGCGGCAAACGAAGCAGCATCTACCGCGACCGGGGAACTATCCTGGCGCGATCCAAGGGAGGAATCCAGGCCATGAGCGCGAGCGCCAAGCCGATCCCGGCCGTGCCGGTCAACGAGAACGAGCGTACCGGCAACCAAGCCATTCTGGGCCCGCGCGGCGTGGCCGATCCGGATCCGGCCGAGACCGCGGACTGGCTCGCCTCGCTCGAATCGGTTTTGCGCCACGGCGGCGCCGCCCGGGCCCGCTTCCTGCTCGACCGGCTGGAGCAGAAGGCGCGGGAGATCGGCGTCGTCGAGGAGGCGCCGCCCTACTCGCCCTACCGCAACACCATTTCCCTCGAGAAGCAGCCGCCCTATCCGGGCGACCTCGCGGTCGAGGAGCGCATCACCTCGATCATGCGCTGGAACGCGCTCGCCATGGTGGTGCGGGCCAACATGGCCTACGGCGAGCTCGGCGGCCACGTCGCCTCCTACGCCTCCGCCGCCGAGATCTTCGAGCTCGGCTTCAACCACTTCTTCCAGGCCGGCGACGCGAGCGGAGCGGGCGCCGACCTCGTGTTCTTCCAGCCGCACTCGGCGCCCGGCGTCTATGCCCGCGCCTTCCTCGAAGGGCGTCTCTCCGAGACCAACCTGAAGCATTACCGCCAGGAGATCGCCGGGGAGGGCCTGTGCTCGTACCCGCATCCCTGGCTGATGCCCGAGTTCTGGCAGGTGCCGACCGGCTCGATGGGCATCGGGCCGATGAACGCGATCTACCAGGCGCGCTTCATGCGCTACCTCAGCGACCGGGGGCTGGCCGACACCGCCGGCCAGCACGTCTGGGGCGTGTTCGGCGACGGCGAGATGGACGAGCCGGAATCGATCGGCGCCCTGACGCTGGCGGCGCGCGAAAAGCTCGACAACGTCACCTTCGTCATCAACTGCAACCTCCAGCGTCTCGACGGGCCGGTGCGCGGCAACGGCCAGATCATCCAGGAACTGGAGAGCGTCTTCCGCGGCGCCGGCTGGAACGTCGTCAAGGTGCTGTGGGGCTCGGAATGGGACGCGATCTTCGCCCGCGACACCAACCACGCCCTGCTGCGCCGCTTCGCCGCCACGGTCGACGGCAAGTACCAGACGCTGGGCGCCAAGGACGGCGCCTACAACCTCGCCCACTTCTTCGGTGAGGACGAGGAGGTGAAGGCGCTGGTCTCCCACATGTCGGACGGCGACGTCGACAAGCTCAAGCGCGGCGGACACGATTTCCGTAAGCTCTACGCCGCCTTTGCCGCCGCCAAGGCGACCAAGGGCCGCCCGACCGTGATCCTGGCCAAGACCAAGAAGGGCTACGGCATGGGAGGCGCGGGCGAGTCGCGCATGACCGCCCACCAGGCGAAGAAGCTCGACACCGACGCGCTGAAGGCGTTCCGCGATCGCTTCGCCCTGCCGCTCACCGATGCGCAGGTCGAGGGCCTGGAGTTCTACAAGCCCGACGAGAACAGCCGCGAATTGCGCTACCTGCGCGAGCGGCGCGAAAAGCTCGGCGGCTTCCTGCCCAAGCGCCGCCGCACCGCCGCCCACGTCGCGGTGCCGGATCTCTCCACCTACGCCGGCTTCGCGCTGGACGCCGACGGCAAGGAGATGTCGACCACCACCGCGGCGGTGCGGCTGTTCAGCAGCCTGATCAAGCACAAGGAGCTGGGCCCGCGGGTCGTGCCGATCGTCGCCGACGAGGCGCGCACCTTCGGCATGGCCAACCTGTTCAGGCAGGTCGGCATCTACTCGCCGCTCGGCCAGCTCTACGAGCCGGAGGATGCCGGCTCGATGCTCTACTACAAGGAGTCCCGCGACGGGCAACTGCTCGAGGAGGGCATCACCGAGGCCGGCGCGATCTCGTCCTGGGCCGCGGCCGCGACGTCCTACAGCGTCCACGGCCTCGCGATGCTGCCGTTCTACATCTACTACTCGATGTTCGGCTTCCAGCGCGTCGGCGACCTGATCTGGGCGGCGGCCGACCAGCGCGCCCGCGGCTTCCTGATCGGCGCCACCGCCGGCCGCACCACGCTCGGCGGCGAGGGCTTGCAGCACCAGGACGGGTCGAGCCACCTCGTCGCCGCGACGATCCCGAATTGCCGCGCCTACGACCCGGCCTTCGCCTACGAGATGGCGGTGATCCTCGATCACGGCGCCCGCGACATGATGGAGCGCGACGTCGATGCGTTCTACTACGTCACGGCGATGAACGAGAATTACGCCCAGCCGTCGATGCCGGCGGGCGTGCGGGACGGGATCATCCGCGGGATGTACCGTTTTGCCGGCTACGGAGATGATGAGCCGGCTATCCGACTTCTCGGCTCGGGTGCGATCCTGCCCGAGGTCATCGCCGCCGCGAAGCTGCTCTCCGAGGAGTGGGGTATCGCCAGCGAGGTCCACAGCGTGACGAGCTTCAGCGAGCTCGCCCGCGAGGCCCGCGAGGTCGAGCGTGCCAACCGCCTGAACCCCGGTTTGCCGGCAAAGCGCAGCCTCGTCGAGGAATCGCTGCCCGGCTTGGCGCCGGTCGTCGCCGCCACCGACTACGTCCGCGCCTACCCGCAACTGATCGCGACCGCGATCCAGGCCCGCTACGTCACGCTCGGCACCGACGGCTTCGGCCGCAGCGACACCCGCAGCGCCCTGCGGGCCTTCTTCGAGGTCGACCGGCACCACGTCGCGGTGGCGGCGCTCGCGGCGCTCGCCGACGAGGGCAAGCTCGACCGCGCGACGGTGGCGGAGGCGGTGGCGCGTTACGGACTCAGCCCGAACCGGCCGGCGCCCTGGACGGTGTGAGGGACCTTAAGACGTGAGGCGGGATGCTCATCCAGGGGGCGCTCTCCCCTCTCCCGTGTGGGAGAGGGGCCGGGGGTGAGGGTGCTACGGTCTTGAGTCGTGCTCTGACCGTCCCGCCGCAAACACCATGCTCAGCGATCAATACTGAAGCGTGTCACCCTCACCCCTACCCCTCTCCCACCCGGGAGAGGGGATCCCGCCATCTTCATTCGAGCAGCGCGAGCCGGGTTCGCTACAGGCGCCTTTGCCTCCGCCGCGGACTTAAGCACACCCCTGTCCCCCTCCCCCCGGGATTGACGCACCGGGGAAGACGCGGCCTGATCGCCGCAACGCCGGCACGACGCACCGGCCCGAGGGAGACGCACGGAATGGCGCGAGGCGCTGAGCAGGCCGTGGCGCGGAGCGTCACGAGGACCGGCCTCGATGGACCGACGCCCGACGATCCGGTGCGCGCCCGGCTCGAGGCCCTGCGGACCGGCCTGGAGGCGGGCTTGATCGGCGCGTCCGGCCTCGTCGAGCGGCTCTTGATCGGGCTCCTCACCGGCGGCCATCTCCTGATCGAGGGCGCGCCGGGCCTCGCCAAGACCCGTGCGGTCAAGCGCCTCGCCGACGGGCTCCACACGGGCTTCGCCCGCATCCAGTGCACCCCCGACCTGATGCCCGCCGACCTCACCGGCACCACGGTCTGGCGGCCCGACGGCGGCCGGTTCGAGTTCCTCGCGGGTCCCCTGTTCCACTCCCTGGTGCTGGTCGACGAGGTCAACCGGGCGCCGCCCAAGGTGCAGTCGGCCCTCCTCGAGGCGATGGCCGAGCGGCAGGTCACGGTGGCGGGCGTCACCCACCCGCTGCCCGATCCCTTCATGGTGGTGGCGACCCAGAACCCGATCGAGCATGCCGGCACCTTCCCGCTGCCGGAGGCGCAGCTCGACCGGTTCCTGCTCCACGTCGTGGTCGAGATGCCGGACGAGGCCTCCGAGCGCCGCATCCTCGACCTCGTCGAGGGCGAGATGACCGAGGAGGCCGCGCCGATGCCGGTGCGGCTCACGGCGGACGAGCTGCGCGCCGCCCGGGCCGCGGCGCTCAAGACCCACGTCTCGCCGGCCCTCAAGGACTTCCTCGTCCGCCTCGTCGCCGCCACCCGCGGCGGGCCGGCGGCGGCCGACCTGCGCGGGGCGATCGAGCACCCGGTCTCGCCCCGCGGCACGCTCGCGCTGATGCTCGCCGGCAAGGCCCGGGCCTACCTGCACGGGCGCGACCACGTCGTGCCGGACGACGTCGTGGCGCTCACCGGCGATGCGCTCGCCCACCGCCTCGCGCTCACCTGGCGCGCCGCGGCGGAAGGGCAGACCGCCCGCGCCCTGGTGGCGGGCCTCCTCGACCGGGTGCGCCCGCTCTGACGATGATCCCGACCCCGGCACGGCCGCGTCCCGGCACCGATCCGCTCCAGGCCCCCGGCATCGCCGTCGAATCCGGCGCGCTCATGGGCCTGCGCCACCTCGCCCGCCGCGGCGCCGGGGCGGCGAGCCGGGTCCGCACGGGGCTGCCCGGCGGCATCGTCACCCGGCGGCGCGGGCGCGGCAGCGAGCCCGACGACGTCCGCCTCTGGGCGGAGGGCGACGACGTGCGCCACATCGACCGCAACGCCACCGCCCGCACCGGCATTCTCCACGTCCGCACCCACCACGAGGAGCGCGACCGCGCCGTGGTGATGCTCGCCGACTTCCGGCCCTCGATGCTGGTCGGCACCCGCCGGGCCCTGCGCTCGGTCGCGGCCGCGGAGGCGCTGGCGCTGCTCGGCTGGCGCATCGCCGCCGATGGCGGCCGGGTCGGGCTGCTCAGCGTCGGCGGGGCGGAGTCGGTGGCGCTGCCGCCGCGGGGCGGCGGGCGCGGCATGGCGGCCCTGTGCCAGGGCCTCGCCCGGGCGCACGGGGCGGCGCTCGCGGCCGACCCGCAGGCCGATCCCCCGCTGGGCCCGGCCCTGGAGCGGGCCCGCGCCCTGCTGCCGGCGGGCGGGCACCTGGTCCTGGCGAGCGCCCTCGACGCCCCGGGCGAGGAGTTTGCGGAGACCCTGGCGGTCCTGGCCGAGCGGGTCTCGGTCAGCCTGATCCTGGTGAGCGACGCCTTCGAGCGCGAGGCCCCGCCGGGCCTCTACCCCTACGCCACCCCGGACGGGCAGCGCGGCACCGCGCGGATCGGGGGACGGAGGCCGGCGCCGGAGGAGCGGGTCGCGGGCCTCGCCCGCCTCGGCGTCACGGTGGTGCGCCTCGACACCGAGACCGGGCCGGACGGCTTCGCCCCCCTGCTGGAGCGGCTCGATGCCGTGCTGTGACGAAGCGCTCGCCGGGCTTCGCGGCCTGCACGCCCCGCCCGATCCGGGGCTGGTGCGGCTCGACATCCTGGCGGCGATCGTCGCCGGCCTGGCGCTCGCCGGCCTCGCGGCCTGGCTCTGGCCGCGCCGGCGCGGCCGCCCGATCCGCCGCGCGGCGCTCGCCGAACTCGCCGCCGCCCGCACCCTGCCGCCGGACGAGCGGCGCCTCGCCCTCGCGCGCCTCGCCCGGCGGCTCGCCCGCAGCCTCGGGGTCGAGGGACCGGCGGGGCTCGATGCGCGCTTGCGCACCGATTTCTTCCGAACCGGTCCCGGCCGGGCGCTGACCGAGAACCTCTACGCCCCGGGCCCGGCGCCCGACCTCGCCGCGACGGAGGCCGGCCTCGCCCGCCTCGTCGCGCGGCTGCGGGCTTGAGGGACCGATGGCCGGCCTCGCCTCCCTCGATTTCGCCGCGCCGCTCGCCGGACTGCTGCTGCCGCTGCCGCTCCTCGCCGCCCGGTTCCTGCCGCCGAAGGCCGGCACCAGCGGCGCCCTGACGGTGCCCGCCTCCCTCGTCGCCGGGCTCGAGAGCGGCGGGCCGCTCAGGCTCGGCACGCGGGGGCGCGCCGCCCTGACCTGGATGCTCTGGATCGCCCTCGTCGCCGCCCTCGCCGGCCCGCGGCTGGTGCTGCCCGGCGCCGCGCTGCCGGCCTCGGGACGCGACATCGTGCTCGCCCTCGACCTCTCGGGCAGCATGGAGCGGATCGACTTCGCGCTCGACGGCCGCACCACCTCGCGGCTCGCCGCGGTCAAGCGCGTCGGCGCCGACTTCATCCGCCGCCGGGCCGGCGACCGGGTCGGCCTCGTGATCTTCGCCGATCAGGCCGACGTGGCGGCCGCCCCGTCCTTCGACACGCAGGCCGTCGCCCGGGCGCTGGAGGAGGCGCAGATCGGCCTCGTCGGCCGCTCGACCGGCATCGGCGACGGGCTCGGCCTCGCCCTGAAGCGCCTCGACGCGCTGCCCGGCCCGTCCAAGGTGGTGGTGCTGCTCTCCGACGGGGCCAACAATGCCGGCCAGACCACGCCGCGGGACGTGGCCTTCCTCGCCCGCGAGCTCGGCATCCGGGTCCACACCATCGCGCTCGGCCCCCGCGACCTCGCCGATGCGAACGGCGAGCAGGACGTCGTCGATTCCGAGGCGTTGCGCGACGTCGCGGCGACGAGCGGCGGGCGGTTCTTCCGGGTGCGCACCACCGACGACCTCGCCGGCGTGGCCGACAGCATCGACGCGCTCGAGGGCGGCCGCGACCGGGCCCCGCCGGTCCCCTTGCGGCGCGACCTCTGGCCGTGGCCGGGCGGGCTGGCGCTGCTCGCGGCCCTCGTCCTGCTGCTGACCCGGAGGGCGGCGTGACCGAGGCCTTCACCCTCCTGCGCCCCTGGTGGCTCCTCGCCCTGCCCGTCCTCGGGCTCCTCGCCTGGCGCGCCGCCCACCGCGCGGCCCCCTTGGGCGACTGGGCCCGGGTCGTCGAGCCGCACCTGATGGCGGCGCTCCAGGCCCGCGGCGCGGTGCGGCCGGGCCGGCGCGGCGGGCAGCGGCTCCTCGTCCTGGCCGGCGCCCTCCTCGCCCTCGGCCTCGCCGGCCCGGCGCTGGAACGCCGCGACACCGCGGGCTTCCGCAACCTCGACGCCGCGATCGTCGCCCTCGACCTGTCGCGCTCGGTCGCCGAGGGCGGGCGCCTCGGCGAGGCCCGGGTCCTGGCGCAGGGGCTGGCCGAGGCCGCCGGCACCAAGGCGGTGGCGCTCATCGCCTACGGGGGCGACGCCTACCTCGCCGCGCCGCCGACCACCGACCAGGACACCCTCGGGACGATCCTGTTCGCCCTCGACGGGACCACCGTGCCCGACCGCGGCAGCCACCCGGCCCGGGCGCTGGCGCTCGCCCGCCGGACGCTCGCCGAGAGCGCGGTCGTGACCGGCGACGTCGTGCTGCTGACCGACGGCGGCGGCCTCGACGAGGCGGCCTCGCGCGAGGCGGCGGCGCTGGCGGCCGAGGGCCACCGGGTGCACACCGTGCTGGTGACCGATCCCGCCCTGCCGCCCGACGCGCCGCGGCCGGACGGTGCCGGGCTCGCGCGCCTCGCCGCCCTCGGCAACGGTGCGGCCGGCAGCCTCGACGCGCCGGGCCCGGTCGTCGCGGCGATGTCGGAGAGCGTCGCCCGCCACCTCGCCGAGGGAGGCTACGCGGTGCTCGCCTGGCAGGATCTCGGCCGCTTTCTCGCCGGCCTCGCGCTCGTCCCGGTCCTGCTCCTCTTCCGGCGGAGCGCCTGATGCGGATCCTCCTCGCCGCCGGGGCGGCCGCGCTCCTGGGCCTCGCCGCCGAGCCCGCCGCCCTCGCCCGCCTCCTCATCGGGGCCGGCCTGCCAGGGCTCGCCGCGCGCGTCAGCGACGACCCGGCCTGGCGCGGCACCGCCCTCTACGCCGCCGGCCGCTACGCGGAGGCGGCCGCGGCCTTCGCGTCGTCCCCCTACAACCGCGGCAACGCGCTGGCGCGGGCGGGCGACCTCAAGGGCGCGCTCGCGGCCTACGACGCCGCGCTTGCCCGCGACCCCGCGGACGAGGACGCCAAGGCGAACCGCGAGCTGATCGCACGCCTCCTCGACACGCCGGACGCGCCGGGCGGGCGCACCGCCGGACAGGCCAACGCCCAGGCGGACGCCGCCACCCGCTACGCCACCAAGACCGAATCGGATGCCGAGGATCCCGGCACCGCCTCGACCGGCGAGGGGCTCGCCGGCCACCGCGAGGCCTCCTCGGCCGCCGATTCGCCCGGCAATTCCAAGGCCGCCCGCACCGGCCGGGCCGAGCAGCGGTCGGTCGATCCCGGCCGCGGCCAGGCCCGCGGCTCGGCGAGCGACGCGGAGGGCGGCGGGCGCCGGGGCGGCGGCAATGCCAGCGTGTCCGAGGTGATCGAGCGCGAGGTGCGCCGGGTCTCGAAGAGCTTCGAGGCCCGCGAGATCCGCCCCGACCGGCACTGGCTCGCGACGCTGCCGGACGATCCCGGCCGCTTCGTCCGCCTGCGGATCCTCGCCGAGCAGACCCGCCGGCGCGAGGCCGGCACCGCCGTCCAGCCCGGGAGCAACCCATGGTGAGGCAACCCATGGCGAGATGGTGTCTCGTCGCCGCCCTGGTGCTCGCCGCGGCGCCGGCCCGGGCGCTGGAGGACGGCGACCTCGGCCTGACCGTCACCGCCGAGGTGCCGGGCGGGGCGACGCCGTTCCCGCGCGAGATGGTGCTCCTGCACATCCGCGGCACCTACCGGGCGCAGATCGCCCTCGAGGACCTGCGCCAGCCGAGCCTGCCGCATTTCGGCTGGACCCAGCTCGGCCGCGACCGCTGGACCCGCGCCACGATCCAGGGCCAGGAGGCGCGCGGCTTCGAGCGCACGGTCGCGGTCTTCCCGCAGGGGCCCGGCCGCTTCGTCATCGATCCCTTCGTCCATCGCCTGACCATCGTCGACGGCGGCGAGCGCCGGGTGGTCGAGGTGCGCTCCGCCCCCCTGCCGCTCGAGGTCGCGGCCTGGCAGGGACCGGGCGGGCCGGACGCGAAGGAACCCTGGTGGCTGGCGGCGCAGGACGTGACGGTGACGGACCAGTGGGAGCCCGAGCCCGAAGGGTTGAAGCTCGGCGAGCCGGCCCGCCGCACCGTGACGCTCGACGCCCGCGGCGTCACCGCCGACGCCCTGCCGCCGCGGCCGACCTTGCGCACCCGCGGCGTCCTCACCTTCGCCGGGCCGGTGGAGCGGCAGACCCGCATCACCCCGGCGGGGCCGGTGGCCCGCGTCACCTACCGCTGGGACGTGCGCCCCGGCGTGCCCGAGCCGATCACCCTGTCGGCGATCGCCATCCCGTGGTTCGATACCCGGGCGCGGGTGATGCGCGAGGCCGAGATCCCGGCCCGCATCATCGGCGGGCGCACCGCGACAACCCCGGACGAGGCGCCCCCGCCCCCGGCCTCGCCCTGGCGGGCGCTGCTGGCGGGCCTCGCCGCCTTCGGCTTCGGCCTCGGCGCCTGGGGCACCCGCCGCCGCGGCGAGATGCCGGCGGCGGGCGCCCTCCGGGCACTCGCCCGGGCCGCGCGGCGGCGCGACGCCCGGGCGTGCCACGCCGCCCTCACCGAGGCCGCACGCCGCGACCCGGGCCTCGCCGCGGCGTGGCGCGCCGATCCGGACCTCGCCCGGCGGCTCGCCGCCCTCGACGCGGCGTTGTTCGGCGAGGGGAGCGCTCCGGTGCCGGACCTCCCCGGCCTCGCCCGGGATCTCGGGCGCGTCAGGCCTCCCGCTTCGATTGCCACCGCGCTCGCGCCTCTCGACGGGACGCGCTCCGCAAAGGCCTGACCCGGCCACAGGCAGGGCTGCCCGGGACGAAATCCGCGCCGGCTCCCCCCTCGCACTGGCGCCGGCACGACGAGATGGAGACCTTGCGGGCTTCGCCAGCGCCGTCGGACGCTTCCGTTCGAAGGTGCAAGGCATCGCAATCGAGGCATCACAATCGCAGTCCACGCGCCGTCCACGCCAGGCAGTCCCGCGCGGCGCCATGCGCCGCGACCCGGTTGCCTCGACCGGCATCGACCCTGCATACCGCCCGCTCGACACCGCAGGGTCGCGACCAGCCATGACCGACGCCACCACCGACGCCATGACCGAGCCCACCCCCCGCCTCGGCGCCCGCGTGATGGCGCTGATCGACGACCTCGCCCATCACACCGACGAGCCCGGCCGGCTCACCCGGCTCTACCTGTCGCCGGCCCACCGGGCGACCGCCGACGCGGTGCTCGGCCTGATGCGGGCGGCCGGGATGACGGCGCGGATCGACGCCGCCGGCAGCGTGGTCGGGCGGATCGAGGGGCGGGAGCCCGGCCTGCCGGCCCTGGTGCTCGGCTCGCACATCGACAGCGTGGTCGACGCCGGGCGCTACGACGGCCCGCTCGGGGTGGCGGCCGGCCTCGTCGTCGCCGAGGAGCTGCGCGGCGCGTCCCTGCCCTTCGCGATCGAGGTGGTGGCCTTCGGCGACGAGGAGAACGTGCGCTTCCCGACCTCGCTCTCGACCTCGAAGGCCTGGGCCGGGCAGTACCGGTCCGAGTGGCTGGACGGATGCGACGCCGCCGGCACGCCCCTGCGCGAGGCGCTCGCCGCCTTCGGCGGCGACCCGGCGGGCATACCGGCCCTCGCCCGCCGCCCGGGCGAGATCGCCGGCTACCTCGAGATCCACATCGAGCAGGGACCGGCGCTCGAGGCCGCGGTGCAGCCGGTCGGCGTGGTCTCGGGCATCGTCGGGCTGACCCGGGCGCGCTGCACCGTGACGGGGGAGGCCAACCATGCCGGCACCGTGCCGATGGGGATGCGCCGCGACGCGCTCGCCGCCGCCGCCGAGATGGCGCTCGCGGTCGAGCGGCTGGGCGAGGGCGTGGCGGGCGCGGTCGCGACGGTCGGTTCGCTCACCGTGGTGCCGGGCGCCGTCAACGTGATCGCCGGCCGGGTCGATTTCAGCCTCGACGTGCGCGCGCCGGAGGATGCGGCCCGGCGGGGCCTGTTCGAGGCGATTGAAGCCGCGTGCCGGGCGGTCGCGCGGCGCCGCGGGGTCGGCTTCTCCTGCGAGACCTTCATGGACAACCCGGCGGTCGCCCTCGATCCGGGCCTGCAGGCGGCCCTCGACCGGGCGGCGCGGCGCCTCGGCCACGCTCCCCTGCTGCTCCCCTCGGGGGCCACCCACGACGCGGTGGCGATGGCGGCGCTCGGCCCGTCGGCGATGCTGTTCGTGCGCTGCCGCGGCGGCATCAGCCACAACCCGGCCGAATCGATCACCCTGGAGGATGCCGACGCGGCGACGCGGGTGCTCCTGGGGACGGTGCGGGATCTGGCGGGGTTGCCGGATTGAGGGCCCACCCGGCCCGTCGGCGTGCGGCCGGTCCCTCTCGCTTCTTCCCCCTCCCCACCCGCGACCTCATCCCGGGGTGCGAGCGTTGCTCGCCTCGACGCAGGGCTCCGGATCGCTCCGTGCCGACTGGAGCCCTGCTTCGAGGCCCGCTGCGCGGGCGCCCCGGGATGAGGTCGCGGATGGGGAGGACTCCTCGGACAATGACGAGCCTCGAGCGGCGAAAGAGTTCTTCGATGCAGCAGGACGAACGGACGGCCGACATCGTGGTGGTCGGCGGCGGGATGGTGGGCCTGTCCTCCGCCATCGCCCTCAAGGATCGCGGGCGGGACGTGGTCCTGTGCGATCCCGGCGAGGCGCGGGCGCGCACCTCCTACGGCAATGCCGGCGTGGTCAGCCGCGGCTCGATCTTCCCGATGTCGAGCCCCGCGCTCTGGGCCAAGCTGCCGGCCTATCTGCGCAACGCCGATGCCGGGCTTCGCCTGCGCCACCTGCACCTGCTGCGGGTGATGCCGTGGGCCGCCCACTTCCTGGCGAGCGCCCGCACCTCGGCCTGGCGCCGGGCCGCCGACGCCCTGGCGCCGCTGACCAACGCCGCCTATCCCGAGCACAAGCGCCTCTCCGAGCGGGCCGGCGTGCCCCATCTCCTGCGCGAATGCGGCTGGGTGAAGCTCTACCGCACGGAGGAGGCCTTCGCCGGGGCGAGCCTGGAGCGCGAAATCCTGGCGGATCACGGCGTGCCGTTCGAGATCCTCGACGGCGCGGCGATCCAGGCGCTGGAGCCGGCGCTGATCCGGCCCTTCGCCCGGGCGATGCTGTTGCCCGAGACCGGTGCCGTCGCCGATCCGGGCGGTCTGGTCGAGGCCTGCGAAGCGCTGTTCGCCGGCCTCGGCGGGCGGACCCTGTGCACCACCGTGAGCCGCCTGGAGCCGACGGAAGAGGGCTGGCGCATCGTCCATCCGGGCGGCGTGGTGCGGGCGCGCCAGGTGGTGCTGGCGACGGGAGCGGCGGCGCACGAGCTCGCCCGGCCGCTCGGCTACCGCTTCGCCTTCGCGGCCGAGCGCGGCTATCACCGCCACTACGCGCTCCAGCCCGGCAGCCCGGCCCTGACCCGGCCGATCTACGACACCGGCGCCGCCTCGATCCTGTCGCCGATGGGCGAGGGCCGGGTGCGGGTGCTCTCCGGCGTCGAGGTCGCCGACCGTCACGCAGCACCGGATTACCGCCAGATCGAGGCGGCGGCGCGCGAGGCCGCCGGCACGGTGCGCCTCGGCCAGCCCCTCGACAACCGGCCCTGGCTCGGCTCGCGCCCCTCGACCCCCGACGGCCTGCCGGTGATCGGCCCGGCGCCGCGCCACGACGGCCTGATCTTCGCCTTCGGCCACGGCCATATCGGCCTCTCGACCGGCCCGATCACCGGCCGGCTCGTCGCCGACCTCGCCACCGGCGAGGCACCCGCCGTTCCGGTGGCGCCGTTCGCGCCCGGGCGGCTCCTGGGCTGGCCGCGGCTCTAGACGGACGGTCCCGCCGCGCCCGCGCGTGACGGGACCAATGATAAGAAGCCGGCTAACGAGATGGTTTCCGGTGGAAAATATCGTCCCGTCACGCCAGGAAGCGAAGGCCGACTTCGGACCCGTGCTGGCGCATCACCTCGCAGGATTGCGCCGGCCGGTCCTCGACGTGCAGCACGATCCGGGCCGGCAGCCGCACCGGCCGATCGAGCGCGATCTTGGCACCCGAGGCCGAGAGGTTCAGGACGACGCAGGTCATGGCCTCGACCGGCCCGGACCCGTCCGGCAGGGCGATCCGGGCCGACAGCGAGGTGCGGACGCGCTCCTGGATTCGCCGCTCCTCCAGGCCGACCAGCCACTCGTCGAGGTTGCCGGCGATGTCGGCGACGCCCGCCGCGGTGACCTGGATGTTGGTGTTGACGTCGCCGCTCGTGCTGCGCTGGCGCTCGCTCGCGATGGCCGTCTCGACGATGAAGCCCTGGACCGTGTCGACCGCGCCGTAAATCGAGCCGAGCGCCTCGGCGACCTCGCGCGACACCGCCTGCATCGCGCCGATCTCGCCGGTGATCCGCCCCGTCGCCGCCTGGGCCTGGCCGGCGAGGTTCTTCACTTCCGCCGCCACCACCGCGAAGCCGCGGCCGGCCGCCCCGGCGCGGGCGGCCTCGATGGTGGCGTTCAAGGCCAGGAGGTTGATCTGCTCGGCGATGGCGGTGATCGCCTCGACGACGCCGTTCATCGCCTGGGCGGCCTCGTCGAGCTGCGCCGTGGCGCGGCTCGCCTTGCCCATCCGCTCCTGGATCGCCTCGACCGCCTCGCGCGACTGGCCCATCCGGCCCGCGATCGCCTCCGAGGTGCGGTACAGCTCCTCCGAGGCCGCCGCCACCGCCTGGACCCGGGTCAGGGTCGTCTCGGTCGCCGCGATCGCGCGGGACCGCACGCTCATGCTGTGGGTGACGTCGGTGGCGAACTTGATGACCTTGCAGGGGCGCCCGTTGAGGTCGAGGACGGGATTGTAGGTCGCCTGGATCCAGACCTCGCGGCCGCCCTTGCCGATGCGCTGGTAGACCGCGGCGGAGTAGCGCCCGGCCCGCAAGCCGTCCCAGAACTCGGCGTAGCTCCGGCTCTCGGCCTGGTCGGGGGTGACGAACATGCGGTGGTGGCGGCCGACGATCTCGTGCAGCCCGTAGCCCATGGCAGTCAGGAAATGGCCGTTGGCATCCAGGATGGTGCCGTCCATGTCGAACTCGATCACCGCCTGCGAGCGGAGCGCCGCCTCGATCTTGCCGGCCGTGTCGGCCGCCTCCTGCTTGGCGGCGGTGATGTCGGCGGCGTACTTCACGATCTTGACCGTGCGGCCGGTCGCGTCGAGGATCGGGTTGTAGGTCGCCTGGATCCAGACCTCGTTGCCGTCCTTGCCCCGGCGCTTGAACTCGCCCGCATGGTACTCGCCGCGCGAGAGCCGCGCCCAGAAATCGCGGTAATCCGGCGACTCGGCCTCCTCCGCCGTGACGAACATGCGGTGGTTGCGCCCGCGCACCTCGTCGAGGCCGTAGCCCATCGCCGCGAGGAAATGCGGGTTGGCGTCGAGGATCGTCCCGTCGGGGGCGAAGTGGATCACCGCCTGCGAGCGGTTGATCGCCGTGATCTGGCCGGCGGCATCGGTCGCGGCCTGCTTCTCGGCGGTGATGTCGAGGGCGAATTTCACGATCCGGACCGGCCGGCCGCGGGCGTCGAGCACCGGGTTGTAGCTGGCGCGGATCCACACCTCGCGGCCGCCCTTGGCCAGGCGCCGGAACTCGGCGCTCTGGATCTCGCCCCGGCGCAGGGTGTCCCAGAACGCCTCGTAGGCGGGATCCGCCGCCTCGGCGCGGTCGACGAACAGGCGGTGGTGGCGGCCGCGCACCTCGTCGAGGCCGTAGCCCATCAGCTGCAGGAAATTCTCGTTCGCCTCGATCACGATGCCGTTGAGGTCGAAGGCGACGAACGCCTGCGACCGCTCGATGGCGTCCAGCTTGGCGGCGGTGCTGGCGCGGCGCGCGGAGGCGAACATGGGGGGCCTTCCCGGAAGGTCTTGGGCGTCCTCTCTCTTGCGCCCGAGGGGATTAATTCCAGGTAACGTAGCGGCATCCCGCGTCCCGACGTCGCGGCGCCGGCGCGGTATCAGGCGAGGGCGAGCATCTCGCGGATGCGCAGGGCCAGGGCCTCGACCACGAAGGGCTTGGTCAGCACGGCGGTGCCGGGTTCGAGCCGGCCCGGGCCGAGCGCCGCGGTCTCGGCGTAGCCGGTGATGAACAGCACCTTCAGGCCCGGCCGCCGCACCCGGCCCGCATCGGCCATCTGGCGGCCGTTCATGCCGCCGGGCAGGCCGACATCGGTGACGACGAGGTCGATGCGGACCTCCGATTGCAGCACCTTGAGGCCGGCCGCGCCGTCGGCCGCCTCGATGGCGGTGTAGCCGAGATCCTCCAGCACCTCGGTCACCAGCATCCGCACGGTCGGCTCGTCGTCGACGATCAGCACCGTCTCGCCCCGCTCGGCCCGGGGCGCCTCGGCGAGGCGCGCCTCCGCCGCCTCCCGCTCCGAGGCGCCGTCGTGGCGCGGCAGGAGGAGGCGCACCGTGGTGCCCTGCCCCACCGCCGAGGCGATGCGCACCTGCCCGCCCGATTGCTGGGTGAAGCCGTAGATCATCGACAGCCCCAGGCCCGTGCCCTGGCCGAGGGGCTTCGTCGTGAAGAACGGGTCGAAGGCGCGCTGGATCACCTCCGGCGCCATGCCGGCGCCGGTATCGGAGACGGCAAGCGACAGGTAGTCGCCGGGCGGGACCTCGTGCGCGCGCGCCGCCGCCGCGTCGAGGTCGAGGTTGGCGGTCTCGATCGCGATGCGCCCGCCGTCGGGCATCGCGTCGCGGGCGTTGAGGCACAGGTTGAGCAGCGCGTTCTCGAGCTGCGGCGGGTCGACGAGGACGGTCCAGAGGTCGGGGGCGGCCTCGACCGCGATCTCGATCGCCGGGCCGACGGTGCGCCGGATCAGCTCCGCCATCCCGGCGACGAGGTGGTTGACGTCGGTGGGCCGGGGATCGAGCGTCTGGCGGCGCGAGAAGGCGAGGAGCCGGTGGGTCAGCGCCGCGGCGCGCCGGGCCGCCCCTTGCGCCGCCGTCATGTAGCGGTCGACGTCCTTGAGCCGCCCCTGCCCGATGCGGGTCTGCATCAGCTCGAGCGAGCCCGAGATGCCGGCGAGCAGGTTGTTGAAGTCGTGGGCGAGCCCCCCGGTGAGCTGGCCCACCGCCTCCATCTTCTGCGACTGGCGCAGCGCCTCCTCGGCCCGCATCAGCTCGGCGGTGCGCTCCGCCACCTGCTGCTCCAGCGTCTCTGTCAGGGCCCGCAGCTGGGCGATCGCGCGGTCGCGCTCGGCCTCGACGGCGCGGCGCTCGTCGACGTCGATGAGGACTCCGGGAAAGCTCAGCGGCGTGCCGTCGGGGGCGTGGTCGACCCGCCCGTTCGCCTCCAGCCAGTAGTAGTTCCCGTCGGCGCGCCGCGTGCGGTACTGGTGCGCGTAGGCGCCGCCCCGGATCACCACCGCGTCGATCGCCGCGATCAGGCCGGCCCGGTCGTCGGGATGGACCGTCTCGATCACCTGCTCCAGGCTCAGGCCCTCGCGGCCCAGGGTCGGGTCGAGGCCGAAGCTGCGGGCGAAGGCCTCGTCGACGGTGAAGCGGTCGGTCGGCAGGTCCCAGAACCAGGTGCCGATGATCGCCCCGGCGCCGAGGGCGAGCTGGACCCGCTGGATGTTCTCCCGGGCGACCGCCTCGCTCTCCCGCAAGCGCCGGGTCGCCGTCACCTGCGCGGTGGTCTCGTTGGTGAGGATGAACAGGCCGGCGACGCCGCCCGCGCCGTCGAGGACGCGCGAGTAGGAGAAGGTCCACCAGGTGTCGGCCTCGCCCCGGTCGGTGCCGAGCTTCCACGGCAGGTCGACGAAGCGCCGGCTGCGTCCCGCCAGGGCGTCGTCGATGATGGGCTTGGCCTGCTCCCAGCCGTCGGCCCAGACCCGGTCGAAGCGCTCCCCCATCGCCCAGTCGAGGCGGGGCCCGAGCAGCGGGAAGTAGGTCTCGTTGAAGAAGAAATGCAGGTCCGGGCCCCAGGCCAGGATCATGCTCTCGGGCGAGTTCAGCACCAGGCTCAGCGCCGTGCGCAGGGCCTCGGGCCAGGTTCCGGGGGGGCCGAGCGGATGACCCGACCAGTCGCGCGCGCGGATCATCGCGGCGGCGCGGCCGCCGCCGGCCAGGAACGGAAGGGGGTCGCTCATCGGCGTCGCGGCGAGTCCACGGAAGGCAGGCACGCAGGCGAGGGAGGCGTCGGCCGTCCCGGCGCGGCCGGTGGTGAGAGTCGCGCCTTATCGCCCGAAGCGGCCGATTCGGCAAAGCCGTCCGCGATGGCGGGAGGGCCGCGCTTTTGGCAGGATCGGCCCCGGCGCAGGACCGCCGCGGGGCGGGAGCCGCCGGGAGGGGACCCGATGGCCCATTTCATCAACGACCGCGCCGCCCTGGTGGCGGAGGCGGTGGACGGCCTCGTCGCGATCAGCGGCGGGCGGCTCGCCCGGCTCGACGGCGACCCGGCGATCCGGGTCGTGCTGCGGGCCGACTGGCGCGCCGACCGGGTCGCGGTCGTCTCCGGCGGCGGCGCGGGCCACGAGCCGGCCCATGCGGGCTTCGTCGGGCGGGGCCTGCTCACCGCGGCGGTCTGCGGCGACGTGTTCGCCTCGCCCTCCGTCGACGCGGTGCTGGCGGGGATCCTGGCGGTGACCGGGCCGGCGGGCTGTCTCGTCATCATCAAGAACTACGCCGGCGACCGGCTGAACTTCGGCCTCGCCGCCGAGCGGGCGCGCGCCCGCGGGCTCATGGTCGAGACGGTCACGGTCGCCGACGACGTCGCGATCCCGGGGGCGGCGCAACCCCGCGGCGTCGCCGGCACGCTCCTGGTGCACAAGGCGGCGGGCCACGCCGCCGAGGCCGGCCGTCCGCTCCCCGAGGTGGCGGCGGCGGCGCGGGCGGCGGCCGGGGGCGTCAAGTCCCTCGGCATCGCGGTCTCCGGCTGCACGATGCTGGGCGGGCGCGCGGAGGCGCGCCTCGCTCCCGGCGAGGCGGAGCTCGGTCTCGGCATCCACGGCGAGCCCGGCATCGAGCGCATCGCCCTGCCGCCGGCCGCAGCGCTGGCCCGCCTGATGACGGCGCGCCTCGCCGAGGCGCTGCCGGCGGACGGGCCGCTGGCCCTCCTCGTCAACGATCTCGGCGGCACGACGGCGCTGGAGATGCAGGTGCTGACCCGCGCGGTCCTGGCGACGCCGCTGGGCGCCCGGGTGCGCCTGCTCCTCGGGCCGGCCGCCGCGATGACCGCCCTCGACATGCACGGGGCCTCGCTCTCGCTGATGCCCCTCGACGCCGCGACGGAACGGGCGCTCGCCGCCCCGACCGATGCGCCGGCCTGGCCGCCCGCCCGGCCGGTCGGCGCGCCGGCGACGCGCCCCCTGCCCGACGGCCTCGGCCGGGGTCCGGCGCCGACGCCGTCGTCCGATCCCGCGGTGGCGCGGGCGATCACGGCCGTCTGCACCGCCCTGATCGGAGCGGAGGCGGAGCTCAACGCCCTCGATGCCCGGGTCGGGGACGGGGATACCGGCACGACCTTCGCCGCGGCGGCCCGCGCCGTGCTCGCCGATCTCGACCGGCTGCCGCAGGCCGAGCCCGCCGCCCTGTGCCGCGCCCTCGCCGACCGCCTCGGCCGGGTGGCCGGCGGATCGAGCGGGGTGCTGATGTCGATCTTCTTCGAGGCGGCGGGCGCGGGCCTCGCCGCAGGGGCGGGCTGGCCGGCGGCTTTCGACGAGGGTGCGGTCCGGCTCCAGGCCCATGGCGGCGCGCGGCCGGGCGACCGCACGCTCCTCGACGCCCTGGTGCCGGCCCTCCAGGCCCTGCGCTCCGGCGGCCTCGCCGCGGCGGCGCGGGCGGCCGCAGACGGTGCCGCCGCCACCGCCGGCATGACCCGGGCCGGGACCGGCCGGTCGAGCTATCTCGCCGCCGCCGACCTCGCCGGGGTGGAGGATCCCGGTGCGGTCGCGGTGTCGCGGGGCTTCACCGCGCTGGCGACCGGTTGAGACAGCAGCGCCGTCGAACGGATCCGTTCGACGGCGCTGGCCGAGCCCGCAAGGTCTCCTGTTCATTGCGCCGGCGCCGATGCGCCGGACGCCTCGGCATCGACGGGTCGATGCCGAGGCGCGAGGGCAAGGCGCGTGGATACGAGACCGTCGCGCGCCCGCATGACACGCCGAGGCGGGCGCGTTCGGCGCATCGGCGCCGGGGGGAGACGGCGTCGCGGGCTCAGCCGCGGCGGCCGCGGCGGGGCTTGCCGTCGGTCGGGTTCTCGGGAGCCGGGGCGGCCTCGACCTCCGGCTCGGGGGCAGGCGCGGTGTCGTTCCCGATCGCCTCGCCGGCCTCGTCGTCGGGCCGCGCGGCGCTGCGGCGGCGCTGCTGGCCGAGGCCGAGCGAGCGTGCCAGCTCCGAGCGCTGCTCGGAATAGCTCGCCGAGGTCATCGGGTAATCGTGGGGCAGGCCCCATTTCTGCCGGTAGGCCTCCGGGGTCAGGCCCCGCAAGGTGAGGTGACGGCGCAGCGTCTTGTACGACTTGCCGTCCTCGAAGCTGATCAGGAAGTCGTGGGTGATCGAGCGGCGGATCTCGCCCGGGGTCGCCTTCGGATGCGGCGGCTCCGGGGCAGCTTTGCCGCCTTGCGCCATCTCGTTCAACGCCGCGAAGACGTCGGCGATCAGCTTCGGCAGCTCGGCGCTCTGGAGATGGTTGCTGCTGACATAGGCAGAGATGATGTCGGCTGTCAGCGTAACGATCTGATCGTGAGTGTTGGCAGTCTCGTCCATGCCTGCGCGCTCGGGAATCACTGCAAATCGGTTCCATACCCTTAAGTTCGCGTTGGCCAGGAAGGCAAGAATTATCTTTCCAGAAAACCGCTTTCTCACGGGAATCCGCCGTTTGACATAACAGGGGACGGCGAGATCGACGGCCGTGCTGGCCGGTCGCACGCTGCGGCTGCCGGAACCGGGCCCGGTCACCGCGGTTCTCCCGCGGGAGCCGACGAATCTCCCCTTTGCCGGCTCCTCTCGTCCTCTCGAAGGAATCGCGGATGCGCGTCGTCGTCGACCTGAATCGCTGCCAGGCCTACGCCCAGTGCTGCTACGCGGCGCCGGAGCGCTTCGTGCTGCGGGGCAACGAGATCCTGGTCTACGATCCGGCGCCGCCCGCGGCGGACCGTGCGGCGATCGAGCGGGCGGTGCAGGCCTGCCCGGTCCGCGCGATCCGGGTCGAGCACGACGCCCCGGCGGGCGCGGCGTGAGGGACGGCACCATCGTCGTCGCGGGTGCCTCGCTCGCGGCCTTGCGCGGGGCCGAGGCCCTGCGGGCCCGCGGCTTTTCCGGCCGGCTGGTCCTCGTCGGCGACGAGCCCCACCGCCCCTACGACCGGCCGCCCCTGTCGAAGCACGTCCTCACCGGGGAGATCGCGCCGGAGGCCACCACCCTGCCGGGCGTCGGCGCGCTCCGGGCCGAGTGGCGCCTCGGCGCGCCGGTGACGGGCCTCGACCGCGCCGGCCGGGCGCTCCTCGTGGGCGGGGGCGAGCGCCTGCCCTTCGACCGCCTGCTGATCGCCACCGGAGCCCGCGCCCGGCCCTGGCCCGTGCCCGACGAGGCGGCGCTCGCGGGCGTCCACACCGTGCGCAGCCGCGACGACGCGGCGGCGCTGGCCGCCGGGCTGGCGGCGCGGCCGGAGCGGGTGCTGATCCTCGGGGCCGGCTTCATCGGTTGCGAGGTCGCCTCCAGCATCCGCGCCCTCGGGCTGCCGGTCACGGTGGCCGATCCGGCGCCCTCCCCCCTCGCCGGGCCTCTCGGCCCGGTGATCGGCGGCTTCGTCGCCGGGCGGATGGAGGCGGCCGGGATCGACCTGCGCGTCGGCACCGAGGTGGCGCATCTCGAGGGCGCGGCCGGCCGCGTCCGCGGCGCCCGGCTCACCGACGGCGGCACGATCGCGGCCGACCTCGTCGTGGTGGCGCTCGGCGCGGTGCGCAACACCGAGTGGCTCGCCGGCTCGGGCCTCGACGCGGACGAGGGCGGGCTGTCCTGCGACGGCGCCTGCCGCGCCCTCGACGAGGCGGGACGGCCCGACGACGCGATCTTCGCCGCCGGCGACGTGGCGCGCTGTCCCCATCCGCTCTTCGGCGGCCGCCCGGTCGCCCTGGAGCATTGGGGCAACGCCGTCGCGCAGGCCGCGCACGCCGCCCGGGCGATGATCGACGGGCCGGAGGCCGCCGGGCGCTACGCCGAGGTGCCGGCCTTCTGGTCGAGCCAGTTCGGGCTCACCATCAAGTCGCTCGGCCTCACCGAGGGCGCCGACGCGGTCGCGGTCGTGCAGGGCCATCCGAGGACCGGCCGCTTCCTGGCGGTCTACGGGCGCGAGGGCCACACGGTCGCGGCGGTCTCGGTCGATGCCGGGCGCTGGCTGCCGGCCTACGAGGCGCCGATCCGGGAGGGCGCGCCGTTCCCGCCGATCGTCGGCGGCGCCGACCAGCCGAGCGTGCGGCCGGTGCCGTCGGGGCTGCCCGCCCTGCAGCCTGCGTGATCCGAGGTTCCCTCATGACCGACGCCTCCGACGGCACGCTGTTCGCGCAGGTCCGCGATCCCCGCAACCGCGCCGACCCCTACCCGCTCTACGCCCGCCTGCGCGCGCGGCCGGTGGCGCGCCAGGACGACGGGACGGTCGTGGCGAGCGGCCATGCCGAGATCCGCGCCCTGCTGCACGATCCCCGGGTCAGCTCGGAGGACCTGCCGCCGGCCGAGCACCCGCGGACCGGCAACCCGGTCAAGGACTGGATCGTCAACCCGCTGAAGGACCGGATCGCCGACCGCCACCGCCCCTTCATCTTCCGTGATCCCCCCGACCACGGGCTCTTGCGCCGCCAGGTGATGGCGCAGTTCACGGTGGCGCGGGTGCGCGGCATGAAGCGGCGGACCGACGCCCTGGTGGCCGAGTGCCTGGAGCGATGCGCGGAGGCGGCGAGCTTCGACCTCGTCGACGACCTCGCCTATCCGCTGCCCGTCACGGTGATCTGCGAATTGCTCGGCGTGCCGCGGGAGGACGAGCCGCGCTTCCATGCCTGGGCGACGCAGCTCGCCACCGCCCTCGAGCCCGAGAGCCGCAAGGACGAGGCCCTGCGGGCCCGCAATACCGAGACCTTCGACGCCATCGCCGGCTACATGCGCGACCTGATCCGCGAGAAGCGGAAGGCACCGGCCGACGACATGCTCTCGGGGCTCGCCACCGCACGGGATCCGGAGGCCGGGCGGATGAGCGATCCCGACCTGATCGCCACCGCGATCCTGCTCCTGATCGCCGGCCACGAGACCACCGTGAACCTCATCGCCAACGGCATGCTGACGCTGCTGCGGCATCCCGACGAGCTCGCGCGCCTGCGCGCCGATCCGGAGCGGGCGCCGCGGGTGATCGAGGAATTGCTGCGCTACGAGCCGCCGGTGCATTACCGCACCCGGGTCGCCCGGGCGCCGATCCCGATCGCCGGCACGGTGATCCCGGAAGGCGCGCCCCTGGTGCTGCTCTTCGCCGCGGGCAACCGCGATCCGGCGCGCTTCCCCGATCCCGACCGGTTCGATCCCGACCGCGCGGACAACCAGCATTTCGGCTTCGGCGGCGCCCTGCATTACTGCGTCGGCGCGCCGCTCGCCCGTATCGAGGCCGAGGCGGCGCTGACGGCGCTCGCCGCGCGGCTGCGCGCGCCCCGCCTCGCCGAGGACCCGCCGCCCTACCGGGACGGATCCTCCCTCAGGGGGCCGAAACGCCTGCGACTCGTCGTCGACGGCATCGCCTGACGCTGTCGCCGACGGCACCGTCAGGGCACAGATGCGTTGCCTGCCGACGAATGCGCCGATTGACGAAGAGGCAGGCCATGGCCGACACGAATTCCGAACGGAAGCCGGATTTCGCCCGCGGGATCGCGTCGGGCGACCTGCCCGAGGGCGCGATGCTCGAAGGCACGCTCGGCGAGGACAAGGTCCTGCTCCTGCGCCGCGACGGAGAGGTCAGGGCGATCGGCGCCCGCTGCACCCATCTCGGCGCGCCGATGGCCAAGGGGATCGTCGTCGAGGGCGAGCTGCGCTGCCCCTGGCACCATGCCCGCTTCAGCCTCGAGACCGGCGAGGCGGTCGGCGCCCCGGCCTTCGACCCGCTGCCGTGCTACCGCGCCGAGGAGCGCGACGGCCGCATCACCGTGACCGGGCGCCGCGAGGCGGCGGCGAAACCTCCGGGGCGATCCCCCGGACGGGTCGTGATCGTCGGCGGCGGCGCCGGCGGCCATGCCTGCGCCGAGTGGCTCGCCCGGGCCGGCCACGGCGCCGCCGTGACCCTGGTGAGCGACGATCCCGATCCGCCCTACGATCGCACCTTCTGCTCGAAGCAGTATCTCTCCGGCAAGGCGGCGCGCGAGGCGACGCGGCTCGCCCCGGACGACTTCTACCGCGGCGGGGGCCCGCGCCTCCTGCGCGACCGGGTGGTCTCCCTCGATCTCGGGGCCGAGGAGGCCGTCACCGCGGGCGGCGAGCGGCTGCCCTACGACGCCCTGGTGATCGCGACCGGCGCCGCGCCGCAGCGGCCCGACCTGCCGGGCTTCGACCGGCCGGAGGTCCACACCCTGCGCAGCCTCCGGGACGCCGACGCGCTGATCGCCGCGGCCGGGAAGGCCCGCAGCGTCGCGGTCGTGGGGGCGAGCTTCATCGGCCTCGAGGTCGCCGCCGCGATGGTGGCCCGCGAGAAGACGGTGACGGTGGTGGCGCCCGACGCGGTGCCGCTGGCGCGTGTCCTCGGCGAGACGGTCGGCCGCTTCGTCCAGGGCCTGCACGAGGAGAAGGGCGTGACGTTCCGGCTCGGCCGCAAGGTCACGGGCTTCGACGGGAGCGCGCTCGCCCTCGACGACGGCAGCCGGATCGAGGCCGACCTCGTCGTGCTCGGCACCGGCGTGGCGCCTCGTGCCGACCTCGCCGCGGGGGCCGGCCTGACGCTCGCGGGGAAGGACGAGGGCGGCGGCATCGCGGTCGACGGGCATCTTCGCACCTCCGCCCCCGGGATCTACGCGATCGGCGACGTCGCCGCCTATCCGGATCCGCGCAGCGGCGAGCGCCTGCGGGTCGAGCACTGGGTCCATGCCCAGCGCCAGGGCCAGCACGTCGCCCGCACGCTGCTCGGCGATGCGGCGCCGTTCGCCGAGACGCCGTTCTTCTGGAGCGGCCATTACGGCACCAGCCTGCGCTATGTCGGCCATGCCGGCTCGACGGAGGACACCCGCATCGAGGGCGAGGTGGCGAAGGGCGACTTCGCCGTCACCTACCGCGAGGACGGCCGCGATGCCGCACTCGCGACCTGCAAGCGCGACAAGCAATCGCTCGAGGTCGAGGCGGCGTGGGACCGCGAGGCCCGGTCGGAAGGCTGATCGCTCGGGGCTTGTCGCTCGGGCCTTGGCGCGGCGCCGGCTTGCGCCCGGGCCCGATCGCGGGCAGGTGGCGCGACAGGTGTTCACGGTCGAACAAGGGCCTGTCCAGCGTTGCCGCGTGACGATTCCCCGGGCCTCGCCCGTCTCGAAGGCCTGATCGGCTACACCCTGCGGCGGGCGCAGGTCGCGGTGTCGCGCAGCTTCGTCGAGCTGTTCGCCGATCTCGACGTGCGCCAGAGCCAGCTCGGCGTGCTCACCGTCATCGAGGGCAGCCCGGGCCTGCGGCCGAGCCAGGTCGGCGCGGCGATCGGGATCAAGCGGGCCAATATCGGCCCGCTCCTCGACGAGCTGGAAGCCCGCACCCTGGTCCGCCGCGCGCCCGACCCCTCCGACCGCCGCTCGCACTCCCTGTTCCTGACCGAGGCCGGCGCGGCCCTGATGGCCGAGCTGCACCGCCGCGAGGCCGCCCACGAGGAGCGCATCGCCGCCTTCCTGGAGCCTGAGGAGCGGAGCGTGCTCCTCGGCCTGCTGCGGCGCCTGGAGCAGGGCGCGCGGGAGGTGACGGAGGACGAAGGCGGGGTGGACGAGGCGGAGTGATACGGGATCCGGAAGGAATCTTCCGGATCCCGTATCACAGACAAATCCCGGGGCCGCGCAGCGGCGCCGAGCAGCGATCATACCCCGATGCCGGGCCGCACCGCTTCCGCCCTCATGCCAGCGGCGGCATGAGGTTGAACAGGAGTACCATCGCGAGGCCGACCAGTGAGACGATCGACTGGATGATGGAGATCGTCGCGGTCGCCTCCCCCATGCTCATGCCGAAGGATTCCTTGACCAGCCAGAATCCGGCATGATTGGCGTAGTTGAAGAACAGCGAGCCGCAGCCGATCGATAGGGCCAGCAAGGGCGCGTTGACCGCGGCGCCGCTCGCCGCCAGCGGCGCGAGGAGCCCGGACGCGCCGACGATGCCCACGGTGGCGGAGCCCGTCGAGACCGACAGAAGCATGGAGATGAACCAGCCGAGGATCAGCGGCGACAGCGAGAATTGCTGGCTCACGTGCAGGATCGCGTTGCCGACCCCGGCATCGGTCAGGACGCGCTGGAAGGCCCCGCCGCCGGCGATGATGAGAAGGACGTTGGCGATCGGCTTGACGCTGGCCGAGAGGGCGTTCCGCAGGGGCTCGGAGGCGCCGCCCCGCGCCAGGACGAGCGCGACCGAGGCGAACAGGACGCCGAGGAGCATCGCGATCAGCGGGTGGCCGATGAAGCCGGTGGCGTGAACGACCGCCGAATCCTTGGGAAAGGCGAGCTCGGCCACCGCGTGGAGCAGCATGAGAAGGGCGGGCAGCAGCGTGGCGACGAGACCGAGGCCGAGACCCGGCCGGGGATGCGCCGCGCCGCCCTCGCTGCTCGCGCGCCTGGCCGCGAACTGGTCGAGGAGGGCCTGGTCGGGCCTGACGCTCAGGCGCGGGGTGACGAGGATGCCGTAGAGCGGACCGCCGAGGACGATCGCCGGAACGGCGGCGACGAAGCCGTAGAGCATCGTCGCGCCGACATTGGCGTTCAGGGTCGCGATCGCCGTCAGCGGGCCGGGATGCGGGGGCACCATGCCGTGCATGGCGGCGAGCGCGGCGATCACCGGCACGCCGACATAGACGTAGGCCGAGCCGCGGAGGCCGGACGAGGCTTCGAGCTTGCGCGCGACGCTGAAGATCAGCGGCAGGAGGACCACGAGGCCCACCTCGAAGAACATCGGAATGCCGATCACGAACGCCGCGCCGGCCATCGCCCAGGGCAGGGAGCGAACGGTCGTCCGGCGCAGGATCAGGTCGGAGATGCTCTCGGTCACGCCCGCATCGGCGAGGATCTTGCCGAGCATCGCGCCCAGCGCCACCACGAGGCCGACGGCGCCCAGCGTATTGCCCGCTCCGGTCTCGATGGACTTCAGGAGACGCCCGACCGGCATGCCCGCGACGAGCCCGACGCCGAGCGAGGTGATCAGCAGGGCCAGGAGCGGATGCAGCCGCGTTCGCGAGACGATCAGAACGACGAGGAGCAGCACCCCGCCGGCAGCCGTGGCAAGAAGGTGGAGGTCGACGGAGGTCATGGCGCGTCCATTTCGCTCATTTCGGGCCCAACGGAAGACTGCATCGCGGAGTTTCAGGCACGGACGCAGCGAAAGGTGGCTCTTACCCGACGGGTGTCGAAAGCCATCCTCCTGAACCTCACCCTCCGCAACCGTTCTGCCGGTCGAGCGGATCGAGTTCGGGCCCTGGTAATGCAGGACGAAATGGAACGCTATCGGCTCTCCTCTAGGCGGCCTGCGTTTCCGGATTGCGACGCGCCCGCCGCCGGATCCGGGCCGCGCCCGGAACGAGGCTGGGAGAACCGGTGCCTTTGCCGGGCGGGAGAGGGCGGGCGACCGGGCGGTTCGCGGGATCCGGCCCGGCTCATACGATTTCCGATTGATCGCTTCGCGATGCGGAAATCGGCTTCGCTCAGACGCCGCGCGGGCTCGTGATACGAAATCCGGAAGTGATCTTCCGGATTTCGTATCACTCCCCCCGGAACCGCCTGACCAGCTCGTCCGGGATCGGCGCCGCCTTCATGCGGGCCGGGTCGTCGGGATGGCGGCCGGCCCAGACCCGGCGCTCGCGGCCCTCGACGGCGAGCTCGCCGGCCTTGAGCAGGCGGTGGCGCACGGCAAAGCTCGAGCGGCCGACATCGACCACCGTCGAGACGATCTCGACCGTGTCGCCGTAGCGCGAGGGTTTCAGGAACCGCGCCCCGGTCTCGACCAGCGGGATGCCGAGGAGGTCGTAGCGCGCCAGCATCCCGGCCTTCGGCAGCCCGGTCGCGGCCTCGCACAGCATCGCCGTCGACCAGTCGAAGAAGTCGAAGAAGCGCGGGTTGAACACGATGCCGGCGGGGTCGCAATGGCCCCATTCCACCGTCAGGATCCGGGCATGGCTGAAGCCCTCGTGATCGGCGATCGGGTCTTGCGTGGGCGGGGTCATGCGGTCTCCGGCAGGATGACGTCGGGGGGAAGCGGCGCGGCGTAGAGGCGGGCGACCGACGCGGCCCGGTTGCGCAGGACGCCGCGCTGGTTGATCGAGCCCTTGTCGGTCACCTCGTCGCGGTCGAGGGCCGGCGGCTCGGCGAGGAGCAGGAGCCGGGCGATGCGGTTCGACGAGCCGGTGGATGTCCGCGCGAAGGCCCCGAGGCGCCGGGCGAAGTCCCGCCGCAGGGCCGGATCGGCGAGGACGCCGGCGTCCTCGCCGCCCGCCCCGGACAGGGCGCGGCAGGCGGCGAGGTCGGGGAAGACCAGGGCGGTGACCTCGTCGCGCGCTTCCCCGGCGATGGCGACGTCGCGCACCAGCGGCTGGAATGCGTCGAGGAAGGCGGCGCGCAAGGGCCCGACGCTGACCCACACCCCGGTGGTGAGCTTGAAATCCTCGTTGAGGCGCCCGTCGAAGGTGAAGCCGCGCTGCGGGTCGGCGGGGTCGACCGGCACCAGCGCGTCGCCGAGCCGGTAGAACCCCTCCTCGTCGAAGGACGCCGCGGTCAGGTCCGGCCGGCGCCAGTAGCCCGGGGTGACGTTGGGCCCGCGCACCCGCGCCTCGCGCTTCGTGCCCACGGGCGCGACCTTCAATTCGACGCCGGGCGCCGGCAGGCCGACCTGGCCGGCCTTGGCCGGGCGGTCGTCGGTGACGAGGGCCATCGGCGCGGTCTCGGTGGCGCCCAAGCCCGTCACCATCGGCACGGTCCGGCCGATGGTTTGGCGGGCGAGGTCGTCGATGGCGTCCCAGACCGGCTGCGGCAGGCCGGCGGCGGCGAAGAACGTCACCTGGAGCCGGCTGAAGAAGTTTTCCCTCAGCGCGGCATCGTCGCGCAGGTGCGGCACCAGCGCCTCGAAGCCCTTCGGCACCGTGAGGTAGAGCGTCGGCGCCACCTCCCGCAGGGCGCGCACGGTCTCGCGGATGCCGGCGGGAGTCGGCCGGCCCTCGTCGATGTGGAGCGTGCCGCCATTCGCCAGCACCAGGTTGAAGTTGTGGTTGCCCCCGAAGGTGTGGTGCCAGGGCAGCCAGTCGACCATCACCGGCGGCTCGGCGGTGAGCGCGGGAAAGCGCGCCTGCAGCATCGCCTGGTTGGAGCCGAGCATCCGGTGGGTGTTCACCACCGCCTTCGGCACGCCGGTGGAGCCGGAGGTGAACAGGAGCTTTGCCACCGTCTCAGGCGCCACCGCCGCGTGGGCGGCCGCGACGGCTTCGGGGTTCTCGGCCGTCAGCAGGTCCGCGAACGGGGTCGCGGGCCGGCCGATCTCGGCGCCGTCGGCGGTCACCACCTCGGTTCCCGGCGGCACGGCGGCCGCGATGGCGCCGGCGTAGACCGCGCCTTCCGCCGCGAAGACGAGGCCGGGGGTGAGGAGTTCCACGATCGCCCGCAGGCGGGCATGGTCCTGCGACACGGTGGAATAGGCCGGCGAGACCGGCGCCACCGCGATGCCGACATGGAGCGCGGCGAGCGACAAGAGCGCGTGCTCGAACCCGTTGCCGGACAGGATCATCACCGGCCGCTCGGCCGAGAGGTCCCGCGTCAGCAGCGCCGCCGCGATCCGCTCGACGGTGCGCAGCGCCGCCCCGTAGGTCAGGGGCTCGGCGCCGCCGGGCCCGCGCCGGACCAGGAACGGCCGGTCCGGCGCCTCGGCGGCGTGGCGCGTCAGGTGCGCGGTCAGGCGCTCGGGGTAGGGCGGCAGCGCCGCCTTCGCGGTGACGAGCAGGCTGCCGTCGGCCCGCTCTGTGAAACGATGCGTGTCCATCGCCCTACCCCTTCACCAGCGGGCAGCCGCCCTCGGAGAGGGGACGCCAGGCCTCGTCGGCCGGCACGGTGCGGACCGGCTTGAAATAGTCCCAGCCGCCCTTGCTCTCGGCCGGGGTCTTGGTGGTGAGGAGGTACATCGGGTGCAGCTTGCGGCCGTCCTCGCGGATCCGGCCCTTGCCGAAGATCGGGTCGTCGGTCGGCATCGCCTTCATGGCGGCCACGACCGCGCGGCCGTCGCCGGCATCCTTCACGGTGCCGAGGCTCTTCAGGTAATGCTCCACCGCCGAGTAGACGCCGGCCTGCATGTCGTTCGGCATGGCGTGGCGCGGGTGGCGGGCGGCATAGCGCGCCGCGAAGGCCCGGGTGCCGTCGTCGAGGTCCCAGTAATAGGGCGTGACGATGTAGACGCCCTGCGTCGCCTTGAGGCCGAGCGCCGGCATGTTGGTGATGTTGAGGATCAGGCCGGCGAGGCGCTGGGCCGGGGCGATGCCGAACTCCGCCGCCTGCTTGAGGGCGTTCGAGGTGTCGTCGCCGGCATTCGCCAGCCCGATCACGTCGGCGCCCGAGCCTTGCGCCTGGAGCAGGAAGGACGAGAAGTCGGCGGTGCCGAGGGGATGGCGCGACGCCCCCTTCACGCTGCCGCCCATGCTCTTCACCTCCTCGGAGGCCGAGCCTTCGAGGTCCTTGCCGAAGGTGTAGTCGGCGGTGAGGAAGTACCAGGACTTGCCCCCCTGCTGCACCAGGGCCTTGGCGAGCGCGTGGCCGAGCGACCAGGTGTCGTAGGTCCAGTGCACGGTGTTGGGCGAGCATTGCTTGCCGGTGAGCTCGGCGGTGCCGGCGCCCGAACCGATGAACACCTTGTTCTTCTCCCGTGCCAGGTTCGACACCGCGAGCGCGACGGCGGAGTTCGGCACGTCGACGATCAGGTCGACGCCGTCCTGATCGAACCAGCGCCGGGCGATGGCGGCGCCGATATCGGTCTTGTTCTGGTGGTCGGCCGAGACCAGCTCGACCGGCCGCCCGGCCTGCTTGGCGAAATCCTCGATCGCGAGCTGCGCGGCGATGACCGAGCCCTGGCCCTGGTAGTCGGCGTAAGGGCCCGACATGTCGTTGAGGACGCCGATCCTCACCGCCCGCTCGGCGGCCGAGGCCGGCGCGAGGAGGGACAGGAGGGCGGCGAGCGCCGGGCCGAGCCGGCGGATGGGGCGACGAGGCATGGTTTCCTCCGGGGTGGGGTGGCCGGTCTTGGTGCCGGGTCTTGGGGATTCGATGTTGGGAAGTCTTCGTCTTTACGAATAAAAAGAAGGCACGGGATCCCCTCTCCCGAGTGGGAGAGGGGTAGGGGTGAGGGTGACACGCTTCCGCAACGACCCTAAACCGTCGAGCTGCCAGCACAGCGCTTAGTGTTTCACACGGAGGCGTGTCACCTTCACCCCTAACCCCTCTCCCACTCGGGAGAGGGGAACTGCGCTTTACTTGTACTGCGCTGCGTTTCCACGTCTCAGGGTCATCCCGGGGCCGCGAGAGCGGAGCCCGGGATCCAGAACCGCGGGTAGTGCAGGATGAAGCGGAACGCGGTCGGATCGATCCTGAACCACCCGAGCGTCTGAATTCCCGGCTCCGCTCTCGCGGCCCCGGAATGACCCTGCGGGTATCAGGACGCGATGCGGGTCATCGGGATCATTCCCGCACCTTCTTCGCCCGCCCCTCCAGGAATTCCGCCAAGCGCCGCTTCGCCTCGGCGTCGCTCTGCGCCACCGCGGTCATCAGGGCTTCCGCGAGGTAGCCCGTCGCCGGGTCGGCCTCGGCGATGCGCGGCAGGGCGTGGATCAGGGCGTAGTTGGTCAAGGGCGCGTTCTCGGCGGCCCGGGCGGCGAGCGCGATCGCCCGCTCCAGCCCCTCGCCCGGCGCCACGACGTAGTGCGACAGGCCCAGCCGCTCGCCGCTCTCGGCATCGTGGACGCGGCCGGTCAGCATCATGTCGCGCATCCGCGAGACGCCGATCAGCCGCGGCAGCCGCACCGAGGCGCCGCCGCCGACGAAGATGCCGCGCTGGCCCTCGGGCAGGGCGTAGAAGGCTGACGATTCGGCCACCCGCAGATGGGCGGAGAGCGCGAGTTCGAGCCCGCCGCCGATCACCGCGCCCTTGAGCGCCGCCACCACCGGCACCCGGCCGAACTCGATCTCCTGGAAGGCCCGGTGCCACATCCGCGAATGCAGCATGCCGGCCGGGGCGTCGCGCGCGGTCAATTCGGCGAGGTCGAGGCCGGCGCAGAAATGCGGGCCTTCCGCGGCGATGACCAGCGCCCGCACGTCGTCGGGCAGGCCGCGGGCGATGCGCTCCAGCCCCAGCACCATGCCGTCGTCGAGGGCGTTGCGCTTGTGCGGGCGGTTCAGGGTGACGATCGCCACGGCGTCCCGCCGGGTGACGACCAGGGACTCGGTGCCGAGGCCCGACAGGTCCTCCGCCATACGGCGTTCCTCCGATTCTCGCTCCGGCCGTTGCGCGCCGGATTGCCAAACCTGATTTGTAATGTGATATAACTATCTCAACGGGTCAATCGGGCGACGAGCCCCGACAACGACCCGACCAGGGAGGGCGCCGCGATGAACGACGCGAGCGGACGGGCGCAGGACCCGGCTTCGGGCTACCGCACGGCCGTCGGACGGGTGGCGGTGATCGGCACCGGCGTCATCGGGGCGTCGTGGGTGTCGCAGTTCCTCGGCGCCGGCCTCGACGTCGTCGCCACCGATCCGGCCCCGGGGGCCGAAGCGCGTTTACGCGAGACGGTCGCCCGTCACTGGCCGGTCCTGACGCAGATCGGTCTTGCCCCCGGTGCCTCGCCCGACCGACTGACCTTCGTCACCGGGCCGGAAGAGGCTGCGGCCGAGGCCGATTTCGTGCAGGAGAACGGGCCCGAGCGCCTGGAGATCAAGCACGAGACGTACCGGCGTCTCGACGCGGTCGCGGCCCCCGACGTGGTGCTGGCGACCAGTTCCTCCGGCCTCACCCCGAGCGCGATCCAGGCCGCGTGCCGGCATCCGGGCCGGGTGGTGCTCGGCCACCCCTTCAACCCGCCCCACCTGGTGCCGCTGGTCGAGGTCCTGGGCGGCGAACACACCGACGAGGGTGCGGTCGACGCCGCGATGGCGTTCTACGCGCGCATCGGCAAGCGGCCGATCCGCCTGCGCCGCGAACTCGTCGGCCACGTCGCCAACCGGCTCCAGGCGGCGCTCTGGCGCGAGGCGTTCCACCTCGTCGGCACCGGCGCCGCCACGGTGGCGGACATCGATGCCGCCATCGCGCACGGGCCGGGCCTGCGCTGGGCCCTGATGGGGCCGTGCCTGCTCAACCACCTCTCGGGCGGGCCGGGCGGTCTTTCCCACACCCTCGACCATCTGGGACCGCTGATGGAGGCGATGTGGGCCGATCTCGGCGACCCGCGCCTGACGCCCGAGCTGAAGCAGACCCTCGTCCGGGGCCTCGACGAGGCGCTCGGACCGCGCGACCGGGACGCGATGGTGGCGCAGCGCGACCGGCTCCTCGTCGACCTCGTCCGGCAGAAGCGCGGGGCGCCGGACCTGCCCTAACCACTCGTCAAGCAACCCAGGGAGGACAACATGGCCAAGGTGATCGTGACGGTGGCGCCGACCGGCGGCATGGCCTCGAAGGCGCAGAACCACAACCTGCCGACCCAGCCCGCGGAGATCGCCGAGTCGGTGCACAAGTCCTGGAAGGAGGGCGCGGCGATCGCCGCACTCCACGCCCGCCGGCCCGACGACGAGGCGACCTGCAACGCCGAGATCTACCGCGACATCAACCGGCGCATCCGCGAGCGCTGCGACATCATCCTCAACAACTCGACCGGCGGCGGCTCGAGCGGCGACATGCTGGTGCCGCGCCCCGACGGGCTGTTCGAATCGAGCTTCGAGGAGCGGCTGAAGGGCTGCGAGGCCGGCGCCGAGATGGCGACCTTCGACGGCATGACCTTCGCGGACGTGCATGGCGGCCGCGAGATCCTGGTGGTGACGACGCCGAGCCGCTGCGAGGCCCTGGCCAAGCGCATGCAGGAGCGCGGCATCAAGCCGGAATGGGAGGTGTTCGGGCCCCAGCACATCCTGCAGGACGTGACCCGGCTGATCGAGAAGGGCTACGACAAGCCGCCCTACTACATCAACATGGTGCTCGGCGCCGACAAGGGCTTCCAGGGCGCGATGCCCTACTCGCACGACATCCTGGCGGCGATGATCCGGATGCTGCCGCCGCAATCGATCTTCTGCGTCTCCGGCATCGGCCCGGCGCAGCTGCCGGCGACGACTCAGGCGATCCTGCTCGGCGGCCACGTCCGGGTCGGGCTCGAGGACAACAACTACTATTCCCGCGGCCAGCTCGCGACCAACGAGCAGCTCGTCGCCCGCACGGTGCGGATCGTCAAGGAGCTCAACCACGAGCCGGCGAGCCCGGCCGAGGCCCGCGAGATCCTCGGCCTCAAGGCCGTCTGACGGGAGGGACGAGAAATGCGCGCCCTCCGCTCCGCCCTGCTGGCGGGCCTGATCACCCTCGCCCCCGCGTCGGTCCGGGCGGAGGGCGCCGTCTCCGGCGACCGCGTCAAGATCGGCGTGCTCGCCGACATGTCGACGGCGATGTCGGACAATTACGGCACCGGCAGCGTCACCGCCGCGCGGCTCGCGGTCGAGGATTTCGGCGCGACGGTGCTCGGCAAGCCGATCGAGATCGTCGCCGCCGACCACCAGAGCAAGCCGGACGTGGCGAGCACGCTGGCGCGGCGCTGGTACGACGTCGAGGGGGTCGACATGATCACCGACCTCGGCAACTCGGCCGTCGCGCTGGGTGTCCAGGCTTTGGCGGGTGAGAAGGGCCGGCTCGCCCTCATCACCGGCTCGGGCTCGACGGTGATCACCGGGGCGCAGTGCTCGCCGAACGGCGCGCTCTGGGTCATCGACACCCACGCGCTCTCCCGCGCCATCGCGAAGCCCCTGGTGGAGGCGGGCGAGAAGACCTGGTTCTACGTCGTCGCCGACATCACCCTCGGCAAGTCCTTCGTCGCCGACGTGACGCCGGTGGTGACGGGCGGCGGCGGCAAGGTGGCGGGCCAGGTCTTCCATCCCCTGCTCTCGCCCGATCTGTCGTCGCAGATCCTGCAGGCGCAAGCCTCCGGTGCCGGTGTGATCGCCCTGTTCAACGTCGGCGGCGACGCGATCAACGCGGTCAAGCAGGCCTCCGAGTTCGGCGTGCTGGGCGGCAGCCAGAAGCTCGCCGGATTCTACATGACGGCGGTCGACGTCCATGCGCTCGGTTTGAAGGTCGCGGGCGGCCTCTACCTCGCCGAGGCGTTCTACTGGGACACCGACGAGGGCACGCGGGCCTTCGCGAAGCGGTTCTACGAGCGCCAGCGCGCGATGCCGAACAGCTACCAGGCTGGCGTCTACTCGGCGGTGACGCACTACCTCAAGGCGGTGCAGGCCGCCGGCACCGACGCGGCCGGGCCGGTGATGGCGAAGATGCGCGAGACCCCGATCGACGACTTCATGACGAAGGGCGGCCGCCTGCGGCCGGACGGGCGGGTGATCCGCGAGGTCTCGCTGTTCCGGGTCAAGCGCCCGGAGGAATCGAAGGGGGAGTGGGACGTGATGGAACGGGTCGCGACGCTGTCCGGCGACGAGGCGTTCCGGCCGCTCTCCGAGAGCGACTGCCCCCTGGTGCGGGGCAAGCCGTGACGATCCCGGCCCCGGTCCTCGAGCACGTCTTCGACGCCCGCATCCTGGTCGCCGTGCCCTACGAGGTCGGCCCGACCGTCGCCGGCGCCCGGCGGGTCATCGCCATCACGGGCGGCACGGTGACGGGGCCCGGCCTCACCGGGCGCGTCCTGCCCGGCGGCGCCGACTACCAGACCATCGCGGCGGACGGGCTGACCCGGCTGCACGCCCGCTACGTCATCGAGGCCGGGGACGGGGCGCGGATCTACGTCGAGAATACCGGCCTGCGCTTCGGCCCGCCGGAGGCGCTGGAGCGCCTGCGCCGGGGCGAGCCGGTCGATCCCGGCCTGATCTATTTCCGCACCGCGCCGCAATTCGAGACCGCCTGCCCGCGCCTCGCCTGGATGCAGACCAGCCTGTTCCTCGCCACCGGCGCCCGGGCGCCGGACCACGTGGCGCTGAGCGTATACCGGGTGGGGTGACGCCTCACTCCGGGCGGGCCACCGCCACCGTCCCGCCCTCGACCAGGGTGAAGACGATCCCGGCCTGGCGCAACGCCGCCAGGACGTGGGGGCGCGAGCGCGAGGCGGGTCCCTCGGAATCCTCCTCCAGGCGCCGGACGGTGGAGAGCGACAGGCCGCTCGCCTTGGCGAGGTCGTTCAGCGTCCAGTCGAGGAGGCCGCGCGCCGCCCGCAGGTGGCAGCCCTCCACCGCCTGGTCGATCTGGAGCGGCGGCGTTCCGCCGGCATCGACCGTCTCGCTCTCGAGCGGCGCGATCACGGCGGTCCAGCAGACCGGCTCGGCGGTCCCGTCGCGCAGCGGCACGAGCGTCATGCGGAACGGCGCCGTCCCGCCCCCGGCGAGCCGCAGGGTCGGCGTGATGCTGAACGGCCGCCCCAGGGCGGCGAGGCGCGGGACCTCCTCGCGCCAGCGCGGCCATTCCTCGGGCACGATCGGGTCGAGCCAGTTCGCCTTCACCGCATCGCGGGTCAGGCCCACCAGGGCGAGGAAGTCCGGGCCGTACTCGGTCAGCGGCAGCGTCGGTTCGGTGTAGATGAAGACCTGCGCCTGCCGGGCCAGGCTGACCCGGCGCTGCTGCTCCAGCCGGTGCAGCTCGGCGAGGCGCTCGCGGTCGGTCACGTCGAGGAGCACGCCGGTCACCGCGACCGGCCGCCCGTCGGCGTCGAAGAAGACCTCGCCGCGACTCACCACCGTGCGCGCCGTCCCGTCCGGCCGGATCAGCCGGACCGTGTGGCTGCCGAAGATCCCGCCCTGGAGGATCTGGGCGGCATCCTCGAGCACGTCGCGATCCGCCGGGTGGACGAGGCCGAGCAGCCGCTCGTAGCTCGCCGGCTCGCTCTCCGGCAGCCCGAGCAGGCGGTACAGCCCGGACGACCAGACCTGCCGGCCGGTGGCGAAGTCCCAGCGCCACGCGCCGGTGAGGCCGAACGCCTCGATCAGGCGCATGAAGTCGCGGGAGGACGGGTCCGCCGGCCGCGGCCCCGGATCCTCGTCCTGAGGGGTCTGGGTCATCGGGCAAGGTCCCGTGCGGCGAGGTCCCGTGCCGGCGCACCGCGCGTCCGACTGTCGCGTTTCAAGGTAAGGTTTCCTAATGCCGGTGTCATGGGCGACCGAGACGACTCGGGTCTACCGTAGCGCAATCGAATTGTACGCTGCCAAAGACCTCCGGATCAACCGTGCGGACCGGTTCCGGCCGGTCGCTCCCGCCTCGCACCGCGGGGCTCGCCGCATGGGCCGGCCGGTCCCCGGCGGAGCGCTCCGGATGCGGCGGTGCGGCCCGGCTGCGTCACGATGCGCATCCGCGATCGTCGGCTCCGGGGGAACGAAGATAAAATTTCTCCCACGATGATCGTACGCAGATAACATCTTCTCTCTCGGTCGGAAAAATAGAAAACCGCGTCTATTGCTGCGAAGCCTGTGCCGGACCTATCTACTGTCGTGAAGCTCCGGTCTGCCGGAGCCGTGCGTCATGCCGGGTCCGACCATGCGTCCTGCCATCTTCGATCCGTTCGGCGAACGCCTCGACCTGCGGTCCGGGCAGGAAGCCGCCTGCACCTCGCGTCGTCGTCCGGTCCGCACGCGCCGGATCGTCGCCGCCGCGCTGTTCTGGGCCGTGGCGGCCGGCCTGATCACGGCCCGCGGCGCGTTCTTCGATCCCAGCACCGCCTTCGGGCCCGACGCCCCGGCCCGCGTCGCCGCGACGGCGGACGTGCCGGTCCTGCGCTGAGCCGGCGCACGGCCGACCTCGTCTCCAACATCCTCCCTCCCCTTCAGGAACTGCGTCCGGCACCCCACATCAGGTTGCGACAGAGGCCTCTCGCCTCCGGAGCCGCGAGGCTCCGTTCCGATACCGGAGCGACCCGATGCTGTTCTTCCGCAAGCGCGCCGAGATGCCCGCCCCCGCCCAGATCCTGCCGGGACGGCCGACCCCCCTGCCGACGGCGGAGCGGCATTTTATCAACGGCCGCCCGCTCAAGGGCTCCTATCCCGAGGGTGTCGAGACGGTCGTGCTCGGCCTCGGCTGCTTCTGGGGCGCCGAGCGCAAGTTCTGGCAGCTCGGCGACGGCATCCACGTCACGGCGGTCGGCTACGCCGCCGGCACCACGCCGAACCCGACCTACGAGGAGGTCTGTTCCGGGATGACCGGGCACAACGAGGTGGTGCTCGTCGCCTACGATCCGGCGGTGCTCCCGTTCGAGACGGTGCTCAAGACCTTCTGGGAGAGCCACGACCCGACCCAGGGCATGCGCCAGGGCAACGATGTCGGCACCCAGTACCGCTCCGGCCTCTACCTGCCCGACGGCGATCCCCGCCGCGCCCAGGCCGAAGCCTCCCGCGACGCCTATGCCGGCGCCCTGAAGGCGCAGGGCTACGGCCCGATCACGACCGAGATCCGCGACGCCGGCCCGTTCTACTTCGCCGAGGAGTACCACCAGCAGTACCTGGCGAAGAACCCCGGCGGCTATTGCGGCCTGGGCGGCACCGGCGTGTCCTGCCCGGTCGGACTCGGCGTCGCGGCCGAGTAGACCGGGCATCCGGGACCGGCGCGGCCGGTCCCGGATCGCGCTCAGCGCGCCTTCAGCACCGTGCGGCAGGCATCCGGCAGTCCGGCCAGGGTCATCGGCGGGCGCGGCTTGCCGGGCGGCCGGGGCTTGGGGTTCAGCACCGCGTCGGTGAACCAGTAGTCGAGTTCGGCGCCGCAGCCGTCGCCGGCCGGGGGCGGATCCTGGTCGTGGCAGGCCGCCTCGCCCGCCGGGCAGTCGAGCCGGATGTGGAAGTGGTAGTTGTGGCCGTAGATCGGCCGCACCTTGGTCAGCCAGCCCCGGTCCGATCCGGCCTCGCGGCACAACGCCCGCTTGATCGCCGGATTGACGAAGATCCGCGCCACCTCGGGCTCGCGCGACACCATCCGGATCAGCCGCAGGTGCTCCGGCCGCCAGACCTCCGGGTCGATGTCGCGCCGGTCCGGCCGCACCACGTTGGTGGCCGACATCTCCTCGCGCTCGGCCCGGGTCAGGCGCCGGTCCGGCATCGGGGTCAGCCAGATGTCGGCGTCGAGGCCGAGCTGGTGCGAGGCGTGGCCGGTCAGCATCGGCCCGCCGCGGGGCTGGGACATGTCGCCGACGAGCAGCCCCGGCCAGCCGGCCTTGCGCGGCGCCTCCGCGGCGAGCTTCTCCACGAAGGCGACGAGGCGCGGGTGCCCCCAGTTCCGGTTGCGCGACAGGCGCATCACCTGCCAGGTGTCGCCGTCGATCGGCAGGGCCTCGGCGCCGGCCACGCAGCCCCGGGCGTAGCCGCCGATCGATTGCGGCGGCAGCGCCGCGGGCGTCGTGGCGCGGCCGAACAGCGCCTTGGCCGGCGTCGACGGATCGTCCGGGTTGGCGAGCGGCGGCAGCGGCTTCGGGTGGAGGGTGCCGCGGTCCTGCGCGAGGGCGGGAGCGGCGAGCGCGAGGAGGACCGTCAGGACGGCGGCAGGGCGAATCGGCGAGGGACGCACGGGCATGGGACGCAGGCTAGCGCCCTGCGCGCTCCGGGGGAACTGCCCCGCTGCCTCCGCCATTCGCCGCAGTGCGGCCGACCGGAACGGCTCCGCTACGGCAGCGTTTTCCCCAGGACGACAAACCACCCGGAGGACATCCGATGACCACCGTCGCACCGACCATCGGCGACCGTTCCGACATGGGCAGCACCACCACCAACGAGACCGGCAAGCTCATCGCCAGCGACCGCGTCGAGGGCACCGCCGTGCGGCGCCCGAACGGCGACGGGATCGGCCGCATCGAGCGCCTGATGATCGAGAAGGCCACCGGCCAGGTCGTCTACGCCGTGATGAGCTTCGGCGGCTTCCTGGGCATCGGCGAGGGCTACTACACCATCCCGTGGTCGACCCTGCGCTTCGCCCCGGAGCTCGACGCCTACGTCCTCGACGTCTCGGACGAGCAGCTGCGCTCGGCCCCGCCGACCTCGGCGGAGGGCAACGACCCCTCCTACGACCGGCAGTGGGAGGAGCACGTCCACCGCTACTTCAACGCGACGCCGTACTGGAGCGTCTGACCCCGCCCGGCGGGGCGCCTCACGGCGCCTCCGCCGGCACGCCCGACAGGGTCCAGCGGCACAGGCTCGATTCCTTCACCTTCAGGCAATCGTAGGCGGTGCCGCCGATCACGACCCGCTCGGCATTGCCCTCGACCCGGTCGCGCCCGATGCGGGTGCAGCCGAGCTGGTCGGCCTTCGGATCGGCCAGGCGCGCCTTGATCGCCGCCGGATCGCCGCCGGTCTCGGCCATCAGGATGCGCAGGTTCGACAGCGCCCCGCAGGTCACGAGCTTCTCGGGAAGCGGCTTGGCCGCAGCCGGGGGCTTGGGCCGTTGCGCCTGCGCCGGCCCGGCGCCGAGCCCGAGCCCGAGCCCGGTGCCGCCGAGGGCGAGCAGGGTCGCGCCGAGGAGGCGCCTCACGCGCCGGCCCCCGCCCGCCCCCTCACAGGCCCCCCATGCGGCGCACCAGCGCCCATTCGTGCTCGGTCACCGGCTGCACCGACAGGCGCGAATTGTTGACGAGCACCATCTCGCGCAGCGCCGTCTCGGCCTTGATCGCCTCCAGGGTCACGGGCCGGGGCAGGGCCGCGACCGCCTTGAGGTCGACCATGCCGAAGCGGCCGCTCTCGTCGGTGTGGTCGGGATAGTAGGTGCGGATCACCTCGACGATGCCGACCACCGCCTTGCCCTCGTTCGAATGGTAGAAGAAGCCCTGCTCGCCGAGCCGCATCGCCTCGAGGTTCTTGCGGGCGACGTGGTTGCGCACCCCGTTCCAGTGGGTCCCCGCCTCGCCGGCGGCGACCTGGGCGTCCCACGACCACACCGAGGGCTCGGACTTGTAGAGCCAGTACGCCATCCCGTCGTCTTCCCACTCGTCGCTCGTCTCGGGAGAGGTCCCCATCGCCCGATCCGGGGTCGGGAGTCCAGGGGGCGGCCGCCCGACGCTCCTGCGGTCGCCTGCCCCAGGGTTCGGAACCGTCGCCCGATCGCGGGTGCGATCAGCCCGGCCGCCCGGCAGCAGAGTGCGGGATGGTCGCCCTGCGCCCGCTTTCCCGGCATGACGGGCGCGCGGGCGTGTATCGTCGCGACGGCGATTCGAGGGCGCGACCGGGAGGGATGATCGTGGACTGGACCTGGCTTCTCTCGGCGAGCGCTTTCGCGGTCGCGATGTCGGCGACGCCCGGCCCCAACAACACCATGGTGGTGGCCTCCGGCGCCACCTACGGTTTCGCCCGGACCGTGCCGCACATGCTCGGCATCGCGGTGGGTTTCCCGGCGATGCTGGTCGTGCTGGGCACCGCCGGCCTGCCGCTCCTGACCGATCCGCGGGTGCATGCCGTGCTGAAATGGGTCGGGGCGGCCTACCTGCTCCGGCTCGCCTGGGCGATCGCGCGCGCCGATCCGGATCCGGCCGAGCCGGGCGCGAAGGCCGGTGCGTCCGGGCGGCCCCTCGGCTTCGTGCGGGCGGCCCTGTTCCAGTGGGTGAACCCGAAGGCCTGGATCATCGCCGCGGGCGCGCTCGCCACCTACACGGGCGGCGCGGAGGGCGCGTCCCTCGCCGCGACGCTGGGGCTCGCCGCCCTGTTCGGGATCGTCGCCCTGCCCTGCATCGCGCTCTGGACCCTGATCGGCGTCGGTACCGCCCGGGTGCTGCGCACGCGGCAGGCCGTGCGGCTGTTCAACCTCGCGATGGCCGGGCTGCTGGTGGGGTCGCTGGTGCCGGTCCTCGGCGAGTGACGTCGCGCGGGGTCGGGAAACGGCCGCGTTTCCCGTGAAACAGTCCCGTCGGCGACGCGGGCCGGGCGGCCGGCCCGCGTCGCCGGCAGCTTACGCCATGCCGCCCTGGGCCTGGGCCTCGGCGGCCTTCTGGCGGTAGAGGCCGACGAAGTCGATCGGGTCGATGTAGAGCGGCGGGAAGCCGCCGTTGCGCACCGCGTCGGCGATGATCTGGCGGGCGAACGGGAACAGCAGCCGCGGGCACTCGATCATCACCGCCGGGTGCATCTGGTCCTGCGGGATGTTGCGCAGGCGGAAGATGCCCGAATAGGTCAGCTCGAACGCGAACAGCACCTCGGCGCCGATCTTGGCGTCGCCCTCGAGGCGCAGGTCGACCTCGAAGTCCTCCTCCGCGAGCTGCTTGGCGTTGACGTTGACCTGGATGTTGATCTGCGGGCCCTGCTCCTGCGGCTGCAGGGAGCGCGGCGCGTTGGGGTTCTCGAAGGAGAGATCCTTGGCGTACTGGGCCAGCGCGTTCAGGGTCGGCGTGAAATCGTCGGGCTGCGCCGCGGCGCCACCGTTGCCGTTCGGAACCGGGGAGTCGGCCATGGCGGAGTTTCCTTCGAGGACTGGACGTGACGACGGACCGCCGCAACGCTGGCGCGAAAATCGGCGCGCGCGACGGCGGCGTTGCCGCTATCATGCCCTTCACCCGCGAACAAGCAGAGCTGCCGATCATCCCTCCCGCCTCCCTGACCCTGCGGCAAGCCGGTCCCGGCCGGGGCGATGCGGCCGGCGCCGACGGGCATCGGCCCCGCGGATCGGCGCGTCGGCGTGCGCCGGTGCCCGGATCGCAAGTGCCTGGCTCGGGTGCCTGGATACGGCGGGGCCCCGGCCCCATATCGTGGGGGAGGCCCGCGGCGCGGCGCCGGCCGGGCGCTTGCCACGCTTCCGTCCCGGTGCCACAGCCGCCACGGCCCCGGAGACGTCGCACGCTGTGCCGGCGCGGTCAGGGATGCTCCGCGTAGAAGCCGCCACGATCGGATCGATGATGCAGGATTCCCTCGACCTTACGACCCTCATCTTCCTCGGGCTTGCGGTCTTCGTGATCTGGAAGCTGCGCTCCGTCCTCGGTCAGAAGACCGGGAGCGAGCGGCCGCCGTTCAACCCGCTCGCCCGCCGCGAGGAGCCGCCGGCCGCCCCGCGCGACGGCGACAACGTGGTGCGGCTGCCGGGCGCCGGTCCCGATCGCGCCGCCGCGGCCGCGCCGGTCGCCACCGCGGTGCCGCGCAACTGGAAGGGCGTGGTCGAGCCGAACTCGCCCGCCGCCCGCGGCCTCGACCAGATCCTGCAGCAGGAGCCGAACTTCGACCCCCGCGCCTTCGCCGACGGCGCCAAGGTCGCCTACGAGACCATCGTCACGGCCTTCGCCAAGGGCGACCGCAAGACGCTCAAGACCCTGCTCTCGCGCGAGGTCGCGGACGGGTTCGAGCGGGCGATCCAGGGCCGCGAGCGTGCCGGCCAGACCGTCGAGACCACCTTCGTGTCGATCGACCGGGCCGAGATCGTCGGTGTCGACGTGCGCAACCGCGTCGCCCAGGTCACCGTGCGCTACCTCTCGAAGCTCATCACCGCCACCCGCGGCCCGCAGGGGCAGGTGGTCGACGGCAGCCCCGAGAAGGTCGTCGACGTGACCGACGTCTGGACCTTCGCCCGCACGCTCGGCAGCCGCGATCCGAACTGGCAGCTCGTCGCCACCGAGGCCGGTCACTGATCCGGCCCGCGCCGGCGGCTTGATCGGCCACCGGCCATCGACGACAATGGGGCGCCGCCGCAAGGCGCCCCTCGCCGAACACCGACTTATCCGGGGCCGGAGCCCATCAAGCCCATGCCGCCGGCCCTCGGCCAAACTCGCCTCGCTCGCCCCTCTGCCGCCCTTCTGGCCGCCCTTCTCCTCGCTGGCGCCGCCGGTCCCGCCGGTGCCGCGCCCCTGAGGATCGGCGAGGCCGTGCTCGAGCCCGTTCCCTTCTCCGCCCTGCCGGGCTTCGCCGAGGACGACCTCGCCGCGGCGCTGGCGACCTTCCGGGCGACCTGCGCGGCGCCCACCGGCCCGGTCCTCGCCGAGGCGGCGGCGGGCGCGCCGAGCCAGGACCTCGCCGGCGCCTGCGCCGCCGCCGGCGGCGTGGCGCCGGAGGAGGCCCACGCCTTCTTCGAGCGGACTTTCGCCGCCTACCGCGTCCTGCGGCCGGAGCGCGACGCGGCGGCCGAGCGCACGACCGGGTTCCTCACCGGCTATTTCGAGCCCGAACTCGTCGGATCGGCGGTGCCGAGCGCCGACTTCACCGTGCCGGTCCTCGCCCGCCCCGACGACCTCGTCTCGCTCGATCCCGGCGAGACCCGGCCCGGCCTCGATCCGGCCTTGCGCGCCGCGCGCCGCGACGGCGACGCCTTCCGGCCCTATCCGGACCGGGCGGCGATCGAGGACGGGGCGCTCGGCGCCCGCGCCCGGCCGCTCCTCTGGCTGCGCGACGCGGTCGACCTCCTGGTGCTGCAGGTCCAGGGCTCGGGGCGGGTGCGCCTCACCGACGGCCGCTCCCTGCGCCTCGCCTATGACGGCCGCAACGGCCGGCCCTACACCTCGGTCGCCCGCCTGATCGTCACCGGCGGCCACCTGCCGCTCGAAGGGCTGACGCTGGCCCGCTGGACCGGCTGGCTGCGGGCGAATCCGGAGATCGCCCGCGACCTCATCCGCCGCAACGCCTCCTACATCTTCTTCCGGATCGACGACGGCGTCCCGGAGGGGCAGGGTCCGCGCGGCGCCGCCGGCGCCCCGCTCACCGCAGGGCGCAGCCTCGCGGTCGACGCCACCCTGTGGCGCTACGGGCTGCCGTTCTGGCTCGACGGTGCGCTACCGGACCCCGACGGCGGCAGCACGACGCTGCGCCGCCTCGTGGTGGCGCAGGATACCGGCTCGGCGATCCTCGGGCCCGCCCGCGGCGATCTCTATCTCGGCACCGGCGCCCGGGCCGGCGCCACGGCGGGCCTGCTGCGGGATCCGGCCCGCTTCGTCGTGCTGCTGCCGAGGCCGGCGGCCGCAGGAGCCGCCCGGTGACCGAACCGCGTCGCCCCCGGCGGATGCGCCGGCTCTCCGCCGAGGAGAGCCGGCTCTGGGCCGAGATCGCCCGCCTGATCACCCCCCTGCGCGGGCGGGCGCCCGCGCCCGTCGCGCCCGCGCCCTCCCCTCCCCCGCCGCAGGAGCCCGCCCCCGCGCCGCCGCCGGCTTCCGCGAAGGCCCGGCCCGTCCGTCCGGCCCCGCGCAAGGCGCCGCAGAAGGCTCCCCCGAGCCCGGCGCCGGCGCCGCCCCTGCTGCCGCTCGCGCCCCTCGAGCGCCGGGTGCGCACGAGCCTGCGCCGCGGCTCGCGCAGCGTCGATGCGTCGATCGACCTGCACGGCCTGCGCCAGGCCGAGGCCCATGCCGCCCTGATCGGCTTCCTGCACCGCTCCCGGGCGTCCGGCCACGCGGTGGTGCTGGTCGTCACCGGCAAGGGCGCCGGTGGCGACGACCCCTATGCCGAGCGCGGCGTGCTGCGCCGCAGCGTTCCGCACTGGTTGCGCCTGCCGGAATTGCGCCCGCTGGTCCTCGGTTTCGAGGAGGCCGCTCACCATCACGGCGGAGGCGGGGCCCTCTACATCCGCCTGCGGCGGCGCTAGATCGCCGACCGGCACCGACGAGGGCTCACGTCTCCCCGCCGCCAAGACTGCACCTTACTGTTACGGAAGCTCGCGGCTCGCCGCTGGATTGCCCATGAGCGACGCGAACGATGACGATCGTCAGTCCTGTGTTCGCAACCGGACTTTCCAAATGTTAATGCACGCAGGAGATGAACGACCCGATAGTTCGACCGTGCTTTGGGCGCGGCCAGGGCATCCGTGCCGGGTCCCGCCGTCTGCTTCGCTGCCGCCGCACCGCGTGCCCCTCACTTTTCCCCGCCGGGGACTTGAGTCGAAGCCGAGGACCCGTTACATAAAGTCGTTCCCTCCTCCATCGTCACGTCACGTCGCATACGGGCCGACAGGCTCCCCCTCGCGACCTCCGGGACAATCAGGCGACGACTTCGCGACCGGTGCACGCCTCGGCCACCCCGTTGCTTTCCGCTCAACGCCGCGTCCTGCGGCGGCCGGATCCGCCCGGACATGACGCTCCCCGCTTCGCCCCCGCACCCCGATATCCCATGATCGAAGATACTCTCGCCCCGCTCGAGACCCCGGCCGCCCCCGCCATGCGCGAGGTGAAGCTGCAGGACCTCAAGTCGAAGACGCCGACCGAGCTGCTCGCCTTCGCCGAGGAGGTCGAGGTCGAGAACGCCTCGACCATGCGCAAGCAGGAGCTGATGTTCGCGATCCTGAAGCAGCTCGCTGCCAAGGACGTCGAGATCATCGGCGCCGGCACGGTCGAGGTGCTGCAGGACGGCTTCGGCTTCCTGCGCTCCTCCGACTCGAACTACCTGCCGGGCCCGGACGACATCTACATCTCGCCGACGCAGATCCGCCGCTTCGGCCTGCGCACCGGCGACACCGTCGAGGGCCCGATCCGCGGCCCGAAGGACGGCGAGCGCTACTTCGCGCTGCTCAAGGTCAACACGATCAATTTCGAGAACCCGGACAAGATCAAGCACAAGGTCCACTTCGACAACCTGACGCCGCTGTTCCCCACGCAGCGCTTCAAGCTCGAGCTGTCGGAGCCGACCCGCAAGGACTTCTCGCCCCGGATCATCGACATCGTCGCGCCGATCGGCAAGGGCCAGCGCGCCCTGATCGTGGCGCCGCCGCGCACCGGCAAGACGGTGCTGATGCAGAATATCGCCCAGTCGATCACCCTGAACCACCCCGAGTGCTACCTCATCGTGCTGCTCATCGACGAGCGGCCGGAGGAGGTCACCGACATGCAGCGCTCGGTGAAGGGCGAGGTGATCGCCTCGACCTTCGACGAGCCGGCGACCCGCCACGTCCAGGTCGCCGAGATGGTGATCGAGAAGGCCAAGCGCCTCGTCGAGCACGGCCGCGACGTCGTCATCCTGCTCGACTCGATCACCCGTCTCGGCCGCGCCTACAACACCGTGGTGCCGTCCTCCGGCAAGGTGCTGACCGGCGGCGTCGACGCCAACGCCCTGCAGCGGCCCAAGCGTTTCTTCGGCGCCGCCCGCAACATCGAGGAGGGCGGCTCGCTCACCATCATCGCCACCGCGCTGATCGATACCGGATCGCGCATGGACGAGGTGATCTTCGAGGAGTTCAAGGGCACCGGCAACTCCGAGATCATCCTGGACCGCAAGGTCTCCGACAAGCGCATCTTCCCGGCGATCGACATCACCCGCTCCGGCACCCGCAAGGAGGAGCTGCTGGTCCCGCCGGACTCGCTCAAGAAGACCTACGTGCTGCGCCGCATCCTCAACCCGATGGGCGTCACCGACGCGATCGAGTTCCTGCTCGACAAGCTGCGCCAGACCAAGAGCAACGGCGACTTCTTCGACTCGATGAACACCTGACGCGACCGGCTCGTCGCGAGTGCTGCACGATGCGCGGCGCCCCGGGAGGGGCGCCGTTTTCGTTTCGGCGAAGGTCTCCGGTCGTCGGGTGATCGGGGCAGCGACGCTTGCGCCCGGCGTCGCGTCGACGATGGTGATTGTCGGCGGCGTAACGGCACCTGCGAGCCGGCGGCCTGCGCCGGCCCGGCCGTCCCACCCTCCCCCGCTCGCGGTTCCCGGTGGTCGACGCGCGGCGCGCCCGATCCGTTCGCGCCGGCGCCGGATCGTGCTAGCCCGGTCGCCGCGAGGCGCGGTTCGTCGCGGTTCGCCCGTTCCCTCCCCTCGCGACGCGACCCGATGCTCCCTTCCGACACCATCTACGCCCCTGCCACCGGGTTCGGCCGAACCGCCGTCTCGGTCATCCGCCTCAGCGGTCCGCAGGCCGGCCCGGCCCTGTCGGCGCTGATCCGGGCGCCGCTGCCGGCGGCTCGGCGATTGTCGCTGCGCACCCTGCGCGAGCCGGCGACGGGAGACATCCTCGATCACGCCCTGGTAGCCTGGTTGCCGGGCCCCGGCACCGCCACGGGCGAGGACATGGCGGAACTGCATTGCCACGGCGGTCCGGCGGTGCGGGCGGCCGTGCTGCGCAGCCTCGGGGCGATGCCCGGCCTCGCGCCGGCCGAGCCCGGAGCCTTCACCCGCCGGGCCTTCCTCAACGGCCGCATGGACCTGACCGCGGTCGAGGGACTCGCCGACCTGATCGACGCCGAGACCGAGGCGCAAAGGCGGCAGGCGGTGCGCCAGCTCGACGGCGCCCTCGGCCGGGCCGTCGAGGGCTGGCGCGACGCCCTCCTCGACGTGCTCGCCGGGACCGAGGCCGCCCTCGACTTCGCCGACGAAGGCGACGTCGACGACGAGGCGTTGAGCGAGGCCGGTCGTGCCGCGTCGTCCCGCGTGCGCGATGCGATCCGCGCCGCCCTCGCCGACGGCCGCCGGGGCGAGCGCCTGCGCGACGGGTTCACCGTGGTGCTCGCCGGTGCGCCGAATGCCGGCAAGTCGACCCTGCTCAACGCGCTCGCCCGGCGCGACGCCGCGATCGTCTCGGCGATCCCCGGAACGACGCGGGACGCGATCGAGGTACGCTGCGACCTCGGTGGGCTGCCGGTCCTGCTGGTCGACACGGCGGGCCTGCGCGACGGCACCGACGCGATCGAGGCCGAGGGTGTGGCGCGCAGCCGTCGGCGCATGGCCCAGGCCGATCTGGTTCTGTGGCTGCGCGAGCCCGGCGGTACGGCGCCCCCTCCCCTGTCCGTCCCGGTCCTCACCATCGCCACGAAGGCCGATCTGCCGGGCCCGGCCTCGGCCGACGGCATCGCCATCTCGGCGTCGTCCGGGCTCGGGCTCGACCGGCTTCTCGCCGAGATCGAGCGGCAGGCCGAGATCGGCCTCGGCGCCGGCGACGCGCTGATCACCCGCGAGCGCCAGCGTCTCGCCCTCGAACGCTGCCTCCATCACCTCGACCGGGTCGATGGGGGAGCCGGTCTCCCGGCGGAACTGGTAGCCGAGGATCTCCGTCTCGCCGTGCGCGCCCTCGGCGAGGTGGCCGGTCGCGTCGGGGTCGAGGAGATGCTGGATCGGCTGTTCTCGAGCTTCTGCATCGGCAAGTAGGTGGCGGCTCCGCGGTGTTTTCACGTGAAACGCCGACGAACCCGACGACGCGATTGACGCCGCCGCCGCTCACCCCCTAATCACCTCATGCTCTCTGACGATTCCTCCCCCTTCGACGTGATCGTCGTCGGCGGCGGGCACGCGGGCGCGGAGGCCGCCGCGGCCGCCGCGCGCTACGGCGTCCGCACCGCCCTCGTGACCCACCGCCGCGATACGCTCGGGGCGATGTCCTGCAACCCGGCGATCGGCGGCCTCGGCAAGGGCCACCTCGTGCGCGAGGTCGACGCCCTCGACGGATTGATGGCCCGGGTGGCCGACCGCGCCGGTATCCAGTTCCGGTTGCTGAACCGCCGCAAGGGCCCGGCCGTCCGCGGACCGCGCAGCCAGGCCGACCGCAAGCTCTACGCCCGGGCGATGCAGGAGGCGCTCGCCACGACGCCGAACCTGACGATCGTCGAGGGTGAGGTGGCGGACCTGACGATCCGCGACGGGCGGATCGCCGGCGCGGTCCTGGCCGACGGACGTGCCCTGCCCTGCCGTGCCGCGGTGCTGACCACCGGCACGTTCCTGCGCGGTCTGATCCATATCGGCGACGTCACGACGCCGGCGGGCCGCATGGGCGAAGGCCCGGCCCTCGGATTGTCGGCGACCCTCGACCGGCACGGCTTCGCCCTCGGCCGGCTCAAGACCGGCACGCCGCCGCGGCTCGACGGCCGCACCATCGACTGGCACGGGATCGACAAGCAGGCGGCCGACGACGAGCCGGTGCCGTTCTCGACCCTGACCGAGCGGATCACCACCCCCCAGGTCGAGTGCGGCATCACCCGGACCGGTCCGGCCGCCCACGCGCTGATCCGCGCCAACCTGCACCGCTCGGCGATGTATTCCGGCGGCATCAGCAGCCGCGGGCCGCGCTACTGCCCGTCGATCGAGGACAAGGTGGTGCGCTTCGGCGACCGCGACGGCCACCAGATCTTCCTGGAGCCGGAAGGCCTCGACGATCCGACCGTCTACCCGAACGGCATCTCGACCTCGCTCCCGGAGGACGTGCAGCACGGTCTCGTCCGTCTGCTGCCCGGCTGCGCGCGCGCAGCGATCCTGCGCCCGGGCTACGCCATCGAGTACGATTACGTCGACCCGCGCGAGCTCGACCCGACGCTGCAGACCCGCCGCATCGCCGGCCTGTTCCTGGCCGGCCAGATCAACGGCACCACCGGCTACGAGGAGGCGGCCGGCCAGGGGCTGGTCGCGGGGCTCAACGCGGCGCGCCTCGCCGGAGCGGCCGAGCTCGCGGTGTTCGACCGCGCCGAGTCCTATCTCGGCGTGATGATCGACGACCTCGTCACCCACGGGGTCAGCGAGCCCTATCGCATGTTCACGTCGCGCTCCGAGTACCGGCTGAGCCTGCGGGTCGACAATGCCGACGAGCGCCTGACCGGCCGCGGCCTCGCCCTCGGCTGCGTGTCCGCGATCCGCGCGGCGCATGATGCTGCGCGCCGCAGGGCCCTGTCCGAGGCGCGGCAGCGGCTCGACGGCTTGAGCCTGACGCCGACCGAGGCCCAGCGCCACGGCATCGCCCTTAACCGCGACGGCATCCGGCGCTCGGCATTCCAGCTCCTCTCCCACCCGGAGATCGGCTGGGACCGGCTCGCCGCGGTCTGGCCCGAGCTGGGGACGATCCCCCCTGCCCTCGCCGACCGGCTGTGCACCGACGCGACCTACGCCGTCTATCTCGACCGGCAGCGGGCCGACATCGCGTCGTTCCGGCGCGACGAGGCGGTTGCGTTGCCGGCCCTGCTTGATTACGGCAGCATCGCCGGGCTCTCCAACGAGCTGCGGCTGAAGCTGGATACGGTCCGTCCTCTCACCCTCGGACAGGCAGCCCGCATCGAGGGCGTGACGCCGGCCGCCCTCACCCTCCTGGCGGCCCATGCGCGCCGCGGTGCTTCCGTGCAGCAGGTTCCTGCGGAATGACGATGCATGCCTCCGGCTCGAGGGCCGTCTCCCGCGATATCGTCCTGCGCGAGGCCGGCGTTTCACGTGAAACAGCGGCGGCTCTCGATCTCTACGTCGCCCAGCTCACCCGCTGGCAATCGATCAAGAACCTCGTCGGCCCCTCGACCCTGGCCGATGTGTGGAGCCGCCACATCGCCGATTCGCTGCAGCTCCTGGCCCTCGCGCCGCAGGCCACGCGCTGGCTCGATCTCGGCAGCGGCGCCGGCATCCCGGGCCTGATCCTGGCGATCGCCGGGCGCGAGCGACCGGGCTTCCACGTCGATCTCGTCGAGAGCAACGGCCGCAAGGGCGCCTTCCTGCAGGAGACGGTTCGCCTCACCGGTGCTCCGGCCCGGATCCACGTCGCCCGGATCGAGACGGTGATCGCGCGCTTCGCTGATTCGCAGATCGTGACGGCCCGGGCCCTCGCGCCGCTGTCGCAGCTCCTCGCCTGGACCGAACCGCTGTTGAAAAACGGCGCCAGCGGACTTTTTCCGAAAGGGCGTGATGTCTTAACCGAATTGACGGAGGCGGGGGAAAGGTGGAAGTTCGACGCGGATCTGATCCCGAGCCGGACCGATTCTGAAGCCAGAATCGTCCGCGTCTCCAGCGTGAGCGGCCTTCTCCCATGATCGCGGACCCCCAAGCGGCACAGGCGAGCGATAGCCCGCGGCCCCTGCGCATCATCGCGCTCGCCAACCAGAAGGGCGGCGTCGGCAAGACCACGACGGCGATCAACCTCGGCACGGCGCTGGCGGCGATCGGCGAGCACGTGCTGATCGTCGACCTCGACCCGCAGGGCAACGCCTCGACCGGTCTCGGCATCGATCGGCGCCAGCGCCGGCTCTCGACCTACGACGTGCTCGCCGGGGAGGCGACGCTCGCCGAGGCGGTGCAGGTCACGGTCGTACCGCGCCTGTCCCTCGTCCCCTCGACCATGGACCTCCTCGGCCTCGAGATGGCGATGGCGAGCGCGCCCGACCGGGCCCAGCGCCTGCGTCGCGCGCTCGAGCCCCTCGACCGCGGCGAGATGCCGGAGGACCAGCGCTACACCTACGTGCTGATCGACTGCCCGCCCTCGCTCAACCTGCTGACCCTCAACGCGCTCGCCGCCGCCCACGCGGTGCTGGTGCCGCTGCAATGCGAGTTCTTCGCGCTGGAGGGACTGAGCCAGCTCCTGCGCACGGTCGAGCAGGTCAAGGGCGCCCTCAATCCGCGCCTGGCGATCCAGGGCGTGGTGCTGACGATGTTCGACCCGCGCAACAACCTGTCGGCGCAGGTGGTGGCCGACGTGCGCGAGTTCATGGGCGACAAGGTCTACGAGACCATGATCCCCCGCAACGTCCGCGTCTCCGAGGCGCCGTCGCACGGCAAGCCCGTGCTGCTCTACGATCTCAAATGCGCCGGCTCGCAGGCCTACCTGCGGCTCGCCTCCGAGGTCATCCAACGTGAAGGCCGCCTGCCGGCCGCCGCCTGAACCGCTAGGGAGTCGATGAGAGGATGAAGGGCATGGCGGAGGAGGGAGCGCGGCCGCGCCTCGGGCGGGGTCTCGCGGCGCTGATCGGCGATTTCGGCGAGGAGACCCCGGCTGCCGTCCCCGAGAAGGCCAAGGCCGGCCAGCGGCGCGTGCCGATCGAGTTCCTGCGGCCGAACCCGCGCAACCCGCGCCGCACCTTCGCCGAGACCGAGCTCGAGGAGCTGTCGGCCTCGATCCGCACCCGCGGGGTGATCCAGCCGATCGTCGTCCGGGCTCTGGCCAACCTGCCGGATGCGTTCGAGATCGTCGCTGGCGAGCGGCGCTGGCGGGCGGCGCAGCGGGCCGGCCTGCACGACGTGCCCGTCGTGACGGTCGAGATCGACGACCGCACCTCGCTCGAATACGCGATCCTCGAGAACGTCCAGCGCGCCGACCTCAACGCCATCGAGGAGGCGGCGGGCTACGAGCGGCTGATGAGCGAGTTCCGCTACACCCAGACCGAGCTCGCCGAGATCATCGGCAAGAGCCGCAGCCACCTCGCCAACACCCTGCGCCTGCTCCAGCTGCCGCCGGGCGTGCAGAACCACGTCGTCGCCGGCGCGCTCACGGCGGGCCACGCGCGGGCGCTCCTCGCCGTCAAGGATCCGGAGGGCGTCGCCCGCCGGGTGATCGAGGACGGCCTGACGGTGCGCGAGGTCGAGTCGCTCGCCGCCGGCGAGCAGACCGGCAGCGGGCCGCGTCCGGGCCGGCCGCGCAAGGCCGCGATCGAGAAGGACGCCGACACCCGCGCCCTCGAGCGGCGCCTGGAGGATGTCCTCGGCGTCGTGGTGTCGATCGAGGCCAAGGGCGGGGGCGGCGAGGTGCGCCTGCGCTATGCAAGCCTGGACCAGCTCGACGGCCTGTGCCGCCGGCTGGAGATGCACGGCGAGTAGCCGGCCAATGCGAGGGGAGGGCGGGGCCGTCAGCCCCGCCGCGCCGCCTCGCTGGCGAGCCGCAGGAACAGATCGGCCGCCACGGCGTGCGAGAACGCGCCGCCGGCCCGGCGAGCGGCGAGCACCGCCTCCTGCAGCAGCGTGACCGCCCGGCGCAGCGAGGCCGGGCTCCAGCGGGCGAGCTGGGTCTCGACGATCCGCTGGCGGCGGAAATGCAGGCCGCGCCAGCCCGCCACCATCGCGGCCGGGCTCTTGCCGTCGCCGTCGAGGCGGGTGGCGAGCAGCGTGAGGGCGTGGCGCAACGCGCTGCCGAGCATCACCGAGGCGTCCATCCCCTCGATCTGGAAGCGGCGGTAGCTGCGCTCGGTCTCGGCGATCCGGCCCGCGAAGGCCGCGTCGATGAGCGCGTTGAGCATCGATCCTGACACGTCGCTGCCGATCGCCTCGACGTCGTCGATCCCGACCTCTCCCTGGCCGCGAGCGTAGAGGGCGAGCTTCTCGATCTCGCCGAGGCTCGCCCGCCGGTCGCCGCCGAGCCCGCTCGCGAGAAGGTCGCGCGCCTCGCGGGTGATGCGCAGACCGTCGGCCCGAAGCGTCCGCTCGATCAGGTCGGCCAGGGTTCCGGCATCGTCGGGATAGCAGGGAATCGCCAGCGCCCGGGGCGAGCGCTCGCAGATCACCCGCAAGGGGGCCGACTTGGCGAGATCGCCGGCCTCGACCACGATCCGCGTGTCGGCGCCCTCCTGCTTGAGGGCGGCGTCGACCGCCGGCGCGTAGTTGCGGCTGCCCGGGCGGACCCAGACCGCCCGTTTGCCGCCGAACAGCCCGACCGTGCCGGCCTCGTCGACGAGGCGGCCGGGATCGCTCGCCAGCACGTCGCCGTCGAGCTTGACCAACGCGAAGGGGTCGGCGGGATCGTCCACCGCCTTCTCGGCGAGCAGACGCGCGCGCTCGGCGACGAGGCCGGTATCGGGCCCGTAGACGAGGATCACGGCGATGCGCGGATCGGGGCCGCGCCGCAGCAGCCCCTCGACCTCGCCGGCCTTGACGGCGGTCATCGCAAGCCTCCCGCGGTCATCCATAGGCCTCCGGCGGTCATGGCCGCGCTCAGGGCTGGGTCGCCAGGATCGCGGCGACCCGGGTCTTGATCTGGTCGGAGAGCAGCTTGGCCAGCCGGATCTCGGCATCGCGGGCGGCGCGCAGGCTGGCGAAGCGCTGGGCCGAGCGGTCGTAGGTGGCGGTGCCCTGGGCGACGCCCTCGGTCACGACACGGTCGCCGACCAAGGTCTGGACCTTGTAGGCGGCGGTGCCGACCAGCGTCGCCGCCTCGGCCCGGCCGGTGATCGAGCTGACGATCGGCGTCTGTACCGATTCGCTCGCCGTCAGCGTCAGGCGGTACTTCTTCTCCGAGGGCTGGCCCGATCCGTCGAGGTCGAAGACCAGCTCGCTGCGCAGGTAATGGCCGAGGCGCTCCTGGCCCTGCGCGGTCTTCGCCGGATCGACCTGGATCGAGGCGAGCACCGCGCTCAACGGCGCGCCGGAGGCGGTCGGTCCGTAGAGCGGCCGGAAGCAGGCCGAGAGGCCGAGCGCCAGGGTGGCGACGAGAGTGAGGTTCCGCGCCGTCTTCGCCGTGCTGCCTGCCATGAAGGTCCGTCCTGCCACCGCTTGCCTCGTGACCGCTACGCTGACGCGGTTACCGCTCCGCTGAAGTCCTGCCAAGGGGGCATGTCGATGCCTCTCGGCCGCGCCCCCCGGGCCCTCAGGATAGGGACGAGGCTCTAAAGAATCTCTGCGGCGACAGCAGGGCCGGAGCTTGGAGATCGGTGAAAATCGGGGATGAACGCGAAGGACCCGGCGATCGTCAGATCGCCGGGTCCTCGGGGCTTACGGAGTGGCCGGTCAGACCACGATGTTGACGATGCGCAACGGCACGACGATCACCTTGCGGGGCGGCTTGCCTTCGAGCGCCCGCTGCACCGCCTCGAGCGCCAGCACCGCCTCCTGCACCGCCGCCTGGTCGGCGTCCCGCGGGACGGTGACGTCGGCGCGCTTGCGGCCGTTGACCTGCACCGGCATCGTCACGCTGTCCTCGACGAGCAGGTCGTGCTTGACCGCCGGCCATGCCGCCTCGGCGACGAGGCCGTCCTGCCCGAGCGTGCGCCAACAGGTCTCGGCGAGGTGGGGCATCATCGGGGCGATGAGCTGCACAAGGATCAAGGTCGCCTCGCGCAGGGCAGGGGAGGGCGCGCGGCCGCGCTCGGCGGCGACCGCCTCCTGCAGGCTGTTCGCCAGCTCGTAGACATGGGCGACGCAGCGGTTGAAGCGCAGGCGCTCGATGTCCTCGCCGACCGCCGCCAGGGCCTTGTGCGCCGCCTTGAGCACCGCCGTGGTGTCGCCGGTCGCCGGCTCCGCACCGCCCTCGGCGACCTCGCTCACCATGCGCCAGACGCGCTGGACGAAGCGCGAGGCGCCCTGGACGCCGTCCTCGGTCCAGATCACGTCGCGCTCCGGCGGCGAGTCGGAGAGCATGAACCAGCGGGCGGTGTCGGCGCCGTAGGAGGCGATGATGTCGTCCGGGTCGACGACGTTCTTCTTCGACTTCGACATCTTCTCGATCGCCCCGATGGCGATCGGCGCGTCGGTTTTCACGTGAAACGCTTTGCGGGCGCCGTCCTCGCTCACCACCTTGACGTCGACCGGCTGCACCCAGGCGCCGGCCTCGTCGCGGTAGGTCTCGTGGACCACCATGCCCTGCGTGAACAGGCCCGCGAACGGCTCGTCGTGCCCGGCCCAGCCGGTCCGGCGCATCGCCCGCATGAAGAAGCGGGAATAGAGCAGGTGCAGGATCGCGTGCTCGATGCCGCCGATATACTGGTCGACGGGGAGCCAGTGATCCGCCACCGCCTTGTCGGTCGGCGCGTCCTCGAGCCACGGTGCGGTGAAGCGGGCGAAGTACCAGGACGAATCGACGAAGGTGTCCATCGTGTCGGTCTCGCGCCGGCCTTGAGCCCCGCAGGACGGGCACGGCACGTTGCGCCAGGCGGCATCGCGCTCCAGCGGGTTGCCGGGCACGTCGAACGAGACCTCCTCCGGCAGGCGCACCGGCAGGTCGGCGACCGGCACCGGCACCACGCCGCAGGCGTCGCAATGGATCACCGGGATCGGGCAGCCCCAGTAGCGCTGGCGCGAGACGCCCCAGTCGCGCAGGCGGAACTGCACCCGGCGCTTGCCGACCGAGGCGCCGTCCAGCGTCTCGGCCTCCAGGCGGTCGGCGACGGTCTTGAACGCCTCGTCGGTGCTCATCCCGTCGAGGAAGCGCGAATTGATCATCCGGCCGTCGCCGTCATAGGCGGTGTCGGTGATCACGAAGGCGGCCGGATCCTGGTCCGGCGGGCAGACCACCGGCGTGTTGCCGAGACCGTACTTGTTGGCGAAGTCGAGGTCGCGCTGGTCGTGGGCCGGGCAGCCGAACACCGCGCCGGTGCCGTACTCCATCAGCACGAAGTTCGCGACGTAGACCGGCAGGGTCCAGGATGGATCGAGCGGATGGCGCACCCTGAGGCCGGTATCGAAGCCGAGCTTCTCCGCCGTGTCGATCGCGGCTTGCGCGGTGCCCATGCGCCGGCACTCGGCGATGAAGTCCTGCAGGGCCAGATTGTCCGCCGCCACCGCGGCGGCCAGCGGATGGTCGGCGGCGACCGCCAGGAACTTGGCGCCGAACAGCGTGTCGGGCCGGGTGGTGTAGACCGTGACCTCGCGCGCGGCGCCCTCGGGCGCCGTCTCGAGCGCGAAGCGCAGCTCCAGCCCTTCCGAGCGGCCGATCCAGTTGCGCTGCATCAGCCGGACCTTCTCCGGCCAGCGCTCCAGCGTGTCGAGCCGGTCGTCGAGGTCCTGGGCGAAGTCGGTGATCTTGAAGAACCACTGGGTCAGCTCGCGCTGCTCGACGAGCGCGCCCGAGCGCCAGCCGCGCCCGTCGATCACCTGCTCGTTGGCGAGCACGGTGTGATCGACCGGATCCCAGTTCACCTTGGCGGTGCGACGCGAGACGAGCCCGGCCTTCAGGAAGTCGAGGAACATCCGCTGCTGGTGCTTGTAGTATTCCGGATCGCAGGTCGCGATCTCGCGGCTCCAGTCCAGCGACAGGCCCATCGATTGCAGCTGCGCCCGCATCGTCGCGATGTTGGCGTAGGTCCAGTCCCGCGGGTTGACCTTGTTCTGCATCGCGGCGTTCTCGGCCGGCAGGCCGAAGGCGTCCCAGCCCATCGGGTGCAGGACGTTGAAGCCCTTGGCGCGCTTGTAGCGGGCCACGACGTCGCCCATGGCGTAGTTGCGCACGTGGCCCATATGGATGCGCCCCGACGGATAGGGGAACATCTCGAGCACGTAGTATTTCGGGCGCGGATCGTCGTTGCGGGTGCGGAAGATCTCGCGGTCGGCCCACACCTGCTGCCAGTGGGGCTCTGAGTCCTTCGCGTTGTAACGTTCGGCCATGGGCGGCGTCTTTGCGACCGGTCGGCGCCGGCGCCGTGAGCACCGGCGGCAGGGGAGGAGAGGGAAAACGTCACGGCCGCAAACGGTTGAGCTTGCTCGGCGCGGCGCCGGCGGACTAGGACACGGTTTGGTCCCGAGGGTCAACCAATCAAGCGGAGAGGCGCCGGTCATGATCGACCCGCAGACCGTCATGGCAAATCTGGCCGAGGTGCGCGCGGCGATCGCCCGGGCCGCCGAGGACGGCGAGCGCGATCCGCGAAGCGTCGCGCTCGTCGCGGTCTCGAAGACGATTCCCCCCGAGGGCATCCGGCCGGCGATCGCGGCGGGGCAGCGCGTGTTCGGCGAGAACTACGTCCAGGAGGCGAAGGCCAAGTGGCCGGCCCTGCGCGAGGAGGCCGAAGGGATCGAGCTGCACCTGATCGGCCCGCTGCAATCGAACAAGGCCCGCGAGGCGGTGGAGCTGTTCGACGTGATCCACACCCTCGACCGCCCCTCGCTCGCGGCGGCGCTCGCCAGGGAGGTCCAGCGCAGCGGCCGGCACCCGATCCTGCTGGTGCAGGTCAATACCGGCGAGGAGCCGCAGAAGGGCGGCGTGGCGCCGGGCGCGGTCGATGCCTTCCTGGCCGAGTGCCGCGAGACGCACGGGCTGACGGTGGCGGGGCTGATGTGCATCCCGCCGGCGGAGGATCCCCCGTCGGCGCATTTCGGCCTGCTGGCGGCGATCGCCCGCCGCCATGCCCTGCCGGTCCTGTCGATGGGGATGAGCGCCGATTACCCGGCGGCGATCCAGATGGGCGCCACCCACGTGCGGGTCGGCAGCGCCATCTTCGGGGCGCGCCGGCCGAAGGGCTGACGGGCCGGCGCGGAGGCCCGCGTCAGTTCGCGTGCAGGCAGCGGATTTCCTCCCGCGCCTGCTCCAGGAAGCGGACGCGGTCCTCGTCGGTCAGCAGCACGGGGGAATTCGGCAGCCCGTCGCGGTAGCGGGCGGAGCTGTCCCAGAGGGTGCCGCGGGCCCCCTCGGCCGCGTGGATCTGTCGAGCACGAACGATCTCGGTCGCGGTATAGGCGTCGAGCATGCGTCTCTCCCTGCGTCCGATGAGGCTTTTCTGTGGCAACCGGACCCTAGCGCATGTTTTCTCGCAGCGCGAGTGTGGCAGCGTTACCAAATTCAAAGACGTCGTTGTGCTGCGCAGCATCGCGGGATCGAGGGAATCCTGTCCCTTCATCCCGCGAGATCGGAGAAGAGCTTTCTCAGATCGTCAGGCGCGTGCCGGGCCCGAGGCGGCGCAGCAGCCGGACGAGGTCGGGCCGGCGCAGCGCGACGCAGCCCTCGGTCGGCGTGAAGCCGGGCCGCGCGACGTGCAGGAAGATGGCGCTGCCGCGGCCGCGGCGGATCGGGCCGCGGTTGTAGTCGAGGTCGATCACGAGGTCGTAGAGCCCGTCGTCGCGCCACATCCGCTCGGCGCTGAGGCCGGGGGCGGGCAGGGGGATGGGCCGGTTGTAGCGCCGGTCGCGCGGGTCGTCGCACCAGCCGTCGTCCGGGCGGATGCGGCGCAAGGGGAGGGCGGTCGGCGGTCGGGTCCCGAGCCGATCCGGCCGGTAGAAGCCGCCGCGCAGCCGGAACGTCCCGCGCGGCGAGGCGCCGTCGCCCTCGCGCTTCGTGCGGGTCTGGCCGCCCTTGCCGAGGGCGCAGGGAATCAGGACCGGGCCGGCGATCAGGGTGCCGCGGCGGCGGTCAAGGGGGTTCGGGCGGACCCGCAGGCGCGGGAGGATGGTGCGCTTCATGGCCGTCATCTGTAGGGCGCCGGCGCCGGCGCCGTCGAGACCGTGCAGGGCGCCGGCCCGGCCGGCGTCGAGACGGTGCAGGGGGCGCCGGCCCGGCCGGCGTCGAGACCGTGACAGCAGGGCCGGGCCGGCCGAGAATGCCGCGCGCCCTCCACGAGACGCCCGACCGCCATGCCCGAGCCGACCCTGCCGACCCCGCCCGACGCAGACCCCGACTGGCTCGCCTGGCTGCCGCCGCGCCTCGTCGCGCTCGACGTCGAGACCACGGGCCTCGCCGAGACCGACCGGGTGGTGAGCTTCGGCGCCGTCGTGCTGACGACCGCCTCGCTCGTCGCCGGCCGGCCCGAGATCGCCTGCCACCACCTGATCTTCGATCCGGGCCGCGCCAGCCATCCGATGGCCGAGGCGGTGCACGGCTACGACGACTGGCTGCTGCGCCACCAGGAGCCGGCCGGGCGGCACGCGGGCGCCCTCGCCGACCTTCTCGCGGGGGCCGACCTCGTCGTCGCCCACAACGCCGCCTTCGATCTCGGCTTCGTCAACCGCGAGCTGCGCGAGGCCGGCCTGCCGCCGGTCGCCGCCAAGGTCTACTGCACGATGGAGGCCTATCGCCGCCGGGGCGAGAAGGGGAGGGCGGCCCTCGACGCGGTGTGCCGGCGCATCGGCCTTCGTCGGGTCGGCGCGCGCCACGGCGCCCTCGAGGATGCCTGGCTGGCGCTCAGGGCCTATCTCTGGCTCCAGGCCTGCCCGGTCGCGGTGGCGCGGCCGCGTCTTGCCGATCCGACCAACCTGCGCCCCGCTCCGCCGCGCCCGGACGGCCCGCTTCCGCCCCGCGGCTGAGGGGGCGGGCAGGGTCGGCGCCGTGGACAGGCCGGAGCGCGGCCCTTGCCGCGGCGGGTCGCTCCGCTACTCTGCCCCGCAACGCTGCCAGGCTGCGATCCGTCCGGGATCGTGGCGTCGGCCGGCGGCCGGTCCCTACGCGCCCGTCCGCCTTCCTCGAGAGTGCCGGTTCGATGTCGAACGCCCACCGCCTGCTCGTCGTCGACGACGATCCGACCCTGCGCGACACCCTGACCGAGCAGCTCGCCCTGTCGGACGCCTTCGAGGTGGTGACCGCCGAGACCGCCCGCGGGGCGATGGACCGGGTCGCGGCCGAGCGGGTCGACCTCGTGGTGATGGATGTCGGCCTGCCCGATCTCGACGGGCGCGAGGCGGTGCGGCAGATGCGCCTGGGCGGCTTTCGCGGCCCGGTGATCATGCTGACCGGCCAGACCTCGGATTCCGACACCGTGCAGGGGCTGGATGCCGGCGCCAACGACTACGTGACGAAGCCGTTCAAGCTCGCGGTGCTGCTCGCCCGCATCCGCGCCCAGCTGCGCCAGTACGAGGCGAGCGAGGACGCGGTGTTCCAGATCGGTCCCTACACGTTCCGCCCGGGCGCCAAGCTCCTGGTCGGCGAGCGCGGCTCGAAGCTGAAGCTCACCGAGAAGGAGACCGCGATCCTGCGCTTCCTCTACCGCGCCGGGCGCCAGGTGGTGGGGCGCGACACGCTGCTCGCCGAGGTGTGGGGCTACAACGCCCAGGTCACCACCCACACCCTGGAGACGCATATCTACCGCCTGCGCCAGAAGATCGAGCCGAACCCCGCCACCGCCTCGATCCTGGTGACGGAGGGCGGCGGCTACAAGCTGCTGCCGTAGCGGCGCCGGCCCGGTCGTCCGGGCGCTCCCCCACCACCCTTGCGCCCTTGCCCCGACGGCACGCCGCTCTTGCGCGCCCGCAACCCAATCTTAGATTTCCCGTCATAAACCGGGGGGATCGAAGGCACTGCGCAACGGAGCGCCGATGCATCCCCGACCCCGCAGGCGGCGCTCCGCCGCTTCCCGGACGCTGGCCGGGTCGATCGTCGCCGTCACCCTGGTGATCGGCGCGGCCTCCGGCCTGATGGTCATGCAGATGCGGCGCAGCGCCTGGGAGCAGGTCGGGCGGGTGTCGCAGAACCTGCTCGAATCGGTCGAGCACATGATCGACCGCAACATCGAGCTCTACGACCTGTCGCTCGAGGCGGCGGTCGACGGCCTGCGCAACCCGGACGCCGACGGCATCGCGCCGGACCTGCGCCAGCTCGTGCTGTTCGACCGCTCCGCGACCGCGAACGGCCTGGGGGCGATCCTGGCCCTCGACGCGCAGGGGCGGGCCTTCGCCGATTCGACCGCGGTGGTGCCCCGCCCGCTGGGCTTTCCCGAGGCCGACTTCTTCCTCGTCCACAAGGCGCTGGACAATGCCGGCCTGTATATCGGCAAGCCGTTCCGGCTGATGCCCGACGGGCGCTGGGTCATCCCGCTCAGCCGCCGCCTCTCCTACGCCGACGGGGCTTTCGCGGGCGTCGTCGTCGGCACCATCGACATCGGCTACTTCAACGCGCTGTTCGGACGGCTCAGCCTGGGCGACCAGAGCCGCATCGGCTTCTTCCGCGAGAGCGGCGAGCTCCTCGTCCGCAGCCCGGTGATGGAAGGAGCGATCGGCCGCAGCCTCGCGTCCGCGCCGCATTTCCGGCACTTCCTGGAGGCGCGCGCGGGCCAGTTCGTCGCCGTCGGCTATACCGAGGCGATCGAGGGGCTGTTCACCTACAGCCGGATCGGCAACCGGCCGCTGATCGCCACCGTGGTGGTGCCGACGCAGGCCATCGCGGACCTGTGGCTCCCGCGGGCGATGGCGATCGTCGCGCTGGTCTCCGTGCTGTGCGGCGGCATGATCGCCCTGACCCTGGTGCTGCAGCGCGAGCTCGAGCGGCGCAGCCGCGCGGAGGAACGGGCGGTCGCGGCCAACCACGACCTCGCCCGCCTCGCCCATACCGACGGGCTCACCGGCCTGCCGAACCGGCGCCACTTCGACGAGGCCTTCCTGCGGGCGCGCGAGCGGATGGCGCGCGAGGGCGGCGCGCTCTCGCTGGTCCTCCTCGATGCCGACCGGTTCAAGCGCTACAACGACACCTACGGCCACCTCGCCGGCGACGAGGTCCTGCGCGCCGTCGCCCGGGTGCTGGCGCGCCAGGTCCGCGAGCCGGAGGAGACCGCCTGCCGGATCGGCGGCGAGGAATTCGCCGTGCTGCTGCCGGGCGTCTCCGGCGCCGCGGCCGTCGCCCGGGCCGAGCGCATCCGCCTGGCGGTGGCGCGGCTGCAGATCCCGCATGTCGGCAACGAGGGCGGCACCGTCACGGCGAGCCTCGGCGTCGCCGAGGCGGTCGCGGGCGAGACCGGCGGGCAATGCTTCTCGGCCGCCGATGCGGCGCTCTACGAGGCCAAGCGCCAGGGGCGCAACCGGGTGGCGGCGCAGCCCGATCACGAGGACGCCGCGTGGGTCGCATGAAGGCTCCCTCCCGGGCCCCGGCCCCGCCGGAGAAGTGTGAGCGGGCATGTGACGGGGGCGGCTCGCGCATGGTGCGGGGCCGGCGGATCGGCTAGAGCTTGGCCGGGCGGCACGGATGCGGAAGACTGCGCAGGGGCCGAACGCCGCACGGGCGCGGCAGGGGGAGAGCGGGGCCGTTGGCGCTCGACGACGACATCGCGATCCTGGCCGCGGCGCCGCTGTTCGGCTTGATGAACCGGGACGCCCTGCGGCTGATCTCGTTCGCGGCCGAGCGCCGGCGGCTGGAACCCGGCGCCGTGCTGTTCTCCCGCGGCGACACCGCGGAGGGCGGCCTCGTGGTGACCCGCGGCACGGTGGTGCTGGAGCCGCGCTCGCCCCGCGGCGACGCGATCGAGGCCGGCCCGTCGGCGCTGATCGGCCAGACCGCCCTGTTCTTCCCGGGCGAGCGGCCGACCACCGCGCGGGCCGGCGGCGCTCCGGTCGAGGTGATGGTCGTCACCCAGGCGGTGATGCGCCGGGTGCTCGAGGTGTTTCCCGACGCTGCCGCGGTGATCCACGACGCGCTCGCCGACGAGCTCGCCGCCCTGACCCGGTCCTTCGCCGACAGCCGGGCCGCCGACCTTACCTAAAAGCAGCGGAAAGCCCCGGCGTGACAGCAACCCGGGAGCTTTGGTAGAGGGGACGCCGCAACGCCCTTCCTGCCTGGACGCCTCCCATGTCGCATGCCGATCTCGCCCGGACCATCGAAGCCGCCTGGGAGGACCGCGCGGGCGTCGGCGCCGACACGCGCGGACCGGTGCGGGAGGCGGTCGAGGCCGCCCTGGCGCTGCTCGATTCCGGCGAGGCGCGCGTCGCCGAGAAGTCCGGCAACCACGACTGGCACGTCAACCAGTGGCTCAAGAAGGCGGTGCTGCTCTCCTTCCGCCTCAACGACATGGCGCTGATCGAGGGCGGTCCCGGCGGCGGCGGCTGGTGGGACAAGGTGCCGTCGAAGTTCGAGGGCTGGGACGCCGCGCGCTTCCGCGCCGCCGGCTTCCGGGCGGTGCCGGGCGCGGTGGTGCGCCGGGGCGCCTACATCGCGCCCGGCGCGGTGCTGATGCCGTCCTTCGTCAATCTCGGCGCCCATGTCGGCGAGGGCTCGATGGTCGACACCTGGGCCACGATCGGCTCCTGCGCCCAGATCGGCAAGAACTGCCACATCTCCGGCGGCGCCGGCATCGCCGGCGTGCTCGAGCCGCTGCAGGCCAACCCGGTCATCATCGAGGACAACTGCTTCATCGGCGCCCGCGCCGAGGTGGCCGAGGGCGTGATCGTCGGCGAGGGCAGCGTGCTCTCGATGGGCGTCTATATCGGCGCCTCGACCAAGATCATCGACCGGGCCACCGGCGAGGTCACCTACGGCCGCGTCCCGCCCTACTCGGTGGTGGTGTCGGGCACCCAGCCCGGCAAGGCGCTGCCGGACGGCACCCCCGGCCCGTCGCTCTACTGCGCGGTCATCGTCAAGCGCGTCGATGCCGGCACCCGGGCCAAGACCGGCATCAACGAGCTCCTGCGGGACTGAGGTCCCGCCGCGGGACTGAGGTCCCGCCGCGTCGCGGTCCCCTCAGACCGCGACGTTGTCGATGAGGCGCGTGCGGCCGAGATGGGCCGCTGCCAGCACCCGCGCCGGGCCCGCGACCCGGTCGAGCGGCGCCAGGCTCTCGGCGTCGTTGACCGAGAGGTACTGCACCGGCCCGAACCCCGCCGCTTCGAGCCCGGCCCGGCCCTCCGCCAGGGCGGGTGCGGTCGGCGCGCCGCCGCGCACGGCCTCGGCCACCCGGTGCAGCACCGCGTGCATCGCCGGCGCCGCCCGCCGCTCCTCGTCCGAGAGGTAGCGGTTGCGCGACGACATCGCGAGGCCGTCGGGTTCCCGCACCGTCGGGACGCCCTCGATCGCGACCGGGATGTCGAGGTCGCGGGCCGCGCGGCGGATCACCTGGAGCTGCTGGAAATCCTTCTCGCCGAACAGGGCCCGGTCGGGCAGGCCCTGCAGCAGGAGCTTCGTCACCACCGTGGCGACGCCGGCGAAATGCCCGGGCCGCAGCGGCCCGCACAGCACCTCCGTCAGCCCCGCCACCGTCACGGTGGTGGAGAAGCCCGGCGGGTACATCGTGCCCAGGTCCGGCAGGTAGGCGGCATCCGCCCCGGCCCGCGCCAGGAGGGCGAGGTCGGCCTCCAGCACGCGCGGGTAGCGCGAGAAATCCTCGCTCGGGCCGAACTGCGTCGGGTTGACGAAGATGCTGACCACGACCCGCCGGCAGCTCTCCTGCGCCTGCCGCACCAGGGCGAGGTGCCCCTCGTGCAGCGCCCCCATGGTCGGCACCAGCGCCACCCCCTCGCCGGCCTCGCGCCAGGTCCGGACCTGCGCCCGTAGGGCGGCGACGTCGCCGAGCCGCAAGACGGGGCCGGCAGGGGAGGCGGGTGGCGTCATCGTTGATCTCCGGTCGGTCGAGCCGGCGGGAGGGTAGTCGGGGTGGGAGCGGGGCGCCAGGGTCGTGTCGCGCGAGGAGATGTGAGACCTTCGCCCACCTCCAGCCGGTCGTCGCCGGGATGCGGGAATCCGGTATCCCCGTCATCCCGCCGCTACGGGTTCGAAAACTCTGGGTAAGGTGGTGCGAATCGTCCGATGCCGAGCCGGACCGTGCCTGCGCCGGATGCACTCTACCCGCTTGAGTTCTTCGTCGGCGCCACGCCCCTCTCGCTTCAGGCGAAGGCGGCCTCGAAGGCGCGATGGATGGACTCCGTGAGACAGGCGGCCCGGGCGCGTATCGATGCGACGGACGATCCCGGCTTCGCCGAGGAAGAGCCATTCCGTCTCACGATCGACGACTTTCCAAGCGCGCCCATGGTGGGCGACATCGACAATATCGTGACGCCGATCGCCGGCTGTTCGACGGCCGCCCCGATCGGCACCTCCACGTCGCGATCATGGCGAGCGATCCGCTCCGGGCAATCGCGATCCGGCCGAGATCCGCGCGCAGGATGGGGAGATCCGGGCGCTCCACGCCGCGGGCCATCGCCAAGCCGCCGTCGCCAAGCCGCCATCGCCAAACCGCCTTCGTCATGGCGTGGGCGTTGCTGGAGGCGGCCTTGCGCGTCGCCCGCGACGAGGCCATGGGCGCCGATCCGCCCGGAACCGTCGTTCAGGCGCTGGCGATGAACGGCCTGCCTCCTTGCTGTGAAATGGGAAATGAAAAACCGCAACGGTGATGCTAACGAGTGAATTCCGCCACTGCCGAGGCGGCCTTGAGACCGGTTCCCGTGATGATGACCACCGTCGTCTCGCGGTCCGTGATGGTGCCGGAATTGAACAGCTTGTCGATGGCGCCGGCTGCCGTCGCGCAGGTCGGCTCAGCGAAGATCCCGTTTCGTGCCAGCCGACGCAGGGCAGCGGCGATCTCGTCCTCGGACAGAGCGATGGTACCGCCGCCGCTCTCCCGCAGGGCCCCGATGATCTCGCGCAGACGAAGCGGGCGGGTGATTGCCGTCCCTTCGGCGATCGTCCGATGCACGTCGCGCGGCACGGGCGTATCGACCCCGGCCGTGAAGCTTGCGTCGATCGGGGAGCAGTTCAGCGGCTGAGCGACGAACAGGCGCGGCAATTTCGTGATCTGGCCCGCTTTCAACAGCTCGCGGAATCCGAAGGCACAGCCCAGCACGCTGCTGCCAGCTCCTGCCGGCATGATGATGTTGTCGGGCGCCTTGAAATCCAGATCCTCCCATATCTCGTAAGCAAACGATTTTGTGCCCTCGAGAAAGAGTGGCTGCCAATTATGGCTCGCATAAAAAACCCGCTCGGATTGGCGAATGGCTTCCGCTTCGGATTCTTCTCGTGGCCCATCGACGAGCTGAACCTCGGCGCCATAGCTCACGACCTGCGCGATTTTGGCGGGAGAGGTGTAGGACGGGGCCAGGATCTTCACGTTGATGCCGCCAGCCGCGCCGAACCCGGCCACCGAAGACCCACCATTGCCTGAACTGTCTTCCAGCACGGCTTCGATCCCGAGCTGGCGCAGGAAGGACAGCATCACGGACGTTCCGCGATCCTTGAAGCTGCTCGTCGGATTGAACCACTCCAGCTTGAAGAAGGGGCGCAGATCGCCCCAGCGCCGCTGCACGAGGGGAGTGCAGCCCTCGCCCATCGTGATCGGATCCGCGATGTCGCCGGGCAAAGCTGCGCGGTAACGCCAGAGCGAGCGGGTCCCGCGCACGATATCCTCGCGCGAGATGCCGGAACCCGGCGTGACGAGGAGCGGCGTACGATCGTCCGAGCACCAGCGCGGCTGGCTCAGGGGGTAGAGCCTCCCATTCAGCGGATCGATGTAACTCGCGGCAGTCATTGCCGGACTCCTGTGCGTCAGGCCCGAGACTCGTTCTTGTCAATTTATCCAAAATAAAACGAAATGTCCAGGTGGATGGACAGTCGGATGCGGCCGGTCGGTGCCCGCGCGCTCGACGGACGCTGCGCCCCGCTGCCTTCCGCCGATTTCCCAGCGGCTTGCCCGTCCCCGGGAGTGAAGGAGCACGGTACACGACACGAGCTC
>NZ_LWHQ01000022.1:184906-191444 GCF_001653715.1 Methylobacterium platani
CGCGGTGTCGTGGACCGTGGTGAAGGAGAGACCGTTCGTGCCCGCCACGCCAGCGCCGCGCCCCCGCCCGAACAGATCGACCCACCTCGTCACGATCGGCCTGGTGGCCGTTCCGGCGACCGACGACGCGGTCGGTTCAGCCTGACGGCCGGTGACCGTCCCCGGGTCGGGAGGCAGGAGAGCCCCCGGTCCGGCGCCCACACCGCTCGGTGTCGGGAGCCGGACCCGGGCGACTCTCGGGGCGCCAGGAACGAAGGTCGGGATGCCACGCGCCGGGCCGAGCCCGGCCGTTTCGCGCTCAGGCGAGCCGTTCGCCGCGGGCTTTCGCGCGGCCCAGTTCCGCGACCAGCCGGATCCGCGCCTTCGACGCATTGAGGCCCTCGTAGCCCTCGACCGTCAGCCCGAGGGCACTCGCATCCTCGTAGGCGTATTTGGCGACCTCCGCGTTCACGCGGAACCCGTGAAGGCAGCGCGTCGACAGGATGACGGGCACGCACGACGCGGCTTGGCGCAGGATGGCTCGCGTCCCGGTCGAGAAGCCGCCCGCCCCCTTGCCCGCGACGACGATGCCGTCGAGGCTCGTCACATCCGGGAAGCCGACGAGGGGGCCGAACGTTTCCGTCACGATCGCCACGCGGGCATCGAGATCCGCAACGTCCAGATCGGCGAAACTCTCCGTGCCGCCGTCCTGGCCCGTGAGCGTCGCCAGATCGGCATCGATCCAGCCCCGGATCGCCGTCTCCGGCCCGAAGGGCTGGTGGGCCTGCGGCCAGATCTTGGCGATGGCGGCAGGGTCGAAGATCCGCCCGGCAAAGGCTACGAGTGGACCGGTCCGCCGCGGCAGGGCGCGGGCAAGCGTGGCCGCATCGGTGAGGTTGCGGGCCCCGTCGGAATGGGCCGCGCCGCCCGGGAACGCCGCGCCGGTCACGACGACCGGCCGGTCGCGATCGAGCAGGAGCGTTGCCGCGTAGGCGACATCCTCCAGCGCGTCCGTGCCGCAGCAGAGGACGAAGGCGTCGCTCTCGCGGTCCTGCCGCATCGTCTCCCGCACCCGGCCGATCGACGCGAAATCCAGTTCGGAGCTGTCGACCGGCTCGACGTCGTGCGTGATCCATTCCGTCGACCCTACCCAGGCGGCCAGGTCGCGAGCCCGCAGGCGGTCGATGGTGCCGTCGTCGCGATAGCGCTCCGTGATCGTGCCGCCGCAATTCAAGAGCCCGATTTTCATGATGGATGGCCTGTGATCGTCAGGGTGCCGTTTCGTCTCTGGAAACCCGGGCCGCCCTCACCAGGGCCAGGGGATCTGCGTCCCGTGCCCCTCCTCGATCGCGCGCCGGTAGAGCATGCGGGCGACCGTCAGGTCCTGCAGGGCCAGTCCCGTCATGTCGAACACCGTGAGATCCGTCTCCGTCCGGGCGATCGGCTCCGTGCCGGCGAGGAGGTCGCCGAACTCGACGACATCGTGCGTGTCCGCCCATTGTCCCTCGCCGATCTGCCGGTGCTGCTCGCGGTCGTCGACGAAGACGCGGGCCCGCCCGAGCAGGCCGGCCGGCAGTTCGCGCTTGCCTCTGGTGTCCGTGCCGACGGCATTGACGTGCGTCCCGGGGCGGACCGCGTCGGCGGAGAAGAGCGGGCCGCCGCCGGGCGTCGCCGTGATGACGATGTCGCTCGCGGCGACGGCGGCATCCGGATCGGTGACGTGGATCGCCGCGCAACGGCCTGCGAGCGCGGCCTCGAAGGCAGGGTCCGGAATCCCCCGGGAGGTCGCGTAACGCACCTCCACGATGGCCGGCAGGAGGTCCAGGGCCAGGTCGAGCTGGACCCTGGCCTGGATGCCGGTCCCGAAGACGCAGAGGCGGGTGCTGTCGGGGCGGGCGAGGAGTTCCAGGCCGAGCCGTCCGGCCGCGCCGGTGCGGGCCGTCGTGATGGCGTTGCCGTCGATCAGGCAGGTCGGCCGACCCGACGCCGGATCGAACAGCATCACGGTCGCCTGATGCGGCTCGCCGCCACGGCTCCGGTTCTGCGGCCAGAACCCGGCGGCCTTGAAGCCCAGCAGAGCCTGGGCCTCAACGTCGCCCGACTTGATGCCGAACACGCCGCCGGTGGCGAGACGCTCGCGCACGACGGGGAACAGGCGGCCCTGCCCCTGGCTGTGAAGCAGGAACGCCTCGCGAACGGACGCGAGGACCGCGTCCGGGGTCAGGAGCGGCTGGACCTGCGGACCCGCGAGCAGGAGGAGGTGGGCCTCACTTGGCGCTGGCATACACCGTGGCACGGGACACTCCGAGATGGGCGGCGATGACATCGGAGGCGTGCCGCACGTGCAGGCATCCGGCATCCTTGAGCTCGCGCAGCAGGATCCGGCGATCATCGGTCTTCAGGGCGCGGGGCGTCGTCGCGCGCTGCGCCGCGAACTCGTCGATCCGGGCCCGGATGGCCTCGGGGCCGGCAGGGTTCAGCGACTCGCGCGTACCGTCCTGCGTCTCGATGCGGGTGAACCGCCCGACCAGGCTCTGCATCGCCTGGAACAACGTCAGGTCGACATTCAGGCACAGAGCGGCGACATATGTTCCGTCAGGCCCCTTGATGCCGATCGACGTGCTCTTGGCCTGGCGCCCATCGGCGAACGTGTTCGCGTAGTTCGCGACGACCTGAGGATAGTCCGGGTCGGCGATGCGTGCGAGCCCGAGCTCCGTCGCCGGCTGGCCGACCTGACGACCCGAGAGGTTGTTGTGGATCGCGAGGATCGCGTTCTTCGGATCGGTGAGGTCATGCACGACCACTTCACAGAACGGCGCGAACGTGTCGCCGAGACCCTGCGCGATGGTCTTGACCTGCTCGAGGAGATCGCGGGACTCACGTCCCGCCTGCCTCTGATCTCGGGACGGCGGTTTCCTGCTCACGGCTCTTGACCTCTGCGCCATCGCGGCGGCTGCGCCCGATCGGACCTGCGATCGGTTGTGGCGATGGATACGGCGGTCTCGTGGTCGCATCGATCGCGTGACTCCTGGACGGTTTGTCCAGAGTGATCGCCATGCCTCACCTCGGCCCGAGGCGGGACGGACCGATCGACACGGCTCTCGACACCGCCGCTGGCGCCACACGTCCGGAAGAGAGAATGAGAGGTCGAATCCCCGCACGCATCGGGGCGCTTTACGCAGATTGAAACGCGGATCATCGTTCGAGAGGGCAGGCGCATCGACCGTGCGACATCCCATCTGCCCGCCATGCCGTCTGACGACGACTTTCCCTCGTCACCGAGGCACGGCGTCTCCGGCCGCGGCAATTGCTGGACCTCATGGCGAAACTCTCCGGCAAGCCGGCTTGAAATCGTGCTTGCCGTTATATCCAGATCTGTACGATATGTCCAGAAGCGGCGCGGTCGGAACCGGGGTGCTGCGTTCGGGCGGCAAGAGGGAGAGACGCGATGAGATCGTGGGTGTCGGCTCTTGGGATCTGCGGTATCGCGTCGGCTGCGACCTCCTCATGGGGACATGCCTGTCCTTGAGGCTCGCGATTTCGTTTGCCCTCGACCTCTTCGACAAGCGCATGGCACCGGTGCAGCGATGACGGCGATCTCCGGCTCCCGGTTCCGCACGACCCTGCCGGCGGCCTGCGCGACGCGGATGCGCGGGCTGGCCGCCGCCGCCCGGGCGCGACCGCGCGACGCGATGACCACCCTCATCGTCGCGATCCTCCTCGCACGCCGGCATCCATCAGCACGATCCCGCCTGGGATGCCGGCATCAAGGGCGACCCCGGATCTGATCGAGGGCGATCTCGGGCCGAGTGCGGAAACTGACGTCGTCCGGCAGCCCGGCCTTTCCCCCCGGGCATGATTCCGACACTCGCGGCGCCATCGCGACTTCGTGACGCAGCAAGACCAGGAGCCTGCCTTCCGTAAGGTCGGCTTCCACCGCCAATCGAGATCCAAGACCGGAGGTACGTTGCGGAAGCCGACCATCAACAATGTTTTAGGACTCTGTGTGCGCTCATCGATAAACCCGGCTACGTCCCGACAGGCCTGGCCAAGCGATCGGGTATCCGACCGAACACGCCCATCTCCGCTCAGGCCGATCCGGAGCGGCATCGATCATACGGGCCGGACCAATCGGCCCATGCGCCCGCGCGGACCGAGGTTCCGAGCGGGACGGCTTGGTAAGGAATGCCAATGCGAACGATTTTTCAGTCGGACGATCTGAAATCACGCAACAAATTTAAAACTTATCGCGAAATCGCTCGCGAACATTTTGTGCCAAGCGAAATCAGAAAAGCCGGAAATGGGATTTTCAGCGCGCATCTGGAAGCGGCCGATATTGGCGATCTACTGATTACACGAGCGAGCGTGAGTGGGCAGATCGTGAGTCTGACGCCCCAGACGATCCGTCGTCACAACAAGCACGACAAGCTGGGCGTGACCATCAGGCTGTCCGGCACGGCGCGCAGCAGCCAATACGATCGTTGCGCCATCCAGCAGCCCGGTGACCTGATCGTGCTCGACAGCGACAAGCCTGCACTGTTTGAATATTTGGAGGAAACAGGATCGATTTACATCGAATTGCCCCGCAGGGCAGTCGAAAGCGTGCTTGGTGCGGCGCCTCTCTACGCAGGTCTGATCGTCGAGAGCAGCCTGCCAGAGACGTCCCTGGTCCAGACCTTCTTCAGCGACCTGATCGGCATGCACGAGCAGCTCGGACCGGACATCGCCGACCGCATGGCCGGCATCGGCGCCGACCTCATCGTCGCCGGCCTCGCCGCGCGCCTGGGGCGGGGTACGCCGCGCGATCTCCAGGGCAACGTCACGGTGCAGCGGGCCAAGGCCTACGTCTCCGCCAACTTGAGCGACCCGACCCTCGACCCGGCCCGGATCGCCGCGGCGGTCGGGGTCTCCCTGCCGCATCTGCAGCACCTGTTCCACGAGCGCGGGCGCGACGTCCCGGACTGGCTCCGGCAGCGCCGGCTCGCCCTCGCCGCCCGCAGGCTCACGGATCCGAGGTACGCGCATCTCTCGATCGCAGTCCTCGCCGAGCGCTGCGGGTTTCCCAGCCCGACCCGATTCAGCCGCCAATTCAAGAGCCGCTTCGACGTGCCGCCGGGCGAGTACCGGCGGGCCACGCTGCGATCAGACGATTCGAGCGCGGGCGGCGCCTGAGCACGGTCTTCCAAGTCAGCGTGACGGGAGCGGCAGGTGCTGCAGATCCGGCCGCGATCGCGTGGCGAGCCTGACCCGGTACTCGCTCGGCGTCATGCCGTGCAGGGCCTTGAAGCGGCGCGAGAAATGCGCCTGATCGGCGAAGCCGCAGCTCTGCGCGACGGCCCCGATCGACAGGTGGGCGCATCCGGGATCGACCAGGCGCTTCTCCGCGGTCCTCAGCCGGCGGAACCAGATGTAGTCGGAGATGTTGCTGTCGCGCTCGGCGAACAGCTCCTGCAGCCGGCGCAGCGACAGGCCGATCGCGGCGGCGAGCGTCGGCGGATCGAGGCTGCGATCGCCGAGATGAGCCTTGATGTAGGCCTTGGCGCGCTGGACCGCGACGGTGCCGTGCAGCGGCCGGGGCACCTCCTGTGCCAGGCGCTCGGCGACGCCGGCCACGATCAGGTCGACGGCGATCGACCCCATGCGGGTCGCGCTATCCGGCGCGAGCTGTGAGCTCAACCGGGTCAATTGCTGGATGAAGCCCGTCGCCATCTGGGTGGAGCCGAGATCCGCACCGATCGTCAGCCCGAGATAACGCCGCGTTGAGCCGAACGCGATCTCCAGGCGCTCGCGCGGGACCTCGACGAACAAGGTCTGGCTGTCCGTCAGGGTCGTCCTGACATTCGGCCGCCAGTCGAGGAGCAGGATATCGCCCGCACGCTGCACGGATTCCCGGCCGTCCTGCACGGTCGTCGACACGCCGCGCTCCTTGAAGATCACCGGGATCGTATCACCCTTGTCGCAACGTCGATGGGCCGCCGCAGTCGTCTCGGACCGGAAGGCGCCTTGGGTGACGCGAGACAGGCGAAGCGGGCCGACCGCAGCAGCGTCGAAGGTCGCTTGGAAAGGGCCGTCACCGAGTCGCTCGATCTCGATCGGCAGGAGCTGCGCATTCAACAGCTCCTGCCAACGCCTGAATCCTTGCTGGGGCGATTGGTTGACGGTTGAGAATATCTGCTGCATGCCAATCAACAACCGACACGACGTGCCCTGATCAGGATTGCCCGAAGGCGGTGCGCTGTGTTTACTCCAAAAATGCCGAATGACGTTTCGTCACATTCATCGCCAGCCCTGCGAGATCGCGCGCCTCGGCCTCGCGCGGATCGTCCGGGGAGAGCCTGACGGCATGGCGTCGTGATAGAGGTCATGAACGGCGCAGTGTCGGGCCGGACGAGGGCGCGCGGCTCGAGCAGATCGCCGGAGGTCAATAACAGCATTCCAGTCCAGATTCCGGCATCTATAAACAATATAGGCAGCTGGCCGGGAGCATATGGACACCCGAAGGCCACGGTACACGACACCGCGACCTCGGCCCGACCCCAGGGGCGGACGATCCTCGTGA
>NZ_LWHQ01000022.1:191579-216734 GCF_001653715.1 Methylobacterium platani
AGCTCGTGTCGTGGACCGTGCCCGAAGGCGACAGCTCCCTTCATGGAGATCCCTTGCAGGTTTCGATGACTCTGTTGCTGTCCGCCGAGTTTTTGATCACGTCGCTCGTTTCGAACGTGAATCCTGAGCCGTCACAGGCCAACGAAAGCCCTATTCCCGAGGGCGAATACCAACGGTCCTAGAGGTTGACCTGTGCCCAGTCACGCGATGGGATGGATGTTACGAGTCCTGGGTCGTTGGCGAAGAGGTTCCAGGCGCCGCAGCAGGCCTCGACGATCTGCCTGTCGTCGCGGAACACCCGATTGGCGAGTTTGTTCTGGCGCAGGTACTGCCAGACCAGCCCCATCGGGTTCGACTCGGGCGACGAGGCCGGCAGGGGCAGATGCGCCGGACGCCTTGGCATCGACGTGTCGATGCCAAGGCGCGAGGGTCTTGTCGAGAAATCGACGATCTCGAACATGGAGACAGGCCGCGCCTCGATTCCCAGGTTCCGAGGCGAGGCGCGCCCCGACTTGCTGATCTATCGTCCGAGGTGAGCGTCGAAGAACCGCGCGATATCGGTGAAGGCCTCCCGGGTTTCCGGGGCGTCGATGTTCCCCATGTACTGGGCGTGCGATTGGCCTTCGTAGACGTTCAGGTCGGCGGCGACGCCGGCACGTTTGAGCGCGCGATGCGTCCGCACGGTGTTCGACAGGAACAGATCGCGCGTGCCCGAGGTCAGGATGGCGGGCGGGAAACCGCTGAAATCGCCGTAGATCGGCGAGAGCTGCGGATCCTTCAGGTCGTGACCCGCCGCATACAGCCTGGCGGCCCGGCCGAGCCAGCCGTCCCAGGTCACCAGGATGTTGTCGACCCATTCGTTGCTCTTGTAGGTGTCGCCGGTGTCGGCGATGTCCGACCACGGCGTGCCCGGAGCGATGGCGGCGGGCAGCGGCAGGCCTTCCTGCTTGGCGCGATGGATCATCGCGAGGGTCATCGCCCCGCCCGTCGAGGTGCCGAGGATCGCCATGTTCTTCGGGTCGGCCATCGTGACGGCCGCCTTCCATACCGCCATCGCATCGTCCATGGCGGCGGGGTAGGGGAAGTCGGGCGGCATCCGGTAGTCGACGCAGATGACCTTGAAGCCGCCGAACCCCGCGATCATCAAGGCCTCGGGCAGCGCCGCTTCACCCGGGGCGAAGACGTAGCCGCCGCCATGCACGTGAACGAGCAGGCGGTTCTTGTTCGCCTCCGGCATCGATTTCGGCGTGACGATGTAGGCCTTGACCCCACCGATCACCGCGGGCTGAACCGTGACCGCCATCTTCTCCTGCATCGCTGGAAGCGCGGCTCGGATCAGGGCGGCCCGCCGTTCGATCAGGTCCTTCCACTCGGCCGCGCTTTTGGGGTCGGCGTTGAAGTGGGGTGGGAAAGGAGCGGCGATCAGCGCCTGCGCGGCGGGGCTGACCCCTTCGACCGGGACCGGGATGGTCTCGGCCGGGCGCTGCCGCGGACCCGGCTTGCTGTTCGCGGCCGCCTGCTGGGCGGCGAACGGCTCGCTTCCAGCCTTTCCGTCGGTCGCCGCCGGCGGCGTGGGGACGGCGTGTTGAGCCGATGCGGCCGGGATCGCAGCCGACGCGGCCAGCGCGAGGATACACATACGCAGAAACGGCGACATTCTTCCTCCCGAAGATTGTTATAAAATTTTTAATGCATGGTTCGACGGCAAGCGGCCGGCTCTCCATGATTTGCCGGCCGAAAGTTGCGAGTTCGGCGCCAGGTTTGCTGACGCGGGATCGTCAGAACGGTCGCTCAGCGCGAGAGTTTCTGTTTATCGAGCCACTCGGCGACAAGCTGCGCAACGGTATCGGAGTTCTTGTCCATCATCAGCATGTGGGTGTTGCCGTGCAGACCCGCCTTCGGCAGCTCGAGCCATTCGACGTGTCCGCCCGCCCCGTTGACGGCGTCCCGCCACGCGGCATTCGCCCGAACCAGCGGCGCCCAGAACGGAACCTCGTCGAGGTAGTCGCCCCAGACCACGAGGTGCGGAATGCCCTTCACGGTTGCAGCATTCACCTTCGCCGCGTCGGGCGCTCCCGACGGCTCGACGAGCACGAGCGCCTTGACGAGGTCTGGATTGTGCAGCGCGGCCGTGTAGCCGAAATTGCCGCCCTGGCTGTGCACCACGATCACGCATGGGCAGACCTGGCGTACATAGGCGTCGTAGGCGGCCTGCGTCGCCGCATCGTTCGTCGCCCAGCGCGGCACCGCCTGTTTGGCGAACTGATCGTAAGCGGCGAGCGGGAACTGCGTGCCGTCGAATGCGCGGCGCGCAGCCGGGTCCGGCGCCCAGCCCTCGGCAGGGCCGATGCGGAAGATGTCCCAGCCTTCCTTCTTGGTGCGGAAGAGCGGCGGCGAGGTATAGATCTCCGGGTAGCGTGACCAGGAGGCACGCCCGCGCTCGACCGCGTCCGAAACGTACGTGTCGTAGCCGTGATCGAGGAAGAACTGCTGCCAGCCCGGTTTGCCGTCAGGCTTCGTCTCCCATGTCACGCCCGAGAGACCACCCCCATGCCAGAGCAGGATCGGGAGCGGGGCTGTGGGCTGGGCGAGCTTGACGTACTGGACATACATCTGGCCGGTCTCGAACTGCCCGTTCGGATCGACCGTGACGGGCGCCATTCCGGCGGTGAAGCTGATCTTGGTCTGCGGCAGACCCTGCAGCACGACTTCGTGGCCGCCGATGTGGAAACTGCCGACCTCACGCACCCGATATTCCGCCTGGGCGGTGCAGGAAAAGATGCCGAGTGCGACCGGTACGAACGCGAGCAAGGCCTTGTTCATACGTTTCCGTCCTCCCTCTGGCGCAGTGTTGTCCACTGTCGTCGCTATGGGGTAGCCCACTTGCGACGGGCTGTCACGGAACTCCGGTTTGCCGTCTGCGCTTCGGGACAAGCGCCTGATCCGCGACGGGAGCAGGCCGACGCCTGATGTCCTCCCGCATGCGACGGCCCGGTTCGCGGGCAAGGCCGGTGGGAGAGATGCCGCCGCTGCGCCGCTCGTTCCCCGGATGGGCAATCGGCTGGGAAGCCTGGGTGGCGGGCGATGCCGGTCTCTCCCGGCGGTGCTCCGGCCCACCAGCCGGACTGAAAGGGAGAGCCACAGCCGTTCCGGCCGGAGGCGGCGTGAGACCCGTGGGCCGGGGCTGGACCGTATCGCCGGTTTCACGCAGTGGACGGGGGGGCTTCGATGCCCCGGCACAGTCGGATGCTCTGCCTTTCGCCCCCGAACGGCAGCGGGCAGGAAACGCAAGGCACCCCCCTGGCGTCGGCCCCTCGTCAAAGCATGTCGGGGGTGCTCAGATCGCGAAAAGGCGCCGATCCGCGAACAGGTGCCGGCGGATGCGGGAGGATGCAATGGTGAAATGGGTCGTGGGGGCGGTTGCCCTGTGCCTTGCGGCGACATCGGTCAGCGCGGACGTCTTCCCGATCGGGGCCGGCACCGAAGGCCGCCGGTGGCTGCAGGAGGCTCCGACCGCTGAGAACCCGATCAAGCGCTATCCCATCACCCTCGAGGACGGGGTGATCGTGACGGCCCGGGACGGGGTGAAACTCGAGGGCCGCCTCTTCCGCCCCACGCTCGCGTCGAGCGAGAAGGCGACGCCCTGCGTGCTGATGACGGACGGCTACGGCCGGGCGAGCAACACGGGCGCATCCTTCGATGGTCCCCTCTTCGACATCGCCAGCCGCGGCTACGCGGTGCTGCACCTGTCGCTGCGCGGCTCGGGCAAATCCGAGGGCAAGGCGGATCTCTACGCCCATTTCGGCGAGGACGGGTACGACGCCGTCGAGTGGATGGCGGCGCAGCCCTGGTGCGATGGCCGTGTCGGCATGGTCGGTCCCTCGCTCCTCGGCATCAGCCAGTGGCTCGCCGCCAAGGAGGCGCCGCCTCACCTGAAGGCCATCGTTCCCGAGGTGGCCTGCGGCGACTGCTACGGCGAACTCTGGTATCCCGGCGGCATGCGGCCTGGGCCCGGACGCGAGGCGCGCAAATCGTCGCCGGGTGCGGAGGCCGAGTACGCCACCGCCATCGCGCATCCCGACTTCGATGCCTGGTGGAAGGCGCGCACGACCTTGGCCGACGCAGCGGCCGCGATCGGCAAGCGCAGGGTCGCCGTCTTCGTCGCCGGTGGCCAGGACGACTACATCTCGCCCGCCAACCTGCGCCTCTATACCCAGCTCGGTGCCGATGCGCGCAAGCGCCTGTTCTTCGGTCCCTACGCCCATGGCTGGCACATCGGGCTGATCCAGGAACTGCAGGTCCAGTGGCTCGACCGCTGGCTCAAGGACGAGGCGAACGGCGCCGACGCGGGCGCGCGGGTGATGATCTACATCAAGGGGGCGAACCGCTGGCGGAGCGAGGCCGACTGGCCGCTGCCCGATGCCCACCAGACCCGCCTGTTCCTCTCGGGCCAGCGCAGCGGTTCGGCGCAGAGCGTGAACGACGGCTCGCTCACGGTGCGGAAGGCCTCCGCCGGCGAGGCGGTCCAGGTAACCTATTCTCCCGAGGCAGGCCCGTTCCTGCCCGTGCTCCTGAGCGCCACCAAGGGCCGTTCGGTGCTCGACCAGCGCGCGATCGAGGCGAAGGTTGCGACCTGGACGACGGAGCCCCTCGCGGCGGCCACCGAGGTGACCGGCTATCCCCGCGTCTCGCTCTGGGCGAGCGCGACGGCACCGGATGCCGATCTCGTCGTCAGCCTCAACGACGTCGCCCCCGACGGCACGTCCCGGCAGGTGATGCAGGGCTACCTCAACGCACGGCACGCGAAGGATCTTCAGGCTGCACCGACCGCGATCACCCCCGGGGAGCTGCGGCGGTACGATCTCGAGCTGTTCCCCGTCGCCTACGTGTTCGGGGCCGGGCACCGCATGCGGCTGGCGATCGCGGGCGGAGCCGAGCCGCCGGCCGGGCTGCCCTTCCCGCAGGGCCCCGGCAAGAACCCGACGGCGAATACCTGGGCGATCGCCACGGATCCCGAGCACGCCGCTACGCTCGATCTGCCGGTCATCGGCACCGGGTGGCAGGAGCTGCGCTAGACCCGAGACCCCGGCTCATGCGCCGGGACTGGCGCACGCCGTGATCCGCGACGGCAGACGATGCGGCGCCGTCACGCTGACGGCGCCTCGTCGGCCGGTCCCGGGCGCATGCAGCGTCAGCGGAACGCGACCCGGGATCCGGTCCGAGACCGCACGAGGCGTCCGCCCGCTTCGCTCCCGTGGTCCGGGACTGGCAGAAGTTCATGACGATCCGCGAGCCCGAGGGCAGGATGCCGCCGCCCTGCAGGGGCGAGCCGGGCGGGCTGTGGGACGAGACGGCCTCAGCTCCCCGTGAAGTTTGGCTCTCGGCGCTCCGCCATCGCCCGCACGCCCTCCTTGAAGTCGGCGGTCGCGAAGTGCCTCTGCTGCTCGGCCAGCTCGTGCTCGGTCGCCGCGGCGATCGCGTCGGCGAGGCCGGCGCGGAGCGTCGCGCGGGTCGATCGCACGGCGATCGGCGAGGAGACCGCGATCTCCCCGGCGAGCGCGAGGGCGGCGGACCGGATCTCGTCCGTCGGCACGAGCACGTCGACGAGACCGATGTCGCGCGCCTGCGAACCCGTGATCCTGCGCCCGGTGTAGAACAGCAGGGCCGCCTGCTGGGCGCCGACGACGCGGGGCAGCGTCACGCTGAGGCCGAAGCCCGGATGGAAGCCGAGCCGGCTGAAATTGGCCGTGAACCGCGACTCCTCGGACGCCACCCGGAAGTCTCCGACGAGCGACAGGCCGAGCCCGCCCCCGACCGCCGCGCCCTGCACCGCCGCGATCACCGGCAGCGGGCAGCGGAAGAGGCGGACGGCTTGGCGATAGAGGTGGTCGGTGCCGCGATCCTGCCCGGTCCCGACCGTGTCCGAGGCGGGGCGGGAGAAGTTCGCCCCGGCGCAGAAGTTCTTGCCCGCGGCACAGAGCACGATCGCGCGCAGGCCCGCGGCCACGAAGCCGTCGAAAGCCTCGGCGAGATCGCCGATGAGCTCCTTGTCGAAGAAGTTGTTGGGCGGCCGGTCGATCTCCGCGATCCCGACGAAACCCCGCTGGCTGAGACGGACGTCGCTCATCTGAGACCCAAACCCCTCGCGATCATGCCCCGGAGAATTTCCCGCGTGCCGCCGCGCAGCGAGAACGAGGGCGCGGTCAGCACCAGATGCGCCAGGACGGAGGGCAGCACCTCGGCCGCCTCGTCCTCGGGCTCGACATCCGCGACGAGGCGGATGACCTCGACGGTTTCCTGCTCCAGCACGTTGCCGAGATCCTTGACCAGGGCGGCCTGGAGCGCCGGATCCTCGCCGGCCTGGAGCATCCCGGCGACCGAGCGGGAGAGCCGGCGCAGGGCGATGATGTGGCTCGTCAGGCGCCCGAGCGCGACCGCGGCGCGCTCGGGCGCGTCCGGGCCGAGCGCCCGCACCGCCTCGGCGAGCAGGGTGAAGGACGACAGGAAGCGGTCGGGGCCGCTCCGCTCGTAGGCGAGTTCGCCCGTGACCTGCTTCCAGCCGTCGCCCTCCCGGCCGAGGATCGCGTCCTCCGGCAGGAACAGGTCCTGGATCGCCACCTCGTTGAAGTGGTGCTCGCCGCGCATGTCGATGATCGGACTCACCGTCATCCCGGCGCCGCGGGCCTTCGTCATGTCGACGAGGAACTGGCTCGCCCCGGCATGCCGGTCGGTGTCGGACTTGGCTTCGGTGCGGCAGAACAGGATCATGTAGTCGGCCTCGTGCGCACCCGACGTCCAGACCTTGGTGCCGTTGACGAGCCAGCCGCCCTGCACGCGCTGCGCCCGCGTGCGGGCCGCCGCCAGGTCCGAGCCGGAATCGGGCTCGCTCATGCCGATGCAGAACGAGCACTCGCCGGCGGCGATCCGCGGCAGGATCGCGGCCCGCTGCTCCTCGGTGCCGTTACGCAGGAGGTTGGGCCCGCTCTGGCGGTCGGCGACCCAGTGGTAGCCGACGGGAGCCCCGGCCGCGAGCATCTCCTCCAGGACGACGTAGCGCTCGAGCGCCGAGCGCTCGTGGCCGCCATACTGCCTGGGCCAGGTCATGCCGATCCAGCCGCGCTCGCCCATCTTGCGGCTGAAGGCGCGGTCGCGCCCGCTCCAGGAGGCGGCCCGCTGCTGGGGCGTCCGGTCGGCGAGCTCGGCGGCCACGAAGGCGCGGACCTCGGCGCGAAGCCGCTCCGTCGCTTCGGAGGGCGGCGGCGGCGGCGCGAAGGCGAGAGCGTTCTGCATGGCGGAATTCCTGCGTCAGGCCGAAGCGACGACGAGAAGGGCATCGGCGATGGTGCAGCCGCGGCCTTCCGGATGCACGATGACCGGATTCAGCTCGAGCTCGGCGATCCGGGGGCTTGCGACCGCGAGCCGGGACAGCCGGGCGACGAGGTGGGCCAGGGCCGCGGCATCGGCGGGAGGCGCGCCGCGAAACCCGGCGAGCAGGGGAAAGCTCCGCAGCTCCCCCAGCATCGCCGCCGCCTCGCCCTCGTCGACCGGGGCGATGCGGTGGACGGTGTCGCGCCAGATCTCGGCCTGCGTGCCCCCGGCCCCGACGGTGACGACGGGCCCGACCGCCGGGTCGCGCAGGACGCTGACGATCACCTCGACGCCCCCCGGCGCCATGCGCTCGAGGAGAACGCCCTCGATCGCCGCGTCCGGCGCGTGCCGCGCCGCGGCCGCGCGGATACCGCGATAGGCCTCCCGGAGCGCGTCCGGTCCGGCAATCCCGAGCCGGACGCCGCCGGCCTCGGTCTTGTGCGCGATTCCGGGCGAGACGACCTTGGCGGCGAGCGGGTAGCCGACCGCCTCCGCCGCCGCGTCGAGCGCGGCCTCGTCCCGCACCAGGCGGGAGGGAGGCGTCTCGATTCCGCAGGCCGCCAGGACGGCCTTCGCGGCCGGCTCGGTCAGCGGTCCGGCGGTACCGAGGAGGGCGACGGCTTCGTCCGGCAGCCCCTCGTCCTGCCGATCCTCGTCCGGCGGGGACCCGGCCGCGCCGGTCCGCGCCAGGGCGCGGGCGGCGGCGGCCAGAAATCCCATCGAGCGCAGCACCGCCACGCCCGCCCCGGCCATCGTGGCGAGACCGAGCGGGGAGGGGAGGGTGTAGGAATGGACGAGGACGGGCTTGCGCCGCGCCGCGACGAGCGCCCCCAGATCCGTCCCGTCCAGCGTCACGCGGTGGGGATTCGCCAGCGAGGTCACGATCACGACGATGTCGATGTCGTCGTCGTCGAGCAGGAGGTTCGCGGCCCGCAGCGTGCCGCCGCCTTGCGCACCCTGGGCGGTGAGATCGACCGGGTTGCGGGCCGTGCCGTAGCTCGGGATGAAATCGCGGATCCGCGCCTGCGTCGCCGCCGAGAGGGCGGGCACCTGGAGGCCGGCGAGGCTCAGGCTGTCGGCCGCGAGCGCGCCGGCGCCGCCCGACACGGTCAGGATCGCGACCCTGTCGCCGCGCGCCGGCGGGTTGGTGATCAGCGCGCCCATCACCGAGAGCGCCTCGTCGAGATCGCTCGCCGCTCCGATGCCGAGTTGCCGGAACAGCGCCTCGTAGCCCGCCTGCCATCCCGTCATGCTGGCGGTGTGCGAGGCCGCCGCGGCGCTCCCGGCCTCGGTCCCGCCGACCTTGATCGCGACCACCGGCTTGCCGGCCGAGGCGGCCGCCCGGGCCGCGGCCCGAAAGGCCGGGAGGTCGCGGATGCTCTCGATGAACAGCAGGACGCCGTCGGTCTCCGGGTCCTCGGCCATGTGCCGGAAGAAATCCGCCGCCGACAGGTCGGCCTCGTTGCCGGTGCTGACGATCGACGAGAACGACAGCCCGAGCGCCCGCCCGCGGTTGTAGAGGGCAAACCCGATGCCGCCGCTCTGCGCCACCACGCCGATGCGCCGGGACGAGACCGCCGGACCGCCGACCGCCGGATCCTCGACCGCCGGGCTGAAGGTCGCCGTGACGCGCGCCGGCTCGTTGTAGAAGCCCTCGGCGTTCGGGCCGCAGATCCGCATCCCGGTCCGCCGCGCCAGCGCGGCGATCCGGCCCTGGAGATCGGGCGCGGCCGCCGTATCCTCGGCAAAGCCCGACGAGATGACGACGGCGTTGCGGATTCCGGCCGCGGCGCATTGCTCGAGGGCGGGCAGGACGGCCTCGGCCGGGATCGCCACCAGGGCGAGATCGACGGGACCGCCGACCGCCGCGACGTCCGGATAGCAGCGCAGCCCGTCGATCTCGGGGTAGCTCGGGTTGATCGGGTAGATCCGACCCGCATAGCCATTGGCGCGCAGCAGGTGCAGGAGGGCGCCCCGGATGCGGGTCCGCTCGGGCGAGGCGCCGATGATGGCGATCGAGCCCGGCGCCAGCAGCGACGTCAGCGAGGCGCTCATGTCAGGCGGCGTCCGTGATCATGGCGCCCGTGATCATGGCATCGGTGACCATGGTGTCGGTGATTTTGGCCCACAGCCCGTCGGCTCCGGCCGCCAGCGCCCCGCGGCCGACGAGGGCGTTCCATTCGGCCTCGTTGCCGAACTCGTCCCGCCACGCCCACAGCCGGCGCGTCAGGTGGTGGAGCTCGTATTCCTGCGTGAAGCCGATCGCGCCGTGGACCTGATGCGCGAGGCCGGCCACGATCGAGGCCGCTTCCCCGGCGCGGGCCTTGGCGGCGCCGACCACGAAGGGGTCGAGGCCGGCGGCGAATGCGTCGGCCGCCAGGTCGGCCGCCGCACCCGCGGCGGCGGCCTGGCCGGCGAGCACCGCCATGTTCTGCTGGATCGCCTGGAACTTCCCGATCGGGCGCCCGAACTGCACGCGGGTCTGCACGTAGGCGACGCAGACCGCGAGGATGCGCGACAGGGCCCCGGCCATCTGCGCCGTCCGCAAGGAGGCCCCGGCCGCCCGGAGCTGCTCGGGCGAGATCGGCGAGCGTCCCGCCGTCACCGGACCGTCGAAGGTGAGCGCATCGCGCGGCTCGTTGGCGACGCTGCGCCCCTCCGCGACCGCGAAGCTGCCGGCGGGCACGCACGCCACCATCGGACCCTCCGGCCCCTCCGCCACCACGGCGATTGCGGCGGCCTGCCGCCCCCACGGCACCCGCGCCGCCGTTCCGGCGAGGTGCCACGCATCGCCCTGGCCCGTCCCGGACAGGGCGAGGGGCCCGCGCCGCACCGGCGCGACCGTGAGAATGCCCGCGGGCACCGGCAGCCCGGCGCGGGCGAGGAGCCAGCCCGCCAGCATCGTCTCGGCGAGGGGGATCGGCGCGGCGTGGGCCGCCGCGACCCGGACCAGCCCGAACGCCTCGGCCGCACTCGCCCCGAACCCGCCGCTCTCCTCCGGCAGGAGGGCCGCCGTGTAGCCGGTATCCTCGACCGCCGCCCAGAGCGCGGCTGGCCAGTGGCCGCCATCGGCGGCCTGCAGGACGGTCTTGCTCACCTGAGAGGCGAACAGGCGCTCGGCGCTATCCGCGAGCTGATCGCTCATGACATGGTCTCTGGCGTGTCTCCCGAGGCGAACCATCGGCCCGCGCCCGCGCGCCGGGCAAGCGTCGCTGCGCCGGACCTTGCGTTTTCGCGATCGTGAAAACGCGCGCGGGCCGGAGAAAAGCCTTGGCGGGCAAGCCTTGTCGGGAAAGCCTTGTCGGGAACGCCTTGCCGGGGAACGGGATGCGCGCGCTCGGACGCAGGCCGGCATGGTCCACGGGGCGCGGACGATCACCGGACCCGCAGGCTGACGGTTCGCTGCTTGCGGTCGGCACGAGGGCTTCGCTTGCCCCCGACGAGACCGCCTCAGCGCGCCCGCAGCCCGTCCCACCATGCGTCGTCGAAGCCGAGGAGCGCGGGCGTGTCGCTCTGCGCCGCCCCCGACAGCCAGCGCTTGCCGCCATCCACCACCGTGCAGTCGCCGGTCACGTAGGAGGCGAGGCCGGAGACCAGGAAGGCGCAGACCTCGGCGAGCTCCCGGTGCTCGCCGACCCGCGCCAGCGGGATGGTCCGCTCCGGCGCCGGCTTCTCGAGACCCGGCGGCTGCAAGCCCGCTGCCGCGCCGGGCGTCGGGAAGGCCCCGGGCGCGACCGCGTTCAGCCGGATGCCGTGCCGGCCCCACTCGACCGCGAGGCTGCGCGTCATGGCGAGGACGCCCGCCTTGGCCATGGCGGAGGGCGTCGCGAAGGCCGCGCCGCCGAGGCTCGAGAGGGTCAGGATCGACAGGACCGTGCCGGGCCGGCCGGCGGAAATCCAGCGGCGCCCGCAGCCCAGCGTGCAATAGGCGCTGCCGTGCAGGACGATGCCCAGGACGGCGTCGAGGGCGCGGGTCGACAGGCGGTGGCTCTGGGCGAGGAAGTTGGCGGCCGCGTTGTTGACGAGGATGTCGAGCGGGCGCTCGCGCCAGATCGCGTCGAGCATCGCCTCGACCTGGGCCGGATCGCGCAGGTCGCAGGGAATCGCGTCGACCTGGCGCCCCGGATGCGCGGCCCGGAGCGCCGCCGCGGCCTCGTCGAGCACCTCCCTGCGCCGGCCGCAGATGACGAGGTCGGCGCCGAGCGAGAGGTAGCGCGTTCCGATCGATCGGCCGAGCCCGGTGCCGCCGCCGGTCACCAGGGCACGTTTGCCGGCCAGGAGGTCAGGTGCGAACATCGTGCGCTTGCCCCCGATCGGGTTGCCCCGGATCATCCTGCCCCAGTCCGAAATAGGCGCGGCGCAGGCCGTCGTCGGCCTGGATCTCGGCCGGCGTGCCGCCGAAGCGGATGCGCCCGCCCTCCAGGGTGAAGACCCGGTCGCCGAGTTCGAGGAACTTGACGTTCTGCTCCGCGATCAGCAGCGACAGGCCGCCGGCGCGGCACGCCGCGAGGGACCGGATCACGGTCGCGACGAAGAGCGGGGAGAGGCCGGCCGACGGCTCGTCCATGACCAGGAGCTTCGGGTCGCCCGCGAGCGCCTTGGCGATGCCGAGCATCTTGCGCTGGCCGCCCGAGAGGCCGCCGGCGGCCTGGCGACGCTTCTCCTTCAGCACCGGGAACAGGTCGTAGAGCTCGGCCGCCCGGGTCCGGGCCCTGGCGCGCGGCGTGAACAGCGCGCCGAGATCGATGTTCTCGTCGACGGTGAGGTCGGGAAAGACGCCGAGCTCGGACATGAAGGCGAGGCCGCGCTGCACCCGCGCGCGGGTCGGCAGGCGCCCGATCGACTCGCCCCGGAACCGGATCTCGCCGCCGCGCTGCGGCAGGAGGCCGAGGAGGCACTTCATCAGCGTGGTCTTGCCGGCGCCGTTCGAGCCCAGGAGCACGACGGTCTCGCTCTCGCCGACATCGATGTCGACGCCCCAGAGCACCTGCATGGTGCCGTAGCCGGTCTCGAGACCGCGCGTCGCCAGAAGTTCGGTCATGTCGGGAGCCCGGTCATGCGGCCGCGGGCTCCGGTGCGCCGAGGAACACCTCGACGACCGCGGCGTCCCGCACCGCGTCGCGCAGGCGCCCGCCGAAGATCTCCCGACCGGCATTCATGACGACCACCCGGTCGGTGATGCTGTCGATGAAGCTCATCAGGTGCTCCACCACCACGAGGCCGATGCCCTCGGCCGCCAGCGCGCGCAGGCGCCCGGCGACCCGGTCGAGCTCGACCGGGTTCAGGCCGCAGGCGAGCTCGTCGACGAGGAGCAGGGACGGGCGGGTCACGAGGGCGCGGGCGAGGTCGAGCAGCTTCTGGCTCACGCTGTTGAGATCGCCGACCCGCCGCCGCGCGTGAGCGTCGAGCTCGACGCTCGCCAGGACCGCGTCGATGTCGACGCCGTCGAGGGCGGCGACCTCCAGGTTCTCGCGCACGCTGAGCGAGGCGAAGGGCTTGGGCACCTGGAACGTCCGGTTCACGCCGGCCGCGCAGCGCCGGTGCGGGGCGAGTCCGGCGAGCGAGACCCCCGCGAGGCGGATCGTGCCGGCATCGGCCGGCAGCAATCCGCTGATCACGTTGATCAGCGTCGTCTTGCCCGAGCCGTTCGGGCCGATCAGCCCGACGATCTCGCCGCGCCGGACCGTGAGGTCGACGCCGTCGAGCGCCGTGAAGCCGCCGAACCGCTTGACGACGCCGGAGGCCTCGAGGAGGGGCGCGGCGTCAGTCATCGCGGCGCCGCCACGGCATCCGGATGCCCGCGAGGCCGTCGGGGAAGAACATCACCAGCGCCATGATCAGGAGTCCGTACACGAGCTGAAAGTATTGCGGGGCCGAGACGCCGATCGCCGTGTAGGTGCCGTACAGGACGGCGACGCCGATCACCGGACCGAGCAGGGTGCCGGCGCCGCCGAACAGCGTGAACACGATCGCGAAGATGCTGAACGAGATGTCGAACACCGCGTCGGGGAAGAAGGTCGGGGCGCTCCAGGCGAAGACGGCGCCGATCAGCCCGGCGGCGGTGGCGCTGACGAGCCAGACGGTCAGGCGCCCGCGCACCACGTCGATCCCCGCGGTCGCCGCCGAGATCGGGTTGTCGCGCGCCGCGCGCAGGCGCAGGCCGAACCGCGAATGGCGCAGGAAGGCGACCACGCCCATCGTGAGACCGAGGATCGCCAGGGCGAGCCCGTAGGTCAGGCGCGGGGCGTAGGGAACGTCGAGCCGCACGCCGTAGGGACCGCCCGTGAGCGCCTCGAGGTCCGGGTTGGCGATCGTGTGCCGCAGCGCCTCGGCGGCGGCGAGGCTGGCGAGGCCGAAATAGGCGCCCTGGAGCCGCAGCAGCGGCGCCAGCAGCAGCCCCGCCAGCCCGGCCGCGAGGCCCCCGGCCAGGACCGCCGCCAGGGGCGGCGCCGCGGCATGCAGGGTCGCGAGGGCGAAGCCGTACGCCCCCGCCCCGAAGAAGCCGACATAGCCGAAGGGCAGGTAGCCCGAGAAGCCGTAGGTGAGGTTCAGGCCCTGGGCCAGGACCAGGAACACCACCGCGTTCAGGAGCAGGAGCTGGTTGTTGTAGAGGAGCGGCAGGACGGCGAGCAGCGCCAGGAGCGGCGCGATCGCGAGGCCCGCCTCCCGCACGAAGCCTCTCCGGATCGGACGCTCACGCATGGCGGACGCGCCTCCCGAGGAGGCCCGTCGGCCGCACCAGCAGGACCAGGATCAGGACGAGGTTCGGCAGGAGGTCGGCGAAGCTGCTGAGATAGGTCCGCATCAGCATCAGGCAGACGCCGTAGATGGCGCCGCCCAGGATCGTGCCGAGCGGGTTGCCGAGGGAGCCGATCACCACGATCGCGAACGAGACGAGATCGATCGGCACGCCGATCGACGGCGTGAAGCTGCCGAGCATGAACGGGGCGAACACCCCCGCCACCGCCGCGAGCCCGGTGCCGAGCCCGAAGGCGACGGCCGAGACGCGGTTGACGTCGACGCCGATCGTCACCGCCTCCTCGCGCTGCGCCATGATCGCCCGGGTCTGGCGCCCGAGGCGGGTGTGGTAGAGGTAGAGGTAGGTCGCGCAGAACAGTCCGACCGAGACGGCCGCCGCGCACAGCCAGGCGAACGGGATCGTCTGGCCGAGCACCGGGACCGGCCCGCCGCCGAGGATGCGGCTCGGGATCGAGCGCTCGTTGTTGCCGAACAGCATGCTCATCACCGCCTCGATGACCTGCGACAGGCCGAAGAACAGGATGAGCGACAGCATCTCCGGCTCGCGCGAGCGCTGCAGGCGCGGCACCAGCGCGTAGTAGACCGGGATGCCGATCGCGAAGAACAGCACGAAGCTGCCGATCACGGTCAGGACCGGCGAGACCGCCGCGACCCGCATCAGCCAGAACGCCGTGAAGGCGCCGAGCATCAGCACATCGCCATGGGCGAGGTTGACGATGCGCATCACGCCGAACACGAGGTTCATCCCGAGGCCGACGAGCCCGAAATAGAGCCCGAAGATCAGCCCGGTCAGGAGGGCGTAGGTCAGCATCCGAACTACGGCGCCGGATAGACGGGCTTGGCGGTCGCGAGGTCCGCCGGCCAGACGATGTTGAGACCGAGCGATGTCGACCCGGCGGCCGGCGGCATGATCTGGCCGAGCGGGGCGATCTCGCCGCTCTGCGAGCCGTCGGGGGCGAGCACGAAGGGCCCGCACAGGGTCTCGAGATTGCCCGAGAGCGTGAACACCGCCCGGCGCAGCTCGAGCTGGTCGAGACTGTCGGCCGCTGCCAGCGACTTCTCGATCACCAGCCCGGCCTGATAGCCGGCGATGGCGTTGTAGCCGAACTCGACGCCCTTGACGTTCTTCTCCTTGAGCCAGTGCTCGTAGGCCTCCTCGAACTCGTGGCGCTTGAGGCCGTAATTGACCTTGAACTCGTACGAGCCGGGGCCGGCGAGGGCGAAGCTGTAATGCAGCTGGTCGGCGAGGCCGTTGCTCTTGATCAGGTTCTGCTCGGTCAGGCCGTAGCCGGTGAACAGGAACTTGAACTTCGTCTCGTTGTCGCTGAGCGCGCGCAGGAACGACAGCTCGTTTGCCGGGTAGCCGAATTCCAGCACGGCATCGGGCTTGGCCGCCGCCATGTTGTTGACGAGGACCGTGTAGTCGCTGGTCGTCTGGGGCACGCCGCGGTCGAAGACGAGCTTGAGCTCGGGCGTGTCCTTCAGGGCCTTGCGCACCGCCGCCGCCTGGAACGCCGTGTAATCCGCCGTGACGTAGAGCAGGGCGACCGACGCGATGCCGAGCTTCGGCATCTCCTTGACGAAGTCGGCGATGGTCTTCGGATAGCGGTCGGTCGCCGCGAGCGCCAGCAGCACGATGTAGGGATTGTCGGAACTGAAGAAGTTCGGGCTCGACCCGGTGATGTCCCACAAGAGCATCTTGTGGTCGCGCGCGACCGGGACCGAGGCCGCCGTCATGACCGAGGTCGAATCGGCGAGAAGGATGTCGACCTTGTCCTGGGTGATGAGCTGGTTGGTGAGGTTGCCGGCGAGCGCCGGGGAGCTCTGGTCGTCGTAGGAGATGAGCCGGATCGGAATACGTTTGTCGAAGCCCTTGACGAAGACGCCACCCTGCTTGTTGAGCCCGTCGGCCCACCATTCGAGGGCGACGTGGAGGGGCATCGAGGTGCTCGCCATGGCGCCGGAGCCGGCATAGAGCGTGCCGATCCGGATCTCCGCCGGCGCATCGGCCGCGCGGACCGCCGTAGCCTGGAGCGCGATTGCGGCGAGGCCGAGTGCGAAAGCCGCCCGTCTCGTCCATCCGCCCATCCGCCGGCTCTCTCGCCTCGCCCACTCCATCGTGTCCTCCCTGCGGACATTCCGTCCTGCTGTTCTCGGCCCGTCGTTCCCGATGCGCCCGTGATCGCGGTTGCGCGCTCAAGCCCCCGCCGGCCCGGCCTGATCGCCTTCCGGCAGGCCCATCTCGCCGTTGTGCTCGCCGAGATGCGGGGCGCGGCGATGCACGGGCGGCCGCACCCGGTCGAAGCTGACGGGGAGCCCGACCGTGCGCAGGCCGAGGCCGGGCAGGTCGCGCAGGAGATCGAGGGCCGCGAGGTGCGGGTCGTCCCGGACCTGATGCAGATCGTTGATGCGCGCGCACGGGATCCCGGCCCGCTCCAGCCGCTCGACCCAGGCCGCGGTCGTGCCCTCGAGAAGGATCCGGGCGATCCGCGGAATGATCGCGGCCTTGTTGGCGACCCGTAGCGCGTTCGTCCGGAAGCGCTCGTCCTCGCCCCATTCGGGATGGCCGAGCGCGACGGCGAGCTTGCGGAACAGCCGGTCGTTCGCGGCCGCGATCACGACCTCGCCGTCGGCGGTCACGAAGGACTGGAACACGACGACGCGCGGGTTGCCGCTGCCGTGACGGGTCGGGTGCTCGCCCGTCGCCAGGAATCCGGCGAAGTGGACGGTGAGCCAGCCGAGGGCCGTCTCGTAGAGGGAGGTGTCGACGACGCAGCCCCGCCCGGTCCGGCCGCGCTCGATCAGCGCCGCGAGCGTGCCGAGGGCGGCCCAGAGCCCGGTGCCGAGATCGAGGACCTGCATGCCGACCCGCGTCGGCGGGCCGCCCTCCTGGCCGTTGACGCTGAACAGGCCGGCGGCGGCCTGGATCATCGGCTCGTAGCCGCCCTGGAGCCGCATCGGCCCGGCATGGCCGAAAGCCCGGAGCGAGCAGTAGATCAGCCGCGGATTCTCGGCGCGCAACACGTCGGCGCCGAGCCCGAGCGCCTCCAGGCTGCCCGGGCGCATGTTCTGGACGAGCACGTCGCAGCCGGCGACGTGCTCCTTCAGCCAGGCGATCCCCGCCGGGTCCTTGAGGTCCAGGGTGACGGCGCGCTTGTTGCGGTTGACGGTGTGGAAGGTCGTCGCCATCCCGTCGACGAAGGGCGGGCCCCAGCCGCGCGCGTCGTCGCCGCCCTGCGGGCGCTCGATCTTCAGGACGTCGGCCCCGAGCATGGCCAGGATCTCGCCCGCATAGGGGCCGGCGATGTTCTGGGCGATCTCGACCACCTTGGTCCCGGCGAGGGGCAGCATGCTGGCGATTCCCGACCTATCGATGTCCCGGGGCGGCCCTACCGGCCGGTAAAGGCGGGCAGCCGCTTCTCGACGTAGTGGGCGACGCCCTCGCGAAAATCCTCTGTCTCGCGGCAGCGACGGATCTCGTCCTCGGAGGCGCGCACGGCCTCGCCGAGGCGCTGCACCCAGGCTTCCTGCAGCTGCCGCTTGATGATCCCGACCGACCGCGGCGAGGCGAGATTCGCGAGATCGGCTGCGTAACGCTGGACGGCGTTGCGGAAGTCCTCGGCAGGCAGCATGCGGGCGAGGCCGATCCGGTCCGCCTCCGCGGCCTCGATCACCCGGCCCGACATCAGCAGGTCGGCGGCATTCATCGGGCCGACGAGCCGCGGCAGCAGCCAGGCGCTGCCATGCTCGGCCACGAGCCCGCGCCGTGCGAAGGCCGTGGTGAGCTTGGCTCCGGAGGCGACGAACCGCAGGTCGCAGTAGAGCGCGAGGCACAGGCCGACGCCCGCCGCCGCGCCGTTGATCGCCGCGATGATCGGCTTGGGGATGCCGAGGAGGTAGCTGTAGCGCTGTGCGAGATCGGACGTGCCGCGATCCTCCGGCGGCGGCGCCGCGGCCGTCCCGCCGGACGAGGCCGACAGGGCCGCCATGTCGGCACCGGCGCAGAAGGCGCGCCCCTCGCCGGTGAGGACGATCGCCCGTATCTCCGGATCGCCGGCGGCCGCCTCGAGCGCCGCGCGGACCTCCGCCTCCATGGTCGGCGTCCAGGCGTTCATGCGGTCGGGCCGGTTGAGCGCGATCGTCGCGACCCGCTCGGACCGGCTGACGAGGATCTGCGTGTCCTGGCTCAACCGCCCCTCCGCCGCGATCGCTTCCTTGATGTCGTTGTACGGCGTATGCCCCGGGGCGGCGAGCGAGGCGCGGCGTTTTCACGGATGAGGAAATGCACCGCGCTGCCGCAGATGCGTGGATCCGGGCTCGAACTCCCGGCTGGACTATCAATCGGATCGAGATCCGAGCAGTCGCTCCAATTCCTTCAAGCCAATTCTTTCAAACATCGAGGCGCCGGGCACCACGCCGTCGCTCGGTTCGACACGCGCCCGCGGGGCGCGCCGAAGCGGCCGGCAGCCGGATCAGTGGAACGCTGCGCCGCTCTCGCTCCCCTTGGGGAAGGCGGCGCGGAGTTCCGAGAGGATCAGCTCCTGCTTCTCCTCCAGCCGCTCGACCGGGGCGTGGACGCTCATCGCGAGGCGCCGGCCGTCGGGCGCGTCCGGAATCAGGATGCCGATCATGCCGCCGCCGACGACGACGGTGTGGCGCGAGAACACGTAGCCGTCGGCCCTGACCTTGTTGATGTGCTCCATCAGCTCGGGCAGCCGCACCCGCTCGGAGCGGTCGAGGGTGTCGTAGTTGATCCGCCGGACGAGGTGCTCGATGCGCTCGTTCGAATGGGCGCTGAGCAGCAGCCAGCCGAGGCCGCTGCGCGTCAGCGGGCGGACCGTGAAGGGCTTCTGCCGGTAGGGCGCGGGCTGGTGCGAGCAGAGGCTGTGGACGTACTGGGCGTAGAGGTCGCTCTGGGTGCCGAGGCAGACGGTCTCGCCGGTGACCGCATGGATCCGCTGCATCGCCGGCAGGACGTTGCTCCCCGCGAACCGCGCCGGTTCGATCCAGTCGACGAGGTTCGGCATCCGCAGCGTCGGCATGTAGATATGCGTGTCGCGGTCGTATTCGAGGTAGCCGAGCGTCACCATGCTCTTGAGGATGCTCGACGCGCTCGAGGCCGGGTAGCCGAGCCGGTCCATGATGTCCTTGAGCGCCAACCCGTGCCGGACCTCCGCGAAGCACTCGAAGATCTCGAACACACGTCGCGCGGATTTCACCGTCTGATCGTGCACGGTCCTTCCTCCCTGACCCGGTTCGCGACGGACGCTCCGTCAGCCCGGGTTTTTGTTAGCGTATTCCGAATCACCGGATCGGCAAGCGTCCGCGGGCGATGCGACCCTGCGCGACGCGGTTGCCCTCGGTCCAGGTGAGGTCCGGCCAGGGTCAGGTCTTGACCAGCGGGCACCCGCCCTGCGCGAGGGGCTTGGCGGCGTCGGGGCCGGGGATCTCCGTCACCACCTTGCAGTAATCCCAGCGCGCCTTGCTCTCCGCGGGCGTCTTCACCTGGAGCAGGAAGGCCGGAACCAGGGCGCGGCCGTCCTGGCGGACCACGGTCCGGCCGAAGGCGTCGTCGTCGGCCGGCATCTCCTTCATGCGGGCGACCGTCGCGGCTCCGCTCGCCTTGGCGGCGGCGGCCCCGAGGGCGGCGACCGCCTTGAGGTAGTGCAGCGTCCCGGCATAGCAGCCGGCATGGACCATGCCCGGATAGGCACCCTGCATCCGCGGCAGCACGCGCTGCGTGAAGGCGCGCGTGCGCGCATTGGCGTCCCAGTAGAAGCTGTTGGTGTGCAGGAGGCCTTGCGTCAGGGGGAGGCCGAGCGCGTTGATGTCGTTGAGGAACATCACCGGCGCGGCGACCCGCATGCGGTCGCGCAGGCCGAACTCGCTCGCCTGCTTGAGGCAGTTCACCATGTCGGTGCCGCCGAGCGCCAGGCCGAGCACGTCGGCGCCGCTGCCTTGCGCGGCGATCAGGAAGGACGAGTAGTCGGTCGCGCCGATCGGGTAGCGGGAATTGCCCACGACCGTGCCGCCGGCCTGCTGCACGAAACCCGCCGTCTCGCCCTGGATCGCGTTGCCGAAGGCGTTGTCGGTGGTGATGAAGTACCATTTGCGCCCGCCGGCCTTGACGGTCTCGGTGCCCAGCGCCTTCGCCAGCATGTAGGCGTCGTAGGTCCAGTTGATGGTGTTCGGCGTGCACTGCGCGCCGGTAAAGTCCATCGACGTGACCGCGGTGCCGATGCAGGCCTTGTTGCGCTCGGCGGTGACGAAGGCGAGCGCCAGGGCGACGGAGGAGTTCGGCAGGCCGATCACCATGTCGACGCCCTCGGCGTCGTACCAGCGCCGGGCGATCGCCGAGCCGACATCCGGCTTGTTCTGGTGATCGGCGAACGCGACCTCGACGGTAAAGCCGTGCTGCTCGGGGGCGAAATCCGCGACGGCCTGCTGCACGCAGGCGACACCGCCCGGCCCGAGCAGGTCGGTGTAGATGCCGGAGAAATCCGACAGGACGCCGATCTTGATCCGCGGAAGCCGGGTCGCGGTGGCTTGCGTCCCGGTGGTTCGGGTCTGGCTCCCGGCACCTTGGGCGCCGCTGCCTTGAGCGCGCGCCCCGCCGCTCCAAGCGGCCGCGAGCACGGTGGCGCCGCCCATCAGGGCTCGCCGCGAGATTGTCATCGCGTCATCCTCCCGGATCGACCGTGGTCGTCGTGCGGTTCAGCGCCGAAGGCGCGGCTTCTCGATTCCGGCGAGGTCGCACAGGGCGTCGACCATCGCGGAGAAGTCCTTCGTTCCGAAGCCGCGCGCCCGCGCGGTCGAGAACGCCTCGCGGGCGGCGGCCAGGATCGGCATCGGCACCCGCGCGGCGTGGGCGGCCTCGCTGACCAGCGTCAGGTCCTTGTGCGCGAGGTCGATGGTGAAGCCCGGCTCGATGTCGCCGGCGAGCACCTTGTTCGGCCAGGCGATCTTCAGCTGCCCGTTGACCGCCGTGGTGCCGTACAGGACCTCCAGCGTGCGCTCGAGATCGAGGCCGAGGCGCTGCGACAGGCCCAGGGCCTCGGCATTGAGCTGGCAGGAGGTCACCGCCAGGTAGTTGTTGACGAGCTTCGTCCGCGTCCCGGACCCGACCGGGCCGCAATGGTAGATCGTCGAGCCCATGCCCTCCAGGAGCGGCTTGACCCGGGCGAAGTCGGCCTCCGAGGCGCCGACCATGAACAGCGACTCGCCGCGGTCGGCGTGGCTCGCCAGCCGGCCGACCGGCGCGTCGACGAAGCCGATGCCGCGCTCCCGGGCAGCCGCGGCGAGCTCGTCCGTGGTCTCGGGGGAGACCGTGCTCATGTCCATGACGAGCGAGCCCGGCTCCGCGTTCGCCAGAATGCCCCCGGGGCCGGCCACCACCTCGCGCACCACCGCCGAGTTCGGCAGCATCGTGACGATGATCCCGGATTGTCCCGCCACCTCGGCGGCGTCCGCCGCGGCGCGGGCCTGCAGGCTCTCGAGCTCCTGCACCGCCGCCGGGTTCACGTCGTTCACGACGAGCCGGAAGCCCTTGCGGCAGAGGTTGGACGCCATGGGCCGGCCCATGCGGCCGAGCCCGATGAACCCCACCATCTCCATGCCTGTCCTCCCGCTCTTGCCGCCCGTTCGTCGCCGGCGTCTTGAGCGCGATCTTAGGCGCCGGCGGCGCGGCGCGAATTCGAATTCCGTGAGACCGGATATGCCGAGAATGAAAGTGCGCCGGGTCCGCCGCCGCGCGCACATCTCGCCGGGAGAAGGTACGCCGCCCGTTCCCCCGTGAGGGCGACGCGCTCCGCCGGAGGCCCGGCGGACGGTGCGCGAGGGACGTGCCCGACCGGAGATGACGATGACCGTTTCCCCACCCGATGCCGCCGGCGAGGCCGGGACGGAATGGCCGCTCGCGGTCTACCGCGCCTTGCGCGAGGCCGGCGTGACGCAGGCCTCCTACGTGCCGGATGCCGGGCACGCCCGGCTGATCCGCGCCCTGCACGACGATGCCGAGGTCCGCACCACCGTCCTGACGACCGAGGAGGAGGGGATCGCGCTCGCGGCGGGCGCCTGGCTCGGCGGAGCCCGCTCGGTCCTGCTGATGCAGTCGAGCGGGGTCGGCAACTGCATCAACATGCTGTCGCTGCCCGCGACCTGCCGGGTGCCGTTCCTGACCCTGGTGACGATGCGCGGCGAGTGGGCCGAGTTCAACCCGTGGCAGATCCCGATGGGCCGGGGCACGTCCGCCGCCCTCGAGACGATGGGCGTCACGCTCCTGCGCCTCGAACGGCCCGAGGAGGCCGCCGAGGTGGTCGCGGCCGCGGCGAGCATCGCCTTCGACGGCGATCAGCAGGTCGCCGTGCTGATCTCGCAGCGCATGCTGGGACGCAAGAAGTGGGTCGAGGGCAAATGAGGTCGCACGATGACGCCGAGGACGGTCACGCAGGGGACGATCGCACCATGTCGGACATGCCGGGAACGCTCGATCGCCGCCGGGCCGTCAAGGTCCTCCTCGCCGAGCGCCGCGACCTCCTGGTCGTGACCGGCCTCGGCTCGCCCGCCTACGACGTCTTCGACGCCGGCGACCACGACGGCAACTTCTATCTCTGGGGCGCGATGGGTGGGGCCGCCCTCGTCGGCCTCGGCCTGGCGCTCGCCCAGCCCGCGCGGCCGGTCGTGGTCGTGACCGGCGACGGCGAGCAGATCATGGGGGCCGGGGGATTGATGACGGTCGCGGTGGCCCGTCCGGGCAACCTCACGATCGTCGTTCTCGACAACGGCCATTACGGCGAGACCGGCATGCAGCGGAGCCATTCCGGCCTCGGCGTCCGGCTGGACCGGGTCGCGCAGGCCTGCGGGATCGAGGACGCGGTCGAGATCGCCGACGAGGCGGGGCTCGCGGCCTACCGGCCGACCCTCCTCGTGACCTCCGGCGGACCTCGGTTCGTGCGGGTGCGGATCGCCTCCGGGCACGTCGAGCGGGCGTTGCCGCCGCGGGACGGCGTCTTCCTCAAGCACCGGATGCGCGGGCATCTCGGCTTCGCGGTCACCTAGAGCCAAGCTTCTTTCCAGGGGCAGTACCCGAGACGAGACAGCCGCCGACGGTGAGCGGCCCGTCCGCTCGCGATATCAAGGCGTGGGTGCAGAGAGGCGACCTTGCGGCTGCCTGCCCCGCATCCGGGCATCCCGCCCCCGGCGAGGTCGGCCGTGTCGGCCACGTGGTGCCGGGTCAACGGTGCGGCCCCACCGGGCCGGCAGGATGGCGGCCCGGCACTCGCCGAAGCCGATCGAGGCGGAGCCCTCGCGCTCGCGCTGGCAGCGCGCCGTCATGACGACCGCGTTGCCGTCCTCCAGGATGGCGGGGCCTCGCCGTCCGGGGAGATGATTCCGAACGGCATGGTCGGAATCGGAAAGTCCGCGTGCCCGTTCGCCAGATCGGATGTCCCGATCTCGGAGAGAAGCGTCTCGCTCTCGAGCCGGGTCTGGAGATTGAGCCAGAACAGGTGCGAGGTCCGGAAGTAGCGGGCCAGGCGCAGGGCCGTGTCGGCGCTGATGCCGATCTCCTCCTTCACGATGCGCTCGATGCGCGAGCGCGGCAGGTGGAGCGCCTTGGCGACCGCACCCGACGAGAGCCCGAGCGGCACCATGAACTCCTCGCGCAGGATCTCGCCCGGATGGATCGGCGGCAGCATCGTGACGCCGTCGGGATCGTCGAAGGATCGCCGCAGGGCGTCGAGCGTGACGGCGTCCGACGTGGTGGCATCCGACATGGGTGTTCCCTCGATGGTAGTCGGTGAACTCGACGCGCTCGGGACCGGCCTCGGTCCAGACGAAGCAGATTCGGAATTGCGCATTGACCGCGATGGCATGTTGCCCCGCGCGATCCCGTTCGAGCGGATGCAGCCGGTTCGAGGTCGGGATTTTCAAGTCGTCCAGCGCGGTCGCGCCGTCCAGGGCGATCAGGCGACGGCGAGCGGCCCTGAGCAGATCGGCTGGGAACCCCTTCGGGCATCGGCCCCGGAACACGCCGTCAAGGGCGGGGGGCTGGCTCGCGACGCCCGGGCGGCTCAGCCCTGCCCCGCGCAGGCGAGGTTCAGGAACTCGCGGAACGTCCGCGCGGCCGGGGCGAGCTCCGTGTCGGCCCGCCAGGCGAGGCCGACATCCATGGTCGGGATGTCGTCCTCGATCTGGCGCCGCTCCAGGCGCTGGCCCTCCAGCGACCAGGGCCGGTAGACGAGGTCGGAGAGTATCGTGACCCCCATCCCGGCCGCCACCATGCTGCGCACCGATTCGACGGAGGATGTCCGGAAGATCACCTCCGGGCGGAACGGCGTCAGCGCCCAGTAGCGCCCGGCGGTGTGGCCGGCCTCGTCGACGGTGAGCATGATGTAGGGGTGGCGGGCGACGTCGCTCAGGCCGACGCGGCCCTGGCGCAGGAGCGGGTGCTCGGCTGGCAGCCACAGCCGACGCCGCGAGCGGATCAGGGCCTCGGAGGCGAGCGCGTCGCGGGCCTGGATGTTCGACACCAGCATGACCGCGATGTCGAGGGCGCCGTCGAGCAGCGCCTGCTCGATCACGTCCCGCGGCGCCTCGAACAGGGTCAGCGTCACGCCCGGAAAGCTCGAGGCGAAGCGCGCGTGGTGGCGCGGCAGGAAGTAGCCCGCCACCGTGTAGGTCACCCCGACCCGGACCGTGCCGGTGACGGCGGCACCCGCCGCCCGCGGCTCGCGCACCGCCTCGGCCACCGCCGCCATGATGTTGCGGCCGTGGAGCAGGAAGCGGTTGCCCTCTCGCGTCAGGGCGACGCCCGCCGCGTGACGCTCGAACAGGCGCACGCCGAGAGCCGCCTCGAGCTGCTGCACCGCCGCCGTCACGGCGGATTGCGACACGTTCAGCTCCACCGCCGCCTGGGAGATGCGGCCTGACTCCGCCGCCGCGATGAAGTAGCAGGGCAATCGGGTGAAGTGTCATGGGGCAACGAGCCTGACGAGGTAGTCGTCGTCCCAGCCTGCGGTTTTGAGGGCA
>NZ_LWHQ01000023.1:0-44951 GCF_001653715.1 Methylobacterium platani
AGTCGTCCGGGAAAGGGGGTCGGCCAACGATGGGCCGCGAGGCCGACCGCAGGGCGACGGAGCTCGTGTCGTGTACCGTGGGCAGGCCAACGCTTCGCCCGCTTAGGTTCTTGTTGTGTCGCAGATTTTTGGCGCCGAACCGGTAACCGCTTCGGCGAAGTCTGCTTAGCGCCCGGCGCCGGCCGTGAGCGGCTCCATGCCGCTCGCGCGCACCGCGGCGGCCGCCTCGGGCGAGGCGAGGAAGCGGACCAGGGCCCGGGCGGCCTCCGGCTGGCGGCTGCCCGCGACGACGCCGGCCGAGAACACCGTGTAGAGCTGCACGTCCTGCGGCAGCAGGCCGACGATCTCGATTCCCGGAACGGGCTTCAGCTCGCTGAGCTGCTGGAAGCCGATCTCGGCATCGCCGCGGGCGACCACGGCGCCGACCGGCTCGGCCGGGATCATCCGCGCCTTGCCCTTGACCTGGTCCTCGATGCCGAGGCGCTTGAACAGCTCCCGCTCGATGTAGACGCCGCTCGCGCTGTCGGAGTAGGCGATCGACTTTGCCGCGAGCAGGGTCCGGCGCAGGGCCTCGTCGGTGGCGATGTCGGGCTTGGGCGCGCCGGCCCGCACCGCGATGGCGATGCCGGAGCGCGCCAGCGGCGTGCGGGTATCGGCCTCGACCTTGCCCTGCTTGGCGAGGTCGTCGAGGGCGTAGCCGACCATGACGACGACGTCGATCGGCTCGCCCCGCTCGAGGCGGGCCGGTACCGCCTGGGGCGTGTGCCCCATGGACGGACCCCACTCGGTCACGAGCGTGTCGCCGGTGCGGCGCTCGAACTCGGGCGCGAGCGCCCGGTAGGCGGCGGCGAAGCCGCCGGAGCTGACGACGCGCAGCTCGGCCGCCGAGGCGGCGCCCGCGAGGAGCGGCAGGGCGAGTCCGAGGACGCGGGACAGGACGCGGATGCGGATCACGGGTCTTCTCCGGGACGAGGGAATTCGGGGCGCCGCCGGACTTGCGCATCCGGCAGCGCCCCGCAAGGGATCGTGCGTCAGGCGACCGGGCGTCAGGCCGCCGCGGCGCCCTGCGCGGCTCCCGCCGGCGCGGCGCTCCGCTCGCGGTAGATCAGCAGCGTCGCCACGAGGCCGCAGGCCCCGGCGAAGACCAGCCAGAAGGCCGGCGCGGCTCGGTTGCCCGTCGCCTCGATCAGCCAGGTCGAGATCAGCGGGGTGAAGCCGCCGAACAGCGCGGTGGCGAGCGAGTAGGCGAGCGAGAAGCCGGTGGTGCGGACATGCGCCGGGACGATCTCGGTCAGCGCCACCACCATCGCGCCGTTGTAGCTGCCGTAAAGGAAGGACAGCCACAGCAGCACGATCAGCATGTTGGTGAACGAGACGTTGGCGACGAGCCAGGCTAGCGCCGGATAGGCGGTCAGCAGCGTCAGCGCCGAGAAGACCAACAGGATCGGCTTGCGGCCGATCTTGTCGGACAGGGCGCCCATCACCGGCAGCCAGATGAAGTTCGACACCGCGACGCAGAAGGTGACGATCAGGCTGTCCTCGGCCGAGAGCTTCAGCACGCTCTTGCCGAAGGTCGGGGTGTAGACCGTGATGGTGTAGAACGACACTGTGGTCATCACCACCAGCAGCATGCCGAGCAGCACGATCTTCCAGTTCTGGCCGAGCGACGCGAAGACCTCGGGCAGCGACGGGCGCTGCTTGCGGTGCAGGAATTCCTGGGTCTCCTCCAGCGAGCGCCGGATGTAGAACAGGAACGGCACGATCAGGCAGCCGATGATGAACGGGATGCGCCAGCCCCAGGACGCGACGTCGGCCGGGGCCAGGGTGCGGCTGAGCGCGTAGCCGATCAGCGCGGAGGCCATGATGGCGACCTGCTGGCTGCCGGACTGCCAGGAGACGTAGAAGCCCTTGCGGCCGGGCGTCGCCATCTCGGCGAGGTAGACCGACACGCCGCCGAGCTCGACGCCGGCCGAGAAGCCCTGCAGCAGCCGGCCGATCAGCACCAGGAACGGCGCGAACAGGCCGATGCTCTGGTAGGACGGCACGCAGGCGATCAGGATGGTGCCGGCCGCCATGATGCCGAGGGTCACGATCAGGCCGCGGCGCCGGCCGACCCGGTCGACATAGGCGCCGAGGAAGATCGCCCCGAGGGGCCGCATCAGGAAGCCCGCCCCGAAGGTCACGAAGGTGAGCATCAGCGAGGCATAGTCGTTCTCGGCCGGGAAGAACGCCTTCGAGATGTAGGTGGCGTAGAACCCGAACAGGAAGAAGTCGAACATCTCCAGGAAGTTGCCGCTCGTGACGCGCAGCACCGTGGCGACCTTCGATCGTGACGGGGTGATGGTGGCGGGATCCGCCATGGGGTGTCCTCCCTGGTCTGATGAGCCGCGGCGGGACGGTCTCGACCCGGCGTCGGCGGATGGATCGGCGTGGGGGCTCGAGGCCCGGCGCGCGCCGCCGCAGGGCGGGCGTCGCGGGATGCGGACGACGAGCGTGGTCTCGAGAAGGAAGGGGGGTTCGCGGCGTCGGGCCCGCGGCGTGGGCGCTCGCGACGCCCGTCGCGATCGGCTCCGGGACGACGCCCCGGTTTCAGGCCCCGATCTCAGGCCCTTGGGGCCCGGATCCCGTCCTGGCGCGCGTCGTGCCGCCTGTCGGCGTCCTGCATCGGTTCCCTCCCATCTTTCGTTGCGGGAGTCTTAACGGATGCAACCTGTCACGAAGCTGTCACCGCGCCGGGCCCGGGGCCTCCGGGGGGACGGCCGCCCGGCCCTCGATCGCGCGGCGCCACTGCTTGAGCGTCCGGCTGCGCTTGATCTGGTCGAGGGAGGTGAGGAGTTCCGGCCCGACCGCGATCGGGCGCGGGTTCGGCGCCGCCGCCACGGGATCGTCGGGCCGGCGGGCATCCGCGCGCGCGGGCGTCACGGAGCGTTCCGCGAGCCGCGCCTGCCCGTCCCGCGACAGCATGTAGTCGAGGAAGAGCCGCGCCGCCGCCTTGTGCCGGGCGGCCTTGGGGATGAAGGCGATGCGCGAGGTGATGAGCAGGTAGTCGGAGGGCAGCACGACGCCGACCCGCGGATCCTGCTTCGCCCGCTCCAGCGCGTAGGCGCCGAAGACGTCGTAGGCGATGAGCGCCTCGCCGGCGGCGACGCGGTCGAGCATCGGCGTCGTCGCGGTGTAGAGCTTCGCCCCGACCTGGCCGAGCGCCCGCACGAAGTCCCAGGTCCGCGGCGTCACCGCGAGGTTCTGGGTCAGGAACAGGAAGCCGACGCCGCTGCGCTCCGGATCGTAGGCGGCGACCTTGCCGTGCCAGGCCTCCGGCTCCTGGGTCAGGCTGCGCAGGAGATCGGCGTGGCTGCGCGGCACCCGGGCCTCGGGCAGGAGGGCGCGGTTGTAGGCGATGGCGACCGGCTCGGCGGTGATGCCGTAGGCCTCGTAGCGCCACACCGCCCAGGGCGGCAGCCCCGCCGCCTCCCGCGAGACGTGGCGTTCGGCGAGGCCGTCGTTGACGAGCTTGACCTGCAGGTCCATCGCCGAGCTCCAGACGATGTCGGCGGTGCCCTGCCCCGCCTCCGCCTCGGCTAGGAACTCCTCGTAGAGCTTCTGGGAGTTCAGCTTGGCGTAGGAGACGGCGACGCCCGGATGGAGCCGCCGGAATCCCTCGATCAGCCCGGCGGCCTCGGCCTCGTCGGTGGTGGCGCGGATCACCACCGCGCCCTCGCGCACGGCCTGCGCGACGTCCTGGCGCCCGGCGACGATCGGCGCGTCGACCTGCGCCCGGGCGGAGGCGAGGAGGCATCCGAAGGCGAGAAGCCCGGCCCCGGCGAGGAGGCGCCGCCTCACGGGATCACCCGCGCTCTGTTCACCGCCGCTCCCTCCCGCATCCGTTCCGGGCCTGCGCCTTTTCGGTTGCCTGCATCGTCCGCAACGTCAAGGATCGACGCTACAGGTTCGCGCCGCGATGCCAAGATGGCATGTCGGGCCTTGGGGTGCGCACGGGCGCGCAGGAGGGGGGAGACCGGAGGATGCGGGTGCTCGTCGTGGAGGACGACGCGGCGCTGGCCCGCGGCCTCGTGGCCTCGCTCCGGCTCGCCGGGCTCGCGGCCGACCACGAGACCGACGGCGAGAGCGCGGCCCGCCTCGCCCTGTCGGAGCCCTACAGCCTCGTCGTCCTCGATATCGGCCTGCCGGGCCTGTCCGGCTTCGAGGTGCTGCGACGGATCCGGGCGGCGGGCAGCGCCGTGCCGGTGCTGATCCTCACCGCCCGCGACGCGGTGGCCGACCGGGTCCGGGGGCTCGATCTCGGGGCCGACGACTACCTGCTCAAGCCCTTCGCCCCGGCCGAGTTCGAGGCGCGGGTGCGGGCCCAGATCCGCCGCGGCCAGGGACAGCCCCACCCCGTCCTGACCTGCGGCGCCCTCGCCCTCGACCGCGCGACCGGGGCGGTGACGCTGGCCGGCGAGCCCCTGGCCCTGCGGCGCCGGGAGCGGGCGGTGCTCGCCGTGCTGATGGCGAAGGCGGGCCAGGTGGTGCCGAAGGACCGGCTCTCCGGCGAGGTGTTCGGCTTCGACGACGAGGTGGCGCCCAACGCCCTCGAGCTCTACGTCGCGCGCCTGCGCAAGAAGCTGCAGCCGGCGGGACCGGAGATCCGCACGATCCGCGGCCTCGGCTACCTGATCGACGCCGGATGAGCCGGCGCCCGCCCTCCCTGCGGCGCGGGCTGGCGCTCGGCGTGCTGCTGCCCGCCGCGGCGGTGGCCCTGGCGCTCGGCCTCGGCGGCGCCCTCGTGATCCGGGACGTCGTCGAGACCACCCACGACCGCCTCCTCGACGGCTCGGTCCTCGCCATCGCCGAGCGCCTCGCGGTGGACGAGGACAACGAGGTCACAGTGGACCTTCCGCGGGTGGCGCTCGGCATGCTGGAGAGCCAGGCCCAGGACCGGATCTACTACAGCGTCAGCTATCGCGGCCAGCTCGTCACCGGCTACCGCGACCTGCCGCGCCCGGCCTCCGAGCTGGCGCCCGGCCCGACCCGGCACTGGGACGCGGAGATGCGCGGCGCTCCCGTGCGGGTCGCCGCGCAGGCGCGGCCCGTCTACGGCAAGCCCGGGGCGGTGCTGGTGCAGGTGGCCGAGACCCGGGACGCGCGCCGCAGCCTCGAATGGCGGCTCCTCGCCGGCTTGTTCCTCCTCGAGGGCGTGCTCCTCGCCCTCGTCGGGATTCTGACCTGGTACGGCATCCGCCGCGGCCTCGCGCCCCTCGACCGGCTGAGCGCCGAGATCGAGCGGCGCGCCGCCCCCGGGGCGGTCAGCCTGCAGCCGCTCGACGCCTCGCCGGTGCCGGTCGAGGCCCGCGCCCCGGTGCTCGCGTTCAACACCCTGCTCGGGCGGCTCGACGAGGTGATGGCGACGGTGCGGCGCTTCACCGGCGATGCCTCGCACCAGATGCGCACGCCGCTCGCCGTCCTGCGCATGCATGTCGACCTCGCGCGCCGCCACGGCGTCGGCGCGAGCCCGGAAGGCCGCGCCGCCCTCGACGACATCGAGGGGGCGGCGCTCCGCCTGGAGCACCTGCTCGCCCAGCTCCTGGCGCTCGCCCGCGCCGACGAGGATCCCGGGGCGATCGCCATGACGGACCTCGACCTCGCGGGCCTCGCCGCCGCCGTCCTCGCCGAGCAGGTGCCGTGGGCCCTCGCCGCCGGCATCGAGGTCGAGTTCGAGCGGCCGGACGGGCCGGTCACGGTCTCGGCCCATCCGACCCTGCTCGGCGAGATCCTGACCAACGTCGTCGACAACGCGATCCGCTACGCCGGACCCGGCGCCCGGGTGGTGGTGCGGGTGGCGGACGGCCCGGGCGGCGCCCGCGCCGAGGTCGAGGATGACGGGCCGGGCATCGCGCCGGCGCTGCGCGAGAAGGTCTTCTCCCGCTTCTACCGGGTCGCCCGCAGCGGCGGGCCGGAGGGCAGCGGGCTCGGCCTTGCCGTCGTGCGGGCGCTCGCCGACCGGATCGGGGCGGCGGTCAGCCTGCACGAGGCCGGAACCGGCGGGCCGGGGCTCCTCGTCCGGATCGCCTTCCCGCCGGGCGGCGCCGAGGCCCGGCTTCCCTGAGGAGGGGCCGGGCGCGGCGGGCTCACGGGGCGATCGATCCGAGCCACCGGTCGATGGACCGGGTGATGTCCAGGTTGTTGAGCTCCATCATCATCATGTGGCCGTTGCCGCGGATGCCCTCGTCCTCGAGGCGCTTGAACGTCACGTCGACGCCGGCCTGCTTCAGGTAGGCGACGGTGCAGTGGTCGTAGCCCGCGTGATAGGACGATTCGCTCGTCACCACGGCGACCGGGATGCCGGCGAGCCGCGGCAGCCGCCGCGCCGGCGCGGCCTGGAGCCGGCACGGGACGAGGTCCGGCCCCTCGGCGCGCTCCTCGCGGGCGGTGCGCAAGTCGGCGGCCTGCGCGGCGGGCGGGTCGTAGGTCAGGGGAATGTCGGCCAGCCCCCAGGCCCGTGCCGGGCCGGTGCTGCGGATCGCCTCCTCGAAGGGCGGGCCGGAGGGTTCGAGGGCGACGATCGCCCGCACGAGCGCCGGCCTGGCATCGGCGAGGAGCCAGCCGAACGGGCCGGCCTGCGAATGGGTGACCAGGATCGCCGGCCCGATCCGGTCGAGGAGCGCGGCGCCGGCCGCCTGGACGAGCCGCTGGGTGTCCGCGTTGCTCGCCAGGTACTCGACCTGGCTCGCGTAGAAGGCGTCGAAGACCGGGTCGCCCCGGCGGCCGCGCCGCTCGCCGGTGCCGGGCCACTGCGTGTGGGCCTTGGCCCGGGGCCAGGTGCCCAGGCTCTCCGTGGCGGTGAAGGTGCTCTCGAGGGCCGGCGCCGTGAAGGCGCGCAGCGGCCCGTCGAGGCCCGGATGGTAGGCCGAGCGCCCGCGGGCCGGCTGGTCGACGAGGTAGACGACGTAGCCCAGGCGGGCGAACTCGTCGGCCCATCCCCGCCGCCCGTCCGGCGTGGTCAGCCAGTTCGTCGCGGTCTGGCCGGCCCCGTGGAAGAAGACGAGCGGGAGCGGGTGCGTCGGGCGGGCGGGCGCGATCCGCTCGACATACATCGCCCCGTCCATCACCTGCGCGTCCTGCGCGCCGACATAGTGCCCGCCGACGAAGAACACGCTGCGCGTGGTCGCCACCTCCTCCGACCGGGCGCCGCCGAGCCCGGCTCCCAGCAGGACGGCCAGCGCGCAAGCCCGCGATCCCATCCTCATGCCCATCCTCATGCGAACCTCCCCTCGGTCTCGCTCGTCGCGATCCGCACGGTACACGATCACAGGCGGCGTTCGCCCGGACACGCCGTCCCGGCCGGTCCGGGGGGATCCCGCGGGGCCGATGCCGGGGAGCGGGCCCGGGTCCCCCGTCCCCCCGGCGGCGCGGAGGCTGTAGGATGCCCGGCGAAGGCGGGCCGGTCCGGGTCCGCCGAAGACACGCTCCGGCATGGCGAAGATCGTCGCTCTCCACTACTTCGCGGTCGTCACCCGCTGCACGTCGCTGCGCGACGCCGCCACCCAGCTCGACATCCACCCCAACGTGCTGGCGCGGCACATCTCGCAGCTCGAATACTACATGGACGCGCCGCTCCTCGAGCGCGGGCCGCTCGGCATCCGGCTGACCGCGGCGGGAGAGCTGCTCGCGGCCAAGCTCGACCGCACGATCAACGAGCTCGACCACGTCGTCCGCCTGATCGACGACCTCAAGGGCCTGCGCGGCGGCCTCGTCGGGGTGCACGCCGCCGAGGGCGTCGCCGCGGCCCTGCTGGTGCCGGTGCTCGCCGCCTTCTCGGCCCGCCACCCCAACGTCCGCGCCCGGCTGCGGACCGGGACCGCGAAGGACGCGGTGCGGGCGCTCGAGGACGCCTCCTGCGACCTCGCCCTCACCTTCTTCGCCCCGGCCTCGGACGCGATCGCGGTGGTCCGGCGGGTGCGGCTGCCGCAATTCATCATCGCGCCCCCGGACCACCCGGTGACGCGGGCCGGCGGCGCGGCCTGCACGGCGCTGAGCGCCTATCGCTGGGTCCTGCCGGGCCCGGAATTCGGGGTCCGCACCTTCATCGAGCGGGCGGCGGCGGAGGCCGGATGCCGGATCGTGCCGACCTTCGAGGCGGCCTCCCTCGCCCTGCAGCGGGCGCTGATCCTGGAGGCCGGCGCCCTCGCGGTGCTGCCGCGCGCCGCCTTCGCCGACGAGATCGCCGCCGGCCGGATGGCGGCGGTGCCGTTCCCCGAGGCGATGCCGGTCGAGACCTCCCTCGACCTGTGCCTCCCGGCCGACCGCCAGCCGAGCTTCGCCGCCGCAGGGCTGCGGCGCGAGCTGGAAGCCGCCCTGGACCGGGTGCGGCCGTGACCGGCGCTCCCCCCCGACGGAGTGCCACGCAAAGCGGTGCACCCCTCGCACGTTTTCGTCGTAGTCAGTGCGCGCGGGCTCCCGCATCCTGACCGGGTCAGCAGCGGCAGGGTCTGGTGAAGACCCGCGAGGTCCCGCCTCTGCTTTCCCGACAATCCCCGGCGCCCTGGTCTTCGGCGCGACCGGCCTGCACCGCGCCGCGCGGGCAGGATGGTCTGGCGATTGCATGGCTGCCGCCGCGGGCGGGTCGGGACGACGCCCGGTTTTCACGGCCGCATCCGGCGGCGCGACTGCGAGGAGACAACTTGATGGCGTGTCGTCGGTCCGTTCTCGGCCTCCTCGCGGCGACCGCCGCCCTGCTCGCCCCCGGAGCCGCGCCGGCGCAGACGCTCAAGGCGGTGATGCATTCGGACGTCAAGATCGTCGACCCGATCTGGACCACCGCCTACATCGTCCGCAACCACGGCTACATGATCTACGACACGCTGTTCGCGCTCGACGTCGACGGCGCGGTCAAGCCGCAGATGGTCGACACCTACACGGTGTCGCCCGACAACCTGACCTACACGTTTACCCTGCGCGACGGGCTCGCGTGGCACGACGGCAAGCCGGTGACGGCGGAGGATTGCGTCGCCTCGATCAAGCGGTGGAGCGCCCGCGACTCGCTCGGCCAGAAGCTGATGACCTTCGTCGACGGCATGACGGCCGACGATCCGAAACGCTTCACCGTCAGGCTGAAGGCGCCGACCGGGCTCCTCCTGTTCGGTCTCGCCAAGCCGTCCTCGAACGTGCCGTTCATGATGCCCAAGCGGGTCGCCGAGACCGACCCGAACCAGCAGATCTCGGACTTCACCGGCTCCGGCCCCTTCGTGATGAAGACCGACGAGTGGAAGCCCAGCGACAGAATCGTCTACACCAGGTTCAAGGACTACAAGCCGCGGCCGGAGCCGGCTTCGGGGCTCGCCGGCGGCAAGGTGGTCAAGCTCGACCGGGTCGAGTGGCTGGCGGTCTCGGACCAGCAGCAGGCGGTGAACGCCCTGCTCGCCGGCGAGATCGACCTGATCGAGCAGCCCGCCTACGACCTGATCCCGCTCCTCAAGGACGATCCCAACGTCAGGCTCGTCGACTACAATCCGCTCGGCCTGCAATACGCGATGCGGCCGAACCACCTGATCAAGCCGTTCGACAACCCGAAGGCGCGCCAGGCGCTCACCTACGCCCTCAACCAGACCGACTTCCTCCAGGCGGTGGTGGGCGACCCCGATTACTACAAGACCTGCAAGGCGCTGTTCGTCTGCGGCTCGCCGATGGCGACCGACAAGGGCATGGACGGCCTGCTCGACTCGAACTTCGCCAAGTCGAAGCAGCTCCTGAAGGAGGCGGGCTACGACGGCACCCCGATCGTTCTCCTGCACTCGACCGACCTCCAGACCCTGACCAATCTCGGGCCCGTGGCCAAGCAGCTGCTCGAGAAGGGCGGCTTCAAGGTCGACATGCAATCCTCCGACTGGCAGACCGTGGTGTCGCGCCGGGTGCGCAAGGATCCGGCCGACAAGGGCGGCTGGAACCTGATGAACACCTCCTGGGTCTCGGCCGACATCCTGAATCCCGTCATGTCGAGCTTCGTCAACATGAGCTGCGACAAGGCGCCGTTCGGCTGGCCCTGCGACGCCGAGATGGAGAAACTGCGCGACGACTTCGCCCGCGAGGTCGATCCGGGCAAGCAGAAGGCGATCGCCGAGGCCGTGCAGACCCGCTGGCGCGAGGTGGTGCCCTACGTCCCGCTCGGCCAGTTCTACATCCCGATCGCGGCGCGGAAAAACATCACCGGCATCCTGACCGCCGCCGCGCCGGTGTTCTGGAACGTCGAGAAGAAGAAGTAGCGGATGCTCGGCTACGTCCTGCGGCGGCTGCTCTCGGCGATCCCGGTCCTGGCGATCGTCGCGGTGCTGGTCTTCCTGATGCTGCGGCTCACCCCCGGCGACCCGGCGGCGGTGATCGCCGGGGACAACGCCTCGAGCGAGCAGATCGCCCAGGTGCGCCACCAGCTCGGCCTCGACCGGCCGCTGCCGGCGCAGTTCGCGATCTGGATCGGCAACCTGGCCCGCGGCGATCTCGGCGAATCGTTCTTCTTCAAGAAGACCATCGGCGAGCTGATCCTCGGCCGGGTCGAGCCGACCCTGTCGCTCGCCGCCGCCACGATGCTGATCGCCGTCTGCGTGGCGATCCCGCTCGGCGTCGTGGCGGCCTACCGGCACGGCTCCTGGCTCGACCGGATCGTGATGGGCGTGTCGGTGCTGGGCTTCTCGGTGCCGGTCTTCGTCATCGGCTACGGGATGATCTACGTGTTCTCGATCACGCTCGGCTGGTTCCCGGTGCAGGGCTACCAGCCGCTCGCGGGGGGCTTTGGCGGCTACCTGCACCGGCTGGTCCTGCCCTCGCTCACCCTGTCGGTCGTCTACATCGCGCTCATCGCCCGGATGACCCGGGCGAGCGTGCTCGACGTCCTGAACGAGGACTACATCCGCACCGCCCGGGCCAAGGGCCAGGTCGAGCGCAAGATCCTGTTCCGCCACGCGCTCAAGAACGCCGCGGTGCCGATCGTCACGGTCGTGGGCATCGGCATCGCGCTCCTCATCGGCGGGGTGGTGGTGACCGAGAGCGTGTTCGCGATTCCGGGTCTCGGCCGCCTCACCGTCGACGCGGTGCTGGCCCGCGACTACCCGACGATCCAGGCGCTGATCCTGCTGTTCTCCGGCGTCTACGTCCTCATCAACCTCCTGATCGACCTGACCTACGGCCTGTTCGACCCGAGGATCCGGCAGTGAGGGCCTGACTCATGAGCACCGAACCGACCTTTCCGGCCCCCGCCCTCCCCGCGGCCCCCGCCGCCTCCCTGGCCTGGCGCCTCCTGCGCAACCCCGTCGCGGTGGCGAGCGCCGGCCTCCTCGTGGTGATGGCGCTGGTCGGCCTCCTCGCCCCCCTCCTCGGCACGATCGACCCGACGGCGATCAACCCGGCGACCCGCAACCGCCCGCCGGGCTACGAACGCACGATCCGGGCGGAGGACGGCGCGACCGCGACCTTCCGCCACCGGATGGGCACCGACAGCCTCGGGCGCGACGTCTACAGCCGGGTCCTCTACGGCGCCCGGGTCTCGCTCGTCATCGCCGTGTCCGTCGCCGCCATCGCCCTGGCGATCGGCCTGCTGCTCGGGCTCCTCGCCGGCTACATCCGCCCCCTCGACGGGCCGATCATGCGGCTGATGGACGGCCTGATGGCGATCCCCGGCATCCTGCTCGCCATCGCGGTGGTGTCGCTGTTCCGGGCCGGGCTCCCGGCGGTCGTCGCGGCGATCGTGGTGCCGGAGATCCCCCGGGTGGTGCGGCTGGTGCGCTCGATCGTGCTCTCGGTGCGGGAGGAGCCCTACGTCGAGGCCGCGATCATGGCCGGCACCCGCCTGCCGCTGCTGATGGCGCGCCACATCCTGCCCAACACCGTCGCGCCGCTCATCGTGCAGGGCACCTTCATCGCCGCCTCGGCGATCCTGGTCGAGGCGGTGCTCTCCTTCCTCGGCATCGGCATCCCGCCGGAGATCCCGAGCTGGGGCAACATCATGGCGGAGGGGCGCAACCTGTTCCGGGTCTATCCCCACACCATCCTGTATCCGGGGATCTTCCTCGGCCTGACGGTGCTCGCCGTGAACATGCTCGGCGACGGCCTGCGCGACACCCTCGATCCGAAGATGACGGGACGATGATCTCGCCGATGAGCGACGCCCCCTCCCCCGTCCTCGCGGTCGAGAACCTCGCCGTCGCGCTCCCGGGCGGCGGCGACCGGCTGCGCGCCGTCGACGGCGTGTCCTTCACGGTGTCTCCCGGCGAGATCGTCTGCGTCGTCGGAGAATCGGGCTCCGGCAAGTCGGTCACCGCCTTCTCGGTGATGGGACTGCTCGCCCGGGTGCTGAAGCCGGTCGCCGGGGCGATCCGGCTTCTCGGCGAGGACGTGCTGAGCGCGAGCCCGCAGCGCCTGCGGGCCCTGCGCGGCGACCGCATGGCGATGATCTTCCAGGAGCCGATGACGGCGCTGAACCCGGTGCTGACCGTCGGCGACCAGATCGAGGAGGTCCTGCGCATCCACACCGACCTCGGGCCCAAGGAGCGCCGCGCCAAGGTCCTGGCGATGCTGGAGGCCATGCACCTGCCCGAGCCCGAGCGGATGCACGCCTCCTATCCCCACCAGCTCTCCGGCGGGCAGCGCCAGCGGGTGATGATCGCCGCCGCCCTCATCCTCGACCCCGCGCTCCTCATCGCCGACGAGCCGACGACGGCCCTCGACGTCACCACCCAGGCCCAGATCCTGACGCTGATCCGCGAGATGCAGGCACGGCGCGGCACCGGCGTGCTGTTCATCACCCACGATTTCGGCGTGGTGGCCGAGATCGCCGACCGGGTGGTGGTGATGCAAAGCGGCCGCATCGTCGAGCAGGGGCCGGCGGCGGAGGTGCTCGGCAACCCGCAGCATCCCTACACCCGGATGCTGATCGCCGCGGTGCCGACGATGACGCCCGCCCGGCGCCCGCCGGTGACGGGGGCTCCGGCGCTGGAAACCGCGGGCCTCGCCAAGACCTACCGCAGCGGCGGCCTGTTCACGAAGGCCCGCGAGGTCCACGCCGCCGCCGACGTCGCCCTGCGGATCCGGCACGGCGAGACCGTCGGCATCGTCGGCGAATCGGGCTCCGGCAAGTCGACGGTCGCCCGCTGCATCGCCCGGCTGATCGCCCCGAGCGAAGGCCGGATCCTGGTGGCCGACCGGGACATCGCCCGCCTGCCCGAGCGCCGCTTGCGGCCGCTGCGCCGCAAGATCCAGGTGGTGTTCCAGGATCCGTTCCGCTCCCTCAACCCGCGCCGCACGGTCGGCGCCTCGATCGTCGAGGGACCGGTGAATTTCGGCACGAGCCCGGAGGCCGCGACGGCGCGGGCGCGCGAGCTGATGAGCCTCGTCGGCCTCGATCCCGCGGCGCTCGCCCGCTACCCGCACCAGTTCTCCGGCGGCCAGCGCCAGCGCATCGCGCTCGCCCGGGCGCTCGCGATGGAGCCCGAGATCCTGATCGCCGACGAGGCGGTCTCGGCCCTCGACGTCTCGGTACAGCGCCAGGTGCTGGCGCTCCTCGACGACGTCCAGCGCCGCTTCGACTTGGCGATCCTGTTCATCACGCACGACCTGCGGGTGGCGGCGCAGATCTGCGACCGGCTGATCGTGATGCAGCGCGGGCGCATCGTCGAGGAGGGGCCGACGGCGGAGGTCTTCGCCCGGCCGCAGGCGGCGTACACGCGGGCCCTGATCGCGGCGGCGCCGGGGCGGGAGTTCGGGCGGGGGGCGGAGCCCGTCGCCGAGGCGGTGCCGGCGTGATGCCGAGAAATCAAGGGACGGCGCGGGATCCCCTCTCCAGGCGATGCCGGGCTTGCCCGGTATCGCTGCAAGGTGTGGGAGAGGGGTAGGGGTGAGGGTGAGACGCTTCCGGGTGGAGCTGTGACCGTCGTGCTGACAGCGGGACTGTCAGCGTCTTCTGCGGAACCGTAGCACCCTCACCCCTGACCCCTCTCCCAAACGGGAGAGGGGACGCGCCTCTTCTTGAAACGACAGTTCAATGCGTAACCAGAACAGGACAAGACCGATGACCCTCGCCATGAGCTGGGAGGAATGGGCGCAACACGATGCCTGCGCGCTCGCCGCGCGGGTGCGCGCCGGGGAGGTGACGGCGACCGAGCTCGCCGCGCAGGCGGCGGCCGGCGTGGGGCGCGTCAATCCGCAGACGAGTGCCGTGGTCGAGCTGTTCGACGACGCGGTGGCCGACCCGTCCCGCGACGGCACCGATCTGGAGGGCGCCTTCGCGGGCGTGCCGTTCCTGATGAAGGATCTCGGGCCGACCCTGAAGGGACGGCTGCAGGAGATGGGCTCGCTGCTGATGCGCGGCAACCGCGCCGACTCGGACAGCCACCTCACGGGCAAGATGCGCCGGGCCGGGCTCAACCTGATCGGCCGCACCACCACGCCGGAATTCGGGGTGTGCAGCTCGGCCGAGAACCCGGCGGTCTACGTCACCCGCAATCCCTGGAACCTCGACTACACCACCTGCGGCTCCTCGGCCGGCTCGGCCGCCGCGGTGGCGGCGGGCGTGGTGCCGATGGCGCACGCCACCGACGGGGGAGGATCGATCCGCATCCCGGCGGGCGTCAACGGCAATCTCGGGCTGAAACCCTCCCGCGGCGTGTTCTCGATCGCGCCCTACGGGTCGGACCTCACCAGCATCGTGTCGATCCAGGGCTGCCAGTCGCGGACCGTGCGCGACACCGCGACCTTCGTCGACCGGTGCCGGGGCGGCGCACCGGGCGAGTTCATGCCGTACTGGACTGCGCCGGAGCCCTACGCGACGCTGATCGGGCGCGATCCGGGCCGCTTGCGCATCGCGGTCTCCCACGAATGGGGCGAGTACCGCGCCGTGCCCCACCACGTCGCCGAGCTGGAGCGGATCGGCCGCTTCCTCGAATCCTTGGGCCACCACGTCGACTGGGCGCTGCCGGCGGTCGACCTGCCCGCCGCCTTCCGGGCCCAGACCACCTGCTACATCACCAACTTCGCCCAGACCATCAACGCGCTGATCGCCGCCAAGGGCCTCGACCGGCCGCCGGAGGACCTCGTCGAGCCGATGAACATCCGGATCTGGGAGGCGGGGCGCCACGCGACCTACGCCGAGCGGACGGCGATGCAGGCCGCGTTCAATGTCACGGCGCGGGGCTTCGGCGCCTTCTTCGAGGAATGGGACATCATCCTGACGCCGATCACCGCCCGGCCGACGCCGCTCGTCGGCACGACCGAGTACCTGACGCTCAGCGACGAGCCGTCGGTCCACGCCTGGTTCGAGAACCTGTGGCGCAACTTCGCCTATACGCCGCTCGCCAACCTGTGCGGCCTGCCGGCCCTGTCGATGCCGCTCGCCTGGAACGAGCACGGCCTGCCACTCGGCATCCAGGCCCAGGCGCGCCAGGGCCAGGACGGGCTGCTGCTGCAGCTCGCCGCCCAGGTCGAGCGGGCGATCGGGGGACGCTGGAACGAGGGGAAGCGGCCGGGGGTGCATGTGACGGCGGGGACGTGAGCGACCGCGAACCCGCCTGATCGTCGAACGGCCGTGACACCCTCGACGTCATCCCGGGGCTCGCCTCCCGCGAGCCCCGGGATGACGTCGAGGGTACGAGTTACCTTGGATCGACGGACGATTCCTCATCGGAACGCCCCCCGGAGGAGACCCCACCCGTGAAGCTCTTCATCGCCGCGCTCGGCACCGAGACCAACACCTTCTCGCCGATCCCGACCGGGCGCACCGCCTTCCTGGACGACCTCTACGTCGAGGCCGAGGCCTCGCGCCGCTCGGCGCACTGGTTCGTCGGGCCGCTCCGGGTCTGGCGCGAGATGGCCGAGGCGGCGGGCTACGCGGTGGTGGAGAGCCTCGCGGCCTTCGCCCCGCCGGGCGGTCCGACGCGCCGGGACGTGTGGGAGGCGTTGCGCGACCGCGTGCTGGCCGATCTCCGGGCCGCCGGCCCGGTCGACATGGTCCTGCTCAACCTCCACGGCGCGATGGTCGCGGAGACCGAGGACGATTGCGAGGGCGCGCTCGTCGCCGCCGCCCGGGAGATCCTCGGGCCGTCGGTCACGATCGGGGTCGAGCTCGACCTGCATTGCCACCTGACCGACCGGATCGCCGCGGCGTCCGACGTGCTGCTGACCTACAAGGAATACCCGCATATCGACGTCGACGACCGGGCGCGCGACCTGTTCCGCCTCTGCGACGACGCCCGGGCCGGCCGCATCCGCCCGACCATCGCGGTCGCCGATTGCCGGATGCTGGCGGTGTGGCGCACGCCCAACCCGCCGACCCGCGGCTTCGTCGACCGCATGAGCGCGGCGGAGGGACGGGACGGGATCCTGTCGCTGTCGCTCGCCCACGGCTTTCCCTGGGCCGACATCCCGGATGTCGGCGCCAAGGTGGTGGCGGTCACGGACGGCGACCCGGGTCTCGCCCGGCGCACGGCCGACGCCCTCGCCCGCGAGCTGTGGGACATGCGCGAGGCGACGACCGACCGGCTGCTGACCCTCGACGAGGCGGTGGCGATCGCCCTCGCGCCGCCGGAGGGCGTGAGCGTGCTGGCCGACGTGTCGGACAATGCCGGGGCGGGCGCGGCGAGCGATTCGACCGTCCTGCTGCGCGCCCTGGTCGAGGCCGGGGCGGCCCGGTGCGCCATCGGCAGCTTCTGGGATCCGGTCGCGGTGCGGCTCTGCCGCGAGGCCGGGCCCGGCGCCCGCCTGCCCTTGCGCATCGGCGGCAAGACCGGCCCGATGTCGGGCGATCCCGTGGACCTGCCCGTGCGGGTGCTCGGGATCGTGCGCGACGCGGTCCAGACCTACGGCAACGGCAAGCAGCAGATGGGCGATTGCGCGCTCGTCGAGGCGGGGGGCCTGCACATCCTGCTCAACGCCTCGCGCACCCAGGTCTTTCACCCGGAGGCGTTCGAGCAGTTCGGCGTGTCGCTGAACGACTACGCCACCGTGTTCGTCAAGTCGGCGCAGCACTTCAACGCCGCCTTCGCGCCGCGGGCCGACCGGATCCACTACGTCGCCGTGCCGGGCAGCGCCAATCCCGACTTCGCCGCCCTGCGGCTGCCGCGGGCCGCCCGCCCGCTCTGGCCGATCGTCGCCGATCCGTTCTGATCCCGCGGACGGGCGCCGCCGACCGCGGTCTGCCCGGCCCCGTCCGGGGAGGCCGCCTCATGCGACATCCGATTGATTGCTTCGCAATGCGGATTTCGGCTTCGCTCAGGCGTGCGGAGCCTGCGGCTCCGCCGCGCGGGCTGGCGATACCGTTTCCGGAAGTCTTCTTCCGGATCTCGGATCACTCCGCGTGGAGCCGGATCACCGCCCCGTCGGCCCTCAGCGTGGACACGAGGCGCTCCAGCCGGGCCCGGACGTGAGCCCGGATCTCCTCGCTGGACGCGGCCGCCATGACCTCCGGGAGCATGACCTCCGGGAAGTCGATCCTGCGCCGTGCCTGCACCGTCATCGCGTTGACCCTTCTCGATACGAGGAAGCCGCTACGCCTACGCCAACGATACAACACACCGACGATCGATCTATTCACAATGATACGTTGCGAATACGCCCGATAAGCGAAAAACTGGCGACCGTTTCGTCAACACTCATATTGGCGGAGGTTTGTTGCGTCAGTATTACGTGTCGGGCCCCCGAAGGAGTCCTCCACGACCGGCGGCTCCGCCAACCGGGTGAGGGGCCGGTCAGGCGAGCCCGGCATAGGCGGGTCGAGGAGGGCGTGGAGGCCGCCGTCATGCTGGCGCCGGCTTCGAGCGGGTCGGCGGCGCTCGGCGCGGTGGTCCGGGTCGCAGCGTCCCGGACCTGCCGCAGCCGGGCGGCGCGCCGCCGGCAACCGTGACAGCCCCGGCCAGTAAACCCCACCCTGTACCTCGCGCAGCCCCCGCCTATCTCCCCGCCGGACGGAGCAGGCGGCATGACCGATCCCGGAATCCTCGATCTGTGCGATCGCGGCGAGATCTCGCCGCAGATCGCGCTGTCGCGCCTGCTGCTCGCGGGCGAGGCGGTCGATGCCGGGGCGCTGGCACGCCTCGCGGCGGGCCGTCCCGCCTCGGCGCCGCTCGCCGCCCTGGCGCGGCTCGCCGCGCGCCACGGCGACCGCCTGCCCGCCCTCGGCCGGCTCGCCCGCTCCGGGATGTGGCCGGCCGGCGCGGACTTCGCCGCCGCGACCGCCGCCCTCTTCGACCGCCTCGCCGTCGAGGCGCCGGAGGCGGCGGTCGCCTTCTACTCCCTCGGCGACCCGGACGAGCTCGCCGCCGCGACGGCGGAGCTCGTCGGCGTGCTGCGTGCCTGGTCGCCGGGCGCGGCCGGCCGGGTCCTCGATGTCGGCTGCGGCATCGGCCGGGTGGCGACCGCGCTCGCCGCCGGGGCGGGCGCGGTCCTCGGGCTCGACCTCTCCGCCGGGATGATCGCCGAGGCGCGGCGGCGGGCGGGACATGTCGTCAATCTCCGCTTCGTGCAGGGCGACGGGCGCCGCCTGCCAGCCGGGGACGGTACCGTCGACCTCGTCGTCGCGGCCGACAGCCTGCCCTACCTCGTCGACGCCGGCACCGTCCGGCCTTTCGTGGCGGAGGCGGCGCGGGTGCTCGCGCCCGGCGGCGACCTCCTCGTCTTCAACTGGTCCTATCGCGGCGATCCCGGGCGGGACGCGGCCGAGGCGCGCGCGCTCGCGGCCGAGTTCGGCTTCGCCGTCCTGCGCGCCGGCGAGCGGCCCTTCGCGATCTGGGACGCGCACGGCTTCCACCTGAGGCGGGCGCCGTGACGCCGGACGAGCACTGGGCCCTGTGGCGGAGCGATCCGCGGGCGACGCCGTTCCAGTCGCCGGCCTGGCTCGAGCCCTGGTGGACGCATCTCGGCGGCGGGCGACGGCGCGACGCTGAGGTCCGCGAGGCCGACGGCCGGCTCGTCGGCGCCCTGCCGCTCTTCGTCTGGAACGATGCCGGCACCCGCCGCCTCGTGCCGGTCGGGGCCGGCCACAGCGACTATTGCGACGCCCTCCTGGCACCCGGCACCGAGCCCGGGCGGCTGTGGGACGCGATCCTGCGGGACGACGACGCCGTCGACGAGGTGCTGCTCCCCGACCTGCGCCCGGATTCCCCGCTGCTCGCCCCGCCGCCCGGCGGGTGGATCGCGACCGACGCCGAGGCGGAGATCTGCCCGGTCCTGACGCTGCCGCCCGGGGGATCGCCGCTCGCGGGCCTCGGCCGCAGCCAGCGCCGCAAGGTGGTGCATGACCGCCACCGCGCCGCGGCGCTCGGGGAGGTCGTCGAGGCGCTGGCCGGGCCGGAGGAGATCGCCGGCGTGCTCGACGCGCTGTTCTCCCTCCACGGCGACCGGTGGGCGCGGGACGGGCAGCCCGGCGTGCTGGCCGATCCCCGCGTGCAGGCCTTCCACCGCGCGGCGGCGCCGGCCCTCGACCGGGCCGGGCTCCTGCGGATCGCGGTCGTGCGCCACGGGGGACGGATCGTGGCGGTGCTGTACGGCCTCGCCGACGGGACGCGCTGGCACTCCTACATCAACGCCGTCGACCTCGGCGTGCCCGGCCAGAGCTTCGGCACCCTCGCCTTCGCCTGCCTCATCGAGGCCGCCGCCGCGCGCGGCGCCCAGGCCTTCCACTTCCTGCGCGGCGACGAGCCGTACAAGTCCCGCTGGGGGGCGCGGCCGACCCGCACGGTACGGCGGCGGATGCGGCGGGCCTGACCGGCCCCCTCACCCCTCCACCGCCACCAGCCGCCCGCCCTCGTCCATCCGGCAGCGGATCCAGGCGCCGTTGGCGAGGCTGCAGCCGGTGACGGCCGAGATGAAGCCCCAATGGCAGACCACCAGGGTGTGGGCCCAGTCGGGGTCCGAGGCCATCCCGGCCCGGAAGGCGTGCGTGCGGGCCTCGAAGACGTGGTCCGCCTCGTGGTCCGGCTCCCGGGCCGCCTCCCCCTCCTCGCGCCACCAGACCTCGTCGAGATGGGCGAGGTCGAGATGCGGCCAGGCGCGGGCGAGGTCGGTGCGGCAGGTGCCGATGTCGCAGCTCGCCCCGCGCCGCTCCCGCACCGCCGGGGTGACGAGGACGGGCAGGTTCAGCCGGGCGGCGATCGGGGCGGCGGTCTGCAGGGCGCGGGTCAGGGGCGAGCACAGGATGCGTCGCAAGCCCTCCCCCGCGAGGGCGCGGGAGGCGGCCTCCGCCTGCTCGTGGCCGAGCGGCGTCAACGGCGCATCGACGATGCCCGGGTCGACGCCGGTGGCGTGGAAGTGGAGGTTGAACTGGCTCTGGCCATGGCGAAGCAGGATCATGCCGCTCAAGGTAGGGCGCGGCGTCACCCCGGCGCCGCGACGCCGAGCCGCGAGGCGAGATGGGCCCGGTAGCGCGCGACCTCGGCGGCGAGGCGGGGTTGCTCGTCCGCGCCGGCCGACGCACCCGCCATCGTCGCCGCGCCGAGCTGGAAGGCGGCGTAGGCGATCTCCAGCCACGCGACGAAGGCCGGATCGATCGCCCGGCCGGTCCGCCGGGCGATCGAATCGCGCAGCCGCCGCCCGGCCGCGCCGGTCAGGCCGAGCTCGATCGCCGCGCCGGCGACGTCCCAGGCGATGTCCTGGCAGCCGACGAGGTCGTGGGCGGCGTGGTGGTCGACCGCATCGGTCTTCAGGAGGGTGCCGTCGGGCCGCACCAGCCATTCCCAGGCGTGCAGGCGGTTGTCGGTCTCGACCGGCCGCGCGGCGGCGGCGAAGCCGGGGAGCAGGCCGCGCCAGCCGTCGAGGCCGCTTGCCGCCCCCTCGCCGAGCGCCTCCGCGGCGTTGTGCCGGGCCATCTCCCACAGGGCCTCGAGCGCGGCGCCGCGGCCGGGCGCGCTCGGAAAGGCCGCGGCGCGGTGGCCGAGATAATCGCCGACTCTCTCGGCGAGGCGCGCGGGAGCGAGACCGGCGCGTGGCAGGGGCGTCGCGTCCGCGATCCAGCTTTCGACGAGGAAGCCGTGGGCGAACCCGGCGACCTCCGGGCAGAAGCCGGCGGCGTGCAGGTCCCGGGCGCGCCCGACCTTGCGCTCGCCCTCGAAGCCGAGCCCGACGAACTTGGCGAGCCAGGTCCCGCTCCCGGTCCGGGCGAGGAACTTGCGCCGTTCCTGCATCGGGTTGGCGGGGGGCCAGGTGTCCGGATCGGCGAAGGCGTGGGTCCGCCAGGCCCCGCCCGAGATCTCCTCGAGCGGCGCCGTCACCGGCCCGACCAGCGGCGCGAGCCAGGATTCGAGGCGATGCTCCGGCCGCCCGGCCCGCAGGACGAGGTCGTCGAAGGTCAGGACGTGGCGCCGCGCCCGCGCGTAGAGCCGGCGGATGTCGTCCCCGGCGGCGTGGCCCGGCTCGCCGGCATGGCTCGGGAACAGGGCGACGTTGTCCGCCGGCACGCCCCGCTCCTCCAGGAACCGGAGCACAGCCCCGAACGAGCTGCCCGAGAGGCCCGGCCCCTCGTCGGCGACCGCGACGCGGCTCGCCGGGGAGAGCGCGTCGCGCAAAGCCCCGGACAGGCGCAGCGCGCGCCGGAACGGGTGGCCGGTCGGCCGCACGGTCACGAGAGTGCCGCCGAGACCCGCCGCCACCATCGCGCCGAGGCTGGTGCCGATGCTGCGCAGGCCGATCACCGTCGCGCCGGCGCCGAGGCCCGATCCGGCCGCCGCCGCGGCATAGGCTTCGGGATAGACGGCGTAGAAGGCGAAGCCCTCCGGCAGGCGGATCTCGACCGGGCCGGACGGCAGGTCGGCGCAGGCGGACGCGACCGCGGCGCGGTCCGGGACGTCTCCCGCCGCGAAACCGCTGCGCCACGAGGCCCAGACACTGTCGGCCAGCCGGACGAGGAGCCCCGCGAGCGGAGCCGCCGCGCCATCCCCCGTGTCCTCCCCGCTCTCGCGGAACGCCGCATCCGCCACGCCCTGGGTCAGCTCGCCGAGCGCGAGGAGCGCGCCGACGAGCGCGGCGTGGCGCGGGAGCCCCGGCCCGAGCCCGCGCGCCGCCTCGACGGCGTCGCGGAGGCGGGCGGCCTCGTCGCGGGGGTCGGCCTCACGCCGGACGTCGCCGTAGACGAGCACGGGGCAGGCGCTCCTCGATCGGAGGGGTGGGACAGGCGAGCCGTGGTCTCGTCGCCGTTCGAACACGGGTCTTCGCCCGTGTTCTCACCAATCGACGTGATCGATCACGCTCCAGGACGATCGGGCCGGCCCCGCCATCACGGCGCCGCCGCCCGATCCGGCGTGCCCGGCGGCGGTCCATCGCCCCCCTCGACCGGGCTCATCAGCCCGCGCAGCGTCGCCGCGAGGTCGGCCATGCCGAGACCGCCCTTCTGCAGGATGCGGTCGGCCCGGCCGGCGAGACGGCGGCGGTCCTCCGCGGTGATGTCCTTCGCGGTCAGCACCACGACCGGGATGTCGCGCCATTCCGGCCTGTCCCGCAGGGCCCGGAGGAAGCCGAAGCCGTCCATCTCCGGCATCATCAGGTCGAGGAGGATCAGGCCCGGCTTGCGCACGCCGACGGCGTCGAGGCCGGCGAGCCCGTTCTCGGCGCTCGCAACCCGCCAGCCCTCGCGGGTCAGCATGGTGGTCATGCGCTCGCGCACGTCGGGGTCGTCGTCGACCACCAGCACCGGCCCCTCGTGGACGGCGGGCCGGAAGCGCTCCATCGCCTCCTTCAGGGCCCCCCATTCCACCGGCTTGTGCAGGTAGTCGGTCGCCCCGAGCGAGAAGGCGAGGTTCTGCTCGTCCAGAACCGTGACCATGATGACCGGCGTCGCGCCGAATTCGGGGTCGGCGCGCAGGGCCCGCAGCACCGCCCAGCCGTCCATCCGGGGCATCGTCACGTCGAGGAGGACGACGCGGGGGCGCAGGCGCCGCGCCTCGTCGAGGCCGGCGCGGCCGTCGGCGGCGGTCGCGACCTCGAACCCGTCCCGGCGCAGGAAGCGGGCGATCAGGTCGCGTGTCGCCGGATCGTCGTCGACGACGAGGACGAGGTTGGAGCCGGGGGCGGCGGCGACCGGGGCGTCGGGGGCGGACGGGCCCTCGGTCTTCGGGGGTTCGGCCGGGTCGCGCTCCTCGTAGAGGGCCGGCAGGTCGAGGGTGAAGGTCGTCCCCTCCCCGACCCGGCTCTCGACGGTGATCTCGCCGCCGAGCATGCGCGCGAAGGCGCGGGTGATGGCGAGCCCGAGGCCGGTCCCGCCGAAGCGCCGGGTGGTCGAGGCGTCGGCCTGGGTGAAGCGCTGGAACAGCCGCGACAGTTGTTCCTCGCTCATGCCGATGCCGGTATCGGCGACGGTGAAGCGCAAGCGGTCGCCCCCCTCGCGGGCCTCGCGCGTCGCCGAGAGGGTGATCGTGCCGCCCTCCGTGAACTTCGCCGCGTTGCTGAGCAGGTTGATCAGGCACTGCCGGAGCTTGGTCGCGTCGGTATGGGCGTGGCCGAGGGCCTCGCCGAGCTGCAGCTCAAGGGTGTTGCCCTTCTTCACCACCAGGGCGTCGACGGTGGTGGCGACCTCCCGGACGGTCTCGGCGACGTCGAGGTTCTCGGCATAGACCTCCATCCGCTCCGCCTCGATCTTCGAGAGGTCGAGCACGTCGTTGATGAGGCCGAGCAGGTGGCGGGCATTCGCCTCGATCTTGCGCATGTCGCCGAGCAGGCCCTCCTCGCCGAGGTCCTCCATCTCCTCCTGCAGCATCTCCGAGTAGCCGATCACCGCCGAGAGCGGGGTGCGCAGCTCGTGGCTCATGTTGGCGAGGAACTGGCTCTTGGCGCGGTTGGCCTCCTCCGCCGCCTCCTTGGCGGCGGCGAGCTCCAGCTCGGCCTCCTTGCGGGCGGTGACGTCGGCATGCGCCCCGACCCATTCGCGCACCCGGCCGTCCTCCTCGAGGATCGGGACGGCACGCCCCTCCATGTGGCGCCAGATCCCGTCGTGGCGGCGCAGCCGGTGCTCGATCGTGTAGAGCGTGCGGTTGGCCACCGCGTGCTGCCAGGCCGAGCGCGTCGCTTCGCGGTCGTCGGGGTGGATCGCCGCCAGGAAGCCGTCCCCGGCGGCCTCGGCCGGCGACTGCCCGGTGAAGCGGGTCCATTCCGAGGTGATCTCCCGGAAGGCGCCGTCCGGCGTGGTGGTCCAGACGATCGCCGAGGTCGCCTCGGTGAGCGAGCGGAACCGCTCCTCGCTGTCGGCCCGGCGGCGCTCGGCGAGCTTGCCCAGGGTCACGTCGTCCATGACGATGCCGACGCCGTCGGCCCGCTCGGTCTCGGGGCCGCGGCCGCGGCGGCGCAGGGGAAAGAAGCTCACCTCGAAGTGGCGGGTGCCGCCGGGGGCACTCGGCGCCGGCACGCCGACCTCGATATTGGCGGTGACGAGGCCGCGGTCGCGCGCCGCCGCGAGCTTGGGGGCGAGCGCATCGCGCAGGGACGGCAGGAAGGCCCAGATCGGCGCGCCGAGATCGGCGCCGAAGCCGCGCTCGCTCATGTTGCCGAGCGCCCGGTTCATGTGGCGCAGGTTGAGGTCGCGGTCGAGGAAGCCGAGACCCACGGGAGCGTTCTCGAGCACGCTCTCGAGGAGATCGGCCATGCGCTGGCTCTCGCGCCGGCGCACCAGGGCGAGGCGCGCCAGCAGGCCGACCGCCGCGAGGCCCGCCGCCAGGGTGACGAGGGGCAGGAGCGGCGAGCGCAGGGCGTCGGCCTCGGCGAGGCGCTTCAGCTCCGTGGCGGCGCCGTCCTGGACCTGCGCGGTCAGCGTGCGCACCGCATCCATGGCGCGCTTGCCCTCGCCGGTCTGGATCAGGTCGGTGGCGGCCTGCATGCCCTCGGACCGGCGCAGCGCGACGACGCGGGCCGCGTAGTCGCGCTCGGCCGCGACCACCTGGCGGCGGCGCTCGCGGATGTCGCGGTCGAGCGTGACCGCGTCGAGGGACGCGACCTCGCCGTCGATCCGGGCGAGCGCCGCGTCGTAGGGCGCGAGGTAGTCCTCGCGGCCGGTCAGGACGTAGCCGCGCTGGCCGGTCTCGAGGTCCTTCATGCTCGACAGCACGCGCTCGCTCAGCGCCGTCACCCGGCCGAGCCGGTCGGCCTCGGCCCGGCTGCGGGCGCCCTCGACGTAGTTCCAGCCGCCGGTCGCGACCGCGAGGGCGAGGAGGAGGAAGGCCAGCGGCGAGCCCGGCATGCGCCGGGCGGGGGCGAGGAAGCGCCAGCGATGGCTCGCGGTCGCCTTGGCGCGCTGCGTCTTGGTGGCGGTCTCGATGCTCATGTCACCCGCGTTCTGCTATCCGGCCGCCTGCGCGTCGTCGCGACCGGCATGAGCCGGAGCTAGCGCACCCCGCGCCGAAGGGGATAGCGGAGCGGCGAACCCGCGGTCCGCAGCGACCCTGCCATCAGGCTGAGATGCGGCGCCGGTAGGATGGCCAGGCGGCACGTGCGCCGCGGGGATCCGTGACGATGACGAAGGGTGACGCGGCCGTCCGCCGGGTCGTGCTGGTGGCGAACGGGGCGGCGGGCGCCCTGGTCGACGGAGGACTGACGCCGGAGGCCCTGCGCGGGCGCCTGGAGGCGGCGGGCCTCGCCGTCGTGCCGGAGCCGATGCCCGGGGCGCCCCTGCCCGAGCGGCTGGCCGCCGCCGCGGCGGTCCCCGGCCTCGCCGCGGTCGCGGTGGCGGGCGGCGACGGCACCCTGGCCTGCGCCGCGCAGGTTCTCGTCGGGCAGGACGTTCCCCTCAGCATCCTGCCGCTCGGCACCCTCAACCTGCTCGCGAAGGATCTCGGGGTTCCGCTCGACCTCGATGCGGCGATCGCCGTGCTGGCCGGGGGGTCGGTCCGCGCGATCGATGCCGGCGAGGTCAACGGCCACGTCTTCCTGATCAATTCGGTGCTCGGCCTGCCCGCCCGGCTGGCCCGCCACCGCGAGGCGGGGCGCGGCCGGATGGGAATCCGCGCGCTCCTGCGCCTGGCGGTCGGCCTGATGCGCCATCTCGGGCGCTACCGGCGGGACCGCGCCCTCCTCACCCTCGGGGGCCGGACCCGGCCGGTCCGCTTCCGGACGCTGGCCATCGTCTGCGGCGACTATCGCGAAGGGCTGGGGCAGGTTCTGTCGCGGACGGGCGTCGACGGCGGGCACCTCACGCTCTACCTCGTCGAGACCCTGTCGGCGGCGCGGCTCGTGCGCCTCGGGCTCGGCTTCGCGGTCGGCGAGTGGCGCCGCCTGCCGGACCTGGAGCGGCACGAGACCGATGCCCTGACCCTCGACGCCCGCAAGGCCCTGCGGGTCATGAACGACGGAGAGGCCGTGCTGATCGTCCCGCCCCTGCGCTACCGCCTCCGCGCGTCCGCCCTGCGCGTCCTCGTGCCGGCGGAGGATCCCCGGTGAAGCGGATCGCCCATATCTCGGACCTGCATTTCGGCCGCACCGACCCGGCGGTGGTCGAGAGCCTGGTGGCGGAGCTCACCCGCGACCGCCCGGACCTCATCATCATCTCGGGCGACTTCACCATGCGCGCCCGCACCCGGGAATACCTGGAGGCGAAGGCCTTCCTCGACCGGCTGCCGCATCCCTGGATCGCCGTGCCGGGCAACCACGACATCTCGCCGTTCCGGCTCTGGCAGCGCTTCTTCCATCCGTTCCGGCGCTACCGCCGCTACGTCGCCCCGGAGACCGAGCCGGTGTTCCAGGACGACGAGATCGCGGTGATCTGCCTCAACACCGTCCGGACCTGGGCGCCGGAGACCGACTGGTCGCAGGGCAAGATCACCCACGCGCAGATCCGGCGCACCGAGGCCAGGCTCGACGCCCTGCCGCCGGGGCTGTTCCGGATCGTCGTCGGGCACCACCCGTTCATGCCGCCGCCCTGGGACGAGGAGGCGCGCCTGGTCGGGCATGCCGACGAGGCGCTCGACGCCTTCCGGCGCCACGGTGTCGGCCTGACGCTCGCCGGCCACCTCCACCGCGGCTACGCCCGCTTCGCCGAGCCGACGCCGGACGGCCCCAAGGCCGAGATCGACCGGCCGGAGGCCAAGGCGAGCGCCCGGCGCCTGCTCGCGGTCCAGGCCGGCTCCGCCACCTCGACGCGGCTGCGCGGCAACGAGCCCAACGCCTACAACCGGATCACGGTCGCGGACGGTGTCGCCACCGTGCAGGTGCGGCTGTGGACCGGCACGGATTGGTGCGACGCCGCCGAATCGGGCGCGGCGCGCTGCGCGGCGAAGGAGTGATACCCTAGATCGTCGAGATCCTGCCGGCCGTCACCGCCGTCACCTCGATCTCGACCTTCATCTCCGGCCGCAGCAACCCGGCGGCCACCACCAGGGTCGCGGCCGGGCGGATCTCCCGCAGCACCCGGCCGCAGACCGTCAGCACGGCCTCGGCGTCGGCCCGGTCGACAATATAGTAGGTCGCCCGCACCACGTGCTCCAGCGACGAGCCCGCCTCGTCGAGCACGCCCGCGATGGTGCGCCAGCACGCCTCGGTTTGGGCCCCGGCCTCCGCCGGCATCGTCATCGCGGCATAATCGTAGCCGGTGGTGCCGGCCACGAAGACGAAGCCGTTCTGCACCACCGCGCGGGAATAGCCGTAGTCGCGCTCGAAGCTCGAGCCGCCGTCGATCAGCCGCCTCATCTCCCCTGCCCTCCCGATTCGTCGCCGGGAGAGCATGGCGGTTCAGCCGGCCTCGCTCCAGCCCCCGAAGCCGGCGAGCGGCTCCTGGTCGTAGGCCTCCATCAGCGCCCGCATCGCGCCCTCGTCGCGCAGGCGGTCCTCCGCAGCGAGGGCCGCCAGCCCCTCGAAGAAGCCCTCGCGACGCAGCGCCGGGGTGAAGGTCAGGGTGAAGCGAACGGGTTCGTCGCCGCGATTGGCGAAGGCATGGGCCTCGCCGGGGCGCACCAGCACGAAGTCGCCGGCCCCGGCGGTGACGTCACGGTCGTTCAACCGGATGGTGAGCGTCCCGTCATGCACCTCGAACGCCTCGGTGAGCCGGGCGTGTCGGTGCATCCCGGCCCCGGGCGAGCGCGCCGCCAGGGTGACGGCGTAGATGCCGATCGCGTCGCCGGTGGCGTCGCTGCGGGCGAGGTAGCGCACCCGCATCCCACCGATCGTGACGCCGGTGCCGGGCTCGGGAGACGTGTCCATGGCGGGGCTCCTCGCTGGCGGCCTGCCCGGGACAACGCGGTTTCAGGGCTTGAGGATGCGGACCAGGGTGATCATCGCACCGATGATGGCCACGGTCTGCAGGCCGACCGCGCCGACGACCCACTTGATGACGTCGGTCTTCGCGTCGGCGACCTGTGACTTGATCTCGGATCGGAGCGTCGCATCCATCGTCCGGATGTCGTTGGCCACGACCTTGATCTCGGCACGCAGGTTGGTATCGACTTCCTTGATCTCAGCGCGCAGGCTGGTCTCGACGTCCTTGATCTCGGACCGCAAATTGGTCTCGACGGTCTTGAGGTTGGTCTCGACAGTCTTGATGTCGGCCCGCAGAGCCGTCTCCGACGCCTTCACGTCGGCCTTGGTCGCGAGATCACCCTGCACAGCCTCGGAGATCGCCTCGGCGAAGCCTTCGGCCTGATCGGGCGACAATTTCGCCTTGTCCCGCAAGGTACGGGCGAGCTTCAGGGTGTCGAAGGCGACGGCGGTCATGCGGGGCATCCGGGCACGTGACCGTGCCACGATCGAAGCTAGCACCTCGACCGTTTCGCCGCCATCCTACCCCAACGTAAAAAGCCCCGCCCGGATCGCTCCGGGCGGGGCTCATCAGCGCTCAGACCCTTGCGGCTTCGGCCTTACTCGGCCGCGACCTTGTGGGCCTGCGAGCCGTCGGTATAGGTCTCGGCCTTCAGGCGCTGGCCCGGGGCGGCGCGGCCCGGGAGCGGCGGCAGGGCCTTGGCCTTCTCGAGGTCGATGCCGGCGCCTTCCGCGACGCGGCGGCCGTAATCCTCGTCGGCGTGCCAGAAGTGCCAGACCATCCGGAGCTGGATCGCCTCGGGGCACTCCTTCATGTCGGCGACGAGGTTGGCGATCAGGTCCTCGCGCTCCCAATCCTCGAAGGAGCGGTAGCGCACGCCGGCCTGGGCGTAGTCGTCCTCGGTGCGGCTGGCCTGGTAGCGGCCGAGCTTGCCCTCGACCGGCTGGTGGTACTCCTTCGCGGGCTTGGGCGCCTCGCGCAGGCCCTGGGCCAGGGTGCTGGGCTCGTAGTTGATGTGCTTGTTCTCGCCGACGCCGTCGACGTAGAACGTCATCTGGCCGTCGCGCTGGTTGGTCGCGGTCTTCACGCCCGGAGCCGGCGCGTTGATCGGCAGTTGCAGGTAGTTCGGGCCGACGCGGTAGCGCTGGGTGTCCGAGTAGGACAGGGTGCGCCCCTGGAGCATCTTGTCGTCCGAGAAGTCGATCCCGTCGACCAGCACGCCGGTGCCGAAGGCCGACTGCTCGACATCGGCGAAGAAGTTGTCCGGCACCCGGTCGAGCACCATGCGGCCGCAGGGCAGCAGCGGGAACTGGTCCACCGGCCAGAGCTTGGTGTCGTCGAGCGGATCGAACGACAGGTGGTCGTTCGGGCCGTCCGGCATGATCTGCACCGCGAACTCCCACTCGGGGAAGTTGCCGGCGGCGATGTTGTCGTAGAGGTCCTTGGTCGCGTGACCGACGTCACGGCCCTGGATCTCCGCGGCCTGGGCCGAGGTCAGGTTGCGGACGCCCTGCTTCGGGGTCCAGTGGAACTTGCAGAGGTGGGCCACGCCCTGGTCGTTGACCAGCTTGTAGGTGTTGACGCCCGAGCCTTCCATCTCGCGGTAGTTCGCCGGGATGCCCCAGGGCGACTTCAGGTGGGTCACCATGTGGATCGACTCGGGGTGCGCCGCCACGAAGTCGAAGAAGCGCCAGGCCTCCTGGCGGTTGGTCACCGGGTCGGGCTTGAAGGCGTGGATCATGTCCGGGAACTTGATCGCGTCCCGGATGAAGAAGACCTTCAGGTTGTTGCCGACAAGGTCCCAGTTGCCGTCGACGGTCTTGAACTTCACCGCGAAGCCGCGCGGGTCGCGGGCGGTCTCCGGGCTCTCCTTGGCGCCGGCCACGGTCGAGAAGCGCACGAACATCGGCGTCTTCACGCCGGTCTCGTTGAGGACGCGGGCGCGGGTGTACTTGGAAGCCGGCTCGCCGCCGATCGTGCCGTAGGCCTCGAAATAGCCGTGGGCGCCGGCGCCGCGGGCATGGACCACGCGCTCGGGAATCCGCTCACGGTCGAAATGGGTGATCTTCTCGATGAACTGGTAGTTCTCGAGGGTCGCCGGGCCACGCTCGCCGACCGTGCGCATGCTCTGATTGTCGCGGACCGGATGGCCCTGGCGGGTCGTCAGGATCGGGCGTTGGTCGCTCATGGAATCTCCTCTGGCGTGCAGGCACAGGGTGCCCGGCCGGGACGGCCGGGGACTCCGCGCGAGGGACCGCTCACATGGGGTCGGCCGGTGCGAAGCCCAACACCCTGGAACTGGTCTCGCTCCAACCTATGACCCCGGCGTGACGCGAAAACAAATGCATCGTTGCGAAGCACGTGATAGACGCAGCCTATGAATGTCTCCGGCCTGTCCCTGCGGGATCTCGAATACGTCGTGGCGGTCGCCGAGGAGGGCCATTTCGGCCGCGCCGCCGAGCGCTGCGCCGTGAGCCAGCCGACCCTGAGCGTGCAGGTGCGCAAGCTGGAGGAGTCCCTCGGCCTCGTCCTGTTCGAGCGCTCGAACCGCCGGGTGCTCCTGACCCCGAGCGGCCAGGCGGTGGTGCGCCAGGCCCGCGCGGTGCTGGCGGAGGCGCGGGCGCTGCTGCTGCTCGCCCGCGAGGGCGCCGGCAGCGGCGGCCTGCACGGGCGCCTGGTGCTGGCGGCGATCCAGACGCTCGGTCCCTACCTGTTCCCCCGGGTGCTTCGCGGCCTGCGGCAGGCCTTCCCGCACCTCGCCCTGTCGCTGAGCGAGGGGCGGACGGCGGAGATCCTCGATTCCCTGCGCGAGGGCCGGGCCGATGCGGCGCTGATCTCGCTGCCGATCCCCGATTCGGGGCTGACCGTGGCGCCGCTGTTCGACGAGCCGTTCCTGCTCGCCTGCCCGGCGGAGCACGCCTTCGCGAGCGGCGCCGCGCCGCGTCCCGGCGATCTCGCCGGCCCCGACCTGCTGCTCCTCGACGAGGGCAACTGCCTGCGCGATCAGGCGGTGGCGGCCTGCGGCGCCGGTCCGGCGAGCGGCCGCCACGCCACCAGCCTCGAGACCCTGCGCTCGATGGTGGCGGCGGGCGCCGGCTACACCCTGCTCCCGGCGCTCGCCGCCCCGAGCGGGCCCGACCCGACCGGGCTCACCGTCTGCCGGCGCTTCGAGGCCGAGAGCCCGAGCCGCACCATCGCGCTCGCCTGGCGCGCCAGCGACCCGCGGGCCGAGGGGCTGGCCGGGCTCGCGGGGTTCTTCCGCCAGCATGCGCCGCACGCAACGCTGCCCCGCGGGCAACCGGGCGAGGCCGCTCCCCGCCGCGACACCGGCCCGATTCCCGTATAGCGACGGGCGCTCCCTCCCTCCCCGATTCTGGACGCCATGCACCCGGCCTCGACGGATCCGTGCCGCTCCGCTCCCCGCGCGGCAGCCCTGTGGGCCGGCCTCGTCGCGGCCTCCGGCGCGCTGGCGGGCCTGTTCCACCTCGCCGGCTTCCCGGCCGCCCTGCTGCTCGGGCCGATGCTCGCCGCCATCGCGTTCGGGGTGCGCGGCGCGTCGATCCGGGTGCCGAAGCTCGGCTTCCAGGCCTCGCAGGCGCTGATCGGCTGCCTCGTCGCCCACGCGGTCAACGCTTCGATCGCCGCGACCTTGATGGAGGACGGGCTCCTGATCCTGGCGGTGGTCGGCGTCACGGTGGTGGCCGCCTCGCTCACCGGCTGGATCCTGACCCGCATCCGCCTCCTGCCCGGCACCGCCGCGGCCTGGGGCTCCTCGCCGGGCGGCGCCTCGGCCATGGTGGCGATGGCGGAGGAGTTCGGCGCCGATCCGCGCCTCGTCGCCTTCATGCAGTACGTCCGCGTCGCCTGCGTGGCGCTCACCGCCTCGGTGGTCGCCCGCTTCCTCGTCGGCGATGCCGGCGGCGCGGTGCCCGGCTCCGACATGGAGGCGGGCCCGCTCGCGGTCCTCGCCACCCTGGCGGTCGCCGCGATCGGCGCGTGGCTCGGCCTGCGCCTGCGCATCCCCGCCGGCGCCCTGATCGGCCCGCTCGCGATCGGGGCGTTCCTGCACGCCACCGGTCTCGCCGCCATGGCGCTGCCGTCCTGGCTGCTGGCGCTGGCCTATGCGGGCATCGGCTGGACGGTGGGCCTGCGCTTCACCCCCGCCACCGTGCGGGCGACCCTGTTCGCCCTGCCGGGCGTGCTGGTGGCGACCTTCGGGCTGATCGGGCTGTGCGGCCTGTGGGCCTGGGGCCTGACCTTCTGGCTGCCGATCGACTTCCTGACCGCCTACCTGGCGACGAGCCCGGGCGGCCTCGATTCGGTGGCGATCATCGCGGTCGGCACCCACTCGGACGTGTCCTTCGTCCTGGCGGTGCAGACCCTGCGGCTCCTCGTCGTCATCGTCACCGGCCCGCTGGTGGCGAAGTGGATTTCCCGCAGTGCCGGCGCGGGCCGCTGAAGCGGATCTGCATCGGTCAAGCTCGCATCTCGCAGGGAAAGCCGCTATGGGATGCCCGACATTTCCGCGCCACACTCCCGGCGAGTCGCTCCTCGCCCTCCGGACATGATCGAAGCCGTGCACGACTACATCAAGAAGATCCTGGGCGCCCGCGTCTACGACGTCGCCGTCGAGAGCCCGCTGGACCCGATGCCGCGCCTGTCGCAGCGCCTCGGCGCCGACGTGCTGCTCAAGCGCGAGGACCTGCAGCCGGTCTTCTCGTTCAAGCTGCGCGGCGCCTACAACAAGATGGCCGGCCTGTCGCCGGAGGCGCTGGCCCGTGGGGTGATCTGCGCCTCGGCCGGCAACCACGCGCAGGGCGTCGCGCTGGCCGCCGCCCGCCTGAAGATCCCGGCGGTGATCGTGATGCCGCGCACCACCCCGGCGATCAAGGTCGAGGGCGTGAAGTCCCGCGGCGGCCAGGTCGTGCTGCACGGCGACGCCTTCGACGAGGCCTACGCCCACGCCAAGACGCTCGAGGCCGAGCAGGGCCTGACCTTCATCCACCCCTACGACGATCCCGAGGTGATCGCCGGCCAGGGCACGATCGGGCTCGAGATCCTGCGCCAGCACGGCGACCCGATCGAGGCGGTGTTCGTGCCCGTCGGCGGCGGCGGGCTGGCGGCCGGCGTCGCCACCTTCATCAAGTTCATGCGGCCCGAGACCAAGGTCATCGGCGTCGAGCCGGCGGACGCCGCCAGCATGAAGGCGGCGATCGAGGCCGGCGAGCGGGTGGTGCTCGACTCGGTCGGCCTGTTCGCCGACGGCGTCGCGGTGCGCCAGGCCGGGGAGGAGACCTTCCGGCTCTGCCGCCAGCACCTCGACGAGGTCATCACCGTCGACACCGACGCGATCTGCGCCGCGGTCAAGGACGTGTTCGACGACACCCGGGCGATGTCCGAGCCGTCGGGGGCGCTGGCGCTGGCCGGCCTCAAGGAATACGCCGCGCGAGGCAGCGTCACGGGGGCCGGCGCCCTCGTCGCCGTCAACAGCGGCGCCAACCTCAACTTCGACCGGCTGCGCCACATCGCCGAGCGGGCCGAGCTCGGCGAGCGCCGCGAGGCGCTCCTCGCCGTCACCATCCCGGAGCGGGCCGGCAGCTACCGCGCCTTCATCCGGGCGCTCGGCCGGCGCGCCATCACCGAGTTCAACTACCGCTACGCGCCCGGCGCCGAGGCGCAGATCTTCGTCGGCGTCCAGCTCGCCGGCGGCCGCTCGGAGAAGCAGGCGCTGATCGACGAGCTGCGCCGCCTCGGCTACCCGCTGGTGGACCTGAGCGACAACGAGATGGCGAAGCTCCACGTCCGCTACATGGTCGGCGGGCGGGTGCCGGGGCTCGCCGACGAGCGGCTCCTGCGCTTCGAGTTCCCGGAGCGCCCGGGCGCGCTGCTCAAGTTCCTCGACAGCCTCGGGGTGACCTGGAACATCTCGCTGTTCCACTACCGCAACCACGGCGCCGATCACGGCCGGGTGCTCGCCGGCATCCAGGTGCCGGAGGCCGAGCGCGGCCGCTTCGCCGCGGCGCTGGCCGAGCTCGGCTACGAGCACCACGACGAGACCGACAACGCCGCCTACCGGCTGTTCCTCGACGGGCAGCCACGGGAGGTGCCGGTGCGGGAGGCGATCTCGGCACCGGCGGCGTGAGGTGATTTCCCCCTCGGCTCGCCCGAGGAAGGATAGAGCGCGTCTCCCCTCTCCCACTCGGGAGAGGGGATCCCGCGCCACTCCGGTCTCGCCCCACGCTCGACACGCTCGCGCGGCACGATCGCCGCCTTGACGCCGCCCCGCCACCGGTTCACCTCATCGCCCGATGCCTCCGCTCCTCGCCCTGCCCTTCCCCGCCATCGACCCCGTCGCGGTCGCGATCGGGCCCCTGCAGATCAAGTGGTACGCCCTCGCCTACATCGTCGGGCTCGTGGGCGGCTGGTTCTACGCCAAGCGCCTCGTCTCGGCGCCGGGGCTGTGGGGCGCGGTGCGGCGGCCGACGCCGCTCGACATCGACGACCTGATCGTCTGGGTCGCGCTCGGCGTCGTGCTCGGCGGGCGCATCGGCTACGTGCTGTTCTACAACCTCGCCGCCTATCTCGCGCACCCGGCCGAGATCCTGGCGATCTGGCGCGGCGGCATGTCGTTCCACGGCGGCTTCCTCGGGGCGGTGCTGGCGCTGGTGCTGTTCGCCCGCCGCCGCGGCCTGAACTGGTACGCGATGCTCGACCTCGCCGCCGTGGTGGTGCCGATCGGGCTGTTCTTCGGGCGGCTGGCCAACTTCGTGAACGGCGAATTGTGGGGCCGGCCGGCGCCGGACTTCGCCTACGCCATCGTGTTCCCGAACGGCGGGCCGCTGCCGCGCCATCCGAGCCAGCTCTACGAGGCCTTCGCCGAGGGGCTGGTGCTGTTCCTGGTCATGGCGATCGCGGTGCGGCGCTTCGGCTTCCGCCGGCCCGGCCTGCTCGGCGGGATCTTCGTCGTCGGCTACGCCGTCGCCCGCACCACCTGCGAGTTCTTCCGCGAGCCCGACCCGCAGCTCGGCTTCCTGTTCGGGACCCATGTCGGCGCGCTCGGCGGCGGCATCACCATGGGGATGCTGCTCTGCGTGCCGATGCTGCTGATCGGCGCGGTCTTCATCGTGCGGGCCCTGCGCGGCGACACCCGGCCCCGCGCCCGGCTCGCCGGCGAGGCCGCGGCCGAGTCCACGGAAGCGACCTCGGCGTGACCGGGACGCCGCTCCTCGGCGAGTTGCGCCGCCTGATCGCGGTCGAGGGGCCGATCACCATCGAGCGCTACATGGCGCTCTGCCTCGGCCACCCGGTCCACGGCTATTACCGCACCCGCGATCCCCTGGGCGCGGCCGGCGACTTCACCACCGCGCCGGAGATCAGCCAGATCTTCGGCGAGCTTCTCGGACTCTGGACCGCCGAGGTCTGGCACGGGCTCGGGCGCCCGGCCGGGTTCCGCCTCGTCGAGCTCGGCCCCGGCCGCGGCACCCTGATGGCGGACGCGCTGCGGGCCCTGCGGGCGGCCGCGCCCGACTGCCTGGCGGCCGCCGACCTCCACCTCGTCGAGACGAGCCCGACCTTGCGCGCGGCGCAGGGCCGGGCGCTCGCGACCGCCGCGCCGACCTGGCACGACGCGATCGACACCCTGCCGGACGGCCCGGCGATCGTACTCGCCAACGAGTTCTTCGACGCCCTGCCGGTGCGCCAGTACCAGCGTACCGGGCGCGGCTGGTGCGAGCGCCGGGTCGGCCTCAAGGACGGTGTCGGCCTCGACGGCGACGTCCTCGCCTTCGGGCTGAGCCCGGACCCGACGCCGGAGATCACGGCGGAGGGCGCGGCCGGCGCGATCCTGACCCTGCCGGCGGTCGGCCTCGACCTCGTCCGCCAGCTCGCCGGACGGCTCGCCCGCGAGGGCGGCGCCTTGCTCGCCATCGATTACGGCGACCTCTACGGCGGCACCGCCGACACGCTCCAGGCGGTGACCCGCCACCGCTTCGCCGATCCCCTCGAGGCCCCGGGCGAGACCGACCTCACCGCCCAGGTCGACTTCGCGGCGCTGGCGCGGGCCGCCGCGGGTGCCGGCGCCGTGGTGCACGGGCCGGTGACGCAGGCGGATTTCCTCCTGGCCCTCGGCCTCGCGCAGCGTGCCGAGCGCCTGGCCGCGCGGGCGAACCCGGTCCAGGCCGCCGCCGTCAAGGCCGGCGCCGACCGCCTGGTCGACCGCTCGACCCGCGGCATGGGACACCTGTTCAAGGTGATGGGCCTGACCGGTCCCGGCCGGCCGGGCCTGCCGGGATTCTAAGGGGCCCGGTTTCGCCACGATCTCCCGGCGATCCTGCGGGACGCCTTGCCGCAGGACGACCCCGCGATGTTCATCGAAGCGCCCGAACTCAGCTCCCATGCCGGCCTGCGCCACGCCTTCTTCACCCGCGAGGGCGGCGTGTCGCAGGAGCTCTATGCCTCCCTCAACGGCGGCCTCGGCTCCGGCGACGACCCGGCCCACGTGCGCGAGAACCGCCGCCGCATGACCGCCGAGCTCGGGCTGGCGCCGGAGAACCTCGTCAGCCTCTACCAGGTCCATTCCGCCGAATGCGTGATCGTCGAGGCGCCCTTCGCCGAGCGCCCCCGCGCCGACGCGATGGCGACCCGGGTACCGGGCTTGGGGCTGGGCATCCTCACCGCGGATTGCGGGCCGATCCTGTTCGCCGACCCGGGGAACCGGGTGATCGGCGCCGCCCATGCCGGCTGGAAGGGCGCGCTCACCGGCGTGATCGAGGCGACGCTCGCCGCCATGGAGGGTCTCGGCGCCGACCGGGCCGCCACCGTCGCGGTGCTGGGCCCGACGATCGGGCCGTCCGCCTACGAGGTCGGCCCGGAATTCCGCGAGCGCTTCGAGGCCGCGGAGCCCGGCAACGCCCGCTACTTCGCGGCGAGCCCCGAGCGCGCCACGCACAGCCTGTTCGACCTCCCGGCCTACATCGTCGCCCGGCTCGAGCGGGCCGGCATCGGCGAGGTCGCGAATGCGGGCCTGTGCACCTATTCCGATCCGGACCGCTTCTTCAGCTATCGCCGCACCACCCACCGGGGCGAGGCCGATTACGGCCGCCTCGTCTCGGCGATCGCCCTCATCCCCGACGCCCTCTGACGCCGGCCCCGCGAAGGTCGCGTGCAGCATCGATTCGGCCGCCGATAGGGCGTCGTTCGGCTTTCGTTAGGATCGGTGCGGCAAGCGTAGCAAAAAAATTTGTGCGCGCGTGAACCTTGACCGTTCGCGCGCGTTAAGGGGGTTAAGGAGCCAAGGGAAAGCTCGCGATGAACAGCCGTTAAGGCCGCGGTGAAACTCACCAGCGTTGTCGCGAGGACACAGCTTTCACCGGGCTACCGGGGTATGTCGGGGACACTGCTTCGGTTGGACGCCGACCCGAAAACGGGCGCGTTCGCCGCCGCATAGTAGGAAGGACCAGTTCCATGAAGTCGCTTCTCAAGAGCGCTACCGCCCTCGCTGGCATCGTCGTCGCCGGCTCGGCCTTCGCCGCCGATCTGCCGCGTCGCGTCGCCCCGCCGCCGGTCTTCACGCCGGTGCCGGTTTTCACCTGGACGGGCTTCTACGCCGGTTTCAACGCCGGCTACGGCTTCAACACCGCTGACACCCGCGCCCCGACCGTCGTCGGCGTGCCGGCCGGCGCCAACGCCGCCAGCAGCGTGTTCGTGACCGGCGCCGGCGTGCCGACCACCGGCGTGCTCGCCTTCGGCAACCGCAACAGCAACGACGGCTTCGTCGGCGGCGGCCAGATCGGCTACAACTACCAGTTCACCCCGGGCTCGGGCGTGGTCGTCGGCATCGAGGCCGACGCCCAGTACGTCGACTTCGGCCGCAGCCGCAACCGCTTCGCCTTCGCCACCGTTCCGGGCGGCGCCGTCGCTCCGGGCGCCCTGGTGTTCAACCCGAACGGCATCTCGGGCCTGGACTTTTTCGGCACCGTGCGCGGCCGCCTCGGCTACGCCTGGGACCGCACCCTCGTGTACGCCACCGGCGGCTTCGCCTACGGCTCGGGCGGCGGCCGCGACTTCGGCCTGACCAACAGCTCGCGCGACGACTTCCAGACCGGCTGGACCGTCGGCGGCGGTGTCGAGTACGCCCTGCCCACCGACTCGTTCTTCAACTTCTTCCGTTCGTCGGCCGTGACCCTCAAGGTCGAAGGCCTGTACGTGAAGCTGGACCAGGGCAACCGCAACAACGGCGTGTTCGCCCAGACCGCCAACGGCACGCAGTACTCGGTGTTCTCGCCGGGCGTCGTGTCGGTCGGCCCGGCCAACCTGTACCGTCGCGAGACCGAGTTCGCGGTCGTCCGCGCCGGCCTGAACTACAAGTTCAACGGCTTCTAGTCGTCGCACTCCGTCAGGCTGACGGAGCGGAGCCCGGCCTCGCGGCCGGGCTCTTTTTTTATGCTCACGCGCCGGTCGGCACCTTCACGGTGAACTTCACCTCCCGCAGGGAGAAGTTCGAGTGGATCTGCTGCACCGCCGGGCAGGAGAAGACCGCCTCCTGCAGGAAGCGCTCGTAATGCTGCGCGTCCCGCACCACGACCCGCAGCAGGTAATCGGCCTGGCCGGTGGTGGAGAAGCATTCCAGCACCTCGTCCCGGCAGCCGATCACGCGCTCGAACTCGGCGACGCCCTCCCGGTCGTGCTTGGCCAGCGTCACGTGGGCGAAGACGCATTGGCCGTGGCCGAGCGCCGCAGCGTCGACCAGCGCGACGTAGCCGCGGATGATCCCGCGCTCCTCCAGGGATTTCAGACGCCGCCAGGTCGGCGAGGTCGAGAGGCCGATCCGCTGGGCGAGGTCCTGCACCGAGAGCCGCGCGTCGTCCTGCAGCGCGTCGAGGATCGCCCGCTCGAAGCGGTCCGGCGCGTCTGCGCGATCAGGCATGGGCATGTCTCGTTCCGGCGTTTCCGGCTCCGTTCGTACCGCGAAGGCCCCTCGATCGGAAGGAGAGAGGCAGGTTTTGCCCTCGGCGGCGGCATAGCCTTGCGGCGGAGGAGACATCGCCGATGCCCGAGCTCGACCGCACCTACCGCCTCGACGACCGCTTCGACCTGAGCCTCGGCCGGGCCTACATGACCGGGACGCAGGCCCTGGTGCGGCTGCTCCTCGCCCAAGCCGCGATCGACCGCCGCGACGGGCTGAACACCGCCGGCCTCGTCTCCGGCTATCGCGGCTCGCCGCTCGGCGCCGTCGACCAGGAATTGTGGCGGGCCAAGGACCGGCTCGCGGGAGCCGGCATCCGCTTCCAGCCCGGGATCAACGAGGACCTGGCGGCGGCGGCCCTGCTCGGCAGCCAGCGCGTGGCGCTCGATCCGGCCGCGACCGTCGAGGGCGTGTTCGGCCTGTGGTACGGCAAGGGCCCGGGCGTCGACCGCTCCGGCGACGCGCTCAAGCACGGCAACGCCTATGGCAGCTCGCCGAAGGGCGGCGTGCTCGTCGTCGCCGGCGACGACCACGGCTGCGTCTCCTCGTCGATGTCGCACCAGAGCGACCTGGCGCTCGCGGCCTGGCACATGCCGGTGATCCATCCGGGCAGCCTTGCCGAGTACGAGGCCTTCGGCCTGTGGGGCTTTGCCGCCTCGCGGTTCTCCGGCGCCTGGGTCGGGTTCAAGGCGATCTCCGAGGTGGTGGAGGGCGCGGCCTCGGTCGCGCTGGCGCCGCTGCCGCATTTCGCGACACCCGATTTCGCGCCCCCGCCGGGCGGGCTGCATATCCGCTGGCCCGACCTGCCGAGCCTCGCCATCGAGGCGAGGGCACTGCAGAAACTCGAGGCGATCCGCGCCTTCGCCCGGGCCAATCCCCTCGACCGGCTGGCGGTGGCGCCCGAGCGGCCCCGCCTCCTCGTCGTCACCGTCGGCAAGGCCCACGGCGACGCGATGGAGGCGTTCCGGCTCCTCGGCCTCACGCCGGACGCGCTCGCCGCCGCCGGGATCGCCGTCCTGAAGGTCGGCCTCGTCCATCCCCTCGACAGCGCCGGGATCGCCGGCCTCGCGGCCGGCGTCGAGACCGTGCTGGTGATCGAGGAGAAGGCGCCGCTCGTCGAGCGCCAGCTGCGCGACGGGCTCTACGACCTCCCCACGGAGCGGCGCCCGCGCATCCTCGGCAAGCGCGACGCGGCGGGCGCCCCCCTGGTGCCGGAGGTCGAGGAGCTGCGCCCCTCGCGCCTGACCGGGATCCTGACCGAGGCCTTGCGCCCCCTCGGCCTCGCCGTCCGGATGCCGGACGCGCCCTCGCCTCCCCCCGCTGCCGGGCCGCTGCCGGTGCGCACGCCGTATTTCTGCTCCGGCTGCCCGCACAACACCTCGACCCGGGTGCCGGACGGCTCGCAGGCCCGGGCCGGCATCGGCTGCCACTTCATGGCGAACTGGATGGAGCGCGACACCACCGGCATCGTGCCGATGGGGGCCGAGGGCGTCGACTGGACCGGCCAGGCGCCGTTCACCCGGCAGACCCACGTGTTCCAGAATCTCGGCGACGGCACCTACTTCCATTCCGGCCACGCGGCGATCCGGCAGGCGGTCGCGAGCGGGGCCAACATCACCTACAAGATCCTGTACAACGACGCGGTCGCGATGACCGGCGGCCAGCCGGTCGACGGCGTGCTCACCGTGCCACAGATCACCCGCCTGATGGCGGCCGAGGGCGCGCGCAAGGTCGTGGTGGTCTCCGACGATCCGGCCCGCGTGGCGAGGAACGCCGCCCGCGATCCCCTCGGCCTCGGCGTCACCGTGCATCACCGCGACGACCTCGACGCGGTGCAGCGCGCGTTGCGCGAGACCCCCGGCGTCACCGTGCTGGTCTATGACCAGACCTGCGCCACCGAGGCGCGCCGACGGCGCAAGCGCGGCCTCAGCCCGCAGCCGGCACGGCGCGCGGTGATCAACCCCCTCGTCTGCGAGGGCTGCGGCGATTGCCAGGCGAAATCGAACTGCCTCTCGGTCGTGCCGGTCGAGACCGAGTTCGGGCGCAAGCGCGCCATCGACCAGACCGGCTGCAACAGCGACCTGTCCTGCCTCAAGGGCTTCTGCCCGTCCTTCGTCACCCTGGAGGGCGCCACCCCGCGGCGGCGTCCCGGCGTCGCGATCGACCCCGGGGCGGTCGCGGCCCGGGCCGCCGCCCTGCCGGAGCCCGATACCGCGCTCGGCGACGCGCCCTACGAGATCCTGGTCGCCGGGGTCGGCGGTACCGGGGTGGTCACGGTCGGGGCGCTCATCACCATGGCGGCGCATCTCGAGGGTCACGGCGCCAGCGTGCTCGACTTCATGGGCTTTGCCCAGAAGGGCGGGCAGGTGCTCTCCTTCGTGCGGCTTGCCGCCGATCCGGCCCTGCTCCACCAGGTGCGGATCGACCGCGGCCGGGCCGACGCGGTGCTGGCCTGCGACCTCGTGGTGGCGGCGAGTGCCGACGCCGCCGCGGTGATCGATCCCGCCCGCACCCGGATCGTCGCCAACACTCACGAGATCCCGACCGGCACGACCCTGCGCGACCCGAATGCCCGCATCGACACGCGGATGCTCGAAGCACTCCTCGCCCGCCGGGTCGGGGCGGGTGCGCTGCGCAGCCTCGACGCCCAGGCGATGGCCGCACGGCTGATCGGCGACGCGCAGGCCGCCAACGTGCTGCTGCTGGGCTTTGCCTGGCAGTGCGGCCTGGTGCCGGTCTCGCGCGACGCCCTCGATCAGGCCGTGACGCTGAACGGCGTCGCGGTGGCGGGCAACCGGCTCGCCCTCGCCTGGGGCCGCCTGCTCGCCGCCGAGCCGGAATTCGTCGCGGGCCGGCTCGCGCCGGAACAGGATCCCGCTGCGCAGGATCTCGACACGCTGGTCGCGCGCCGCGCCGCGTTCCTCGCCGCCTACCAGGACGCGGCCTACGCCGCGCGCTACCGCACCCGGGTGGCGACGGTGCGGGAGCGCGGCGGCGACGCCCTCGCCGAGGCGGTCGCCCGCTCGCTCTTCAAGCTGATGGCGGTCAAGGACGAGTACGAGGTGGCCCGGCTCCAGTCCGATCCGGCCTTCCACGCCCGCCTCGCCGACGAATTCGAGGCATCGGACCCCGGCGGCAGGGTGCGGCCGACCTTCCATCTCGCCCCGCCCTTCCTCGCGCGGGCGCGGCCGGGCGAGGCGGAGCCGCGCAAGATCGCCTTCGGGCCGTGGCTGCTGCCGGTCCTGCGCGGGCTCGCCCGCCTGAAGGGCCTGCGCGGCCGGCGCCTCGACCCTTTGTGGCTGATCGCCGAGCGGCGCGAGGAACGGGCGGTGCTGGCGGAGTACGAGGCGCAGGTCGACGCGGCGCTCGCCCTCCTCGGCCGGGCCGATCCCGCCACCCTGCGCGACCTCCTCGCCGCGCCGGAGGCGATCCGCGGCTTCGGCCCGGTCAAGGCGCGGGCGATCTCGGCCTGGCGGGCGCGCAGCGACGCGCTGCTGGCGGCGGCCCGAACCGGCAACGACGCCGGGGCGCCGTTGTCGCGGGCGGGGTAAGCGCTTCCGGCGCCTGCGTCGGCCGGCCGGATTGCCGTCGGGCCGGCCCTCGCGTAGGCGGTAGCGCATTCCTGCCACCGCCACAGGTTGCCCACCATGCGCCGCCGGACCCGTTCCTTCGTCGGGGCGATCGCGATGATCGCCTTCGTGATCGTCTACGCGCCGCTCGCCATGGCGCTCGCCGACAGCCGCATCGCCGAGACGCCGGCGGTGGTGCAGTCGGTGCTCTACGCGATCCTCGGCATCGCCTGGATCTTCCCGCTGATGCCGCTGATCCGCTGGATGGAACGGCCCGACCGCGACCCCGCCTGATCATGTGAACCGCCCGGTTCAGGCCGGCTTTTCGCCCGAAATGCCTGCCAGAGACCGGGTGACGGCCGTCGGGCCTGCACCGTTCCACCTCGTGCGTCCCGCCAGACCTCCGCCCACCAGAACCCGCAAGGCAGCCCCAGGCCCATGCGCCACGCGCTCGCGCTCTTCCTCCTCCTCGGTCCCCTCGCCGGCGCCGCCCTGGCGCAGGGTGCGCCGCGCTCCGTCGGCGATTGCGAGCGCATCAAGGGGGATCTCGCCTACAACCAGTGCCTGTCGCTGTTCGGCCCCGCCGCGAAGAGCCTCGCCTCCGGCGTGACCGCGGCCGCCGCGGCCGCGGCGGCGGCGATCCCGCGCCTGCCCGAGCCCCCGAGCCTCGGCGAGGTCGCCGAACCGGCGCACCGCGGCCGCCGCGGCTGGACCCGGCGCCTGCGCGGAGGACGCCAGAGCGCGGAATTCACGGTCGTCAGCGGCGGCAGCCGCCACTATCGCCGCCGGCGCCATCGCTAAAGCAGCGACCGATCGCGTTGCAACCGGACGCTGCTCTAGCAGGCTGCTGAAAAAGGGCTTCGCGTGTCGGCAGAAGCGTGATGCACTCTGCTGCGATCAGCAGGAGAGTTTTCAGTGCGTGGTCAGGATGTCCGAAGCCGCTCGCTGTTTTCCTGCATGGATCTCGAGCGCCGCATTCGGCCTGATCACCCCCTGAGAACGATCCGGACTTTGGTTGACGAGGTGCTCACGACGCTCGACGGACAGTTCGTCGAGATCTACTCGCAGATTGGCCACCCCTCGATCCCACCCGAGCAACTCCTGCGCGCCATGCTGCTCCAGGCGTTCTACTCCGTCCGCTTCGAGCGTCAGTTGATGGAGCGCCTCGACTTCGATCTACTGTTCCGCTGGTTCGTCGGCCTCGGCATCGACGATCCCGTCTGGGATGCCTCCACCTTTTACAAGAACCGCGATCGGCTGCTGGGCGGCAGCGTGGCCGCCGCCTTCCTGAGCGCCGTGCTGGCGATCCCGCGCGTCAAGCGGCTACTGTCGCAAGATCATTTCACCGTCGATGGCACCCTGATCCAGGCCTGGGCCTCGATGAAGAGCCTCAAGCCCAAGGATACCGCGCCCGCCGACCCATCCGATCCTCCGGCAGGCGGACGCAATCCCGACGTCGACTTTCGAGGCAAGAGCCTGTCAAACGACACTCATCAGAGCAGCACCGACCCTCAGGCGCGGCTCTACCGCAAGGGCCAGGGCAGGGAAGCCAAGCTCTGCTTCATGGCTCATGCGCTCATGGAGAATCGCAACGGGCTGATCGTCGACGGCTGCGTGACCCAGGCGACCGGGCAGGCCGAGCGCGTCGCGGCTCTGGCGATGATCGAGAAGCGGGCCAACCGTCCCACCCGCATCACCCTGGGCGCCGACAAAGGTGACGACGCCGCGGATTTCGTGAACGAACTGCGCGCCATGGCGGTGACGCCGCACGTCGCCTGCAACACGGCGGGACGCCGCTCCGCCATCGACGGCCGCACGACACGCCAGCCCGGCTACGCGATCAGCCAGACCATCCGCAAGCGGATCGAGGAAAGCTTCGGCTGGAGCAAGGAGATCGGCCTGATCGGCCGCTTCCGGGTCCGAGGGCGTGAGCGGATCGACATGGCCTTCACCTTCACAGCCGCAGCCTTCAACCTAGTGCGGCTGCCAAAACTCCTCGGAACGGGAGCGACAGCCTGACACAAGAACACCAAAGCCTCTTGCGACACTCGGCTGAACCCTGCTTCAGCGCATCGGGCGAGCCCGGCGCTACGAGCCACCGCGACGCCAGTGCAAGGCGAAGCCCGCCAGACCAAACAGCGCCAAACTACGCACCAGACCGGCACGACCCTTTTTCAGAAGCCTGCTAGAGCACTTCGCGATGGCAACGCCACGGTACACGACACCG
>NZ_LWHQ01000023.1:45152-116452 GCF_001653715.1 Methylobacterium platani
ACGATGGGCCGCGAGGCCGACCGCAGGGCGACGGAACTCGTGTCGTGTACCGTGTTGCAACGCGATCGCGAAGCTCTCTAGCGAAAGTTCATGGGCGTGCCTCCCGCCGAGGGTTCGCCCCCGCGCCGGGGGCGACGGCATGCCGACGGGCCTGCACATGAATACGGCCGACCTCGTCGGAACCCGGCGGCAGAACCCGCCCGAGGCCGCCGGTCCGGCTCCGCGCCGCACGGCTCCAAGTCATACGGTGCCTTCCCTGCTCGCCTTCATCTGGCGCGAGAGCGCGCTGGCGCAGGTCGGGCTGGCGCTGCTGGCGGTCGCGGTATTCTCTTCCCCAGCTCGTCTTCGTGCCGCTGATGCAGCGGGCGATCAACCGCCGCGTCGCCGCCCGGGTCGGCCTCCTGCGCCGGATCAGCGGCGGACTGGTCGAGCGGCCGGCGGCGCTGCCGGGGCCGACCCCGGCGGAGCTGGACCGCCTGGGCGGCGTCTTCCGCCTGAACATGGGCTTCTTCGGCGTCAAGTCCTCGATGAACTTCCTGATGAACCTGTCCTACCACCTCGGCGTCGCCGGCATCCTGGCGAATGGAGGATCGTGGCGCGTGCCGCCGGCATCCCGAGCCACATCTGGAACATGGATGCCCGCGCCGGTGCGATCACCGAGGCCGAGGACGCCGGGGCCGACCTCGACCACATCCGCTTGGCCGCCGCGCATTCGCAGGCGGCCACGACCCAGCGCTACTCGCGCGGGGCGGTCGGCAAGTCGCGCCGGGTGGCCGAGCTGCGGCTGGCGCACCGGGCGCTAAGGAATGGATCCTGAAACGCGAGGGTGATTCTCGTGGCAGGCGCTGCCATCGGTGCAACCGGATCCGTATGCGTCGCTCATCCTGACGCCGGGCGATGTGACCTTGGCTCTCCGAAGGTCCTGATTTCTTCAAGCTGCCGGCGGCATCAGATCGAGCGTTCGGCGCTCTGCGATTGTTGGCTGGAGATCCGCGAGTGGCGAGAGGCCGTACCCCGTACGATGTCGGCACTTCGTCAGGCTTCCGAGGCGGGCGACGCATCGCCGGCGTCACCGTAGGCGCTCCAGCCGCCATCGACGCTCAGAACCGCGCCCGTCACGTACGAGGCCGACGGGGAGCACAGAAACCATGCCGTCTCGGCAATCTCGGCCGGGTCAGCGAGGCGGCCGAGTGGGATCCGCCGTTCCAGCCGCCCGCGGTCGATGCGGCCCGCCTCGACCAGCTTGGCCACCAGCGCGGTTCCGACATAGCCCGGCGCAATGGCGTTGACACGGATTCCTGCCCCGGCCCATTCGCAGGCCATGCTCTTCGTCATCGCGACGATGCCGGCCTTGGCCGCCCCATAGGCATTGCGCCGGGGCAAGCCGGTCAGCCCGGCGATGGAGCTCACGTTCAGGATCACGCCGCCCTGTCCCACCATGGCACGGGCCGCCTCCCGCGACGCCACGAAGGTACCGTCGAGGTGGACGCGCAGGATCCGGTCGAAGGACGCGAGATCCTGCTCCAGAGTCGGCTTGTGGCTGTCGCCGATCCCTGCGTTGTTGACCAGGATATCGAGCCCGCCCAGACGCGAGACGGTCTCCTCGACCATCGCGACGGCGGAGGTCTCGTCGGCGACGTCGGCCCATACCGCCAGATGTTGGGCTCCGAGTTCCGCTGCCCGCGCAGCGGCGCGGTCGTGGTCGAGATCGGCCAGGACGACGCGGTAGCCAGCCGCAGCGAAGCGCCGAGCCATCGCCCAGCCGATGCCGTCCGCGGCTCCCGTGATCAGGGCGACTTGTGTCCGGACGTTCCGGGTCATGATGCGCTCCTTTGCATGCTCCCGCCGAACGACGCACCGGCCTCGAAACCCGGGCGCGGGATCAGGTTCATGAGCACGCGGCCGAAGCCACCATCGACCGTGATCTCGTCGCCGGTGACGTAGGCGGCACGGTCGCTGGCGAGGTAGAGGACTGCATCTCTGATGTCCTCGGCCGCGCCGATGCGGCCGAGGGGTACCACGGCGCTGCGGCATTCGCGCACGCCGGGGGCGTCGTAGAAGGGCTGGCTCAGCGGCGTCACCACGAAGCCGGGACTGACCACGTTGCTGCGTATGCCGGCCGGTCCCCACTCGGTGGCGAGCTGGCGCGAGAGCATCACGATGCCGGCCTTGCTGACGCTGTAGGCGCCGCTGAAGCCTTGGGGATGACGCCCGGAGATCGACGCGACGTGGACGATCGCGCCGTCGCCCCGCTCCCGCATCTGTCGCCCGAAGATCTGCGCGGCCAGGAAGTAGCCGGTGAGGTTGACCGCGAGGAGCGCGTTCCACTCCGTGATCGGCAGGGTCTCGAGGGGGCCGGGCCGCATCAGCGCGGCGTTGTTGACCAGCACAGCGCAGGGCCCGAGTTCGCGCGCCTGCACGGCTGCAGCCTCGAGGCTGCCCGGGTCGGTCACGTCACAGGCCAGCGCCAGCACCTCGGCGCCGCACTGTTCGACCTCTGCGGCGATCCCCGCCATCGCCTCAGCCTCGCGGTCGAGGAGGACGAGGCGGGCACCGGCTCGGGCGAAGCCGAGCGCGACCGCCTGCCCGAGCCCGCCCCCGGCGCCGGTGACCACGCAGACGCGGCCCCGCAGGTTCAGCCAGTCGAAATCCCTGTCGCTCATGATGCAAATGCTCCGCGGGAGGATGCGTGCAGGGCGGTCAGCGCCCGGCGAGGGACAGCAGGACCGCCCTCCGGATCAGCCGGTTCTCCTGGGCGGTGATCAGGTGCGCGGAGGCCTGGAGATAGGCCGGCCAGTCCGGGTCCCGGTCCCGGGCGGCGTGACGCGCCTCGAACTGGCCCATATCGTCGAAGCCCCAGAGGTGGACAACCTGGTTGAGGGGGCCGACCGCGCTCGTGAATATTCCGAGCGGGGCGCCGAGATACTTCAGCTGGACCGGCATCGCGAGCCGGTCGAAGACGTCGAGGAACTCGGCCATGCCGCGCAGGCGGATGGTGTAGGTGCGCAGGTCGACGATCGCCGCGTCGAGAGTCATCGGGGTGTCCTCGCGGGTCTTGAGCTGAGATCAAGAGCGCACGAGCGGGCAGCCGCCATCCGCTTCGGGTCGGAAAGCCTCCTCGGCCGGCATGGTCGAGACGAGCTTGTAGACGTCGCCCGCGCCCCGGCTCTCCTCCGGCTTCTTCACCTCGAACAGGTAGGCCTGGTGGATCTTGCGCCCGTCCGCCCGGATACGGCCTGCCCCGAAGGCGTCGTCGTCGGTCGGCATCCGCTTCATCAGCTCGATCACCGCCCGCCCGTCGGCCTTGGCTTGCGCGACGCCGAGTTCCTTGACCGCCTTGAGGTAGTGGAGAACCCCCGCATAATCGCCGGCCTGGCTCATGTTGGGCAGGATGTTTCCGGGAAGCCGCGACTTGACGCGCTTCGTGAAGCCGCGGGTGCGCTCGTTCAGATCCCAGTAGAAGGTCTCGGTGAGCGAAAGGCCCTTCGCCACCGGCAGCCCCATGCCGAGCACGTCGGTGACGTAGCCGACCATCGCGGCGAGTCGCACCCCGCTGCCCTCGATACCGAATTCCTGCGCCTGCTTGAGGCAGGCGATCAGCTCGCTGCCGGAATTGGCGAAGGCGATGACGTTGGCGCCGCTGCTCTGGGCCTGGAGCAGGTAGGAGGAGAAGTCCGCGGTGCTGCCGAGAGGGTAGCGCACCGCGCCGAGCACCTTGCCGCCGGCGGCCTTGACGAAGCGGGACGCATCGGCCTCCGCCGCGTGGCCGAAGGCATAATCGGCGGTGATGAAGAACCACTTGTCGCCGCCGACCTGCACCAGGGAGGTGGCCGTCGAGTGGGCGAGGCACCAGGAATCCCACGACCAGTGCACCCAGTTGGGGCTGCAGCTCTTGCCGGTCAGGTCCGAGCTGCCGGCGGTGGTGATCAGTGCCGCCTTCTTCTTCTCCTCGATGATGCCGCGCGAGCCGAGCGCGATCGAACTGTTGCCGACGTTCTCGATCAGGTCGACGCCGCCGCGATCGAACCATTGCCGGATGATGGTCAGCCCGACATCCGGCTTGTTCTGGTGGTCGGCCGTAAGGATCTCGACCTTGATGTCGGGATTCTGCGTCATGAACTCGTCGGCAGCCTGCTGGACGCAGGCGACCGTGGTCGGCCCCGAGACGTCGCGGTAGACCCCCGACATGTCGGTGATGACGCCGATGCGGATGGTGCTGGCGCTTTGCGCCCGGCTCAAGGACGCGGGCATCATGGCGAGCCCGGCGAGGCCGGCGCGCACGAAGGTGCGGCGGTCGAGTGTCATGGCGTCTCCTCCATTCTCCGTCGTCTGGTGATGCGCGGGCGGCTCTGTCAGGCCGCTTCGTCCGCGAGGTGTCGTCCGGTGATGAAGCCGAAGGTCATGATCGGCCCGAGGGTGATGCCGGCCCCCGGATAGGCGCCGCCCATGATGCTGGCCCGGTCGTTGCCGACCGCGTAGAGGCCCGGGATCGGATGAGCGTCGGGGCGCAGCACGCGCCCGACCGTGTCGGTGCGCAGGCCGTCGAAGGTGCCGAGGTCGCCCATGACGAGCTTGAGGGCATAGAACGGCCCCTTGGCGACCGGCGCGACGTTGGGGTTGGGCCGGTGCTCCGCATCGCCGAGGAAGCGGTTGAAGGCGGTCGAGCCGCGCCCGAAGGCGGGATCCTCGCCCCGCACGGCATCGCGGTTGTAGAGGTCCACCGTCGCCACGAGCCCGTCCGGGTCGATGCCGGCCGCCCGGGCGAGGTCGGGCAGCGTCCGGCCGGTGACGAGGTAGCCGTTGCGCAGAGAGAGGCCGATCGGGACCGGAGCCGGCTTGGCGTAGCCCAGACCGTATTTGCGGATCGTCGGATGGTCGCAGATCAGCCAGGCGGCAGTCTCGCCCGCCCCTTCCCCGTCGCGGATCATCGCGGCGCCAGTGTCGTGGTAGGAGTTCGCCTCGTTGGTGAAGCGCCGCCCGTGCCGGTTCACCGCGACGATGCCAGGCTTGTAGCGGTCGACGAGGTGGGGGAAGACTCCCGTGCGCCCCCCGCCGAGGGGCACGCGCGACACCGGCATCCAGGCCGCCGCGTTGGCCATCCGGATCTCGAACGCGCCGCCGGCCGCCTCGCCGAGGCGGATGCCGTCACCCGTGTTGCCTGCCGGCGTCGGCGACAGGTGCTCGGCGCCGCGGGCGACGTGGGGATAGGCCTTGGCGATCCGCTCCTTGTCGTGCGGGAAGCCGCCGCAGGCCAAAACCACCGCGCGCCGGGCGGTGATGCAGCGCTTGCCGTCCGCATCGCGCATGACCGCCCCGGTCACCCGGCCGTCGGCGATGCTCAGGCTCTCGGCCGCGGTGCCGGTCCGGATCGGGATGCCGAGGTCGAAGGCGGTCTTGGCGAGCCGCGCCGCCAGCGCGTTGCCGCTGGTGATCTGGACGCCGCGGCGGTGGATCGCGAGGTCCTTGAGGTGCCGGGCGAGGCGGCGCGCCACGTAGGCTGCGGAGGTCAGCGAGCGGGTCGCCCGGAAAAAATGCTTCAGGTCCTCGTTCGAGGAGTTGAACATCATCCCGATGAAGGTGATCGTCTCGAGCGGCGGGCGCAGCCGGGCGATCTCGCGCCCGAGCTTGCGCGCATCGAACGGCGCCGCCGTGACCGAGCGTCCGGCCTTTGCGCCGCCCGGCGCGTCCGGATGGTAGTCGGGATAGCCCGAGAGCACGAACTTGACCTCGGTCTCGCGCTCGAAGAACTCGATCATGCGCGGGCCTTCGTCGAGGAACGCCTCGACCGCCGCCTCGTCGTAGGCGTTGCCGGCCTCGTGGCGCAGGTAGGTCCGGGCGGCCTCCCGCGTGTCGGGCAGACCGGCGCGCACCGCATGCGGGTTGCCAGGCACCCACAGCACGCCGCCCGAGAAGGCAGTGGTGCCGCCGAAGAACGGTTCCTTCTCGATCACCAGCACGTCGAGACCACGCTTCCTCGCCGTGATCGCGGCTGAGAGACCGCCGGCACCGGAGCCGACGACGAGCACGTCGCATGCGAGATCGCTGGCTGCCTGGGGCGCCATGGCTTCATCCTCTCTCGGGTGCGGCGGAGCCGGGATGTGCGGGACCGGCGGCTCGACCGTCCGGATCCGTCGTCATCGGGCGTTTCGCGCCGTCGTTCCTCCCGCCTCTCGCAAGATCGGACGCCTGCGAGGACCATGGCGCAGAGGCTAGCGGAAGGCCTGCACGGCACAATGGACAGAAGCCGCGTTCGATTGCACTTTTCCCGCGCGGGCCGCAGCATGCCCGGGAGAGGGCGGATGGCGCAGACCAGACGGGAATCCGGACCGGCCGCGCCAGTCGAGCGCTTTCTCCTCTACGGGGAGCCGGTCCAGAGCGTCGAGGCACGCTTCCTTCATGTCGAGCGGATTCACCTACGCAGCGGCCGGCACCACTGGACCATCGCGCCCCACGCCCATTCGGACTTGCACCAAATCCTGCTCGTCACGCAGGGCGGCGGCGTGATGCGCGCCGAGGCCGAGCACTTCCCGATCACTCCGCCAGCCCTGCTGGTCGTTCCTTCGGGCGCGATCCACGCCTTCGACTTCGTGGCCGGGACCGACGGATGGGTCGTCACCGTGGCGGACTCGATGGCAGCGGACGTTGCCCGGGGCGAGGCGACCATCGACCGCCTCCTGCGCCGGGCGGCCTGCATCGGCCGCCTGGAGGCCGAAGCCGTGGTCGGGCTCACCGGAGCCTTTACCGATCTATCGCGGGAATTCCTGTGGTCAGCCCCGGCCCGGATGCTCGCCATCGAGGCCGGGCTGATCCGGATCCTCGTGGCGGCGGCGCGCATGGTGGTTGCGCAGGGCCAGGAGGACGCGCCGAGATCGGCCGAGGCCGCGCTGATCGCCCGCTTCCAGCACCACGTCGAGCAGGAGTTTCGCACGGTCCAGACCGTGTCCGAATACGCCCAGCGGCTCGCCGTGACCGAGGACCGGCTGCTCGCAGCCTGCCAGCGTCGGTTCGGCCAGCCGCCCAAGGCGCTGATCCAGCGCCGTGTCCTGGTCGAAGCACAGCGCTGGCTCATCTACACGACGTTGCCGCTCGCCGAGATCAGCCACGCGCTCGGCTTCCGGGATCCGGCGTACTTCTCGCGGGTGTTCAAGAAGAAGACCGGCGAGACGCCGCAGCAGTTTCGCTCGTCGCGAACGGCGCCCGGATCATGATGAAGCAGGGGCTGCGATGCGGCGCTGACACGACTAGCGTTGAGGAACGGATCCTGAACAGCGATGGGGAACGGTGGGGAACGCCATGGGGGACACGGGAACACGGGGACCGCTCGGCCCGACAAAACGTGCTCAGTTCCAAAGATTTAGTGGAGCGGGCGATCGGGATCGAACCGACGACATTCAGCTTGGGAAGCTGACGTTCTACCACTGAACTACGCCCGCGACGGGGTTCGTCATACGGGCTCGCCCGGGCGCTGTCCACCCCCGAAATGCCGCGCTCGCGGCGCGGGCGGCGGGTCAGCGGTCCATGCGTGCGGACGGGGGGGCGTTGGGGTCGCCGCCGCCGGCGCCGAACAGCTTGCGCAGGAAGCCCGGGGCGATCGCCGAGAGCGGGTTGACGCTGATGTTGGGGGCGCTCATCGCGCCGGCGACCCGGAAGTTGATGCCGAACAGGCCCTCGTTGTGACCGCCGCCCAGCAGCGGGCCGAAGATCGGCACCTGCGAGACCACGTTGTTGAGGCCGTAGAGCGGCACGAAGGTGCCCGAGACGTCGGTGCGGTCCTTGCCGGTGTCGATCCAGCCGCCGAGCGTGAAGCCCATCGCCGGGCCGGAGATCGCGGCCTCCGCGAAGGCGATGCGGGTGCCGTTGCGCTGGAAGGCGGCGCGCAGGCGGTCGAAGCCGACGTCGTTGGCATCGCTGCGCCGGTCCTCGGTCTCGCCCTGGGCCAGGATCCGCCCGAGGGCCGGCTCGTTGCGTAAGGCGAAGGAGCGGACCTGCACCAGGCCCGATTGCGGCCCGTCGTTCATCGTCATCTGCAGCGACAGGAACCCGCCCTGCATGCGCTTGTAGATGTCGAGGAAGCGCAGGGCCGCCCCGGCATCGCTGGTCTCGGCGTTGAGCACGGGCGGGGTCGAGCGGTCGGGCTTGGCCACCTCCAGGCTGACCCCGGCGGAGCGCAGGCGGCCCTGGATCCGGGCCTGGCGCAGGTCGTCGCCGCGCAGGGACAGCTTGAGGGTGGCGTTGGTCAGCGCCTCCTCGTTGAAGCCGGTCAGGATCGCGAAGCTCAGGTCGGCCTCGACGTCGCGCGGGGTGGCGTCCTTGCCGCCCTTGCGCGGCGGCGCGGTGAGCGCGCGCAGGAACGGCCGCGCGTCGGCGACGCCGCCCTTGGCGCTGACCCGGTAGCCGTTGGCGCCCGAGCGCTCGACCCGGGCGCGGATGTCGTCGCCGGGGGAGAGCTTGAGGCTGGTGAGGTCGGCCGATTCGAAGCCGCCCTCGGCGTTGAGCACGGCGCTGCCGCGCAGCTGCACCGGCCCGGAATCGAGCGCGATGTCGCGCAGGTCGCTGCCCTGGCCGGTCTCGGTGAGGGAGAGCGTGAGGCGGCCGGGCTTGCCGGCGGGCTTGGTCCAGCCCGGCAGGAGGCCGTCGACGCTCGCCCGGGCGAGATCGGCCTCGACCCGGATCGGGGCCTTGCCCGGCCGGCCGACCGGCACGACGAAGCGGGCGCTCACCGGCCCGGCGAGGGCCGGCGCCGTCGGCAGGCCCTTCCGGGCGCGCGCCGCGTCGTCGAGGGTCATGGTCACCAGGGCCTCGCCCGGCGCGCCGGCCTTCGCCTGGTGCAGGTCGACGGTGAGCGGCGCCCCGGCGAGCCGCCCGTCGCCCTTCAGGCTGAAGCCGCTGCGGTCGTAGGCGACCGCGAAGCGGCCGTTCTCGAGCTTCTCCTTGCCGACCAGGCGGTCGGCCGCGATGTCGGTGAGGCTGCCGCTCAAGGTCACCGGCAGGTCGGCGATGTCGGGCACCGCCTCGAGGGAGAGGGGGAAGTCGATGCGCAGGTCGGCCTGGCCCCGCAGGGTGGCCGGATCGAGCTCGGTGCCCGAGAGCGAGCGGAACAGCTTGGTCTGGAGCAGGGAGGCGAGCGCGTCGGCGCCGCCGGTGAGCCGCAGCCCGATCTGCGCCGTGACGTCGTGCGGCACCGCGTCCTTGATGACGAAGGAACCGTCCTGGAGGGTGAGCGCCCGCCCGTCCGGCATCCGGATCTCGGCATTCGCCCCGCGGATCGTCGTGTTGCGCCCGGTGACGAGCCCGGAGACCCGGGCGCGGGAGAGCGGCGGCGCGTCGGGGGAGATCTGCAGCGCCCCGTCGCCGATCGCGAAGGCGATCCGGACCGCCTGGTCGGGCACCGGCTCGCCGCGCGCGGCCGCGGCGAACTCGGCCATGCTCATGTCGACCACGATGTCGAGGCTGTCGAGCCGGCCGGCCCGCAGGTTGTCGACGAGGTAGGTGCGGATCGGCGGCGCGACGTTCTCCGGCCACAGCCGCAGGGCGGCGCGGCCGTCGGTGCGCTCGGCGGTGATGCGCAGGGTCAGGCCGCCCTCGTCGGCCCGCGTGCCGAGCGTGCCGCTGATCGTGCCGCGTACCGCATCGCCCGCGAGCGCGAGGCGGTCGATCTGCACGCCGTCGTCGCGGCCCGAGAGACGGGCGTCGATCGTCGCGATCCTGACCGGCGCGTCGCCGGGGGCGGCCCCGCGCAGCACCGCGTCCTTGCCCGCGAGCGTCGCGGTCCAGCCGGCGCCGGGGCCGTCGGGCCCCGCCACCCACTCGCCGGCGAGGCGCACGCGGTTGCCCGCGCCGCGGTAATCGAGGGACGCGACCGTGAGCGCCCGGCGGGTCTCGTCCCACGCGGCGTCGACCGTCACCGCCTCGATCGTCACCGGGTTGAAATCCTTCTCCTCGATCAGGAGGTTGCCCTCGCTGGTGGCGAGGTGGAGTTTCATCCCGTCGAGGCGCGCGCCGTGCATCGCCACCTGGGCCCGGCCGGAGAGCTTCAGGTCGGTGGTCAGCGGCAGGCGCGACTGGCCGGTGAGCAGCAGCAGGTCCGGGGCCGGCAGGTCGTCGAGGGTGAGCACGCCGTGGCGGGCGCCGTCGGGCCCCTGCTCGACGTCGCCGCCGAAGCGCCAGGGCCCGTGCGGGCCGACGATCCGCATCTCGAACACCCGGGCGGGCCGGGTCGCGTCGCGGGCGAACAACCCGTCGACCCGGGGGAAGACCACGCGCTCGGCGCCGGATTCGTCGAGCAGGGTCAGGCGGGCATTGGTCAGGCGGGCCCGGTCGAGGCTGCCGATCACCCCCGACGGATCGAGCACCACGCCGAGGATCGACGCCACCGTGGCGGAGACCGGCGAGACGGTGCCGCGGGCGGCCGCCACCGCCGGCGGGGTGTGGGGCTTGGCGTCGGCGGGGTCGGCCGAGGCCGCGAAGGCGATCGAGCCGTCGTGGTGCAGGAGGGCGCGCAGCTGCAGGTCGCGGAACTCGACCGAGCGGGCCTGGACCGACAGGCCGAGGAGCGACCACAGGTCGATGGCGACCACCGCGAGGGGCGCCCGCACCACGAGGTCGCCCTCCGGGTTGCGGATGTCGAGCCCGCTGGTGCGCAAGGCCAGCGCGCCGTCGCGGTCGATCTCGATGGCGCTGTCGTGCAGGTCCACGCTCCAGCCCGGGCCGAGGCGCTCGGCGATGCCCGCCGCCACCCGCGGCTCGAGCCAGGCGAAGCTCACCGGGCCGCTCGCCAGGCGCAGGTAGGCGAGGCCGAGCCCGACGGCGAGGAGCAGGACGGCCGCGAGCTTGAGCCACAGCACGCCGCGCAGGCAGGTCCGCAGCAGCGACCGGGGGGCGGCCTTGATCCGCGCGGCGCACGGCTCCGGTCCCTCGAGCGCGCGGCCCGGCAGGGTTCCTTGCGCCCGCTCGATGCCGGGATCCATGACGGGATCCAGGCCTGGTGTCGCTCGGTCCGTCGTCACGCGCGCGTCGCCACTCCGGGCGCCCGGCCGGGCGCCGCCTTCGGGGCCTTCCCCGGGCGTGGCGGTCACGCTCCGGAGCTCGCGGCCCCCGCCGATGATTGCCCGATCCGGTGACCGGAGGGTAACGTCCTGCCGCTAAGCGATCGGGCGGTGCGCCCAGGGCCCCTTCCCTACCGGGGTCCTCCCCCAGAGGCACACCATCAATCGGCCGAAAGGAAGGCACGATGGCGCTGAACCCGGGCGACCCCGCCCCCGACTTCTCCCTGCCGGCGACCGGCGGCGAGACCCTGAGCCTCGCCGGCCTCGAGGGCCGCAAGGCCGTGCTGTATTTCTACCCGAAGGACGATACCAGCGGCTGCACGCTGGAGGCCCAGGCCTTCAACGGGCTCGCGCAGGCCTTCGCAGAGGCCGACACCGCCGTGATCGGCGTCTCGCCCGACCCGATGAAGAGCCACGACAAGTTCCGGGAGAAGTACGGCCTCGCCTTCCCGCTGGCCTCCGACGAGACCAAGGCGATGCTCGAGGCCTACGGCGTCTGGGTCGAGAAGAGCATGTACGGCCGCAAGTACATGGGCGTCGAGCGCACCACGGTCCTGATCGATCGCGACGGGACGATCGCGAAGGTCTGGCCGAAGGTGAAGGTACCGGGCCACGCCGAGGCGGTGCTGGAGGCGGCGCGGGCGCTGTAGTTCGTCCCCTCGCCAGATCCGTCCCTGGCCAGATCCGTCCCCTCGCCAGATCCGTCCCCTCGCCCGGCGCCGTCGGCCCGGCCGATCCGCCGGCTCCCTTCGTCGTTCCGGGACCCGTCGCAGACGGGACCCGGCATGACGCAGTGGATGGGACGTGCCGCCGCGCCGGTCGACCGGGCTGACCATGGACGCCGTCGGCGCGCCGGCGCGGGATCGCGAGCCTCGTCCTGAGGCACCCGCGTCACATCCGCCCTTGAAACATCCTTAACCTTAACCGGCGACGGTCCGATCAGGTTACCGGACCGTCCCGATGCGCCCCTCCCGTCTCTCGTCCTTCGCCGCCTCGCTCCTGCCGCCCGCGCGCCCGTCCGGCGGGCCGGACCGGATATGGGTGGTGCGGCGCAGGACCCTGGCGATCGCGGCCGCCGCCTTCGGGGCACTGTCGCTCTGGGCCAGCGCGGCGACCTGGTTCATCGTCTTCCGCGACGAGGCGCTCGCCCGGTTCATGGAGCGCCAGGGCGCGATGCAATACGCCTACGAGGAGCGCATCAGCGCCCTGCGGGCCCGGCTCGACCGGGTGGCGACACAGAAGCTCCTGGAACAGGACGGCGTCGAGACCCGCCTCGCCGACCTCGCCGGTCGCCAGGTCGCACTCGAGAGCCGCCAGGCGATGCTCGCGGGCCTCGCCGAGATGGCCGGCGGCGCGACGGGCGAGGACGGGCAGCCACTCTCCGGCGCCTGGACGGCCCGCGAGGCCAGGACCCCGCCGGTCGCGCCCGCGCCGCCGGTACCGACGCCCGAATCCCTGGGATTGCGCACCGAGGCCGATGCGCCCGCCCTGTCCCCCTCTCTCTCCCCCTCGATGACGACCCGGATGGCGATGCTGGAGCACAGCCTCGACGGGTTCGAGGCGCGCCAGAGCCTCGCGGTCGGGCGCCTCGCCGCCGGCGGCCGCAGCGAGGCGGCGCGCCTGCGCGGGGTGATGGCCGAGACCGGCCTCGACGCGCGACGCTTCGCCGCCGCCCGCTCCGGCGGGATCGGCGGCCCGCTCGTGCCGGCCGGATCGGGCCCGTTCGAGACCGCCGTGCTGCAGGCGCAGCGCGACCTCGGCGAGCGCGACTCCTTGCGGCGGATCGTCGGCGCGATGCCGCTGCGGCGGCCGATCGCTGTCGATGGTGGGCTGTCGAGCACCTTCGGCTACCGGGCCGATCCGTTCACCCGCGGCCTCGCGCTGCATACCGGCATCGACCTGCGCTCGGAATACGGCGCTCCGGCGCGGGCGACCGCCGCCGGGACGGTGACGCAGGCCGATTACGCGGGCGGCTACGGCAACATGGTCGAGATCGATCACGGCCACGGCCTGGCGACGCGCTACGCCCATCTCTCGGCGATCACGGTGACGCCCGGCCAGGTGGTGGCGGCGGGCCAGATGGTCGGCCGGGTCGGCTCGACCGGCCGCTCGACCGGCACCCACCTGCATTACGAGACCCGCATCGACGGCGAGCCGGTCGATCCGCAGCGCTTCCTGCGGGCGGGCGCCCGTCTGGCGGCGCGCTGAGCGCCCCCGCCCGTCCGCTAACCCTCGGCCGTGCCGGCCGACGTGTCGACCAACGTCCTGACCGAAGCCTTGCCCGGCGCCGGGGTCGCCGCCGGTGCCTCGGGCAGCGCCTCCGCCGCGTCGCGCCGGCTGTCCTGCTCGGCCCGCAGCTCGCGCTCGGCGAGCAGCCAGAACTGGATCTCGTAGCCGTCCGGACGGTGGTTGCGTTCCCAGATGTCGTAGGCGCGGGCCCGGATCGCCGCCAGGGGTATCTCACGCATCACGAACCATGCCTCTTCCCACGCCCCCGCGCCGTGCCGGACCGGCACGATGGGGTTCCTATACCGTGGGTCGGTATCGCTGTCGCGACGGAACGGCGGCCTTCGCCGCCGTCCGGGTCGATTTTCGTAACCTATGTTGGTCCGGGCGCACCCGGACGCGCGGATCAGACCAGGCGGCTCTGCTCGATCGCCGCGGCGACGAAGCTCTGGAACAGCGGGTGCGGCTCGAACGGCCGCGACTTCAGCTCCGGGTGGAACTGCACGCCGATGAACCAGGGATGGCCGACCACCTCGACGGTCTCGGGAAGCAAGCCATCCGGCGACAGGCCGGCGAAGCGCATGCCGTTCGCCTCCAGCCGCTCGCGATAGGCCATGTTGACCTCGTAGCGGTGGCGGTGGCGCTCGGCGATGCGGGTGCCGCCGTAGATCCTGGCGATCTGCGAATCCGGCTCCAGGGCCGCCGTGTAGGAGCCGAGCCGCATCGTGCCGCCGAGGTCGCCCTCGGCGATGCGGCGCTCGAGCTCGTTGCCGCGCATCCACTCGGTCAGGAGGCCGACCACCGGCTCCGGCGTCGGACCGAACTCGGTCGAGTTGGCGTCCGCGATGCCGGCGAGCGAGCGGGCCGCCTCGACCACCGCCATCTGCATGCCGAAGCAGATGCCGAAATACGGGATCTTGCGCTCGCGGGCGTAACGGGCGGCGCGGATCTTTCCTTCCGCCCCGCGCTGGCCGAAGCCGCCCGGCACCAGGATGCCGTTGAGGCCCTCCAGGAACGGAGCCGGGTCCTCGCGCTCGAACACCTCGGACTCGATCCATTCCAGGTTGACCTTGACCCGGTTGGCGATGCCGCCGTGGGTCAGCGCCTCGATCAGCGACTTGTAGGCGTCCTTGAGGCCCGTGTACTTGCCGACGATGGCGATCGAGACCTCGCCCTCCGGGCTCTTGATCCGGCCGACGATGTCGCGCCAGCGGTCGAGCTTCGGCTCCGGGCCGGTCTCGAGGCCGAAATGCGCCAGCACCTCGCGGTCCAGGCCCTCCTCCTTGTAGGAGAGCGGCACCTCGTAGATCGTGCCGACGTCCCGCGCCTCGATCACCGCCGTCTCGCGCACGTTGCAGAACTGCGCCAGCTTGCGGCGCTCCTCGCGCGGGATCGCGCGGTCGCAGCGGCAGAGCAGGATGTCGGGCTGGATGCCGATCGAGCGGAGCTCCGCCACCGAGTGCTGGGTCGGCTTGGTCTTCAATTCGCCGGCCGACGGGATGTAGGGCAGGAGCGTCAGGTGGACGTAGGCGCAGGTGCCCCGCGGCAGCTCCTGGCCGAGCTGCCGGATCGCCTCGAAGAACGGCAGGCCCTCGATGTCGCCGACGGTGCCGCCGATCTCGACCAGCACGAAGTCGTAGGCGTCGTTGCCGTCGAGGACGAATTCCTTGATGGCGTTGGTGACGTGCGGGATCACCTGGATGGTGGCGCCGAGATAGTCGCCCCGGCGCTCCTTGGTGATGATGTCGAGGTAGATCCGCCCCGTCGTGATGTTGTCGGCCCGCGTCGCCGGCACGCCGGTGAAGCGCTCGTAGTGGCCGAGATCGAGATCGGTCTCGGCGCCGTCGTCGGTGACGAAGACCTCGCCGTGCTGCGTCGGGCTCATCGTGCCCGGATCGACGTTGAGGTAGGGGTCCAGCTTGCGCAGGCGGACCTTGTAGCCGCGGGCCTGGAGCAGGGCCGCGAGGGCGGCGGAAGCGAGACCCTTGCCGAGCGAGGAGACCACGCCGCCGGTGATGAAAACATACCGCGTCATGGGACTCGCTCCATACACAGGCGTGGCCGGGTTGCCAAACGCCGCCAGCTCAACGGGGTCATGTCCGGGCGGCAGGGCCGGCCGGATTCACAGGATTTTTCGGAAAGCGAGGGGCGGCGCGCAGGCGCCGCCGGTCGTCAGCGCGATTGCGGCGCCGCGGGAGCGGCCGGGGCGGCGGGCGCCGCCGGAGCGGGCGCCGCGGGAGTCTGGGTCGCAGGCGTCTGGCCCGCGGGCGCGTCGCCCTGCTGCTGGCGCAGCTGGTCGAGGACGTTGCCGGCCGGCGCGGTCTGGCCCGCCGGGGCCTTGGTGCCGGCGCCGTCGAAGATCGAGCGCGGGCCCGCGCCCCGGTGCGACATGATGGCCAGGACCATGCTGGTGGCGAAGAACAGCGCCGCCAGGATCGCGGTGGCGCGGGTCAGCGCGTTGGCCTGGCCGCGGCCGGTCATGAAGCCCTGCGTGCCGCCCCCGCCGCCGAGGCCGAGGCCGCCCTCGGAGCGCTGCAGCAGCACCACGCCGATCAGGGCGAGGACGATGATCAGGTGGACGACGATCAGAACGGTCTGCATCGGGCTTCCGGGCCGGTCCTCATCGGACCGCCAACGTGGCAACGGCCGGCACGCGGGGCGCGTCCGGACCTCCAATTCCGGGCGCTCCTATACGAGAAGCGCGCCGGAGCCAAGGGTGATGGGTGGAATGAAGACAGAGAAGACGCGGCCGGGCGCGCGGTACACCCCCCTCCTCTGCGAGGGAGGGCTGTCCGAGGAAAAGAAGGGCGCGTCTCCCCTCTCCCGTGTGGGAGAGGGGCCGGGGGTGAGGGTGGCTCGGCTTCCGCAATGACCCTGAACCGTCGAGCTGCCAGCATCACGCTCTGCGCTTTACACGGAAGCGCGCCACCCTCACCCCTACCCCTCTCCCACACGGGAGAGGGGATCCCGCGCTTGATTTTCAAAGGAATTTTCCCCGGACAGCCCTGCGCAGAGGGGGGAGGGTTCGGCCGTGTCGCCTCACCCCCGCGCCGGGAACCCCTCCTCGAACCGCACCGCCTCGCCCCGCGACGGCTCGGTGAGGGCGCCTTCCCACATCACCGCCTGCCCACGGACCACGGTGCCGACAGGCCAGCCCGTGACCTCGCGGCCGTCATGGGGGGTCCAGCCGCATTTCGAGGCGATCCAGGCATTGGTGATGGTCTCGCGGCGCTTGAGATCGACCACGGTCACGTCGGCGTCGTAGCCCACCGCCAGCCGCCCCTTGCGGGCGATGCCGAAGATGCGCTTCGGGCCGGCGCTGGTCAGGTCGACGAAGCGTTGCAGCGAGAGCCGGCCCGCCGCGACGTGGTCGAGCATCACCGGCACCAGGGTCTGCACGCCGGTCATGCCGGAGGGCGAATCGGGATAGGCCTTCCGCTTCTCCTCCAGCGTGTGCGGCGCGTGGTCGGAGCCGAGCACGTCGGCGACGCCCTGCGACAGGCCCCACCACAGCCCGTCGCGGTGGTCGGCGCCCCGCACCGGCGGGTTCATCTGCACCAGGGTGCCGAGGCGGGCATAGGCCTCATCGCCGTCGAGCGTCAGGTGATGGGGCGTCAGCTCGCAGGTGGCGACGTCCTTGTGCTGGCTGAGGTAGCGCATCTCCTCCTTGGTCGAGATGTGCAGGATGTGGATGCGCGCCCCCGTCTCGCGGGCGATGCGCACCAGACGCTCGGTCGCCTTCAGCGCCGCCTCCGGCGAGCGCCAGACCGGGTGCGACGACGGATCGCCCGGCACCCGCAGGCCCTTGCGGTCGCGCAGCATCGCCTCGTCCTCGGCGTGGAAGGCCGAGCGGCGGCGGGTGCGCTTGAGGATCTCGGTGATGCCGGCATCGTCCTCGACGAGGAGCGAGCCGGTGGAGGAGCCGATGAACACCTTGATGCCGGCCGCGCCCGGCAGGCGCTCGAGCTCAGCGACGTCCCGGGCGTTCTCGTGCGTGCCGCCGACCCAGAAGGCGAAGTCGCAGTGCATCCGGTGATGGGCGCGCTTCAGCTTGTCGTCGAGGGCGTCCGGATCGGTCGTCTGCGGCACGGTGTTGGGCATCTCGAACACCGTGGTGACGCCGCCCATCACGGCGGCGCGGGAGCCTGTCTCCAGGTCCTCCTTGTGGTCGAGGCCCGGCTCGCGGAAATGGACCTGGCTGTCGATCACGCCGGGCAGGAGATGGAGGCCGCGGCAATCGAGGGTGCGGCCGGCGTCAGCCCGCGACAGGTCGCCGATCGCGGCGACGCGCCCGGCCGTCACGCCGATATCGGCCAGTCCCTCGCCGTCGTGGTTGACCACGGTGCCGCCGCGCAGGAGGAGGTCGAAGCTCTGGCTCATCGTCGGGGTTCCCCTCGTCCACCCGCGCACCGCGATTGAGGGCCGGGCGCAGGCGGCTTATGTCACACCCGCCCGCGGTTCAAGCAAAGGACCCCCGATGCCGCTTGCCCTCCTGCCGGACCGTGCCGTCGTGGCGGTCTCCGGCCCCGATGCGCCGAGCTTCCTCCAGGGTCTCGTGACCTGCGACGTCGAGACCTTGCCCGAGGGCGAGGCCCGGCTCGGCGCGCTCCTCGCCCCGCAGGGCAAGGTCCTGTTCGATTTCCTGGTGAGCCGCGCACCCGACGGCTACCGCCTCGACACCGCCCGCGACCGGGTGCCCGATCTCGTCAAGCGCCTGACGCTCTACCGCCTGCGCGCCAAGGTGACGATCGAGCCCCTTCCGCTGGCGGTGGCGGCGGGCTGGGGGATCGAGGCGCCCGCCCCGGCCCTGCGCGACGCCCGGCTGCCGGCCCTCGGCTGGCGCCTCCACGCGCCCGACATCCCGCAGGCGGATGCCGATGCGAGCGCCTACGCGGCCCACCGCATCGGCCTCGGCGTGCCGGAGGGCGGGACCGACTTCCCCTTCGGCGATGCCTTCCCCCACGAGGCGTTGATGGACCAGCTCGGCGGGGTCGACTTCAGGAAGGGCTGCTACGTCGGCCAGGAGGTGGTGTCGCGGATGCAGCATCGCGGCACCGCCCGCACCCGCATCGTGCCGGTGGTCTACCGCGACGGCGAGGCGGGCCCGGCGGGCGAGCCGGTGACGGCCGGCGAGCGCAGCCTCGGCCAGACCGGCGGCGGGACCGGGTCGCGCGGGCTGGCGATGCTGCGCATCGACCGCCTCGGCGAGGCGCTGGCGGCGGGGGAGGCCGTGATGGCCGGCGGGCGGGCGGTGGAGGTCGAGAAGCCGGGCTTCGCGACCTTCGCGTGGCCGGCGTGATCAAGAACGAGTTCACCGCGACGGAACCGGCACTCTCATCGTCATCCTGGCGCTCGCCGAAGGCGAGGACCCGGGATCCATAACCGGTCACGCTCCAAACCGGCCACGCTCCAGGACGATGCGACCCACGTCCCAGCTCATCCTGCATCGTCGGCGGCTGTAGATCCCGGGCCCCGGGATGACGTGGAGGTTTCCGATGCCGGTCAGTCTATCGAGGAGTGGTCCGCCATCATGGGCTCCTCCCCCGGCCACACCGCCCGCAGCACGAACACCCGGATCGCCGACGACAGGTTCTGCCCGCCGCGCTCGGCGTCGATCTGCCCGACCAGACCCTGGATCGAGACGCCGCGGGCGGAAGCGAGCCGGCGCAACGCCTCCCAGAACGCCGCCTCGAGGGAGACGCTGGTGCGGTGGCCGGCGATGACGAGCGAGCGCTTGAGCAATCCGCCGTCCGGCAGCGCGCCGGGCGGCAGGCTCATGCCTCGGGGTCGGGGGTCTTCAGCCGGTGGCCCTCGTGCCGGGCGGCCTCCAGGCTCTTGCGGGCCTCCTCCCGGGTCTTCGCCGCTTTCGGCCGGCCGAAGACGACGCGGTTCTCGGTCGCCTGCGCCTCCTTGGCGGCGCGCTCGCGGGCTTTGCGGACCTGCTTCAGGTTGATGATCTCGGCCATGACCCGATTCTCCGCGCCCCCGCGATGGTGGAAACGCCCCGCGCCGCCAAAAGCTGCGCGGGGCGCGTCAGCTTGGAGTTATTCGGCGCTCGGCGCCAGCATGTCCTCCGGCCGCACCACCGCGTCGAACTGTGCCTCGGTGACGTAGCCGAGGCGCAGCGCCTCCTGCTTCAGCGTGGTGCCGTTCTTGTGCGCGGTCTTGGCGATCTCGGCGGCCTTGTCGTAGCCGATCGAGGGCGCGAGCGCCGTGACGAGCATCAGCGAGCGGCTCATCAGGTCGGCGATGCGGTCGCGGTTCGGCTTGATGCCGACGACGCAGTTGTCGGCGAAGCTCACCGCGGCGTCGGCGAGGAGCCGCACCGATTGCAGCACCGCGTTGGCGATCACCGGCTTGTAGACGTTGAGCTCGAGGTGGCCCTGGCTGCCGGCCATCGACACGGTGGTGCCGTTGCCGACCACCTGGCAGCACACCATCGTCAGCGCCTCGGCCTGGGTCGGGTTGACCTTGCCGGGCATGATCGAGGAGCCGGGCTCGTTCTCGGGCAGCGAGATCTCGCCGAGACCCGAGCGCGGGCCCGAGCCCATCAGCCGGATGTCGTTGGCGATCTTGAACAGGCCGCTCGCCAGCGCGTTGAGGGCGCCTTGCGTGAACACCAGCGCGTCGTGGGTCGCCAGCGCCTCGAACTTGTTGTCGGCCGAGGTGAAGGGCAGGCCGGTCAGCTCCGCCACCTTGGCGGCGAACTTGTCCGCGAATGCGGGATGCGCGTTGAGGCCGGTGCCGACCGCCGTGCCGCCCTGCGCCAGCGCCAGCACGCCGGGAAGCGTCGCGCCGACGCGGGCGCCGCCGAGCGCCACCTGCGCGGCGTAGCCGGAGAATTCCTGGCCGAGCGTGACCGGGGTCGCGTCCTGCAGGTGGGTGCGGCCGATCTTGACGATCTCGGCGAATTCCTTGGCCTTCGCGTCGAGGGCACCGTGCAGGTGCTGCAGCGCCGGCATCAGCCGGTCGTTGATCTCGCGGGCCACCGCGATGTGCATCGCGGTCGGGAAGACGTCGTTCGAGGACTGGCCGCGGTTGACGTGGTCGTTCGGATGGACCGGCGACTTGCCGCCGCGCTGGCCGCCGAGACGCTCGTTGGCGAGGCTGCCGATGACCTCGTTGGCGTTCATGTTCGACTGGGTGCCCGAGCCGGTCTGCCAGACCACCAGCGGGAACTCGTCGTCGTGCTTGCCCTCGACCACCTCGGCGGCCGAGGCCGCGATGGCTTGCGCGAGCTTCGGATCCAGCACGCCGAGATCCTGGTTCACCAGGGACGCGGCCTGCTTGACGAGGCCGAGCGCGTGGACGAGCGGCGCCGGCATCCGCTCGGTGCCGATGCGGAAGTTCTGGATCGAGCGCTGGGTCTGGGCGCCCCAGTAGCGGTGCGCCGGAACGTCGATCGGCCCGAACGTGTCGGATTCCGTGCGGGTGGCTGTCTCGGTCGGCGACATCATGGCCTCTTTGGCGGTGCGAAACGGCGCCTACTTAAGCCAAGAGCGGCGATTGTGCGATGCCCTGACAGACGTCGAATCGCCGGCCTTTCAAGGAGTCCGGATGCTTGCGCCCGCGGCGGCCCCGGCCGCCCCCTTCCGCCCTGCCGTGCCCCGCCCGCGCACCGAGCCGATGGGGCTGTTCGCCTTCCTGCGCGCCGCCCGCGCCAACCCGCTGACCACCTGGTACGAGGAGCACTTCGAGCAGCCGATCGTCACCGGCGAGGGCGCGCTCGGCCGCGTCACGGTGGTGAGCGAGCCGGCCGCGATCCGCCACGTGCTCGTCGACAATGCCGGCAACTACCGCAAGGACGACCTGCAGCGCCGGGTGCTGGCCCCGGGCCTCGGCAACGGCCTGCTCACCGCCGAGGGCGACGAGTGGCGCCTGCAACGGCGGACCCTCGCGCCGATCTTCTCGCCCCGCCACGTCGCCGGCTTCGAGGCGGCGATGGCGGACGCGGCCGCCCGCCTCGCCCGCCGGCTCAAGAAGCGGGACGGCCAGAGCGTCGACGCAGCCCTGGAGATGACCCGCGTCACCCTCGACGTGCTCGAGCGCACGATCTTCACCCATGGGCTGGCCCGCGAGCCCGACGCGCTCGGCCGCGCCATCACCCGCTACTTCGAGGCGCTCGGGCCGATCGATCCCCTCGACGTGTTCGGCATGCCGGACTGGCTGCCGCGGATCGGCCGGATCAAGGCACGGCCGGCCCTGCGGTTCTTCGCCGAGGTGGTCGACGAGCTGATCGAGCGCCGCCGGGCGCTGGTCACGGCGGGAGCGGCCGCGCCGCACGACCTCCTGACCCTGCTGCTCAAGGCGCAGGACCCCGAGACCGGCCGCGGCCTGTCGGACCTGGAGGTGCGGGCCAACATCGTCACCTTCATCGGCGCCGGCCACGAGACCACCGCCAACGCGCTCACCTGGACGCTCTACTGCCTGTCGCAGGACGAGGCGGCGCGGGAGGCCGTCGAGGCGGAGGTCGACGCCGCCTTCGCGGCGAGCCCGACTCCGGGCCTCGACGCCCTGCCGCACGCCAAGGCGGCCCTGGAGGAGGCGATGCGCCTGTTTCCGCCGGTGCCGTTCATGAGCCGGCAGGCTCTGGCCGAGGACCGGATCGGCCGGATCAAGATCCCGCGCGGCTCGCTGGTGACGGTCGCTCCGTACGTGCTGCACCGCCACCGCCGGCTCTGGGACGAGCCCGACGCCTTCCTGCCCGAGCGTTTCCTGCCGGAGAACCGCGCCCGGATCGACCGCTACGCCTACCTGCCCTTCGGCGCCGGCCCGCGGGTCTGCATCGGCGCGAGCTTCTCGGTGATGGAGGCGACGCTGGTGCTGGCCCACGTGCTCCACGCCGTTCGCCTCGACCGGTCGCCGGAGGCAGGACCCGTGGTGCCGCTGCACCGGGTGACGCTCCGGCCGCAGGACGGCTTGCGGATGCGGGTGACGGCGCGGGGGTGAAGGATCTGACGGGAAGGGGACGGCCTTGCCGTCGACAGACCTTCCCAAGCCGTCCCGCCCAAGCCATCCCGGGGCTCGCCGCAGGCGAGGACCCGGGATGCGAGGAGGGTACAAAGCTTGATTCGGCAGCCAGCAGGATGCTGCTGCGCTCAGCTCTTCTTGCGGAAGGCGTCCAGGCTGACCACCGAGGCGCCCTCCTGCGGGGCGTCGGTGCGCTCGGCGGCCTCGTCGGGCTTCGCGTCGCCGTCGGCCTCGTCCTTGCCCGAGGCGTCCTTGGCGGCATCCTTGGCCTGCGGCTTGGACTCGGCCTTGGCGGCCGGCACGATCTTCGGCAGGGTGCCGCCGATCGCCGGGACCTTCGGCAGGGCCTCGCTCGGCTCGGAGCCAGCGCCGCGGATCGCCCGCAGGGGGGTCGTGCCAGCGGGGGCCGCCTCCTCGGTGGATGCGCTGCCGTCGTTGAGCTCGAACTTGAGGCCGAACTGCACCGAGGGGTCGAAGAAGCCGGTCACCGCCTCGAACGGCACGAGCAGCCGCTCCGGCACGCCTGAGAAGGACAGCCCAACCTCGAAGGTGTGCTCGGTGACGCCGAGATCCCAGAACTGGTGCTGCAGGACGATCGTCATGTCCTGCGGGTACTTCTCCCGCAGGCGCTGCGAGATCCGCACGCCGGGATAGTCGGTCCGGAACGAGACGTAGAAATGGTGCTCGCCGGCCAGGCCGTCGCGCGCCGCATCGCCCAGCACCTTGCGCACGACGTTGCGCAGGGCATCCTGCACCAGGAGATCGTAGCGAATCAGATCGTCTGCCATCAACCGTTGCCTGGCGCCGCATCGCTCGCGGGAAGGGAATTTCGAGTGGAGGCTTCTGTTGCCAGGTGCCTCCGAACCCCGCCTATGCAGTGCTACCCGCTAGGACTTCGTTTGGTATTGGGGACCGCTTACGCGGCCACCGCCACCGGAGCAAAGTTGTCGTTGGCAACTATTGCATTGGCCCGATAACGGCGGAACCATGCCGAGCGAAAGCTCAACCTTTACGCCCTCGTCGATCCTATTTCGCCCCCGCCGAAGCCCGAACCGAACGGGCCGTTCCGGGCTTGGGTGGAGGCGCCGGGTACCGCCCCCGGGTCCGATAGGTTTATTCCGAAGAACGTTTATCGCCATAGCCGGCCTCGCGACCGGCAAGGGGAATATAGAGGGTCCCGTGCCGCTTTTGAAGCCCGCCGCGCGCCATTCTGTGTCCGTTTCGCGAACCGTTGCGCCGATGCCCGCGTCCGGGCCTCCCGCGCCACCCTCACGCCCCTCGTTCTGGCTCGGCGTCGCGGGCGCGATCCTGCGGGCGCTGCTGCTTCAGGTCGCCGCGTTCGGGCTGGCCTTCGGGGTGGTCGCGGCCGTCGGCCGCCTGCCGGCGCCGCCTCACGGGCTGCTGCCGTTCCCGTCGCTCACCGGCGGCGAGCGGGCGCTGCTCGCCCTGACCGTGCTGCCGCACGCGGCCCTGGCGCTCCTCGTCGCCGCCGCCGGAATCCGGCCGGGCACGCCCCGCGAGGAAAAGATGCCCCGCGAGGAGGGGACGCCCCGCGAGGACAGGACGCCCCGAGGATCCGCCCTGCCCCGCCGCGCCGTGTGGCTGATCCTGCTCTGGCCGCCGCTCCAGGTCGCGGGCACCGCCGGGCTCCTGCTCCTGGCCGGCCAGATGCCGGCCCGGACCTGGCGGCTGTCGCCGTTCCTCACCGGCGGCGTGTTCTGGACGTGGATCCTGTGGCTGGTGGCCCTGGCGCCCCTCGCCGAGGAGATGCTGTTTCGCGGCGACCTGTTCGGGCGCCTGCGCCGGCTCCTCCCGCCTGGCGCCACGGTCGCCGTCAGTGCGGCGGTGTTCGCGCTCTGCCACGCCGAGGGCGGGCTGCTGCAACCGGTCTCGGTGCTGCCCCTCGGGGTGGCGCTCGGGGTGATGCGGCTGTGGACCGGCAGCCTGTGGCCCTGCATCGCGCTGCACGCCGCGAGCAACGGCGCCGTGGTGCTGGCACGGGTGTGGAGTACCGGCTGATTCCACCGGCGGGGCGCTGCGAATCCGGGCAGGGGCGCGTTATCGTGCCGGGCACCACGGCCGGGCGGGGAGCCGCTTCCCTCCCCCGGCCCGAGCCACTGGAAGCCCGCCGGGCGCCGCGCGGCGCCCCGGGCCGTTTCTCACGCGGAGGATGTCCGCCATGCGCCCCTACCACGCCCTCCTCCAGCGCATCCTCGACGACGGCGTCGAGAAGCACGACCGCACCGGCACCGGCACCCTCTCGGTGTTCGGCCATCAGATGCGGTTCGACCTCGGCGAGGGCTTCCCCCTCGTGACGACGAAGCGGCTGCACCTGAAGTCGATCATCCACGAGTTGCTGTGGTTCCTCGCCGGGGACACCAACGTCGCCTACCTGCAGGCCAACGGCGTCACGATCTGGGACGAGTGGGCCGACGAGCACGGCGACCTCGGCCCGGTCTACGGCCGGCAATGGCGATCCTGGGCCAAGCCCGACGGCGGCAGCGTCGACCAGATCGCCTGGGTGCTCGACGAGATCCGCCGCAACCCCGATTCGCGCCGCCTCGTCGTCTCGGCCTGGAACCCGGCCGACCTCGACCGCATGGCGCTCGCCCCCTGCCACTGCCTGTTCCAGTTCTACGTCGCCGACGGCCGGCTCTCGCTCCAGCTCTACCAGCGCTCGGCCGACGTGTTCCTGGGCGTGCCGTTCAACATCGCCTCCTACGCGCTCCTCACCCACATGATGGCGCAGGTGCTCGACCTCGTCCCCGGCGACTTCGTCCACACGCTCGGCGACGCGCACCTCTATTCCAACCACGTCGCCCAGGCCCGCGAACAGCTCGCCCGCGACATCCGCCCGCTCCCGCGCCTGCGCCTCGACCCGTCCGTGCGCTCGCTGTTCGAGTTCCGCTACGACGACATCGCCATCGAGGGCTACGACCCGCATCCGGCGATCCGGGCGCCGGTGGCGGTGTAGGGATGGCTCCCCCCCTCGTCACCCTGATCGTCGCCGCGGCGCGGAACGGCGTCATCGGCCGCGACAACGCGCTGATCTGGCGCCTGCGCAGCGACCTGCGGCGCTTCCGCGCCCTCACCATGGGCAAGCCGGTGGTGATGGGCCGCAAGACCTGGGACTCGATCGGCCGGCCGCTGCCGGGGCGGCGGGTGATCGTCATGACCCGCGACCCGGCCTGGGCGGCGCCCGGCATCGAGCGGGCGGCGGGCTGGGACGACGCCCTGCGGCTCGCCGGCAACGCGGAGGAGGTCATGGTGGCCGGCGGCGCCGAGATCTACGCGCTCACCCTGCCGCATGCCGGCCGGATCCACCTCACCGAGGTCGCGGCGGCGCCCGACGGCGACGCGCGCTTTCCCGCGATCCCGGCGGAGTTCCGCGAGGTCGCCGCCGAAGCCCATCCGGCCGGCCCCGAGGACGAGCACGCATTCCGGTTCGTGACCCTCGAGCGCCGGGCCGGCGCGTGACGCGCGCGCCGCGTCCGTGCGGGAAGCCCGCGCGGCAGGCCCGCGCGGCAAGCCCGCACGACACGTCCGAGACGGCCGATCCATCTCAGGTTCCCGGGTGCGGCGATGGAACTCCCGGCCCCGGGCGGAAACCTTGAGAATTGGACCCTGGGCGGAGGTTGCTTTCGTGTGGGGCTCGGCCGATATCGCAAGGGAGCGAATGCCAGAGCAGTGCGAGTGCCGCGCGGGACGCGAGAGACAGCGCGGGGCGTGCCGGCCGGGAAAGGACGTGGGCGAGCATGCCTTGGAGCAATCAGAGCGGCGGCGGCGGCAGCGGCGGCAACGGGGGCGGTCCCTGGGGCAACCGCGGCGGCAATAGCGGTGGTCCCTGGGGCGGTGGCTCCGGCGGTGGCGGTGGCGGTGGCGGTCCCTGGGGCGGCGGCGGCTCGGGCGGCGGCAACCAGCCGCCGGACCTCGAGGACCTGCTGCGCCGCAGCCAGGACCGGCTGAAGAACCTGATGCCGGGCGGCTCGGTCGGCGCCAAGGGCGCGGTCCTGGCGGTGCTGGCGGTGCTGGTGCTGTGGCTGATGACCGGCTGGTACACGGTGCTGCCGAGCCAGGTCGGCATCAACACGGTGTTCGGGCGCTATACCGGCCAGTCCGGCGAGGGTCTGCGCTGGAACTTCCCCTACCCGATCGGCGCGGTGGTGAAGCCGAATGTCGGCGAGTCCCGCAGCATCCAGGTCGGCTACCGCTCGGGCGTCGGCGCCCAGCGCTCCCGGGACGTGCCCGAGGAGAGCCTGATGCTCACCGGCGACGACAACATCGTCGACATCGACTTCGACGTGCAGTGGCGCGTGAACCCGGCCAAGGCCGAGGACTTCGTGTTCAACCTGCAGAACCCCGAGGGCACCATCAAGTCGGTCGCCGAGAGCGCGATGCGCGAGGTCGTGGGCCGTCGCCAGATCCAGGCGATCCTCACCACCGAGCAGTCGAGCGTGGCGCAGGAGGTGCAGCAGATCATCCAGAAGGCGCTCGATTCCTACGGCGCCGGCGTGCTGATCAACGTGGTGCAGCTCCAGGGCGTGAGCCCGCCGGCCGAGGTGCGCCAGGCCTTCGTCGACGTGAACGCGGCCCAGCAGGACGCCGCCCGCGCCCGCAACGAGGCCGAGACCTATGCCAGCCGCGTCGTCCCCGAGGCCCGCGGCCGCTCCTCGCAGATCCAGCAGCAGGCCGAGGCCTTCAAGTCGCAGGCCACCGCCGAGGCGACCGGCCAGGCCGCGCGCTTCCGCGAGGTCTACGAATCCTACAAGCTGTCGCCCGCGGTCTCCCGCGAGCGGATGTTCCTCGACACCATGGAGAAGGTGCTGGGCGGCGTGAACAAGGTGATCATCGACCAGGGCGGCGCGGCGGGCGCCGGTGCGGCCGCCGCCGGCGTGCTGCCGGTCCTGCCGCTGCAGGACTTCGCCAATGCCGCCCGTCCGGGCACCCCGGTCCAGGGGAGCGCCCGATGAACGGCAACGCGCTTCGCACCGGCCTCGTCGTCCTCGGCGTCCTCGTCCTGGTGCTGATCTACGCCTCGGCCTTCACCGTCGGCCAGACCCAGCAGGCGCTGGTGCTGCAGTTCGGCCGCGTCCGCACCGTGCTGAACCAGGCCGGCACCGACAAGCCCGGCCTGTACTTCAAGCTGCCGTTCTTCGAGAGCGTCGTGCTGTTCGAGAAGCGGCTGCTCGACCTCGACCTGCCGGTGCAGACCGTGCTCTCGGCCGACCGCCAGAACCTCGAGGTCGACGCCTTCGCCCGCTACAAGATCAGCGACCCGCTGCGCTTCTACCAGGCGGTCAACAACATCCAGGTCGCCAACCAGCGCCTGTCGAGCTTCACCAACGCGGCGATGCGCAACGTGCTCGCCAGCGCCTCGCGGGACGCCATCGTGCGCACCCAGCGCGAGGGGCTGATGAACCGCATCCAGGAGGACGTGAACCGGCAGGCGAAGAATCTCGGCATCGAGATCGTCGACCTGCGCCTGACCCGGGTCGACCTGCCAGCAGCCAACTCGCAGGCGGTCTACCAGCGCATGCGCACCGAGCGTGAGCGCGAGGCGGCGGACCTGCGCGCCAACGGCAACCAGGTGGCGGCCACCATCAAGGCCAAGGCCGACCGCGACGTCACGGTGCTCCTCGCCGAGGCGAACCAGAAGGCCGACCAGCTCCGCGGCCAGGGCGAGGCGGACCGCAACCGCATCCTCGCCGACGCCTTCGGGCAGGACCCGGACTTCTTCGCCTTCTACCGGTCGATGCAGGCCTACGAGAAGGGCCTGAGCGGATCCGACACCCGGCTGGTGATCAGCCCCGGCTCGGAGTTCTTCCGCTACTTCAACGACCCGCAGGGCCGGGCGCGCCCGGCCGCTGCCGCCCCGGCGGCGGGACAGTAGCCTCGCCGCGCCCCGCCTCCGCGGGGCCGGCCCGACGACCCGACGAGACCTTGCGCGCCCCGCCGCGGGCCGGGCCGGCCCGGCCCGGCGGGGCGCATTGTTGTGACGGCGGATGCGACGATCCGGCCGGTGCCGCGGAGACGACACGATGCGACCGCAGGGGGGAACAGGAATGGCGGCAATGACCGCCCGCTCGCGGCCGTGAAGGACCTCGTCGCCGCCCTCGGCCTCGCGCTGGCCATCGAGGGCCTGCTCTGCGCCGCCTTCCCGGGGGCGATGCGCCGGGCGATGCAGGAGGCCGCCCAGAGCCCGATGGAGCGGATGCGCCTCGTCGGCCTGCTCTCGGCCGCGGCGGGCGTCGTCGTGGTCGGCGTCGTGCGCCTGCTCCTCGGCTGAACGGCCCCGGGACTTGAACCGGTCCGTCGGGAGACGATCTTAGGGGGGCTCGCTCCCCGGAGGGAGCTTGCCCGGGCGCCGCGGAGCCTCTCGCCTCCGTCGCGCCCGACCGCGTTGTTCACGACGACCCTGCCGTACGAGGTTCACACGATGGCCGCTTCCTCGCGCCGTAACCCCGCCTTCGCGAGACGGCGCCTGCCCGCCCTCGCGGGGGCCCTGCTCGCCCTCTCCGTCGGCACCGCGGCCCTCCCCGACGTCGCCTTCGCCAAGGGTCCCGCCTCGCTCGCCGACCTCGCCGACCAGGTCACGGACGCGGTGGTGAACATCTCGGCCTCGACCACCGTCGAGGCGCGCGGCCGCACCATGCCGCAGCTGCCGCCGGGCACCCCGTTCGAGGACCTGTTCGAGGAATTCTTCAACCGCCGCGGCCAGGGCGGCGGCGGCGGGGCCGAGAGCCAGCCGCGGGCGCCGCGCCGCTCGAACTCGCTCGGCTCGGGCTTCATCATCGATTCGTCGGGCATCGTGGTCACCAACAACCACGTCATCGGCGACGCCAACGACATCCAGGTGATCCTGCACGACGGCCGCAAGCTGAAGGCCGAGATCATCGGCAAGGATTCGAAGATCGACCTCGCGGTGCTGCGGGTGAAGCCCGATCCGGACCGGCCGCTGAAGTCGGTGCCGCTCGGCGATTCCGACAAGATGCGGCCGGGCGACTGGGTGATCGCGATCGGCAACCCGTTCGGCCTCGGCGGCTCGGTCTCGGCCGGCATCGTCTCGGCCCGGGGCCGCAACATCGAGTCCGGCCCCTACGACAATTACATCCAGACCGACGCGGCCATCAACAAGGGCAATTCCGGCGGTCCGCTGTTCAACATGGACGGCGAGGTGATCGGCATCAACACCGCGATCCTGTCGCCGACCGGCGGCTCGGTCGGCATCGGCTTCGCCGTCCCCACCGCCACCGCCGGCCCGGTGATCGACCAGCTGCGCCAGTTCGGCGAGGTGCGGCGCGGCTGGCTCGGCGTGCGGATCCAGAACGTCGACGACACCACGGCGGAGGCGCTCGGCCTCAAGGGCGGCGCCCGTGGCGCGCTGATCGCCGGCGTCGACGAGAAGGGCCCGGCCAAGACCGCCGGCCTCGAGGTCGGCGACGTGATCACCAAGTTCAACGGCGCCGAGGTCAAGAGCTCGAGCGACCTGCCCCGCATCGTCGCCTCGACCCCGGTCGGCAAGGTCGTCGACGTGACCACCGTCCGCAAGGGCCAGGAGCAGACCAAGCAGGTCACGCTCGGCCGCCTCGAGGACAGCGACAAGCCGCAGCAGCAGGCGGCCCTCAACCGGCCGCAGCCGGAGGCCGACGTCACCCGCCAGGCGCTCGGCCTCAACCTCTCGGGCCTGTCCGACGAGTCGCGCAAGCGCTTCGGGGTGAAGGAGAGCGTCAAGGGCGTGCTCGTCACCCGGGTCGACCCGAACTCCAACGCCGCCGACAAGCGCATCCAGCCCGGCGACGTGATCGTCGAGGTCGGCCAGGAGGCGGTGAACGCCCCCGCCGACGTCACCCGCCGCATCGACCAGATCAAGAAGGACGGCCGCAAGTCCGCCCTGCTGCTCGTCGCCAACAAGGACGGCGAGGTGCGGTTCGTGGCGCTGAGCCTGGAATAACGGCACGGGCGCGGCGGGCTTTTCGTGGCCCGCCGCGCGCTGTTCTTCTGACCTGCTCGATTGATTCCACACCTGCCAAGTCAATCCCGGGGCGGCGGGACAGAATTCGGGATCCATAAACGCCGACGGTGCATGACGAGGGCATTGTCCGACGACGTGGACGCCGGCGCACCGCAGACAAAGCGGCACAATCAAGGACTTGGAGCGGCGCCCAATTGCGCCGCCACTGTATACGGCACACGATTCCGTGCGGGTGTGGCAGCGACGGCGGAGAGCATGAACCCTCCCCCCCTCTGCGGGGGAGGGTGGACCCTGCGTCAGCAGGGGCCGGGAGAGGGGCAGCGCGACATTGATCCAGGGAGCGCCCTTCAACACGGTCGCGACCTCTCCGGAAGCGTCGTCCCCTCTCCCGCCCGGCTCCGCCGGGCACCCTCCCCCGCAGAGGGGGGAGGGTTGAGGCGCAGCGGCCGTCGCTCCCAAACCGTGCAACCTGCTGTGTCTTGTGACGTGTCGCAACGTCATGGGCGCTGCTCTCGGCGGAATACTGTCCGCCTTTTCTGCGCGTCGACGTTTATGGATCCGGGTTCTCGTCTGCGGCGAACCCCGGAATAGCGTAGCAGAATACCTGGATTTTCAATGCGAATGGGGCCCGGCCCGTTCACCGGGCCGGACTCCTGTCTTCACTTCTGCGGGTCGATCAGCGGCGACCAGGTCGGGTCGGAGGCGTAGGACGGGGTCGGGACGGGCTGCTCGACCTTGCCGGTGATGTCGACCATGTAGAGCTTGCCGCCGGCCTGGCCGCCGGGATCGCGGAAGAACATCACGTACTGGCCGTTCGGCGCCCAGGTCGGGCCTTCGTTGTGGAAGCCCTCCGTCAGCACCCGCTCGCCCGAGCCGTCGGGTTTCATGATGCAGATCGAGAATGAGCCCTTCCGCTGGCGCGTGAAGGCGATGTAGTCGCCCCGCGGCGACCAGGCCGGCTGCGAGGCCGAGCCGTCGCCGAAGGAGAGGCGGCGCGGGTTCGAGCCGTCGGCGCCCATGACGTAGATCTGCTGCTGGCCGCCGCGGTCGGATTCGAACACGATCTCGCGCCCGTCCGGCGAGAAGGACGGCGAGGTGTCGATGGCGTTGGCGTTGGTGATCCGGGTCTGGGCCTTGGAGCCGAGATCCATCACGTAGATGCTGGCATTGCCGCCGTCCTGGTCGCTCATCACCAGGCGGCGCCCGTCCGGCGAGAAGCGCGGGCTGGTGCTCATCTCGGCGTTGGTCGGGATCACTTGGCGGGCGCCGGTCGAGAGGTTGATCACCTGCACCCGCGGCTGCTGGCCGGTGACCTGCGACATGTAGGTGATGTCCTGGGTCGAGGGCGAGTAGCGCGGCGCCACCACGGAGGCCTCGCCGCTGGTGAGGTAGCGCACGTTGGCGCCGTCCTGGTCCATGATCGCGAGGCGCTTGCGGCGGTGCTCCTTCGAGCCCGACTCGTCGACGAAGGCGACGCGGGTGTCGAAGAAGCCGCCGATGCCGGTGATCTTGGTGTAGACCGCGTCGGAGATCAGGTGGCCCATGCGGCGCGCATTGGCGCCGTCGCCCGCATATTGCTGGCCGATCATCTGCTGGCCCGACAGCACGTCCCAGAGCCGGAACTCGGCCTTGAGCCGGCCCGACCCGTCGCGGATCACCCGGCCGGTGACGAGGCCCTGCACGCCGGTATCCTTCCAGGCGGAAAAATTCGGCGCGGCGTCGAAGTTCGGGGTCTCGGGGAAGCGCGCCTTCTCCATCGGCGTGAAGTAGCCGGACCGCTTCAGGTTGTTGGTCACGATGCCCGACAGCGTCGGGCCGAGGCTCGGATCGCCCGAGAAGTCGGCGACGGCGATCGGCATCGGCTGGAAGGCGCCGCCGGGGCCGATGCGCAGGTTGAGCTGCGCCTGCGCGGGCGAGGCGAAGCCGGCGGCGAGGCACAGCCACAGGAGCGCGGCGAGCGCGTGACGCAATCGCGAGTGGGAATGCATGGAGGGGTCGTCCATCGTGGGTGAGGCAGGCGGCCGGCGGGACTGGCTGACGTCAGGCCCGCGGCAGCTCGAACTCCGCGTTGATGATCCGCCAGTCGTTGTAGAACGGGGCGAACTGGGCCGGGATGCGGAAGGGCGCGCAGCGCCGCACCGCGCGCACGGCGGCCTCGGCGATCGAGCGGTCGACCGCGCTGCCGCCGGCGCGCAGGATGCGCGGCTCGGTGGTGAGCGAACCGTCGGGGTTCAGGCGGATGTCGAGCTGCGGCAGCACGATGCCCTGCGCGGCGCCTGGGGGCGCCGAGTAGCAGCGCTCGATCTGCTGCTGCAGCAGGCCGACCAGGGCGTCGCGCTGGCTCGGGTTGAGGCGCTGGGACGACCCCGCGGCCGTGCCGAGGGCGGCGGTGCGCTGCACCTCGCGGCCGGTGGCGCCGGTGGATTGCGACGGCCCGTGCGCCGCGAGCATGTCGCGGATCGAGCCCGAATTGAACTTGGCGGCGAGCTCGGCCTGGTGCCGGGCCTTTGCCTCCGCGGCCGCTTTCGCCTTGGCCTCGGCCACCGCCTTGGCCTTCGCGGCGGCCTCGGCCTTCGCCTTGGCGTCCGCGGCGGCTTGGGCCTTGGCGGCGGCTTGGGCCTTGGCCTCGGCGTCCGCCTTGGCCTGAGCTTTCGCTTCGGCTTCCGCTTCGGCACGGGCCTTGGCGTCCGCCTTCGCCTTGGCCTCGGCGACCGCCTTGGCCTTCGCCTCCGCTTCGGCCTTGGCTTCCTGAGCCTTGGCCTCCGCTTCCGCCTTGGCCTCCGCCTTCGCTTTCGCCTCCGCCTCGGCGCGGGCCTTGGCCTCGGCTCGCGCCTTCGCGGCCGCCTTCTCGGCGGCGGCCTTCTCGGCCGCAGCCTTGGCCTCGGCCAGTTCCTCGCGCCGGATCGCCTCCGCTTCGGCCTTCTCGGCGGCGGCCTTTTCGGCGGCCGCCTTGGCGGCGATGGCGGCCTTCTCGGAAGCAGCCTTCTCGGAAGCAGCCTTGGCGGCGGCCTTCGCGGCCTCCTTGGCCGCCTCCTTCGCGGCTTCCTTGGCCTCGCGCTCGGCCTCCGCCTTCGCCTCGGCGCGGGCCTCGGCCTCCGCCTTGGCCTTCGCGGCGGCGGCCTTCTCGGCATCGGCCTTGGCAGTGTCGGCCTTGGCGGTGTCGGGGCGGGCCGGCGGCATCGGGGCGGGTTCGGGCTGCTCGAGGGCCGGGCGCAGCGGCGGCACCGGCATCTCCTCGGCGTTGGCGACCTTGATGTCGGGCGGGCGCGTCGGCGGGGTCGGCACGTTGGCCTTGGCCTCGCCGGGGTCGTTGTCCTGCTGCTTCTCCGCCACCCGGTCGGCCCGCGGGCTCTTGGCCGGGGCCTCGCCGTCGCGCTGGCCCTTGGTCAGTTCCGAGAACTGGTTCTCGGTGATGACCTCGACCGGGACGCCCTCCTCGGATTGCGGCAGCACGTGCGAGGCGGCGGCGAAGAGCGCCAGCCCGACCAGCACGACGTGCACGCCGGCCGAGACCCAGACGCCCGGCTCGGACCTGTCGAAGGGAAGAACCACGGAAACGATCCCCGCCGTGCTAGCGCTGATCGGGCTCGGTCACGAGGGCGACCTTCTTGAAGCCGCCGCCCGTGACGATCGCCATCACCTGGGCGACGCGGCCGTAATCGACCCGCTTGTCGCCGCGCACGAAGACCCGCTCCTCGAACCCGTCCTTGGCGGCGGACGAGAGCTTGGCGACGATGGTGTCGTCGGTCAGCTCGTCCTCGCCGAGGAAGACCTGGCCGGTCTGGCGGATCGAGAGGGTGATCGGCTTCGAATCCTGATTGAGCGGCGCGGCCTTGGTCTGCGGCAGGTCGAGGGGCACGCCGACCGTCATCATCGGCGCGGCGACCATGAAGATGATCAGGAGCACCAGCACGACGTCGATGAACGGCGTCATGTTGATCTCGTTGATCGCGCCGCCCCGCCGGCCGCGCCGACGGCGTCCGCCGCCCTGTGCCGCTCCGGAGGCCATGCCCATCTGGCTCAATCCTTCTTGAAATCGAGGGTCGCGGGAATCAGGCCGCCAGCGCCATGCGCTCGTCGATCTGGCGCGACAGGATGGCCGAGAACTCGTCGGCGAAGCCCTCGAGGCGTCCCTGGGCCTTGGCCACCGAGGCCTGGAGCTTGTTGTAGGCGAGCACCGCGGGGATCGCCGCGAACAGGCCGATCGCGGTGGCGAACAGCGCCTCGGCGATGCCGGGCGCGACGACCGCGAGGCTGGTGTTCTTCGAGGCGGCGATCGACGTGAAGGCCGTCATGATGCCGAACACCGTGCCGAACAGGCCGATATACGGGCCGGCCGAGCCGATCGAGGCGAGGAACAGCAGGCGCGAATCCAGCCGCTCGACCTCGCGCTGGATCGTGACGTCGAGCACCTTGTCGATGCGCTGGCCGAGGCTGCGGATCGAGCGGCCCGACCCCTCGTAGGAGCGGCGCCACTCGCGCATCGCGGCGACGAACAGGGCGGCGAGCCCGGTGGCCGGCTTCTCGTTGTAGGCGCGGTAGAGCTCCTCCAGCGGCCGGCCGGACCAGAACTCCTCCTCGAAGGCGTCCATCTCCGCCTTGGTGCGGCGAAACAGCAGCGTCTTGTCGATGATGATCGACCAGCACCAGATCGAGGAGCCGAGCAGGCCCAGCATCACCACCTTCACGACGAAATGGGCCTGCCAGAACAGGCCGAACATCGTGATCTCGGCCACGGGCATCGCCTGGGCGGCGTCGGCGGGATTCATGCGGCTTTCCTCGCGTCCCGGGCCGCTGAACGGCCCTCGGGCACTCCAACCGGGATCGGGGCTTGTCGTATGGTGGTTCGATCGCGCCCGAATCTGTCGAAAGTATGGGCCAGCGCCCCGCGAGGGATCGTTCGCCCGCCGTGAGTTAAGCCCCCGGCAGGGTTAAGGAATGGTGAGCGCGACGGTTCAGCGTCGGGTGAGGGTCCGGCGCAGGGCCTCCGGCAGGCGTACCGCCCGGCCGTCGCGCACGCAGGCCACCACGACGTCGGCCCGCACCAGGGTCTCGTCGCCGCGGCGCACCTCCTGGTCGAGATGCATCGAGGCGCCGCGCAGCTCGCGGGTGGCGGTGAGCACGGTCAGCGCGTCGTCCATGCGGGCGGGCTTGAGGTAGTCGAGGCTCATCCGCCGCACCACGAAGACGAGCCCGTCCGCCTCCCGGTGCAGGTCGGACTGGTCGCCGGCGAGGCCGCGCAGCAATTCCGTGCGCCCCCGCTCCATGAAGCGCAGGTAGCTCGCATGGTAGACGAAGCCGGAGAAATCCGTGTCCTCGTAGTAGACGCGCAAGGCAAGGGCGTGGGCGTCCGGGGGCATGGGTTCGGTCACGTAGAATTCCGTTTTGATCTCGTTCTGGTCGCGCCTGGAAGCGTCTCAGATGAACCGAGGCCGACAAGTCGCGCGCTTCCCCTCTCCCGTGTGGGAGAGGGGATCCCGCGCTTTTTACTTCAAACGCGATCGGTGGAAAAATGTATCAAGCGACCGCACCCGCCCCCAGCTCCACCACCACGATCTCCGGCGGCACCCCGAGGCGGATCGGCGCGATGCTGAGGCCCAGGCCCCCGGAGATCACGAGGTCGCTCGCCTCGCGGACATGGCCGTAGACGTAGCGGCGGCCCGAGGGCACCACCGGCGACCAGCCGAGCAGCCGCACCTGCCCGCCATGGGTATGGCCCGACAGGGTCAGCGCCACCCGGGCCGGCACCCGGGCGAAGATGTCGGGCTCGTGCGCCAGGAGGATCATCGGCGCGCCGTCCGGCACCGCCGCCAGGGTCTTGGGCAGGTCGTGGAGGCCGACCCGCTTGTGGCCGTAGCGCCGGCGGCCCGGCAGGAGCGCGAGCTGGTCCTCGAGCCCGGCGAGCCAGACCGGGCCGGCCTTCGTTGCGAGCGGCACCGCCTCGTTCGACAGGACCCGGATGCCGTGTCGCGTCAGCGCCGTCCCGGCGATGGTCGGCCCGGCGCCGCGCTTCTGGGCGTCCTTGTCCTCCCACCAATCGTGGTTGCCGAGCACCGCGTGGACGCCGAGCGGCGCCGTGAGCCGCCCGAGGACCGGCGCCCACTCGGCGGCCGGCACGTACCGGGTGACGTAGCGCTGGCCGGCCACGAAATCGCCGACCAGCACCACGAGATCGGCCTGCAGGGCGTTGGCGGCGTCGACGAGGCCGGCGATGCGCTCGACGCTCATCCAGGGCTCGCAGGCATGGATGTCGGTCAGCACCGCGATGCGAAGCCGCAGGCCCGCCGGCCACGGCGCGGCGGGGTTCGGCGCGATCGCGTAACGGGTCACGACCTGCCGGAACGGCTCGATCCCGGTGGCGTAGGCGCCGGTGCTCGCGCCCGACAGCACGACGGCCCCGACCCCCTGGAGCACCCGGCGGCGGGTGAAGAGGCGGTAGCCCCTCCCCTCCTCACGCATCCTCGTCCCCGGTGAACAGGCCGAACTGGACGGTGGGATCGCGGTTCGGCTCCGGCAGGCCGAGATGGCGGAAGGCGTGGGCGGTGAGCACCCGGCCGCGCGGCGTGCGCTGCACGAAGCCCTTCTGAATCAGGTAGGGCTCGATGATCTCCTCGATCGCGTCGCGCGGCTCGGAGAGCGCCGCCGCGATCGTCTCGACCCCGACCGGTCCGCCGTTGAACGAGTGGGCGATGATGTTGAGGTACTTCCGGTCCATCGTGTCGAGGCCGGCGGGATCGACGTCGAGGAGCCGCAGCGCCCGGTCGGCGATCGCCCGGGTGATGGTGGGCGCGTCCTCCACGATGGCGAAGTCGCGCACCCGGCGCAGGAGCCGCCCGGCGATGCGCGGCGTGCCGCGGGCGCGCTTGGCGATCTCGTTGGCCCCGTCCGGCGCCATGCCGATGCCGAGCACCCGGGCGCCGCGGCCGACGATCAGCTCGAGCTCGTCGATGTCGTAGAACTCGAGGCGGACCGGGATGCCGAAGCGGTCGCGCAAGGGGGTGGTGAGGAGCCCGGCCCGGGTGGTGGCGGCGACGAGGGTGAATTTCGGCAGCTCGATCTTCACCGAGCGGGCGGCCGGCCCCTCGCCGATGATGAGATCCAGCTGATAATCCTCCATCGCCGGATAGAGGATCTCCTCCACCGCCGGGTTGAGGCGGTGGATCTCGTCGATGAACAGGACGTCGCGCTCCTCGAGATTCGTGAGCTGCGCGGCGAGGTCCCCGGCCTTGGCGATCACCGGGCCGGAGGTCGAGCGGAAGTTCACCCCGAGCTCGCGGGCGACGATCTGGGCGAGCGTGGTCTTGCCGAGGCCCGGAGGCCCGACGAACAGCACGTGGTCGAGGGCCTGGCCGGTCTTCTTGGCGGCGTCGATGAACACCTGGAGGTTGGCGCGGGCCGCCTTCTGGCCGGTGAAGTCGGCGAGGCTGAGCGGCCGGATCGAGGCGTCGGTGTCGTCCTCGCGGCGCTCGGGGGTGAGGAGGGCTTTGGACTTGCTCAAGCGGGACCTGCAGGCGGGACTTGACGGCGTGAGTCTGTCGGCGGCGCGAGGCCGGCGGCGCCCGCTCCCCGGATGTAATCGCTGGGTTCTGTCGCACAACGCGACCGATCGCGCTACGCTGCGGCGCCCCCAGCCGGAGACCCCGCCCCGTGACGAGTCCCGAGCCAGCGACGCTTGGAACGGCGCCGCCCCGGCCCGTTACCCTGGCCGAGGCCCTGCCGGTCTGGCTGCGAATCGCGGCCCTGTCCTTCGGCGGCCCCGCCGGGCAGATCGCCGTGATGCACCGGGTGCTGGTCGAGGAGCGGCGCTGGATCTCCGAGAACCGCTTCCTGCACGCGCTCAACTTCTGCACCCTGCTGCCCGGGCCGGAGGCGCAGCAGCTCGCAACTTACGTCGGCTGGCTGATGCACGGGCCCCGCGGCGGCCTTCTCGCCGGCGGGCTGTTCGTGCTGCCGGGGCTCCTCGCCATCATGGCCCTGAGCTTCGTCTACGTGCTCTACGGGCAGGCCGGCCCGGTCGCCGGGCTGTTCTTCGGCCTCAAGGCCGCGGTGCTCGCCATCGTGATCGAGGCGGTGCAGCGCATCGGCCGGCGCGCCCTGCGCGGCCGGGTGATGACCGGGCTCGCGTCTGCCGCTTTCGTGGGCATCTTCGCCCTCGACGTGCCGTTCCCGCTCATCGTCGTGGCGGCGGGCCTCGTCGGCTTCCTCGGCGGCCGGGCCGGACATCCGGATTTCCGCCCCGGCGGCGGCCACGCGGCGGGCGCGGCCGGCGGCGCCTACCTGTTCGGCGACGACGCGCTGCCGCGCGAGCGGGCCGCCCCCCGCGACACCCTCGCGACCCTCGCCGTCTGGGCGGCGATCTGGCTCGTGCCGGTCGCCGCGCTGCTCGCGATCCTCGGGCCCGACGACGTGTTCTCGCGGATCGCGGTGTTCTTCTCCAAGATGGCGCTGGTGACCTTCGGGGGCGCCTACGCGGCGCTCGCCTACGTGGCGCAGGCGGCGGTGGAGCAGTACGGCTGGATGCGGCCCGGCGAGATGCTCGACGGGCTCGGCATGGCCGAGACCACGCCCGGGCCGCTCATCATGGTGACGCAGTTCGTCGGCTTCCTGGCCGCCTTCCGGGCGCCCGGGGCGCTGCCGCCGCTCGTCGCGGGCACGCTCGGCGGGCTCCTCACCACCTGGGTCACCTTCGCGCCCTGCTTCCTGTGGATCTTCGTCGGCGCCCCGTACGTCGAGCGGCTGCGCGGCGATCCTGCGCTCGCCGGCGCCCTCTCGGCGATCACCGCGGCGGTGGTCGGGGTGATCCTCAACCTGGCGGTCTGGTTCGCGCTCCACACCCTGTTCCGGGAGTTGCGCCCGGTGGCCGTCGGGCCGGTGAGGCTCGACGTGCCGGTCCTCGCCAGCGTCGATCCCTACGCGCTGGCCCTGGCGCTGGCCGCGGCCGTCGCGGTGTTCCGCTTCCGGGCGGGGATGATCCCGGTGCTCGGGGCCTGCGCGGCGGCGGGGGTGGGCTTGCGGCTGGCGGGGCTGATCTGACCCTCAGAACTCCATGTCCAGTTCCTCGATCTCCTCCGGCTCGTCCTGCGCCGCGGCGATCCAGTCCCGCATCAGGTCCCAGTCCATGATCCGGTCGCGATAGGCGGCGCAGTCGGACGGCAGGGCGACGCCGTAGGTGACGAAGCGGGTGCAGACCGGCGCGTACATCGCGTCCGCCACCACCGGCCGGGCGCCGAACAGGAACGGCCCCCCGTGGACCCGCAACGCCTCCTGCCAGATCTCGACCACCCGGGCGATGTCGGCCTGGGCCCCGCCCCAGGGCGTGAAGTCGGCGTAGCGGGCGCGCAGGTTCATCGGCAGGGCCGAGCGCAGGTTGAAGAAGCCGCCATGCATCTCGCCGGAGATCGAGCGCGACCAGGAGCGGGTGGCGAGGTCGTCCGGCAGGAGCCCGGCCTCGGGGCGGATCTCCGTCAGGTACTGGGCGATGGCGAGCACGTCCCAGACCCGCACCGCGCCGTGGGTGAGGCGCGGCACCAGGAACGACGGCGAGAGGTGCAGCAGCTCGGCCCGGCTCGCCGGATCGCCGGACAGCACCTCGACGTCGAGGTCGAGCCCGGCCATGCGGCAGAGCAGCCAGCCCCGCAGCGACCAGGACGAGTAGTTGCGGCTTGAGATCGTCAGCGTCGCCTCGGCCATCCCGCCCTCCCCGGGCCGGCAGCACGCCGCCCGTCTGTCCTTGGGTTTCGCGAGGAGCGATCCAAGACTCGTGCCGGTCTCGTACCGATCTCTTGCCGGTCTCTCGCCGGTCGCGACCGGCGCGGGCGCAATCCTCGCGCAAGTCACGCGAGGTCTGATCCAGTTGGCACGAGGGTCGCATCTCGCCGGGACGGATGGCTGCCGCCGCGTTCCGCCGAAAGTCCGGTCGCGGAAGGGCGAAGTCGTCCCTTACGCTTGCCGGCGGGCCGCCCCTCGCGCGTGTCCGTGAGGGAGTGCCCGGGCCGATGCTCTACGATGCCTTCGAGGTCCAGTCGGACATCGCGACCGCCACCCGCGCCTGGGGCCGGATGCTGCATGACGGCACGACGCCCTGGACGCGGGCCGGCTACGGCGCGCCGGCGACCTGGATCTCGGCCGCGGCCCGGATGATGATGCGGGCCGGCCTCACCCATGCCCGGCCCTCCTACGGGATCGAGGCGGTGCGGATCGGCAACCGCGAGGTGCCGGTGACGGAGGAGCCGGTGCTCGCGACGCCCTTCGGCACCCTGCTGCGCTTCCGCAAGGACCTCGTCACCGCGCAGCCGCGGGTGCTGGTGGTGGCTCCCCTGTCGGGCCATTTCGGCACGCTCCTGCGCGGCACGGTGCGGACCCTGCTCGCCGACCACGACGTCTACATCACCGACTGGCACAACGCCCGCGACGTGCCGCTGAGCGCCGGCCGGTTCGGCTTCGACGACTACGTCGCCCACCTGGTGCAGTTCCTGGAGACGATCGGCGAGGGTGCGCACATCGTGGCGGTGTGCCAGCCCGCGGTGCAGGCGCTGGCCGCCGCGGCCGTGATGGCCGAGAGCGGCAACGCGGCGCATCCGGCGAGCATGACCCTGATGGCCGGCCCGGTCGATACCCGGATCAACCCGACCAAGGTCAACGAGCTCGCCACCTCGCGACCGATCGAGTGGTTCGAGCGCAACCTGATCGCCACCGTGCCGCGCCGGCACGCCGGGGCCGGCCGCCGGGTCTATCCGGGCTTCATGCAGGTCGGGGCCTTCATGTCGATGAACGCCGCGCGCCACATGCACGGCCATCTCGACCTCTACTGGCACCTCGCCGACGGGGAGGCCGCCACGGAGTCCCGGGCGAAGGCGGCGCAGATCGAGAGCTTCTACGACGAGTACTTCGCGGTGCTCGACCTCGCGGCGGAATTCTACCTCGAGACGGTCAAGACCGTGTTCCAGGACGCGACGCTGGCGCAGAACCGGCTGACCTTCCGGGGCAATCCTATCGACACCCGGGCGATCCGCAAAACGGCGCTGATGACCGTCGAGGGCGAGCGCGACGACATCTGCTCGGTGGGCCAGACGGTGGCGGCGCACGACCTCTGCACCGGCCTCAAGCCCTTCCGCAAGCGCCACCACCTCCAGCCCGGCGTCGGCCATTACGGCGTGTTCTCCGGCCGCAAGTGGGAGGGGCAGACCTACCCGCTGGTGCGCAGCTTCATCCAGGCCAACGCTTGAAGCGCCGGAGGCCGTCGCCACGTCGCGACGGCGCAGCACGCGCGGCCCGTTCCCGGCCGCGAGCCGCTCAAATTTCGGTCAGGCGGGCACTCCCCGGTTGGAAGTCCTGGCGGAGTGGTGTAAGGCCGCGATCAGGCGCATACCGTGCGCCGACAGCTTGCGCCGGGCCCCGGTGCAACCGCGATGCGACCTAAGCCCCTCCCGGTCCTTCCAGGTCCGGGCCGTGGGGCGCATTTCGGTTTTCCGGGCAGGCAGCCATCCGGGCGCGTTCCGCGCAAGGTCGGCCACGATTCTGGATTTAGACAAGAGGACATACACCCTTGCAGGTACTCGTTCGGGACAACAACGTCGATCAGGCTCTCCGCGTCCTCAAGAAGAAGATGCAGCGCGAGGGCATCTTCCGCGAGATGAAGCAGCGCAAGGCCTACGAGAAGCCGTCGGTGCGCAAGGCCCGCGAGAAGGCGGAGGCCGTGCGCCGCGCCCGCAAGCAGGCCCGCAAGACTGCGATCCGCGAGGGCCTGATCGCCGCGCCGAAGCCGAAGCCCCGCGTCGGCGGCCCCCGCCGTCCGGGCATGGCCCCGTCGGCTCCCGCTCCGGCCGCCGCTCCGGCCACCAGCGCATAAGCCATTCGGCTGCGCCCCGCCGTTCCGGCGGGGCACGTCCTGGATCGTCGAGCCCGACGCCGCGAGGCGTGCGGGCTCTTCGCGTCGGCCGTCAGGCCGCCGCGCAGGCCGCCCGCTCGGCCTCGACCAGCACGTCGAGGGGCCGCCAGGGCTTCTGCATGTAGACCGCGTGGTCCGGCACCGCCTGCGCCGCACCCGGGCGCGAGGTCACCACAAGGCGCACGTCGGGCCAGTCCCGCTCCACCGTGCGGGCGAGGGTGGCGCCGTCGATCTCGCCGGAGAGCTGCATCTCCGTGAACAGCAGCGCGACCTCGGAGCCGTGCTCGCGCATCACCGCGAGCGCATCGGCCGCGCTGTCGCAGGCGATGACCGCGAGGTCGGTCTCCTCCAGGATCGCCGCGGCGAAGTCCCGAACGGATTCATCGTCCTCCACCACGACGGCGATCGGGTTGGTGGGTGCTGCTCTGCCCATGAGGCCTCCTGTACGTCTTCAACGTGTCTTGTCGTGTGGTTGTCCCGGGTCCTCGTAAGTGCTCGGGAGGATGTCTTGGCCGACCGCCAGCCGAATCGCGTCGCGCGCCCCGGAAGCGGGGGCGGACGGAACCGACGGGGCGGGAAGCGGGCCCGGCGAGGGACGCCAGCCGGGAGAACGCGGAAGCAAGCCGGCTACGCGAACACGCCTGCGTGAGCATCAACGACTCAATGCTGACATTGATCCCCGCCATAGGTCCATCTTGCCGCGGCGATCGATGCGTCTCACGCATGGCGGGTCGTTGCGCGACGTGATTGCACGTTCGGTGCGCATGCTGCAGCGCGTCGCGCCTGCTGCGGCGCATTAACGAGCTGTTCACCAACCTGGGCAGAATGTTACTTTTCGATGACGGCGGCGGACGAGGCACGGCCCGGGGCGGGACCGGCACCCGCCGCGGGAGGTGAAGAGCCGATGTGCCGCTTCCTCGCCTACCACGGCGATCCGGTCTATCTCGACGAGCTGGTCTGCGCGCCGACCCACTCGCTGGTGCATCAGTCGCTGCACGCGGCGGAAGCCCAGACCGAGACCAACGGCGACGGGTTCGGCATCGGCTGGTACGGCGACCGGCCGGAGCCGGGCCTCTACCGCGACGTGCGGCCGGCCTGGTCCGACGAGAACCTGCGCAGCCTGTCCCGGCAGATCCGCGCCCGGACCTTCTTCGCGCATGTCCGCGCCTCGACCGGTACCGCGACGACCCGGGCGAACTGCCATCCCTTCTCCCACGGCCGTCACCTGTTCATGCATAACGGCCAGATCGGCGGCTATGCCCGCATCCGCCGGCGGCTCGAGGCGATGATCCCGGACGGGCTCTACGAGGCGCGCCAGGGCACCACCGATTCGGAGGCCCTGTTCCTCCTCGCCCTGGCGCACGGGCTCGAGCGCGATCCCGTCGGCGCCATGGCGGCGAGCGTCTCGGCCGCCCGCGGCCTGATGCGCGAGGCCGGCATCGACGAGCCGCTGCGCTTCACCGCCGTGCTCACCGACGGCGAGAGCCTCACCGCCTATCGCTGGGCCTGCGACGGCCGGCCGCCGAGCCTGTACTGGCGCGAGACCGGCACCGGCCTCGCGGTGGTCTCCGAACCGATCGACGGCCTGCGCGCCGGCTGGGCCGAGGTGCCGAAGGGCGGGACGCTCCTGGCGCGCCCGGGCCAGCCGGTGCGGGTGGTCGGGCCGGACCGGGAGGACCGGCGGGCGGCGGCCTGAGAGCCACGCCTTTCAAGGTCTTGGACACTTGGAATTGCTGCTGAGATCGGTTGGATCGGGGCCGAGCTCGATGATGCATCCGGGGGCCCGGAATGCTCCGGACACCCGGATGCCTATCGAGAGACGATGGCGTCGTCGACATCAGGCGGGTGCCGGATAGTTCGCAGCAGACACCACCTTGGAAGGCACGCCTCCGCGAGCCCGTGCCGTTCCGGGGGCGTGACCGGGCTGATCGAGGTGCCGATGGTGCGCTGCACCGACCCGGTGCGGGCCGACGTGCTCCCGCGCCTGGGTGAGGCCGGGGGCGGGAACGCCCTCGACTACGTCGTGTTCCCGCGGCGGCTATCCCGCGATGCATCGACGACCGGCAGGTCTACGGCTATCTCGCGCCGCCCGGCGACGATCCGGTTCCGGACGCCGATCGCGTGCGGCGGGCGCGCCGGCTGCTCGGCCTCGACGGCGGGCCTCACGCCGCCCGCACCTCGCCCAGGAACGCCGTGACCGATTCGGCGAGCAACGCCGAGTTCTGCGCCAGCAGCCCGGCCACCGCCCGGACCTGGTCCGACTGCGCCGCGCTCGCCAGGGAGGCGGCGCGGACCTGGTCGATGCTGGCCGCGACGCTGCGGGCCTCGGCGCCGGCCCGGTCGATGTTGCGGCCGATGCCGGCGCTCGTCGCCTCCTGGTCCCGCGTCGCGCCGCGGATCTCCTCCGCGAGCCGGCTCGTCTCGGCGACCGCGTCGATGATCGCGCCGATCTCCTCGGCGGTGTGCCGGGTCGCGCCCTGGATCGCCGCGATCCGGGCGGCGATCCGGTCGGTCGCGGCCGCGGTCTGCCCGGCGAGCGCCTTGACCTCGGCCGCCACCACCGCGAAGCCGCGCCCCGCCGCCCCGGCCCGGGCCGCCTCGATCGCGGCGTTCAGCGCCAGCAGGTTGGTCTGCTCGGCGATGGTGCGGATCAGGCCGGCGGCCTCGCCGATCTCGCCCGAGGCGCCGACCAGCCGCTCGACCGTGGCGGCGGTGGCGCGGCTGCGGGAGAGCGTCGCGTTCGCCATCTCGCTGGCCCGGCCGACCCGGCCGCCGACGCCGGCGGCCGAATCCGCGAAGTGCCGGAACGCGCCCTCCACCGCCCCGACGGCCTGCGCGGCGACGCCGGAGGCACCGGTGACGGCCTCCGATTGCTGCTCGACCTCGTGGGCGGCCCGCGACAGCACGTCGGCGGTCATCTCCATCTCGCGGGTCGAGGCGTTCAGCGCCTCGGCCGCCTGCGAGGCCCGGGCCTCGAAGGCCCGGCAGGCCGTCTCCAGCCGCTCGGCCCGCCGCGACTCGACCGCCGCGCGGGCCCGCTCCGCGTCTTGCGCCGCCCCCTGCTCGCGCAGGGCGCCCTGGAACACCGCGATCGACCCGGCCATCTCGCCGATCTCGTCGCGCCTTCGGGTGAACGGCACCGCGACCGCGAGGTCGCCGGCGGTGAGCGCCTGCATCGTGCGGCGCAAGGCCTGGAGCGGGCGCTGGACCTGGGTCAGGCTCACCCAGACGGCGCCGGCGACGGCGAGCACCAGCCCGAGGGCCGGCACCGCGACGAGCGCCACCGCCTCGACCCGGCGCGCCTGCCGCATGCCCTCGCGCTGCTCCTGCAGCCGCTCCAGAACCGCGTCGCCGAGCGTCAGGATCCGCGTCACCATCCGCTCGCGGCTCTTGATCGTCGCCTCGTCGGCGGCCTGGATCTGCGCCGCCTTGGGCGAGATCGTCTGGCCGAGCTCCGCCGTGTCGCGCTGGTAGGCCAGGAATTCCTGCAGGGTGAGCGAGAGCGTCCGCGCCTCGCCTTCGTCGAGATAGGGCTGGAGCGCGGTGAAGAAGGCCGGGCGCTCGGCCTCGACCGCCGCGAGCGCCGCGCGCAGGGCCCCGGATTTCTGCTTGGCCTCGGCGACGTCCTCGGCCGCCACCAGGGTCTGCACCGTGACCACCACGTGCTCGATGCCCTGCGCCAGGGTGCGGGTGTGGAGCGCCGCCTCCCACGCCGCCTCGACGGCGCCGGCCCGGGCCTGCTCGTTCTGCGAGAGGGAGATCGCGAAGGCGGCGATGCCGGCAGCGACCAGGATCGGCAGCCCGACGACGATGCCGAGCTTCTTGCCCAACGTGAAGCGCATGAACGCACCGAGAAATGATCCGACGGCGCGCCCATAGCCTGGCAAAACCTTCCGTACTGTTAAACTTAGCCGCCGAAGAAATACTATGAAGATTTTGTGTCAGTTCAAACGAGATGTACTAAATTATATTCAAATACGATCGGTCCATCCCACGCCTTCACCGCGCGTGTCAAGCGCAGCGAAGATCGGGTCCGTCGCGGCGGAAAGGACGCCGCTCACGCCTCCAGGTAGCGCCGGCGCAGATGGCCGAGGAAGATGTCGGCCGAGAGCGGCCGGCCGGTCGCGGCCTCCAGGATCTCCCGCGTGCCGCAGGCGCTGCCCTTCGCGTGCACGTTCGCCCGCAGCCAGCCGACGAGGGGCGCGAAGTCGCCTCGCGCGAGGCCGGGGCGCAGGTCCGGCTCGGCCCGGCAGGCGGCGTCGAACAGCTGGGCCGCCGCCATCGCGCCCAGGGTGTAGGTCGGGAAGTAGCCCCAGGCGCCGCCGGGCCAGTGGATGTCCTGCAGGCACCCGTGGGCGTCGTCCGGCACGGTGAGGCCGAGGAGCCGGCGCAGGCCGTCGTCGAAGGCGCCGGGCAGGTCGTCGATCTCCATCTCGCCCCGGATCAGCGCCCGCTCGAGCCGGTAGCGCAGCAGGATGTGGGCCGGATAGGTGCACTCGTCGGCATCGACCCGGATGAAGCCGGGGGCGACCGTCGTGTAGGTGCGGTAGAGGGCGTCGGCCTCCCAGGCCGGGCCGGTGCCGCCGAAGGCCTCGCGGACCAGCGGTGCCAGCCAGGCGACGAACTCGCGGCTGCGGCCGGCCTGCATCTCCAGGGTGAGCGACTGGCTCTCGTGCAGGGTCATGCCGCGGGCGGCGCCCACGGGCTGGCGGCGCCAGGCGGCGGGGCGGCCCTGCTCGTAGAGGGCGTGGCCGGTCTCGTGCAGCACGCCCATCAGGGCGCGGGCGAAGTCCTGCTCGTCGTACCGGGTGGTGATGCGCACGTCGTCGGTGGCGCCGCCGCAGAACGGGTGCAGGCTGACGTCGAGCCGGCCCCGCGCGAAGTCGAACCCCGCCGCCCGCATCAGCGCGAGCCCGACCTGGCGCTGGGTCTCGACCGGGAACGGCCCTTGCGCCGCCGGCGCCGGCCCCGCCGCCTCCTGGCGCGCCTGCGCTTGCGCGATCAGCCCCGGCAGCTCGGCTTCGAGCACCGAAAAGAGCGGGTCGATCGCGTCCTGGCGCAGGCCAGGATCGTAGCTGTCGAGGAGGGCGTCGTAGGGGGAGAGGCCCAAGGCCTCGCCTTTCGCCCGGCCGATCTCGCGCTGGAGACGCAAGACCTCGGCGAGGTCGGGGCGCAGCAGGGCGAAGTCGGCGGTGCGGCGGGCCTCGCGCCAGGTCATCTCGGCCCGCGACACCGCCCGCGAATTCGCCTCGACGAGGTCGCGCGGCACCGCCGCCGCGTGGGTGTGGGCCCGGCGCATCTCGGCGAGGTTCGCTTGGCTCCAGGCGTCGAGGCCCCCCGCCTCCTCCGCCCCGGCGAGCCGGTCGGCGGTGGCGGGATCGACGAGGAGGTCGTGGGCGAGCCCGCGCAACACCGCGATCTGGTCGCCCCGCCCCTCCGCCGCCCCGTCCGGCATCAGGGTCTGGGCGTCCCATCCGAGGATGCCGGAGGCGTCCTCGAGGGCGCCGATGCGGGCGAAGGTGGCTTCGAGGGCGCGGTAGGCCTGCATGGGGGATCCGGTGGTTGTGGTGGGAATGGTGGTGCGTTGTCGAACGGCCGTGCCGAGGCTGGCAAGGTCCGGCCGCGAATGTCGTCGCGACGGACGGGAAACTCACCGAGAGCGCAGCGCCATCAGCTCGCGCTCGCCGCCCCCGCTCGTCCCATGGTCTACGTTCTCCTGACTCCCCTGACCCGCATACCCTCCCCCCAACGACGAAGGGAGGAAGCGATGAGCGTGTTCTTCGGCGCCACGCACCGGCAGTTGCAGGACGAGCACGGCACGCGCCGGCTGGCGGACCGGCTGGAGGCGAACGCCCACGCGGCGTTCGAGCCGCAGGAGCGCGCCTTCATCGAGGGCGTGGCGCTGTTCTTCCTGAGCACCGTCGACCCGCACGGGCAGCCGACCGTCTCGTACAAGGGCGGGGCGCCCGGCTTCGTGCGGGTGACGGGCCCGAGCACGCTGGTCTTCCCGAACTACGACGGCAACGGCATGTTCATGACCCTCGGCAACATCGCGGCGAGCGAGCGGGTCGGCCTGCTCTTCATCGATTTCGAGCGGCCCCACCGCCTGCGGGTGCACGGCACCGCGGCCCTGACCCGGGACGAAGCCCTGCTCGCGCTCTATCCCGGCGCCGATTGCGTCGTGCAGGTCACCGCGGCGCAGATCTTCGTCAATTGCGGCCGCTACATCCACCGCAGCGCCGGAGCCTCCCCCTCGCCGCACGTCCCGGACCACCGGGGGCGCCAGCCCTTCCCGGCCTGGAAGCGGCTCGACCTGTTCGCGGGCGCGCTGCCAGAGGCGGATGCGCGACGGGTCGAGACGGTCGGCGGCACGATCCCGCTCGACGACTATCCGGGCGAGGCCGACCCGGCCCCGGACCTGATGCCGGATGGCCCGGGCCGCTGAGGGCGGACTACTCCACCCGCCGCAGCACGAAGGTCGTGCCGATCTCGGGGTCGCGGCGCCAGCGCCCCTCCCCCACCGGGATCAGCTCGACGCTGTGGCCGCGCCGGGCGACGAGGACGAGGCGCCCGGCCTCGTAGTGCCAGGCGGTGGGATCGAACAGGGCGAGGCCGGGATCGCGGCAGTTCTCCTGCACCTGGGCGCTCTCGGCCCGCAGCATCACCCGGCAGACGTCCTTCTCGACGAAGCGGTCGAGGGCGTAGAGCCCGGTGACGGACGCGGCGGTGGCGGGCGCGATCGCGGGGCCGTCGCGCAAGGCCTCGCGCGGGGTCGGCAGCGTCGAGAGGGCGGCGTGCGTCACCAGCGGCGCTTCGGGAGCCGGGGGCCGGACGCCGCCCTGGGCCAGGCTGTAGCGCTCGCCGCCGAGCGACTCCGCGTTGCGCGGCCCCTCGCCCTCGACGCCCGCGAAGGCCAGCACCGGCTGGCCCTCCCGGTCGAGGAGCTGGATCAGCTCGCCGTCCTGGCGCCAGCCGGCGAGGCCGTTGACCACGGGAAGCGCGCGGCGGCAGCCGGCGGGGAAGCGCAGGGCCTGGCCGACCGGGCCGGCCTCCGCCGACAGCATCAGGCCGCAGCGGCGGAAGCTGCCGTCGAGGGCGAGTTCCCACGGCCCCGCCGCGTCGCGGGGCGGGGCCGCCTCCTGCGCCGCCGCGCATCCCGTCCAGGCAAGCAGACCGAGGGCGGGAAGGAGGCGGCGCAGGCGCATGGACGTGGCTCTCGGGTGTCTAAGCCTTCCAGGGTGTCTCGGCCACGGGGGTCACCGGACCGTTGCCCTGGAACCAGGAGGTCAGGTTATCAACGACGAGTTGGCCCATCGCGTTGCGCGTGTGGACCGACGCCGAGCCGACATGTGGCAGCAGAACCGCATGCTCCTGGGCGATCAGGGCGTCGGGCACCTTCGGCTCCTCGGCGAAGACGTCGAGGCCGGCGCTCTGGATCGTGCCGTCGGCCAAGGCCGCGGCCAGCGCATCCTCATCGACCAACGTGCCGCGGGCGACGTTGACGAGCACGCCCTGCGGGCCCAGCGCCTCCAGCACCTCGCGGCCGACGATGTTCTTCGTCTCGGGGCCGCCCGGCGCCACCACCATCAGCACGTCGCAGGCCTTCGCCATCTCCAGCAAGGACGGGAAGTACTCGTAGGGAACGTCCGCCTGCTTCGTCCGGCCGTGATAGGCGATCGGCAGGCCGAAGGCGACGAGGCGGTGGGCGATCGCCCGGCCGATGCGCCCGAGGCCGAGGATGCCGACCTTGCGCCCGCGCAGGGTGCCGGTGAGCGGATAGGGTTTCTCCAGCCACTTGCCCTGGCGCAGGTAGCGGTCGACCTGCGGGATCTGCCGCACGGTGGCGAGCAGCAGGCCGACGGCCAGGTCCGCGACCTCGTCGGTCAGCACGTCCGGAGTATTGGTCACGATGACGCCGCGCCGGCCGCACGCCGCCGCGTCGATCGTGTCGTAGCCGACGCCGAAATTGGCGACGATCTCGAGCTTCGGCAGCCGGTCGAGCAGCGCGTCGTTCACGTGGACATGGCTCACCGCCATCCCGCGGATCTTCGGCCCGACCTCGTCGAGGAAGCGCTCCTTGTCTTCGACCTTGTCGCCGCGGTGGACGGTGAAATGCCGCTCCAGGCTCTCGGTCACGAGCGGCGACATCGGCCGCATGATCAGCACATCTGTGGACTTCAAGCCTGTCTCCCGGTCGTTTCTCGCGCATCCGACGATGGGCGCATGGCGAGGGCGCTTGATCTTGCGCCCCGCGCGCCCGATGATGGCCGCCAACACGAGAGGCGGCAAGACAGGCCGCCCCGTTCGACGGGTCGAGGAAACACCCAATGAGCGCCAGACGCCCCCTTCAGGGCCTAGCTGTCGTGTGTTCGTCGTCTGCCTGTGGCAGCGCTGCCGTTTCGGTCCGCGCGCCGCGCGCGACCCTATTCTCATAGACACGACCACGAGGAGCCGATGGCCGGGCTGGAAATCAGGAACGTGCGCAAGTCGTTCGGGGCCACCCCGATCCTGCACGGCGTCTCGATCGACATTCAGGACGGGGAGTTCGTCATCCTGGTCGGCCCGTCGGGCTGCGGGAAATCGACCCTGCTGCGCATGATCGCCGGGCTCGAGAACATCACGGCGGGCGAGATCCGGATCGGGTCGCGCGTCGTCAACGCGGTGCCGCCCAAGGAGCGCGACATCGCCATGGTGTTCCAGAACTACGCGCTCTACCCGCACATGACGGTGAAGGACAACATGGCCTTCTCGTTGAAACTGCGGAAGGCCGCCAAGGAGGAGATCGAGAGCCGGGTCGGCCGCGCCGCGGGGATCCTCGGCCTGGAAAAGCTCCTCGACCGCTACCCGCGCCAGCTCTCGGGCGGCCAGCGCCAGCGCGTCGCGATGGGCCGGGCGATCGTGCGCGACCCGCAGGTGTTCCTCTTCGACGAGCCGCTCTCCAACCTCGACGCCAAGCTGCGCGTGGCGATGCGGGCCGAGATCAAGGAGTTGCACCAGCGCCTTCGCACCACCACGGTCTACGTCACCCACGACCAGATCGAGGCCATGACCATGGCCGACAAGATCGTGGTGATGCATGACGGCGTGGTCGAGCAGGTCGGCGCGCCGCTCGAGCTCTACGACCGGCCCGACAACATCTTCGTCGCCGGCTTCATCGGCTCGCCGTCGATGAACTTCCTCAAGGGCAAGGTGGCGGGCGGGACGTTCCGCACCGACAGCGGCCTGACCCTGCCGCTGCCGACCCGCGGCGCGCGGCCCGCCGACGGGATGCCGGCAGTCTACGGCCTGCGGCCCGAGCACGTGCGGCTGGCCGAGGGCGGCGTGCCGGTGGAGGTCGCGGTGGTCGAGCCGACCGGCTCCGAGACCATGGTGCTGGTGCGCCCGCCGGGCGGCGGCGCGAAGGACATCGCCAACGAGGTCGCCCGCGACATCGCCTGCGTGTTCCGCGACCGCATCGGCGCCGGCCCGGGCGAGCGGATCAGCATCACGGCCGATCCCGCCCTCGTCCACCTGTTCGACGCCGAGAACGGCCGCCGGCTGAACTGAGCGAACACGAGAGCAAAGCCTCGCGGCCAGACTTCCGGCCGGCGGCGGGACGCCATCCCGCCGCCGGCCGGCCCCAACGATAACAAATCACGATCCATCACCCTGGGAGAGACGCCACGATGTCAGCTTTCGATCGTCGCCAGATCCTCAAGGGGGGCGCCGCGCTCGGCCTCGCCTCCGCCGCGGGCCTCGAGGGCTTCGCCCGCGCCTGGGCGCAGGAGAACCAGTGGAAGCCGGAAGCCGGCGCCTCGCTCAAGCTGCTGCGCTGGAAGCGCTTCATCCCGTCCGAGGACGAGGCCTTCATGCGCCTCGTCGACGCCTTCACCAAGGCGACCGGCGTGCCGGTCACGGTGACGAGCGAATCCTTCGACGACATCCAGCCCAAGGCATCGGTCGCGGCCAATACCGGCCAGGGCCCGGACATGGTCTGGGGCCTCTACTCGTTCCCGGCCCTGTTCCCGTCGAAGTGCATGGAGGTCGGCGACGTCGCCGACTACCTCGGCAAGAAGTACGGCGGCTGGCTGCCCGCCGCCGAGGCCTACGGCAAGGTCAAGGGAAAATGGATCGCCATCCCGATGGCGTTCAACGGCGGGTACATCAACTATCGCATCTCGGCCATGAACAAGGCCGGATTCCAGAAGTTCCCGGAGGATCATGCCGGCTTCCTGGAACTGTGCCGGGCGATGAAGAAGAACAACACGCCGGCCGGCTTCGCGCTGGGCCACGCCACCGGCGACGCCAATTCGTGGATCCACTGGGCGCTGTGGTCGCACGACGCCTACCTGGTCGACGCCAACGAGAAGATCATCATCAACTCGCCGGAGACCGCCAAGGCGCTCGAATACGTCAAGGCACTCTACGACACCTTCGTGCCCGGCACGGCGTCGTGGAACGATTCGTCGAACAACAAGGCGTTCCTGGCCGGCGACCTCTACCTCACCGGCAACGGCATCTCGGTCTACGCCGCGGCCAAGAACGAGAAGAAGGACATCGCGGCCGACATGGACCACGGCCTGTGGCCGGTGGGCAAGTCCGGCAAGCCGACCGAGTTCCAGCTCGCCTTCCCGATCCTGGCCTACACCTACACCAAGGCGCCGAACGCCTGTAAGGCCTTCATGGCCTTCGCGCTGGAAGCCCAGAACTACAATTCCTGGCTCGAGGCGTCGCAGGGTTACCTCTGCCACCCGCTCCAGGCCTACGCCAACAACCCGATCTGGACCGCCGACCCGAAGAACAAGGTGTTCGGCGAGGCCTCGAGCCGGACGCTGGCCGCCGGCGGGCTCGCCCCGGTGAGCGAGAAGGTGGCCGCCGTGCTCGCCGACTTCGTCGTCGTCGACATGTTCGCCTCCTACTGCACCGGCCGCGAGGACCTGAAGACCTCGATCAGGACGGCCGAGCGCCAGGCGCAGCGGATCTTCCGGTCGGCCTAGCGCCTCTGTCTACGGATTGAGCACGTCCCCCTCTCCCGTGTGGGAGAGGGGCCAGGGGTGAGGGTGTGGCGCTTCCGCGAGAGGCGCAAACCTTGGTGCCGACGGCGGAACGTTCCGAGCTTCACGCGGAACCGTAGCACCCTCACCCCCGCCCCCTCTCCCACACGGGAGAGGGGAGAGTGCGCCTCCCGAGAGGGGCAGCCCCGAATCCAAGAAATACACCCGGAGGAGGCTCCCCGTGGCCGACATCGCCCTCGCCCGCCCCGCCGCGGCGGCGCCCACGACCGGCTCGGCCTGGAGCCGATTGCGGACGAGCCGCGGCTGGCTGGGGTTCTGGTTCATGCTGCCGGCAGCCGCGATCCTGCTGCTGTTCCTCGCCTACCCGCTCGCCAAGGGCGTCTGGCTCTCGCTCACCGACACCCGGATCGGGCGCGGCGGCAGCTTCGTCGGGATCGAGAACTACGAGTGGCTGTGGGACGACAACGTCTTCTGGCTCTCGGTGTTCAACACGCTGGTCTATACCGGCTTCGCCTCGGTGGCGAAGTTCGGCATCGGCCTCTACCTGGCGCTGCTCCTCAACAAGCGGCTGCCGTTCAAGGCGCTGATCCGCTCGATCGTGCTGATCCCGTTCGTCGTCCCGACCGTGCTGTCGGCGCTGGCGTTCTGGTGGATCTTCGACAGCCAGTTCTCGATCATCTCGTGGTCGCTGCGCCATCTCGGCCTGCTCGACCACAACATCGACTTCCTCGGCGATCCGACGATGGCGCGGATCTGCGTGACCTTCGCCAACATCTGGCGCGGCGTGCCGTTCATCGCCATCACGCTGCTCGCCGGCCTCCAGACCGTGTCGCCCTCGCTCTACGAGGCGGCGACGATCGACGGCGCGACGCCGTGGCAGAACTTCCGCCACATCACCCTGCCGCTCCTCACCCCGATCATCGCCGTGGTGATGACCTTCTCGGTGCTGTTCACCTTCACCGACTTCCAGCTGATCTGGGCGATGACCCGCGGCGGCCCGGTGAACACGACCCACCTGATGGCGACCCTGTCCTACCAGCGCGGCATCCTGTCGGGGAATCTCGGCGAGGGCGCGGCCATCGCCACCGCGATGGTGCCGTTCCTGATCTTCGCCATCGGGATCTCGTGGTTCGGCCTCCAGAACCGCAAGTGGCAGACCGGCTGAGAGAAGGATCGAAGACCCATGGCCGCCACGACCACGACCGCCGACACCACTCCCGACAACAGCGAAGGCATGGCCTATCTCGACACGCTGCCGAGGCGCGTCGTCACGGTCTACCTGCCGCTCTTCGTCATCCTGGTGGTGCTGCTCTTCCCGTTCTACTGGATGGCGCTGACTGCCATCAAACCGGACGAGCAGCTCATCGACATGGAGACCTACAACCCGTTCTGGGTGGTGTCGCCGACGCTCAAGCACATCGCGAAGCTGTTGTTCCAGACCAACTATCCGCTGTGGCTCTGGAACACGATGATGATCTCGGTGGCCGCCACCGTGCTGTCGCTGTTCGCCAGCGTGCTGGCGGCCTACGCGATCGTGCGGATCCGCTACCGGGGCGCGGTCGCGGTCGGCGCGGCGATCTTCCTCGCCTACCTGGTGCCGCCCTCGATCCTGTTCATCCCGCTCGCCACCATCATCCAGGCCTACGGGCTCTACGATTCGCCCTTCGCCCTGGTGCTGGTCTACCCCACCATCCTGATCCCGTTCTCGACCTGGCTCCTGATGGGGTACTTCAAGACCATTCCCTACGAGCTGGAGGAATGCGCGCTCATCGACGGGGCGAGCCGCTGGCAGATCCTCGTCAAGATCATCCTGCCGCTGGCGGTGCCGGGGCTGATCTCGGCCGGCATCTTCTCGCTGACCCTGTGCTGGAACGAGTTCATCTACGCCCTCACCTTCCTGTCTTCGACCCAGAACAAGACCGTGCCGGTGGCGGTGGTGAGCGAGTTCGTCGACGGCGACATCTATCGCTGGGGCTCGCTGATGGCAGGCGCCCTGGTCGGCTCGCTGCCGCTGGTGATCCTGTACTCGTTCTTCGTCGAGCACTACGTCTCGGCGATGACCGGGGCGGTGAAGGAATGATATAGTTTCGGCTTGATCCGCGCGAATGAAAGTAAAGCGCGCCTCCCCTCTCCCGTGTGGGAGAGGAGCCGGGGGTGAGGGTGACACGCTTCCGTGTGAAACACTGAGCGTCGAGCTGCGCACACGACGGTCTCAGCTTTAAACTGAAGCGTGTCACCCTCACCCCTATCCCTCTCCCACACGGGAGAGGGGATCCCGCGACTAAATTGTCGAGACAAAGAGCAGGCTGAAGGCGATTCACGGCGCCTGCACCCAGACAGCCGCGATTCCCGAACGCCGCCCACTCTGTTCCGGCACGCCTTGCGATCCCTGCATCCCCTTGCGGCGCATTGGGGTCTACCCGTCGGCGGACGGGACGGTTACATGACGGGTCCGCCGGGCGCGCACGCCATGCGTCCGGCCCTACCGTCAGGTCTTCGTGACAAGGCAAAAACCCCGATGACTGCCCCTCGCACCCTCTACGACAAGATCTGGGACGACCACGTCGTCGATCGTCAGCCGGACGGCACCTGCCTCCTCTACATCGACCGTCACCTCGTCCACGAGGTGACCTCTCCCCAGGCCTTCGAGGGGCTTCGTCTCGCCGGGCGCCGGGTGCGCCACCCGGAGAAGACGCTGGCGGTCGTCGACCACAACGTCCAGACCTCGGACCGCAGCTTCGGCATCGAGGATCCCGAGAGCCGCACGCAGATCGACACGCTGGCCGACAACGTCCGCGAGTTCGGCATCGAGTACTACGACGCCCTGGATAAGCGCCAGGGCATCGTCCACATCATCGGGCCAGAGCAGGGCTTCACCCTGCCGGGCCAGACGATCGTCTGCGGCGATTCCCACACCTCGACCCACGGCGCCTTCGGGGCCCTCGCCCACGGCATCGGCACGTCCGAGGTCGAGCACGTGCTCGCCACCCAGACGCTGATCCAGAAGAAGGCGAAGAACATGCGCGCCGTCGTCGACGGGCGCCTGCCCGCCGGCGTCGGCGCCAAGGACATCATCCTGGCGATCATCGGCGAGATCGGCACCGCCGGCGGCACCGGCCACGTGCTGGAATATGCCGGCGAGGCGATCCGCGGCCTCTCGATGGAGGGGCGGATGACGATCTGCAACATGTCGATCGAGGGCGGCGCCCGCGCCGGCATGGTCGCCCCGGACGAGACCACCTTCGCCTACATCAAGGACCGGCCGAAGGCGCCGAAGGGCGAGGCCTTCGAGCGCGCGGTCGCCTACTGGCGCGACCTCGTCTCGGACGAGGGCGCGCATTTCGACCGCGAGATCCGGCTCGACGCCGCCAACCTCCCGCCGATCGTGACCTGGGGCACCTCCCCCGAGGACGTCGTCTCGGTCCAGGGCCGGGTGCCGGATCCGGCCGCCATCGAGGACGAGAACCTGCGCTCGTCCAAGGAGAAGGCCCTGTCCTACATGGGCCTGACCCCGGGTACCCGGATCACCGACATCGCCCTCGACAAGGTGTTCATCGGCTCCTGCACCAACGGCCGGATCGAGGACCTGCGCATCGTCGCCCGCATGGTCGAGGGGCGCAAGATCCACCCGAACGTGGCGGGCATGGTGGTGCCGGGCTCGGGGCTGGTGAAGCAGCAGGCGGAGGAGGAGGGCCTCGCCCGGATCCTGATCGAGGCCGGCTTCGACTGGCGCGAGCCGGGCTGCTCGATGTGCCTCGGCATGAACGCCGACCGCCTGAAGCCGCACGAGCGCTGCGCCTCGACCTCGAACCGCAACTTCGAGGGCCGCCAGGGCCACAAGGGCCGCACGCACCTCGTCTCTCCGGCGATGGCCGCGGCCGCGGCCATCGCGGGCCACTTCGTCGACATTCGCGACTGGCCTGCGGGCATGTGAGGCCTCGCGCCGGACGAAGCGGCGGAGTTCGGCGTTGACGCCGGCTCCGCCGCCGACTAAACGAACGTCACCGCGGCGCTGCCCAGCAGCGCTTCGGGCCCAGGTGGCGGAATTGGTAGACGCGCTGGTTTCAGGTACCAGTGGTGCAAGCCGTGGAGGTTCGAGTCCTCTCCTGGGCACCAACACCTTTCGATGGTGTTGAGGCCTCCCGCAATGCGGAAATCCTGAACTCGACTGTTCATCACCATCGGGAAGCCTGAGCGTTCGATGCACGGCGATGCCGGCATCGATGAGCTCGCGCCCGGCCCCCCGACAGGAAGCCTGGACGTCCCACGATCCCGGGATCGGCGTCGAGCATCTCGATCGGCGAGGGCCGGCGCCGCTGGTGCCCATCTCCATCCCTGCCCGCGCCCGCATCCTGATACCGCCGCGCCTTCGAACGGACCCGTTCGGAGGCGCTCTCTCGGCCCGCAAGGTTTCCCTGTCGGCGCCGATGCGCCGGATGCCGAGGCCATGAGAACCTGCTTGAGCGGCTCAGCCTGCCGGAAACTGAAGGTCGGCGCTGCATCCTGCCCTCCACCTCACCGGTGGAGTCTGCCGCACGCGGCAGTACTTCCGGATGAGGCCGTGCGCGGGATGCCGGGAGTGACGGCCGGTGCGCGCGACCGCTTCGGCCCGGCCTCCCCACCCCGCCGCGCATTCCTCACGCCCCCGCGCAATCCCGTTGACGCCGCCGCCGCCACGCTCTAAACGACTGACACCGGGGCGCCGCCAAGGCGACGCTCTCGGGCCCAGGTGGCGGAATTGGTAGACGCGCTGGTTTCAGGTACCAGTGGTGCAAGCCGTGGAGGTTCGAGTCCTCTCCTGGGCACCAACACCCTTCGATGGTGTTGATGCCGTTCCCGAGCTGATCTGATCGCCGGGTCGAGATCCTCTTCAGCACATCGACGATATCGTAGCGGCAATCGAGGTGCCGCAGGGCGTCGAACCGCTCCGGGCCGTCCCGCGTTGGCTTGCGCCGACCGGAGGACCGACCATGCCCGACGACCGCGAAGACCTGCTCACCGCCCGCCCCCACCTGACCCGCCGCGACGAGGACAAGGCCGCCGCGCGGGCCGGGGTGACGCCGGACGACCACGACGCCGCCCGCAAAGCCGACGCCCTCGATCCCGGCACCAGCACGACCGGCGAGGAGCCGCGCCGCCGCTCCGCCCCGGCGGGCGAAGGCGAGGTCTGACCCCGCGGGATCGCGCGGCCGGCCGGACCGTCGACGGCCTGGCCGCGCCGGAGGCGGGTCCGGGGCCGGCGGGGGCGCCCGCCCTCCTGCTCCGGGCCGGGCCGTGGTAGCTCCCGTCCTCCCACGCCGTTCGGCGGCCCCTCGCGCAGACCGCCTGCGTGTCCGGGCGAACGGCCGCAGAGGTGCCCCTGCATGAACGCCCTCGCCCCCCTGCCCTGCCAGCGGCACCTGTTCGAGGTCCCTGACGACGTCGCCTACCTCGATGCGGCGGCGTGGTCGCCGCTGCCCCGGACGGTCCGCGAGGCCGGGGAGGCGGGCCTGCTGGTGAAGAGCCGGCCATGGGCCCATCCGCGCGAGGCGGTGCCGGCGCAGGCCGAGCGGGCGCGGGCGGCGGCGGCCCGGCTCATCGGCGCGGCCACGGACGACGTCGCGATCGTGGGGTCCGTGAGCCACGCGATGGCCACCGTGGCGGCGAACCTGACCGTGACGCCGGGCGGGCGCGTGCTGCGCGTCGCGGACGAGTTCCCGTCGCTGGCTTACGCCTTCGACCGGCTCGCCGCCGTGCGAGGCCTGGTCGTCGAGGAGGTCCCGCGCCCCGGGGACGGCGACTGGACGGCGGCCCTGCTGGCGGCCATCGGGCGCCCCGGGGCACCGCCCCTCGCGCTCGCGACCCTGACCCCGGCGCACTGGACCGATGGCGGCCTGATCGACCTCGACCGGATCGCGCCGGCCGTCCACGCCGCCGGGGCCGCGCTGGTGATCGACGCGACCCAGGCGGCAGGGGCCGTGCCGGTGGATGTGGGCCGCTGGCGCCCCGACTTCCTGGCCTTCCCGACCTACAAGTGGACGCTCGGTCCCTACGGGCTCGCCTTCCTGTATGCCGCCCCGCACCGGCAGGACGGCACGCCGATCGAGGAGAACCTCGGCAACCGTCCGCCCGCGACCGGCGCCAGGCGCTACGACCGGGGCGAGTTGAACGACCCGGTCCTGTTGCCGATGGCGGCGACCGGACTGGAACTGATCCTGGCCTGGGAGGAGCCGGCGGTGGCGGCCCGGCTGCGCCGCCTCACCGATCGATTGGCGGAGGGCATCGACGGGCTCGGCCTCGCCGCGGCGCCGACGCACCTGCGCGTGCCGCACGTCCTCGGGCTGCGCGCGCCGCGCGGCCTGCCCCCCGGCCTGACGGAACGGCTGCGGCAGGCGGGGGTCTACGCGAGCGAACGATCCGGGGCGCTGCGCCTCAGCCCGCATGTCTGGACCGACGAGGGCGACGTCGACCGCTGCGTGGCGGCCTTGCGCCGCGCTCTGTAGCGGCCGGCCCGGGCAGCCTGGAGACGCGGGGCACCCCGACGTCGAATGACCGCCAGGGGACGTGGGCTCAGCCCGGCGCCGGGCCGCCGCTGCCGCGGGCCTCGGGCGCCGGGCCTCCCGGCGCTGGGCTGCCCGCTGCCGGACCTCCCTGGGCCGGAGCGCCGTCCGGGCCCGACTTCGGTCGCTCGGGGGCGGCGCTCTCGGGGTAGCGGGCGCGGTAGGCGCGCAGGAACTGGGTCAGGGTCTCGGCGCTGGTCGCCTGGCGCACGATGCTGCGGAAGGCGGCGGTGCCAGAGGCGTCGGGAGCCGCGACGAGGCCGAAGGTGCGGGCGTCGGGGCTGTCGGCCATCTTCTGGGTGTATTTCGTGCGCAGCCGGTCGAGGCTCAAGGCATCCTCTGCGAGCGCGAAGGCGATCGCCGCCCGCATCACGTCGGCGCGCTCGGCGTCCGAGAGCGGGGCGGGATCGCGCCAGCGCGGGCCGAGCAGCGCCTCGTGCGCCTCTCCGGCCTCGCGCCAGCGCCGGGCGCCCCACAGGATGTCGCCGCGCAGGTGCGCCGCCTCCGGGCCGGCATTGCCGTCGAGGAGCTCGAGGGCGAGGTCGGTGCGCGACAAGTCGGAGAGGGCGCGGGCCTCGAGCAGCAGGCGCGCGTCGCGGATCTGCGCCGGCAGCTCGGGCAAGCGGGTGTTCTGCAGGACCTTGAGGGCCTTGAGCGGCTCGCCCTCCATCAGCCGGACGGTGGCGAGCCGCGCCGCGACGCTCGCCCGCGCCGCGCCGGTGAGGCGGTTGTCGACCTGATGCTGCAGCAGGTCGCCTGCGGCGTCGAGCAGATCGAGGGCGACGAGGCGGTCGGCCAGCCGCCGCACGATCTCGTCGCCGCGCCGGCCGATCGGGGTGAATTCCTTGAAGTCGTAGAACAGCGCCAGGGCCTCGATCCGCCCGAGGCTGGCGCCCCGGTCCGACAGGAACAGGGCCGAGAACAACGCCACCGTGTCGTCGTGCAGGCCGCGGGTCGCCGGGTGGTCGGGATAGAGCCGGTTGGCCTTGCGGGCGGTCGCGAAGGCGTCGCGCCAGCGCCCGGCGCCGGCATAGAGCCGGCCGAGCCGGGCGAAGGCCTCGGCCTCGGTGTCGCCGTGCCAGCCGAGGGTCAGGCGTTCGAGGCGGTCGATCGCCGCCTCCGGCGTCATCGTGCCGGTGGCCCGCCCGAGATCGACGAGCCGCAGGCCGGCCTGGGCGGCGACCGGTGCCTCCCCGGTCTCGGCGAGCTGCTGGTAGGCGCGCCGGGCCTCGCCGTCCTGGCCGATCGCCTCGGCGAAGCGCGCCTTGAGGAAGGCCAGGCGGTCGCGCGCGAGCGGGCCGTCGACGAGGGCGCTCGCCGCGGTGAGCGACCGCTGGGCGAAGGCCGGATCCTTGGCGTCGAGCGCGGCGTCCGCGCCCGCGAGGTAGAGCGGCAGCTGCAGGTCGTCCGGATAGGCCTCGATGATCGGCAGCCCGGCCTTGAGGGCGGCGAGCGCCGCGGCGCTGCGCCGGCCGCGCGCGTCGACGAGCCCGCGCCACAGCCGGAACTCGGGGTCCTGCGCCTGCTTGCCGTCGGGGGTGAGGAAGCCGGCCGCCCGCGCATCCTGCCCCAGCCGCAGGGCGGCGATCGCCGAGAGCAGCCGCGCCGGCCGCTCCGCCGCCAGCGCCGCGTCCTCGCGGGCGGCGAGCGCCAGCACTCCGGAGGCCTCGGCGGAGAAACCGTTGGCGAGAAGGACCCGGGCGAGGTCGAGGCGGGCGGCGGAGCGGGCCGGGCGCTCGGCCGCGGCGGCCGCCGCCTCGGCGGCGCGGATGCGGGCGCGGACGTCGCCGCGCCGGTCCTCGCGCCAGCGGTCGGGCTGCACCATCAGGGCGGAGGCGGCCTGCGCGCCGGCCTCCGGCGCCTCGGCCACCGCCGGCGAGACCGAGAGGCCGCCGGGCCGGGTGATCGTGACCTCGTTGAAGCCGGGCCGGACCGCGAGATCGTCCGCCGCCGCCAGCACGGCTACGCCCTGGCGGCTCGGCAGGACCTCGAACTCGACGAAGCGGCCGCGCTTCGGCACCCCGGCGATGCGCGGGCCGTGGGCGGTCGCCACGGCGATGCGCTCGCCGTCGCGCTCAAGCCACACGGTGCCGCCCGGCCGGGCGAGCGGCACCGACACCGCCGGCTTGCCGGACGAATCGGCGCTGCGCTGCGGCGCCAGGATGTCGCCGCCCGGCTCGCTGCCGTCGCCGAGGACGAGGTCCCAGCCCTGCCCCTCCCCCGCCGCGAGCTGCGCGATGGTGCCGGATTCGAGCCGCAGCCGGACGACCGCGAAGGCCCCCTCCGCCCGCGGTCCCTCGGCGAGGCTCGCGGGCGCCCCGGCGGGGAACGACGGCAGGCCGATCGTTCCAGGTGTCTCGAACACCAGCGTGGCGATGCCGCCGCGCTCGAACAGCGCCGCGGGTGGGCGGGCCGCGAACGGAAACGCGATCCGCCACGCCGCACCGGCCCGGACCAGGCGAGCCTGGACCGGCCCGGCGGGCGCGGGCGCCGCGGCCTGGGACGGCGGCGCCGGGCTCGGGGCCGGGGAGGCGGGCGGCGGCGCCTCGGCCGTCGCGGATCTAAGCTCGGCCGATTTCGGCTCGCCGGGTTTGGGATCGGCGGATTTGGGATCGACGGGCTTCGCATCCGCCGACGGGCCGGCCGCCGAGCCGGAAGCTGGCTTCATCAGGTCGAGGACGTAAGACTCGTCCTCGCGGTAGCCTTCGGCGGTGTAGCCCGGGGCGAGCTTCAGGGTGACCCGGGCGGCCTCGGGGCCGGCCTCGGCGCCGAGCATCGTCGCGGCGGGCGTCAGGCCGGCGCGGGCCTCCGCGGCCTCGACCGTGTAGGTGCCGGGGATGCGCAGGCGGATCTCGGAGCCGGCACGCTCCAGGCCCACCTCGGTCGCCTGCGGCAGGCGGAACGACAGCCGGGTCAGGGTCGGCAGGTGCGCCGCCTCGAGGCGCAGCGGCACCGGGCGCCGGGCGGTCCGCGCGGCCTCGCGGCGCAGGCGCTCGTTGAGCTCCTCCGCCCGTCGGGTCAGGTCGGCCAGCACCTCGGGCGGCAGCCCCGGCGGCAGGCCGGTCCAGCCCTCGGGCATCAGGTCGATGAAGACACGCTCGCCGGCCTCCAGCACGTTGACCCGGTAGGGCGCCTGGAGGGCGACCCGCAGGCCGGCGCCGTCGGGATCGCGGCGGACCTGCGCCACGTAGGCCGGCATCTCGCTGGCCAGGCGCTCGCGCTGGCCGGTCACCGGCTCGCGGAAGGCCACCACCAGCACGCCGCCGACGATCCTGGCGCTCACCTTGACGCCGTGGTCGAAGGTGAGCGCGATGCGCCCGAAGTTCTTCTGCTCGCTGCCCTGGATCGCGACGAGCTGCGCCGCCTCGGCCGCGCCCGCCCCGGCGGCCAAAGCCGCCAGCGCGATCAGCGCCGCCGCGCGGCGGCTCCTGCCCGTCGAACCCATCGCATCCGCCCGAAAACCCTTAGGCCGGCACCATGCCGCCACACGGCTAACGAGGGCTTAAGCGACGCGGCGTCAGCGCGTCCCGTCGATCGCCGGCAGCTCGCCGGGCGGCAGGCCCGGGGCGGCCGACGCGGATTTCGGGGCGGCGGCACCGCGGGCGCGCTGGGCGAGCGCCACGGTCAGCCGCTCGGCCGCGTCGGGCTGCATCACCGCCAGCACCTCGGCCATCTTGCGCGGGTTCATGGCGACGACCACCGGCACCAGCACGTCGAGCTTCAGCCGGTCGAAAACCCGAGCGGCCTCCTTCGGCTTCATCGTCTCGTACATCGTCACCAGGGACTTCAGCCCCGCGGCCTCGGCCTCGGCGCGCCTGGCCGCCGCGTCGTCGCCCTTCTGCTCCAGGCTCTTGAGGTCGTTGATGCGGGTCTCGAGCTTGCGCTCGGCGTTCTCGATCAGCTGCTCGCGGGTCTCGAGGTCGCGCGAGCGCTGCTGCAGGGCGTCGCGCCGCGCGCCGAGCTTCTCGAGGATCGCCCGCTCGGCGGGCGAGACCGGCTCGGCGGCCGGCCGCGCCGGCTCCGGCGGAGGGGTGGACGACACGGCGGCCGGCGCCGGCGCCGTCTCCTTGGGCGAGACCGAACCGGTGATCGTCGGGTCGAGGGGCTCGTAGCCGGAGCGGGCATGGACCAGGAGCTCGGCGAAGCGGGCGCCGGTGGACGGCCCGGCCTCGAGGACGGCGAGCACCTTCAGGAACAGCAGCGCCGAGGCCGCCACCGCCACGGCGTCGACGAGGCGCAGGCGGATCATCGGCCCGCGCCAGGCCGGCGTCGTCAGGAGGCGCCGCACCAGCACGGCGACGGAGGCCGGGACCTGCGGGACCCGGGCGGGCAGCGTGGCGGCGGATCCGGCCGCCGCCGGCTTCGGCGAAGGCGTGGTCGCCGGCCTGGGCGCGGGGCCGGCCCCGGGCTTCGTCGCAGGCTTGGCCGCATCGCCGCCCGCGGCCGCCGGAGCCGCGAGGCCGGACGCGGCACCGGCCGGGGAATCGGCCGGCGGAAGCCCGACGAAGCGGCGCAGGAGCAGCGCGACGGTCATGCGGCCTGGGCCTGCAGGCGGCTCAGGGCCCGCTCGCTCAGCGCGCGGGCGGCGGCGGCGGCGGCGCCGAGGCGCTCGCTGGTCGAGACCGGCCGCGGCTCGGGCGCGGGCGGCACGGGAGCGGGCTGCGGCGCGGCGGAGGTCGGCTGGACGGCTTGCGGGGCGAAGGCTTGCGGGGCGAAGGCTTGCGGGGCGAAGGCTTGCGGGGCGAAGCTTTGCGGGGCGAAGGCCTGCGCGGCCGCCGCCGGCTGGGCGGGAGCCTGGGCCATCGCGGCGTGGGGCGCAGGTGCGGGCGCGGGCGCGGGTACAGGTGCGGGTACTTGGCCGAAGCCCGTCATCTCGGCCGGCGCCGCCGCCCGGGCCTGGGAGACGATGCGGCCGATGCGCGACAGCACCTCGTCGCCGGCCTGGAGCTGGGCGGCGAGGTCGGCATTGGTGCGCTCGGCCAGGCGCAGGCGCTCGTCCAGGGTGCGGTCGCACTCCGCCAGCGTGGTGCGCAGGCCCGTGATGGCGCGCTCGGCGGATTCGGTCGCGATCATCAGGTCGCCGATGGTCTGGCGCATCGCCGTCTCGTCGCCCTTCAGGCGGGTGATGCGCCGCCCGAGGCTGACCGAGGTGGCAATGCAGGCGACGAGCAGGACCGCCACCAGCAGGTCGGCGAGGATGCTGACGATCAGGCTCACGATACGGCCTCGCTGCGGGAGAAGGGAGTCATGGCGCCTCTAGCCGTCCTTGCGGTTCTGCATCGAGGCCTCGAAGGCCGCGAAGGTGGTGCGGGCGCGCCGCAGGGGGCGCGTCACCTGCACGGCGATGCTGTCGTCGAGCCGGCCGATCCGCCCCTGCGTCATCGCCCAGTCGCCGCAGCGCAGGGTGATGAGGTCGGCGGGCTTGGCGTCGAACATGATGGTGTCGCCGACCTCGAGCGACAGCACCCGGCGCAGGGGCAGCGACATCTCGTGAAGGACCGCCTCGACGGCGACGTCGGCCTGGAAGATCTCGGTGGCGAGGTGGCCTTCCCAGATGTGGTCGCGGCCGAGCTTCTCGCCCATGAAGCTCTGGAGGAGCAGGTCGCGGATCGGCTCGATCGTGGCGTAGGGGAAGAGGATCTGCAGGAGGCCGCCGCGGCCCTCCATGTCGAGCTTGAGGTCGATCAGGATCGCGGCGTTGGCCGGCCGGGTGATGGTGGCGAAGCGCGGGTTGGTCTCGATCCGGTCGATGAGGAAGCGCACCGGCGAGAGCGGCTGGAACGAGGCCTCGAGGTCGCCCAGGATGATCTCGACCATCCGGCGCACCAGCTGCATCTCGATCGGCGTGAACGGCCGGCCGTCGAGGCGGATGCTGGTGCCGCCGCGCTTGCCGCCGAGCAGCAGGTCGAGGGTCGAGTAGGCGAGGTTCGACTCGACCGTGACGAGGCCCGAATTCTCCCAGGCATCGGCCCGGAACACGCCGAGCAGCGTCGGCAGAGGGATCGCGTTCAGGTAGTCGCCGAAGCGCACCGAGGTGATGTTGTCGAGGGTGACCTCGACGTTGTCCTGGAAGAAGTTGCGCAAGGATGTCGACAGCAACCGGATCATCCGGTCGAAGACGATCTCGAGCATCGGCAGGCGTTCGTACGAGACGACGCCCGAATCGACGATGGCCCGGATGCCGCCCGCGCCCGAGGCCGAGAGCTCGCGCAGCGAGAACCCGAGGACCTGGTCGATCTCTTCCTGGTTCAGGATGCGGTCGTTGCCGGCGAGCTCGGGGAGGTTCTCGGCCTCGCCCTCGTCGATCATGTTGGCCCATTCGGCCGCCATGTCGCTCGCCTGGGTGGCGGTGCCCTGCTCGGCCAGCGCCGCGCCCCATTCCTCGGCGAGCGAGGCGTCGCCGCCGCCGCCCTGCTCGATCAGGGCCGCGGCCCAGTCGTCCTCGTCGATGGTGTCGTCAGGTCCGGCCACGGGAGCCCCAAATCCTGCTGGGAAAGGTCTACTGGATGACGAAGTCCTTGAAGAGCACGGCGTCGACCTTGGCGGGGTAGACCGCCACGTTGACCCGCCGCAGAAGCTCTTCCCGCAGGCGGTAGGTGCCGCCCGCCGCCTCGAAGTCGCCGACGCGCAGCTCGCGCACGAAGACCTGGAACGTGTCCTCGACCCGCGGCATCAGCGGCTGGATCTCCGCCGCCACCTTGGCGTCGCGGACCTCGAGGGCGAGCTTCAGGCGCAGGAAGCGCGGCTGGGTCTGCCCGGGCTCGGGCATCAGGTTCATGGTCATCTCGCGCACGTCCATGAACGCGATCGGCAGCTTCTGCTCGGCGGCCGGCTTCTCGGCATGCGCCGCGCGGCTGCGCATCACCATGAAGCCGCCGCCGGCGCCCGCCGCCAGGAGGACGGCCGCGCCGATGACGATCAGCTTCTTCCGGGAGCCGCCGGCGGGAGCCGCGCCCTCCTCGCCCTCGGCCTCCGGAGCCGGAGCCTTCTTCGGCTTCTTGGCCATCGCCCGTCGTCCAAACCCTGCCAGACCCGTCCCCAGGACGTGAGGAAAGTGTGTCCGAAGACGGTTAACGTGCCGTTAAGGCGGCAAATTCTGCCCGGTCGAACCTGCCGGGTCGGCACGAAACGCCCGGGCGCGGCGCCTTCGGCGATTAACCAAGCGTTTGCCATGACAGGAGAAATCCCGAGGGCACGGCCTGGCACGGCCCCTGCGATCACGGTTGCGGGTCCGCCGCTGGGGAGCGGGGTGGCCCGCCATCACGCATCGTCGGGGAGTAGCCGGTGCAGAACGCTCAGTTGATCGGGCTCTCGTCCCAGATGGCCCTCGGGCGCGAGCTCGAGGTCATCGCCAACAACATGGCCAACGTCACCACGACGGGCTTCAAGGCGCGCACGACGCGCTTCCAGGAATACCTGATGCCGAAGGCGAGCGCGGAGACGTTCCAGCGCTCCGACCGCAAGCTCTCCTACGTCATCGATTCGGGCACGCCGCTCGACCTGTCGCAGGGACCGATCGAGGCGACCGGCAACCCGCTCAACGCCGCGATCCGCGGCGATGCCTTCTTCGCGGTGCAGACCCCGCAGGGCGAGCGCTACACCCGCAACGGCGCCTTCGAGCTGAACGCGCAGGGGCAGATCGTGACGAGCGACGGCAACCTCGTGCTCGGCGACGGCGGCCCCATTCAGATCGGCCAGCAGGAGACCGGGCTGGCCCTCGGGCCGGACGGCACCGTCTCGACCAACCAGGGCACCCGCGGCCGCCTGCGCCTCGTCACCTTCGCCAACCCGCAAGCCCTGACGAATGCCGGCGGCAATCTCTATTCCTCGACCGCGCCGGCGCAGGCAGCCGGCCCGCAGGGGCGGATCGAGCCGGGCGCGCTCGAGCGCTCGAACGTCCGCCCGGTGCTCGCGATGAGCCGGATGCTGGAGGTGAACCGCACCTACCAGCTCGTCTCCGACACGGTCTCGCGGCTCGATTCCCTGCGCGGCCAGGCGATCCAGCGCCTCGCCGACGTCGGCAACGCATAAGGGAATCCCAGACGATGCGCGCGCTCTACGCCGCCGCCACCGGCATGGCGGCCCAGGAACTCAACGTCCAGGTCATCTCGAACAACATCGCGAACCTGCGCACCACCGGCTACAAGCGCCAGCAGGCGCATTTCCAGGACCTGCTCTACCAGAACCTGCGCCGGGCCGGCACCGCGACCTCGGACCAGAACAACCAGCTGCCGGCGGGCCTCGCCATCGGCTCGGGCGTCAAGACCACCTCGACCGCCCGGGTGATGTCGCAGGGCACCCTGACCTCGACCGAGAAGACCTACGACATCGCCGTGCGCGGCGAGGGCTTCTTCCAGGTCACGATGCCGGACGGGCGCACCTCCTACACCCGCGACGGCTCGTTCGACCTCGATTCGCAGGGGCAGATCGTCACCCGCGAGGGCTACCTGATGAACCCGAACATCACGGTGCCGAACAACGCCACCAGCGTCACGATCAGCGCCTCGGGCATCGTCCAGGCGACGATCCCCGGCCAGACCGCGCCGCAGAACCTCGGCCAGATCCAGATGGCCCGGTTCGTCAACAAGGTCGGCCTCGAATCGATCGGCGACAACCTGTTCGTCGAGACCCTGGCCTCGGGCCCGCCGATCACCGGCAATCCCGGCACCGACGGGTTCGGCAACCTGCAGCAGAGCTACCTCGAGGAGGCCAACGTCAACGCGGTCTCGGAGATCTCCTCGCTGATCGCCGCGCAGCGCGCCTACGAAATGAACTCGAAGGTCGTGACCGCCGCCGACCAGATGCTCTCCACCACCTCGCAGATGTTCCGCGGATGAGCGCCCCGATGATCCGCCCCGCTCGTCCCGCCCGCACCCTTGCCGCCCCGCAGGCGCGCCGCATGCTGCTCGGCCCCGGCATCCTGTCGCGCACCGCCCTCACGCTCCTGGCGCTCGGCGCCCTCACCCTGCCGGTTCTGGCCGGCGAGGCCCCGCGCCTCGCGCTCAAGGGCGACATCACCGCCGAGCGCGACGTCATCACGCTCGGCGACCTCGTCGCCGGGGCGCCGCCGGCGCTGGCCCACAAGGCGCTGTTCCGGGCGCCGGCGCTGGGCACCTCCGGCACGATCCAGGTCCGGCGCATCGTCGAGGCGACGGCCGGGCTCGGGCTCGACGCGCCGGAGAGCGGCGGCCGGCTGCAGATCTCGGTGCAGCGCGCGGCCCGCCGCATCGCCGCGCCGGAGATCGAGGGCGCCCTGAAGGCGGCGCTCGCCAAGGTCCGGGGGATCGATACCGGCTTCGTCACGGTCGCCTTCGAGGGCGAGCCGCCGGTGCTGACGGTGCCGCCGGACCTGATCGCGAGCGTCACCGCCCAGGAGGTGACCTACGATCCCCGCAGCCGCCGCGTCACCGCCCTGGTGGTGGTGGGCGAGCGCCAGGCCTCGCTGCGGGTCTCCGGCCAGCTGGTCGAGATGGCCGACGTCGCGGTGCTGACCCGCTCGATCAACCGGGGCGAGACGCTGTCGGCCCCCGACATCGCGGTCGAGCGCCGCCCGCGCGACGGCCTGCCGGCCGACATCGCGGCGGATGCCGCCGCCTTCGTCGGCCAAGTGGCGCAGAAGCCGCTCGGCGCCGGCACGGCGTTGCGCTCCGGCGAGCTCACCCGGCCGGACCTCGTCGCCCGCGGCGAGGCGGTGACCATCGTGTACGAGACCCCCGGCGTGGCGCTCGCCCTGCGCGGCCAGGCCCGCGAGGGCGGGCCCCTCGGGGCGGTGATCGGGGTGATCAACCCGGTCTCCAAGAAGGTGATCCAGGCCACCGTGATCGGCCCCGGCCGCGTCACCGTGGCGCCGATCGTGCCCGTGACCGCCGCGACCCCGGCCGCCCCCGGCCGGCTCGCCTCGGCCCGGCCGTGAGGAGGGCCTGAGATGTCCGCCTCCCGCCTCATCGTCGTCGGCCTCGCGGGCGCGCTGCTCGCCGGCTGCAACACCGTCGACCGGCTCTCGAACATCGGCGCGACGCCGGTGCTCTCGGCGATCGAGGACCCGACCGCGCAGCCCGGCTACCGCCCGGTGCGGCTGCCGATGCCCGACGTCCAGCCGGTCTCCTACGCCTCGAACTCGCTCTGGCGCACCGGCTCGCGCGCCTTCTTCAAGGACCAGCGCGCCGCCAAGGTCGGCGACCTCCTGACGGTGAAGATCAACGTCACCGACAAGGCCAACCTCAACAACGAGACCAAGCGCTCGCGCGCCAGCAACGAGTCGTTCGGGCTGCCGAACGCCTTCGGCCTCGAGACGAAGACCAAGCTCCTCGGCGGCGCCGACCCCTCGAAGCTCCTGACGGCGGATGCCGTCACCAGCAACGACGGCGCCGGCTCGGTGCAGCGGGCCGAGACGGTGACCACCAGCGTGGCGGCGATCGTCACGCAGGTGCTGCCGAACGGCAACCTGGTGCTGGAAGGCCGCCAGGAGATCCGCATCAACTTCGAGGTGCGCGAGCTGATCGTCGGCGGCGTGGTGCGGCCGGAGGACATCGAGTCCGACAACACCATCGATTCGAGCAAGATCGCCCAGGCCCGCATCGCCTATGGCGGCCGCGGCCAGATCACCGACGTGCAGCAGCCGCGCTACGGCCAGCAATTCCTCGACGTCGTGCTGCCGTTCTGACGAACGGTGCCGTTCTAACGAACGGCCTATCAGGATCCCGCACCGGGCGGCGCGCTCCCCCTCGAGCCCCCGGATGCGGCGCGGCCCCGGCACTCCCCGCCGGGGCCGCCCTCGTTTCCAGTGTCGCCACGAAAAAGCGCCGCATCCGCCGTACTTCGACCCTCCCCTTCTACGGCAAGGCTGTCCGGGAAAAGGAGAGGCCGCCGAAGCCGCGGCGGGCCCTCAATCGTCCCGGTACACCCGCTCCCGGCGCTCGTGGCGCTCCTGCGCCTCCAGCGACAGCGTCGCGATGGGTCTGGCCTCCAGGCGCTTGAGGGAGATCGGCTCGCCGGTCTCCTCGCAATAGCCGTAGGAGCCGTCCTCGATCCGGGCGAGGGCCGAGTCGATCTTGGCGATCAGCTTGCGCTGGCGGTCGCGCGCGCGCAGCTCGATCGCCCGGTCGGTCTCGGACGAGGCGCGGTCGGTCAGGTCGGGGTGGTTCTCGTTCTCGCTCTGCAGCGCCACCAGGGTGTCCTGGGCCTCGCGCAGAATGTCTTGTTTCCAACCCTGGAGCTTGCGGCGAAAATACTCCCGCTGACGCTCGTTCATGAAGGGCTCGGCGTCATTGGGGGCATAGCCCTCCTCGATCACGATCTTCGCCATCGCGCCCCTCGGAAATCAGCTGTTGTCCTGACCGCAGCCGTCGTCATGGCCGCAGCCCACTTGGCGCAGCCCTATAATAGAGGCTGCACGACATCACAATGTCCCTGGACCGACACGCAAGGACCGGACCAGGGGACGGGAGCGCTCTGCTGCAAACGTGTCACGGTCGTCGGCCATCTGCACCAGCCGCCGGGGCTCCGAGCGCCGCCGCGATGTCCGCCTCCAGACGTCGCGCGACGGGGTGGCGGTAATGCGAGGCGTCGAAGAACAGGTCGGGCCCGTGCAGCTCGGGCCTGTCGCCGGACCAGTCGACGACGCGGCCGCGCGGCGCCACCGCGGCCGCGAGCGCCGCGCGGCAGGCC
>NZ_LWHQ01000024.1:0-10939 GCF_001653715.1 Methylobacterium platani
GCCGGTCCGTAACAGCCTCTAGAATCATGGCCGATCGACAAGGAGAGCTTTCCGGTGCCGACGTTTTCTTCGGTTCGTCGCGACCCGTGCGGCGTCTAAGGTCCGAGCCGGCATGACGACGACCTCGCAGATCCGCCTCGGTGCCGATATCGGCGGCACCTTCACCGACCTCGTCCTCGACGTGCGGGGCCGCCTGCACTCGACCAAGGTGCTCACCACCTACGCGGCGCCCGAGCAGGCGATCCTCGACGGGCTGGCGCTCCTGACGCGCGAGGCCGGCATCGCGCCGGCCGATCTCGACCTCGCGATCCACGGCACCACGCTCGCCACCAACGCGCTGATCGCGCGGCGCGGCGCCCGCACCGCCTTCGTGACGACGGAGGGGTTTCGCGACGTGATCGAGATGCGGACCGAGAACCGGTTCGCGCAGTACGACCTCGACATCCGGCTCCCGGCGCCGCTGGTGCCGCGCGAGGACCGGTTCCCGGTGCGCGGCCGGATCGGGGCGCGGGGCGACGAGCTGATGCCCCTCGACGAGGCCGGCCTCGAGGCCCTGGCGGCGACGCTCGCGGCCGGCGGCTACGAGGCGGTGGCGATCGGCTTCATCCACGCCTACGCCAACCCGGCCCACGAGCGGCGGGCCCGCGAGATCCTGGCCCGCACCTTGAGCGTGCCGATCTCGATCTCGGCCGAGGTCTCGCCGCAGATGCGGGAATACGAGCGCTTCACCACCGTCTGCGCCAACGCCTACGTGCGCCCGCTGATGGCGGATTACCTCGGCCGGCTCGAGCACCGCCTGCGGGAGGCCGGGGCGACCTGCCCGGTGGTGATGATCCATTCCGGCGGCGGCCTCGTCTCCCTCGCGACCGCCTCCGAGTTCCCGGTCCGCCTCGTCGAATCCGGCCCGGCCGGCGGGGCGATCTTCGCCGCCGACGTCGCGCGCCGGTTCGACCTCGCCGGCACCGTCTCCTACGACATGGGCGGCACCACCGCGAAGATCTGCCTGATCGAGGATTTCCAGCCGCGCACCGCGCGCAGCTTCGAGGTCGCGCGCACCACCCGCTTCGCGAAGGGCTCCGGCATCCCGATCTCGATCCCGGTGATCGAGATGATCGAGATCGGGGCCGGCGGCGGCTCGATCGCCTCGGTCGACGCGATGGGCCGGATCCAGACCGGGCCGGACAGCGCCGGCTCGGAGCCGGGCCCGGCCTGCTACGGCCGCGGCGGCGCACGGCCCACCATCACCGATGCCGACCTGCTGCTCGGCAAGCTCGATCCCGACGCCTTCGCGGGCGGGGCGATCCGGCTGTCGCGCGCCGCGGCCGAGGCGGCGGTGACCGGGGAGGTCGGCGACAGGCTCGGCCTCGCGCCGGTCCCGGCCGCCTTCGGCATCGTCGAGGTGGTCGACGAGAACATGGCGAATGCCGCCCGCGTCCACGCGGTCGAGAACGGCCGCGACCTCGCCGGCAGCGTGATGATCGCCTTCGGGGGCGCCGCGCCGCTGCACGCCGCGCGGCTGTGCGAGAAGCTCGAGATCGACCGCTGCCTGATCCCGGCCGGCGCCGGCGTCGGCTCGGCGATCGGCTTCCTCAAGGCGCCGTTCGGCTACGAGGCGGTGGGCTCGCGCCTGTTCCAGCTCTCGGCCCTCGACGGCGCGGAACTCGCCGCGACGATCGCGGCCCTGAGCGGGACGGCCGAGCGCTTCGTGCGCGCCGGGACGCAGGCGCCGCTCGTCCGCGAGGTCACGGCCTTCATGCGCTATGCCGGCCAGGGCTGGGAGATTCCGGTGCCGCTGCCCGACGGCGCCGCCGACGCCGGATCGTTGCGCGACCTCTTCCGCACCCATTACGCCCGCTTCTTCGGCCGGCCGGTCGACGGGCTGGAAGGGCTCGACATCGAGATCGTCACCGTCTCGGTGAAGGTGCAGGACGTGCGCGAGGCCCCCGCCCGCCACGCCCTCGACGCGGCCGGGCGGCTCGGCGCCGCTCCCGCGGCGCGGCGCCCGGTCTTCGATCCGGCGAGCGGCGAGACCCGCGACAGCGCGATCGTCGCCCGGGACGCGCTGAGGCCCGGCGACCGGGTCGAGGGGCCCGCCATCGTCGTCGAGCGCGAGACCTCGACGGTCGTGACCTCCCGGTTCGACGCCGTGCTCCAGGGCGACGGCTCGCTCCTGCTCGTCCGGAAAGGCTTCGGCTCATGAGCGCGATCGACGACATCCGCCTGCAGGTGATGTGGAACCGGCTGATCTCGGTCGTCGAGGAGCAGGCGACGACGCTCCTGCGCACCGCCTTCTCGACCTCGGTGCGCGAGGCCGGCGACCTCTCGGCCGGGGTGTTCGACCCGGAAGGCCGCATGCTCGCCCAGGCGGTCACCGGCACGCCCGGCCACGTCAACACCATGGCGGAAGCCGTCGGGAACTTCATGGCGGAGATTCCGCCGGCCGAGATGCAGGAGGGCGACACCTACGTCACCAACGATCCCTGGCTCGGGACCGGGCACCTGCACGACATCACCATGGTGTCGCCGTCCTTCCTCGACGGGGTGCTGGTCGGGTTCTTCGCCTGCACCGCCCACGTGGTCGATGTCGGCGGGCGCGGCTTCGGCGCCGACGGCCAGTCGGTCTACGAGGAGGGGATCCAGATCCCGATCATGCGGTTCATCGACCGCGGCACCGTCAACCACGACCTCGTGCGGATCCTGCGCCGGAACGTGCGCGAGCCCAACCAGGTCGTCGGCGACTTCTACTCGCTCGCCGCCTGCAACGAGGTCGGCCATCGCCGCCTCGTCGCGATGATGCGCGAGACCGGGCTCGCCACCCTCGACCCGCTCACCGACTTCATCTTCACCCGGACCGCGGCCGCCATGGCCGAGCGCATCCGCGCGCTGCCGAAGGGCGCGTGGTCGAACACCCTGATGACCGACGGCTACGACGCGCCGATTCCCCTCGCGGTCCGGATCGCGATCGGCGAGGAGAGCGTCCACGTCGATTTCGACGGCAGCGCCCCGGTGAGCCGCTGGGGCATCAACGTGCCGATCATCTACAGCAAGGCCTACGCCTCCTACGCGCTGAAATGCGTGGTGGCGCCCGACATCCCGAACAACGCCGCCTCGCTCGCCGTCTTCACGGTCGCCTCGCCGGAGAACATCCTCAACGCGCCGCGCCCGGCCCCGGTGAGCCTGCGCCACGTGCTCGGCCACCTCGTGCCGGACCTGGTGCTCGGTGCGCTCGCCAAGGCGCTGCCCGGGAAGGTGCTCGCCGAGGGCGCGGCCTCGCTCTGGAATATCCACCTGTCGCTGCGCCCGGTCGCGGGGGCCGAGGGCCGCCGGGCCGAGGTCCTGATGTTCAATTCCGGCGGCATGGGCGCGCGGCCGGGCCTCGACGGGCTCTCGGCCACGGCCTTCCCGTCGGGCGTGCACACGATGCCGATCGAGGCGACCGAGCAGACCGGCCCGGTGGTGATCTGGCGCAAGGAGCTGCGGCCGGATTCCGGCGGCGCCGGCACCTGGCGCGGCGGCCTCGGCCAGGTCATCGAGATCGCCGCCGAGGCCGGGCACGACTTCGCCTTCTCGGCGATGTTCGACCGGATCGACAACCCGGCCCAGGGCCGCGACGGCGGCGGGGACGGCGCGCCGGGCGGCGTCCATCTCGACGACGGGACCCGGATGCGGGGCAAGGGCTGGCAGCACGTGCCGGCGGGCCGTCGCCTGATCCTGACGGTCCCCGGGGGAGGGGGCTTCGGCGATCCGGCCGACCGCGATCCGGCGGCGCGGGAGGACGACCGGCGCAAGGGCTACGTGACGGGCTGAGACCGGCGGAGCGCCGCACAGGAGAGGTCGGACCGTGTGGAGCCCGGAGCGTCCGACGTCCGGCCCATGAAAGGGACACCTGCGGAAATTTTTTATCCGTGGAAAGACACCGCGATATCCAAGCCGCATTTGTTCACGGCACAAGCACTATTTCGCGTAATTCGATCCGATAGAATATTTTTATTATGCACAATAAATATATTTAGATAGTTGTAATAATATTGTTAGAGCAAGTATTGAAATTGAAACTTGACGTTCTTGTGTGTCAAGTCGAAGTTGCCTCCATAAGAACGGACAACAGCGGACCGCTGGTGCGCGGTCCTGGCTGGGGAGGCGATATTGCTTGACGATTTTCTGAAGAGAGTCGCTCAGAGCGGGCATCACACCTGTTTCTATCATTTTACCGATCCAAGGAATATCCCGTCCATCCGCGGGAATGGTGGCCTCTTGTCGATGCGGGAACTGACCCGACGAGGGTTGCAGTCCCCGGCGCCCGGGGGTAATGACTGGAGCAAGGATGCGGATCGGATGTTCGGAATGGATGCCTATGTCCATCTGTGCTTCATGAACGATCATCCGATGGAGTACAAAGCGCGCAACGAAGGACGTGTCCAGAACACGGTCTGGCTACGGATCGATCCGGCGATCATCAAGCAGGCCGGCGTGAGGATCACCAATGGCGTTTCCAATAGAAGCGACATGGTGACGATGGACCCGTCCACGCAGATCGATACCCTCGACCTGGAGGTTATTTATCAGGGGACTGATTGGAAAGATCCTGAAATTAAAAAGCGCCGGATCGAAGCCAAGAAATACGAAATTCTCGTGCCGGATAGCGTTCCATTGCAATTCATAAGAAATATCGATGGCTGAACGTCCGGTCTTTCTGCCCTGCCAGATTGGGGGGCGCTTGGTCGATACAGTCCTCGTGCCGTTCCAATGGCACCCTGGCATGTCTGCGGTCCAAAAGAAGAAGAATGTCGCCGAGCTGCATCACAGCGCAGAGCGGTCCGGATATTTTCCCTTGCTCGAAATCTCCAGCAAGTCGGATTTGGAAGTCGGCGTAAAATTAAGTGCTTTTCATCAAAAGATAAGAGTCAATGGCCGGGAGACGACGGTCGAATGTGCATTCCAGGGCAGTAAGGTTTTCGAACGTGGCGGACCGTACATTGATCTCTACGAAAAGACAAGCCGCGAAGCCAAGAAAGACGATCGCCTCAAGGGTTCTGGAAGATTGATCGGATTTATCTTCGAAGGAGAGGAATTTCCGCTCTCGCCTCCGACCGCATTTTACGATTGGCTCTATATAAACGCCTTGTATGCTCATAGGGATTGGCTGCGGCGGTTGGACCGGATGGCGGGATTTACGGATATCGAATTCAATCCGGCGAAGTCCATTAACTGTCAGGCGAGATCGTGCGCGCTCTTCGTTGCATTGTCGATGCGTGACCGGCTCGACGATGCGCTGCAATCCTTCGGCGCGTTCCTGGACGTGACGCAGGAGACATTCGTATAAGGGTCCGACATTCTCGCAGATCGATCACTTGGCTGGCTGGCTGGCTGGCCGGATCGGTCGGCGGACCAACCGTGACCGGAGCGCGCGACGCGAGGCGATGAGATCGGACGGCGTGCGTCTTCCCCCGCTCAACGCCCTGCGGGTCTTCCACGCGGTGATGCGCCACGGCAGCTTCCGGGGCGCCGCCGACGATCTCCTCGTCAGCCCCCAGGCGGTGAGCCAGCAGATCCGGCTCCTCGAGGACGCCCTCGCGGTGGCGTTGTTCGACCGGCGCGGGCGCACGATCGTGCCGACGGAGGCCGCCGTTCTCCTCGCGCACTTCGTCGAGAGCGGCTTCGACGAGTTCCGGGAGGGCGTGCGGCGGGTCGCCCGCGTCGGGCAGCGCGACCGGATCGACCTCAACGTCAGCCCCTACTTCGCCACCCGCTACCTCGTCGACCGGCTCGACCGCTTCCGCGCCCGCCTGCCGGGAGCCGACATCCGCATCAAGACGATGGTCGAGATGCCCGATTTCGCCGCCGACGAGGTCGACGTGGCGATCCAGTGGGGCTTCGGCCAGTGGCGGGACTACGAGGCGACGCTGCTGGTGCGCGACCCCAAGATCGTGTGCTGCTCGCCCGCCCTCGCCGGGCGCCTCGCCGGCCCCGGGGACCTGCCGCGCGCGCCGCTCGTCCACCTCGTCCTGGCGGGCGATCTCTGGCCGCGGGTGCTGGCGCATCTCGGCGTCGGGGGCGCCGCCCTGCGCAACGAGATCCAGGTCCACGACGCGGCGAGCATGCGGCGGGCGGCGCTCTCGGGGCTCGGAATCGGGCTGATCTCCCGGCTCGACGCGGTCGAGGACCTGCAGGCCGGCCGCCTCGTCGCCCCGTTCGGCCTCGATGCGCTCGCCGGCATGGACCCCGCTGACATCCCGGGCTTCTACCTCGTCCTGCCGCGCTCGCATCGCCGCCTGAAGGGCGTCGCGGCCTTCTGCGACTGGGTGCTGGCGGAGGAGTGGGCGCGGGGGCCGGGGCTCGACGAAGGATGACCCGCCCGACCGTGAACCGGTCCGGATCGGCAAGCACAGCTTGTTCCTCGCGCGCCTTTCTTGGTTCGGCCGCGCTCGCGTCTGCGGCACTCTCCTTGCAGGGACAGGCTCGCTTCCCGGTCGTTCAGAGGACCCGATGATGCATCGCAGAGACGTCCTGCTCGGTGGCGCCGCCGCCCTCGCGGCCGTGGCGGGAGCCCGTCCGGCCCGCGCGGCCGAGGAGGTGCTGATCGGTGCCGTCTACCCGATGTCGGGGGCGAACGCCCAGGTCGGGGTCGACGGACGCCACGCCCTCGAGACGGCGATCGAGATCGTCAACGGCGTCCACGACCTCGACCTGCCGGGCGCCCGCGCCGCGGGGCTCGCCGGGCTCGGCGGGGCGAAGATCCGCCTCGTGATGGCCGACCACCAGGCCGACCCGCAGAAGGGCCGCTCGGAGGCCGAGCGGCTGATCACCCAGAACAAGGTGGCGGGCATCGTCGGCACCTACCATTCCTCGGTCGCCGCCACCGTCAGCGTGACCTGCGAGCGCTACGGCGTGCCCTTCGTCGCCGCCGACAGCTCGTCGCCGAGCCTGCACCGGCGCAACCTCAAGTATTTCTTCCGCCCGGCCGCCCACGACGAGATGTTCTCGGCCGCGATCTTCGACCTGCTCGACGCCGAGCGGAAGAAGGGCGCCAAGGTCGACACGGTGGCGTTGTTCTACGAGGACACGATCTTCGGCGTCGATTCCTCGACCGTGCAGCGCAAGCTCGCGGCCGAGCGCGGCTACAAGGTCGCGGCCGACGTGAAGTACCGCTCGAACTCGCCCTCGCTCACGGCCGAGGTGCAGCAGCTCAAGAGCGCCGACGCCGACGTGGTGCTGCCGTCGAGCTACACCACGGATTCGATCCTGCTGGTGAAGACCATGGCGGAGCTCGGCTACAAGCCGCGCAACATGATCGCCCAGGCCGCGGGCTTCGCCGAGAAGGCGACCTTCGAGAGCGTCGGCGACAAGCTCGACGGGTTGATCAGCCGCGCCTCCTTCGCCCTCGACCTCGCCAAGAAGCGCCCGTCGATCGGAGTCGTGAACGAGATGTACAAGGCCCGGGCCGGCCGCGACCTCAACGACAACACCTCGCGCCTCGTCGAGGCGATGCTGGTGCTGGCCGACGGGATCGACCGGGCCCGCTCCCTCGACGGCGCGAAGATCCGCGAGGCGCTCGCCGCCACCAAGACCCCGGCCGAGCAGACCATCATGCCCTGGCGCGGCATCGCCTTCGGCCCGGACGGCCAGAACGTCCTGTGCGATCCGGTCCTGATCCAGTACCGGGGCGGCACGTTCGTCACGGTGTTCCCGGAGGCCTTCGCGGCGGCGGCGCCGAAATGGCCAATGAACGGGTGAGGAGGCGGGCGGATGCCCGGCCTCTGGCCCGACGCCCGATCGCGTTGCGACACGATACACGAGCGCGCGGGCTGAAGCTCTCCGATGAGCCTTGCTCTTTCCCGGACGACTGAAGCGAAGTGGAAGGAGATCCGGGATCCAGCAGAAAAAGCCGCGAGGCGTCCTTGCGTCTTGCAGAGTTGCAAATATAGAGCCGCTTCGCGGCACTTATTGTGCTGGATCCCGGATCTCCTTTCGCTGACGCTACAGTCGTCCGGGAAAGGGGGAGGCTTGCGAGGAAACGTCAGCCCGACGCCTTTTCCGCCTCCCCACCCACCGCCAGCTCCTCGCGCAGGTACGGTGCCGTGCGGCTGTCGGCGGCGGCCGCGACGACCTCCGGCCGGCCGGCGGCGACGACGTGGCCGCCCAGATTGCCGGCGCCCGGGCCCATGTCGATGACGTGGTCGGCGCCCGCCACCACGCGCATGTCGTGCTCGACCATCACGACGGTGTTGCCGGCGTCGACCAGCCCGTCGAGCTGGAGCATCAGCCGGTCGACGTCGGTCGGGTGCAGCCCCGTCGTCGGCTCGTCGAGGACGTAGAGCGTGCCGCCGCGCTGGCCCCGCTGCAGCTCGGTCGCGAGCTTGATCCGCTGGGCCTCGCCGCCGGAGAGCTCGGTCGCCGGCTGGCCCAGCCGCAGGTAGCCGAGGCCGAGATCGCGCAGGAGAGCGAGCGGCCGCAGGACGGAGGGCTCGTCGGCGAAGGCCGCGCAGGCGCGCTCGACCGTGAGCCCGAGCACGTCGGCGATGCTCATGCCGTTCCAGGTCACCTCCAGCGTCTCCGGCGCGTAGCGGGCGCCGTGGCAGGTCGGGCAGGGGGCGTAGACGCTCGGCATGAACAGGAGCTCGACGCTGACGAAGCCCTCGCCCTCGCAGACCGGGCAGCGGCCCTTGGCGACGTTGAACGAGAAGCGCCCCGCATCGTAGCGGCGCCGTCGCGCCTCCGGGGTCGCGGCGAACAGCTTGCGGACGGCGTCGAACAGGCCGGTATAGGTCGCGAGATTCGAGCGCGGCGTGCGCCCGATCGGCTTCTGGTCGACCTTCACCAGGCGCCGGATCGTCTCCATGCCGCCGGCGATGCGGCCTTGCGTCGGGCGGGGCGCCTCGTCGAGCGGGTCCTCGGGCTCGTCGTCGGTCTCGCCCGGCCGGCCGAGATGCGCGCCGACGAGGTCGAGGAGCGCCTGGCTGACCAGGCTCGACTTGCCGGAGCCCGAGATCCCGGTCACGGCGGTGAGGCAGCCGAGCGGGAAGGCGGCCGACACCCCGCGCAGGCTGTTGCGGCTGACATCCTCCAGGCGCAGCCACCCGGCCGGCTCGCGCCGCTTCGCGGCCGGCGGCGCGGCGAGGCCGAACAGGTGCAGGCGGGTGCGCGATGCCTCGACCTCCCGCAGGCCCTCCGGCGGCCCGCTGTAGAGGATCGTGCCGCCGTGCTCGCCGGCGGCGGGGCCGACATCGACGAGCCAGTCGGCCCGGCGCATCGTCCCGATGTCGTGCTCGACGACGAACAGCGAGTTGCCCGCCTCCAGCAATCCGGCGAGCGCGTCGTGCATGGCGTCGCCGTCGGCGGGATGGAGGCCCGCCGTCGGCTCGTCGAGGACGTAGACCACGCCGAAGAGCTGCGAGCGCAGCTGGGTGGCGAGCCTCAGGCGCTGCAATTCGCCCGAGGACAGGGTGGTGGTGACGCGGTCGAGCGAGAGGTAGCCGAGGCCGAGATCGGTGAGCGTCCCGATCCGGTCGACGAGGTCGGCGGCGAGCCGCTGCGCGGCGAGGCGCTTCTCGATCGAGAGGTTCGGCGTCGCCCGCATGTCGGGCGCACCCGCATGGGCCGAGCCGCCGGCGGCGACCCGCGCCGCCCGGTCGCGCCGGCCGGCCTCGCGGTCGAGGGTGTCGGTTGACCCGTCGTCGCCGAGCCCGTCCTCGGCCGCCGGCGCCAGGGCCTCGGCGAGGTCGGAGAGCGGCATCCGCGACATCTCGCCGATATCGAGGCCGGCGAAGGTGACGGAGAGCGCCTCCGGCTTCAGGCGCTTGCCGTGGCAGGCCGGGCAATCCTCGCTCACGAGGTAGCTCGCGGCGCGCCGCCGCATCAGGGCGCTCTGCGAGTTCGTGAAGGCGTGCATCACGTGGCGGCGGGCGCTGGTGAAGGTGCCTGTGTAGCTCGGCTCGAGGCGGCGCCGGCGGGCGATCCTGGTCTGCTCCGGGGTCAGCCCGGCATAGACCGGCTCCTGGGGCTGCTCGTCGGTGAACAGGATCCAGTCCCGCAGCGCCCGCGGCAGGTCCCGCCAGGGCGTGTCGACGTCGACGCCGCGGCTCACCAGGATGTCGCGCAGGTTCTGCCCGCCCCAGGCCTGCGGCCAGGCCGCGACGGCCCGCTCGCGGATCGTCAGCGACGGGTCGGGCACCATCGAGGCCTCGGTGGCGCTGTAGACCCGGCCGAGGCCGCCGCAGGACGGGCAGGCGCCCTGCGGCGTGTTGGGCGAGAAATCCTCGGCGAACAGCATCGGCTGGCCCGGCGGGTAGGAGCCGGCGCGCGAGTACATCATCCGCACCAGGCTCGACAGCGTGGTGACGCTGCCGACCGAGGAGCGCGCGCTCGGGGTGCCGCGCTGCTGCTGGAGCGCGACCGCCGGGGGCAGGCCCTCGATGGCATCGACGTCCGGCACGCCGACCTGGTCGATCATCCGCCGCGCGTAGGGAGCGACCGATTCGAAGTAGCGGCGCTGCGCCTCGGCGTAGAGGGTGCCGAAGGCGAGCGAGGATTTTCCCGAGCCGGAGACGCCGGTGAACACCACGAGGGCGTCGCGGGGCATCTCGACGTCCACGTCGCGCAGGTTGTGCTCCCGCGCGCCCCGGACCGTGACGAAGCCCGCCCGCCCGGCTCCCGCCCCCGCCCGGGCGATCCTGGTGCCGGTCCTGGTGATGTTCGTGGGCTTCGCCTGGTCCATGGGCTGCTTTCTCGCGGGAGGTGGGGCCCGGCCGGTAGGGAGCGGGGAGGTCGCGCCTGCCGGCGGTGCCGTCTCCGTACGGTACACGGCACAGAAGGTTGCGCGGTGCGGGAGCGACAGCCGCCGCGCATCAACCCTCCCCCCTCTGCGCAGGGCTGTCCGGGGAAAGGAATGGCGCGCCTCCCCTCTCCCGTGTGGGAGAGGGGTCGGGGGTGAGGGTGACAC
>NZ_LWHQ01000024.1:10974-21135 GCF_001653715.1 Methylobacterium platani
CACCCTCACCCCTACCCCTCTCCCACTCGGGAGAGGGGATCCCGCGCTTGTTTCTATAGGAGATTTTCCCCGGACAGTCCTGCCCTCTGCGGGGGAGGGTGGCCCGCGGAGCAGGCCGGGAGAGGGGCAGCGCGACGGTTCAGGACTTGGCGCGCCTCACAACGGTCCAGTCTTGTCCGAAACCGTGGCTCCCCTCTCCCGCCCCACTCCGTGGGGCATCCTCCCACGCAGAGGGGGGAGGGTTCGGGCGCGGTGGCCGTCTCGAGTTCCGCTTTCGCGGCCCCGGAATGACGCGGAGGGTGGATCGGCCGTCGGGGTCGATCACGTGGGCGCTCAGGCCACCCTGCTCCCCCCGGGCGCGACCGGCACGGGCGCCGTATCGGGAAGCGACGCGATCAGGTCGTGGGCCTCCGCCGCGCTCTCGGCCGCCGGGGGCGAGCCCCACATCGTCGCGCCGCCGGGCTCGCGGATCGCCAGGATCGACACCGTCCCGACGAGGCCGGCGAGCGCCAGGTAGTAGGCCGGCCAATTGAGGTCGCCGGTCAGCGCGACGAGCGAGCCCACCACCACCGAGGTCGTCCCGGCGAAGAGCGAGACCGAGATGTTGAAGGCCACCGACAGGCCGCTGGCGCGCAGCCGCGTCGGGAACAGCGCCGGCAGGGTCGAGGGCATCGTGGCGCTGAAGCAGATCAGCAGCATCCCCAGGATCAGCAGACCGAGGAAGGCGGTGACCTCGCTCTGGCTGCGGATCAGCAGGATCATCGGGTAGGCGAGCACGACGAGGCCGACCGAGCCGGCGAGCACGAAGGGCTTGCGGCCGAAGCGGTCGGACAGCCAGCCGATCAGCGGGATCGACAGGAGCGCGATCACCATGACGGCGATCTGCAGCACCTCCGAGGCGGTGGCCGACATCCCGCCGGCCTTCTGCATCATCGGCAGGGTCTGGGTGACGTAGGTCGGCATGTACGAGGTCAGCATGTAGTTCGGCACGTTCCAGGCCAGCGCCAGGCCCATGCAGACGAGGAGGTACGGCCACAGGGCGAGCACGTCCTTCAGCGTCTGGCCGACGCGCTGCGCCTTCTCGCGGTCGTCGGCCTCCTGCTCGAGGGCGGCGAAGGCCGGCGTCTCGGCGAGCCGGGTCCGCAGGTAGACGCCGACGAGCCCGAGCGGCAGGGCGAGGAAGAACGGCACGCGCCAGCCCCAGGACAGCAGCTGCTCCTCGGTGAGCGCCGCGTGGGCCACCGTCACCACGATCGCCCCCAGCAGGTAGCCGGTGAAGGTGCCGAATTCGAGCCAGCTGCCGAGGAAGCCGCGGCGGCGGTCGGGGGCGTACTCGGCGATGAAGGTCATCGCGTTGCCGTACTCGCCGCCGGTGGAGAAGCCCTGGACGAGGCGGGCGAAGAGCAGCAGCAGCGGAGCCAGCAGGCCGATGCTCTCCTGGCTCGGGATGCAGCCGATCGCGAAGGTCCCGACGGCCATCAGGATCATCGTGGCGGCCAGCACCCGGTTGCGGCCGATGCGGTCGGCCAGGAAGCCGAAGAACACGCCGCCGATCGGCCGGATCAGGAACGAGACCGCGAACAGCCCGAAGGTCGCGATCTGACCCGCCGTATGCGACAGGTTCGAGAAGAACACCTTCTGGATCGTCGGCTCGAAATAGGCGTAGACGCCGAAATCGTACCACTCGGTGATGTTCCCGACCGACGCCGCCGTGATGGCGCGCCTGATCGTGGACGGCTCGGTCACGACGCAGTCCGACGCCTGCCACGACTTGTCGGACTCGACATGCGTCGACAGCATTCAGTCCCTCCTTCGCACGGCGAGAGCGATACGGGAATCGCCTTCCGGCCTCCGGCGCGCCGCCGCGACGGTATTCACGGCGACAGGCGATGAGATGTACGCCGCTGCCCTTGCTGCGGTATCACCCATTGGTAACATCCGACGCGGATTTTCATTCAAAAATCTCGAAGACGTACGTAATGTGGGTCAGAAGAAAAGTCTGACTTGCAGAAAAACGACATCCTCTTGCCGATTTCCACCTCCGTTCGATTTTCGCATCGCAGCACAAGGCGGATCGCCGGCCGGTGGGGAACGGTCCGGCGGCCCGCGGCCTTCGGGAAGGGGCGCCGGTTCTCCCGCGGGGCGGCGTCGCGAGGGCCGGCCGCGACCGCTCCTCACGCCGGCGCGGCGCCGGCGCGCGGGGTCTTCCAGGGCACGTACCGGACGGTCGCGAACTGCAATCCGAGGAACCCGATCGTCGTCTGCCGGGCGATCCGCATCTCTTGCGGAATCCCCGTGACGACGTCGTAGACCAGGATGCAGGACTGGCCGGACCGGTCCGGCCGGGTCTCCTCCCAAATCAGGGCGATCCCGACCGAGCCGGGCACGTGGGTGACCGCGTAGCCGCCGATCCTGAGGACGGGCCCGGGGTCGCTCGACCAGATCCTCGTCTCGCCCGGCTCCTCCATTGCCACGTCTCCGTGCCCGGCGGCGTGGCCGCGGGACGTCGAGCCCGGGCGCCGCCAGCCGAGATCGAGGGTGAAGCGGCGGGGCTTGCGCGCGGGCAGGAGGGCGATCAGGCGCCGCGCCGCCTCGTCCGGGAAGGTCGGCTCGTCGGCGACGAGGCGGTCGAGGAGCGCGTTGGCTTCCAGGCGCTCGGCCAGGGACATCGCAGAGGGCATCGCGGCCATCGCTCCGGCGGGAAGGGCAGGGGGCGGTCAGGTCCCGAGGATCTTCCAGACCCCCTGGCCGACGGCGCAGACGCGGTCCTCGACCCGCAGGGTTCCCTGCATGAACAGGATCGAGCGGGTGGCCCGCACCACCCGGCCCTCGGCCACCAGGAACTCGCCGGTCTCGACCGGCGCGAGGAATTGCAGGTCGAGGCTGATCGTCGCCTGCCGGCGCCCGCCCTGGGCCTCGGCCGCGACGCGGCCGAGCGCCATGTCGAGGAGCGTCGCCATCACGCCGCCATGGACCACGCCGTTGCGGTTGCGGTGCTTGCCCTCGACGACGAGGCCGTGCAGCAGGCCCGCCGCGTCGGCGCGCTGCCAGACCGGGCCGATCAGGTCCATGAACTCGGACATGTCGACGGTCTCCCAGCCGGCGGCGGCCGGATCGAACGGGGCTGTCATGCCGGCGGTCTCCGTGTCGGGGCGCGCCGCGCCCGCCGCGCCGGCTCCGCCCGACGGAGGAGGCCGACGACCGGAAGCGTCGCGAGAGACGCTTAGCACGGTCCGGAGCCGTGGAGACCGGCGCATCGGCCGGGATGCGGCATCGGAATCCCCGGACCTTCGGGCGATCTCTCCCGACCGCGGCCGCATCCCGGGTGGGGCTGCCGCACGCCGTAGCCTCGGAGGGCGGCTCCAGGTCTCGCCGCGATCATCGGTGCCGCCGCGCGAGGTTTCCTTCGGTCATGCCTGGTGACGAGGGCGCCGGTGGGATGAGGATGATGCGGCATCGTCTTCGAATCGATACCGGTCGGCGGTCGACAACCCGGCGACGATTGCAGGTCCCGTCTCCATCCCGGTGCGCGCTCCGGTTCCGTTGCTGACCGGGCCGGCGAGCTTCATTGACAACCCCCGACCCGCCCTTAGAACCGGACCAAACGCCGGGGGGAGGGAGCACGCCATGGGCGAGGATCGGGGCAAGGGCCTGCGCAAGGGACTGACCAGCTACGGCGATGCGGGCTTCTCGCTGTTCCTGCGCAAGGCCTTCATCAAGGCGGCGGGCTATTCCGACGACGCCCTCGACCGGCCGATCGTCGGCATCACCAACACGGCGTCGGACTACAATCCCTGCCACGGCAACGCCGCGCAGCTGATCGAGGCAGCCAAGCGCGGGGTGATGCTGGCCGGCGCGATGCCGATGGTGTTCCCGACGATCTCGATCCACGAGAGCTTCGCCCACCCGACCTCGATGTACCTGCGCAACCTGATGGCGATGGACACCGAGGAGATGATCCGCGCCCAGCCGATGGACGCGGTGATCGTCATCGGCGGCTGCGACAAGACCCTGCCGGCCCAGGTGATGGCGGCGGCCTCGGTCGACCTGCCGACCGTGGTGATCCCGGTCGGCCCGATGGTGGTCGGCCACCACCGCGGCGAGGTGCTCGGCGCCTGCACCGATTGCCGCCGCCTCTGGGGGGCGCACCGGGCCGGCGAGATCGACGAGGCGGAGATCGAGACCGTCAACGGGCGCCTCGCGCCCTCCGTCGGCACCTGCATGGTGATGGGCACCGCCTCGACCATGGCCTGCATGATCGAGGCGATGGGCCTCGCCCTGCCGATGGCCGGCACGATTCCGGCACCCCACGCCGAGCGGATCCGCCTCGCCGAGGCGAGCGGCGCCTGCGCCGCCGCGATGGCGAAGACCGGCGGACCGCGGCCGAGCCGGATCATGACCAAGGCCTCGATCCGCAACGCGCAGGTCGTCATGCAGGCGATCGGCGGCTCGACCAACGGGGTGATCCACCTCACCGCCATGGCGAACCGCGCCGGCATCGACCTCGACCTCGCGAGCCTCGACGCGATCGGCCGCGAGGTGCCGGTGCTCGTCGACCTCAAGCCGTCCGGCGACCACTACATGGAGCATTTCCACCATGCCGGCGGCGTGCCGAAGCTCCTAGCCGAACTCGGCTCCCTGATCGACCTCGACGCCCCGACCATCACCGGCGCGACCCTGCGGGACGTGGTGGCGGCGGCCGAGGACGTGCCGGGCCAGACGGTGATCCGCTCGCCGGACAGGCCCATCAAGCCGGTCGGCGCGATGGCGGTCCTCACCGGCAACCTCGCGCCCCGCGGCGCGCTGATCAAGCACTCGGCGGCGACCCCGCGGCTGCTCCAGCACGAGGGGCGGGCGCTCGTGTTCGATTCGATCCCCGACATGGCGGCGCGGATCGACGACCCAGACCTCGACGTCTCGGCCGACGACGTGCTGGTGCTGAGGAACGCCGGCCCGAAGGGCGCGCCCGGCATGCCGGAGGCCGGCTACCTGCCGATCCCGAAGAAGCTCGCGCGCCAGGGCGTCAAGGACATGGTGCGGATCTCGGATGCCCGGATGAGCGGCACCGCCTTCGGCACCATCGTGCTCCACGTCACGCCGGAATCGGCGGTCGGCGGGCCGCTGGCGCTGGTGCGGACCGGCGACCGCATCCGGCTCGACGTGGCGGGCCGGCGCATCGACCTCCTGGTCGACGAGGCGGAGCTCGCCCGCCGGGCCGAGGCGACGACCCCGCCGGCCCGGCCCGACTGGGCGTCGCGCGGCTACGCGCGCCTGTTCCACGACACCGTGACCCAGGCCGACCAGGGCTGCGACTTCGACTTCATGCGCCGGGAGGGCTGAGGCGCCGGCCGGAGAGGGGAGGGGGCCTGCGGGCCTCACCCCCCGCCGAGGGCCGGGGCGTCGTCGCTGTCGAGCTGCTCGCTCTGGAGGAGGTCGTGGATCGCGGCGAGCCGGCTCGTGGCCCGGCCGCCGAGGGCGAGGCCGAGCCGCACGCTCAGGATCTCGATCACGATGAGCTGCGCGATGGTGGCGTCGGTGCCGACCCGCATCGTCGCGTCGCCGGGCACGTCGACCGCGAGCAGGATGTCGGCGGCGCGGTGGAGCGGCGTGCCGGTGCGGGTGATGGCGACGACCGTCGCGCCGGCCCGGCGCGCCACCGCGACGGTGCGCAGGAGCGCCGGCATGCGCCCGACATACGAGATCGCCACCAGCACGTCGCCCCTGGTCAGGCAGGAGGCGGCGGTGAGCTGGAGATGGGTGTCGGCGAAGGAGTTCGACGGGATGCCGAGCCGGAACAGGCGGGCATGGAGGTCGTGGGCGAGGAAGTGGGAGGTCGCGCCGGTGCCGGCGGTGTCGACCCGCCCGGCCGTCCGGATCGCCGCGACCGCCTCCTCGATCCGGGCCGGATCGATGCTCGACTGCCACTCGGCCAGCATCGAAGTGACGCTGCCGACCACGTTGCGCACCACCTCGCCGGGCGCGTCGGTCGGCCGGACGCTGCGGTGGACGTAAGGGGTGCCGAGCGCCAGCGAGCCGGCGAGCTTCAGCTTCATGTCGCGCACGCCCTCGCAGCCGACGGCGCGGGCGAAGCGCACGATGGTCGGCGCGCTCACCCCCGCCCGCTCGGCCAGGAGCTCGACCCCGGTCTGCACCGCCCATTCGGGATCGGCGACGATCATCCGGGCGATCCGGGCCTGGGTCTCGGGCAGGCCGTCGAGGGTGTCGCGCAAGGTCCGCAGGAGATCCGTGGAGGGCGGGGCCTCCGCCCCGCGGGCATCCGGCGGCGCGTCCGCCATCACGCCGCCTCCCGCATCTCGGAGGCGTCGCGCAGGCAGGCGAAACGGTGCCCGTCGCCGGCCTCGTGCATCGGCGGAACGTCCCGCGCGCAGGCCTCGACCGCGAGCGGGCAGCGGGTGCGGAAGACGCAGCCCGAGGGCGGCGCGATCGGGCTCGGGATGTCGCCCTTGAGGAGCCGCGCGATGCGGGCTCCGTCCGGGTCGGCTTTCGGCGAGGCGGCGAGCAACGCCCGCGTGTAGGGGTGGCGCGGGCGCGCCGCCACCTCCGCGGTCGGGCCGATCTCCATGACGCGGCCGAGATAGAGCACCACCACCCGGTCGCAGAGCAGCTCGACCACGTCGAGGTCGTGCGAGATGAACAGCATCGCGAGGTTCAGCCGCGCCCGCAGGTCCTGGAGCAGGTTGAGCACCTGCGCCTGGACCGAGACGTCGAGGGCCGAGACCGGCTCGTCGGCGACGATCAGCCCGGGCTCGACGGCGAGCGCCCGGGCGATGCCGATGCGCTGGCGCTGGCCGCCGGAGAACTCGTGCGGGAACCGGTCGAGATGCTCGGGGGGCAGGCCGACGAGGTCGAGGAGCTCGGCCATCCGCTCGCGGCGCCGGCCCCGGGCGAGGCCGTGCGCGGCGAGCGCCTCGCCGAGGATGCCCGAGACCCGCAGGCGCGGGTTGAGGCTGGCATAGGGGTCCTGGAAGATCATCTGCGCCCGGCGCCGCAGCGGCGTCAGGCGGCGCTCCGGCAGCGTCGAGACGTCCTGTCCGTCGAACAGGATCGTGCCGGCGGTCGGATCGACGAGGCGCAAGGCGAGGCGCCCGATCGTCGACTTGCCGGAGCCGGATTCGCCGACGAGCCCGACGACCTCGCCGGGGGCGACCGTGAAGCTCACGTCCTCCACCGCCCGCACCTGGGCCGGCGGGCGGCCGAAGCGCTTGGTCAGGCCGTCCACGGCGAGAATAGGGTTGCTCACATCTCCCTCCAGAACAGGCAGCGGGCGGCGCGGTCGACGCCGATCGCCTCGAGCGGCGGCGCGGTGCGGCGGCATTCCTCCCGCACCCGGTCGCAGCGGGGCGCGAAGGCGCAGGCGTCGCGGATCGCGGCCGCCCGCCCGAGGGAGCCCGGAATCGAGCGGACGTGCCGGCGCCCGTCCGGGCCGCGGGTCGCCCGCGCCGGCAGCGAATCGAGCAGGCCCGCCGTGTAGGGGTGGCGCGGATGGCGGAAGAGGTCGCCGACCGGCCCGGTCTCGACGATGCGCCCGGCATACATCACCGCCACCCGGTCGGCGACTTCCGCCACCACGCCGAGATTGTGGGTGATGAACAGGACGCCCATCCCGGTCTCGCGCCGCAGCCGGTCGATCAGCGCCAGGATCTGCGCCTGGATCGTCACGTCGAGGGCGGTCGTCGGCTCGTCGGCGATGAGGAGGCGCGGGTTGCACGCCATGGCGAGCGCGATCATCACCCGCTGGCGCATCCCGCCCGACATCTGGTGCGGGTAGTCGTGCAGGCGCTTGGCGGCGGCCGGGATCTCGACGAGTTCCAGCATCTCCTGCGCCCGGCGCAAGGCGCCGCGCCGGTCGAGCCTCAGGTGGAGCCGCACCGATTCGGCGATCTGCTCGCCGGCGGTGAGCACCGGGTTGAGGCTCGTCATCGGCTCCTGGAAGATCATGGCGATCTCGGCGCCGCGCAGGCGCCGCACCCGGTCGGGCGAGGCCTGGGCGAGGTCGATCGTCTCGCCGGCCTTCGTCCGGTAGAGGATGCGGCCCTTGGCGACGCGGCCGGCCGGGCGCGGCAGGAGCCCCATCACGGCGAGGCTCGACACCGACTTGCCGGAGCCGGATTCGCCGACGAGCGCCACCGTCTCGCCGGGCGCGACGGACACGTCGACCCCGGTGACGGGGGCGACCTCGCCGTCCTCGGTGCGGAAGCGGACCTCGAGGTCCTCGATCGAGAGCAGCGGCTCGGTCATCGCGAGGGCTTCCGCATCACAAGGCCTTCCGCAGCTTCGGGTCGAGCATGTCGCGCAGGCCGTCGCCGAGGATCTGGAGCGAGAGGGCCGAGAGCACGATGGCGAGGCCCGGATAGAGCACGGTCCAGAACGCCCGGTCGGCGTATTGCTGGCCCGACGCGATCATCGTGCCCCAGGTCGGGATCTCCGGCGGCACGCCGGCGCCGAGGAACGACAGCCCGGCCTCGGCGAGCACCGCGTAGGCGAAGATGAAGGTCGCCTGGATGAGGATCGGCGAGGCGACGTTGAGCAGGATGTGCACGGTCAGGATCCGCGGCGTGCCGACCCCGAGCGCGCGGGCGGCCTCGACGAAGGGCAATTCGCGCACCACCAGCGTCGAGGCGCGCACCACCCGCACCACCCTGGGCGTGTAGACGATGGCGAGCGCCAGCACGACGTTGCCGGCGGAGGCCCCCAGCACCGCGACGAGGAAGATCGCGAGCAGGATGTCGGGCAGGGCCATCAGGGCGTCGACCACCCGCATGATCGGGCCGTCGAGCCGGCGGTCGTAGCCGGCCAGGATCCCGAACAGGGTGCCGGTGAGGCACGAGGCGAGCACGACCGAGAAGCCGATCCCGAGCGAGGCCCTCGCGCCGTAGATGATCCGCGAGAGCACGTCGCGGCCGAGCTCGTCGGTGCCGAGCCAGTGCTCCGCCGAGGGCGGGCGCAGGCGGCGCACCACCCGCATCGCGCCGGGATCGAACGGCGACACCCAGGGGGCGGCGAGCGCCACCACGACGATCGCGAGCAGCACCAGGGCGGCGAGCAGCACGAGCTTGCGCCGGAACAGGCGGCGCAGGAACAGCAGGGCGGGGGCGTTCATCGTCTCGCTCACGCGGTCACCCGGGGATCGACGAGGCGGTAGATGAGGTCGACCGCGAGGTTGATGAGGACGTAGAGGCCCGCCACCATCACGAGCGCGCCCTGGATGACCGGATAGTCGCGCCGCAGCACCGCCGAGACCACGAGGTTGCCGATGCCGGGCAGGCCGAACACCGTCTCGGTGACGATGGCGCCGCCGATGAGCAGCGCGACCGTGAGCCCGAGCACGGTGACGATCGGCACCAGCGCCGTTCCGAAGGCGTGGCGCAGCACCACCCGGCTCTCCGGCAGGCCCTTGGAGCGGGCGGTGCGGACGTAGTCGTTCGACAGGACGTCGAGCATCGAGGCGCGGGTGAAGCGGGTGATCAGCGCCGAGTTGACGATGCCGAGGACCAGCGAGGGCAGGACGAGGTGTTCCAGCCTCTCGCCCAGGCTTGCGCCCGGCGCGCCGTAGCCCGCCACCGGGAACCAGCCGAGGCGCACGGCGAAGAACTGGATCAGGATCAGGCCGAGCCAGAAGCTCGGCACGTTGGCGGCGAGCAAGGCCAGTCCGCTCACCACCTGGTCGACCGCGCGGCCGCGCCAGACCGCCGAGACGATGCCCGCCGGCACGCCGACGAGGGCCGCGATGGCGACCGAGAACAGGGCGAGGAAGAAGGTCGGCTCGGCCCGGTCCCACAGCACGGTCGTCACCGGCTGCTGCAGGAAGATCGAGCGGCCGAAATTGCCGGTGGCGATCTCCTTCAGCCACAGGGCGAACTGGACGAGGAGCGGCCGGTCGAGCCCGAACGTGGCACGCAGCCGCGCGACGTCCTCCGGCGAGGCCTGGTCGCCGAGCATGATCGCCGCCGGATCGCCGGGAGCGAGCCGGGTGAGGAAGAACACCATGGTGGCGACCAGGAACAGCACCACCAGGAGGCCGCCGAGCCGGCGGGCGAGAGAGGTCCACATCGGGCTGCCGCTTTCCGAAGCATCGTTTCGCGAGCCGGTCGGCCTCCGGATCATTCCCCCTTTCCCGGACGACTGCAGCGTCAGCGGAAG
>NZ_LWHQ01000024.1:21185-23136 GCF_001653715.1 Methylobacterium platani
TCAGTCGTCCGGGAAAGGGGACGGCTCGCGATGAGCCGTCCGTCCGTCATGCGCGATCTCGTGCGGCCTCACGCCGCCTCGACGTTCCAGAAGGCCGGCCAAGGCATCGGCGCGAAGCCCTTCAGCTTGCCCGAGAGGCCGGACAGGGCCGCGAAGTTGCCGACCCGGATATACGGCACCTCGGTGTAGATCACCTCCTGCACCGGCCCCCACAGCGCGCCGCGCTTCGCCGGGTCGGTCTCGGCGTTGAAGGCCGACAGCGCCGCCTTCTTCGCCGGCGTGTCCCACCAGCCCGGCGCGCCGTCGCCGAGCTGCGGCGGGGTCAGCATCGGCTCGGGCAGGAAGGCCGAGTGGGTGACGTAGACGTCCCACAGGGCCGGGTCGCCGCGGCGGGAGACCAGGGTTGCCCAGTCGACCACGTCGAGGGTCACCTTGAAGCCGGCGGCGCGCAGCTCCTCGGCNNGCGCCTTGGCGCCCTTGTCGTCGCCCCGGTCGTAGGCCTGGGTGCCGGCGGTGGAGTAGAACGGCGAGCCCTTCGGGAAGTGGCTGCCGGTCGCCTCGAAGAACTTCTCCTCGCCGAACGCCGCCATCAGGAGTTCGGTGTCGCTGAGCGCCATCTGGAGCGCCTGGCGCACCGTCTGGTTGGCGCAAGGCCCCTGCTTGGCGTTGAGCACGAGGTAGGGGAAGCCGAACGGCATCGTCAGCACCGGCTTGACGCCGGAGGCCTTGGCGATGCGCCCGTTGCTCTCCACCGGCAGCTGGTCGGCGAAGTGGTACTGGCCGGCGACGACGCCCTCGACCCGGGTGTTGGCGTTCGGCACCGGGATGAAGCGCAGCTCGGGGATCGCGGCGGTCCTGCGCCCGGCATAGCCGCTCGGCGCCTCGCTGCGGGCGGCGTACCCGTCGTGGCGGGTCAGCACCACGAACTGGTCGGGCCGGCGCTCCTTGAACTTGTAGGGCCCGGTGCCGACGAACTCGACGAGCGGGTTGGCGATCGCCTCCCGGGCCATGATGGCGGCGAAGCCCGAGGGCAGGGCGAGATGGGCCAGCAGCGCCGGGTTGACCGCCTTGAGGACGATCTCGACGCCGTGCGGGCCCTTCGCCGTCAGGCTCGCCAGCCCGGCCGCGATGCCCTTGCCCCGCGGCGTCATCTCCATCCAGCGCTTGAGCGAGGCGACGACGTCCTCGGAATCGAGCGCCCGGCCGTTGTGGAGCGGCACGCCCTCGCGCAGCGCGATGGTGTAGGTCTTCCCGTCCGGGCTGATCGTCGGCAGGGACGCGGCCAGCATCGGCTGCACGGTCCAGTTCGCGTCGAACGTGTAGAGCGGCTCGAACACGTGCTGCATGATCGTGGCGACGAGGTCGGCGGTCGAGGCCATCGGGTCGAGGGATTGCGGCTCGCCCACCATCGCCAGGTTCACGCTCGTCATGCCGCCGCCCTGCGCGAAGGCCCGCACCGGCACGAGCGGGGACAGCGCGAGGCCGGTCGTGAGGGCACGGCGGGTCAGGCCGGCGCGCGGGCGGTCGATCGGGGCCATGGACGTCTCCTGCGATGCGCTTTCTGTAAAATTATTTCACGTCGCAAGCGCGCGTCAAGGCGGATCTCTGCGTCATCGCGGCCTAATCCGATTTCGAGTTGCGCCTTTCCGCACCAGCGTGTAAATTTTTTTCGCAAGCTTGATAGCCAGCGGATGCCATGACCTTCGATCTCGTGCTCGCGGGCGGCCGCGTCGTCGACCCGTCCCAGTCCATCGACCGCATCGCCGACGTCGCCTTCGCGGACGGCAAGGTGGCGGCGGTCGGCGAGGGGCTGGCCGCCTCCGCCCGGGCGGTCCACGACTGCGCCGGGCGCCTCGTCACGCCGGGCCTCATCGACCTGCACACCCACGTCTACTGGGGCGGCACCTCGCTCGGGGTCGACGCGCCGGCCCTCGCCCGGTCGGGTGCGGTG
>NZ_LWHQ01000024.1:23366-24493 GCF_001653715.1 Methylobacterium platani
CTCGACGAGGTGCTGGCGCGGCTGCGCCCGGGCGACATCCTCACCCACGCCTTCCGGCCGTTCCCCAACACCCCGGTGACCGCCGACGGCCGGGTGCGCCCCGAGGTGCTGGAGGCCCGCGCCCGCGGCGTGATCTTCGACATCGGCCACGGCATGGGCTCCTTCGCCTTCTCGGTCGGCCGCACGATGCTGGAGAACGGCTTCCTGCCGGACTGCATCTCGTCGGACGTGCACGCGCTCTGCATCGAGGGGCCGGCCTTCGACCTGCTCACCACGATGTCGAAGTTCCTCTGCCTCGGCATGCCGCTCGTCGAGGTGATCCGCGCCGCCACCGACAATCCGGCCCGCGCCCTCACCCGCGCCGATCTCGGCACCTTCCGGACCGGTGCGGCCGGCGACGCCTCAGTCCTGTCCCTCGATTCCGGCCGCTTCGACTACGTCGATTCGACCGGGGCGCACCTGTCGGGCGAGCAGCGCCTGTCGGCCAAGGCCACCGTCATCGACGGCGCCGTCTTCCACGCCAACTGAGGAATCCCGCATGACCCCCGAACAGAAGCTCGCCGAGCTCGGCCTGACCCTGCCTCAGGTGCCGGTGCCGGTGGCCAACTACGTGCCGTTCCGCATCGTCGGCGACCTGCTCTACCTCTCGGGCCAGGGCCCCAAGCGCCCCGACGGCACCTACCGCCCCGGGCGGCTCGGCCGCGACGCCACGATCGAGGAGGGTTACGCCGACGCGCAACTCGCCGGCCTCCAGCTCCTCGCCGTCGCCAAGGCGGCGCTCGGCGACCTGTCGCGGATCAGGGCGGTGGTGAAGCTGCTCGGCATGGTCAATGCGGAGCCCGACTTCGCCGACCATCCGAAGGTCATCAACGGCTGCTCGGACCTGCTGGTGAACGTGCTCGGCGAGGCCGGCCGCCACGCCCGCTCGGCGGTCGGCATGGGCTCGCTGCCCAACGCCATGACGGTCGAGGTCGAGGCGATCCTGCAGATCGCGCCCTGACGGGGGAGCGCGGGCGCGGATCCGCCCCTTGCAGGACCCGGGCTCGCCCGACCACCATCGCGAATCGTCAGTCCCCACCCTCTCGAGGCTCCCGATGCTCTCCCCCGCCCTGCGCGCCGCGATCGCC
>NZ_LWHQ01000025.1 GCF_001653715.1 Methylobacterium platani
TACTGTGTCTCAAGACACGGGAGAGTCGGTCACCGCCAGACCTGCCAAGCACGTCACACCTTCCCTCATCGCGACAACACCCTGGCGCGGGGTGGAGCAGCCCGGTAGCTCGTCAGGCTCATAACCTGAAGGTCACAGGTTCAAATCCTGTCCCCGCAACCAAGACAACGAAGAAGCCCGCTGGCGAAAGCCCGCGGGCTTCTTCGCGTTCAGGCCGGACCACATACGATCGCGGCGGCAATCGCGGGGCCGAGCCTCGCAGCGCTGCCGCTCATCACCTCGACCGCATCCATCGACGACGGTCCCCGGCGGCGTCGGGTACGGATCGGGACGATGCCGACCGCCGATGGCTCCGGGTTCGCGGCTTCCGGCCGGCCGCAGCGAATTGCGACCATGCACGATGCTTGAATATTTTGAGCGCCAGACCATACATTATAGGCCTCAATGTATGGCCTGGCGTTCATGCAAACCAGAGCGATCCTGTCCACCGACGAGCGCGAGAGTCTCCAGCGTCTCGGCGAGCGCGTGCGGCTTGCACGTCTGCGTCGGAATCTGACCCAGGCTGAGCTCGCCGAGCGCATGGGCGTGCGGCGCCTGACCGTCGTCAGCCTCGAGAAGGCTCGTCCCGGAGTCACGCTGTCGACGCTGCTCAAGGCTCTCACCGTCCTCGGATACACCGATCGGCTCGGCGACCTGCTGGCCAGCGATCCCATCGGCGAGGGAATGGAGATGGCGATCGGCCGGAAGCGGGCGGGGAGGGGCGCCGGTGTGGCAGATTTCTAGCGCGGGTCGGCTCGACAGGCTCGTCGTCTTCCGCTGGCATGCCGGTTCCTACGTTCCGGCGGGCGAACTCACGTTCGAGGGCGCCGGGCCGACACGCATGGGCCGGTTCCGCTACGCACGAAGCTATTTCGCCCGGGACGGGGCACGGCCGATCGACCCGCTGGGGCTGCCTCTCGTGCGCAAGTCGTACCCGGCGGCTCCCGAGGCGGTCGGCTTCAAGCCGTGACGTCCCGGTGGCGGGACTTCCGGCGGCCGGCATCGACCGGCCGGCGGCCTGCGCCGATCCGCCGGCCACGAGCGCGGTTCGCCCGCGCGCACGGGCTATCGGGCCGCCGAAGAAGGCGGGCTCCTTCCGCTGCCGCCGGCGGACAGCGTCTGCAGGTAGGCGATGAGGTCCGCCCGGTCGAGCGGGTCGGGGATGCCAGGAAAGCCCATGCTCGTGCCGGGCACCATCGTCGCGGGAGCGGTGAGCCAGACATCCAGCCTCTCCGGAGACCAGACGCCGCCGAGGGACCGCAGCGCCGCCGTGTAGCCGAACCGGCGGCTGTTCTCGCCGGGCGGCTTGCCCACGACGTCGAAGAGGCCCGGGCCGTTCCGGTCGCCGGCCCCCGCCCTGACCGTGTGGCAGGCGGCGCACGGCCCGAACAGGCGACCGCCCCGCACCGGGTCGGCCACCCGCATCAGGTCGGAGAAGCCCGGCGTGGCTCCCAGGGCCCGGCGGCGTTGCCCATCGTCGTCCGAGCAGGCCGCGACCAGCAGCGCGAGGCCGACGAGCGGGAGGCGCGTCGCGGCCCGGGTCAATGGTGGGGCAGCCACACGTCGAGGACAGCGCAGCGCCGCTCCTGGCGGACGACCCGCAGGGCCTCGGCGAGGGCCTCGTCCACCTCCGCCGCCAGCGTGACCTGGCGCCCCCACGCCCCGCCCGCCGCGGCGGCGATCCCGGCATAGTCGGGGGCCGGCTCGAACGAGGTGTCGAGGTGGTTGGCCCGGGCGGCGTAGCCGTCGGGATGCACCGCCAGGGTCGAGAGCTTCGGCGATTTCCAGCCGCGGTTGTTGAAGACGATCTGCAGGAAGGGCGTCCCGTAGCGGCGCGCCATCCAGTGGACCGAGGACGGCACGGTGAACAGGTAGGTGCCGTCGCCGGTGAGCGCGACGACCGTCCTGTCGGGCTGCGCCAGCTTGATGCCGATCGCCGCGCCGCCGTTCCAGCCGAGCGAGCCGCCGCCGCTGGTGAAGATCGTCCCGGGCCGGTCGAGCGCCAGGTGATCGAAGACGGTGTGGTAGTGCGAGATGCCCTCGTTGACGTACAGCGTCCCGTCGCCCGCGAGCGCCCGCAGCCGGGCGATCAGGTGTTCCGCGGTGACGGCCCCGTCGGGCGACGGCGCCTCCAGCCGGCGCAGGTCCCGGTCGCGGGCGGTGTGCAGCTCGGCGTAGTGGCGCGTGCGGGCCTCGACGGCGGCGGCCTCCGGGGGGTGGACGTCGAACCACTCGGCGAGCTGCGTCAGCGCGGTCTCGGCGTCGGCCCTGAACACGCCCTCGGCGGGGATGTGCCAGAGCGGCATCTGGTCTTTGAGCGGGTCGACGTCGATGTGGAAGATGCGGGCGTCGTCCGCCGGCCTCGACACGGTCGGGATCCAGGGCACGTCGCTGTCGACGACGAGGATCACGTCGGCGGCCGCCAGCACCGGGTTCTGGCGCGGGTGGTTCCACTGGTTGCCCTGGTAGAGCGGGTCCGTATGCGGGAAGTTCATCGCGTTCGGCACCGATTCCAGCACGCCGATGCCGAGCCGCCGGCACAGGGCGGCGAGGGGCGCGACGGCCTGCGGGTTGCGGCCGACGAAGGAGGTGACGAGGAGCGGCCGGCGGGCCCCTGCCAGCGCGGTCGCGATCTCCCGCACGGCCCGCCCGCTCAGGCCGGCCGGCGCGATCGGCCGCCACGACGCGGCGTCGTCGCGGGTCGGCGCGACCTCCTCCTCCATGACCTCGCGGGCGCCCATCAGGTAGACCGGGCCCTTGGGGTCGGACTTGGCGAATTGCAGCGCCCGGTGGACCAGGTCCTTGACGTTTTTCCCGGTGCGGATCTCGTTGTCGTAGCGCATGTAGCCGCGCACCAGGCCGCGCTGGTCGTGGACGTCCTGGATCCACTGGATGAACTCGTTGCGGCTGCCCCTCAGCTCGCCCTCCTGGGTGAAGGGTGAGGCGCCCGCGAAGACGATCATCGGGGCCCGGCCCTTCGCGGCGTTGTGCACGGCGCCGGCCAGCGCCTGGGTGCCGCACTCGACATGCACGACGACCGCCTGGGGGATCCCGCTCGCCTGCCAGTAGCCGTGGGCGGCGCTCATCCCGACCATCTCGTTGGGGCAGGTGACGATCTCGGGGATCCGGCGCCCGGCCGCCCGCGCCTCGGCGATCGCCTCGATCAGGGCCGGGTGGTCGCTCCCGACATTGGCGAAGACGAACGAGACGTCGGCCTCGATCAGGGCGTCCAGGAAGGCGCTGCTCGTCGTGTACATGGCGTGGTTCCTCGGGTCGATCCTGGGGTCAGTCCTCGCCGGCCGCCGGGCGCGAGGTGTCGGGCTCCGCGCTCAAGGCTTCGGTCAGGGTCTTCAGGAGGGCGACGAGCTGCCGGCGCTGTTCCGGGGCGAACAGGGCGTTGAGCCGGTCGTCGTGGCGCGCGGCGCAGTCCGCGAGCAGGGCGAGCTTGGCACGCCCGCCCTCCGTCAGGCTGATCCGCCGGCCCCGCCGGTCCGCGGGATCGGGGTCGCGCCGGATCAGCCCGCGCCGCTCGAGGTCGCCCAGCAGCGGCGTCAGGGTGCTCTTGTCGCGGCTGGTCGCGAGGCTGAGCGCCGTCTGGCTGACGCCCGGATTGTCGCCGATGAGCTGCAGCAAGGCGTACCAGCCGGGACGCAGGCCCAGATCCCCGGTCAGCCCGCTGAACGCCTGGAACGAGGCGTTCTGGGCGAGGCGGAGGTTGTAGGCGATCGTCTCGCCCAGGCGTCCGAGCGGAACCGGGTCCTGTGCGGCGCCCGCGGCGGCGTCGCGCGCGGGCGCGGCCGTCGTCGTCCGGCTGGAACGGGGAGTGAGGCGCTTGCGCATCGATGATGATCCGGCGCAGGTCGGTGAATGCGGCGATGGCCGCCCGGCCGCCGGCCGGCCATAGCCGCCGGCGCCCATGCCGCCAAACGGCATCCGCGCCCCGTCGTCGGTCGTCCGTTCCGCCGGCCGGACGATCGAGCCGCATCCGTGAGCTCCGCCGACGGAGAGATGGCGGTCTCGCCGGGTCAGCGCTCGGCCGCGACGGCGGCCGGCGCCGCCCGGGCCGAGGCGGCCCCGCGCATCGCCGGGATGTGACGACCGACCAGGGCGAGCGAGAGGGCGACCCCGGCCATGGCGAGGCCGAGCATCACGAGGTAGCCGCCCGATCCGCCGGAGGTGATGACCGCGGCCCCCGCGAAGGCGCTCAGGATCGCCCCGAGGCGGCCGAAGGCGAGGGCGGAGGCGGTGCCCGTCGCCCGCACGGCGGTCGGGTAGACGTGGGCGCAGACCGCGTACATCGTCGACTGGGTGGCGTTGGCGAAGAAGCCCTGGAGGCCGAGGCCCGCGATCAGGAGGCCCGTGGAGGTGCCGATGTCGACGCCGGTCAGGGCGAAGGCGGTGGCCGCGCCGCCGAGCGCGCACAGCAGGAGCGGCCAGCGCGAACCGAACCGGGTGATCGCCGCGGCGCAGAGAAGGGCGCCGAACACGCCGCCGAAATTGTAGGCGGTCAGGCCCGACCCGGCGACGGCGACGTCGAGGCCCGCGGCGTTCAGCATCGTCGGCAGCCAGCTGAAGGCGCTGTAGACCGCCAGCAGGTTGAGGAAGAACGCGCACCAGAGCGCGATCGTGTCCCGCGCCCGCCCGGTCTCCAGCAAGGCCGCGACCCCCTCGCGCCGCTCGTGCTTCTGCTCGGTCGCGTCGGTGAAGGCCGCGCCGGCGGGAACCGGACGGGACATGCGGCCGAGAAGCCGGGCCAGCTCGGGCCAGCGGTTCGGCCGGCGGGCGAGGAAGCGGGGCGATTCCGGCAGGACCGCGATCAGGATGAGCCCGTAGGCCACGGGCAGCAGGCCGCCCAGCAGGAACAGCGCCCGCCAGCCGAGGGTCGGCAGCACGTGGCCGGCGAAGAGACCCGCCAGCATCCCGCCGAGCGGCACGCAGACGATGGTCGCGGTGATCGCCAGGGTCCGGCGCCGGGCCGGGGTGAACTCGGCCGTGACCGTGGTGGAGCTCGGGAGCGCCCCGCCGATGCCGAGCCCGGCGACGAACCGCAGGACCCCGATCCCCCACAGGCCGTCGGCGAGGCCGATGGCGCAGGTGGCGAGCCCGAAGACGAGGACGCTGCCGATGACCGCCCAGCGGCGGCCGAACCGGTCCGCGAACAGGCCCGCGCAGGCGCTGCCGATCCCCATGCCGACGAGGGCGGCGGCGAGGACGGGCGCGAAGTCGCCGCGGGAGAGGCCCCATTCCTTGATGAGCACCGGAACGGCGAAGCCGATCAGCTGGCCGTCGAACCCGTCCATGACGATCGAGAGGGCGGCGAGGACGACGACCGTCTTCTGCATCGTCGTCCAGTGGCCGGCATCGAGTACCTCGCCGATGTCGGTGGCGCCCGGCGCCGGGGCGGCTGCGGCGCTCATGCCGACCTCGCCGGTGCGAGGGTATCGACCTCTCCGGGGCGCGGGTCCGGGATGCCCGGCCGTGCCGGGACGGCCGGCGCAACGGGGCCGACGACGCGCGGCGCTCGCTCCGAAGCTGTCATGGCGTACTCTCCCGAGGGCGGCCCGGCTTGAGGCAGGCTCGCAGCACCAGCTTCCACCCGGTCTGATCGCTCGTCAAGTTGGTTGGCATACCAACTAATCGTTGGCGGGGCGACGATGCCGGCAGGACCGGCGTGAGCCGGGCACAGGGGGAGGGCGGTCCGACGATGTCCGGATCGGTCGCTGCGGCGTGTACGCGGCGGGCGGCTCCGGAGCGGCCCGATCGCCGCCGAGGCGACGGACGGCGCGCGCGGGCACGCCGCTCCCGAATACTATCGGCACCCTGGAGCCGCCTGCGCGGGGCCGAGGCGGAAGCTGTCTGTAGGCTCCGCGCGGTCCGCCGGCGCCCGGCGCGGCTGGAGGCGCCGCGGCCGGACCTCCGGGACGCGGGCGCTATCGGGGCGTCGGCGCGTCGCCGTCACCGGGCGCGGCCGGGGCCGGCGGCCTGGACGGATTGCCCGGGCCGGGCCGCCTCCTCGCGGGCCCGGACCAGCGCGTCGGTGACGAAACGGCCGGCCTCGGCGAGGCGGACGGGGTCGACCCCGGTCGCGATGCCGAGGCGGGCGAGGTCGGCCACCACCGCCTCGGTGGCGACGTTGCCGGTGGCGCCCGGGGCGTAGGGGCAGCCGCCGAGGCCGGTGACGGCGGCATCGACGACCGCGATCCCGAGATCGAGGCAGGCGCGGATGTTGGCGAGCGCCAGACCCCGCGTATCGTGGACATGCAGGGCGAGCCGCTCCGGCGGCACCTGCGCCGCCACCGCGGCGACGCAGGCCCGTGCCTCGTCCGGCGTGCCGGCCCCGATCGTGTCGCCGAGCGAGATCTCCCGGCAGCCGAGCGCGACGAGGCGCTGTGCCACCGCCGCCACGGCCTGCGGCGCCACCGCTCCCTCGTAGGGACAGCCGAGGACGCAGGAGACGTAGCCCCGCACGGCGATCCCGGCGGCGCGGGCCGCCTCGGCCACGGGCGCGAACCGTGCGAGGCTCTCGGCGATGGAGGCGTTGATGTTGGCCTGCGAGAAGCTCTCGGAGGCGGAGGCGAAGATCGCGATCTCCCCGGCGCCGGCCGCCCGCGCCGCCTCGAACCCTGTGAGGTTCGGCACCAGCACGCTGTAGGATCCGCCCGGGTTCGGCGGCAGTCGGGCCATCACCGCGGCGGTGTCGGCCATCTGCGGCACCCGACGGGGCGAGACGAAGCTGCCGACTTCGATCGCGGTCAGGCCCGCGGCGAGCAGGCGCTCGATCAGCCCGACCTTGACGGCGGTGGAGACGGGGACGGGCTCGTTCTGAAGCCCGTCGCGGGGACCGACCTCGACGATCCGGATGCGGGCGGGGAGGGTCACGGCGCGAGGCTCACGGTGCCGGGCTCACGGTGCCTTGACCAGCGGGCAGCGCCCCTCGGCGAGCGGCCGGAACGCCTCGGCGGCCGGGATCGTCTGCACGAGCTTGTAGTAGTCGAAGGGGCCCTTCGACTCGGCCGGGGTCTTCACCTGGAACAGGTACATCGGGTGGACGTGGCGGCCGTCCTGGCGCACCTTGCCCTCGCCGAACAGCGGGTCGTTGGTCGGCTCCGCCTTCATCCGGGCGACGACCGTCCGCCCGTCGGTGCTGCCGGACGCGGCCGCGGCGCGCAGGTAGGCGAGGGCGCCGGCGTAGACGCCGGCCTGGTTGGCGGTTGGCCGGCGGCCCTTCATCTGCTGGGCGAAGCGGTCGGCGAAGGCGCGGGTCCCGGGATTGGCGTCCCAGTAGAAGCCCTCCGTCAGGTAGAGCCCCTGCGCGTCCTTGAGGCCGATCGCGTGCACGTCGGAGAGCTGCATCAACAGGGCGGCGAGGTCCTGGCCGCCGCCGGTGATCCCGAACTCGGCCGCCTGCTTGACCGAGTTGACCGTGTCGCCGACCGCGTTGGCGAGCGCGATCACCTGGGCGCGGCTGGCCTGGGCCTGGAGCAGGAACGAGGAGAAATCCGCGGCCGCCGTCGGATGGCGCACGTTGCCGACCACCTGCCCGCCCTCCTGCCTGACCACGCTCGCCGCATCCGCCTCGAGGGCGTGGCCGAAGGCGTAGTCGGCGGTGAGGAAGAACCACTTGGTCTTGCCGGCGCGCACCAGGGCGAGCGCCGTGCCGTGGGCGAGGGCCCAGGTGTCGTAGGTCCAGTGCACGGTGTTGGCCGAGCATTTCGGGCCGGTCAGGTCCGAGGTGCCGGGGCCCGAGGCGATGAAGGCGGCCTTCGAATCGCGCACCACCTCCTGCACGGCGAGCGCCACCGAGGAGAACGGCACGTCGAGGATGGCATCGACCTGGCCCTCGGCGATCCAGCGCCGGGCGGTGGCCGAGCCGATATCGGGCTTGTTCTGGTGGTCGGACTGGATCACCTCGACCTTGATCGCAGGATTCTCCTTGCGGAAATCCTCCACCGCGAGGCGGGCGGCGACCACCGAGCCCTCGCCGGTGGAATCGGCCGCGAAGCCGCTGAGGTCGGTGAGCACCCCGAGCTTCACCACCGTCACGTCGGCCCGCGCGGCCCCGGCCGCGACGAGGAGGGCGGCGCCGGCGAGCAGGCGGGTCGCGAGGCGAAGGGTTCGGGTGCGGTCGAGTCTCGGCATGGTGTTCCTCCCGTTCTTGTCGTTGTCGGCCGCCGGATCGCGTCGCCCGATCCGGCGGCTGTTCGACGTGAGATGAAATCGTTTCCCGGTCCCGCCCTCGGGACGCGGTCCGGGATGGGATGAAGCGACGCGAGACGAGGCGTCGGGCTCACCCCCGCCGGATGCCGGCCAACACGTCCTGCGCCACGTCGAGGCGCACGCGGTGGCCCTCGACCAGGACGCGCGCCACCGCCTCGATCTCCTCGCCGACCGCACCGGCCATCATGGCGATGTTCTGGGCGTGGAGGGCCATGTGGCCCTTCTGGATGCCGGTGGTGGCCAGCGCCTTGAGGGCGGAGAAGTTCTGGGCGAGCCCGACCGCCGCGATGATCCGCGCCAGGCGCTCGGCTGTCGTCGCGCCGAGGATCTTCAGGCAGGCCTGCGCGGTCGGATGGAGCTTGGTCGCTCCGCCGACGAGCCCCACGGCCAGCGGCAGCTCGATCGAGGCGCTGAGGTCGCCCGACGCCGTGACCTCGTAGCGGGTCAGGCTGGTGTAGCGGCCCGAGCGCGCCGCGTAGGCATGTGCCCCGGCCTCGATCGCCCGCGTGTCGTTGCCGGTGGCGAGAACCACCGCGTCGATGCCGTTCATGATCCCCTTGTTGTGGGTCGCGGCCCGGTAGGGATCGGCCTCGGCGAAGTGATAGGCGCTCACGATGCCGTCGCGCACCTCCGGCCCGCCGATCGCGTCCGTGCGCCAGACGGCCTGGGCACGGGCGAGCCGCCGGTCGGCGAGGTTCGACAGGATGCGCAGGTAGACGCGCCCGCCGCTCCAGCCGGCGATGTGCGGCGCCACCGCCTCCGCCATGGTGTTGACCGCGTTCGCCCCCATCGCGTCGCGGGTGTCGACGATCAGATGGGTCACCACCATCGCGCCGCCCAGGCTGTCGAGCACCCGGACCTCGACGTCGCGCAGGCCGCCGCCGAGGCTCACGAGCACCGGATCGCAGGCGTCGCAGAGCGTGCGGAGCGCCTCGCGCTGCGCGAGGATGCGCAGGCGCGCCGCGTGCGGGTCGCTCACCCCGACCGCCTGGACCTGGGCGATCATCAGGTTGCCGGAGACCGAGGTGGTGAAGCCGTCCTCGTAGACCTGGCGCGCCGCGTTGCAGACCGCGGCCACGACCGAAGATTCCTCGGTCGCCATCGGGATCAGCACGTCCTCGCCGTCGATCCGCATGTTGGTGGCGATACCGACCGGCACGTTCATCGTGCCGATGACGTTCTCGATCAGCCGGTCGGCGAGGTCGGGGGCGAGGTTGCCGAAGTCGGACAGGTGCGCGACCTCGGAATCCGAGAGCCCGGCGAAGGCGGCGACGAGGTCGAGGCGCTCGCGCGGGCTCTTCTTGTGGAAGCCGGCGATGCGCGAGCTGCGGTTCGCCCGGGGCGTGCTTCTTGGCGTGGAACTCGGCATGGAACTTGGCGTGGAACTTGGCATGGGAGATCTCTCGCCGGTGGGCGTCGCGATCGGGCGGCCCGTCCGCACCGGGCGAGGGCAGCCGCGCGAGCCCCGACCGCTCGAGCGGCCGGACCGGCTCTCCCCTCGTCCGGGCACGTTAGACCCTGCCCGTTGCCGGTACCGTACCCAACCGTGCCCGGCCGACAAGGAACGCTTTGCGCCTTATCCGGAGGGACCGTACCCTCGCCGTCATGGATACGATCGTGACGCGCGAACCCCGGACCCGGGTCGAGCAGGTGGTCGCCGGGCTGACGGAGCGGATCGACCGCGGGCTCCTGCGGACCGGCGAGCGCCTGCCCTCGATCAGGGCGGCGGCTGCCGCCTTCGCGGTGTCGAAGAACACCGTCGTCAACGCCTACGAGCGCCTCGTCGCCTCGGGCCGGGTCGAGAGCCGGCCGGGCTCGGGCTTCTACGTCTCGGCACAAGGGCTGGCCCTGCGGCCGGCGCCGGCTGCGATCCCGGGGCCGGTCCCGCTCCGGGCGGTGGACAGCGTCTGGCTGCTGCGCGAGCAGCTCGACCGTCACTACGAGGTGCGCGTCGGCGACGGACGCCCACCGCCGGCCTGGCTGGAGAGCCCGGAGGCCGGCCGGCACCTGCGGCCCTCGCGCGCCGCGGCGAGCGAGAGCTACGGCAGCCCCGACGGCTACCTGCCGCTGCGCCGGGGCCTCGCGCTGCTCCTGGCCGAGCGGTCGATCCAGGTCGAGCCGGGCTGCGTGCTGCTCACCGCGGGGGCCAACCACGCCCTCGACCTGATCATCCGCCAGTTCGTGGCGCCGGGCGAGCCGGTGCTGGTCGACTCGCCCGGCTACTACCCGCTCTTCGGCAAGCTGCGGCTCGCCAAGGCCCGGATCGTCGGGGTGCGGCGCAACCCGGACGGGCCGGACGTGGCCCATCTCGAGGCGATGGCGCGGGCGAGCGGGGCCCGGCTGTTCTTCACCCAGTCGCTCGCCCACAACCCGACCGGATGCTCGCTCACCCTGCCGGTCGCCCACCGGCTGCTCCAGCGGGCGGGTACGCTCGACCTGCGGATCGTCGAGAGCGACCCCTTCGCCGACGTGCTGCCGGCCGCGCAGGCCCGGCTTGCCGCCCTCGATCAGCTCGACCGGGTGATCTATGTCGGCACCTTCGCCAAAACCCTCTCGGCCAGCCTGCGCTGCGGCTACGTCGCGGCGCGCTCCGACGTCGCCGAGGCGCTGCGCGACCTCAAGATGGTGACGAGCGTAAACAGCTCGGGCTTCGTCGAGCGGATCGTCCACGACCTGATCGAGAGCGGACGCTACCGCCGTCACCTGCGACGCCTCGGCGGCCGGATCGAGGCGGCGAGGCTCCAGGGTCGGGCGGTGCTGCACGGCCTTGGCCTGCCCGTCTTCGGCGAGCCGCGCGGCGGCTACTATCTCTGGTGCGGGCTGCCGGCGGCCTGCGACCTCGAGGCCCTGTCGCGCCGGGCGGCCGCGCGCAGCATCCTGATCGCCCCGGGCGGCCTGTTCCTGCCGGAGGGGCCGGCGGGCCCGCCCATGATGCGGGTCAACGTCGCGCATCTGGGCGATCCGCGCTTCGGGCGGTTCATGCGCGACGAGGTCGTCGGCCGGTGAGGAAGCGGCGCTCTCGCCCGGGCGCCGGCGACGCATCGGCCCGGCGGCCAAGCCGAAGGTCGGCTCGACCGGCTCTCATACCGCGGCGCCGTCGAACGGATCCGTTCGCAGGCGCCGGCCAAGCCCGCAAGGTTTCCCCGTCCTCGCGTCGGCGCCGATGCGCCGGACGCCTCGGCATCGAGGGGGCGATGCCGAGGCGCGAGGGTATGATGTGAGCGAAGTCATCGGCTGGGGGCCGCCTGGGCGCTGACGCACGGCCCGAGCCCGGGCGGGCGCCGCGGCCCGATCGGATCAAGCCCCCGGCACGACGCCGTAGATCCGCCGCGCCGTGCCGAGGAAGAAGGCCTCCTGCTCCGCCGGGGGAAGGGCCGCGACGATCGCCTTGAAGCCGTCGATCATCGGGGAGAGGTCCGCGCACAGGCCGTCGACCGGGAAGTTCGAGCCGAACATCACCCGGTCCGCCCCGAACAGGTCGATCAGGGTCCGCACCACCGGCCCGTTCAGCCCGGGCGTCCAGGCCCGGCCCGGCTGGCCGAGGCCCGAGGCCTTGACGGCGACGTTCGGGCGGGCGGCGAAGCGGGCCATCGCGTCGCGCCAGAGCCCGAGGCTGTCGGGATCGCGGCGCGAGGGCAGGCCGGCGTGGTTGAGGACGATCGTCGTGTCGGGGAAGTCGCGGGCGAGATCGACGGCCTCGTCGAGGTTCCACCACGGCGTCTGCAGGTCGAAGCGCAGGCCGTGGCCGCCCAGGAGTGCGTAGCCGGCCCGCCAGCGCACGTCCGACATCAGGGTCCGGCACCGCCCGACCTCGTCGGGCGCGGCCGGCCCGCCCGGCTTATGGCGCACGCTGCGCACCAGCGGGCAGGCGGCCTGGCCCGCCAGCACCGCCGCGACGTCGTCGCGGTCGAGCCAGGCCTGCGCCACGATCGCGCTGGGCAAGCCCCATTCGGCGGACAGCCCCGCGGCGTAGGCGGTCTCGCCGAGCGGATCGCCCGGATCCCACTCGGTCTCGACGTAGACGCTGGCGACGACGTCGTGTGGGCCGGCGTCGCGGCGGTAGTCGTCCGGCAGGTAGCGCCGCTTGATCGCCTCGTAGTCGCCGTAGCGGAACGGGATCCGCACGCCGGGCCTCAGCCAGGGATGCGGGTTGCGGTCGGGCTCCCAGAAGTGCTGGTGCGCGTCGAGGATCGGGCCGTCGTAGCGGTACACCGGCACCTCCTTCAGGACCGTGACGGGGGATAGGCGATCAGCATCGTGCCGGCGACGTAGACGAGGGCGCAGGCGGCAAAGAACATCAGCACCGCCAGGTAGGCGCCGGTCGCCTGCAGGATCACCCCGGTGAGGATCGGCACCGCGATGCCGCTGGCGGAGCCGGCGAAGTTCATGATCCCGCCGACGAGGCCGACCTTGTCCTTCGGCGCGAGCAGCGGCGGCAGGCTCCAGTAGAGGCTGCCCCAGTAGAGGAAGAACAGCGTGACCGAGAGGAGCGCCACCGCGCCGACGGGATCGGTCACCCGCGGCAGGGCGACGAAGGTCGCGAAGATCGCGAGCCCCGAGAAGCCCAGCATGCCCCGGTAGACCGCGGCCCGCGACCAGCCGCGGGAGAACAGGGCGTCGGCCGTGAAGCCGGCGAACAGCGAGCCGGTCATGCCGGCGAGGAAGATCACGAAGGTCGCCGAGCCCATCTGCTTGAGGTCGAAGCCGCGGGCCTGGGCGAGGTAGCTCGGGCCCCAGGTGAGCAGGCCGAAATTGATCATCGCCCAGGCCATCCGGCCGAGCATCAGGCCGGCGAGCGAGCGGGCGGCGATCCGGGGCGGAACCTCCGCGGCGCGCTGGCCCTCCGGCACGGCCCGGATGGCGGCGAGCTCGGCGGCGTTGACCTGCGGGTGCATGGCCGGATCGTCGCGCAGGGTGCGCCAGGCCAGCGCCCCGAGGGCGATGGTGCCGAGGCCGGCGGCCAGGAAGGCGAGGCGCCAGGACTCGAGGGCGAGGATCAGGAACGAGATGATGACGCCGCCGAAGGCGGCCCCGAGGGGCGAGCCCGAATCCATCAGCACCGCGCCCCGGGCCCGCTCCTGCGGCGACAGCCAGATCGCGTTGAGCTTGGCGCCGGCGGGGAACAGGGGGGCCTCCGCCGCGCCGAGGCCGAGCCGGGTCAGGAGGAGCGACAGCCCGCCCGTCGCGACGGCCGCGAGGGACTGGAACAGCCCCCAGGCGATGGTGGCGCCCGCCATCAGGCGGCGCGGGCCGTAGCGGTCGATCAGCCAGCCGCCCGGCACCTGGAGCAGCGCGTAGGTCCAGAAGAAGGCCGAGAGGATCACGCCCTGCATCGTCGGCGAGAGATCGAACTCGCGGGCGATGGTCGGCATCGCGATCGACAGGGCGGTGCGGTCGATCAGGTTGATCACGACGAGCGCGAACACGACCGCGAAGATGCGCCAGCGCACCCGCGTGGCGGCGGCGCTCGCTGCGGCGGCGGGTCCGGCGATGGTGGCGTCCATGGGGTGTCTCCTCCGATGGTCCGCCCCGGGGCTCTTGCGGCCCCTCGGGCGGTGATGGGCAGGGCGGCTTCTCAGCGGTTCACCAGCCGGGCCGGGATCAGGAAGATCAGGCCTGCGGCCAGCACGAGGGTCGCGGCGAGGAACAGGATCGACAGCTCGGTCTTGCCGGTCGCCTGCGAGGTCCAGCCGACGATGGCCGGGCCGAAGAAGCCCGAGAGGTTGGCGAACGAGTTCAGCACCGCGAGCCCGCCGGCCGCGGCGACGCCCGAGAGCATCGCGGTCGGCAGGTTCCAGAACAGCGGCGGGATGGCGAGGATGCCCGCGGTGGCGATGCAGAGCGCGAGGACGCCGAGCACCGGCTGGCTCTGCCACAGCACCGAGAGCCCGAGCCCGACCGCGCCCGTCAGGTAGAGCCCGGCGAGGTGCCAGCGGCGCTCGCGGAACCGGTCGGAGCTGCGGCTGACGAGCACCATCGAGGCGATGGCGCACAGGCTCGGCAGAGCCGAGACGAGGCCGACCATCGCCGGGTCCTTGACGCCCATGTTGGTGATGAGCGTCGGCAGCCAGAAGTTCAGGCCGTAGAGGCACAGGTTGCAGATGAAGAAGATCCCGGTCATCAGGATCAGGTAGCGGTTGGTCAGCGCCGCCTTCAGGGTCAGCGCGGGCTTGGCCGCCCGCTCCGCGGCGAGATCCTCGGCGATGGCGGCCTTCTCGTCGGCGTCGAGCCAGCGTGCCTGATCGACGCGGTCCTCGAGGAGGAGCAGCAGCGCGACGCCGATGACGACGCTCGGCAGGGATTCGAGCAGGAACAGCCATTGCCACCCGGCATAGCCGAGCACGCCCGACATCCGTCCGAGGATCAGGCCCGAGAGCGGCCCGCCGATCAGCCCGGCGACGCCGAGCCCGATGAAGAACAGGCCGACGACCCGGCCGCGGCGCTCGGCCGGGAACCAGGCGCTCAGGTAGTAGATCACGCCCGGCATGAATCCGGCCTCGGCGAGGCCGAGGGCGAAGCGCACGGCGTAGAACTGCCAAGCGGTCTGCACCAGCATCGTGGCGGCCGAGATCAGGCCCCAGGTCACCATGATCCGGGCGAGCCAGGTGCGGGCGCCGACCCGGTGCAGGATCAGGTTGCTCGGCAGCTCGAACAGGAAGTAGCCGAGGAAGAAGATCCCGGCGCCGGCCCCGTAGACCGCGTCGCTGAATTGCAGGTCGGAGGCCATCTGCAGCTTGGCGAAGCCGACATTGACCCGGTCGAGATAGGCGGCGAGGAAGGCCAGGATGAGCAGCGGCACGATGCGCGCCGTCGCCTTCCTGTAGGCCGAATCCCGGACCGGGAGGCCGGCGCTCGCGGCCGGAATGGCGATGGTGGACATGACGGTTTCCTCCCACGGTTTGTCTGGCGTTGCGGGGGTTATCGTTCGCTGCCGTGCGTCGATTGCATCCGGTAGACGCGCCGCGCGGTCTCCGAGAACACCTTGCGCAGCCGCGCCGGATCGCGCGTGCCGAGCCCGCGCAGCACCGCCGGGACGATCCGCGGGATACCGGCCGAGAGGCCGCTGACCGGGAGGTTGCTGGCGAACATAACCCGGTCGTCGCCGAAGAGCGCGACCGTCTCGGCGACCACCCGCACGGTGCTCTCCTCGTCCCAGCGGCCGCCGCGCAGGCCGAACTCGGAGAGCTTGACGCTGACCTGCGGCAGCGCCGCCAGTGCCTCCATGCCCCGGCGCCAGGCGGACAGCCCGTCCTCCGAGCGATCGAGCGGCAGGCCGCAATGGTTGAGCACGACCGGCACGCCCGGCAGCCCGGCCACGACTTCGGCGGCCTCCGAGAGGTGCCAGAACGGCACCCGCAGGTCCCAGGACAGGCCGTGCGCGGCAAGGCGCGCGAGGCCCGCCCGCCAGGTCTCGTCCTGGAGCGACCCCGGCTCTCCGGCGACCGACAGGCCGGGCGCGGCGGCCGTGACGGGCTTCGAGCGCACGCCGCGGAACGCGGGACTCTCGCGATGGGCGGCCAGCACCGCGTCGAGGTCGGGCTGGAGGAACGAGACGTGGCCGACCGTGACGCCCGGCAGGCCGTCGCAGCCCCGCACGGCGTCGACCCAGCGTGTCTCCGCCACCTGCTCGTCGCGGGCGCGCTCCGCCTCGACATGGACGCTGGCGGCGAGGCGCAGGGGCGAGAGATCCCGCCGCAGGTCGGCGACCGCGTAGTCGCGGCGTAGAGGTTCGTAGGGGCCGAGGAAGAACGCCGCGCCGGCATAGCCCTCCTGCAGCCAAGGGTAGTGGCCGTCCCGCAGCGCCCAGAGGTGGTGATGGGCGTCGACGATCCCCTCGGGCAGGATCTCGTTCAGCAGGGCGAGGCCGGCGCTCATGCGACCTGACCCGGGTTGCGCCGCTCCAGCTCGACCAGCAGCCCCGAATGGTCGAGGTCGCCGGCATGGCTCAGCAGGGTGCGGAACAGCTCGGCGGTGAGTGCGGTGTAGGGCGTCTCGGCGAGGGCGAGGCGCCGGCCGGCATCGAGGGCGTTGTCGAGGTCCTTGAGATGGGTGACCGAGCGGCCGCGGGTGGTGAAGTCGCGCGCGATCATCCGCTCGGCATGCAGGTCGAGGACCCGGCTCTCGGCGAAGCCGCCGCGCAGCGCCTCGCGCACCTTGGCCGGATCGGCGCCGCCGCGCTGGGCCAGCATCAGCGCCTCCGCCACCGCGCCGATCGTCACCCCGACGATGATCTGGTTGGCGAGCTTGGCGAGCTGTCCCGCCCCGTGCGGCCCGACATGGACGGGCCGGCCCATGGCCGTGAGCGCCGCTTGCGCACGGGCGAAGGCCTCCGCCTCGCCCCCTGCCATGATGGCGAGCGTTCCGGCCTCAGCCCCGACCGTGCCGCCGGAGACCGGCGCGTCGAGATGGCGGATGCCTTGCCCGGCGAGCCGGGCGGCGTGCCCTTGCGCCTCCGCCGGCTTGATCGAGCTCATGTCGGCCACGACCGTACCGGGCCGGATCGCCGCCGCGGTGCCGGCCCGGAACAGCACCTCCTCGACGATGGGGCCGTTCTCCAGCATCAGGATCACGAGGTCGGCGTCGCGGACGGCCGCCGCCGCGTCCCCGGCGATCGTCGCGCCGTCCGGCCGCAGCGCCTCGGCCTTGGCGCGGGAACGGTTCCAGGCGGTGACCGGGAATCCGGCGCGCAGGAGGTTGCGGGCCATCGGGGCGCCCATCAGGCCGGTGCCGAGGAACGCGATGCGGGGAGGGGCCGGCATGATGTCGTCCGTGACGGGAGGGGAAAGGGTCACTCGGCCGGGACCGCATGGGCGACGGCCGGGGCGGAGCCCGCGACCTGCACCTGCGGCTTGATCCAGAAGGTCGCGGCGGCGCCGACGAGGAGCAGGCCGATCGAGCCGGCGAAGGGCAGGGTCCAGTTCCCGGTCGCGTCGATGATGAGCCCGAACAGGATCGGCGAGATGATGCCGGCCACCGCCGAGCCCGCGTTCATCAGCCCGCTCGCGGTGCCGGCGTGGCGCGGCGCCACGTCCATCGGCACGGCCCAGATCGGTCCGATCGTCAGCTCGATCATGAAGAAGGCGCCGCTGAGCAGGAGCGCGATGCCGGCGAGGTCGCGCACGAACAGGACCGGGACCAGGAAGGCCGCGGCGCCGAGGAAGCTCACCAGGATGACCCGGGCGCGCGCCGCCTCGAGGCTGCCGGTGCGGCGGTAGACCCAGTCGCAGATCACCCCGCCGACGGTGTCGCCGACGACGCCGGCGAAGAACACGCCGGAGGACAGGATCGCCGAGTTCTTGATGTCGAGGTCGTAGCCGTGCTTGAAGAACACCGGCAGCCAGGTGAAGAACAGCCAGCCGGTCCAGCCGTAGCAGAAATAGACCATCATGGTCGGGGCCATGCGGCGCAGGAGGGGGCCCCACGGCACGGCATCGGCCTTGCCCTTGCTCAAGGAGTAGGGCGGTACGTCGGCGAGGTCGCCCGCGACGACGCCGCGATGGGTGCGCGGATCGTCCCGGAAGTAGAGCCACCACGCCGCGACCCAGATCGCCGTGACGGCGCCGAGCACGATGAACGACATCCGCCAGGACAGGGTGAGGATCAGGAAGGCGACGAGCGGCGGCGTGATCGCGTTGCCGAAGCGCGAGCAGGAATGGGTGACGCCCTGCGCGAAGCCGCGCTTGGCGCGCGGCGTCCAGTTGGTGAGCGCCCGGCCGGCGGCGGGGAGCGTCGCGCCCTCGCCGACCCCGAGCACGAAGCGCACCGCGAGCAACGCCGCGAAGCTGCCGACGAGCCCGGTGCCGATCGTGGTCAGCACCCAGATCAGGCCGCAGACCAGCAGCGTGACCCGCGAGCCGATCCGGTCGGCGATCCAGCCGCCGACGACCTGGAACACCGCGTAGGAATAGCCGAAGGCCGAGAAGGCGATGCCGAGCTGGGTGTTGGTCATGCCCAGCTCGGCCTGGATCGAGGAGGCCGCCGTCGACAGGTTGACCCGGTCGACGTAGAGCAGGAACGACATCGCGGAGAGCAGGATCAGGACGTTGAGCGGCGCGCCTCCGCGGCGATAACCGAACATGATTTCCTCCCGTCGCCATGGTTTTTCATGATCGTGCGGTTTCTTGTTTTGTTTTTTTATTTTTTGCCTGGCCCCACGCTCGACCGCATCCTGAGAGGTGAGTCGATCGGCGGTCGACTTGCCTCGACGGAGGCCTCCGGAAGCCGAAACGCCGGCTGGACGCCTCCTGCGGGGCTGCTGCGGGCAGCGGCATCCCGGGGCGAGGTCGCGGCTGGGATGCCGGGAAGCGTCGTCGCGCCGGACGCGCCGATCAGAGGCTCACGCCGCCTGCTGCACCGCTCCCCGCCCCACCATCCGGGCGGCGAGCAGCAGGGCGGCGCGGCTGGCGCCCGGATTGGCGATGCCCTGGCCGGCGATGTCGTAGGCCGAGCCGTGGGCGGGGGTGCAGATCGGGAACGGGAAGCCGCCGAGCAGGGTCACGCCGCGGTCGAAGCCGATGAGCTTCATGGCGATCTGCCCCTGGTCGTGGTACATCGTCAGCACCGCGTCGAAGGCGCCCTTGGTGGCGCGCAGGAAGACGGTGTCGGGCGGGAACGGCCCCTGGGCGTCGATGCCCTCCCGCCGGCCGGCCTCGACCGCGGGCGCGATGATCGCATCGTCCTCGTGGCCGAAATTGCCGCCGTCGCCGGCATGCGGATTGAGCCCCGCCACCGCGATGCGGGGTGAGGCGAACCCACTGTCCTTGAGCGAGCGGTCGGTGAGCCGCAGGCCCTCCAGCACCGCGTCGTAGGTGATGAGCGAGGCCACCGCCGAGAGCGGCACGTGGGAGGTGATGCGGGCGTTCCACAATCCTTCGAGGATGTTGAACTCCTTGGCCGGCACGTCCTCGAGCCCGAGCACCTCGGCGGTGAAGCCGATCTCGTCGTCGTAGGGCGGGTGGGCGAGGCGCATCGCCGCCTTGTTGAACGGCGTGAAGCAGACCGCGCCGGCGATCCCCGCGGCGGCAAGGCCGATCGCCTCGCGGAAGTTGCGCAGCGCGAAGGCACCCCCCTCCCGTTGCACCTCGCCGAGCCGGATCGCGTCGGGGTCGAGGTGGCCGAGATCGAGCAGCACCGGGCGCCCGCCGGGCGTCGGGTCCTGGCCCGGTCGCCGGACCTCGACGTCGAGGGACAGGCCGGCCTGCGCGGCGCCGCGCTCCAGGACGCGGGCATCGCCGACGATCAGCAGGCGGGCGGCGGCGCGGATCTCTGGATCGGCCGCGACCTTGGCGGCGAGCTCGGGCCCGATTCCTGCCGGGTCGCCGATGGCGACGGCGAGGACGGGGCGCTGCGTGTCGGCGGACGGATCGGGCATGGGCGTGAGACCTGGCGTTTCCTCGGGTTGACCCTCGTATAGACCCGGGCTGTCTTGCACGCAAGAATGCTGTATGCAGGATGACAGGATGCGTGGAAGCGGCGATGAGCGTGCGTGTCGGCCGGTCGCGAGTGGAGGAGGATGGGGCCTCATGCTAGGAGGGCTTGCGGCTGAGAGGCGGGACATGGACGTGAGCAACGAGGGGGTGTCTGTCCTCGACCAGATGGTGCCGGTCAGCCGGCGCACGCTCCACGACGAGCTCGTCGGGCGCATCCGCGACCTCATCATCGAGGGCCATCTCGCGCCCGAGAGCCGTATCCACGAGGGCCAGCTCGGGCAGGCGCTCGGGGTCTCGCGGACCCCCTTGCGCGAGGCGCTGAAGTTCCTCGCGAGCGAGGGCCTGATCGAGCTGGTGCCCGGGCGCGGCGCGGTGGTGCGTCGCCTGACCCCCCGTGACGTGCGCGACATGCTCGACGTGCTGGCCGCCTTGGAGACGACGGCGGCCCGTCTTGCCTGCCGACGGGCGAGCGATGCCGAGATCGCCTCGCTCCGCCGGCTGCACGACGAGATGATGGGCTACTACGCGACCCGCACCCGGCTCGAATACTTCAAGCGCAACCAAGCTTTCCATGCCGGGCTGGCCACCCTGTCGGGCAATGCGTTCCTGGCCGCCACCCACGAGGGCATCCAGTCGCGCCTGCGCCGGATCCGCTTCGTCGGCAGCGACGCGCCGGACAAGTGGGCCGGTGCGGTGGCCGAGCACGAGGAGATGGTGCAAGCCCTCGAGGCTCGCGACGCCGACCGCCTCGCCGCGGTCATCGCCCGCCATCTCGAGGCGACGTGGATCCGCGTGCAGGACGTGATGTGACCGTCGATCCTTCGGGAGATTCGTGCGTCGCGGCCGGGCCCGGGGGAGGCCGAGATCGCGGGGCCCGTCGACCAGAGGGTATCACAGCAGGCGTGACCCGACCGTGAGCTCGGAGCCGGGATCGTCCGCGCCGGCCAGGGCCGCGCACCGGGAGGTCCGGCCGGCGCGACGAGCCCGGGCATCCGCCCGGGCCCCCGTGAGCGAGCCGGGCAGGCGCTCATGCCGAGGCTTGCTCAGCCAGCGCGACCGGCGGCGAGATACGCCCGCCATCCCCCATGGGTCGACACGTCCTTCGCCTCCCGCACGCCCTCCGCCTCGCACAGGAACCCCTTCGGTGACGTTCCGTCGGCAAGGCGAAGGGTGCCGATGCCGAGGGGGGCGGGAATCGCGGCGACGAAGCGACCGAAGGCGTCCGGCGCGAGCGCCCAGACCTCCGTGGCGATCGCCGTTCCTGCGCCTGCCGCCACCCGTACGAGGCCTGGACGGCGGGGGCCCGCGCCCGGCAAGGCGAAGAGCCGGTAGTCGGGCGTGGTCGCGACCGCACGCAGGCGCCGGGCCCCGAGGGAGGTCAGTTCCCCGTTGAGGGGCAGGCCGGACAGATGCGCGCCGACGACCGCCAGCTCGATCTCGTCGCCGGCCGCCCGTTCCGGATCCGTCTCCGGGGCCTGCGGCAGGAGCGCGCCGGTCGCTCCCATCGGGGTGCCGCCGGCGCGGTGGAGGCCGTCGCCGAGCGGGACCAGGGCGGCGTCCCGGCCCGCCGGGGCGATCAGCGTGACGCCGGCCGGCCCCCCGTCGGCACGGGGATGGCTCGGCACCGCCAGCGCGCAGAGATCGAGCAGGTTGACGAAGTTGGTGTAGGTGCCGAGCTCGGCGTTGGGACCGATCGGGTCGGCGGCGAGCGCCTCGAGGGTTTGCGGGCGCGGGAAGGTCGGCACGCACAAGGCATCGATGCTCTGCCAGACCGTCTCGGTGGCGCGGCGCAGCTCCGCCAGCCGGTAGCGCCCCGCGAAGGCGTCCGCGGCGGAGAAGGCGGTCGCCCGTTCCGTGATGGCGCGGGTGGCCGGGTGAAGCGCCTCGGGCCGCGTGGTGATCAAGGCACGGATCGCCTCCCAGCGCTCGGCCACCCACGGCCCGTCGTAGAGAAGCGCGGCCGCAGCGAAGAACGGCGTGAGATCGACCGGGACCAGGGCCGCCCCGAGGGCTCCGAGATCGGCGAGGGCCGCCTCGAAGGCCGCCTCGGAGAGCGCGTCCCCGGCGAAGCGCCGGCTCGCCGCATCCGGCACGCCGACCCGCAGCGTCAGCGGCCCGGGCCGACCGACCGCGACGGGCCGCGAGAACGGGTCGTCGGGGTCGAACCCTGCGAGCGCGGCGAAGCCCGCGAAGGCGTCCTCGACGGTGAGGGCGAAGACCGATACGCAATCGAGGGTGCGGCAGGCCGGCACGACGCCGCGGGTCGACAGCGCGCCGAGGGTGGGCTTGAGCCCGACGATGTTGTTGAGCCCCGCCGGCACTCGGCCCGAGCCGGCGGTGTCGGTGCCGAGCGCCAGCGGCACCAGCCCGGCCGCCACCGCGACGGCGGAGCCTGACGACGAGCCGCCGGGGACGAGCGCCGGAGCGAGGGCGTTACGCGGCACGCCGTAGGGGGAGCGCACGCCGACGAGCCCGGTGGCGAACTGGTCGAGGTTGGTCTTGCCGATGACAAGCGCCCCGGCCCGGCGCAGCCGCGCCACCACCGCCGCGTCCTCCGTCGCGACGCATGCGTAATCGGGGCAGGCGCAGGTGGTGGGCAGGCCGGCGACGGCGATGTTGTCCTTCACGGCGACCGGGATGCCGTGAAGCGGACCCGCCGGCAGGTCGAGGGCTTCCGCCGCCACCTCGGCCTCCGGTCGCAGGGTGATGAAGACCGCCGGGTCGGCATGCGCCGCGATGCGCCGGTAGACCTCGTGCACGGCCGCCGCCGGCGTGAGGGAGCCCGAAGCGTAGGCCTCCCGGTACTGGGCGAGGGTCAGGGGAAAGCCGGTCACGCCGGCACCTCGTCGACCAGGCTGACATGCGCGGCCACGACGCGCCAGCCCTCGGGCAGGCGCGCCCAGGACTGCATCTGGCGCCCGACCTTGCCCGGGTTGCCCTCGCGCCAGAACAGGGTCGAGGCGGTGGCGAAGTCGCGCCCGTAGGTGGTGATGACCGTCTGTCCGATGCTCCGCTCGACCCCGACCGGCGAACGCGCCCGGCGGAAGGCCCGGATCGCGTCCATGCCGTAGAGGTTCTCCCCGATCCCGTACCGGATGGTGCGGGGATCGTCCCAGAAGAGCGCCTCGAGGGTCGGCACGTCGTTGGTGACGAGGGCAGTCTCGTAAGCAGCGAAGGCCGCCTCGACCTCGGCCTTCACGTCGGGTTGGTCGATGTCCATGGGTGGTCTCCCTTCGCACGGTTCTCGTGCGCGTCGTGTCGGTCGGACGAAGGAGCGGTATCTCTCCTCCCGCGCAGGAGCGCGCGCTGTCGATCGCGGATCGCGCGCGAGGGTCCCGCCAGGGGTGCAGGGCGCCCCGGTTTCACGCCGCCACGGGCGCCGCCCCCACCCCCGCCGCTTCGAGCGCCCCCGCGACCCGCAGGGCCACGTCTTCCCGCCACGGCGCCGCGATCACCTGCACGGCGAGCGGCAGCCCGCCCCCGACCCGCACCGGCACCGCCACGACCGGCAGGCCGATGAACGAGATCGGCTGGGTGAAGATGCCGATATTCGGCCGCGCCGGTACGGCGACACCGTCGAGCTCCATGGTCGTCTGCCCGATCCGCAGCGCCCGACAGGGCGTGCAGGGGGCCAGGATCACGTCGACCTCGTCGAACACCGTCAGCACCCGTGCCCGGTACCAGCTGCGGAAGCGCTGGGCACGATGCACCCAGGCGGCGGGGATCGTCGTACCGGCGATCAGCCTGTCGCGGACCGCCGGGTCGTAGTCGGCGGGGCGCACCCGCAGGCGGTCGTGGTGGAGGCCCGCCGCCTCCGCGGCGGTGATGACGAAGGCTGCGGCGCGGGCCCGCGCCGCTTCCGGGATCTCGACGCGGCGGGTGGCGCCCAGCGCTGCGGCGGCGAGCGCGACGGCCTCGAAGCAATCGGGCTCGCCGCCGCGGGCGAAGTAGCCGCCGGCCACGCCGATGCGCAGACCCGTCCGTCCTCGCGCCAGGGCATCCGTCGCCGGCTCGATCGAGCGCGGCGTCTGCCAGGGATCGTCGGGATCCTCGCCCTGCATCGCGTCGTAGGCGAGCGCCAGGTCGGCGACCGATCTCGCGAGCGGCCCGAGATGATCGAAGCTCGCGACGAAGGGGTAGGAGCCCGCCCGCGACAGCCGGCCGAAGGTGGGCTTCAGCCCGAAGGTGCCGCAGAACGACGCCGGAACCCGGATCGAGCCGTTGGTATCCGAGCCGAGGGCGAGGGGCACGAGCCCCGCCGCCACGGCCGCCCCCGACCCGCCCGACGACCCGCCGGTCATCCGCTCGCGGTCGTGCGGGTTGCGCGAGGGGCCGTCATGGGCGTTCTCGCCGGTGAAGTCGTAGGCGTATTCCCCCATGTTGAGGGCGCCGACCAGGATCGCGCCCGCCGCCTCCAGCCGCCGCACCAGGGCGCCGTCGCGAGCCGCCGGCTCGCGATCGCGATTGATCTTCGAGCCGGCGCGGGTCGGAAGTCCCGCGACATCGAACAGGTTCTTGACCGCGAAGGGCACGCCCGCCAGCGGACCCGGTATCCGGCCGGAGGCAAGGCCCGCGTCGATCTCGGCCGCCCGGGCCCGGGCGCGACCGGCCGTCACGTCCGTGAATGCGTTCACGCCGGGATCGATGGCGGCGATCCGCGCCAGGGCGGCCTCGACCGATGCGGCGGCGGTGAGCCGGCCCGCCGCCACGGCGGCGGCGATCTCGGAGGCGGTGCGCGACCCGCTCGTGGTAGAGCCGCTCATGCCGGGTCTCCGCTTGCCGAGCCGGCACTTGCCAAATCAGCACTTGCCCGGAACACCGGCGCCGGCTCGACGGCGTCGTCGAGGGGGAAGTCCAGCACCAGCCGGGCGGCGGCGGCCGTCGCCTTGACGCTGGCGATCACCGTCTCGCGCCACTCGGGCGCCATCGGGATGCCGACGAGGGGCATCATCGCGTCGACGACCGCGCCGGCGGTGTCGTCGTCGAGGGGAAGGGGAGGTGTCGTCATGATCGGCCCTCACACGGGTGGGTGGGGAATCGCGGCGAGCAGCGCGCGCGTGTAATCGGCCCGCGGCGCCTCCAGCACCGCGGCCGTCGGCCCCTCCTCGACGATGCGGCCGGCCTGCATGACGATCACGCGGTCGCAGAGCATCCGCACCACCTGCAGGTCGTGGCTGACGAAGAGATAGCTCATGCCGAGCGCCTGCTTGAGGTCGGCGAGCAGGTTCAGCACCACGGCCTGAACCGAGACGTCGAGCGCCGCGGTCGGCTCGTCGAGGATCACGAGGTCGGGGGAGGGCGCGATGGCGCGGGCGATGCCCACGCGCGCCTTCTGGCCGCCGGAGAGCTGGTGCGGGAAACGGTCGAGGAGATCGACCGGCAGGCCGACGAGGCGTGCCAGCTCCTCGCACCGCGCCCGGATCGCATCGGTTCCCCGCACCGTACGGAAGCGCAGCAGCGGGTCGGCGATGGCGCGCGCGGCGGTCCAGCGGGGGTTGAGCGACTCGGTCGGATCCTGGAAGACCATCTGGATCCTCGGCCGCAGCGGGTGGCGGGCGAAGCGTGCCGCCGGTACGCCGCCGATCTCCTCGCCGGCGAACACGATCGAGCCGCCGGTGGGATCGAGGAGACGCATCACCATCGTGGAGGTCGTGGACTTGCCGCAGCCGGACTCGCCCACGAGCCCGACGCTCTCGCCGCGATCGACCGATAAGCTCAGGGAATCGACCGCCCGGAACGGCGCCTCCGCGGCCCTGGGCCGGGTGAGGCCGACCTTGGCCCTCGGATACTCCTTCACCAGGCCCGAGACGGCGAGGAGCGGCGCCCCTGCACCCTCGGCTCGACCGGCGGCGGCCGTCGGCGCGCCGTCCGGCAGGAGGTCGCGCAGCGAGACGCCCGGGCGCGGCGTCGCCTGCACCAGCTTGCGGGTATAGACGTGGGCGGGCGTGCGGAAGATCGTCGCCGCCGGCGCGGTCTCGACGACGCGGCCCTGCTCCATGACGGCGATCCGGTCGCAGTAGGTCGCGGCGAGCCCGAGGTCATGGGTGATGAGCACGGTCGCCATGCCGCGCTCCCGGGTGAGCGAGGTGACGAGGTCCATCACCGCCTTCTGGGTCGTCACGTCGAGGCCGGTGGTCGGCTCGTCGGCGATGAGGAGTTGCGGCCGGCACGCGAGCGCCAGCGCGATCACGACCCGCTGGCACATGCCGCCGGACAATTCGAACGGGTAGGCGTGGTAGCGCTCGGCGGCTCGGGCGATCTTCACCTGCTCCAGGGCGGCGACGGCCTTGGCCTTCGCGTCGCCGGAGCCGGCTTCGGCATGCTGGCGCAGCACGTCCTCGATCTGGTGCCCGACCTTGCGGATCGGGTTCAGCGCCGCGCGGGGATTCTGGAAGATCATCGAGATCTCCCGCCCGCGCAGGTCGCGCATCTGGCGCTCGCCGGCCGCCCGGAGGTCGATCCCCGAGAAGCTGACCTCGCCGCCGGCGATGCGCCCGGCCCGGTCGAGGATACGCATCACCGCGTAGGAGGTGACCGACTTGCCCGAGCCGGACTCGCCGACGATGCCGACGGTCTCCCCCTTGCCCACCGTCACGTCGACCTGGCGCACCGCCCGGACGGGGCCGCGGCGGGTGGCGAACTCGACCGTGAGATCGCGGATGTCGAGGAGCGGGATCGCGGTCACGTGCGCCTCTGGGGGTCGACGATGTCGCGCAGGCCGTCGCCGATGAGGTTGAAGCAGAACACCGCCAGCATCAGCGCGAGGCCCGGGAAGAGGGCGATCCACCACTCGCCCGAGACGATGAAGCCCGCACCCTCCGCGACCATGATGCCCCATTCGGGCGTCGGCGGCCGCACGCCGAGGCCGATGAAGGACAGGCCGGCGGCGTTCAGGATGGCGTAGCCCATGGTGAGCGACATCTGCACCATCATGATCGGCAGGATGTTCGGCAGGATGCCGGTCAGGACGATGCGCAGGTCGGTGTTGCCGGTGAGCCGGGCCGCCAGGACGAAGCCGGCGTTGCGGCGCTGCGCCGCCTCGGCCCGGGCGAGCCGGGCGTAGAGCGGGAAGTTGATGATGGCGGTGGCCAGCACGATGTTGCCGACGGTGTTGCCGAGGGCCGCCACGATGCCCATCGCCAGGACGAAGAGCGGGAAGGCCATGATCGTGTCGGCGAGCCGCCCGACGATCCGGTCGGTCCAGCCGCAGAAGAACCCGGCCATGATCCCGGCGAGCCCGCCGGCGACGAAGACGAGCGCCACCGAGAAGACCGCGATGGCGAGATCGAGCCGCGCGGCCACGACCACCCGCGAGAGGATGTCGCGCCCGAGCTGGTCGGTGCCGAACGGGTGCGCCAGGGTCGGTGCCTGGAGCGCCGCCGCCGTGTCGGAGGCGAGCGGATCGTAGGGCACGAGCGACGGGCCGAGCACGGCGCAGGCGACGAGGCCGACGAGCAGCGCGAAGGCAAAGCCGGTGACCGGATTGCCGGCGACGACGGAGACCGCATGTGCGAGCGTCGCCGAGACGCCGGTGCGGGGCCGGTCGGCGGCGAGGGCGGGGGTGCCGGTCGCACTCATGCGGCGGCCCTCACGCGCGGGTCGATCAGCCCGTAGGCGAGGTCGATGCCGAGGTTCAGCACCGTGTAGAGCAGCGCCATGGCCAGGACGAAGCCCTGGACGGGGGCGAAGTCGGAGGCGATCAGCGCCTCGACCGCGTAGGATCCCACGCCCGGCCAGGCAAAAACCTTCTCGACCAGCACGTTGGCGCCGAGCAGGAAGGAGAACACCATGCCGAGCGTCGTCACCACCGGCAACAGCGCGTTCCGCAGGCCGTAGGTCACCACGACCCGGCGGCTCGACAGGCCGGCGGCCCGTGCGGTGCGCATGAAATCCGCCGCGAGGACGGCGAGCATCGCCGCCCGGGTGATGCGGGCGATGGGAGCCAAGGCGAAGATCGCCAGCGTCAGGCCCGGCAGGACGATCTGGGCGAGTGACGCCCGGAAGGTCTCGAGGTCGCCCGCGATCAGGCTGTCGAGGAGGAAGAAGCCGGTCCGCGTCGGCGGCGGCGAGGCGAAGGCGTCGAGGCGCCCGAGCGGCGCCGGCGCCCAGCCGAGAACGAAGTAGAACGCATAGACGAGGAGGAGCCCGGTGAAGAACACCGGCAGTGACACGCCCGCCGTCGCCACGACGCGGCAGGCGTGATCGACGAGCGAGCCCTGCCGCAAGGCCGCCGCGACCCCGAGCGGAATCGCCACGAGGAGCGCGAGGGCGAGGCCGAACAGCGTCAGCTCGGCGGAAGCCGGCAGCCGCGCGCCGAGATCCGCCGTCACCGGCTGTCCCGTCGTGAGCGAGCGGCCGAGATCGCCCCGGGCGAGGTCGGCGACGTAGCGGGCGAATTGCTCGGGCAGGGGCCGGTCGAGGCCGAGCTCGCTGCGGATCTGCGCGATCGCCTGGGGTGTCGCCGCGGGTCCCGCGAAGTAGGCTGCGGTGTCGCCCGGCAGCACCCGGGTGAGCAGGAACGACACCACGACGACCCCGGCGAGCGCCGGCAGGGTGGTGGCGAGGCGGTCGAGGAGCGTGCGCAGCATCGGTCAGCTCCTCACGACGCCGTGCCCTTGGTGAGATACCGGAAATCCGGCTCGCGGCAGGGCTGGAACTGGTAGCCGCTGATCGTGCGCTGCATCGCGACGTCGTGGGTCGGCTGGGCGATCGGCACCATCGGCACCTCACGCTCCGCGAGCGACACGAAGCCGGTCACGCTCCGCTCGTAGATCGCCTTGTCGTCGGTGAAGCGGGCCGTGTCGATCAGCTTGTCCAGTTCCGGGTTCTGGTACGAGGCGATGTTGAAGATCGAATTCGCCCCATGCAGGGTCCAGAACAGGTAATAATCCGGGTAGTCGAGCCAGCCGGCGAATCGGTTGAGCACCATCGGGTTGGTTTTCTTCGAGATCTCGCCGCGAAAATTCGCTCCCGGGACCTTGCCGATCTCGACGGTGATGCCGATGCCGGCGAGCGCCTCCTTGATCAGGACCGCCATCGGCTCGGCCACCGTGGCGTTGCCGGCGTCGAACAGGAGCGTGGTCGAGACGCCGTTGGGCGCGGCGGCCTGCACCAGGGCCTTGGCCTTCGCCGGATCGGTCCGGTACGGATAGGGTTGGGGCCAGGCGACCTGCGGCGTCTCGGGCCCGCCCGACATGTCGAGGCCGCGCCCGAACAGCGAGGCCTGCAGGATCTTCTCGTAGGGCAGCACCCAGGCGACCGCCTGGCGCAGGCGCACATCCGTGAACGGCCCGACCGCAGTGTTGAGATAGACCGACCAGACCCCGTTGGGGATCGGTACGCCCACGACCTTGATCTTGCCGGCGTCGATCAGGTCCTTGAAGTCCTTCGGCGGCAGCCCGTACGAGATGTCGGCATCGCCCCTCTCGATGAGCGCCCGGCGGGTCGAGGGCGAGGCGATGTCGCGGGCGATGACACGGCGCAGCTGCGGCAGCTTGCCGGAGGTCCAGGCATCGTTGCGGACGTAGATCGTCTCGACGCCCGGCTTCCAGCTCTCGATCCGGTAGGCGCCGGAGCCCGCGACGTTGTTCTTCAGCCACTCCTTGGCCCAGGGATCGCCGCCGCCGTTCCGCTGGGCCAGTTCGGCATCGATCACGAAGGGAATCGTGACAGCGAGGTTCGACATCGTCATCTTGTCCTTGCGGACGAAATCGACGCGGAACGTCTTGTCGTCGAGGGCGACGAACTGCTCCGGCTTCTCCAGCGAGCCGGCATTCATCTGCGTGGTGGCGAAGCCCCCGATCGACACGGCCCGGTCGAGGGACCACTTCACGTCCCGGGCGGTGACGGACCGGCCGGAATGGAACTTGGCATCGCGGAGCTTGAAGGTGCAGCTCATCCCGTCGGAGGCGACCTGCCAGCTCTCGGCGAGCTCGCCTTCCAGGTCGCCCATCCTCACGGCATGGCCGCTGCCGCCCGGGATCGGGACCGGCTTGAAGCGCAGCAGCCGGTCGTAGCAGTTGAGCGCGACGCCGTTCACCGGCTGCGAGGCGCCGATGCCCTGCATGTCGAGGGAGTTCGGTCCGTATTCCTGCACCAGCAGCAGGGTCTCGTTGCGGGTCGGGCTCTGTGCGCTCGCTCGATGCCGCGCCACGAAGGGTGCGGCGAGCCCGGCGGCGAGGGCGGTGCGGCGAGTGATCATGCGGCGCGGACCTTGTCGAGCAGGAGGGATCGGAGGCCCGCGCCGGCGCGCCGGAGGGCGTGCGGCGAAGCGAGGCAAAGATCGGGCCGGCACCGGAAATTGCATGCAACTTGGTAAGAGTGCATGCATTGCGCCGGTGTTGCACGCATGTAGTTTGAGCGCAGCCGCCGCAATTTCAGGCAAGCCGACGGCCTGACGACGGGGCAGTGTCTCGGTCGAGCGAGGCTTGGTCGAGCGAGGCTTGGTCACGCAGGTGCTGATCAGGCAGGTCCTGATCAGGCGGGTCTTGATCAGGCGGGTCTTGATCAGGCGGGTCTTGATCAGGCGGGTCTTGGCCGTTCGGAACGGGGGCAGGATGGACGAGGCGGCAGGACGGACGCGGAGCGAGCGGCTGGCGGCGGAGATCGCCGAGGCGATCGTCACCGGGGCGCTCGCGCCCGGCAGCCGCCTCGACGAGCAGGCGATCGCGGACCAGTACGGCGTGTCGCGAACGCCGGTGCGCGAGGCGCTGCGCCATCTCGGTAGCTCCGGTCTCGTCGAGGTGCGGCCGCGCCGGGGCGCGGTGGTGGCGCAGGTGACGGCGGACCAGCTCGCCGAATTGTTCGTCGCCATGGGGGAGATCGAGGCGACCTGCGCGCGGCTCGCCGCCCAGTCGATGAGCCCGCTCGAGCGCCGCCGCCTCGACGCCCTCCACGACGCCATGGGCGACCTCGCCCGGGGCGGCGATCTCGCCGCCTACGCACAGGCCAATACGGCGTTCCACGGCGCGATCTACGCCGGCGCCCACAACGGGGTGCTGCTCGACTTCGCCGCAGGCCTGCGGCGCCGTCTCCAGCCCTACCGCGAGGCGCAGTTCCGCCTGAGCGGCCGCCTCGCCCGCTCGCACGCCGAGCACAGCGCGGTGGTCGCCGCGATCCTGGCCGGCCGAGCGGCTGAGGCCCATGCCGCGATGCTGCGGCACGTCACGCTGGTGGAGAGTTCGGTTGAGGGGCTGCTCGCACGAGAGGTGACGGGGGAGCGCCGTGCCGCACGCCCGGAAGGTCCGCGGTCTCGCAGCGGTTGACGACATTCCAGGACAGCCGTTCGACTTTCATGGGAGCCGTCGTGCTCTCGATGCAGCCGGCTTCGATCGACCGAGCTGCGAACGGAAGATCCGAACGCTTGCCGCCAGGGATCGTCCGAAAGCCGCGCGATCCACGATGGCGAGGGGGTCGGCCGATGAGCGGAAGGCGCCGGCCGTGTCCGTCACAACCGAGGTCTTTCATTCCATAATAATTCTTATGCGAATCGCGTGTGTAGGCGCAAAGTTAGAATGTCCTACTTGAGCCAAGTAGGAATGGCACACTCCCCCGTTTTGCGGACCGCGGGAGGTCGCCATGGGGTGGGTCCTGATGAGCGAGCGCGAGTTGCGCCGGATCGAGGTGCAGCGAGCGGGCCGCCGGACCGTGACTGCCATGGCCCGCGCCCTGGGGATCGCCGGCGTAAGGCCACGGGCACGATGGGTTCCCGTGATGTCGGGGTCAGTGCGCCGCCGCCGCAAGGCGGGGCGCGGGAAGCGTCGTCCCGACACGACGCTCTGCGAGTCCGGGATCGCGGTCGAAGGCCCGGCCGGACGGCCTCAGACGAAGGACACGCCGATGGCGCCGAGCGGGCCGTAATCGGCCTGGATCACGTCGCCCCGCTTGATGTCGACGGGACGGGTGAACGAGCCGCCGAGCACGATCTGGCCCTTCTTGAGCCCCGCATCGACCGCCGCGAGCTTGTTGACCAGCCACGCGATGCCGGCGGCCGGGTGGCCCATGATGGCGGCCGAGACGCCCGACTCCTCGATGATGCCGTTCTGCGACAGCGTCGCGCCGATCCAGCGCACGTCGACGTCGAAGGGCCGGATCGTGCGCCCGCCGACCACGATCGCCCCGAAGGCGGCGTTGTCGGCGATGGTGTCGACGATCGCCCGCGGCACCTCGGTCCGGTAGTCGATGATCTCGAGCGCCGGGACCACGAACTCCGTCGCCCGCATCACGTCGTAGATCCGGCAGCCCGGGCCCGACAGGTCCTCGCCCATGATGAAGGCGAGCTCGACCTCCAGCCGCGGCTTGATGAACAGGTCGGTGCGGATCTGCGCCCCGTCGTTGAACAGCGCGTCGTCGAGGATGCGGCCGTAATCCGGCTCGGTCATCTTCGAGGCCATCTGCATGGCGCGGGAGGTCAGGCCGATCTTGTGGCCGGCCAGTCGGGCGCCCGCGGCGATCCGCGCCTCGGCCCATAGGTCCTGGACCCGGTAGGCATCCGCGATCTCCATGCCGGGAAAGGTCTTCGAGAGCTGCGGGCAGGGCACCCGCTCGCGCTCGGCCGTGAGGATGGCCTCGGCGGCCTTGCGGTGATCGTCGTCGCTCAGCACGGCAGTTCGCTCCGGGATGTCGGGTTCACTTGATCGGCGGGCGCGGCAGCACCGCCTCGCCCGGCTCCATGACGTAGGTGTAGTCGAGGGAGTACCAGGGCGCTCGTGCGTCGGGGCGCGGCGCGTCGTGGCGGACGAAGTCGCCGAGGAGCGCCCGCGTCACGCCGAACTGCACATCCGAAGCGATATGCGGGTCGTTCGCGTCGTAGACCTGCGAGATCAGCACCTTGAAGCCCGGCTTGACGATCAGGGCGTGCAGGTGGGCCGGGCGCATCGGATGGCGGCCCTGCGCCGCCAGCAGCCGCCCGACGACCCCGCCGGTCGGGATGGGATAGCCGACCATCATCACCGAGCGGAACCGGAACCGGCCGTCCTCGTCGGTGGTGAACTTGCCGCGCAGGTTCATCTCGGCCTGCTCGGGATCCTGGTTCTCGTAGAGACCGACCGGCGAGGCGTGCCAGACGTCGACCTCCGCCCCGGCGATCGGCCGGCCCGCGCCGTCGACCACCCGGGCATCGACGAAGAGCGGGTCGCCCGGCGTGTCGGAGCGCACGATGGTGCCGCCGTTCTCGACCCGCGGCGCGTTGAGGCGCCAGAACGGCCCGAGCAGCGACTGCGAGGTCTCGGTGTTGCCGTGGTCGCCGTTGTTGAGGAGGCAGACGAGGGACGACACGCCGAGCGAGCCGGCCATCAGCACGAACTCGTTGTGGGTGTCGGAGGCCAGCGCCCCGATCTCGTTGAGGATCGCGGTGGCGTCGCGGAACTCGGCTTCGGTGAGGCGCACGTCACGGACGAAGCCGTGCAGGTGGGTGACGAGCGAGGTCATGATCTCGCGCAGGCGCGGGTCGCTGGTCCGCGCCATGACCTCCAGGACCGCAGGGGTCACGTCCTCCTGGCGCGCGATGGGCATGGCCGACCTCCGTGAAGTTCCCTTCTGCTCTCATATCATCGATTATCCGTCAATCGGCGATTGTTGCCTGGAAGCCCGGCACCGCCGGGCCTGCACCGCCACGCGGTATGGTCGAAGGCCGGCCGTGACCCGCGCGCAGGCGATCTCCCACGGCAACCACCTGATGCAAAGTCGATAACGGCTTCGATTGCCGGCCCGGTGGTCTCGCCGCAGGCGCGCCGGCCGAGCCGGTTCGCTCGGGCGCGGTGCCCGGCCGCATCGCGGCCGAGGTCTCCGTTGACAGGAAAAATCGGTTTTACTAACGATCGTCGATGGGTTTGAGCGGGACGGTCCGTCCCGGACGGAGGCACGGCTTGAACGAGGCGAGGACCCGCGGCACCGCGCGCCGCCGCATCGAGGGGCCGTCCGTCCCCGCCGCATCCGCTCCCGTGGCGCCCGCCGCCCTGGTCGACGACGGCAAGAACACGATGGCGAGCCAGCTCGTCGACCGGCTGCGCGAGGCGATCGTCTCCGGCCGGCTCGAGGCCGGCAGCAAGATCAACCTGGAGCGCGCCCGCGAGCGCTTCGGCGTCTCCCTGAGCCCGCTGCGGGAGGCGCTGGCCCGGCTGATCTCCGACGGGCTCGTGGTGTTCGAGGACAACCGCGGCTACCGGGTCGCGCCGGTCTCGCCGGCGAACCTGGCCGAGATCACGCAGCTCCGCGAGGAGTTCGAGGTGCTGGCGCTGCGCCAGGCGATCGCGCTCGGCACCATCGACTGGGAGGGCGACGTGATGCGCGCCCTCCACCGCCTGAACCGGGTCGAGCGCGACCCCGGCCAGCCGGAGACGCTGGAGCGCTGGGAATCCTATCACCGCGAGTTCCACCTGACGTTGATCGCCGGGTGCCGGATGCCGCTGCTGCTGAAGTTCTGCGGCGTGCTCCTGACCCTGAACGACCGCTACCGGCGCACCTTCCTGCGCCGGGTTCCGGGCGGCGACCGCAACGTCGCCCAGGAGCACGGCGAGATCGCGCAAGGGGCCGTCGCCCGCGACGCCGACTTCGCCTGCGCGCGCCTGCGCGAGCACATCCACCGCACGGGCACCAACCTGCAGCGGCACCTCGCTGCCGCGGCCGTGCCCTGACCCGTCGAGCACCGCCATGCCCGCCCTCCCCGACCGGCCCCTGGGCCTCGCCCATTTCACCTGCATCGCGGTCCCGCCCGTCGACCTCGTCCGGCTCGCGGCCCGGACCGGCTACGCGGCGATCGGCCTGCGGCTCTACCCGGCCTTTCCCGGCGCCCCGGTCTACGACGTCGCCGCCGGGAGCCCCGCCTTCCGCGCCGTGCGGCAGGCCCTGCGCGACGAGGGGGTGCGCCTCCACGACATCGAGTTCGTCACGATCGGGGAGGATTTCGCGCCGGCCTCGCTGGCCGGCATCCTCGAGGCGGCGGCGGGTCTCGGCGCGCGGGCCCTGAGCGTGTGCGGCGACGATCCGGACCGCCCCCGCCTCGTCGCGCGGTTCGCCGAATTGTGCGACCTCGCGGCCGGGTACGGCATGGGGGTCGACCTGGAATGCATGGCCTGGCGGCGGGTCGCGAGCCTGCCCGACGCGGTCCGGGTGGTCGAGGCCGCCGGCCGTCCGAACGGCGGCGTCCTCGTCGACGCGCTCCACCTCGCCCGGACCGGCGGCACGGTGGCCGATCTGCGCGCCGTGCCGGCCGGCCTGATCCGCAGCGCGCAGCTCTGCGACGCGCCGGCCCGGGCGCCCGGGTCGATGGAGGCGATCATCCACGAGGCCCGGGCCGGGCGCCTGCCCCCGGGCGAGGGCGCGCTGCCCCTGTCGGCCCTGCTGGCGGTCCTGCCGGCGACCGCGGCGCTCTCGGTCGAGGTGCCGATGACGGGCGCCCTCGCGGCCGAGCCGCATGTCCGGGCCAATCTCGCCGCGGCCCGGCGGCTGCTGGCGGCCTGAGCCGCCCCGCCCGGGCGACGCGGCAAGGCCCGGGATCGGCGAACTCCCGGGCCACGCCGATCCCGGCACCGCCGAAGTCTACATCCGGGACGACCTCTCCCGCGCGCCGCGGATGGTTGGGGGGGCTCCATCCGCTGCCGGACGCATCGTAGGCCGCGCTCACGGTTCGGGCGGCCGGGCCACCGGCAGCCGCCAGCCCCGGACGAGCGACATCAGGCGCAGGAACACGCACAGCCCGATCCCCGCCAGGGCGACCGGGACCGGCGGCAGGCCGAGCGCGCCGCCGGCGACCACCACCAGCCCGCCCGCCAGGGCGGCGACGGCGTAGATCTCCGAGCGCAGCACGGTCGGCACCTGCGCGGTCAGCCCGTCGCGCACCATGCCGCCGCCGATGCCGCTGAGCATGCCGAGCACCGCCGCCATCGGCCAGTCGATGCCGTGGTCGAGCGCCTTCTGCGTCCCGGCCACCGCGAACACGCCGAGCCCGACCGCGTCGAAGACGAGGACCGGCTGGCTCAGCCGGGCCACCGCCCGGGCGAACCAGAACACCAGGAGCCCGGCGGCGACCGCGAGGGCGAGGTTGTGCCAGCTCGCCACCGAGGCCGGCGGGATCGCCCCGATCAGGACGTCGCGCACGATGCCGCCGACCACCGCGGTGACGAAGGCGAGCACCAGCACGCCGAACAGGTCGAGCCGGCGCTCGACGCCGAGCGCCGCCCCGCTCAGGGCGAACACGAAGGTGCCGACGAAGTCGAGCACCCGCACGAGCAGGATCGCCGAATCCATCGCTCAGCTCGGCGGCTCGTCGGCGCGGAACGGGCCCATCGCGTCCTCCTCGTCCCGCGGCGCACCGGGACGGTCGCCAGGGTGAAAAACCCTCGCGGACCGCGACCGCCCTGTCCATCCGCCGCCGGCACGCCGGCGGCGCCTATCCCCAGACCCCGCCGCGGCGGCGCTCAGCGCCGGCGCCCGGAGGTGTAGCGGACCGGCGCCTCGACCGGCGCGACCTCCGCGACGTCGTCGAAGCCGAAGCAGTGCAGGGCGAGGGCCTGCCGGTTGCCGCGGCGCTCCTGCATGGCGCATTCGGACCGGCCGTCCCGGAACTGCCCGCAGACCGACGAGGCGTTCGGGTTGGGGAGATCCCGGCCGTTCTCGTCCTGCGGCAGGCACGAGCCCACGAATCGTTGCGCCCTGGGCGCGGGCTCGCGGCTCGCGGCCGCCCCCTCCGGGCCGGCCCAGGCGAGGGGCGCGGCGACGAGCCCGGCGAACGCGATCGAGATCAGTGCAGCGGTTTTCATGACGTGACCTATAAGAATAGAAGTTCGAGGCAGGCGGAGGCGAGGTCGATCACGGCAACCGCGCCGATCGCGAAGCAGATCGCGGCCGATCGCCAGCCGGAACCGCGCCCCTGATCGTCGTCCCGGCCCTGCCGGACGGCATCGTCGGCGAGCCCCGGCGCGGATCGCCGATCCTGTTCGAAGTCTCGTGTGCCGTGCCGCATCGTTCCTCTCCCGTCGGCGCGGGATTACGCGCTTTGCCGGCGTCGCGGTGAGTCCGGGTGCCGAACAGCATCTTTGCGCGATCCGCAAAGATCGGCGCTGGCGGGTCAGGGGCGGGCCGCGGGCCCGGACGCCGCGAGGGCGTCGCCGAGGAAGTCCATGAAGACGCGGATGCGCGGGGGCAGGTGCCGCCGGCTGGCGTAGGACGCATAGAGGGCGATCGGGCCCGACCAGTACGCCTCCAGGCACGGCACCAGGCGCCCCGCCTCGAGCTCGGGCGCGATGTCCCATTCGGCCCGGGACGCGATCCCGTGCCCCGCCAGGACCCAGGCATTGACCACCTCGGTGCTGGTCGTCGACAGCTTGCCGCGGATGTCGATCGTGCGGACCGCGTCGCCGTCCCGGAACGACCAGCGGTCGACGTTCTGGTGCCCGGTCACCAGGCGGATGCAGTCGTGGTCCTTGAGGTCGTCGGGCGTCCGCGGCAGGCCGCGCGCACCGATATAGACCGGCGCCGCGCAGATGATCCGGCGCCCGGACAGGATCTTGCGCACGATCACCCCGGAGGCCTGCGGCGGCACCGCGCCGATCGCGATGTCGAGCCCGTCATTGACGACGTCGAGGCTCGCATCGGTCAGGACGAGATGGGCGTTGACCGCGGGATAGCGGTCGCTGAACGCCGCGATGACCGGCGCCAGCACGCGCCGGCCCCATTGCAGCGGCGCGCTGATCCGCAACGGGCCGCGCGGCCGGCCCGCCCCCTGCGCCGCCTCGGCCTCGGCGGCGTCGATCTCGGCCAGGATGCCGAGGCAGCGCTCGTGGAACTGCGCACCTTCGTCGGTGAGCTCGAAGCGCCGGGACGTCCGCGTGACCAGCCGGACGCCGAGACGGTTCTCCAGGGCGGTGAGGTGCCGGCTCATCACCGCCGGCGACGAGCCCAAGGTCCGCGCCGCCGCCGAGAGGTTCCCGGCCGCCACCATGGCGACGAACAGCCGGATGTCGCTGATCTCGTCGGCCATTCAGATCCAGGCCTTTTCAGGTGTGAGCCGCTCCGGGTTTGTCGGAGGCTGTTTGTCGTGGGTCGGGCGGCCACGGCTCGGTCGCCGACCTGAGCATGATAGCGCGCGTCGGCCTCGGCGGGAGGGACGTTGCCGAAGCTGCGCGGCCGTGCATCGCGCGGTCACGATCCCCTCTCGGGCCGGTGGCCGCCAGATCTCGCGAACGCCGTAGACGCGGAAGTCCGCCTCGAACGCGCGCTGGATCTCGATCATCGACGCGGTGCCGCTACATGCACGAACCGGATGACCGGACGCGCGCGCCGGCCGCTCCCGACCCCCGGACCGGGGCGTGTTGACAGGGGAGCCAGCTACCCTTAGACAGCCGCTCACCGACGGGGCGCCGACGAACTGGCCGCCGCGACGGACTTCTCCAGAGATGATGAAGCAAGGGCCGGGGCGACCTGGTTCGGCTTTTCGTTCTCCGGAGGTCGAGATCGGCCCCTGGTCGATCGGCTCTTTGACAAGTTCATCTG
>NZ_LWHQ01000026.1 GCF_001653715.1 Methylobacterium platani
TCGGCAGATAAACCTTACCCCACAAGAGCGTATCCGGTATTAGCTCAAGTTTCCCTGAGTTATTCCGAACCGAAGGGCACGTTCCCACGTGTTACTCACCCGTCTGCCGCTGACACCACGAGGATGCCCGCTCGACTTGCATGTGTTAAGCCTGCCGCCAGCGTTCGCTCTGAGCCAGGATCAAACTCTCAAGTTGAAGAGCTGATCAAAGCTGATCACAACATAAAACGGAAGCACACAACCGATCGGCGTTTCCGCCTGATCGTGTGAGCACCGAAACGTCGGATCAGCATCATCCTACTCACGATCCAGGCCGAAACCCGGATCCGCAGGGACGACGCCGTCCACGCTTCTCTTTCTCAGATGAACTTGTCAAAGAGCGGCCAGGCCGAAACCGGGGGTATCATCGGCGACAACTGGACCAGCGCCTGACCAAGGTCAGGCTCGCCGGCCCGGATTGTCTCGAAGATGGCTCAGCGCCTGGGCCGCTGTCGCGGCCGGCGCCGATGGGTGGTCGTATAGGCCCCGCCTTTCGGCCCGTCAACCGGTTTGTGAAGCCATCGCGACACCCGCCCGCCTATCCCCCCTCCCCTCTCGCCCATGGCGCCCATTCCCGACTCGCGCAGTCGGCCACCCATCGCTCCCCGCCCCTCGCGGCGTCGGCCTCGAACCGTCACGCATCCCATGTATTACACAGACGCATAGGGAGAGTTCGCCTCACGACATCCACAGAAATGCGATATCGATAGCGCACAATTTTGTTTCCTGAGTGTAATTCTGTCGCATTCCCAAAAAGAAATATTGACCTGCAGCGTGCGAACCTTCATGGGGCACGCATTCTGACATCGGAGCCGATTGAATGCTGGACCAAGATCAAGAAACCAACCTGATTGAACGCGCGGCGGACATCGTGTCGGCCTACGTGTCCAACAACTCCGTGCCGCTCGCCGACCTGCCGGCGCTGATCAACGCGGTGCACCAGTCGCTGAGCCGCCTCGATGGCGGGGCGGAGATGGCCGAGGCCGAGAAGCCGGTGCCGCTGATGCCGATCAAGAAGACGGTCACGCCCGACTACCTGATCAGCCTCGAGGACGGCCGTCAGTACAAGTCGCTCAAGCGCCACCTGTCGACCCGCGGGCTCACCCCCGAGGAGTACCGCCGCAAGTGGGGCCTGCCGCACGACTACCCGATGGTCGCCGCCAACTACGCCGCCCAGCGCTCGGAGCTCGCCAAGAACAGCGGCCTAGGCCGTCGCCGCAGCGCCTGAGATCCCGGCGGAACCCGCCCGGCGAGAGCGGTGATCCACCAAGTTGAAAAGGCCCCCGGACCTCGCGGTCCGGGGGCCTTTTCATATCAGCCACTGATCGGCGCGCGGGTCAGTGCGCCACCAGCCCCGAGGCATCGTCCTCGGTCCGGACCGGGGCAGCCTTCGGCAGCGGCTCGTCCCACTCGATCGCCTCGGGCTTGCGGATCAGTGCCCGCTCGAGAACCTGATCCATGCGCGAGACGGGAACGATCTCGAGCCCGTTCTTCACGCTGTCGGGAATCTCCACCAGGTCCTTGGCGTTCTCCTCCGGGATCAGCACGATCTTGATGCCGCCCCGCAGAGCCGCCAGCAGCTTCTCCTTGAGGCCGCCGATCGGCAGCACCCGTCCGCGCAGGGTGACCTCGCCGGTCATCGCGATGTCGCGGCGCACCGGGATGCCGGTGATGACCGAGACGATCGCCGTCGCCATGGCGATGCCGGCGGACGGGCCGTCCTTCGGGGTCGCCCCCTCCGGCACGTGGACGTGGATGTCCCGGCGCTCGAACAGCGGCGGCTCGACCCCGAAATCGACCGCCCGCGAGCGGACGTAGGACGCCGCCGCCGAGATCGATTCCTTCATCACGTCGCGCAGGTTGCCCGTCACCGTCATCTTGCCCTTGCCGGGCATCATGACGCCTTCGATCGTGAGCAGCTCGCCGCCGACCTCGGTCCAGGCGAGGCCCGTCACGACGCCGACCTGATCGTCGGTCTCGACCTCGCCGTACCGGAACTTCGCCGGGCCGAGGAAGGTGTCGAGGTTGTCGGCCGAGACCGTCACGCTCTTCACCCCCGAGATCAGGATCTCCTTCACCGCCTTGCGGATCAGGTTCGAGATCTCGCGCTCCAGGTTCCGCACGCCCGCCTCGCGGGTGTAGCGGCGGATCAGGAGCATCAGGCCGTCATCGGTGATCGACCACTCGTTGGTGTCGAGGCCGTGCTTCTTCAGCGCGCCGGGCATCAGGTGCTTGCGCGCGATCTCGACCTTTTCCTCCTCGGTGTAGCCGGCGATGCGGATCACCTCCATCCGGTCCAGGAGGGCCGGCGGGATGTTGAGGGTGTTGGCGGTCGTCACGAACATCACGTTCGACAGGTCGTAATCGACCTCAAGGTAATGGTCGTTGAAGGTCGCGTTCTGCTCCGGATCGAGCACCTCGAGGAGCGCCGCGGAGGGATCGCCGCGGAAGTCCATGCCCATCTTGTCGATCTCGTCGAGCAGGATGAGCGGGTTCGAGGTCTTGGCCTTGCGCATCGACTGCACGATCTTGCCGGGCATCGAGCCGATATAGGTCCGCCGGTGACCGCGGATCTCGGCCTCGTCGCGCACGCCGCCGAGCGACATGCGGACGAACTCGCGGCCCGTGGCCTTGGCGATCGACTTGCCGAGCGAGGTCTTGCCGACGCCGGGGGGACCGACGAGGCAGAGGATCGGGCCGGTGAGCTTGTTGGCGCGCTGCTGCACCGCCAGATACTCGACGATCCGCTCCTTGACCTTGTCGAGGCCGAAGTGATCGGAATCGAGCATCGCCTGCGCGCCCGGCAGGTCCTTCTTGATCTTCGAGCGCTTGCCCCACGGGATGCCGAGCATCCAGTCGAGGTAGTTGCGCACGACCGTCGCCTCGGCCGACATCGGCGACATCTGGCGCAGCTTCTTCAGCTCGGCCAGGGCCTTGTCCCGCGCCTCCTTGGACAGCTTGGTCTTCTCGATCTTGTCCTCGAGCTCGGCCAGCTCGTCGCGGCCGTCCTCGTCGCCGAGTTCCTTCTGAATGGCCTTCATCTGCTCATTCAGGTAGTACTCGCGCTGGGTCTTCTCCATCTGCCGCTTGACGCGGGTACGGATGCGCTTCTCGACCTGCAGCACCGAGATCTCGCTCTCCATCAGCGAGAGCACGCGCTCCAGCCGCTGGGCGACCGTCGGGATCTCGAGGATCGCCTGCTTGTCGGAGATCTTGACCGCGAGGTGCGAGGCGACCGTGTCGGCGAGCTTCGAGGGCTCGTCGATCTGGATCACCGCCGAGACCACCTCGGGCGAGATCTTCTTGTTGAGCTTGACGTAGTTCTCGAACTCCGAGATCACCGAGCGCGCCAGCGCCTCGGCTTCGATCTTGTCGCCGAGATCGTTCGGCAGCACCTCGGCGTCGGCGGCGTAGTACTCGTCCGAGCGGACGAAATCCTGGATCTTGGCCCGGCCGCCGCCCTCCACCAGCACCTTCACGGTGCCGTCGGGGAGCTTGAGCAGCTGCAGGACGCTGGCGAGCGTGCCGATGGTGTAGATCGCGTCGGTGGCCGGGTCGTCGTCGGTGGCGTTGACCTGGGTGGCGAGCAGGATGTGCCGGTCGGTGCGGACCGCTTCCTCGAGCGCACGGATCGACTTTTCGCGGCCGACGAAGAGCGGCACGATCATGTGCGGGAAGACCACGATGTCGCGCAGCGGCAGGACCGCGTAGGTCCCGGTCGAGCCGGGGACGACGGGCTGGCGCGATTTCGGCTGGGTCATTGACTGACTTCCTTGTGTGGTGACGCCCAGGTCCCTCCCCTCGTCGGGAAAAGCAGGAGGAACGGTGGGGGCCGACCGGGCCGCGGGGGTCGGAAACGAGGAGAGCGGCCGGGTCGCGGCACCGCACCTCGTCTCTGGTGAGCATGCGGCCGCCGCGTCGAGTCTCAGGTGGCCCCTCGGGATGCCGCTTTCAAGCACCGTGCCACTGGAGGCTGAAGGCCACCCGGAGCCGCATCCGGGCTGCTCTCGCAAGAGAGGCCGCCGCGGGGTCGCGGCGGCCTCCCGGGTCGCGTCGTCAGGCGCTGGCGCTCGCCGGCGTCTCCTTGCCGCGGTCGCCGTGGATGTAGAGCGGCCGCGACTTGCCGTCGACGACCTCCGGCCCGATCACTACCTGCTCGACCGAATCGAGGCCGGGCAGGTCGTACATCGTCTCGAGCAGGATGCTCTCCAGGATCGAGCGCAGGCCGCGGGCGCCGGTCTTGCGCTCGATCGCCTTGCGGGCGACGAGGCTCAGCGCCTCCTCCTGGAACGTCAGGTCGACGTTCTCCATCTCGAACAGGCGCTGGTACTGCTTGACCAGCGCGTTCTTCGGCTCCTGCAGGATCCGCTTCAGCGCGGTCTCGTCGAGGTCCTCGAGGGTCGCGAGCACCGGGAGACGGCCGACGAATTCGGGGATGAGGCCGAACTTCAGCAGGTCCTCCGGCTCGACGTTGCGGAAGATCTCGCCGGTGCGGCGGTCGTCCGGCGCCTGGACGGTGGCGCCGAAGCCGATCGACGTGCCCTTGCCGCGGGCCGAGATGATCCGCTCCAGGCCCGCGAAGGCGCCGCCGCAGATGAACAGGATGTTGGTCGTGTCGACCTGCAGGAACTCCTGCTGCGGGTGCTTGCGCCCGCCCTGCGGCGGCACGCTGGCGACCGTGCCCTCCATGATCTTCAGCAGCGCCTGCTGCACGCCCTCGCCCGACACGTCGCGGGTGATCGACGGGTTGTCGGACTTGCGCGAGATCTTGTCGATCTCGTCGATGTAGACGATGCCGCGCTGCGCCCGCTCGACGTTGTAGTCGGAGGCCTGGAGCAGCTTGAGGATGATGTTCTCGACGTCCTCGCCGACGTAACCGGCCTCGGTCAGCGTCGTCGCGTCGGCCATCGTGAACGGCACGTCGAGGATGCGCGCCAGGGTCTGGGCCAACAAGGTCTTGCCCGACCCGGTCGGGCCGATCAGCAGGATGTTGGACTTCGCCAGCTCGACGTCGTTGTGCTTGGTCGCGTGCGCCAGGCGCTTGTAGTGGTTGTGCACAGCCACCGACAGGACCTTCTTGGCAAAGTCCTGCCCGATGACGTAATCATCGAGGACCCGCCGAATTTCCTTTGGGGTCGGTACGCCGTCCCGCGACTTCACCAGCGAGGACTTCGATTCCTCGCGAATGATGTCCATGCACAGCTCGACGCACTCATCGCAGATGAAGACGGTCGGGCCCGCGATCAGCTTGCGAACCTCGTGCTGGCTCTTGCCGCAGAACGAGCAGTACAGCGTGCTCTTCGAGTCGTTGCCGCCAGCCTTGCTCATATGGGTCTCCAAGTCCCCGACCGGCCCCGCCCCGGGGACGCGACCGCATCGCTTTTAGATAGTGGCGCCCGGCTAAAGAAACAGTCACCGCCCCCCGCGCCGCCGGGCGCCCGGTGCAGAATCGCGATGCAAACACGCAGCCACCGCGGGATCAATCCCACCGATGCGACAGGCTCCCGCCAAATGGCCGCATCAGTGGGCCTGCCTTCGGGAGCGGCCCCTGTCCTTTCGGGGCAGGCCCTGCCGTCCCGGGACCATCCCGGACCGGCAGGACCTGCCGCCGCCGGGATTCGTTACGCCTGGGCCGGAGCCTCGGCGCGCTTCTGCAGCACCTCGTCGATGAGGCCCCACTCCTTGGCCGCATCGGCGGTCATGAAGTTGTCGCGCTCGAGACCCTGCTCGATCGCCTCGTACTCGCGGCCGGTGTGCTTCACGTAGATCTCGTTGAGGCGCCGCTTCAGGGCCTCGATCTCGCGAGCGTGGATCAGGATGTCGGTGGCCTGGCCCTGGAAGCCGCCGGAGGGCTGGTGCACCATGATCCGGGCGTTCGGCAGCGCGAAGCGGTGACCGGCCTCGCCGGCGGCCAGCAGCAGCGAGCCCATCGAGGCGGCCTGGCCGACGCAGAGCGTGGCGACCGGGCAACGGATGAACTGCATCGTGTCGTAGATCGACAGGCCGGAGGTGACCACGCCGCCCGGCGAGTTGATGTAGAAGGAGATTTCCTTCTTCGGGTTCTCCGCCTCGAGGAACAGCAGCTGCGCCACGATCAGCGAGGCGGAGTAGTCCTCGACCGGGCCGGTCAGGAAGATGATGCGCTCGCGCAGCAGGCGCGAGTAGATGTCGAAGGCGCGCTCGCCGCGGCTCGACTGCTCGACCACCATGGGCACGAGCGCGCTGTTGTAATAATCGACCGGATCTCTCATCTCACTGGCCCTCTGAACGGAACCCGGCCGCCTCGGGGCGGCCGGGGTAGCGGCGGAAACGTACGACCTCGCAGGCCCCGTCCCCGCCGCCCGTTCGGGACCGGACGAGGATCAGGCCGGGTTGGACTCACCCGCGGGAGCGGCCTCGGCCGTCTCGGACTTGTCCGAGTCGGTCTTGGCGTCCTCGGCGTCGTCCTCGTCGGCGAACAGCGCCTCCTTGGAGACGGGCTCCTCGACCAGTTTGACCTGGCCGAGGACGTGGTCAACCACCTTCTCCTCGAACAGCGGGGCGCGCAGCTCGGCCAGCGCCTGCGGGGTCTTGCGGTAGAAATCCCAGACCTGCTGCTCCTGGCCGGGGAACTGACGGACGCGGGCGATCAGGGCCTGATTCACCTCGTCGTCCGAGATCTTGATATCGGCGCTCTCGCCGGCCTGCGCAAGCACCAGGCCGAGGCGCACGCGGCGCTCGGCGATCCGGCGGTACTCCGCGCGGGCCTTCTCCTCGGTGGTGTCCTCGTCCTCGAAGGTCTTGCCGCGGTTCTTCAGGTCCTGCTCGACCTGGGCCCACACGGCGGCGAATTCCTGGTGGACCAGGCTCGGGGGCAGCTCGAACGAATAGCGGCTGTCGAGGGCGTCGAGGAGGCCCTTCTTCAGCTTCTGGCGCGAGGCCGCCTCGTACTCGCGGCCCATGGTGGTGCGCACGGCGTCCTTGAGGGCGTCGAGCGAGTCCATGCCGAAGGTCTTGGCGAGTTCGTCGTCGATCGTGAGCTCACCCGGGGCCTTGACGGCCTTCACCACGACGTCGAACTCGGCGTCCTTGCCGGCGAGGTGCTCGGCGCCGTAGGCCTCCGGGAAGGTGACCTTGACCAGGCGCTCGTCGCCGGCCTTGGCGCCGACCAGCTGGTCCTCGAAGCCCGGGATGAAGGTGTTCGAGCCGAGGTCGAGGTTGATGTCCTCGCCGGTGCCGCCCTCGAACGGGGTGCCGTCGATGCGGCCGGTGAAGTTGATCACCAGGCGGTCGCCGGACTGGGCGGCCTCGCCCTCCGGACGGTCCTCGAACGGGCGGTTGGCCGAGGCCATGCGCTCGATCGTCTCGCTGATCTCCTCGTCGGAGGCGGTGACGACCTGCTTGGTCAGGCTCACGTCCGACAGGTCGACCAGCTCGAAGGTCGGCATCACCTCGAGGGCGATCGTGAAGGCGAGGTCGGCCTTGGCGTCGAGCGCCTTCTCGATCGTGTCCTTGTCCTCGGGCATCTGCACCTGAGGCTCGAGGGCGAGCTTGAGCTTGTTGTCCTCGACGATCTTCTGGTTGGCCTCGTTGACGGCGTTCTGGACGACGTCGGCCATCACGGAGCGACCGTAGACCTTGCGCAGGTGGGCCACCGGCACCTTGCCCGGGCGGAAGCCCTTGATCTGCACCTTGCCCTTGATCCCGTCGAGCTCGGTCGCGAGCCGGGTCTCCAGCTCCGCCGCCGGGACGACGACCTGGAATTCGCGCTTGAGCCCCTCGGACTTGGTCTCGGTCACCTGCATCGTCGTCATTCCGCCTTGCACCTTCGAATCCGGCCTCCCCGCGGGCCCGGACGGCGCTGGCTTGCACCGTGCGACGGGACCATCAGGACAAGGAGCCGGCCCTGCTGCTTGAACCCAATCCGTCGTGTCGCCTGGCGGATGTGGTGCGGGCGGAGGGGCTCGAACCCCCACGACTCTCGTCACTGGAACCTAAATCCAGCGCGTCTACCAATTCCGCCACGCCCGCGACGCTCGCGCCCGGGGCCTTACGCGCCCGGGCGCGGCTCTATAGCATGGTGGATCGGTCACGCAGCAAGAATTTTAGGCCCCGCCTCGCCGCGGGCCGCCGGCCCGGCTACAAGGCGGCTCCCGACGCGGGGGGAAGCCCGGCCGGCCCGGCGTCCCGACAATTCCCTCCCGAAACTCCGCCCAAGCGAGGTGCCATGCCGTCGTCCCTGCCGCCCTCGCGCCGCGCGCTGCTCGCCGGCGCCGCCCTCTCCCTCGCGCCGGGCCTCGTCCGCGCGCAGGGCGGCGCGCCCCGGCCGGCGCCGGGAGGTCCGGCGGGACGTCCGGACGGCAGGCCCGCCGATGCCGGCGCCGCCGAGGCCGGGCGCCTGACGGCCGCGCCGGGGCGCGCGCGGATCAGGCCGGAGCCGGCGCCCGAGACCCCGGTCTGGACCTTCGACGGACGGTGCGCCCCGCCGGTCCTGCGGATCAGGCACGGCGAGGCGGTGAGGCTCAAGCTCGAGAACAGGACCGAGCGGCCGCTGTCGCTGCACTGGCACGGCGTGCGCAACCGCAACGCCATGGACGGGGTCGGCGGGGTGACGCAGGCCCCGGTCGCCCCGGGCGCGAGCTTCCTCTACGAGTTCACGCCCCCGGATGCCGGCACCTCGCTGATCCGCCCCCTCGTCGTCGGCGGGTCGAGCGAGCCGGCGGGGCGCGGGCTCGCCGGGATGCTGGTGGTCGAGGAGAAGACGCCGCCGGTCGTCGACCGCGACGTGCCGCTGCTGCTCCAGGACTGGCGCCTGGAGCCGGACGGGACGCTCGCGCCCTTCGGGCAGGTCGCCTTCGCGGCGAGCTCCGGCCGGCTCGGCAACGCGCTCACGGTCAACGGCAAGCCGACGCCGGAGACGATCGAGGCGGCGCCGGGCACCCGCCTGCGGCTGCGCCTCGCCAATGCCTGCAACGCCCGGGCGACCCGGATCCGCTTCGACGGGCTCAAGGCCTGGGTGGCGGCGGTGGACGGGCAGCCGACGGACACGTTCGAGCCGCTGCGCGCCACCCTCCCCTTCCCGCCCGGCACCCGCTACGACATCCTCCTCGACGTGCCGGGCGCCGCCGAGCCGGCCGGCAGCGTGGTGGCGCTGATCGGCCCCGGCATGCCGCTCGCCCACATCGTCGCCAAGGGCGAGCCAGTGGCGGCGCGCCCCGCCGTCGCGCCGATCGGCGAGAACAAGCTGCTGCCGCCGGAGATCAAGCTCCAGAACGCCTTCCGGCGCGACATCGCCATCGCGGGCGGGGCCGCCCTCGACAAGGCCAAGCCCGAGGCGGCCCCGACCTTCTCCGGCGATCCGAGCCGGATCTGGACCCTCAACGGCGCCGCCGGCAGGCCCGAGAACCCGCCGCTGTTCACGGTCAAGCGCAACACCGCGGTGGTGCTGGCTCTCACCAACGGCACCGCCTTCCCGCAATCGCTGCACCTGCACGGCCACGTCTTCCGGCTGCTGCACCCCCTCGACGACGGCTGGGAGCCCTACTGGCTCGACACGTTCCAGCTGCTCGAGGGCCGCACCGCCCGCATCGCGTTCCTCGCCGACAATCCCGGCCGCTGGCTCGTCAGCGCCACCGCGCTGGAGCGGTTCGATACCGGATTGTGGGGCTGGTTCGAGGTGACGTGAGCCGGTCGCGCCCCGCGCCCGTGCGTCCGGCGGTCGCATCCCGACCGCCGGACCTGTCCAGTCAAGCTTAGAGCCACGACAGTAAGTCTTTGATGGCGCCGGTCTTGCCGGCTTTGTTTCTAAAACCACCGACAAGCGCTCAAGAAAACGTGTTAACCTGAGCGAATGCATCGCCGAGATGCTTGGAGCATGCTGGCGCACTAGCAGCGCGCAACGAGCTGCCGCGCATCGACGAGGATGCCCAGCATGGAACACCAGCCGCTTCGCCACATCCGCGACATTGCCGACGTCGAGACGCTCCCGCCGCTCCGGAAGGAGGCCCTCCTGGAGGGCCGCCGGGCCCGGCTCGAGCGCTTCGCCGAGATCCTCGAACGCGATCCGGGCCGCAGCTTCGTGACCCTGGAGGAGATCGAGTTCGTGCCCCGGAAGCTGCGCGGGGCGATCCGGGCCGACAATTCGCCGCTGAGCTTCGCCTACGCCGATCCGGTGCTGCGGGCGAGCGGGCTTGCCGGCGACACCTTCGGCGATGCCCGCAGCTTCTTCGAGCTGAGCACCGGCGAGGCCCATCACCTGCTGTGCTCGTGCGTGAACGGGCGCACCGTCAAGGCCGGGCCGACCGCCAAGCGCCTGCACCGCCTCGCCACCCGCCGCCCGGGCCTGTGGCTCGCCTATGGCTGCGCCGCGGGCTTCGTCGCCCTGCCGGGGGCGATGTACCTGTTCGGGTGACGGGCGCCCGCCAACCGAAAAAGGCCGCCCTCGCGGGCGGCCTTTTTCATGCCGCGCGAGGCGGCGAGACCTGACAAGATCAAGCTTACTTGATCTTGGTCTCCTTGAACTCGACGTGCTTGCGCGCGACCGGGTCATACTTGCGGAACGACAGCTTATCGGTCTTGGTACGGGAGTTCTTCTTCGTGACGTAGAAGAAGCCGGTATCGGCGGTCGAGAGCAGCTTGATCTTGACGGTGACGGCCTTGGCCATGGCGCGACCTCTTGTGGCTGGGGGTGTTGCGCCCGGAAGACCGAAACGCAAAACGGCCGGGCAGGCCCGGCCAGAACGCGGCGCCTTCCTGCCCCATCACCCTCCGGGCGTCAAGCCCGGGCGGCCGTCGGCCGCGCTGCCGGCATCAAGGGGCGGCCCGGATCATCCGCCCGCCGACCACCGCCAGGTAGGCGACGAACAGCAGCGCCAGCGACCAGGCGAAGCCGTGCGGCGAGGCGAGGTCCATGCCGCCCCCGACGAGGGGCGGTCCCAGCACCAGGCCGATGTTGTAGAGCACCAGGAAGGCCGCGTTGGCCCCGGCGAGCGCCGCACCGTCGAAGCGCGCCCCGAGATGGGCGAGGCCGACGGTGTAGAGCGTGCCGGCGATGCCGCCCCACAGGAACAGGATGACGCCGAGCAGCCGGGCATCCTCGGCGCCGAGCGGCAGCGCCGCCGCCCCGACGGCGCCGAGGAACGCGGCGACGAGCAGCACGCGGCGCTTGTCGACCCTGTCGGCGATCAGACCGACCGGGATCTGGAACAGCACGTTGCCGAGCGCGGCGAGGCTCACGAGCCCCGCCGCCTGCTCGGGGGTGAGGCCGAGGCGCAGGCCGTAGATCGGCAGGATCGCGAAGCCGCCGGTCTCGACCGCGCCGTAGATCAGCGCCGCGAGCGTCGCCGAGGGCGCGACCCGCAGGTAGCCGAGGAAGCCGCGCCCGCCCTTGTGCGGGATCTCCGGCGACAGCCCGCGGGCCATCACGAGCGGCAGCGCCCCGGCGCAGAACAGGGCCGCCCCAGCGAGGTAGGGCGCCCAGCCGGAGGTGCCGAGGATCCGCAGCAGCCCCGGGCCGATGGCGAAGCCGAGCGCCAGCACCGTGGCGTAGACCCCCATCACCAGTCCGCGCCGGGCCGGCGGCGCCGCCTGGTTGATCCAGAACTCGGAGAGCACGAACAGCACCCCGAGGGCGGCCGAGAACACGAAGCGCAGCGGGAACCACCAGGCGAAGTCGTGCACCGCCCGGAAGCCGAGCAGCGCCAGCGCCCCGACCGCGATGGCGCCGAGCAGCAGCGGCATCACCCCGAGGCGCGCCGCCACCCGCGGCACGAAGGGCAGCACGACGATGCTCGCCACCCCGGCGATCGCCGTGTTGACGCCGATCCAGGTGTTGGACAGGCCCATCCGCTCCATCTCGAGGGACAGGAGCGGGATCGACAGGCTGAGCCCGATGCCGACCACCGCCACGCAGGTGATGGCGGCCGCGATGGCGGCGAGGCGCGCGGGACCGAACTCCGAATCGGTGGTGAGGCTCGTCATGATGGGGCTGGCCGGCAGGGCCGGCTCATATGGGCCAGGACGCCATCGAAGGCCAGCCCGGCCTCAGCCCGTCACAGCTCTTCCCGCGTGTGCTCGCCCTCGACGTCGCGGAAGAACGGCACCGGCAGCATCGGGCTGAACCCCGCCGCGAGCCGCGCCTCGAGCTCGTCGAGCACGATCGCGGTGATGCGCGGCAGCTCCAGCCGGCGCGCCTCAGCGAGGTTGACCCAGGCGAGCTCGGTCAGCTCGGAATCGGGGCCGACGATGCCGGGAGTCTCGGCCACCACCGCCTCGCGGTCGACGGCGAAGAAGCGGGTGTCGAAGCGCTTCGGGCGCGAGGGCGGGGTGATCGCCCGGGCGACGAATTCCAGCAGCTCGAGGTCCGGCATCACCCCGGCCTCGCGGAAGGCCGACCAGGCCCCGGGCGGCGCCGACTCGGGCGGGCCGTAATCCGTGGTGCCGATCATCAGCCCGGTCTCCTCGTAGGTCTCGCGGATCGCCGCGAGCGCCAGGACCCGGCCGAGATGGAACAGCGGCGGGTGGACCCGCTCGGCCAGCGCCGCTTCCGCGCGGTCGTTGAGGGTGCCGGCCACCGGCATCGCGCGGTCGCCGAGCTCGATCCGGCCGCCGGGGAAGACGAACAGGCCGGGCATGAACTTGTGGCCGGCATGGCGCCGCCCCATCAGCACCTTCGGCTGGTCGCCGGTGCGATCGAGGATGATCAGCGTCGCGGCGTTGCGGATCCGCAGCGGCTTCGCCCGCCGCTCACGGGCGGCCGGAGCCGCCGTTCCGTCCGTCGGTCCTGCCGCCATGCCGCATCTCCGTCTCGTGCTCGGCCGGAGCGCCCGCCGGCCCGGCCCCGGCGCGGCGTATCGCGGCAAAGCCATGCATGCCAAGGGCATATTGCAGCCCGACCACCGCCCCCTTGGTCGGCTGGAGCAGCAGCAGCGAGGCGACGAGGGCGAGCGCCGGCCAGACCGTCATCTGGAACCAGAACGGCAGGTCGAGGCGCATCTCGCTCTCGAGGACGCCGAGGCCCACGATGTGGCCGACGACGAAGATCACCAGGTAGGGCGGCAGGTCGTCGGCGCGGTGGTGGTGGAACTCCATCCCGCAGGCCTCGCAATCCGGCCGCACCTTCAGGAAGCGGCCGAACAGCCGGCCCTCGCCGCAATGCGGGCAGCGGTTGCGGAACCCCCGCGCCATCGCCGGCATCCAGTGCGGGCCGGCGCCGATCCGCCGGGCTTGCGCTTCGTCCGGCCCGGCGGCCGGCCCGGCGTGGATCTCGATCATGCCCGCCTCCCGCGGCGCTTGGTCAGGCCGTCGCGGCCCGCCGGCGACGGCCGGCCCTTGCGCGGCTCCTTGCGCATCCCGCCCCGGGCGGGACCCGGCGCGGCGGCCCGTCCGCCGCCGGCGATCTCGAAGCGCAGGGCGCCGGCGACCGGCGCGGCCTCCATCAGGCGCACCTCGACTTTGTCGCCGAGGCGGAAGGTCTCGCGGGTGCGCTCGCCGACGAGGGCATGGCGGCCTTCCTCGTAGCGGAAATAGTCGGCGCCGAGGGTCGAGATCGGCACGAAGCCGTCCGCCCCGGTCTCGTCGAGCTTGATGAACAGGCCCGACCGGGTCGTGCCCGAGATCTGGCCCGAGAAGGTCGCGCCGACCCGGTCGGCGAGGTGGTGGGCGATCAGGCGGTCGATCGTCTCGCGCTCCGCCGCCATAGCGCGGCGCTCGGCGGCCGAGATCTGCTGGCCGATCTCGGCGAGGTCGCCGGTCTCCATGCCCGAGGGCAGGCCGTCGGTGCCGAGCCTGAGGGCGCGGATCAGGGCGCGATGCACGATCAGGTCGGCGTAGCGCCGGATCGGCGAAGTGAAGTGGGCGTAGCGGCGCAGGGCGAGCCCGAAATGGCCCGCGTTCTCGGCCGCGTAGACGGCCTGCGCCTGCGAGCGCAGCACGACCTCGTTGAGGAAGAGCTGGTGCTCGCTCCCCGCCACCATGCCGAGGATGCGGTTGAACAGCGCCGGGCGGAGGTTCGCCTCCTTCGGCAGCTTGAGCCCGATCGAGGCCATCACCTCGCCCAGAGCCCGCATCTTCTCGAGCGAGGGCTCGTCGTGGACGCGGTAGATCAGGGCCTGGCGGGCGGATTCCAGGGTCTCGGCCGCCGCGACGTTGGCCTGGATCATGAACTCCTCGATCAGCCGGTGCGCGGCCAGGCGCTCCGGCACGATCACCCGGTCGACCCCGCCCTCGGGATTCAGGATCACCTTGCGCTCGGGCAGGTCCAGCGCCAGCGGCCCGCGGGCGTCGCGGGCCGCTGCGAGCGCCTCGTAGGCGGCCCAGAGCGGGCGCAGGCAGCCGTCGAGGAGCGGGCCGGTGACCTCGTCGGGCCTGCCGTCGATGGCGGCCTGCGCCTGCGCGTAGGCGAGCTTGGCGCGGGACCGCATCATGACCCGGTGGAAGCCGTGGCGGACCTTCCGTCCCTCGGCCGTCACGATCATCCGCACCGCGAGCGCCGGCCGGTCCTGGCCGGGGCGCAGCGAGCAGAGGTCGTTCGAGATCCGCTCGGGCAGCATCGGCACCACCCGGTCGGGGAAGTAGACCGAGTTGCCGCGCAGGAGCGCCTCGCGGTCGAGGGCGGTGCCGGGCCGGACATAGGCCGCGACGTCGGCGATCGCCACCGTGACCACGAACCCGCCCGGATTGGCCGGATCGGGATCGGGCACCGCCATCACGGCGTCGTCGTGGTCCTTGGCGTCCGGCGGGTCGATGGTGACCAGCGGCAGGTCACGCCAGTCCTCCCGGCCGTCCAGCCCGGCCTCGCGGGCCCCTTCCGCCTCCGCCAGCACCTCGCGGGGAAAGACGTGCGGGATGCCGTGGGCGTGGAGCGCGATCAGGCTGACCGCCTTCTCCGACCCGAGGCTGCCGAGGCGGTCCTTGACGCGGCCCTGCGTCAGCCCGAACCGGTCCTCGCGGCCGAGCGCGACGGTGACGAGGTCGCCGTCGAGGGCGTCGCCCTCCCCGCCCGGCGGCACCGCGATCTCGCGCCCTTGCGCCTTCTTGTCGACCGGCACGATGCGCCCGCCGCCCGCCGGCAGGGCGCGGAACACGCCGAGCGTCTCGGCCTTGTTGCGGCCGATCACCTTAATGACCCGGCCGATGTAGCGCGCCGGCGTGTCGCCGTCGGGCTCGATCTTGAGGAGCGCCCGGTCGCCGGTGCCGGGGGCCGGCCCGTTGGCGCGGCGCCCGCGCGGCATCAGCACGGTGATGAGAGGTGCCGGGCCCGCCTCCGGGTCCCATTGCGCGGGCCGCGCCACCAGCTCGCCGTCGCGGTCGCGGCGGGTGTCGATGTCGGCGACCACGACCGGCGGCAGGCGGCCGGCCTTGCGCAGGCCGGAGCGGTCCTTCTCGATCGTGCCCTCTTCCTGGAGGTCCTTGAGCAGGCGCTTCAGCTCGATCTTGTCCGAGCCCTTGATGCCGAAGGCCTGGGCGATCTCGCGCTTGCCGACCTTCTGGGGCGAGTCCTCGATGAAGGCGAGCACGGCCTCGCGGCTGGGCAGGGCGGCATGGGCCGGCTTCGGGTGAATGCGTTTGGCCAAAGCACGATCCAGAGAGGCGGGACGACGGGTGGGCGGAGGCGGCGGTCCCGGGCCAAGCCGCCGCAAACCCTTGTCGACGATATGGGACGTCGGGGCCTGCGGAGCAACGCCCGCGGATCGTCGCCCCGCCGCGCCGCCGGCGGGCGGCACCCGGCCCGTCCCGCGGCCGGCGCCGGCCGCGGGACGCGATCCCTGATTAACAATATTTTAACCGATTATTATCGAATCAGCATCTACGTCATGATTTATTGTTTTCTAAAAACGTGCATTGACTGAACTGAGTCTCGACTGCTGAGTACCGCTGCGGGATTCGGCGGGAGCGAATCAGAGTCCATGAGCAAGACGATCTCCACCCAGACGATGTCGAGCGTGAGCCGGCGGCGGCTGTTCCAGTCGGGCGCCGCGATGGCGGCGGGGGCGGCCCTGGGGAGCCGGGTTCCCGCCGCGGCGGCCCTCGAGGCGCCGCGGGCGAACGGGCTCGAGGCCCTCGCGCGCGACCTGCGCAACCTGCGCGATCCGCAGGGCCGGCCGAGTCGGCTGATCCGCCCGAACGAGCCGGGATTCCTGGTCGCCGCCTGGCCGAACAACGGCCGCTGGGCCGACGTCTCCCCGCTGGCGATCGCGATGTGCACCGGCGACGAGGCGGTGCGCGCCTGCATCGCCTGGGCGCGCCAGGAGCGCCGGCCCTTCGCGATTCGCTGCGGCGGGCACAACTACGCCGGCTTCTCGACGACCGGCGGCCTGCTGATCGACGTGAAGCCGATGAGCGGAATCGCCATCGACGCGAAGACCGGCCTCGTCACGATCGGCGCCGGCGCCAACAACCAGGACATGGCCGACGCCTTCCGGGCCTCGGGCCTGGCGGTCGCCTCCGGCCGCTGCCCGACGGTCGGCATCAGCGGGCTCACCCTCGGCGGCGGCTGGGGCTTCTCGGCGACGCGCTACGGCCTGACCTGCGACGCGCTCCGGGCGACGGAGGCGGTCACGGCGGATGGCCGCCTGCGCCGGGCCACCGCCAAGGCCGGCGAGGACGACGCCCTGTTCTGGGCCGCTCGGGGCGGCGGCGGCGGCAACTTCGCGGTGCACACCTCGTTCACCTACCAGGCGCACGAGGTGCACGACGTCACGGTGTTCAACATCGTGTGGCCGGCCGAGCGGCAGGTCGAGCTGATGCTGGACCTGCAGGAGATCCAGCTCGCCCATCCCGACCTGATCTCGACCCGCAGCAAGATGGCCCCGGCGAATGCCGGCAAGGTCACCCGCGGCGCACTGCACGTGCAGACCCTCGGCCAGTTCTTCGGCCCGCCGGACAAGCTGCGGGAGCTGCTGGCCGGGCCCCTCGGCCGGGTGGCGCCGATGGTCTGCGAGATCAACGGGATGAACTACTGGGCCGCCCGCGACTACCTCGTCACGGACGACCCGATCGGGCTCTACGACATCCGGTCGAGCTACGTCGCGGGCCGGCTCGGCGGCGCGGGCCTGGAGCGGATGATCGGCTGGATGGAGCGATGGCCGGGCGGGTCGCTGCGGCAGGACAACATGGGCATCCTGTTCGCCGCCGGCGGCAAGGTGAAGGCGGTCGGGACGACCGAAACCGCCTACGTCCACCGCAAGTCCGATTTCATCGTCGAGATGGAGGCGTCCTGGAGCCCGCTCGACACGCCCGAGGTCGTCGCCGCGCAGCAGCGCTGGCTCACGGCCTACTTCGCCGACATGCAGGACTTCGTGCAGAAGGAATCCTACGTCAACTTTCCCAGCCGAGACCTGCCGAACTGGCTCGACGCCTATTACGGCGAGAACGTCGCGCGGCTGCGGACGATCAAGCTCCAGTACGACCCGGACAACGTCTTCCGGTTCCCGCAGAGCATCCCGCTGCCCCAGGCGACGAAGTAGGAACCGGCCTCGACCGGCCCGGGACGAAAAAAGGGGCCGGATCGCTCCGGCCCCCCTTCTTTCCCCTGTCTGAACCGCGATCGTCTCAGAGCGAGTAGTAGTTCACGAACTCGATCGGGTGCGGGGTCATCTCGTAGCGCATCACCTCGGTCATCTTCAGCTCGATGAACGAGTCGATGAAGTCGTCGTTGAACACGCCGCCGGCCTTGAGGAACTCGCGGTCGGCGTCGAGGCTGTTGAGCGCCTCACGGAGCGAGCCGCACACGGTCGGGATCTCCTTGAGCTCCGCCGGGGGCAGGTCGTAGAGGTCCTTGTCCATGGCCGGACCGGGATCGATCTTGTTGGCGATGCCGTCGAGGCCGGCCATCAGCAGGGCCGCGAAGGCGAGGTAGGGGTTCGCCATCGGGTCGGGGAAGCGGACCTCGACGCGCTTGGCCTTCGGCGAGGTCGTCCACGGGATCCGGCACGAGGCCGAGCGGTTGCGGGCCGAGTAGGCCAGCAGCACCGGCGCCTCGTAGCCCGGGACCAGGCGCTTGTAGGAGTTGGTCGACGGGTTGGTGAAGGCGTTGAGCGCCTTGGCGTGCTTGATGACGCCGCCGATGTACCACAGGCACTCCTGCGACAGGTCGGCGTACTTGTTGCCGGCGAAGACCGGCTTGCCGTCCTTCCAGATCGACTGGTGGACGTGCATGCCCGAGCCGTTGTCGCCGTAGACCGGCTTCGGCATGAAGGTCGCGGTCTTGCCGTAGCTCTGGGCGACGTTGTGGATGCAGTACTTGTAGATCTGCATCTGGTCGGCCATCAGGGTCAGCGTGTCGAACTTCATGCCCAGCTCGTGCTGGGCCGAGGCGACCTCGTGATGGTGCTTCTCGACCTTGACGCCCATCGACTGCATGGCGGCCAGCATCTCGCCGCGCATGTCCTGGGCCGAATCCTGCGGCGGGACCGGGAAGTAGCCGCCCTTGATCTGGACGCGGTGGCCGAGGTTGCCGCCCTCGTACTCGGTCTGGCCGTTGATCGGCAGCTCGACCGAATCCAGCTTGAAGCCGGTGTGGTACGGATCGGCGGAGAAGCGGACGTCGTCGAAGACGAAGAACTCGGCCTCGGGGCCGACGAAGATGGTGTCGCCGACGCCGCTCGCCTTGACGAAGGCCTCGGCCTTCTTGGCGATGCCGCGCGGATCGCGGCTGTAGGGCTCGCCGGTCGAGGGCTCGAGCACGTCGCAGACGATCGACATCGTCGAGGCGGAGAAGAACGGATCCATGCAGGCGGTCGCCGGGTCCGGCATCAGCAGCATGTCGGACTCGTTGATCGCCTTCCAGCCGGCGATCGACGACCCGTCGAACATCGTGCCCTCGGCGAAGATGTCCTCGTCGACCAGCGACACGTCGAACGTGACGTGCTGCCACTTGCCCCGCGGATCGGTGAAGCGGAAATCGACGTACTTGACGTCGTTTTCCTTGATTTCCTTGAGGACGTCCGTCGCGGTCTTAGACATTCTCGTCTGATCCCTTCCTAGAACGGTGTTCTGGCCACCATGAAGCCGCGGTCCTGGGGGTCAGGCCGCGGTTTTCGTCGCTGCAGAGAAGGCGGAGCGTCAGATCGCGTCCGACCCGGTCTCGCCGGTGCGGATGCGGATCGCTTCCTCGATCGAGGAGACGAAGATCTTGCCGTCGCCGATGCGGCCGGTCTGGGCCGACTTGCGGATCGCCTCGACCGCGCCGTCCACCAGCGTGTCGGGCAGCACGATCTCGAGCTTCACCTTGGGCAGGAAGTCGACCACGTACTCGGCGCCCCGATAGAGCTCCGTGTGGCCCTTCTGGCGGCCGAAGCCCTTGGCCTCGATCACCGTGATGCCCTGGAGGCCGACCTCCTGCAGGGCCTCCTTCACCTCGTCGAGCTTGAAGGGCTTGATGATCGCTTCGATCTTCTTCATGCCGGGCGGGCCTGGTCTGCAACGGTTCCGGCGGCATTCCTAGCATCGCGCCGCGCCGACCGCCACGGGGGATTTCCCGGGAGCGGACCGGGATTGCCCAACAATTAATCAATTGCTGCGCGTTTGTTGCGCAATCCGCCGTTCCCAAGTCCGGCGCCGCGGCAAAGCTGCCGCTGCCCGGGCGCTACCCGGAGTATGATGCGATGGCCGGCACCGAGCTGCTCACCACCGACGAGATGCGACGGGCCGATGCCGCGGCGATCGGTGCCGGCACGCCGGGACTGACGCTGATGCACCGGGCCGGCGCGGCGGTCGCCGAGCGGGCCCGGGCCCTGGCCGGCGGCGGCCGGATCCTCGTCCTGTGCGGGCCGGGCAACAACGGCGGCGACGGGTTCGTGGCCGCGCGCCTGCTGGCCGAGGCCGGCGCGACCGTCGCGGTCGCGCTGCTCGGATCGCGCGACGCGCTCGCGGGCGACGCGGCGGCGGCCGCCGCGGAATGGAGCGGCCCGGTGACGGCGGCGGCCGGCGCCGACCCGGCGGGCGTCGCCCTGGTGATCGACGCGCTGTTCGGCGCGGGCCTCGCCCGCCCGCTCGACGGCGAGGCGGCGCTCCTCGTCGCGCGGATCGGCGAGGCCGGGGTGCCAGTGCTCGCCGTCGACGTACCCTCGGGGCTCGACGGCGATACCGGCGCCGCCCGCGGCGCGATCCTTCCCGCGACCGAGACCGTGACCTTCGTGCGGCGCAAGCCCGGCCACCTGCTCCTGCCCGGCCGGCACCTGTGCGGGCCGGTGACGGTCGCCGATATCGGCATCGCCGACGCGGTGGTGGCGGGAATCGGGGCAACGGCCCACGTCAACGGGCCGGATCTGTGGGGCGGCGCCTTTCCCCGCCTCGCCGAGGACGGCCACAAGTACACGCGCGGCCACGCGGTGGTGCTGTCGGGCCCCGCCCACCGCACCGGCGCGGCCCGGCTCGCCGCCCGCGGGGCGCTGCGGATCGGCGCCGGCCTCGTCACGGTGCTGTCGCCGACGCCGGCACTTCCCGAGAACGCCGCCCACCTCACGGCGATCATGCTGAAGGGCTGCGACGGCGCCGACGACCTCGACGACACGCTCACCGACGAGCGCCTGAACGTCGTCGTCGCCGGCCCGGGCCTCGGCACCGGCGCCCCGACCCGCGACCTCGTGCGGGTCGCCGCCGAGGCCGGCCGCGGCCTCGTCCTCGATGCCGACGCGCTGACGAGCTTCTCGGGCAAGGCCGACGAGCTGGCGCAGATGATCGCCGAGGGTGGAGCGGGCGCCGTCGCGACGCCGCACGAGGGCGAGTTCGCGCGCCTGTTCAGGGGCGTGGCCGCGGTGCCGGCGGAGGGCTCGAAGCTGGCGCGCGCCCGCGCCGCGGCGGCCTATCTCGGCGCGGTCGTGGTGCTGAAGGGGCCCGACACGGTGATCGCCGCCCCCGACGGCCGCGCCGCCATCAATTCCAACGGCACGCCCTGGCTCGGCACCGCCGGCAGCGGCGACGTGCTGTGCGGCTTCACCGGCGGCCTGCTCGCGCAGGGGATGGCGCCGTTCGAGGCCGCCGCCGCCGCGGTCTGGCTCCACGCCGCGGCCGCGCGCCGGCACGGGCCGGGCCTGATCGCGGAAGACCTGCCGGAGCTGATGCCGGCGGTGCTCGGGGATCTGCCGGAGGGGTCGGGTCGGCCGTGAGGCGGGCCGCGCCGGTCTCCCCCGGCGCACCGTCGTCCCGGCGCGAGGCTTGCCGAGAGCCCGGGACGACGCAGCGGGTGTCACGGTGGTGGGAGGTCGCGCCGGGCGCGTCCGCGCCCCTCCCCTCACGCCGCCGCGGCGACCACGCGGTTCCGGCCGTCCTGCTTGGCCTGGTAGAGCGCGAGGTCGGCGCGCTTGAGGATCTGGCCCGGATCGTCGTCCGCCGCCTGGCGGACCGCGACGCCGATCGAGACCGTGACGTCGATGGCGCAGGTGCCGCGCTGGACCTGGAAGGCCGCCGCCTCGATCCGCTCGCGGATGCGCTCGGCGACCTGGCGGGCGGCGTCGAGCCCGGTATCGGGCACCACGACGACGATCTCCTCGCCGCCGTAGCGCGCCACCACGTCGATGCCGCGGGTCTGGCCGCGGATGCGGGTGGCGAATTCCTTGAGCACCTCGTCCCCGGCATCGTGGCCGAAGCGGTCGTTGATCGACTTGAAGCGGTCGATGTCGAGGATCAGCAGCGCCACGGGCCGGTCGCGCAAGGAAGGCTCGGAGAACAGGCCGGCGAGGTAGCTGTCGAGGTAGCGCCGGTTGTGCAGGCCGGTGAGCCCGTCGGTGACGGCGAGGTCCATCGAGGCCTGGACCGACTCGCGCAGCGAGTGCGAGAACCGCCGGCGCTTCACCTGGGTGCGGACCCGCGCGACGAGCTCGTTGCGGTCGATCGGGCGGACCAGGTAGTCGTGGACGCCGAGATCGAGGCCGCGCATGATCCGGGCGCGGTCGTGCGGATCGGCCAGCATCACCACCGGCACCGTGCGGGTGCGGTCGAGGGAGCGCAGCTGGCTGCACAGGCGCAGGCCGTCATGCTCCTGCAGGTCGAGGCTCACCAGCACCACGTCGTAGTCGCCGGCCTTGACCCGCTCCAGCGCCTCCTGCGGCGAGGCCACCGCCTCGACGCAATGGTACTGGCCGAGCGCCGCCGCCAGCCGCTCGGCGGAGGAGCGGCGATCCTCGACGATCAGCACGTTGGCGTTGTGGCCAGTCTCGGCGGTGGCGGCCGCCAGGGGATCGCCGACGCGCGAGGCCATGGCGCGGCTGCGCAGCTCGTCGGTCACCGCCTTCAGGCGCACCAGGCTGCGCACCCGGGCCATCAGGGCGGTGTCGTCGATCGGCTTGGTCAGGAAATCGTCGGCGCCCGCGTCGAGCCCGCGCAGGCGGTCGCCCGGCTGGTCGAGGGCGGTCACCATCACCACCGGCAGGTGGGCGGTCGTCGGCGTCGACTTGATCCGGCGGCAGACCTCGAACCCGTCCATGCCCGGCATCATCACGTCGAGCAGCACGATGTCGCACAGGCCCTTCTCGCACACCGCGAGCGCGTCGGGCCCGTTCATCGCCGAGACGACGTCGAAATACTCGACGGTCAATTTCGTCTCGAGCAATTTAATATTCGGAAACAGGTCGTCGACGATGAGAACGCGTGCCGACATGGAAGGTCAGGCCTCTCAGCTCTGGATCAGCTCTGGCGCTCGTCGCCGACATAGGTGCGCACCGTCGCGAGGAACTTCGCGACCGAGATGGGCTTCGACAGGTAGGCCTCGCAGCCCCCCTCGCGGATGCGCTCCTCGTCACCCTTCATGGCGAAGGCCGTGATGGCGATCACCGGGATGCCCTTGAGCTCATCGTCCTCCTTGAGCCATTTAGTGACCTCGAGGCCCGAGACCTCGGGGAGCTGAATGTCCATCAGGATCAGGTCCGGCCGATGCCGGCGCGCCAGCTCGATCGCCTCGATCCCGTTGGCCGTCTTGAGGGTCGCGTAGCCGTGAGCCTCCAACAGGTCGTTGAAGAGCTTCATGTTCAGCTCGTTATCCTCGACGATGAGCACCGTTTTCGTCATGGCTCACTGTCCCCGGCGCTCCAGCGGCCCGCGTCACACCCGGCAGCAAACCGGACCCGCAACACTGTTAAGCGGCACATGTTGATGAAACGCAAATTCGATGGATTGGCCAGGGGGTCCGATCCCCGTGGCGGAGTGCTGAGTGAATCCGCCGCGGAGGCCCTGGGAACCCGCGTCTTCGGCTACGTCACCGGCGAGCCGGGGCGCCTGCTGCGGTTCATGGAGACCTCCGGCCTCTCGCCGGACGCGCTGCGGCAGGCCGCCGGCAGCCCGGAGCTCATCGCCGGCCTCCTCGACCACGTGGTGGCGGACGAGGAGCTGCTCGTGGCCTGTGCGGGCGCCCTCGAGGTCTCGCCCGAGCGGATCACCCAGGCGTGGCGCCGCCTCGGGCCGCCGGAGTTCAGCGAGTGAGCCGGGCGCGCCGATGAGGACGGGGAGCGCCGCCTTCTGCCGCGATTGCGGCGCGACCGGCCCGGACGCGCCGGGATCCCGCTGCCGGGCCTGCGGCTCACCGCGCCTCCTCGCCCATCCCGAGCGCGACGCGCTCGCCATCGCGCACGTCGATTGCGACGCCTTCTACGCCGCGGTCGAGAAGCGCGACGACCCCTCCCTGCGCGACCGGCCGCTGATCATCGGCGGCGGGCGGCGGGGCGTCGTCTCGACCGCCTGCTACATCGCGCGCATCCGCGGCGTGCATTCGGCGATGCCGATGTTCCGCGCCCTCGAGGCCTGCCCGGACGCGGTGGTGCTGCGGCCCGACATGGAGAAGTACGCCCGGGTCGGCCGGGAGGTGCGGGCGATGATGCAGGCGCTGACGCCGCTGGTCGAGCCGGTCTCGATCGACGAGGCCTTCCTCGACCTGTCCGGCACCGAGCGGCTGCACGGCGCCGCGCCGGCCGTGACCCTGGCGCGCTTCGCCCGCAGGGTCGAGGCGGAGATCGGCATCACCGTCTCGGTCGGGCTCGCCCCCAACAAGTTCCTGGCCAAGATCGCCTCCGACCTCGAGAAGCCGCGCGGCTTCTCGATCATCGGCCGGGCGGAGGCAGAGGCCTTCCTGGCGCCGCGGCCGGTGCGGATCCTGCCCGGCATCGGCCAGGCCACCGCCGAGCGCCTCGCCGCGCTGGGCATCCGGCGGATCGGCGAGATCGGCCGGGTCGCACCCGAGCGGCTGCAGGCCGCGCTCGGGCGCGACGCCGCGCGGCTGCGCGCGCTCGCCCGCGGCGAGGATCCGCGCCGGGTCCAGCCCGTGCGCGAGACGAAGAGCATCTCGGGCGAGACCACCTTCGCCGAGGACCTGCGCGCCTTCGAGGACCTGCGGCCGGTGCTGTGGCGGCTGTGCGAGACGGTGGCGCGGCGCCTGAAGCGGGCCGAGCTCGCCGCCGGCAGCGTCACCCTGAAGCTGAAGGACCGGGATTTCCGCCTGCGCACCCGCACCCGCTCGGGGCTGGCGCCGACGCAGGTCGCCGAGCGGCTGTTTCGCCCGGCCGAGGCGCTGCTGCGCGAGGCCTGCGACGGCACCGCCTTCCGGCTGATCGGGATCGGGGCCGGCGACCTGTGCGGCGCGGCCCATGCCGACCGGGGCGACCTCGCCGACGTCTCGGCCGTCCGCGAGGCCCGCCGGGCCGCGGCGATCGACGCCCTGCGCGACCGCTTCGGCGCGGCGGCGGTGCAGCGCGGGCTCGGCTTCGCACCGCAGGACGGAAATCCGTCCGGCGGAGGTGCGCGCAAGGGGCCGCCCGGCAAGCGGCCGCCCGGAGAGGCCCCGCCCGGCAAAGGGCCGCCGGAGCGAGGATCGCGCTAGGCGGCCCGGCAGTCCGCTCGCCGGACCCCGTGGCCGCCCGCTCGGCCGCCCGCTCGGCCGTCCGCTCGGCCGTCCGCTCGGCAGCCGGTCAGGGCTTGCAGTCCTTGCTCTCCGGCAGGAGGTCGATGCGCGAGAGCTCGCCCTTGAGGGAGAACTCGCCGTAATCGAGGCGCAGCGCCCCGCTCACGCCGTTCTCGTAGAGGTCGAAGGCGAGGACGTAGACGGGCGTGCGCTCCCCCTCCCCCGGCGAGAAGTAGCTGAGCGTCACCGGCCAGTGCGGCATCGCCGCCATCGCGCCGTCGCGCAAGGGGGCGTCGACGGGCACGGAGGCCGGCTTCGGCGCGTCCGGCTTGGTCGCGTCGGGTTTGGCCGGATCGGATTTGGCCGCATCGGCCGCGACGGCGCGTTGCGGGCCGATCACCGCCAGGGTGTCGTAGACCTTGCGGCCGTCATCCGACCCGTCGAACACCTTCACGGCGACGGTGGTCTGCCCGGCGCGGGCGGCCTCGATCAGCCGGCGCATGTGGGCGGCGGGAAACAGCACCTCGCCGGGCACCGCCATCTCGCCGCGCTTGGGCTGCTTGAGGGTGACGTCGACGCCGTTGGCCGAGCGCTCGGCGCTGCCGTCGACCGGGGCGGCGGCCTTGCCGTTGAGGTCGGACTGGGTGCGGAAGCGGAAGCTGCGCCCGTCGCCGCTCTCGAAGGTGGTGTTGCGCAGGTCGGAGGTGCGGGTGCCGCTCTCCGAGCTCTCCAGCACCGTCACCTGCCGGTACTGCAGGGCGAAGCCCTTGCAGGAATCGCCGGAGAAATCGAACACGATCCGGCCCCGGGCGCCCTCGACCGCGCGGGTGCCGGAACTGCCGGACAGCGACAGGTCGTAGACGGCGCGGTGGGGCGCGAGATGCACGGCCTCGGCCGCCAAGGCGGACGGCGAGAGCGCGAGCAGGACGCACGCGAGGAGTGATCGCATGAGGTCTCCCGGGGCGGCCGCCGGTGCTGGCGTCGGCCTGTTGGCCTTCCCAAGATAGGCCCCGCCCCGACGCCCGGCAACGTGACGCCCGGCGACAGGGCGCCGGCACCGGGATCGGCCGGGGCGTGGCGTCATTGCCACGCTTGCTCGAACACGGCGCCCTCAATCAGGGATTGAGCGTGCCCGACGTGGCGCCGCCCCCTCGCCGCGACCGGTCCGGCCGGGCCGCGAAATCCGCCGGCGCCCGGTGCAAACGCCGGGCGGACAAGAGATTTTTCCGCCCCCGGAGCGATCCGGACACTGCCGTGCGGCCGGCCGGCAATGCAACTTGAGCGCGATGGGACGGGACGCCCGCCGCGGGGAAAAACCGACACCCGGGGGGGCCGGACTCTTGCGCGGGTGTTAGGCCGTCCTGTAGGTTCACCCCGTCGCCACCGCCCGAGGCGTGGCGGCGATCACCAGCAGGATCGGACGGACTGAACGCGCGGTCGAACGGCGGACCGCTCGCGTCTGCGCGTCGATTCCATGGGTGATGTCGGGGGAGTGGAGGCGGCGATGGTGGATGCGGGCCCGAGCTGGACGAAGGAGCGCGTCGAGCTTCTCACGCGGCTGTGGAGCGACGGCCTGAGCGCCAGCCAGATCGCGGCCGAGATCGGCGGCGTCTCCCGCAACGCGGTCATCGGCAAGGTCCACCGCCTCGGCCTCGCCGGCCGCGTGGTGCGGGCGAACGGTGCGTCCCAGGCCGCCGGGCGCCGGCCTCGGGGCGAGGCCGATTCGTCCATTGCCCTCGTCGCGGGTTCGCAGACCGTCCTCGCGCCCGCGCCGCCGTCGCTGGCCCTCGTGCCGAGCCACGCTTCCGCGGCGTCCGACCCGGTCGCGCTGCCGGAAAGCGTCCGCGTCACCATCATGGAGCTGCGGGAATTCATGTGCCGCTGGCCGATGGGCGACCCGTCCACGCCGGATTTCCGCTTCTGCGGCGACCGCGCGATCACCGGCCTGCCCTACTGCACCCACCACAGCCGCATCGCCTACCAGCCCGCCGCCGAGCGCAAGCGCGACCGCCGGGCCGTCGGGTTCCGATAGCAAGATGCCTCGGCAAGCGGCGGCCCGCCGCTTGCCGATGGGTGGACGATATCGTTCAAATCCTAACGATTCCTGTCCGGCGGCTCGGCCGGACCTGCGCGAAACTCCGGCCCGGTTCAAGCCCGGCCCGGCGCCTCGCCCTCACGCATCCGGCGCGAACATCTCGTCGAACGAGTAGCCCGAGCCGCGCACCGTGCGGATCGGGTCGCTGTCGCGGCCGCGGTTGATCGCCTTGCGCAGGCGGCCGATATGCACGTCGACGGTGCGCTCGTCGATGTAGACGTCGTGGCCCCAGACGCCGTCGAGGAGCTGCTCGCGGGAGAAGACCCGGCCGGGGCTCTGCATCAGGAACTCGAGCAGCTTGAACTCGGTCGGGCCGAGATGCAGCTCGCGGCCGTCGCGGCGGACGCGGTGGCTGACCCGGTCGAGCTCGATGTCGCCGGCGACGAGCAGGTCGGCGACGTGGGCGGGCTTCGCGCGGCGCAGCAGCGCCCGCACCCGCGCCAGCAACTCGGGCACCGAGAACGGCTTGACGATGTAGTCGTCGGCCCCGGTGGCCAGGCCCCGCACCCGGTCGCCTTCCTCGCCGCGGGCCGTCAGCATGATGACCGGCAGCCGCTCGGTCTCGCGGCGGGCGCGGATGCGCCGGCACAGCTCGATGCCGGACAGGCCGGGCATCATCCAGTCGAGGAGGACGAGGTCCGGCACCTGCTCGCGCAGGCGGATGTCGGCCTCGTCGCCCCGGGCCACGGCGTCGACCTCGAAGCCTTCGGCCTCGAGGTTGTAGCGCAGGAGCAGGGTGAGGGCCTCTTCGTCCTCGACGATCAGGATGCGGGTGCTCATCGGGGGTGCTTCGAGGTGGGGAGGGCGAGACCGGGCCCGGGCGGTGGACGAGCCCGCCGGGCTCGCGCCCGGGGGCCGGCCGGTCAGGCCTCGGTGTGGTTGTCGAGGGTGGCGAAGCTCGAACGGTCGTTCTTCGGGCGCTCGGTCGCGAGGGTCTCGCCGGTGGCGAGGTAGTGGATCGTCTCGGCGATGTTGGTGGTGTGGTCGCCGATGCGCTCGACGTTCTTGGCGCAGAACAGCAGGTGCGTGCAGAACGTGATGTTGCGCGGATCCTCCATCATGTAGGTCAGGAGCTCGCGGAACAGCGAGGTGTAGAGCGCGTCGATGCCGCCGTCGCGGGCCCAGACGTCGAGGGCCGCCACGGTGTCCTGGGTGGCGTAGGCGTCGAGCACGTCCTTGAGCTGGCCCTGGACCAGCTCGTTCATGTGCTCCACGCCGACGACGATCTTCTGCAGCTGGACCTGGTCGCTGATCGCGACGACGCGCTTGGCGACGTTCTTGGCGAGGTCGCCGATACGCTCGAGGTCGCCCGAGACGCGGATCGCCGAGATCGTCTCGCGCAGGTCGACGGCCATCGGCTGGCGCTTGGCGATCAGCAGGATCGCCTTCTCCTCGATCTCGCGCTGCAGCCCGTCGAGGCGCTGGTCGACGGCGATCACCGCCTGGGCGAGGGCGGCGTCGCGGCGCAAGAGCGCCTGGCCGGAATCGGCCACCATCTTCTCGGCGATGCCGCCCATCTCGGCGATGCTGCGCCGCAGGTTCTGCAACTCCTGATCGTAGGAGGTGACGATGTGGCTCGACATGGGAAGCTCCTCGCGATGAGGTGGAGCAAGGACGGGGCGGAACGAACGCCTGGGCCGGCCCGGTTCGCCGGGCCGGCGGATCGGGGCGGGACGCCTCAGCCGAACCGGCCGGTGATGTAGTCCTGGGTCTGGCGCTTCGTCGGGTTCATGAACAGCCGGTTGGTCGGGCCGAACTCGACCAGCTCGCCGAGATACATGAAGGCGGTGAACTGCGAGATGCGCGCCGCCTGCTGCATGTTGTGGGTGACGATGGCGATGGTGAACTCGGTCCGCAGTTGCTCGATCAGCTCCTCGATGCGGCCGGTCGAGATCGGGTCGAGGGCCGAGGTCGGCTCGTCGAACAGGATCACCTCCGGGCGCTGCGCCACCGTGCGGGCGATGCAGAGGCGCTGCTGCTGGCCGCCGGACAGGCCCATGCCGGACTGCCTGAGCTTGTCCTTCACCTCGTCCCACAGCGCGCCCTTGCGCAGGGCCTCCTCGACGCGGACGTCGAGGTCGGCCTTGCCGAGGCGCTCGTAGAGCCGGATGCCGAACGCGATGTTGTCGTAGATCGACATCGGGAACGGGGTCGGCTTCTGGAACACCATGCCGACCCGGGCGCGCAGCTCGTTGAGGTCGATCGACGGGTCCAGGATGTTGCGGCCGTCGAGCAGGATCTGCCCTTCGGCGCGCTGATCGGGGTAGAGGCTGTAGATGCGGTTGAAGGTGCGCAGCAACGTCGACTTGCCGCAGCCCGACGGCCCGATCAGCGCCGTGACCTGGCGGTCGAGGAAGTTGAGGTTGATGTTCTTCAGGCCCTTGAAGTCGCCGTAGTAGAAGTTGAGGTCCTTCACGGCGAGGCGGATCGCGGCGGCTTCGTCGGCCGTGCTCTGGCCCACGACCGGCGCGGCGGTGGCGGTGGCGCTCATCGGTGTGTCTCCGGGCAGGAGCATTTTTCGACGACGGTCGTCGAAGAAAATGCGGCAAAGTCGGATGCGGGGGACAGCGTCCGGTCGCGGAACGACCGGACGCTGCTGGACATGGCGGTCAGCGCCCCTTCGGGCCGCTCAGGACGAGGCGGGCCACGATCGACAGGCCCAGGATGGTGACGGTGATGAGGAGCGCGCCGGCCCAGGCCAGCTGGCGCCAGTTCTCGTAGGGCGAGAGCGCGAACTGGTAGATCATCACCGGCAGGTTCGCGACGCCGCCCATCAGGTTGGGGCTGAACCAGGAATTGTTGTTGAGCGCGGTGAACAGCAGCGGCGCGGTCTCGCCGGCGATGCGGGCGAGCGCCAGCAGCACGCCGGTGACGATGCCCGACTGCGCCGCCCGCCAGGTGACGCTGCGGATCACGATCGAGGTCGGCGCGCCGAGCGCCGCGCCGGCCTCGCGCAGGGTGCCGGGCACCAGGCGCAGCATGTCCTCGGTGGTGCGCACGATCACCGGCGTGGCGATGATCGCGAGCGCGACGCCGCCGGCCCAGCCCGAATAGCCGCCCATCGGCCGCACCATCAGGGTGTAGACGAACAGGCCGATCAGGATCGAGGGCGCCGAGAGCAGGATGTCGTTGAGGAAGCGGATCAGGTTGGCGAGGTGCGAGGCGCGGCCGTACTCGGCGAGGTAGGTGCCGGCGAGCACGCCGACGGGTGTGGCCACCACGATGCCGAGCGCCGTCATCACGAGGCTGCCGAGGATCGCGTTGGCGATGCCGCCGCCGGCGGAGCCGGGACCGGGGGTGACCTGGGTGAACAGGGCCGGCGAGAAGCCCTGCACGCCCTGGACGATCAGCATCAGGAGGATCGAGCCGAGCACGAGGGCGCCGAGCACGGTGGCGCCCGTGCAGGCGACGATCAGGAGCTTGTCGGCGGAGCGGCGGCTCGCGCGGACCCGGCCCCAGCTCTGGGCGGCCGGAGCGCTCGGGGCGCCCGGGGCGGAGGCCGACACCGCGGCGGGAGAGGCGTTCATCGGGAAGCGTCCTGCGGGCTACGGGGTCAGGCCACCTTCGCGCGGCGCACCAGCAGCCGGGCGATGATGAGCACGATGAAGGTGACGACGAACAGGATGCAGCCGAGCGCCATCAGCGAGCTGAGCTGGAGGCCGTCGGCCTCGTTGAACTCGTTGGCGATGCGGGACGCGATGGTCGAGCCCGGATCGAAGATCGAGGCCGAGAGCCGGTTGGCGTTGCCGATCACGAAGGTGACCGCCATCGTCTCGCCGAGCGCGCGGCCGAGGCCCAGCATGATCGCCCCGATGATCGAGACCGAGGCCTGCGGGATCAGGACGTGGCGCACGACCTCCCAGGTGGTGCAGCCGATGCCGTAGGCGCTCTCGCGCAGCACCGTCGGGATCTGGTCGAGCATGTCGCGGGTGATCGAGGCGACGAAGGGCACGATCATGATCGCCAGGATGATGCCGGCGGTGAGCACGCCGACGCCGGACGGCACCTGGGCGTAGAACAGGGTGCCGACGATCGGCATGCCCTCGACGAGGTTCGAGACCGGGATCTGCACGAAGCGCGCGAAGAGCGGCGCGAAGACGAACAGGCCCCACATGCCGTAGATGATGCTCGGCACGGCGGCGAGCAGCTCGATCGTCATCGCGACCGGGCGGCGGGCCCAGCCGGGGCAGAGCTGGGTCAGGTAGATCGCGATGCCGAGCGAGACCGGCACGCCGATGACGAGGGCGAGCAGCGCCGAGACCAGGGTGCCGATGATGGCGACGAGCGCGCCGTACTGCTCGCGGCCGACGTTCCAGGCGCTCGAGACCAGGAAGCCCGGGCCGAATTCCCGGAAGGCGGGCCAGCCGCCATACGCGATCGAGCCCAGGATTCCGGCGAGCACCGCGAGGACCAGCAGCGCCGACGCGAAGGCGGCCGTGCGGAACAGGCGGTCGCCCGCGGGGCTGGGGGGGCGGCGGGCGATTTCGGGCCTCGCCGCCACAGCGACGTTCTCAGACAACGCGACCATCCGGGTTTCCCTTGAGGTGAGCGGCCTTTAGCGCGCTCGGCGGATCGACGCGAGTCGGACGCGATCCGGCGGCCCTCGGGCGGCGGGATCGCGGCTTCGCTCGAGCGCCGCGCGGGCCCGGATCCGGGCCGGCGGAGGAAGGAGGGCGGGACGATCCCGCCCTCCCGGGTGTCGGGCTGCGGCTCAGTTGGCGAGGACGGGCTTGCCGTCCTTGCCGACGATCGCCTTCCACTCGTCCTCGACCTGGCCGACGACCTTCTCGGGCAGCGGCACGTAGTCGAGGGCGGTCGCCATCTGGCCGCCGTTCTTGTAGGTCCAGCGGAAGAACTTCAGCACCTCGGCGGTGCGGGCCGCGTCGGCCGGCTGCTTGTAGACCAGGATGAAGGTCGCGGCGGTGATCGGCCAGGCCTTCGGCCCGGGCTGGTTGGTCAGCGAGATGCCGAAGCCCGGGGCGGCTTTCCAGTCGGCGCCGGCGGCGGCGGCCTGGAACGACTCGTCGCCCGGCATCGGGTACTGGCCGTCCTTGTTCTGGATCAGGGCCACCGGCAGGTTGTTCTGCTTGGCGTAGGCGTACTCGACGTAGCCGATGGCGTTCGGGACCTGCTTGACGACCGCCGTGACGCCCTCGTTGCCCTTGCCGCCCTGGCCGGCCGGCCAGCTGACCGTGGTCGAGGCGCCGAGCTCGGACTTCCAGGCCGGCGACACGTCCGACAGGTAGGTGGTGAAGATGTTGGTGGTGCCCGAGGCGTCCGACCGGTAGACCGGGGTGATCGGCGCGTCGGGCAGCTTCACGCCCTCGTTGAGCTTGGCGACCTTCGGGTCGGACCACTTCTTGATCTTGCCCTGGTAGATCTCGGCCAGGACCTCGCCGGTCAGCTTGACCTCGCCGGGCTTGACGCCCGCGATGTTCACCACCGGCACGACGCCGCCCATCACGGTCGGGAACTGGACGAGGCCGTCCTTGGTCAGGGTGTCGCCCTTCAGCGGCGCGTCGGTGGCGCCGAAATCGACGGTCTTGGCGACGATCTGCTTGATGCCGCCGCCCGAGCCGATCGACTGGTAGTTGAGGCCGTTGCCGGTCTCCTTGCGGTAGGCCTCGGCCCACTTCGAGTAGACCGGGAACGGGAAGGTGGCGCCGGCGCCGGTGATGTCGAGGGCGAGCGCCGAGGTGGCGATCTGGGCGGTCGCGAGCCCGATGGCGAGCGCGTAGGAGAAGGGCTTCACTGGTATCTCCATATTCGAATCGGTCCGGCACGACGGGGCGGGCGAACCTGCTTGCCCGCATCATGCGCGTCGACGGCCGGTGGGACCCGACAGGTCTCCCCGTGCCGCCTCGGACTGTGTCCCGATCGTTGCCGGGACCTCCGCCGCGGCGCGAGGGATACGCCCGGCGCGACGCCGGCCCTATGACGATCCCATGACACTTGGATGACATGGACCGCCCGGATGCGACCGTTCGCCCGCCTCGCGCGTTGGGGCGACGAGAGATCGCCGGGATCGGACCCGGATTTTTTACCCAGGTTCATGGTCACAGGACTCAGCCCCGTGCACAACCTCGACACGACGACCGACGGGCGGCCGGACGCGGCCGAGCCTCCGGACGAGGCCCGCCACGACGACGATCCCGGCCGCCGGGAGCTGATGGCGCTCCACGCCGAGCGGACGGCGATCGAGCAGCGCCTCGCCCGCGCCGAGCAGGAGCGGCTCTACCTCGCCGACCCGGCGGCGGCCGCCGCCGCCCAGGCGGCGGAGGAGACGCTGCTCGCCGACCTCGACCGCGTCATGACCCGGATCCGCGCCGCAGAGTACCGCAGCCAGCCCGGCGCCAGGACCTGGTAGGAACCGAATCGATAGCGACCCAATTGGTCGCGCCCGGCCTGCGCGTCGGAACCTCGGCAGTACGAAGCCGTTGCCCCCGCGAGCCGGGCCGGTGGCCCGGACGCGGCCGCGTTCGTGCGGCCGGCGAAGCGGGAGCGGCGGCGATGCGGCGCGAGCGGGGACGAAGTCCGGAGACATCGTGGAACCGGGGGCGGATCTGCTGACCCGCCCGCGGCGATGCGCGCGTCGACAGGCGCGCCGCGCGCCCCAGTTTCCCGCTCGAGGAAGCTCCGGCGGAGTACCACGAGGGCAGCGCCGCACGGCCGCCGCCCCGCCCTCCCCGCTTCACAACGTGAGAGTCGCATGGCGTCCACCGACAATCCCCTCCTCAGCTCCGAAGCCAAGCCCGGCCTGCCGCCGACCGTCCAGGTCCATCTCGGCCGCCAGCTGCGCGCGGCCTACGCGCCCCTCGAGACCGCCGCGACGCCGGAGATCTTCCTCGCGCTGATCGAGCGGCTCGAGGCGGCGCTCGCCGCGCAGGGGCGCGCGGTGGAGCCGGAATTCCGCGAGGGGATGCTGGCCGCCCTGTCGTCGCTGCGCGCCTTCGCGCTGTCGCTCACCAACAACGCCGCCCGGGCCGACGACCTCGTGCAGGACACGATCCTGCGGGCGTGGCAGAACCAGCATCGCTTCCAGCCCGGCACCAACCTGAACGCCTGGCTGTTCACCATCCTGCGCAACGCCTTCTACTCCGAGCAGCGCAAGCGGATGCGCGAGGTCCAGGACGAGGACGGCTCCTACGCCGCGCGCCTGTTCACCGCCCCCGACCAGGGCCACCGCCTCGACGTGCAGGACCTGCGCGCGGGTCTCGCCAAGCTGCCGCCGGACCAGCGCGAGGCGCTGATCCTGGTCGGGGCCGAGGGCCTGTCCTACGAGGAGGTGGCGGGCATCTGCGGCGTGGCGATCGGCACGATCAAGAGCCGCGTCAACCGCGCCCGCAACCGCCTGGCCGAGCTCCTCGGCTACGGCGACGACGACCTGACCGGCGACCGCATGATGCAGTCGGCCATGGGCGAGGGCGTCTGAGGCCTGCGGGGTCCGCCCGAAGCCTCCGGGGACGAGGGCGTCCGCGAGGCCGCGGGCGCCCGTCCCGCCGTCCCAGCCCTTCGCGCCCTGGCCTCGGCACGTCGTGCCGAGGCGTCCGGCGCGGGGGGAAGACAGAGGCCTTGCAGGCTTGCCCAGCGCCCTCGAACGGAACCGTTCGAGGGCGCTGCGGTCTCAGTGGCGGCCGTGGATGAGCCAGCCGAACACGTAGCCGACCGCACCCGCCACCAGCAGCGCGGCGAGGTGCTGGTCGCCGACCTGGCGGGCGACCGCGCGGTTGCCGCGCTCGTAGTAGTCGCGTCCGGTCTCGCGGGCTTGGTCGACATAGTCCGGGGCGGCGTCGGCGAGGTCGCGCATGGTATCCTTGGCCTGGCCGTAGACGGTGCCGGCCGCCCCCGCCGCCTGGTCGGCGAGCCCCTGCGCCTGCGTGCCGGCGTCGCCCGTCCACTCGCCGAGCCGCTGCTGCACCTTGCCGCCGAGCTCCTTGCCGGCGCCGATGATCCGATCGGAATCCATCGCGAATCTCCTTGCTGGCGGACGGTCCGCCTGCGGCCGCCGCTTCCCCCGTCAACGCGCCAGAAGGCCTAACGGCCCCGTCGCGACGAGCGCCGGCCGGGCGCGGGGCCGCGGACGGACGCCGCCCGCCGGCCGCCTGGTCATGAATCTGTTATCTCAGCGCTTCTCCGCAGTTGCGCGCCCCGGGGGCAACCCGTTAATTGGCCTTAACCTTCGGTGAGGCACCCCGTGAACTTCCCCCCGACCGCGATTTCGTCCGGCCGCGCCCGGACGCGCGCCCTCGTCCGCACGCTGGCGCTCGGCGTGCTGCTCGGCCTCGGGGGTGTCGGCGCCGGCACCACGCTGGTGCAGGCCGCGGACGATGCCGGGGTGCTCGACTTCCTGCTCGGCGACGTGCCGCGCAGCCTCGGCCTGCCGGCGCGGGCGCCGCGGCCGGAGGCGGCCCTGCTGCGTGAGCGCCGGGTGCGCTGGACGGGCCGGCCGGCCCGTGCCGAGGCCGAGCGGCCGCGCTGGCGCGATCCGGCCCCGCATCCGCGGGCGGCCGCGGCGAGGCCCGCGTTCCACCGCCCGGCCCGGGAGGCGGCCCGGGAGCCCGCCGCCGTCGCCGGCAGCCAAGACCGCCTCGCCGGCAGCCACGACCGGACGGTCTGCGTGCGGACCTGCGACGGCTACATGTTCCCCCTGGCGAATCTCGAGGGGCGGAGCGTCCCGCGCTCGCACGGGCAGGCCTGCGCGGCGGCCTGCCCGGGCGCCGAGACCGCCCTCTACACCGTGCGGGCGGGTCAGGAGCTCGACCAGGCGATCAGCCCGGAGGGCCGGCCCTACCGCAGCCTCGCGGCCGCCTTCTCCTACCGGACGAAGGCCGCGGCGGGCTGCTCGTGCGACCCGGGCAAGGGGGGCTACGCCGCGCTCCTGCGGACCGACGCGACGCTGCAGCCCGGCGACGCGGTGGCGGACGGGACCGGCGGACGGGTCTTCGCCGGCCGCGACCGGGCCGGGGAGGCCCGCTACGTCGAGGTCCGCCGCGCCGCGATGCTGTCCTCGGGCGCCCGGCGCGATCTCGACCGCACCCTCGACCTGACCCGCCTGGAGCGCGCCCGGGCCGAGTTCCGCCGCGCGCTCGTCGCCCAGAGCCGCGAGGCTGGCCGCCTGCGCTACGCCTCGCGGGCCGGGGGCTTCGCCGAGGTCGTCAGCGATGCCGGCTTCCTGCCGGTCCGGGTCGTGGCGCCCTCCCCGTTCCGCTGATCCGCCCGCCTCGGACGGGCCTGTTGCGGGCCGGAGACAGGGGCGGTGTTCCACGGCCCTGCGCGCTCGCGGCGCTTGCGATTCACAGGCCGGCGTGACGAAACTGAGCATGTTCCCGGCCCCCGCCCGGCTCCCCCTCACATGCTGTCGCCCGCCATGTCGCCCGCGCTCGAGAATCGTCTGCTGCCCTACCGCGAGGTCGTCGCGGTCTTCGTGAGTTCCGGCCTGTTCTTCGCAGGCCTGCTGGCATGGGCCTGGATGGCGAGCTGAAGCCGGGCCCTCGACAGGGCGCAGGCCGGCCGCTAACCCGGAGGGATCCCGCAAAGCCCGTCCGGAGGCCTGTCCGTTGAGCGAACCTGAGGCGGCGCCCGTCTTCCTGCGCGAGGCCCCGGCGAGCGGCCGGATCGAGGCGGTGTCGCCGCTGGTCCGGCGGCTGGTCTGCCCGAATGGCGGGCCCTTCACCCAGAGCGGCACCTGCACCTACCTGGTCGGGCGCGGCCGCGTCGCGGTGATCGATCCGGGGCCCGACCATCCGGAGCACCGCGCGGCGCTCCTCGCCGCCCTCGACGGCGAGAGCGTCGAGGCGATCCTCGTCACCCACACCCATCGCGACCACTCGCCGGGCGCCCGGCCGCTCGCCGCCGCCACGGGAGCGCCGATCGTCGGCTGCGGCCCGCACCGGCCGGCCCGCGCCCTGCGCGGGGCCGAGCAGAACCGGCTCGACGTGGCGGGCGACGCCGAGCACCGGCCGGACCGGGAGCTGAGCGAGGGCGAGGGCGTGACGGGGCCGGGCTGGACCCTGACCGCGCTCGCCACCCCGGGCCACACCATGAACCACCTCGCCTTCGCGTGTCCGGAGGAGAACGCCCTGTTCTCGGGCGACCACGTCATGGCCTGGTCGACCAGCATCGTGGCGCCGCCGGACGGCGCGATGGGGGCCTACATGGCCTCCCTCGACAAGCTGCGCGGCCGGACCGAGGCCGTGTACTGGCCCGGCCATGGCGGCCCGGTGCGCGATCCCCAACGCTTCGTGCGCGGGCTGCTCAGCCACCGCCGCGCCCGCGAGACCGGCATCCTGGAGCGGCTGGCCGGGGGCGAGCGCACGATCCCGGGCCTCGTCGCGGCGCTCTATTCCGGCCTCGACCCGATGCTGCGCCCGGCCGCGGCGCTCTCGGTCTTCGCCCACCTGGAGGACCTCGTCGAGCGCGGGCGGGTCGTCGCGGACGGTGCGCCGGCGCTCGATTCCGAGTACCGGGCGGCCTGACCGCTACTTCACCGCCAGGGCCAGGTTGCCGATCTCGTCGAGATAGGCCCGGATGTGGTCGGCATTCTGGCCGAAGTCGCGGTCGCCGAAGCGGGTGGCGGAGCGCACGTCGATGCGGGTGCCGTCGGCCCGCGGGTGCAGCCGCACCGTGACGTCGTAGGGCAGGCCGAGCAGGCGCGAGCGGACCACCGCCTCGATGCGGCCGTTGCCGACCCGGCCGCCGGGCTTGTAGGATTCCACCACCTGCCACTTGCGGTTCTGCGCCGCCTTCATGGCGAGCGCGAAGGCCTCGTCGGGGCCGAGATCGAGGGTGAGCGGCGCGATCTGCGGGTAGGCCTCGCGCTGCAGCGCCCGGGCGGCCGGGCCCGAATCGCGCGGCATCCGCCACCCCCGGGCCTCCCAGGCGGCGCGGGAGCGCGAGAAGGCCGGCGGGTTCTCGATGTCGGTCGCGACGTCGGTGAGCGGCGGCAGCATCACGCCGCGCACGGCCATGTACGCCGGGTAGGCCAGGACCAGGGCGGCGAGGACGAGGCCGCCGACCGCGACGCCGAGGCCGCGCGCGCCCTCGCGCCAGATCCGCACGAAGGCCGCCAGGGCGAGCAGCACCGCGAGCGCCGCGAGCCCGACCCCGGAGCCGAGGACAGCGAGCGCCGCATCGGTCTCGGCCCGCGGGTCGCGCACGAGCAGCAGCGCGAGCGCGACCACCGCGAGGGAGAACCAGGCGAGGCGCAGGGCCCAGGGCGCGGCCCGGGTGACGGGCTCCTCGACGATCAGGCGGCGCATGGGACGGCGCGGGAGGCGGAGATCCGGGGCTGGCGGCGCATGAATCCGTCGGGTCGCGGCCGCGCCGGAACGGGCGGCCTCAGGTCCCCCGATGTATCGCCCCGCGCCCGCCGGCGCTACCGGGCGCCCGCCACGGTGAACCGGCGAATCTCGGGGTCGCGGAATGCAGGGCTCCCGCGCGATCGACGCCGTTTCCCAAAGCTCGCGACTTGCTCTAGACGGCGTGACGTTGTCTCCGCCGCCGACCTCAAGGTTCGCCCATGTCCGCCGCTGCCGCCCTCCGCCCCGTCCCGCGTCCCGGTGTCCTCGCGATCGAGGCCTATGTCCCGGGCAAGAGCGCGGCGCCGGCCGGCGTGAAGCTGCACAAGCTCTCCTCCAACGAGACGCCGCTCGGCCCGAGCCCCGCGGCGATCGCGGCGATGCAGGAGACGGCGGGGCATCTCGAGCTCTACCCGGACGGCAGCGCCACCCGGCTGCGCCAGGCGATCGCGCAGAAATACGGTCTCGACCCGGAGCGCATCGTCTGCGGCGCCGGCTCGGACGAGCTGCTGTCGCTCCTGACCTACGCCTATATGGGCCCGGGCGACGAGGGCCTGTACTCGCAGTACGGCTTCCTGGTCTACCGCATCGCCATCCTGGCGGCGAGCGGCACGCCCGTGGTGGCGCCGGAGCGCGACTGCACCACCGACGTCGACGCCCTGCTGGCGGCGGTGACGGACAGGACCCGCATCGTCTACCTCGCCAACCCCAACAACCCGACCGGCACCTACCTGCCCTTCGACGAGGTGCGCCGCCTCCATGCCGGCCTGCCGAAGACCACGCTGCTGGTGCTCGATGCGGCCTATGCCGAGTACGTCCGGCGCAACGACTACGCCGCCGGCCTCGAGCTGGTGGCCGAGTCCGAGAACGTCGTGATGACCCGCACCTTCTCGAAGGTGTACGGGCTCGCCGCGCTCCGCATCGGCTGGATGGTGGCGCCGGCCGCGATCGCGGATGCCGTCAACCGCATCCGCGGCCCGTTCAACCTGGGCGCCGCGGCGATCACCGCCGGCGCCGCCGCGATGGCGGACGACGCCCACATCGCCAAGGCGGTGGCCCACAACGACGCATGGCTGCCGAAGGTGACGAAGGCCCTCGAGGGCCTCGGCCTCGCCGTGACGCCGAGCGTCGGCAACTTCGTGCTGATCCACTTCCCCGACGAGGCCGGCCGCACCGCCGCCGACGCGGACGCCTACCTCACCGCCCGCGGGATGATCCTGCGCCGGGTCGGCGCCTACGGCCTGCCGAACGCGCTGCGCATGACCATCGGCACCGCGGAGGCCAACGAGGCGGTGGTGGCGGCGCTGACCGATTTCATGAAGGGCGGCCTGCGTGGCTGAGCCGTTCCGGCGCCTGGCGCTCGTCGGCCTCGGGCTGATCGGCTCCTCCCTCGCCCGGGGTGCCCGGGCGGGCGGGCTCGCGCGCGAGATCGTCGCGATCGACCGCGACGAGGGCGTGATCGGGCGGGTGCGGGCGCTCGGCCTCGCCGACGAGGCGACGACCGATCTCGCGGCCGGCGTGACGGGCGCCGACCTCGTGATCCTGTGCGTGCCGGTCGGCGCCATCGGGGCGGTGGCGGCCGAGATGGCGGGGGCGCTCGCGCCCGGCGCGATCCTGTCCGATGTCGGCTCGGTCAAGGCCGCGGTGGTGGCGGCCGCCGCCCCCCACCTGCCTCCGGGCGTGAGCTTCGTGCCCGCCCACCCCGTCGCCGGCACCGAGCATTCGGGGCCGGATGCGGGATTCGCCAGCCTGTTCCACGGCCGCTGGTGCATCCTGACCCCGCCCGAGGGCACCGACCCCGCCGCGGTGGCGCGGGTGCGGGGCTTCTGGGAGGGCCTCGGCTCGGTCGTCGAGACGATGACGCCGGCCCACCACGACCTCGTGCTGGCGATCACCAGCCACGTGCCGCACCTCATCGCCTACAACATCGTCGGCACCGCGGCCGACCTCGAGACCGTGACCCAGTCCGAGGTGATCAAGTTCTCGGCCGGCGGCTTTCGCGACTTCACCCGCATCGCCGCCTCCGACCCGACGATGTGGCGCGACATCTTCCTCACCAACAAGGAGGCGGTGCTGGAGATGCTCGGCCGCTTCAACGAGGACCTGGCGGCGCTCGCCCGCGCCATCCGCTGGGACGACGGCGAGGCCCTGCACGCCCTGTTCACCCGCACCCGGGCGATCCGCCGCGGCATCGTCGCCATGGGGCAGGAGACCGCCGAGCCGGATTTCGGCCGCCGCGGCGGCGGACCGAAGGCGGCGGAGTGAGCCGCGCGCGGAACCGTTCCACGCTTCGAGCTTTGCCATAAGCGTTGCCGTTTCGCCGTCTTCGTCGGATACTCCCGGCGAGGCGGCGTGGCGAGATTCGTGGTGTGGTGACCGTGTCCCTTCGATCGAACTGGATCCGCGGTAAATGGGCTCGGGGGCTGGCGGTCGCCCTCATCGGGGCGCAGGCCGCGGCCTGCGCGTCGCTGCCGCGCACGCCCTACACGGCGGCGGAAGCCGCCGCCGCCACCGTGCCGGGCCAGGAGCCCGACGTGCGGTTCTGGGCCGACGGCTCGGCCCGCAGCTTCGCGGCGGTCGCCGACCAGGTGAAGGGCTCGCGCGAGCCCTTCAGCTACCTCGCCCTCTCGGGCGGCGGCGGCGACGGGGCCTACGGCGCCGGCGTGCTCAACGGCTGGAGCCAGACCGGGCGGCGCCCGACCTTCACCATGGTCTCGGGCGTCTCGACGGGCGCGCTGATCGCGCCCTTCGCCTTCCTGGGCCCCGCCTATGACGGCTACCTGCGCGAGATCTACACCAGCGGCGAGGCCGCGACCCTGGTGCGCTCGCCCAACCCCCTCAACGTGCTGACCGGCGACGGCCTGTTCGGCGACGCGCGCCTGCGCGACCTCGTCGGGCGCTACGTCACGCCGGACCTGCTGGCGGCGGTGGCCGAGGAGCACCGCAAGGGGCGCCGCCTCCTCGTCGTCACCACCAACCTCGATTCGCAGCGCGCCGTGATCTGGGACATGGGCGCCATCGCGGCGAGCGGCCAGCCCAACGCCCGCGACCTGTTCCGCGACGTGCTGACCGCCTCGGCGAGCGTGCCGGCGGTCTTCCCGCCGATGCTGATCGACGCCCAGGCCGGCAACCACGCCTTCCAGGAGATGCACGTCGACGGCTCGGTGGTGACCCCGGTCTTCACCCTGCCCGAGGCGTTCCTGACCCAGGACGGGCGCATCGCCGCGAGCCGCGGCAAGCCCAACATCTACGTCATCATCAACGGCCGGATCGAGCCGAGCTTCGACCTCGTTCCGAACGGCACCCTGCCGATCGCGGTGCGCTCGCTCTCGACCGTCGGGCGCTCCCGCGCCCGCGCGACGCTCGCCAGCACCTACGCCTTCGCCCGCCGCAACGGCATGGGCTTCAACCTGACCTATATCGACCGGCGCATCCCCGAGGTCCCGGCCTCGCAGGGCTTCGACACCGCCTACATGCGCAAGCTCTACGACGACGGCTTCGAGAAGGGCAGCAGCGGAGCCGTGTGGCAGACCGGCCTGCCGCGCGACGGCGAGCCGGCGGTGCCGGCGCTGGCCCTGCGCTGACGAGGACGAGGGGAACACCGTGGCAGGGGAACTGGACGGCAAGGTCGCGGCGGTCACCGGCGCGGCCTCGGGGATCGGGCTCGCCAGCGCCGAGGCGATGCTGGCGGCGGGCGCGCGGGTCGTGCTGGTCGACCGGGACGAGGCGGCGCTCGCCGCCCTGTGCGGGAAGCACGGCGCGGCGGCGATCCCGCTTGCCCTCGATCTCCTCGATCCGGCCGCCTGCGCCGGCCTCGCGCCGCGGATCCTCGAGGCGGCGGGCCGGCTCGACATCCTGCACGCCAATGCCGGGACTTACGTCGGCGGCGACCTCGTCGATGCGGACAGCACCGCGATCGACCGGATGCTGAACCTCAACGTCAACGTCGTGATGAAGAACGTGCACGACGTGCTGCCGCACATGATCGCGCAGGGCTCCGGCGACATTATCGTGACGAGCTCGCTCGCCGCGCATTACCCGACGCCGTGGGAGCCGGTCTACGCCTCGTCGAAATGGGCGATCAACTGCTTCGTCCAGACGGTGCGGCGGCAGGTGTTCAAGCACGGCATCCGGGTCGGGGCGATCTCGCCCGGCCCGGTCGTCACCGCGCTGCTGGCCGACTGGCCGGCCGACAAGCTGGCGGACGCCCGCGCCTCCGGCAGCCTGCTCGAGCCCGAGGAAGTGGCCGGCGTGGTGATGTTCATGCTGACGCGCCCGCGCGGCATGACCATCCGCGACGTGGTGATGATGCCGACGAACTTCGATCTGTAGCGCTGCCCCGGTCTCGCCCGTCATCCCGGTTCCGCGCGGCGGAACCCGGGACGGCGCCGGCAGTCGCGAGCGCCCGCCCCGACCGAACGGAGATCCGGCCTACTCCCCCGACCCGTACCAGGTGAAGTGCTTCTTGATCGGCTCGATCACGTCCCAGGTGCCGGAGAAGCCCTTCGGGGTCACGAAGGCGTCGCCGGCCCGGTAGGTCTTCGAGGCGCCCTCGGCATCGGTGACGACCACCACGCCCTCGAGGATCTGGATGAACTCGGCCCGGCCGAAATCGATGCGGAACTTGCCGATCTCGCAGGTCCAGATGCCGGCGGCGAACAGGTTGTCCGGGCTCATGTAGATGTAGGTCGCGGTCTGGACCGGGTTGCCCGAGAGGATCTGCGCCCGCGGCCAGCGATAGGGCTCGGCCGGGGGTTGCACTGCCGGGAAGTCGACGGTGCTCTCCACCGGCCCGTCGAGCAGGGGCGGCGGCGAGCGGTGCAGGAACGGCACCATGCGCAGCAGGGGCACGGCCCCCAGATAGGCCAGGATCGGCCCCGACGTGGTGATGAGCTGCTTGACGATCGCCATGACGTCCCCTTCCCGGCGGCGCTCGCATCGGCGGAGGCGGCCCGTTCGCTGTGGGGTCCATACAGGCCCGCACGACGTTAACGGCGGCCTGAACCGTCCCGTCGAATGCGCGGCATCGCGGCGGCGGCCCCCGGGACGGTTAAGGAATCCGTGCCCGGACCGCCGAGACCTCGAGACGTGGCCATGCGGTACGGGGTCGCCCGTCAAAACCCTGCGAGGAGCGGGCACGGCGCCCGCCCGCCCCTTGGCGGCCGCGGGCCGGCGGGCTTAGATCCCGCTGCGGCGTGAGGTTGAAGTCATGGGTGTTGTCTCGTCCCGGTTGCGGCGCGTCGCCCATGATCTCGTCCGCGGCCTGGTGCTGGCCGCCTGGCTGTGCGGCGCCGCCCTCGCCGGCCCCCTCGCCTGGCCCGCCGGGCACGGCCTCGTCGACCAGACCGGCGCCGCCTGGGACGAGGCGCGCTTCGCCGGCCGGCTGCGCCTCGTCTATTTCGGCTACACGCGCTGCCCGGACCTCTGCCCGACCGCGCTGATGACGATGACCCAGGCCCTCGACGAGCTGCCTCCGGACCTGCTCGCCCGGCTGGTGCCGGTGCTCGTCGCCGCCGATCCGGAGCGCGACGGTCCGGCGGTGCTCGCCCGCTACCTCGATACCTTCCACCCGGCGATCGTGGCGATGACCGGGCCGGTCGCGGTCATCGACCGTCTCGCCGCCGCCTATGCGGCCCCGATCCGGCGCCACGACGGGGTCGTCGACCACCCGGCCGACCTGTTCCTCGTCGGCCCGGCCGGGACCCTGCTCGCCCGGCTGCCGAACGCGATTCCCCCGGACGCCCTCGCGGGGATCCTGCGGGCCGCGCTCGCGCGGTAGAGGCTCGCGCGCGCCTGCCGCATCGCACAGTCGACTGCTGCATCGCACCAAGCAGAGGCCCGGTCAGGAAAGCGTGAGGCGCCGTCTCTGCTGCACGAAGCGGGTTGACGCGACCGGCGTCTCGGCTACTCATATAGAAAATCATAAGAACAAAGACCGTTTCCACCGGGAGGAACGATGGATCGCGGAGAACGGCGCGCGCGGAGGCTCGAGCATGGGCTCGACCGGCGCAGCGTGGTGATGGGGGCCGTCGCCTGTTGCGCGGCGGGGGGCGTCGCCTGGGCGGGGCCGGAGGACGCCCTGCCGCAGAAGGGCGACCGGCTGGTGCTCGGCGACGGGGCGAAGGCGGGGCAGCCCATCCTCCTCGACGACCTGCCGGTCGGCGGCGACCTCGTCGAGGCGGTGGCGGTCGATCCCCAGGGGGTCAGGCGCGAGAGCTCGCGCTTCGCCAAGATCCTCCTGGTGCGGGTCGCGCCCGATCAGGTCGCCGAGGACCAGCGCGCCCACGCGGTCGACGGCGTGGTGGCGCTCTCGGCCATCTGCACCCACCAGGGCTGCACCATCTCCGGCTGGAGCCACGACACGAAGCGCCTGAGCTGCTTCTGCCACCATTCCGAGTTCCTGCCCGCCGAGGGCGGACGGGTGGCGAAGGGGCCGGCGCGCAAGCGCCTGCCGGTGCTGCCGCTGGCCAAGGGCGAGGGCGGCGCGCTGATGGTGGCCGGCGGCTTCCTCGGGAAGCCCGGGCCGGGACCCGCCTGACGGGGCCACGCGAGACGGCGGCGCGTCCGCGCTCCGCCGTCCGGCATGACGGAAGAGCGGCGGCGCGACCGCGCCGCCTGCGATGACCGAGAGCCGCGCAGCAACGACGCGGGTCCGGACGAACGAACACCAGGGTCTGAGGAAACGTCGGGCCGGCCCGCGCCTGCCCCCGCCTGTGAGGAGAGCAGCATGTCACGTCTCGTTCGCGCCAGGGGCTGGCTCGCCGCGGTCGCGCCCTGTGCGGTGGCCCTCGCGCTCGCCGCCGCGCCGGCCCGGGCCGGTGAAGCCGGGACCAAGCAGGCCGGCAAGGTCGATTACACGCCGGTCACCGACCAGCGGCTCGCCAATCCCGAGCCGGAGAACTGGCTGCAATACCGGGGCAACTACCAGAGCTGGGGCTATTCCCCCCTCGACCAGATCACCGCGAAGAACGTCACCAAGCTCGTCCCGGCCTGGAGCCTGTCGACCGGCGTGAGCGAGGGCCACCAGGCTCCGCCGATCGTCAACAACGGCGTGATGTTCGTCACCACGCCGCAGGCCCAGGTGATGGCGATCAACGCCCGCACCGGCGAGATCCTGTGGCGCTACCAGAAGGAGCTGCCGCCGGAGCTGTCGCAGCTGCACCCGACCAACCGCGGCGTCGGCCTCTACGGCGACAGCGTCTTCATGACCACCACCGATTCCTGCGTCGTCGCGCTCGGCGCCATGACCGGCAAGGTGAAGTGGGAGAAGTGCGTCGCCCCCTGGCAGGACGGCTACTACATGACGCTCTCGCCGCTGGTGGCGAAGGGCAAGGTCGTGGTCGGCGTCTCCGGCGGCGAGTACGGCGTGCGCGGCTTCATCACCGCGCTCGATGCCGAGACCGGCAACGAGGCCTGGAAGACCTACACGGTGGCCGGCCCCGGCGACCCGGCGGCCGACACCTGGAAGGGCGACGCCTGGAAGACCGGCGGCGGCTCGGTCTGGATCCAGGGCAGCTACGACCCCTCCGCGAACCTCGCCTATTTCGGCACCGGCAACGGCGGCCCGTGGACGCCCGACGCGCGGCCGGGCGACAACCTCTACACCTCGTCGGTCGTGGCGCTCGACCTCGACAGCGGCAAGATCAAGGGCCACCACCAGTACCACTGGAACGACGCCTGGGACTGGGACGAGGTCTCGGCCCCCGTCCTCATCGACATCGAGCGCGACGGCAAGAAGATCCCGGCAGCGATCCATGCCGGCCGCAACGGCTATCTCTGGACGCTCGAGCGCAGCAAGGACGGTCCGCTCAGCTTCGTCGACGGCAAACCGTTCGTCTACCAGAACGTCTTCTCGTCACTCGACCCGAAGACCGGCCGGCCCGCTTACGACCAGTCCAAGATCCCGGGCATCAACCGGCGTGCCGCGTTCTGCCCCGGCCTGTGGGGCGGCAAGGACTGGCCGCCGGAGGCCTACAACCCGAAGACCGGGCTGTTCTACATCCCGTCGAACGACAACCTGTGCTCGGAGCTGGCCGGCGCCCAGGCCGGCACGCGCAAGCCGGGTGAACTCTATATCGGCATCCCGATCGACGAGGTGCTGAACTCGCTGCGCCTGCGCGACGGCGTCGACAAGTCGAAGCCGTTCGCCATCGGGGCGATCCAGGCCTGGGATCCGAAGACCGGCAAGAAGGCCTGGCAGCACGACTTCCAGGATTCGGCGAACTGGGGGCCGCTCTTGACCACCGGCAGCGGGCTGATCTTCGCCGGCGGCACCAGCGACCGGAAGTTCCGGGCGCTGGACGGCACCACCGGCAAGGTGCTGTGGGAGACCCGGCTCAATTCCGGCGTCACCGGCGTGCCGTCGAGCTACATGGTCGACGGGGTCCAGTACGTCGCGGTCCAGGCCGGCTGGGGCGTCGATGCCGAGCGCATGCTGACCGGCATCAACGCGCTCATCCCGGAGGAGCGCCGGGTCAGCGTCCTGCCGCAGGGCGGGGTGATCTGGGTGTTCCGGGTCATGGGCGAGGAGGCGGCGGCCCGATGAGGCCCCGCCCGACGGCCCTCGGGACGGTCCTCGGGACGGTCCTCGGGGTCGCCGCCCTCGCGGCGGCGACCCTGCCCGGACCGGCCCGCGCGCAAGCGCAGGAACAAGGTCGCGCGCAAGCGCAGGAGGGGGTGCAGCCCCCCCTCCCCGCGCAAGCCGACGCCCTCGTCGCCTACGTGACGAAGGCCATCAACGACCACGACATCGCCGCCTTCGAGCGGCTGGTGAACTGGTCCGGCACCCGGGCGCAGCGGAAGCGCCTGACCCTCTACCAGATCCGCTCCGGCTTCGGCCGGCCGATCCGGCAGGCGAGCCTGGAGCCGATGCCGGAGGACGGCTTGGCGGATGCCACGTCCCGCGGCACCCTGAAGGCCAACATGCCGGTGACGGAGCGCCTGCGGGTAGTGTTCGACGAGCCGCCGGTGGAGGGCGACGCTCCCCCCACCAGCGTGTTCCTGGTCGGCCGCGAGGCCGGCGCCTACCGGATCGCCCTCCTGGTTCCGACCGGGCCGCCGCGCGGCAAATGATCCGGGAAGGACCGATCGAGCGCGAGAGAGCGCGCGCACACGCTTGACCGCGGACCTCCGGGCGGCGCAAGCGTACGGAAATATAGTTCCACACCGGAGGACTCACCGATGGACTTCACGCTCTCCCCCCGCATCGAGGAGTACCGCGCCCGCATCGCGGCCTTCGTCGAGAGCGAGATCCTGCCCGTCGAGGCCGACCGCGGCACCTGGGACGAGCACGAGAATATCGGCCCCGCGGCGCTCGCGGCTCTGCGCGCCAAGGCCAAGGCCGCCGGCCTTTGGTGCCTGCAGCTCAAGCCCGAGACCGGCGGCCAGGGCCTCGACAAGGTCGGCATGGCGGCCTGCTACACCGAGATGAACCGCTCGATCTTCGGGCCGGTGGTGTTCAACTCCGCCGCCCCCGACGACGGCAACATGATGGTGCTGGAAGCGCTCGGCACGCCCGAGCAGAAGGCGCGCTGGCTGGAGCCCATCGTCTCGGGCGCCGTGCGCTCGGCCTTCGCGATGACCGAGCCGCATCCCGGCGGCGGCTCCGACCCGTCGATGATCCGCACCCGCGCCGAGCGCCAGCCGGACGGCTCGTGGCGGATCACCGGGCGCAAGTGGTACATCACCGGCGCCGAGGACGCGGCCCATTTCATCCTGATCGCCCGCACCTCGGACGATCCGCGCCACGGCCTCACCGCCTTCCTGTTCCACCGCGACCAGCCGGGCTGGGAGATCGTCCGCCGCATCCCGATCATGGGGCCGGAGGAGCATGGCGGCCATTGCGAGCTCGCCTTCGACGGGCTCATCGTCAAGCCCGAGGACGTGCTCGGCGGCGAGGGCAAGGGTCTGAAGGTGACGCAGGTCCGCCTCGGCCCCGCCCGCCTGACCCACTGCATGCGCTGGCTCGGCCTCGCCGGCCGCTGCGTCGAGATCGCCCAGGAGTACGCGGCGGTCCGCGAGGGCTTCGGCATCCGCCTCGCCGACCGCGAGAGCGTGCAGCTGATGCTCGGCGGGCTCGCCATGGACATCGAGATCGGCCGGCTCCTGGTGATGCGCGCCGCCTGGGAGCTCGACCAGGGCCGGTTCGCCCGGAAGGAGGTGTCGATGGCCAAGGTCCACGTCGCCAACACCCTGCACCGGGCGGCCGATATCGGCATCCAGATCAACGGCGCCCGCGGCTATTCCAAGGACACGGTGCTGGAGTGGATCTACCGCTACGCCCGCCAGGCGCGGCTCGTCGACGGCGCCGACGAGGTCCACCGCATGGTGCTGAACCGCCACCTCGAATCGGAGGGGCGCGGCTTCTTCGCCTGGCCGGTCGCCTGAGGCGCGCAGTCCGAGACCCGTTTCGGCGGGGAGCCGTCGAGGCTCCCCGCCTCGAATCCCCTTGCCCGCGCCCCCTTGCCCGAGCCCGCCATGCCCGCCCTCCATCCCGACGTCCAGGCCCTGCTGGCGATGCTGCGCGCCGCCGACGCGCAGCCCCTCGAGACGCTGCCGCCCGAGGCGGCGCGGCGCAGCTACCTCGCCGGGCGCCGGGCGCTGCAGCCGCCGCCGGACGAGGTGGCGCAGATCCGCGACCTCGCGGCGCCCTCCCCCGCCGGGCCGGTGCCGCTCAGGCTCTATCGCGGCGAGGGCACGGCGCCGGAGGCGGCCCTGCCCTGCCTCGTCTACCTGCATGGCGGCGGCTGGGTGCTCGGCAACATCGAGTCGCACGACTGGGTCTGCCGGCGGCTCGCCAACCTGACGCGGGCCTGCATCGTCTCGGTCGATTATCGGCTGGCCCCCGAGCACCCCTTCCCGGCGGCGGTGGAGGATGCGGCGGCGGCGCTCGCCTTCGTGGCCGAGCGGGCGGAGGGCCTGGGCGTCGATCCGGGCCGGCTCGCGGTCGGCGGCGACAGCGCGGGCGGCAACCTCGCGGCGGTGCTGGCCCTGATGGGCCGCGACGGCACCCTGCCGCAGACCGCCATGCAGGTGCTGCTCTATCCTTCCGTCGATCTCGGGCTGACCAGCGAGGGGTTCGAGCGCATCACCGCGGGCCAGCCGCTCACCGCCGGCACGATGCGCTACTTCGTCGACCACTACGCCCCCGAGCCGCGCGACCGGACCGACTGGCGCGCCTCGCCGGCCCGGGCGGCGAGCCTCGCCGGGACGGCGCCGGCCCTGGTGCTGACCTGCGGCCACGACCCGCTCTGCGAGGAGGCGCGTCTCTACGCCCACCGCCTCGAGCGCGAGGGCGTGCCGGTCACCGCCCTCCACCTCTCCGACCAGACCCACGGCATCCTGACCATGAGCCGCCTGGTGCGGACCTCCGCCACGGTGCTGTCCTTCGTGGCCGAGGCGCTCCTGGAGCGCTGGAGCCTCGGCGCGGAAGGCGGGCGCGGCGGGCGCTGATCGCCCTCACGCCATGAGCGCGGAGCGCCCTCACGCCATGAGCGCGGAGCGCCCGGCCGGACCGGCCTCCGCCGCCGCGGGCGCCAGCGTCCCGCGATAAGCGACGATCAGCCCGACGAGCGGCGCCCGGACCGTGATGTCGAAAGCGAAGCGCCCGTCGCGCTCCGTCTCGACGCTCTCGCCCGACGGCAGGAGGAACCGCGGCATCGGCACCCCGAGGAGCGACCATCGCCGGGGCACGAAGAGCAGGCGGTCCCCGTCATGCACGAGGGCGAGCGCGAAGGCGGCGATGCCGAACCGCTCGATCAGCAGGTAGCGGTCCCGGCCGGTCCCGGCCTCCTGGACCGACGCGAAGGTCTTGTTGCCGATCGTCCGGGTCCACCGCTCGCCCCCCGCCTCGGGAGCGAAGACGACCTCGACGGGAACGTCCCGGCCCGGTTCCGGGAACCCGACCAGCCCGCAGACGAGGCGGGCGACGGGCCCGCTTCCCCGCCGCACGCGCGCCGAGCCGGTCCAGCGGCGCGATCCCGCCCCGTCGTGCAGGGCGCGGACCGGCGCGGGCAGCGCATCGAAGGCCGGGCCGAGCACGTCGCGGTAGAGCGTGCCGCCGCCGGTATCGTCCCGGAACCCGACGGTGATCGCGCGGCGCGCGAACACCGCCTCGTAATCGGCCAGTTCGAGGGCCCGGACCGCCGAGCGGGCACCGGCCGCCGGCCGCTCGCCGCGCACGCGCTTCCGGATCAGCGCCTCGATCGCCATCGAGGGGATCAGCGGGCCGTCGTCGCCCTCGGCGAGCAGGTGCCAGCTGCGGACGACGTCGCGCCCCTCGGCGCGCCCGCGCACCGAGACGATCATGCCGCCGCGATGCTCGCCGAACCGCAGCCGGTTCAGCACCCCGTGGAAAAGCCTCGAGAACGGCGTGAGCGCCGGCAGGCCGAACCGCGCCCGCGCCCTGGCGAGGAGGTTGAGCACCCGGTGCAGGGCCTCGGGCAGAGGCCCGGCCCCCATCCAGATGTCGGTCATCGCCGGATGCTCGGGCGGCAGCACCTGCAGGTCCGGCACGTCGACGAGCGAGAAACGCAGGCTGTGGAGCGGCAGGCGGCCCGGCACCGCGACGGTGAAGCGGCGGCTCTCGGTCAGGCCCCGGGCCTCGACCGGCCGGCCGCCGCGCCGCAGCCGCACCGGGCCGCCGGCATAGCCCAAAACCGCCCGCATCACGTTGAGGCCGATCCCCGCATAGGGCGAGGGCGCGATGCCGCCCTCGACGGCCCGGATCTCCAGGGTCGAGGCCATCGCGCGCAGGACGGCGGCGGTCAGAACGGGAAAGGAGCTGACGCCCGACAGCACCGCGACGCCCGCCGCCTTCGCCGCCGCGTCGAACCGCGCGACGCCGAACACGAAATCCGCTCCGTCGGCGAAGTCGAGATAGTCGACGCGCGCCGCGATGCAGGCTTCGATCACGCGGTAGGGCTGGGGCCCGTAATCCTGGAATGGTCCCGAGGCATCGACCACCAGGTCCGGCCGGTGGGCGGCGAGCGCTGCGGCGATGTCGGCCCGGTCGAGGGCGAGGGGCTCGACCCGCGCCGCCCCGCGATGCGCGGCGCAGAAGGCCTGCGCCCGCGCCAGCGAGCGACCGGCGACGATGAGGTCGAGGCCGTCGACGTCCTGGAGCAGCCGGACCAGCCTGCCGCCGAAGACCCCGTAGCCGCCCAGGATCAGGACTCGCATCGACGGGTATCCCGGACGGAAGAGGGATTTTTCGGGGAATCGCCCGCTACAGGATGCGGTCGCGGTAGCGCTCGGGCGCGACCCAGCAGGTCTCGCGCCGGCCGAACAGCCGGTAGCGGTTCCGCGCGACGAACCGGTAGACGGGATCGCGCAGGATCGCCGGCACGATCCGCAGCAGCCGGGTGAGGCTCCAGGGAACCCCGAGCATCTCGTAGATGTGGAGGACCGCATCGCTGTCCCGGCGCATCCGGTCGCCCTCGACGACGAGCAGGCTCGCCGGATCGTCCGGGTCCAGGCCGTGGCGACGGAAGAGGGAGCGGCCGACCTCGCCCTGCATCGCGGCGAGGCGGAACCGCGCCGCGCGATCCCGTTCCAGCACGAACCGGGCATTGGCCGAGCACAGCACGCATTCGGCATCGAACAGGATGATGGGACCGGCGGACGCGGTCGCCGGGCGGGTCGTCGTCATGCGCGGGATCGTAGCCGGGCCGCCCTGCGCGAGGGAAGCCCGTGCGACGATCCGGGGTTCATTCCACCTTGGGGCGAGCGCGCTTCGCCGACGACTTGGCTGCGGGCTTGGCTGCGGGGTCGGCCGCGGGCTTGGCCTCGGACTTGCGGCGAGGCTTTGCCGCCGGCTCGGCCGCCGCCTCGGGCTCGGAGGCCGGGACTGGGACCGGGTCGGGTGCCTTCGCTTCGCGGGTGATCATCTCCACCATGCTCTGCGGCAGGCGGACGAAGTGGCCGGTGCCGTGGCCGGACCGGTCGAGGATCTCGGCGAAGACGGGCTTGTGCGGCTCGTGCCCGGCCTCGCCCAGCGCGCAGGGGCGGCGCGGCAGGGCGCTCAGCTTCGCGGCGAGTTCCTTCGGCACCAGTGCGTTCACGCAACACCCTCCCGTCTGCCGGACAGAGCGGAGATGTAGGGCCCTCACGGTTAACGATCGGCTGCCGCGACGGCCTTCGCGCCCGTGACGGCCTCGGCGCCCGTGAAGGCCGCGTAGGAGCGGCGCAGCAGGGCGCCGTCGAGGTCGTGGCCGATCAGCACCAGGCGGGTGCGGGCCTCTCCCTCGGGCCAGGCGGGCAGGTGCCGGGGCGGGTGGACGAGGTGCTGCACGCCCTGGATCACCACCGGCGTCGCGGCGCCCGCGATCGCCACCAGACCCTTGAGGCGCAGGATCCGCGCGCCGTGCCGGTGGAGCAGCATGCCGAGCCAGAGTCCGAACCGGGTCCAGTCCACCGGCCCGCTCTCGATCAGCACCGCCCCGGCCGGGCCGTGCGGCACCGCCGGGACCTCGGCGCAGAGCCAGCGCCGGGCGCTCGCGGGCCCCGTCGGGTCGTCGGTGAGGAGGGCGGCCTCCGGCGCGTCGTCGAGGGTGAGGTCGGCGATCGGCGCCAGCGGGTTGAGCGCCGCGAGACGCCCGCGCAGGGACGCCGCGACGCCGGGCTCCGCGAGGTCGGTCTTCGACAGGACCAGCCGGTCGGCGCAGGCCGCCTGCCGCACCGCCTCCGGGTGGGCGTCGAGGGTGCGGGCGCCGTTCACCGCATCGACCACCGTGACGATGGCGGCGGTCGCGAAGGCGTGGCGCAGCACCGGGTCGGCCACCAGTGTGGCGACGGCCGGCCCCGGATCGGCGAGGCCGGTGGTCTCGATCACCACCCGGCGGAAATCCGGCACCAGGCCGCGGCGGCGGCGGTCGTGCAGGTCGATCAGGGCCGCCTTGAGGTCGCCGCGGATGCTGCAGCAGACGCAGCCGCCGCGCAGGAGCGCCACCTCGCCCTCGAGCGGCTCGACCAGCAGGTGGTCGAGGCCGACCTCGCCGAACTCGTTGATCAGCACCGCGGTGTCGCGCAGGTCCGGCCGGCGCAGCAGGCGGGCGAGCAACGCGGTCTTGCCGGCGCCGAGGAAGCCGGTGAGCAGGGTGACGGGGGTGGCCGCACCACGAGGCACCCCGCCGGGTGTCACCGCGCCTCCAGGGCGGCGAGGATCGCGGGGTCGAGGGGATCGCACGACCGGCCGGAGAGCCGCTCCGCCGCCGGCCACAGGGTGCCGAGGTGGTCGACCACCGCGCTGCGCCCGGTGCGGCCCGACAGGGTGTAGCGGTCGGCCCAGGCCGCGAGGCGCAGGCCGTAGAGCCCGAGCACCCGGTTGGCAGCCTCCGCCCGGGCCCGCCGCTCCGCCTGCGGCGGGCGGGTGCCGGCGACCCCGTCGCTCCAGTGGTCGGGCGCCCCGAAGGCGCCGCACAGCCCGCACATCGGCGCGCTCAGGATTGCGGCCGCGCCGTGCCCTCGAACGGGAAGCGCTTCGAAAAATCCTCGGCGATCGTCTCCATCGTCACGAAGCGCACGCCGTCATGGGCCTTGAAGTGCTGGAACAGGCGCTCGTGCATCTGCAGCACGTGCGGCTTGCCCGAGACGTCGGGGTGGATGGTGATCGGGAAGACGGCGTAGTCGTAATTGGCGTAGACCCAGTCGAACTGGTCGCGCCACATCTCCTCGATGTCGCGCGGGTTGACGAAGCCGTGGCTGTTGGGCGCCGCCTTGACGAACATCATCGGCGGCAGGTCGTCGAGGGTCCAGGAGGCCGGGATCTCGATCAGCCGGGTCTCGGTGCCGTGCTCGAACGGCCGCATCCAGGTCGAGGGGGCTTGAGAATAGTCGATCTTGGTCCAGCTCTCGCCCACCCGCACGTAGTAGGGGTGGTGGTCGTTGTGCATCAGCGAGTGGTCGTAGCGGATGCCCTTCTTCTGCAGGAGCTCGTTGGTCTTCGGCCCGAACTCCCACCAGGGCGCGACGTAGCCCCGGGGCGGTTGGCCGGCGAGGTCGGCGATGAGCCCGACGCACTTGTCGAAGATCGCCTCCTCCTGCTCGGGCGTCATCGCGATCGGGTTCTCGTGGCTGTAGCCGTGCATCCCGATCTCGTGGCCGGCCGCCGCCACGGCCTTCATCTCCTCGGGGAAGGTCTCGATCGAGTGGCCGGGGATGAACCAGGTCGTCTGGATGCCCCAGCGGGCGAACATCCGCAGGAGCCGCGGCGCGCCGACCTTGCCGGCGAACACGCCGCGGGAGATGTCGCAGGGACTGTCCTCGCCGCCGTAGGAGCCGAGCCAGCCCGCCACGGCGTCGACGTCGACGCCGTAGGACACGAAGATCTCTTTCGCCACGCCGGCCTCCCCGTCTGCCCGGCCATCTGACAACCGGCGGCGCTCCCGGGTCAAGCGTCGCCTGAGGCCCGGACGGCAACGAAACCGGTTGACCGCGCGGCGCCGATTCCCTAGAGCGTTGGCCCACCGGAGACGTGGCCGAGCGGCTGAAGGCACTCGTTTGCTAAATGAGCAAGCCCCGAAAGGGGCTTCGAGGGTTCGAATCCCTCCGTCTCCGCCATTCTAAGTCATTGAAAGAATTGAGCTTTCTGCCAGGCGGCTGACCCCCGACGTCACAGTGCCCCGTCACAGCCCGGACCGCGGTCCAGGCTCCGGTTCGGGGTGCCCATGTACGTCGTCGGGCGCGGCGACCGTTGGTGGTTTCGTCAGGCCATTCCCGTAGACCTCGTGGACGTGCTCGGCATCGCCGAGGTCCGCGGGTCGTTGCGCACCCGCAGCGTCCGCGAGGCGCGACGGAGGGCGCTTGAGGTGCTGGTCAGGGTCGAGGAGGTCTACGCCGTCCTGCGGTCCGAGCGCCCGATGCGGCCGGCGCGCGACGTCGCCCTGGCGTTGCTGGACGAGGCTCTTCGGTCCGATTCAGGCACCGCCGCGACGTTCGAGAGGAGCGAGCAGCTTCTCCATGAAGCGGCCGGCGTCCTGCGCAGGACGGGCGACGGCGACCGCGCTGTGGGTCGAAGGACCGACGCCGCCGACTTGACCGGGAACCCGGAGGCCGAACCCATTCCGCAGCTCAGGGCATGGTCCTGCTCTGCCATCTTCCCGGCCGCCGCCTGCCAGAGAGCAAGGGCGATCCATTCGTTCGTGGAGCGTTTGCGAGGCACTGCACCGACCCTCCTTCAGGGTTCGGAATGCCTGGAAACCTGCGCTCGGCGTGGATGGGTTTGGTGGATCAGGGTCGAACCTTCACGCGCCGCACGTCGGCCCCCAGCAGAACCGTGTATTCCTCGTGCAACTCACCGACGGGTCCAGGGTCCCCCCTGGCGCGCGAGCGCAGCACGGTCCGGGCGATCACCGCGAGCAGATCCTCGAACCCGTCCGCCCCCAATCGAAGCATTCCGCCTTAGCCCATCACGGTACCCTGCTCGTCGGGTCGAAGACGGACTGGTCGGCATCGCGCTCCGCCGGGAGCTGGCGCAGCCAGGCATTCCAGCCGAGGGAGGGCGGCCGGGCGCCGAGCTGTGCCTCCGGCACATCTTCCTTGCGCAGGATCACCTGCACGTCGAAATCGAGACCGGGATCCATGTAGAGCCGCACCAGCTCGACGAGTTCGGCCATGCGGGCACCGCCTGGGGCGAGGCCCGCGAAATCGGTGGCGCCGACCGGGCCGACCACGACCCGGAAGGTGCTCGTCGCGTCGAGCACGCCCGCGCCCGCCACGGCGTCGACCCCGAGACGGCCGTAGGCCGGGCGGGGGCCCGACAGCCGGGTCTGCTCCTCCGGGACGATCGGCAGGCGCCTGACCTGAAACGGTGCAATCCGCACCGGCAGGCCGAGCCGGTCGGCCAGCAGCACCTCAAGCCCCGCTCCCGAGCGCACCGAGCGCCCGAGCAGCCCGGCATAAGGCAGGAGCTCCGCGTCGGGCGTGGCGAGGCGGCCGCGATGGGCCGGCAGCATCAGGCCGGCGAGCGCCCGCAGGGCCTCGGTGATCCGGTCGCCGCCATCGATCCCCCGGCGGGCGATTCGCGACGACAGCCGGTACTTCTCGTCGGCGTCGAGGAAGGCCGCCGTCGCGCGGGCGAGGAACAGGTCGAGGAAGGCGGCGAGGCCCGGGCTGCGCGCCCGGCGCTCGCGCAGGGCCACCTCGGTGTAGACCGGCGGCAGCGGTCCGAGCGGCCCGGCGAGGCCGACGAAGGCGACCTCCGGCAGGCCGCGCCGGCCGAGGCCGAAGGTGCCGGGCGCGGCGAACGGCGTGGCGACGTGGCGGCTCGTTACCGCGCCGACCGCGAGGGGCGGCTCCGGTACGTCCTCACCGTCGGCCGTCCCCTCGCCGCGACCGTCCCCCTGCGCCGGCAGCCCGAACGCCTCGATGAGGCGCAGGGCCTCGAACGGGTCGAACCGGTCGATCTCGGCGGCCAGGCGGTCGCCGAGGTCCGGAGCGTCGCCGGCGGCGCTCACGCCAGCGGCCTCGCGCCGGAGCGGGGCGCCCAGGTCTTGAGCGGCTGCGCCGCACCGCGCTCGCGCAGGGTGAGCCGGGTGAAGCTGTTGAGGTTGACGTAGAGGCCGAAGAACCGGTCGAGCACCTGGCCGAGCAGGAAGGCGGCGCCGGGCTCGGCGAAGCGGCGGTCGACCTCGACCTCGATGTCGAGCCCGCGGGCGAGGCCTCCCTCCGCCACCCGGGCGGTGGAGCGCCGGTGCGAGACCGAGACGATCGCGTCGATCAGGCTGCGGGTCTCGGGCGCGTCGCGGTAGTCGTAGAGCCGCAGGATCTCGCGCAGGGCCTCCGGCCCGCCCTCGCCGTTCGAGAGCGAGAGGTGGTTGAGGGTGAGGTGAGCGAGGAGCCGCCAGAGCAGGCCGTCGCCGGGCTCGAGCCGCAGCGTCGGGGTGAAGGGCATCAGCGCCCGCAGCCGGCCGACCTCGCCGGGGCCGCGCAGCACCTTCAGGGCCGGCTGGTCGCCGCCATAGGGCAGGCGGGCCGGCAGGTCGCGGTTGAGGCAGGTGATGTCGATCGACAGCACCGCGTCGGTCGGCGAGGCGGGCGAGGCCTCGGCGTCGATGAGGGCGAGGCGCGCATCGGTGCCCTCGCCGCTCTCGGGCAGGTGGCGGCGGCGCAGCTGCCAGAACAGCGCGCCCGCCTCCTCCGCCCCAGTCAAGGTGCGGCCGAAGAGCGGTACGGCATCCTGGCTCTGCCCGGCCCGGTCGGTCAGGGTGACGCGCTCGACCGCGTAGACCTCGCGCGTGGCGTGGCGACGCGAGTCCGGTACGATCGGACATTCCCGTGCCGCCCGGGTCAGGGTGATCGGCTCGGCCCGCTGCTCGAACAGGTTGACCACCGGCGTGCAGGCGAGCGCGAAGGTGCCGGGTGCGCAGGCCCGCTCCAGGTCGGCGGCGTGGCGCGCGAAATAGAAGAAGATCTCGAGCCGGTTGCCGGCCTGCCGCAGCGTGCGGGCGGAGATGCGCGACAGGTCGAGGAACAGGAATTTCTGCGGATAGGCGAAGAACTCGGTGAGGAGCCGGTAGGCCGGGTGCGCGCGCGGCGCGGGCGGCAGCACCGCCTCGTCGGGGAAGAAGCCCGCCGCCTGGATCGCGTCGCGGCCGAGGAAGGTGGCGGAGCGGTCCTCCGGATGGTCGGCGATTCCGACCTCCAGGCACTCGTTGAGCAGGAGCTGGTAGAGCGCCACCGCCTGGCGCCACGGCGCGCGCAGGTAGAAGCGCAGGGAATCGAAGCCGAGATCGGTGAAGGTCACGCCCGGGTCGAGCGTTTCGAGGACGAGGCGCAGGCTCGCCGGGGCCTCGACATGCGGGCAGGGCGGCGCCACCAACGGCCGCCCCGTGAGGGAGGCGGCCGAGACCCGGATCGGCCACAGCGACACCTCCTGGGTGGTGCGGAAGCGGCAGATGTCGCCCTCGACCGGGTCGGTCTCGACGTTGGTGCCCCGCGGCAGGACGATCGCCTGCTTGAGGTCGGGCGGGAAGTCGACCTGCGTGACGGCGAGCGCGGGGATCGGCGCGAGATAGTGCGGATAGAGGAATTCGAGCAGCGACTCGGCGATCTCGGGAAAGTCGTCGTCGAGCTTGAGCCGCAATCGCGCGGCGATGAAGGCGAAGCTCTCGATCAGCCGCGCGACGTGCGGATCGTCGACAGCGTCCGGGGACAGCCGCAGCCGCCCGGCGATCTTCGGATGCGCCCGCGCGAATTGCCCGCCGAGCCCGCGCAGGGCTTCGAGCTCGGAATTGTAGAAACCGTAGAGGCGGTCGTTCACGAGGGCGGGCTCCGGGTCCGGGCGGGCCCTCGCTTCGCGGGCCCGTGCAACCTCACCTTGGGGAAAGGATAGGGCGGCGGCTTCGTGCCGGCCATGGGGCGGCGCGGCGAAATCGTGGGCCGGAGAGTCGTCTCTCCGCGTCAGGTCCCGCTCACCGCGGCACCGGCGTGACGGAGAAACGGCACGCGGCGATTCTGTCGGGCCAGCGCGCATCACCGAACGTGTACCCTTCGATCCACGCCACAAATCCGGATTCCGGCTTCAGACGAAAGCCCACCTCGGTCCCGCCGTCGAGATAGGCCGCGACCTCGCCGATGTCGCGCGTGTCGCCGTGGTGCGAGACGCGCAACCTCCCGTCTGGGTTGAAAGCCCTCAAGAGCCCGGCGCTGGTCAGCGTGCGGTCGACGACGAGGCTCGCGACGATCCGCCGATCGAGGCCGAATGGCAGGCCTCCGCTGCGGAGGATCATAGATGCCGCGTGGTACTCGATCCGTGTGAGATCGATCATCCATCACTCTGGAGATCGTCCCGGACGGGTGTGCGACGCGCACCCACCGCCGCTGCGCGGCCCGGCAGTGACCTGATGCGTCACGGGCGTCGTTTCCGTGGGGGCTGCCAGCCAGGCGCCGGTTGCAAACAGGCTCCATGTGCGAAGGAACCGCACGCCTGTCTACGGCAGATGCGTCGCATCGAAACCCTCGGTCCAGTGATCCTCGTTTATCCTGTAGCGGGTGATGACGAAGCCGACCGGACGATCGCGAAATCCTTTCAGCTTGCCGGCTCGCTGGATGGGACGCTCAGCATTATCAGATAATAGTACAAATCATGATTTTTATCATTTTATTTAATATACTGTTTTAGGGTAGCTCAGCATCTCGACGAACATCATTATGATTTTCGCGGAATTTTTGCTTTTCCGTCTTGTATTGCTGTCAGTAACAATAGTTAATTAACTGATTCGCATATTTTTAGATATTTCTGCAGCATTTTTCCCGTTTTATAATCAGAATCGGCGCTATCTCGCAGCAATGGGGCGACATTTTCCCGCATTCTCAGAAGTGATTTTTCAAGGTCAACATTAAATATATTAGCAATATTATCTCTTCGAGATGCCAGCGCCCAGTAATAATCACTATCTGAGACAATGCAAAATTCATTAAATTTATCTGTTATAAAATAAGACGGTTCGAAATATTTATTCCTAACATCTTTGAGGTCACCGTCTTCTGGATTAATTTGATACCAGTCGGTCATGTAATCGGCAAGGCCGCCACAAAAAATCCTCGAAATACCCTTCTTTGCGAGACCTTGGGCGATGCTATCGTCCTTATCGCGAAAATCGCCTTCAAAAAGTGCAACGGACCATCGTTTGTGGACAAGAAAATCTCGTTTGTAGAATGCGCCAAGCCCGTCCTCGATTTCAAGAACTTTCTTTACCATAATTTCTATTTCGTGCTTCGCTTTGCGATCCAATTGTGAAAATGACATTTTAGATTTCCTATTTGTATCTGATTATGACGGGTGTGCCGCTTTTCGGATTGATCTCTAGGCTAGGCTTGCTCAATGGCCTCACTACCAATTGAGTTCCATCCCCGAGTTCGCCAATTCGGACCTTTTCCGACACTGATCGTACGTTACGTGGGTTCATGGCGTCGAAATCCGCGTCAGCTTCAGGCATGCCGCCCGGTTTGACGTATTGTTCCGAACCATCATCAAGCGTTGGTCGTTTTGGGTCTCGTTTTGCATCTTTTAGTACGTCCTCCCGGGTTTTTGCCTTTTCCGCCTCCTCGCACTTCCCCGTACACTCCTCCGGCTTTGCCTCGTTGAGCACGGCATTGCCATCATGCGTCATCTCCTGGAGGCGCTTCGCCCCTTCGATCGCGCGATACCCGCGATAGGCCCGATAGGCCCATCCTGCCGCGGTACCGAGGCCCTCAATGGCAGGAACGAGCAATCCGCCAGCCATCGCTCAGGCGCCCCGTTCCGCATGACGGGCCACCGCGATCATCTCCGCGATGAGCGTCTCCAGCTTGTCGTCCGGGCGGCCCGGCGCCGTCGTCAGGTAGCGGTGCGCGGGACCATCTTTGACCGCGATCGCCTCGCCGCTCATGGCCATCAGGTGGGCCCACTTGCCGAACGAGCGCTCGGAGGTAAGCCCGACCTCCCGGGCGGAAGCCTCGTATCGCACGACATCCTGATAGAGTTCGCCGTCGCTACGATGCGATGCATGTTCCGGCGCGGTATCCCGCAGGAAGCTCATGATGCGCTGTCGGGACGCATCGACCCGCCTGTCTCCCAACAGGGCGATCTGCTCCGCCCGAACGGTCAGCAACCCGCCCCCCGCCACCGGCCAATCCGGATCGGCAATCACCCGCTTCAGGCCGCCGTAATCCTCCGCCCAATAGGCGACCTCGCTCGCCGGTCCGACGATGCGGGCGAACTGGCCGGCATCCAGCACCGGCATCAGCGCCCCGAGCACCCGCGGGTCCCAGTGCCGGAACATCACCGTCTCGTCGGGCGCCTCCGCGCCGTCCTCCGGAGGGGTGCTCCCGCCCGCGGCCGCCCAGGCCGGGATGCGGACCAGGTTGAGGCTGCGCAGGTGTCGATAGAGCGCGGGCTCGCCCGCGGCACAGGACCAGATCACCACGGCCGGGCGGTCGCCGACGAGGCGGAAGATCCGCTCCGGCGCGTCCCCGGCCCGCGAGAGCGGCACCAGCCACGGACCCGCCCGCTCGATCTCGGCATCGGCGTGATCGAGGAACAGCGAGCGCCCGAACAGGCCGGCGCGCCGCAGCGCACCCGGCAGGTCGTCGAACAACCCGCCGTCGATGACGGCATAGCCCGTCTCGCCGAATGCCTGCGCGCGCTCCGCGAGGCCGACCGGGAACGGCGCCTCCGCCGGGCCGGCCGCCGCGGCGGGGCGGATCACCTCGTTCGTCGGGGTCTCACCCGTCATGCCGGCTTTCCACCGAGAAGCTGCGGATCGCCGGGTCGAGGGCGGTCTCGAAGGTGACGGGCTCCGGCGCCTGGGCCGGGTCGGGGCTCAAGAGCACCACCGCCTCGATGCGGATGCGCAGCAGGCGTTCCAGTGGGTCGCGGCCCTTGAGCACGCTCACCCGCACGGCGCGGAAGCGCGGCTCGAAGGCCTTGATCGTCGTCTCGAGCGCCCGGGCGAGGTCGGCGCGCTGCTCGGGCGTGGCCAGCGGCGCGCCGACGAAGTCCTCGACGCCGTAATGCGGCAGCGCCTCGCGCAACGTCTCGAGGCCGGGCGGAGGGCTGGTCGGCAGGCGGCGGGTGTTGAGCAGGGCCTCGAGGTCGCGGCGGAAGCCCTCGCGCACCCGGCGCAGCTCCTCGGCGCGGGAGCGCGGCGGGTCGACGACGCGCTGCGGCTCGTCGTCGATCAGGCGGTCGAGGAGGGAGGGCTGGAGGCGCATCGGCTCACGGCTCGACGGCGATGCGCCGGATGGCGAGGAGGTCGCGCGCCTCCTCGCCGACGAGCCAGACCCGCTGGCCGCGCCCGCGCACCACCCCGCCGGGCGCGTCGATCCAGGCGGTCTCGCGGGCGAGGCGCTCGGCCTCGCCGGCCTCGGGGTCGTGATACTGGGCGAGCACGAGGAACGTCGCCTCCCGCCCGTCGCGCAGGCGCGCCTCGCAGCGGCGCCAGATCAGGTCGCGCGGGCGCTTGGGGGCCGCGAAGGCGAGGCTCTCGACGCGCTCGGGCGCCAGCCACAGGTAGCGGCCGGCGAGCGTCAGGGCCTCCAGCCCCGCCTGCGACAGGTCGCAGACGTCGCGCACCTCCTCGATCGGGCCGTCGTCGACCCGGGCGCCGACCGGCGGCATCGCCTCGAGGGCGAGGCGCGAGGCTTGCGCCGCCGCCGCGTCGCCCGCCCGCACCGCGAGGGCGAGGCGCATCGCTTCCGCCTGGCGCGGGGTCGGGCCGTCGACGAAATCCGGCGCCGCGCCGGTCTCGTACCAGGCGACGCGCGCGACCGCCCCCCGCAGGAGGTGGCGCAGGATCGCGATCGCCGGGGTCTCCGCCGGGGCGTGCTCGGTCGCGACCTGGAGCTGCGCCTCGGCGCGGTCGAGGGCGCCCTGGAGGATCAGGAGCTCGGCCAGGAGGATGCGGGCGGCTGCGTCGGTCGGCCGCTGCTTGACCGATCTCGCCGCGGCGGCGACCGCCTCGTCGAGGCGGCCGGCCGTGAGAAGGTCGGCGAGGGCGGGGGTGTCGAGGGCCGTCATTCTGACCTCGTGGCACGGGGGGCGTTCAGGCGGCGCCCTGGGCGGTGGTGACCTCGGCGACGAGCTGGAAGCTCGCCGCGACGTCGTCGAGCTGGAAGTGCGGCTGGAGGCGCAGGGTGCAGCCGAGCACGCCGGGGCGGCCGGGGATCTCCCGCACCTCGACGCCGGCATCGCGCAAGGGATAGCGCGCCTTCAGCTCCGCCTCGGCGCTGTCGCTGCCGAGGCGGTAGCGGGCAAGCCAGTCGACGATCAGCCGCTCCACCGCCGGCGCGCCGCCGAGGCGGCCGACCTGGTCGCGCATCATGACCTTGAGGGTGTGGGCGAAGCGCGAGGCGCACAGCACGTATTGCAGCATCGCGGCGAGCCGGGCGTTCTCCTCCGCCGCGAGGCCGGCGGCGCGGGCCGGCCGGTGCAGCGAGGGGTTGGCGTTGAAGACGAGGGCGGCGGTGAACGGCACGTGGCCGACCGGGATGATGCCGTGGTCGGAGAGCTGGCGCTCCTGCGCCGCGGTCAGGCGGATCTCGACGGGCGGCTGCGCGGCGAGGCCCGGCCGGTCGGTGGAAAAGCTCAGGGTCGGCAGGTCGGCGACGAGGCCGCCGCCCTCCTGGTCCTGGGGCACGCCGCGCAGGTCGGCGAACCAGCCGGAGGCCTCGAAGGCCCGCAGCACCACCCGGGCGAAGGCGTAGACCGGACTGCCCCACAGGAGCTCGTCGCCGCGAGCCCGCACCTCCTCCTCGAACGGGAAGCCGTCGGGGCGGGGGCGGTGATGGGCGCGGTGGGGCGTGCGCATCAGCACCCGCGGAGCGAGGAGACCGACGAAGCGGCAATCCTCGGTCTCGCGCAGGCTCTTCCAGCGGATGAAGTCCGGCCCGTCGAGGGCGGAGGCGAGGTTCGGGAGGCCGTCGAGGTCGGGAAACCCGTCGACCGCCAGGGCGGCGGGCTTGAGGCCGGCGAGGAACGGCGCGAAGGCCGCAGCCGCGACGCCGGCGATGCCCTGGAGGGCCGCGACGTCGTCGGTGCGCTGGACCGGGTCGACGCGGTGGCCGATCGCGTAGTCGCCGAGCAGAAGCCCGAACGGCTCGCCGCCCGGCATCCCGAATTCCTGCGCGTAGACGAGGTCGAACAGGTGGCTCTGGTCGAACTCGACCGCGCGCTCGAAGTCGCGGGCGAGCTCGCGCCAGGACACCGCCAGCACCTTGACGGTGACGGGACCGATCCCGTGAGCCGCGCCGACGAGGTAGGCGAGCCCGCGCCAGCGCGCCTCCAAGGCCTGGAAGTCCGGGTGGTGCAGGATCGCATTGACCGTCCGGTTGAGGCTGCGGTCGATCAGCGCGACCAGCCGGTCGGCGCGCAGGCGCAGGTCCCCGCCCGCGACGCGCTCCCGCGGTGCCGCTCCGACCATGCCGCGCTCAACCCTGGCGCGGGATGCGGGCGACCATGCGCAGCGAGGTGGTCAGCTCCTCCATCTGCAGCCACGGCCGCATCCAGGCGACGGCGTTGTACGAGCCCGGCCGCCCCGGGACCTCCTGCACCTCGACCCTGGCCTCGCGCAGGGGATAGCGCGCCTTCATCTCGGCACCGGCCTCGTCATTGGCATTGACGTAGTTGCCGATCCAACGGTTGAGCCACTTCTCGCAGTCACCAGCCTCCATGAACGATCCGATCTTGTCGCGACCGATCACCTTCAGGTAATGCGCGAAACGGGCGGTAGCCATGATGTAGGGCAGGCGGGCCGAGATGGCGGCGTTGGAGGTCGCTTCGGGTCGGTCGTATTTCTCGGGCTTGTGCGTCGTCTGTGCACCGAAGAACACCGCGTAGTCGGTGTTCTTGTAGTGGCAGAGCGGCAGGAAGCCGAGCTTGCCAAGCTCGGCGTCGCGCCGGTCGGTGATGCCGACCTCGGTCGGGCATTTCAGGTCGAGGTCGCCGTCGTCGCTGTGGAAGACGTGCATCGGCAACGCCTCGACCTTGCCGCCGCTCTCGGCGCCGCGGATCGCAGTCGCCCAACTGGTCTTGGCGAAGGCGTCGGTGAGGCGGGCGCCGAGGACGTAGGCGGCGTTCGACCAGCAATAATGCTCGTGCGGCATGGCGAGGCGCTCGCCGGGCTGGCCCGGCGCCTCTTGGAAGTCGAACGCATCAACCATCCGGGTCTCGCGCCCGTATGGCAGGCGGGCGAGCACGCGGGGCATCGTCAGGGTCACGAAGCGCGAGTCGGGCGACTCGCGGTATGATCGCCACTTGGCGTACTCGACCGTGTCGAAGATCTTTTCGAGGTCGCGCGGCTTGGCGAGATCGCGGAAATCGTCGAAGCCGAACAGCTTCGGGCTCGCCGCGGCGATGAGCGGCGCGAAGGCGGCGCTCGCCACGCCCGACAGGCCCTGCAGCATCTCGATGTCCTCGAAGTGGTTCGAGAACTCGTAGTCGCCGATCAGCGCGCCGTAGGGCTCACCGCCCGGGGTGCCGAATTCGCTCTCGTAGATCGACTTGAAGATCTGGCTCTGGTCGAATTCGGCCGCCTTGAGCAGGTCCTTGGCGAGTTCGCGCTTCGAGACGTTGAGCACCCGAATCTTCAGGTTGGTCGAGGTCTCGCTATTGTGGACAAGGTATTTCAGCCCACGCCACGAGCCTTCGAGCTTGAGGAATTCGGGCCGGTGCATGATCGCGGCGAGTTGGCGCGAGATCCGGGCGTCGATCTCGGCGATCGCCCGGTTGATCGTGACGGTGAGGTTGCGGTCGAAGCTGACGGTGCCTTCGAGAGCGCTCTGGGTCAGCGTCCGCAGCAGGTCCTCGGCGCGGTCGGGGGCGGTCTGCTTGGTCGCCGCGATGGCGGAGTCGAGCAGGCTGGCGCCGCCCACGGCAGTGTCGGAGGCGGCCGGATGCGCGGATCCTTGAGCGGCTCCTCCGGTGTTCGACGGGATGTTCGACATGGTCAGGCGGCTCCGTCGTTCGTCGGGGCGGGCTTGCTCGTCCGGTCGAGCTCGTCGACCAGCCGGCGGAGCTGGCCGTTGTCCTGCAGGATCCGCTCCAGCAGCAGCTCGAGATCCTCCGAGCGGTCGGCCTTTGTCAGCAGGTCGCGCAGCGCGTTGCGGGTCTCGAACAGCTTTGCCAGCGCCGGCACCTGTCGAACGATCTCCGCCGGCTCGAAGTCGTCGAGCTTGTCGAAGCGCAGGCGCACCGGCAACTGCGTGCCGTCGTCCGCCAGTGTGTTGTCGACCGTCAGGTTCAGGCCCGGTGCCATCCGGGCCATCACCTCGTCGAAGTTGTCCCGGTCGATCTGGATGAACTTTCGATCGCGGAACGGCTTGAGCGGCTGGGTCGGGTCGCCCGTGAAGTCGCCGAGCACGCCGACCACGAAGGGCAGCTCCTTCTCGATCAGGGCGCCCTCGGTCTCCACCTCGTACTTGATATGGACCCGGGGCTTGCGCACCCGTTCGAGCTTCTCGTGAATGCTGGACACGCGGACACCTCTTCAGTGACGACAGGGGGTGTTCGGGATTTCCTGCCCGAGGGAACGGACCCCGCGGGCTTCCTGCGCAGGGCGATCCCGGGCAAGGCCCAACCCGGACGATCCGGGGATTTCCGGGCGATGGGCGGTCACGGCCCGCCCCCGTCGGCGCCGATCTCGATCCCAGCCTGGCGCAGGAACTGGCCGCGGCGCTCGGCGTCGGGGATCAGCTCCCCGAGGAGGTCGAGGAGCGTCATGCGCCCGCGGCGTACCACCGTCTCCAGAGCGTAGGAGATGGGCGAGTGCGGCTCGGTCCGCCGGAAATAGGCGGCGATCACCAGGAGCTCGTCGAACGCCTGGTCGCGGCTCGTGATCGCGCGCGGGCCGGCGGGCCAGGGCCCTTCCGGGGACGGGGCGGGAAGGGGCGCGCCGGGCCCGGGGGACGCGCCGGCCGCCGTCGGCGCCTCTGGCGCGGCGGCGCCGGGCTGGCCCCACGCCGCCCCGAGCAGGCTGCGATAGACGTCGAGCACCTCCTCGAGGACGGTGCGGATGTTGGCGAGCGGCGGCGCGTCGTGCCCGCAGAAGGCGTCGAGCGTCGCGCTCATGCGCAGGAATGCCTGATAGGCCGCCAGGGCCGCGTCGGCGTGGGCCCGCAGGGCATCGGAGGCGGTCGCCGCTCGCGCCTCCGCGAAGGCCTGCCCGGGCTGGCCCGCGCCGCGGCCGCCGCTGCGGGTGTGCCACAGCGCGTGGACGCCGTAGGGGTGCCCCGGTACCAGGGAGACCATGCGGATCGGCTGGATCAGCACGCCGTCGGCTCCGACGCCGTTGAGGCCGGCCAGTGGGGAGAGCCGTCCCTCGGCGTCGTCCTCGTCGACGGAGTGCAGGTCGGGCCAGTATCGGTCGATCAGGCCGTCGACGAGGGCGAAGCCGGCGGCAAGACCGGAGAAACCCTCGAGCCGGACCAGGGCCTCGATCAGCCAGGCGGCCACTTCGAGATCCTTGCTGCGGCGCGCCAACACCTCCCTGGCGAGGTCGCGTACCGTCGTCCAGGCCGCCGGCACCGCGATCGCCTCGCCGGCGGTCTCCGCCGTGCGCTCGGCCGAGCGCGCCTGCGAGCGGGCATCCTTCAGCTTCAAATAGGGGGAGTTCGCACTGATGTCGGCCCGGATGTCGGGGCCGACCGGGTCATCCGCCCGGACGCGGTTCAGCAGTTCGTCGAGATCGAGCGACATGGACGGGATGGCATGGACAGGATGGATAGGGCGGCAACCTTGAGGAAGGTAATGCGTTCATCCCGCCACGAAAAGACGTCCTGGCAGTAATTTTGCTGATCCGACTCGGAATGAGGCGCTCCACCCCGTTTTCAAAGCGATCCATAGACGTCGAACGCGCGGACGCTGAATGGATCGTCGACGGCACCGCCTGTTTGCCGCCTAACCCGGCGAAATGCGCCGGTCGGGCTTTTCAGGCCGATCGTTCTCTCTATAACATCAGCGTCAGCAGCGGCATTAGCCCCCCGACATCTTCTAACGGAGGATCTCCGCGCATGCCGACCTTCGACCTGCACGTGGTCATCGGCCGTCTCGATCCCGGCCTGCGCCGGGCGCTCGAGCGCGCGGTCGGCCTCGCGGTGGCGCGCGAGCACGGCAGCGTCGAGATCGAGCACTGGCTCCTCGCCCTGGTCGAAGGGGATGACCCGTTCGGCGCGCTCCTGCAGTCCCTCGGCAGTCCGCCGGAGCGCGTCCGGGCCGAGCTGACCGCCGCCCTCGACCGGATGCGGCGCAGCGGCAGCGGCGCGCCGTCCCTGTCCCGCGGCACCCTGAGCTGGATCGAGGAGGGCTGGCTCACCGCCTCGCTCCGCTACGGCCGCGACGCCGTCGCCCCGGCCGACCTCGCGCTGGCGCTGACGACCTCCACGGCCCTGCGGGCGGCGATCCGCGAGGCGGCGCCGTCCTTACGCATCGACCCCGGCGCGGCCGAGGCGCGGGCGGCCGAGGTGCCGGCCCGGCCGGAGCCAGCGGCCGCGACCGCGACCACGCCGCCGGGGGGCACCGCCGACCCGGAGATCGACCGCTACACCCGCGACCTCACGGCGGAGGCGCGGAACGGGCGGATCGACCCGGTGGTCGGGCGCGAAGCCGAGCTGCGCCAAGTGATCGACGTGCTGCTGCGCCGGCGCCAGAACAACCCGATCCTCACCGGCGAGGCCGGCGTCGGGAAGACCGCAGTGGTCGAGGCGCTGGCGCTGCGCATCGTCGAGGGACACGTGCCCGAGACCCTGCGCAATGCCTGCATCCGCGCCCTCGATCTCGGCCTGCTCCAGGCCGGGGCCGGGGTGAAGGGCGAGTTCGAGCGGCGGCTGACCGCGGTGATCGCCGCCTGCCGCACGGCCTCGGTGCCGGTGATCCTTTTCATCGACGAAGCCCACACCCTGATCGGCGCCGGCAACCAGGCCGGGGGAAGCGACGCCGCCAATCTCCTCAAGCCGGCGCTGGCGCGCGGCGAGCTGCGAGCGATCGCCGCCACGACCTGGTCCGAGTACAAGCGCCACATCGAGCGCGACCCGGCGCTCACCCGCCGGTTCCAGGTGGTCAAGGTGGCCGAGCCGGACGAGGCGACGGGCGCCCGGATGCTGCGCGGGCTGGTGCCGGCGCTCGAGGCCCATCATGGCGTCGTCATCCGCGACGAGGCGGTGGTCGAGGCGGTCCGGCTCTCGGCCCGCTACCTGCCGGCGCGGCAGCTGCCCGACAAGGCGGTCAGCGTCCTCGACACGGCCGCCGCCGCGGTGGCGATCTCCCGCCAGACCGAGCCGGCCGCCGTGGAGGACCTGCGGGCGGAGGTGGCCGGCCTCCAGGCCGAGCGCGCGGCGATCACCCGCGAGGCGGGCGCCAATGGCGTGAGCGCCCTCGACGCCCGCCTCGCGGGGGCCGAGGAGCGCCTGTCGACCCTGCGCGACCGGCTCGGCCACGAGCGCGCGCTGATCGCCGAGATCGACGCCCTGGCGAGCCCTGAGGAGCGGCAGCGTCCCGAGGCCCGCGAGCGGCAGGCGGCCTTGCGGGAAGAACTCCGGCGCCTGCAGGGCCAGGCGGCCCTGGTCCACCCGGAGGTGGACCGCGAGGCCGTGGCCGCGGTGATCGCCCGCTGGACCGGCATCCCGGTCGGGCGGCTGGTGCGCGACGCGGCGCGGGCCGCGCAGGATCTCGAAACGCGCCTGCACGCCCGGGTCACCGGGCAGGACGCGGCGCTCGCCGCGCTCGCGGCTTCCCTACGCACCGCGAGCGCCGGGCTCGCCGACCCGCGCAAGCCGCCCGGCGTGTTCCTGATGGTCGGCACCTCGGGCGTCGGCAAGACCGAGACAGCCTTGGCGCTGGCCGAGGCGCTGCACGGCGGCGAGGCGAGCCTGACCGTCGTCAACATGTCGGAGTTCAAGGAAGAGCATAAGGTCTCCTCCCTCGTCGGGGCGCCGCCGGGCTATGTCGGCTACGGCGAGGGCGGCGTGCTGACCGAGGCGGTGCGGCGCCGGCCCTACGGCATCCTGCTCCTCGACGAGGTCGAGAAGGCGCATCCGAGCGTCCAGGACGTCTTCTACCAGGTGTTCGACAAGGGCAGCCTTCGCGACGGCGAGGGCCGCGACGTCGACTTCCGCAACACCACGATCCTGCTCACCGCCAATGCCGGTTCCGACACCCTGGCGGCGCTGGCCGCCGACCCGGAGACGATGCCGGAGGGCGAAGCGCTGGTCGAGGCGATCCGCCCGGAACTGCTGCGCCACTTCAAGCCGGCTTTCCTGGGGCGGGTGACGATCCTGCCCTACCGCCCGCTGCACCCTGAGATCCTCGCCCGCATCGCCCGGCTGCAGCTCGAGCGGGTGGGCGAGCGGATGGCGGGCGCCCACGAGACGCGGCTCGCCTGGACGCCGGCCGTGGAGGACGCCCTCGTCGCCCGCTGCCTGTCGGCGGATATCGGCGCACGGGCGATCGAGGGCGCGCTCACCCGGGAGGTGCTGCCCGCGCTCTCCGACCTCGTCCTGGCCCACGCCCTCGACGGGCGGCCGGTGCCGCCGATCCAGCTCACCGTCACGCGGGACGGCCTCTTTGCGGCCGCACCCGCTCCAGGAGCAACCGCCGGGGCGGCCCCGCCCCCGGTCGCACCCCCGCCGGAGGCCTGAACGGCCCCGGCGATCTCGCACGGGCCGGACGCCGCCCGCATCCACCACACGAGAGGACAGGGATCACAGCCATGCCGATTTACCTGCAGATCGACGGGATCCAGGGTGACGCCACCCACGAGTCGCACCGGCGCTGGATGGACATCGAGTCCCTGCACTGGAACGTCACCCGCAACATGAACACCTTCGCGGGCTCGGCCGCCAACCGCGAGGCCTCCGAGCCGACGGTGAGCGAGGTGACCCTCACCAAGGTCAGCGATTCCTCGACCACCAAGCTGTTCCAGGAGGCCTGCTCGGGCCGCAACGGCAAGACGGCGGTGATTCACCTCGTCACCACCGGCAACCCGGGCGACACCTACATCGAGTTCACGCTGCACAACACGCTGATCGCCGGCTACACGATCGGCACCACCGGCGATCGGCCGCTCGAGACGGTGACGCTGAACTTCACCAAGATGGACGTGAAGTACACGCCGACCGACAACCAGAACATGTCGCAGTCGCCGATGATCGCCTCCTACGACCTGGCGACCGCCCGGTCGTCCTGACCGTCCGCCCCCCTCTCAGCCATGCCGAGCGGGGGGCGCGTCGGCGCCCCCCGCCCCATCGCGGCCGCGCCGCCCGGCGCGCCCGCCTGCTCGCCCGGGGGAATCGATGAAGCCCGTCCGCTACGTGCTCAAGGCCGGCGACACGCTGTGGAGCGTCGCCGAGGCGCATTACGGCGATCCGGTGCGCTGGCCCGATCTCTACGCCTACAACAACCGCCCCGACATCGTCGCCCTGACAGAGCGGCCGCTCGTCGATCCCGGCCGGCTCAGCCCCGGTCAGGCGATCTTCCTGCCGCCCGCCGAGGCGCGCTCGACCCAGCGCCGCGCGCCCGCGAGCGCGGCGGCGAAGGGCGGCGCCCCGGCGTCGGGCCTCGGCGGAGCCGGGCTGACCGGCGGCATCCGCGGCGCCTATTCGGGCGCGACGCTGACGACCGGCGGCCTGGCGCCGAACCCGGCCGCCGAGACCTTCGTCAACGACTTCGCCCACGCCTTCGACCTCGAGGGCTTGCGCGTGGCGCTGCGCGGCGGCGCCGGTACGGCGACGCTCGCGCTGTCGGGCCTCGTCCTGCTGCAGAAGACCGGCCGGGTGCCGCTCCTGCGCTACAGCAACCGCAGCGCCGAAGCCCAGGCGCGCAGCCTGTCGGCGATGCTGCTCGGCCGGCTGCTGGCCGTGCCGGAGACCCGCCTCGGCTGGAACCCCGGGCGCGCCCGGCTGCGCCTGGCGACACCGCTGGTCGTCCATGCCGGGGTCGCACCGCCGGAGGGTGCCCTCGCCCGCGGGACGACCGGCCGGGGCGAACCGGCCTGGACCGCCCGGCTGGCTCTGCCCGACATGGCCGGGCGCATCGCCGGCCACGCCTACGTGACGCGAGGAGTGGTGGCGCAGGTCGCGCTCGACGGCGCGCAAGGCGCGGCGGCCGACGGGCAGGGCAGCTGGCTGTGGCTCGACGGCGTGCCGGATCCCGCGGTGGCGGTCCTCGGGGCGACCCTGTCCGAGACGGCGGTCACCGCGGGCAACGGGCTCGCAGATGCGGCGACGACCCTCGCGGCGCAGGCCGGGCAGCCGATCGACCCGGTGGCGGCGACCGCCTCCGCGTGGACGCCGGTGCAGATCGGCGGCTGAGCGCATCCCGTCGCGCGAGGGAGCATCCTGCGATGATCTACACCCAGGCCGGTCGCCTGATGGCGATCGACACCGTGCTCGGCCCCGACGTGCTGCTGCTCGAGCGCCTGGAGGTCGAGGAGGGCATCAACCGCCTCTTCACCCTCCAGGCCCGCGTCCGCGCGCAATGCGACGAGGTCCGCCCCGACGAGATCGTCGGTACCGGCGCCGACCTGACGCTCACCCTCGCCGACGGCTCGCAGCGGGTCTGGAACGGCCTCGTCACCGAGCTGCACGAGGGGCCGATCGTCACGAGAGGCGCGCGCCAGTACGCGCTGACCCTGCGCCCGCGCCTGTGGCTGATGAGCCAGCGC
>NZ_LWHQ01000027.1:0-138659 GCF_001653715.1 Methylobacterium platani
CGCATTCTCTGAATCGCCCTGACCCAGCCCTCGGCCTTGGCCCGTTTGCGTACCGCGCCCTCAGAGACGGCGTACCACTCCGCGATCTTGCGGTTGGACATTGATCAGGCACGAAAATCCGCCTCGATCCCCTTCCAGTCGACCGACTTGCGGCTGGGTTGGGACACGGGCGCGCCTCGCTGGTACGCACCCCGGCGATCACGGGGGCGGCTGAAAAGTCTGCGAATGGGACCACATGCGGTTGGCGGCTCCCGCCTGCCTCGGCCGTAAACCCCCTGCCGCCGGGGTAGGGCTGGGCCAACAGGGCTCCGGAGGCCGCCAGGACGGCCGCTAGCGGCCGTTTGAGCGGTCGATGGTGGTGTTTATGCGGCCGAACCGCAGCGACGGCCTCAGGCCCGCATGCGCGTCGCCCCGACAGCCGCGCGCTTCCGCGAGTGGCGCGACCCGCACAGGCACTGGCCGTTGGCCGGGTCGAGGGGAGCGCCGCCGTCGCGACCCTCGACGATGTGGTCGGCGAAGAGACGGACTCCGGTGCGCCCGCAGTCCGGCTCTTCGCAGCGGTAGCCGGCCCGGCGCAGGACCGCTGCGCGCCAGGAACGGTGCTCCGGCGTCGTCAGCTCGGCGTCGGCCGCCCTGGCGGGCGGCCACGCCGTGCGCGTGTCGAGAATGGCGACCCGGGGACGGAGGCAGGAGAGGCGAGGCACCAGCGGTGCCGACCAGCCTCGGCGATGACGACACGTCGGATCATGGTACCTCACGAGGCAGTGCGAACCTCGGATTGGGAGCGACGGATCCGGACCATGACCATGGACGCGCCCTGCATCGCCGCGGTGTCAGCCGCGAGTGACACCGCCCTTCGCGTCAATTGGGAGGGCGGCGGTGAGGATGTCGTCGAACTGGCCGGATGGATCGGGCGGACGAGCCCGTTGCTCGCGCCGCTGCGGGATCCGGTGCTCTTCCGCCAGCCACAGATCGTCGCCTACGGCAGCGCTGTCGGCTGGGGCGACCCGGATGGCGACCTCGCCATCGACTCCCACCACCTCATCCTGCTCGCCACCGAGCAGCGGTCCTTCAAGGCCGAGGACCTCGCAGTTTGGCAGCTCCGTGCCCAGGTCACCGACCAGGAGGCCGCCGAGTTCCTCGGTATCCCTCTGAGCGCCTGGATCGCCTACAAGGCGGGCGCCGAGATCCCGAAGGTCGTCGGCATGGTGTGCCGGGCCGCGGTGCGCGACCCGGTACTGTTCTCGGCCCATCTGCGGCCCAAGATGGTCGGCCGGGCGCGCAGCAGCGCCTGACCTCGTCCCCGCAGGTTGGCGGGTCGGTTGACGCCTGGGCACTCCGACGGCTTGCATGAGCCTGGTCACCAACGAGCGCACGAAGCTGACGGCGGCGTACCTCAACACGGCCGCCGGCAGCCTTTTCACCGCCGGCGTGGTCGCACCGATCGTGGCAGCGGTGTTCGGGGTGACCGGACCTTCGGGCGGCGTGCCGACGTTGACACTCGGGCTGGGCGCCATGATCTTTCTTTGTGCGAGCATCGCGCTCCATGCCGCAGCACGCTACGTCCGCAAGGGGCTGAAACCATGACGGACAGTCAGGTTCTGGCCTTCATCGTCGTGCCGGCCGTCGCCGTCTTGTTCGGCTGGGGCGTCGCCTACTGGGCACGTCACGCGAGCTGACCCTCCGGGGAGGAGCACTCCGCTACGTGCGACCTCAGGCAGCGTCTCGATCGGCTTCCCGAGCGGCAAGGGTTCCGCGGCCGAGCCGGACCTCCATGCCGTTCCAGTGCTGCCGCTGCAGCATCAGCCAGAACGCGGCCTGTCCCGGCATCATGCCGCCGCTCCCCGCGTCAAGGGCAGGTAGACCCCGCGCTCCTGCTCCGCCTGGATGGCGGAGCGGCGGCACCGGATCACCTGCAGCTCGGCGTCCACCCGGCGCATCTGCGCGCCCTGGTAGGCGAAGTCGTCGCAGTACGCGAGCGCCGCACGCTCGGCCTTCGGCTCCGCCTCGCGGCGGGCGAGCTGCGCGATGCGTTGATCTGGGGGCGATCATCGGCCATGGTCCCAGCCGGCCGAGAGCCGACGTTCGCCCCGGTGGACGCGCGCGGCCGGCGCCGCCAGGTCCTGGGCGCTCGAGCGCCGTTCGACGGCGAAGAGCAGCGCGATCGCGCCCGCCGGAGCCATCGAGTTCCGCGCCACGGAGGTCGCGCAGCAAGGTCGATCCCCGCGTAGGCGGGGGAGCCGTTTTATAGAACTTGCGGTCGGTAAACCGCGGCGGTCGATCTCCGCGTAGGCGGGGGAGCCGCATTCTGCCGGGCGTGAGCCGCAGCGATGGCGGGTCGATCCCCGCGTAGGCGGGGGAGCCGCATCGGAGAGCGTGTGAGCGATCTCCTCGACGGGTCGATCCCCGCGTAGGCGGGGGAGCCCGGCGCTGGCCGGCCCCGGTGAGGCTCTCGGCGGGTCGATCCCCGCGTAGGCGGGGGAGCCATCGAAGCCGACATCTCGAAACTATACGATATGGGTCGATCCCCGCGTAGGCGGGGGAGCCACCGCCGGCGAGAGCGGTTCGGCACCCTTCGGGGGTCGATCCCCGCGTAGGCGGGGGAGCCTGGTCGGCTGATGGTCATCAACCCACCATTCCAGGTCGATCCCCGCGTAGGCGGGGGAGCCTCGCGCCAGTCGATCGGCGGGTCGATGCGGTCGGGTCGATCCCCGCGTAGGCGGGGGAGCCGCGCCAGAGCTCGCGATCCTTGAGCGTGTAGCGGGTCGATCCCCGCGTAGGCGGGGGAGCCTCTGCCTGCTAAGTAGCTGGCACTGTTAACGATGTCAAAGATCGTCGCTACCGGCGGACGAGAAGCGCGCCGTCGAGGTCCGCGAGGGTTCGAGGGGGTAGGCCGAGCGTGCGGAGACCGAGACGCCCGGGCGCGGCGTCATCCTTCCAGAGCAGCACGATCGAGCCGCCCGGCATGTCCACCCACCACTCCGACAGCACGGTCCAGATCCGCTCGCGAACGCCCTTGGAGAGTTCGGCGCCGACGAAGACGCCCGGTGCAGCCTCCGGCATGACGGAGGACAGGAAGCCGCGGAAGCGGTCGGCGACGTCCCGCGTCACCACCACGGTCATGGGCATGGGGGGCACCGATGCGTCATCGCGCATCGTCCTCGAACAGGGTCTTGATGCGGTCGATCATGGCCGGGATCACGCCGTCGCGGCGAAGCCGCTCGGCGACCGTCCGGCGCGCCAGGCGCTCGATCGGGTCGGTGGGGCGCTTCTCGTGCGCCTTCGCGGCCTTGAAGGCACAGGGGACGGTGATCGTGTCGCGGAAGAGATCCGCGACATCGAGCACGAAGCTCTGGCCGGAATCCTCGTGAACGAACCCGAGTTGCGGAATGGTCGCCGTGGCGGCGACCGCGATCGCGGCCGCCCCTTCGACGGCCGAGGCGGCATGGTTGAGGGCTTGGTTCGGGATGTCGGCCGCGTTCGGGTTCTGGCGGTCGTAGCGGCGGCCCTGCCAGCGGATGCCGTGGCGCTCCGCCGCCTGGCGGTAGATCTCCTTGACCCTCGCCCCTTCGATGCCGCGGAGCACGGCGATGTCGCGATGCGGCAGGACCTCGCCGAGGCGTAGCGCGTACATCCGGCGAGCCACCTTCATCCGGCCGCCCTTGGCATCGGCCCAGGCCATCGCCTGCCGGCGTGCGAGCGCGGAGCTGTCGGGCAGCAGCGGTTGGGCCGTGTAGAAACGCACGCCGCCCTCGCCGATCGCGGCGAGCCCCGTGTTGTGGCGGGCGAGGATGCGCAACGCATCGTGGCTCACGGTCGAGCCCGGCCCGAGCAGCACCATCGAGAGCGCCTGGTGCGGGATGCGGTAATCGCCGGCCTCGACCGTGTCGCTGCCGGCCGCCACGAAGCGCAGGCAGCCGTCCTCGACCGTCAGCGCGCCGCGGTCGAGCCAGACGAGGCCGTGCCGATCGGCGTGCGGCTGGCGCGCGGTCTCGAGTCCCAGGCGGCCCTTCAGCATGGCGCTACCTCGGTGGCTTGAGCAGCAGCATGCCGAACCCGAAGGCGCGGTGGCGGCCGACGCCCCGCGCGAGCAGGGCCGCGAAGGCGTCGGGGTCCCGCACCGCCAGCACCCCGGTCACGGTCGCGTCCGGGTGCCCGGCGGCGCCCTTCATCGTCGCGCTCGAGGGCGGGATGGGACGCAGGTCCCTGTCGCGGCCGCGGCGGAGCGCGCGGGTGAGCCGGAAGGCGTCGAGGCTCGCCCGCTCCATCTCGGCGCCGCCCGCCGCGAGGTGCCGCGCGAGCCACTCCCGGTAGACCTCGCCCCGGCTGAACGGGGCCGGCCGACCCTCGTGGGCGTCGAGCGCCGCGAGATAGGCATCCTTCTCGGCCGTCTTCGTCCGATCGCCGTCGCGGTCGCGGCGGACCATCGGGCGGATGCGGGTGTGAAAGCCGAGCCGCATCCCGGCCGGGAAGCGCTCCGGCATGGCCTTGGCCGCCAGCCCGTCCAGTCCGAGCGCCTCGGCCACCTCGGGCTCCGCGAAGGCGGTGGCGTGATCGCGCAGGTCCGCGACGACACGGGTCGTGTAGGCGAGGATCTGCGGGGCCGGATCGGCGCCCGGCCGGTCGCGCCGGTGCGGCGGATCGAGCAGCAGGAAGGGCTTCGGTGCAAGATCGCCGAAGGCGGCCTGGAGGATCGCGTGGAGCGCGTAGCCGAGGTCGTCCGGGCCCTGGGCCGCGACCACCTTGCGGCGATCGGCCCAGCGCAGGAGCGGGCCCATGGCGGGCCGCATCTGGAGGAGGCTCAGCGTCATGCCGGCCCCCCGGACCGCGCCAGGGCGCGCACGCGGACGAGCCGGTGCCCGCCATGCACGCCCGAGCGCCAGTTGCGCTCGTCGGTCACGGGGCGGACATGGTCGCCGGGTGCATCCGGCTCCGAGGCCGGCAGCATGACCCGCAGGGTGGGGCCGCCGTCCGCCGGCGGCAGCGCGACGAGCGCCTCGAGGAGATCGCCCGCCTCGACGATCCGGCGCGCGGGGTCCGCCTCGAGGAGCGGCCGGGACGGCAGGCAGGGCTTGCGCCCGAGAAAGAGCGGCCGCGCGGGGTGGAGCAGCGCCGCGGCGAGATCGTCCAGCGTCGGCCCGGCCTCGGCCGCCGTCAGCCGCAATGCGACGGCACAGGACACGTCGCAATCGTAGTCGCGGCGGCGCAGATGCGGCCCGACATAGCTGCCGGCTCCGCCGGCGCGGCCTTCCGGCCGTCCGCGCGTCGTCCAGCCGCGGTCGTCCTTGTCGAGCTCCGCCGTCTGGAAGTCGGTGATGCGCGGGCCCGCGCGGTCGAGGCGGGCCGCGAAGACCAGCCGGTTCTGCAGAGCCTGGAGCCGGTCGCCTTCCCCGCGGCGGTAGCCGAGGGCGTTGGCCAGCAGGCCGGTGAGCAGCGAAGCGCCGGGGAAGTCCGTGACGACGCCGCGCGCATCCACGACCTCGCCGCCGAAGGCGAGCAGGGGGGCCTCAAGACGCAGAAGGAGGAAGCGCGGCATCAGGCGGGATCCTGTCCGTTCCCCGTGGCGCGCACCGTCCCGGCGGCCCAGGCGGCAAGATCGTCCAGGGCCTGCATCTCGCCGAACCCCGGGGAGGGCGCATCGACGACCGAGAGATGCGCGCGCGCGTCGTCGTGCCCGTAGGCAGCATCGAACCGGGCGAGGCAACCGGCCATGGCGGTCACAGCCTCGATGGCGAGGTCGCCGTCGCGCCGCAGCGGCACGGCCTTGCGGAAGGCACCCGCGAGGGTGCGCGGCTGGCGCGACCCGGCTTCGATCAGCATCAGGTCGGCATAGGCGTAGGGCGCCGTCGACCCCTTCTTGGCGCCGGGCGACACGGTGGCGATCAGGTGGACGAGGTGCTCGACGACACGTGCCGCGAGGTCGGCGTCGCCCGCGAGGTTGGAGACCAGGAGCGCCACGTCGACCACGACGTAGCCGTAGTAGAGGCCGGAGGTGAGCTCGGTGTCGAAGATGCCACCCGACCCGACCTCGCCAGCCGCCTCCCGCAGGTCGTCGACGACGGTGAAGTAGTCGCTCTCGCTCTCCTGGCTGTGGACCGTGAAGGCATGAGCCACGTGAATCGCCGCGTCGGTGTTGGCCTCCGGGTCTGAGGTGACCATCCGGCCGAAGAGCGCCGCCTCGAGCCCGGAGGCGAGCTTGCCGGCCGTGGCCAGCATCGCGGCCAGGTTCGCCTTGCCGGTGCCCTTGGCGATGCGGGTGTCAATCTCTGCCTCAGCCGATTTCGCGTCCTTCGCCGCGGCGGCGGCTTCGGCCCCGATCCGGGCTAGGTAATCGATCTCGGGCTGACCCAAAAGCAGTGCCTGCCGGTCGGGGATTTTGGCGCTGTTCTTGCCGTAGAGGTGCTTCACCAGTGCTGCGCCAACTGCCTCGACGATCTCGGGCGCGCCGGAGATCGTCGGCAGGATGCGCCGCTCCACGATCTCGCGCGAGCGCACGCCCATTGGGGCGCCGATGCCCTTCAGCGCCCAGGCGTCGTCGGCGAGCCGCCAGTGTCGCTTCAGGCTCTGCGACGAGATCCGGGTGCGGACCGTGCCGCCATAGGGCAGCCGCTTGGCCAGGCCGGCATCGTCTCGGTTCAGCAGCACCGCCGGATAGGAGGCGAGGCTGTGGATCTGCAGGAAGCGGGTCACGCGGCGTCTCCGGTGGAAGTCGAATTCGGTGCGGCCTCGGCCTTCGCCTCGGCCCGGTAGTAGCCGCGGGCGATGCGGTGGCGGATGGATTGCGCTCTGTCGTCTTCGATGGTGCGGGCCGACGCGACGAGGTCGGCGACGGCGAGGATCGGTAGCCGCTCGCCCGCGGCGACGAGGAACCGAACGGCGCGAGGCAGGGCGATCCGCAGGTCGTCCATCGTGGCGTCGAGCAGGTTCGTGAACCGGCGCTCGCTGAAGCCCGCCTCGAACAGGGCGCGGCCGAATTGCAGCTGTGCGGAACGCGATCGCTCGGCCCAGACCGTCGCCTGCGCATTCTCCTCGGCCGGCTCGTCGTCGCGGCGCGGGAAGGACAGGTGGTCGGGCGCGGCCAACGCCGCCGCATGGATGACGAGAGCCAAAGCTGGAAGTCCGATCTCCCGCAACTCCGCCTCCGAGGTGTGGCGGGCGAGGAGCCGGTGCAGGGCCGGCTCGGCCAGCGCTCCGTCCGGATCGAGCCGCCGCAGTTCGGCCAGCGGCCCGGTGCCGAAGCTGTCGCCGTGCGTCATCGGAGCCGCCATCCGGGCGGCGATCTCGGCGATGCGGCGGCGGGGCGCTGGGTCTCCGCCGGCAGGGTCAGGCTGCGTCGTCACGCTTCGTCTCCGCGAAGAAGGGGGGCAGGCCGGTCTTCGGGTTGCGCGTGCCGGCCCAGAACAGGGTTTCGGCCCGGGTCAGCGCCCGCCAGCGCCGCCCCACGGCCTTCGACAGGCCGGCATCCGCCTCCACGACGAGGGGCCAGGCGATCGTGTGGACGAGGTACCGCACCCAGGCCCCGCGGGCGGAGGCGGGCTCGGTGCCCGGCTCGAACTCGGCCCACAGGTTCTCGAAGAACGTTGCATCGACCGCGCGATCGAATCGGCCGAGAAGGTCCCGCGCACGGGCCTCCGCGCCCTTGTTCTTGTAGTCGATCGTCTCCGGCCCGTTCTGGAAGAGGGCGAGCAGCGCGGGCTTCAGGACGCGGTTCTGGATGTCGCCGGCAAGCGCGACCCGTTCCATCGCGGCCCGCCCGAGACGATCGGTGTCGCGGCGCCGGATCCTGTCGCGAACGACCCTGGTGACCGATACGCGCCGCTCGTGGAGGCCTTCCCTCTTGCCCTGCCCGCGGGTCAAAGCACATGCCACGATGACGAGCCCCTCGTCGCCGTCGGTAGGAAGTGTCTCGGCGAGCACCGGCAGCGCGTGCCCGTCCTGCCCGAAGAGCAGACGGACCATGCGCCGGTAGTGAAAACCGCTGGCATCGACGGTGAGGATTCTGATGCCGTCCTTGTCGGTCACCGTCGGCGCCCAGGGGTCGCCGGGCGCGCCGCCCGGGATCGGCACGATGCGCGGCACCTTCGAGCCCCCGGCCCGGGCAGCAATGCGGCCGCCCTCGTCGACGAGCCGGACCCGCCGGCAGATCTCGACATAGAGCGGGTCGAGTTCGGAGGGCTGGAGCGATCCCGCACCGTCCCACGGGCGCAGCCAGACGAGCCCGAGACCGTCGCGGGCCGCGTGGACCGGCGAGGGCTCGTCCGTCTGGCGGCGCGCGACCAGGGCCTCGACGTCGCGCCGGACCTGCGACATCGTCCCTTCGGCCGGCGCGATGCTGAAGGCCGGGCGGTTGGCAAAGCCGCCGTTCATGCGGCTGATCCCGTAATTCCCTGCCCCCAGGAAACCTTCGGTCGTCTGCAGCGTCACGAGCGCGAACAGCCAGTCGTCCGGCTCCGCCGCCATCATGACCTCGCTCTTGAGGTCGTGGTTCTTGGACGTGACCAGCATGTCGAGCGCGTCCGGCGTCGGAACGGCGTTCTTGAGGTCCTTCAGCCCGCCCGGGATCGGCGGCTGCAGCAGCGCCGGCTTGTCGGGCGGCGTGACGAGGCACCAGGGCTCGTCGCCCGGGAAGTCGGGGGTCAGCCCGCGCAGCAATCCGCACCAGGACGCCTCGTCCTCCGGCATCGCATCGCGGCCGGCCCGGATCAGCGCGAGGGCGCCGAGCTGCACCAGAAAGGCGTGCCAGGCGTGGCGTTGGTGAGGACGGAGTGCCGGAAAAGCATCGATCTTGTTCCGGGCGAGGGCGGCGAGGACGCCGGACAAGGACGCGAACAGCAAGTCGCCATCCCGTGTGCGAACGCGCAACAGCGCCTCGACGCATGCATTCCGGACCATTTGGTTGGCCTCTCCCGACCCAAGACTGCTGTCGCACCACTACACTTTCAAGTTGTTTTCGAACTCAATAATTCGAACGTCATTTTTATAGCCTCCCGGCAGCTTGTGCCGCCTGTCTAGGCCCGGCAAAAAGAAGCCCCGCCTGCGCGGGGATTGACCCAATGAGGTTCGCGGGCTTTTCGCGGCTTCAGCGGCTCCCCCGCCAACGCGGGGTTCACTCCATCCGCCTCAGCCCAAGACGATCATACGTGAACGCAATTGAGCCGAGGCGGAAAGTGAACCCTCCCGCTTCATCGAGCGGTTCCACATCTTGGGGCTGGGCCTCGACCGGCACATCTCCGGCCATGTGGTGCGGCAGCTTCAGCGCCGGCACGAGCCGCCCGAAGGGCCCGATCGGCAACGGGCGCTCGCCGGACATGAAGTCGACGTGCCGGTCTGCGCCGCCAAGGCGGGTGGCGATGACCTCGTCGGGTTCGATCCGGAAGGTGCTGAACCGCTGATCGAAGCGCAGCAGGGCGCCTTGCGCGGCGCTGAGGTCGGCGAAATATTTTCCCGTGCGCTTGTCGAAGTGCGGCCTCCAGTCGGGATCGGTGGCCATCAGCTCCGCTTCGATCGCGCAGAGTGCATCGGGATGGGTCGCCGCCTCCACGAGCTGGCGGTTCATGTCCGGGATGGTCCAGACGGACTTGGCATCGACGAGCCGCCGGGTCAGTTCGAGGATGCGCAGATCCTCGTAGACGCCGCCCTTCTCGCCGGATCCAAGACCGTACGCGCGAAGGCTCGTGCGAATGAGCTCACGGGCTTCGGGGACGAGCACGAGAGCCCGCGGCTCCTCATACCCGTGAGGGCGCGTCCGGCCGGCATGCCGGTGGAGCCGGCCGATCCGCTGCAGCAGGACGTCGACCGGGCACAGGTCGGTGAGCAGCAGGTCGGCATCGAGATCGAGCGACTGCTCAAGGGTCTGGGTGCCGACCACGATGCAGCCGCCGGTCGCACGCTCCCGCCCGATGGTGCTTTCGACGGCCGCGTCGAGGACGCGCCGGTCAGGCTCGGCGAAGCGGGAATGATGCAGCGTCGCTACCCGCCGCCCGTCCGCATGCGGTGCTTGGTACAGCAGCGCTCCGTCCGAAATGCCGACCCGCGCCTCCAGCGCCTCCTGGGTCCGCAGCGCCTGCCCGACCGTGTTGCGGATGATCAGCACCTTGGCGCCGTCAAGGGCCGCCGAGAGGGCCGTTTCCGCGACGGCGTCGGGATCGGTCAGGATTGGGCGGGCCTCCATGCGCACGGGCTTCGGCTGCCCGGCCAGGCCGAGTTGCTGGCGGCGCTCGATTCCGTCCTCGTACCAGGACAGAGCCGGGTAGGGCACGGTGTCCGCCTCGACCCGGCCCGGGACCTCCCCGCTTCCGAGCAGGCGAGCGCGCGCCCCCGCGCCGAGCGTTGCGGACAGGAGCAGCGCATGGCCGCCCGCCCCGACATGGAAGCGGAGCAGGTTCGTCAGCAGGTGCTCCATGTACGTATCGGAGGCGTGGACCTCGTCGATCACGAGAAGCTTGTTGAGGAGCGAGGCGGCCCGCAGATGCGCGTGCTTCACCCGCACTGATCCGAGCAGCACCTGGTCGATCGTGCCGACGGCGATCGGGGCCGCGAGGAACCGCTTCGGATGCTCGGCGGCCCAGCGGGCGGCGCGGTCGCCATCGTCGCTCCATTGGACGTCGAAATCGGGCAGGCGCGTACCTTCCGCCTCGTCGACGTGCATCTGCCCGGGAACCGCGAGAACGACGGCCGGCCGCTCCTGTGGTGGGAAGACGTTGTCCCGGAAGCGCTTGACCCTTTCGAAGATCTGCGTGGCCGCCACGCGCGTCGGCAGCGCGAAATAAAGGCCATCGACGGCCCCCGCGCGGAACAGTTCGGCGTACCGCCACAGCGCGGCCTCGGTCTTGCCGGAGCCGGTCTCGGCCTCCAGAACCAGCAGCCGCGCGGGATGGCGGGCCGTCTCGGCCTGGATCGGCTTCGCCACGAACGGCTCACGACCCTGCTGCGCGAAGGCGCCGGCGAAGCTCGCGCCGATCTGATGCTCGGCCGCGCGCGCGGGCCGCGCATCGAGCCCGGTCGCGGGCAGGACGAGAGCCAGCCGTTCCCGCGCGAAGGCCATCCTGTCGGCGTGGCGACCGTTGTCGAAGGGGAAGAAACCGGGAGCGGGATTCGAGCCGAGCCAGTCGGCGAGCATGAGGAGCCCCGCGAAGGCATGCTCGAAGCCCGCAAGGTCGGGCAATGGCTCAGCGTCCGCCAGGGCCTCCCCGAACCACGTGTCGAAGGCCGCGCGCATCGGCGCGAGCTTCGCGACGGGATCTCCGGAGCCGGCGCGCCAATGCGCCGAGGCATCCTTGATGTCGGCGTGCCGCCCTTCGTCGCCCAGGGCCCAGGGCCGTCCGTGATGCGCGAACACGGCGTCGAACAACCGGGAGCCGTCGGTGAGCCACGCCTCGACCCGGTCGAGCCCCAGCGTCTCGCTCATGCGGTCACATACCGCCTCCGCGCCGCGCCCACCGGAAAACACCCAGGCGAGTTCATCGATATGGCCGACCGGCGGCGCGCCGACATCCGACCGGGCTTGAAAACCGCGATTGGCCTTCCCGATATCGTGGAGGAACGCAAGCGCCGAGAGCTTGCTCGAGAATGCGTCGTTCTCCGTTGTTTTGATCGATCCCAGACATCTCAAACGTTCGCCGATCAGCGGTATCTTGATCAGCGCCTCGAGTGCCGCGCTGACATCAGCGGAATGTCCGACCAGGGAATGCCATTTACCGTCAGATCCCCGCTTCGCCCACAGCTCGTCATGCAAGAAGGCCTTCACAGAACGCCTCCTGGAGCCGACTCGCGTGACTCGTCAGTGAAAAACTTCAGGTGGCGAATTCAGCACTTTGCGTCCATCGGCGCAAGACCATTTTCCACCACAAGTACCCTGTCCCCCATCTCGAACGCCGGCCCCGCCGTGATGTGCGCGATCGCCTCATCCCCCCGCGCTGCCCTGTCCGCACCGACCGCCGGCCGCGGCTGCCGGCCGGCGGAGAGCTCGGTGGCGAAGGCGACGACGTCGGCGCTGGTCGAGCAGGGTTTGGCGGCGATGTCGAAGGTCTTGATGGCGGTGAGCGCCTGCGCCTTGGTCCGGCCGATGGCGCGACGGCTCGCGGCGACGGAGCGGTCGAACGCCGCGCTCAGCGGCGGATCCTCCGCCTTCTTTCCGGCCACGGCGCCGGGTAGGGAGGGCTCGCGCTCCCGCGTCTTGATCCAGGCGGCGGTCGAAGGTCTTGGTCTCGCGGTGGGTGACGACGACTTGCGTGACGACGACCTGGGCCTGAGACCCGATGGACCCGTCCTTGCGCTTGCGCTCGACGATGGGTCCCACGGCAAGCTACAGCATGGGCTCCAGGGCCACAGCATTGCCGTAGATGCCGCCACGGGATGGGGCGAAACCCGCGGCCAAGGCCGCGAACGGTCCAGCATGGAGATGGGTGCAGGTGACTGCGGCGGTTGAAAAATCCAGCAATGCCAGCGCGTGGCGGTTTTCGGTTGCACCGATGATGGACTGGACCGACCGGCATTGCCGGGCGTTCCACCGCACTCTCTCGGCCTGCGCGCTCCTCTACACCGAGATGGTGACGACCGGGGCGGTGCTGCACGGGCCGCGGGAGCGGCTGATCGGGTTCGATGCGGCGGAGCATCCGGTGGCGATCCAGCTCGGCGGGTCGGATCCGGGCGATCTCGCGGCGGCGGCCCGGATCGCCGAGGAGTTCGGCTATCGCGAGGTGAACCTGAATGTCGGCTGCCCCTCCGACCGGGTGCAGGACGGGCGCTTCGGCGCCTGCCTGATGCGCGAGCCGGCCCTGGTCGGCGAGTGCGTCGCCGCCATGAAGGCGGCGGTCGCGGTGCCGGTGACGGTGAAGTGCCGCATCGGCGTCGACGACCAGGACCCGGAGGCGGCGCTCGACGCGCTGACCGCGTCCGTGCGGGCGGCGGGCGTCGACGCGCTCGTCGTGCATGCCCGCAAGGCCTGGCTCAAGGGATTGTCGCCGAAGGAGAACCGGGACATCCCGCCCCTCGATTACGGCCGGGTCCATCGCCTGAAGGCCGCGAATCCCGATCTGGCCGTAGCCCTCAACGGCGGCCTGCAGGACCTCGCGGCCGCGAGGGCCGCGCTCGAGCCGGTGGACGGCCTCGCCCTCGACGGGGTGATGCTCGGGCGCGCGGCCTATGCCGAGCCGGCCCTGCTGCTCGGCGTCGATCCCGGGCTGTTCGGCGAACCGGCGCCGGTGGCCGATCCGTTCGCGGCGGTCCAAGCCTACGAGCCCTACATCGCCGCCCGGCTCCGGGAGGGGGTGCGTCTGCACGCCATGACCCGCCACATGCTCGGCCTGTTCAACGGCAGGCCCGGAGCGCGGCCCTTTCGCCGCCACCTCTCGGTCGCCGGGACGCGGCCGGATGCGAACCTCGACACCCTGCGCGAGGCGGTGGCGCTGGTCTCCCGCGAGCCGGCGAGCGCGGCGGCCTGAGGATCAGACCTGCGGTCAGCTTGGCAGCCGGCCGGTCCGCGGGCATGTTCGCTAGCGAACAGGCTCGTGCCCGAGGGCAGGCTGGCTTCCTGGGGAATGACGGACCGGATGATCGCACTCGACGACGGAGCGCCCGCGCCGCTCGGCGCCCATTTCGACGGGCGCGGGGTCAATGTCGCGCTGTTCTCCGCCCATGCGACGGCGGTGGACCTGTGCCTGTTCGACCCGACGGGCCGGATCCAGACCGACGTGATCCGGCTGCCGCGGCGCACCGACGACGTCTGGCACGGCTACCTGTCTGGCGTGCTGCCCGGCCAGCTCTACGGCTACCGGGTGCACGGCCCGTGGGAGCCGGGGCGGGGCCACCGCTTCAACCCGCACAAGCTCCTCCTCGACCCCTATGCCCGCGAGATCCACGGCCGGGTGCGCTGGCACGACGCGCTCTACCCCGCTCGCCGCGGCAGCCATCGCGAGGACGCGCTCGACCGGCGCGACAGCGCCCCGATGATGCCGAAGGGCGTGATCACCGCCCCCGAGGCGCCGGTCCACGACGATCCGCCCCTGCGCCACCCGCTGGTCGACAGCGTGATCTACGAGGCCCATGTCCGGGCCCTGACCCAGGCCCATCCCGGGGTGCCGCTGCCCTGGCGCGGATCCTACGCGGCGTTGGGCCACCCGGCGATCGTCGATCACCTCGTGCGCCTCGGCGTCACGGCGATCGAGCTCCTGCCGATCCAGGCCTTCGTCGACGACCGCTTCCTGGTCGAGAAGGGCCTTTCCAACTTCTGGGGCTACTCGCCGCTCAACTACTTCTCGCCCGAGCCGCGCTATCTCGGCCCCGCGGGGACCGCCGGCCTCAAGAGCGCGATCCGCCAGCTCCACGCCGCCGGCATCGAGGTGCTGATCGACGTGGTCTACAACCACACCTGCGAGGGCGACCATACCGGCCCGAGCCTGTCGTTCCGCGGCATCGACAATGCGAGCTACTACAAGCTCCAGCCCGACGATCCGCGCCGCGACATCGACTGCACCGGCTGCGGCAACACCCTCGACGTGGCGGTGCCGCGGGTGATGCAGATGGTGCTCGATTCCCTGCGCCACTGGGTCGAGGCCTACCGCATCGACGGCTTCCGCTTCGACCTCGCCTCGAGCCTCGCCCGCTCGCCGCACGATTTCACGCCGCGGGCCGCGGTGCTGCAGGCGATGGCGCAGGATCCGGTCCTGTCGCGGGTCAAGCTCATCGCCGAGCCGTGGGACATCGGCATGGGCGGCTACCAGCTCGGCGGCTTTCCCGTCGGCTGGAGCGACTGGAACGACCAGTTCCGCGACGCGGCGCGGGGCTTCTGGCGCGGCGATGCCGGCCAGCTGCCGAAGCTGACGCAAGGACTCACCGGCTCCAAGGAGATCTTTTCCGCCTCCGGCCGCGGGCCGTCCGCCAGCATCAACTTCATCGCCTCGCACGACGGCTACACGCTGGCCGACGTCGTCGCCTACGAGGAGAAGCACAACGAGGCCAACGGCGAGGGCAACCGCGACGGCCACGGCCACAACGTCTCGCGCAACTACGGCGTCGAGGGGCCGACCGACGATCCCACGATCCTGTCCCTGCGGGCGCGCCAGAAGCGCAACCTGCTCGCTACGATCCTGCTCGCCCAGGGCGTGCCGATGCTGCTGATGGGCGACGAGCGCTCGCGCAGCCAGGGCGGCAACAACAACGCCTATTGCCAGGACAACCCCACCTCCTGGGTCGACTGGGAGACCGATGGCGGCGACCCGGACCTCACCGCGTTCACCAGGTACCTCCTGGCGCTGCGCCGCGATCACCGGGCCCTGCGGCGGCGCAAGTTCCTCACCGGCGAGACAGTGGCGGCGGGAGGGCTCAAGGACGTGCACTGGCTCTCGCCCTGCGGTGCCGAGATGGACGAGACGGCCTGGGGCGATGCCGAGCGCCGCGCCTTCGGCATGCAGATCGGCAACGATGCTCCGGATGGGCGCCGCCTCCTGATCCTCGCCAATGCCGGCGAGGCGGTGCTGGATTTCCAGCTCGCCAAGGTCATCGGCGGGCCGTGGACGCCGCTCTTCGACACGACCGTCGCGGATGGGCGGCCGGTGGGGCGGGAGGCGGTGCGGCGCGGGGGAAGCCTGCGCCTGCCCGGGCGGGCGCTCCTCGTGCTCGCGCGGGATGGGGCGTAGCGCCGGCACCCCGTCACTCCTGCGGCGGCACCCGGCAGGGGCCGGAACGGGCGACGACGAGGGCGATGCCGCCGAGGATCGTGGCCGCGCTCGCCGCGAGGCGGAGTGTCACGGCCTCGTCGAGGGCGATCGCGCCGGCGACGGCGGTGACGACGGGCACGCCGAGCTGCACCGACGCGCCCTGGACCGGGGACAGGCCGCGCAAGGCGGCGTACCAGACCGCGTAGCCGAGGCCCGATGCCAGGATGCCCGACAGCGCCGCGTAGGCGACGCCCAGGAGGTCGATGGTCGGCCCCGTGACGATCGCCGGGCCCAGCGCCAACGCGGCGACCGGCGCGGCGCGAAGGAAGTTGCCGGCGGTGGCTGCGAGCGGATCGCGCGCGCCCCGCCCCAGCAGCGAATAGGCCCCCCACGCGACCCCTGCGGCGATCATCAGGCCGCTTCCCTCCACGGAGGGGGCCGAGGCGCCCGGGCCCAGGAGCGCCGCGAGGCCTCCGAGCGCGAGGACGAAGCCGAGCGCCTGCGGCCCGGTCGGCCTCTCGCCCCGGACCAGGGCCGCGGCGACCATGGTGACCTGCACGGCGCCGAACAGCAGCAGCGCGCCTGCGCCCGCCGGCAGCGTCACGTAGGCGAACGAGAAGGCCCCGGCATAGACGCACAGCGCCAGCGCGCCGCCCCACGAGCCGCCGACCGGCGTGCCCCGTCGCTCGAGCCGGAGGACGAGCCACAGGGCGGCCGCGCCGGACACGAGCCGGATCACCGTGAAGCGGCCCGGATCGATGAGCTGATGGGCAAGGGCGAGGCGGCACAGGAGCGAGTTCCCGGCAAAGGCCAGCAGGGCGAGGGCGGTGAGCCCGGCGATTCGCATCGCCGGAACCCGCGGGAGCGCTGCGCGCGTCACGGTCCCGCTCCGGGTCAGGCGTGGGCGGCGGCGAGGGCGCAATCGAGGTCGGCATGGAGATCGTCGACGGCCTCGAGGCCGGTCGATAGGCGCAGCAGGTCGGCGGGGCAGGGGGTCCCGGGCCCCTCGATCGAGGCGCGGTGCTCGATCAGGCTCTCGACGCCGCCGAGCGAGGTTGCCCGCTTCCACAGCCGCACGGACGCGGCCGTCGCGACGGCCGCCGCCTCGCCGCCGCGGACCCGGACCGAGAGCATGAACCCGAAGCCGTTCTCCATCTGCCGGGCCGCGACGGCGTGGCCGGGGTGGCCGGGCAGCCCCGGATAGAGCACCTGGGCGACCAGCGGATGCGCCGCCAGCCGCTCGGCGAGCGCCTGCGCGGCGCGCGCCTGGGCGGCGGCCCGGACGAAGACCGTCTTCAGCCCGCGCTGAAGCAGGTAGGCCTCCAGCGGACCGAGGATCGCGCCCCCGCCCCGGCGGATCGTCTCGAGGCGGTCCCAGTACTCGTCCGGCCGCGCGCCCGCCAGGACGCCCGCGATCACGTCCGAATGGCCGTTGAGCACCTTGGTGGCGGCGTGCATGACGATGTCCGCCCCGAGCGCCAGCGGCCGGGTGTGGTACGGCGAGGCGCAGGTGGAATCGACCGCGAGCCGGGCCCCGGCCGCGTGGGCGATGTCGGCGGCGGCGGCGATGTCGGTGATCGTCCACAGCGGGTTCGAGGGCGTCTCGATCCAGACGAGCTTGGTCTCGCCCGGCCGCATCGCGGCCTTCAGGGCGTCGAGGTCGTCGGTGGCGACGAAATCGACCCGCAGGCCCCACCGGGTCGCCTCGGTGCGCAGCCAGTTGCGCAGCGACCAGTACATGACGGCCGAGGCCACGACGTGGTCGCCGGGGGCGAGCGCCATGAAGCAGGCGGTCGCGGCCGCCATCCCGGAGGAGAACAGGAGCGCGCCGGCCGGCGCCTCCTCCAGCATGGCGATGACGGCCTCGGTGTCGCGCACCGTGGCGTTGTCCGGCCGGCCGTAGACGAAGCCCGAGGCATAGCCGTTGTCGGGATCGCGCAGGTAGGTCGTGGACAGGTGGATCGGCGGCACGACCGCGCGGGTCTGCGCGTCGATGCGGCCCATCGCCTGCGCCGCCAGGGTCTGTCTCGTCCAGCCGTCCATCGTCCCGCCTCCGCGTCGCGGTCCGGCCCGTCCGGCTCGTCCGCCGCGGCAGCGTGCCTGGAAGCCGCCGCCCGGTTTGGGCTATTTCCGCTGCCGGGCGGCGAAATCAGCCGGATTGCGGGGGTTGGACGGCGAAAATGGTCGAACTCGACGATTTCGATCGCGCGCTCCTGAGGGAGATGCAGCGCGACAACCAGACCCCCGCCCGCATCCTGGCCGAGCGGGTCGGGCTCTCGCCGAGCGCGGTGCTGCGACGGCTGCGCCGCCTGCGGGCCGAGAAGGTCATCACCGCCGACATCTCGGTCGTCAGCCCGAAGGTGCTCGGCGTGCCGGTCATGGTGCACGTCCTCGTCTCCATCGAGCGGGGATCGCGGACCTACAGCGACTTCGCGCGCAAGCTCCGTCTCCGCCCCGAGGTCCGGCACGCCGCCTACGTCACCGGCGGCGCGGATTTCGTGCTGCACCTGCAGGTCGAGAGCATGGAGGCCTACGCCGCCTTCGCGCGGGAGGTCTTCCACGACGATCCGAACGTCTCGGAATACCATACCTACGTCGCCATGCAGGAGATCGTCGGCCCGGCCGCGAGGAGACCGCCGGACCCGTGAGTCGGGCGCGCCCGACGTCCGGCGTGGGTCGTTACGCCCCGGGCAGGAACAGCCCCCGCTCCGCCTCCACCACCGCGTAGATGTGCTCCGCCACCGCCCGGATGCGGGCGAGGTCGCGGCTGTCGGCGTGCATCATCAGCCAGAAGCTGCGGGTGAGCGTGATCGCTTCCGGCAGCACGCAGGCGAGGTCGGGGTGCCCGGCTGCCATGAAGCAGGGCAGCACCGCGAGGCCGAGGCCCGCCGCCGTCGCCTGGAGCTGCGCGTTGAGGTTGGCGCTGCGCAGGCGGGCGCCGACCCCCGGCGCGACCTGGTGCAGGTAGTCGAGCTCCGGCGAGTAGAGCAGCTCGTCGATGTAGCCGACGAAGCGGTGGCCCGGGAGGTCGCCCCGGCTCCGGATCGGCGGATGCCGCGCGAGGTAGGACGGGGCGGCGTAGAGCTTGAGGGCGTAGTCGGTGAGCTTGCGCCCGACGATCCGTCCCTCCGGCGGCAGGCTCAACCCGATCGCGATGTCGGCCTCGCGCTTCGACAGGCTGAACAGCCGGGCGGTCGCCACGAGCTCGATGTCGAGTTCGGGATGGCGCTCGACGAGGCCGGCGAGGCGCGGCGCCAGGAAGGTGCTGCCGAAGCCGTCCGGGGCGCCGATCCGCACCGTGCCGACGAGCTGCGACGCCGCCCGGCCGATCGCCGCCTCGCCGTGGATGATCGCCGATTCGACCGCGTCGGCGGTCGCCACCAGGGCGAGGCCGCCTTGCGTCGCGGTGTAGCCCGAGGCGCGGCGGTGGAAGAGCTGCTCGCCCAGCCGCCGCTCGAGCCGGTCGATGCGCCGGATCACCGTCGCGTGGTCGACCCCGAGGCGCCGGGCCGCCGCCGAGACCGTGCCGGCCCGATGCACCGCCAGCACGAAGCGGTAATCGTCCCACACGTCGCCTTTTCCACCCTCCGGTTCCCGCATTCGCGCACACCCGTTCCGCTCCCACGCCCCTTCCGCTATGGGGATCGCCAGGGCAAGGTGGCCCCAACACATCCGATCCAGGGAGGATCCCTCATGGCGCGCGAAGTCGGGCACTTCATCGGCGGCGAGCACGTTCCCGGCCGCTCGGGCCGCACTTCCGACATCTACCAGCCGATGACCGGCGAGGTGATCGGGCGACTGGCGCTGGCGAGCCGGGCCGAGATGCGCGCGGCGATCGAGAATGCCGCCAAGGCGCAGGTGGGGTGGGCCGCCACCAACCCGCAGCGCCGCGCCCGCGTCATGATGCGCTTCCTCGACCTCGTCGCCCGCGAGATGGACGGCCTCGCGGATCTCCTCGCCCGCGAGCACGGCAAGACCATCCCCGACGCCAAGGGCGACATCCAGCGCGGCGTCGAGGTGGTGGAGTTCGCCTGCGGCATCCCGCACCTGCAGAAGGGCGAGTACACCGAAGGCGCGGGCCCCGGCATCGACATCTACTCGATGCGCCAGCCGCTGGGCGTGGTCGCCGGCATCACGCCGTTCAACTTCCCCGCCATGATCCCGATGTGGAAGTTCGCGCCCGCCATCGCCTGCGGCAACGCCTTCATCCTCAAGCCCTCGGAGCGCGATCCGGGCGTGCCGATGCGGCTCGCCGAGCTGATGATCGAGGCGGGCCTGCCGGCCGGCATCCTCAACGTCGTCAACGGCGACAAGGAGGCGGTCGACGCGATCCTCGACGACGACATCATCCAGGCGGTCGGCTTCGTCGGCTCGTCCGACATCGCCCAGTACGTCTATGCGCGGGCGACCGCGACGGGCAAGCGCGCCCAGTGCTTCGGCGGCGCCAAGAACCACATGATCATCATGCCCGACGCCGACATGGACCAGGCGGTCGACGCCCTGATGGGCGCCGGCTTCGGCTCGGCCGGCGAGCGCTGCATGGCGGTCTCGGTGGCGGTGCCGGTCGGCGAGAAGACCGCCGACGCGCTGATGAGCAAGCTGATCCCGCGGGTCGAGAGCCTGAAGATCGGCCCGTCGACCGACCCGAGCGCCGATTACGGCCCGCTAGTGACGAAGGCGGCGCTGGAGCGCGTGCGCAACTACGTCGAGATCGGCGTGAACGAGGGCGCCAAGCTCGCGGTCGACGGCCGCGCCTTCAAGATGCAGGGCTACGAGAACGGCTTCTACATGGGCGGCTGCCTGTTCGACCACGTGACGCCGGAGATGCGGATCTACAAGGAGGAGATCTTCGGCCCCGTCCTGTCGGTGGTGCGGGCGAAGGACTACGCCGAGGCCCTGCGGCTCCCCAACGAGCACGAATACGGCAACGGCGTCGCGATCTTCACCCGCGACGGCGACGCCGCCCGCGACTTCGCCGCCAAGGTGCAGGTCGGCATGGTCGGCATCAACGTGCCGATCCCGGTGCCGCTGGCCTACTACACCTTCGGCGGCTGGAAGCGCTCGGGCTTCGGCGACCTCAACCAGCACGGGCCCGATGCCGTGCGCTTCTACACCAAGACCAAGACGGTCACCCAGCGCTGGCCGTCGGGGGTGAAGGAAGGCGCGCAATTCTCGATGCCGGTGATGCAGTAAGCACGTCGCGCGCGCGGGTTTCTCCCTCCCCCCTCTGCGGGGGAGGGTGCCCCGCGAAGTGGGGCGGGAGAGGGGCAGCGCGACGCTGAAGGACGTGGCGCCCTTCACCCTGGTCGCGACCTCTCCGGAAGCGGCGCCCCCTCTCCCGGCTCGCTCCGCTCGCCACCCTCCCCCGCAGAGGGGGGAGGGAATCGGCGCCTTTTCCGGCGCCGGACACGGACAACAACCAAACAGAACAGGAGGAAAAGCCGCCATGACCCTGTTCACCCTCCCCGAGGACCAGATCGCCATCCGCGACATGGCGCGCAGCTTCGCGGCCGAGCGGATCGCGCCGCACGCCCTCGACTGGGACGAGCGCAAGCATTTCCCCCTCGACGTGCTGCGGGAAGCCGCCTCCCTCGGCATGGGCGGCATCTACATTTCCGAGGAGCACGGCGGCTCGGGCCTGACCCGGCTCGACGCCGCGCTGATCTTCGAGGCCCTGAGCCTCGGCTGCCCGACTGTGGCGGCGTTCCTGTCGATCCACAACATGGCCGCCTGGATGATCGACCGGTTCGGCTCAGGAGCCCAACGCGAGCGCTTCCTGCCTCCCTTGTGCCGGATGGATCAGGTCGCGGCCTACTGCCTGACCGAGCCGGGCTCGGGCTCGGATGCGGCGGCGCTCCGCACCACCGCGCGGCGCGAGGGCGACCATTACATCCTCGATGGCGCCAAGCAGTTCATCTCGGGCGCCGGCGCAGCGGACTGCTACGTCACGATGGTGCGCACCGGCGAGGCGGGGCCGAAGGGCATCTCGACCCTGGTGGTGCCCTCCGACGCGCCGGGCCTGTCCTTCGGGCCGAACGAGCGCAAGATGGGCTGGAACGCCCAGCCGACCCGGGCGGTGATCTTCGAGAACTGCCGGGTCCCGGTCGAGAACCGCCTCGGCGAGGAGGGGATCGGCTTTCGCATCGCCATGGCGGGGCTCGACGGCGGCCGGCTCAACATCGGCGCCTGCTCGCTCGGCGGGGCGCAGGCCGCCCTCGACAAGAGCGTCGCCTACATGGCCGAGCGCAAGGCCTTCGGGCAGCGCCTCGATCAGTTCCAGGCACTGCAGTTCCGCCTCGCCGACATGGCGACCGAGCTCGAGGCCGCCCGCGCGCTCCTCTACGGCGCGGCAGCCAGCCTCGACCGCAAGGATCCCGACGCGACCCAGCGCTCGGCGATGGCCAAGCGCTTCGCCACCGATACCGGCTTCCGGGTCGCCAACGAGGCGCTGCAACTCCACGGCGGCTACGGCTACCTGTCGGAATACGGCGTCGAGAAGATCGTCCGCGACCTGCGGGTGCACCAGATCCTGGAGGGCACCAACGAGATCATGCGGTTGATCGTGGCGCGGGGGCTGGTGGGGAGCTGAGGCGTGGCCCCGTCAAGCCGAGCGGGGTTCGAGCGCCCGCCGAACGCCCTCGGGATCGTGCGCGATGACCGTGAGGTAGGCCTGCGCGGGCTGGTCGGGGATCGTGCGGCCCTGCTCCCAGTCGCGCAGGGTACCGAGCGGGATGTGATAACGCGCGGCGAACTCTTCCTGGCTCAGCGCCAGGGCCCGCCGCAGGGTGCGGATGCGGGGCAGGCGTCGGGCATCGGCCAGTCCTTCCGGAGTAACCGGGCGCGCGTCAGGGTCATCCGCAGCGGCGCTCGCAACCGCCTCGTCCGTCATCGGTCGCAGGGGCGTCGGCGCGAACGGTGTCTCGCGTCCGTCCGTGTGGCACCGCACGACGGTGCCGTCAGACCGAATTCTCGCGGAAATAATGGTCTCGCTCATGTCGCTCTGCCCGTCGAGCGGAGATCAGGCGGATCTCCTCACTGCGTTCCGTATAGGTCACGAACAGGATGACGCCGTCGCACATGCCGAGCATGTTGATGCGCTCCTCGCCATAAGCCTCCCTTTCGTCGATCTGCTCGACGGCAAAGGGATCACGAAACGCCGTGACGGCGGTCTCGAACGCGACGCCGTGGCGGCGCAGGTTCGAAGCCGCCTTCCGCTCATCCCAGGTGAACCGGTTCGCCATGGATGTACGGACGCCCCGCAGCTCATTCAACCAACCATAAGGCAACAAGGAAAACAACGATGACGCAGATCGCCTTCCTGGGCCTCGGCAACATGGGCGGGCCGATGGCCGCCAACCTCGTGGCGGCCGGGCACGCGGTGACGGGATTCGACCTGGTGCCGGCGGCCCTCGACGCCGCCCGCACCGCCGGCATCACGGTCGCCGAGAGCGCCGAGGCCGCGGTGGCGGGCGCCGGGATCGTCGTCACGATGCTGCCGGCGGGGCGCCACGTGCTCGCGGTCTACGATGCGGTGCTGCCGCACGTCCCGCCCGATGCGCTGATGATCGACTGCTCGACCATCGACGTCGCCAGCGCCCGGGCGGCGCACGAGACGGCGCGGGCCAAAGGGCTCGCGAGCCTCGATGCCCCGGTCTCCGGCGGCGTCGGCGGCGCCAAGGCCGCGACCCTGACCTTCATGGCGGGCGGATCTCCGGAGGCCTTCGCCCGGGCCGAGCCGGTCCTGGCGAAGATGGGCCGCAAGGTCGTGCATTGCGGCGAGGCCGGTGCCGGCCAGGCCGCCAAGATCTGCAACAACATGATCCTCGGCATCTCGATGATCGGCGTCGCCGAGGCCTTCGTACTGGCGGAAAAGCTCGGCCTGTCGCATCAGGCGCTGTTCGACGTCGCCTCGACCTCCTCGGGCCAGTGCTGGTCGCTCACCACCTACTGCCCGGTCCCGGGCCCGGTTCCGGCGTCCCCGGCCAACACCGATTACAAGCCGGGCTTCGCCGCAGCCCTGATGCTGAAGGACCTGCGCCTGGCGCAGGAGGCGGCCGCGGGCGCGGGCGCGGCGACACCGCTCGGCGCCCATGCCGAGGCGATCTACGCCGCATTCGAGGCGGCGGGGCAGGGGGGGACCGACTTCTCCGGCATCGTCCGCCACCTGCGCGAGGCCGGCCGGGAGTGAGGTGACGGGGGCGACGCCCCCGCGAAGGGTTTTTAGAAGGGGCGGCCGGGGGTCCCGGCCGCCACCGGGGCTCAGCTGTGGGCCAGGATCGCCAGCAGCAGCAGGGCGATGATGTTGGTGATCTTGATCGCCGGGTTCACGGCCGGGCCGGCGGTGTCCTTGTAGGGATCGCCGACGGTGTCGCCGGTCACCGCCGCCTTGTGGGCGTCGGAGCCCTTGCCGCCGTGATGGCCGTCCTCGATGAACTTCTTGGCATTGTCCCAGGCGCCGCCGCCCGAGGTCATCGAGACCGCGACGTAGAGGCCGGTGAGGATCACGCCGAGCAGCATCGCGCCGACTGCCGCGAAGGCCTGGCCCTTGCCGGCGATGGCCTGGATCACGAAGAACAGCACCACCGGCGACAGCACCGGCAGCAGCGAGGGAACGATCATCTCCTTGATCGCCGCCTTGGTCAGCATGTCGACGGCGCGGCCGTAATCGGGCCGCTCGGTCCCCTGCATGATGCCGGGCTTCTCGCGGAACTGGCGGCGGACCTCCTCCACCACGGCGCCCGCCGCGCGGCCCACCGCCGTCATGGCGATGCCGCCGAACAGGTACGGGATCAGGCCGCCGAGGAGCAGGCCGACGACCACGTAGGGGTTCTGCAGCGAGAAATCGACGGTGACCCCCTGGAAGAAGCGGTACTGCGTCGCCGAGGCGTTCTTGATGAAGTAGTTGAGGTCCGAGGTGTAGGCGGCGAAGAGAACCAGTGCCCCGAGACCCGCCGAGCCGATGGCGTAGCCCTTGGTGACGGCCTTTGTGGTGTTGCCGACCGCATCGAGCGCGTCGGTGGACTTGCGCACCTCCTTCGGCAGCCCCGCCATCTCGGCGATGCCGCCGGCATTGTCGGTGACGGGCCCGAAGGCGTCGAGGGCGACGACGACGCCGGCGAGCGCCAGCATGGCGGTGACCGCGATGGCGATGCCGAACAGCCCGGCGAGCGAGTAGGTGACGATGATGCCGGCGACGATCACGATCGCCGGCAGCGCGGTCGATTCGAGCGAGATCGCCAGTCCCTGGATCACGTTGGTGCCGTGGCCGGTGACCGAGGAATGGGCGATCGACTTGACCGGCCGGTAGCGAGTGCCGGTGTAGTACTCGGTGATGACGACGATCAGCGCCGTGATGACGAGGCCGGCCACCGCGCACAGGAACAGGCTGAGCGAGGTGAAGCTGTCGCCGCCGGTGGTGGTGAAGCGGGTCGAGAAGCCGCCGAACATCACGAGGTTGAGCCCCGCGATCGCCACGACCGAGAGCGCGCCGGCGCCGATCAGGCCCTTGTAGAGCGCCCCCATGATCGACTGGTTCGAGCCGAGCCGGACGAAGAACGTGCCGATGATCGAGGTGACGATGCAGGCCGCACCGATCGCCATCGGGTAGATCAGCATCGTCTCGAGCACGTTGCGCCCGGCCACATCGACCTGGCCGGCGAAGAAGATCGCCGCCAGCACCATCGTGGCGACGAGGGTGACCGCGTAGGTCTCGAACAGGTCGGCGGCCATGCCGGCGCAGTCGCCGACATTGTCGCCGACATTGTCCGCGATGGTGGCGGGGTTGCGCGGATCGTCTTCCGGGATCCCGGCCTCGACCTTGCCGACGAGGTCGCCGCCGACATCGGCGCCCTTGGTGAAGATGCCGCCGCCGAGACGGGCGAAGATCGAGATCAGCGAGGCGCCGAAGCCCAGCGCGACGAGGGCGTCGATCACCTCGCGGCTCGACGGGTTCAGGCCGGCGAAGCGGGTGAGGTAGGTGTAGTAGAGCGCGACGCCCAGCAGCGCGAGGCCGGCCACCAGCATGCCGGTGACCGCGCCCGACTTGAACGCCACCGAGAGGCCGGCGCCGAGCGACTGGGCCGCGGCCTGGGCCGTGCGGACGTTGGCCCGCACCGAGACGTTCATGCCGATGAAGCCGGCGACGCCCGACAGGACCGCGCCGATCAGGAAGCCGACCGCGACCTTGACCCCGAGGAACCACGCGAGGAGCACGAACAGCACCACGCCGACGGCGCCGATGGTGGCGTATTGGCGGCGCAGGTAGGCCTGGGCGCCCTCGGCGATCGCGCCGGCGATCTCCTGCATGCGCTGCGTGCCGGAATCGCGCCGCATGACGTCGTTGATGGTGACGATGCCGTAGGCGACGGCGCAGAGGCCGCCCAGGATGATGAGCAGGAGTGCGGTCATTCTACCGTCCTTGATTGTCGGGCGTTCCCGCGACGTCGGACGGCCGAGATGGCGAGCGGCCGTTTTGCGCGACGCGAGCCTCCCTCCCTGTTGAGCGGGTCGGCGCGCCGGCGTCGATCCGCCTCATAGTCGTGCCAAACTTCCCACCCGAGCGCAAACGCTCCCAAGCTTCGTCCGCCTGAGACTTTCGATGCCGGGCGCCGGGCATCCGGGGCGGGTCAGAAGTGGCTGAACGAGCCGGAGCGGAAGCTCCTCGGGCTGCCGTCGGGCGCGCGGAAGACCGGCGGGGCGCCGCCCTCGGTCACGATGCCGATCTCGGCGAGCGGCAGGCCGGCCCGTCGGGCCGCCTCCAGCAGCGCCGGCACCTGCGCCGGGTCGGCCGCGCACAGGATCTCGTAATCGTCGCCGCCGGTGAGCGCGGTGTCGAGGGGCGCTCCCGCCGCCACGGCCGCCCGGGCCGCCTCCGACAGTGGGATGCGGGCGATCTCGACCTCGGCCGAGAGGTCGGCGGCCCGCATCATCTTGGCGAGGTCGCCGACGAGCCCGTCGGAGACGTCCATCGCCGCGCGGGCGTGCGCCCGCAGGGCCGGGGCGAGGGGGAGGCGGGCCTGCGGGTGCAGGTAGCGGTCGACCAGGGCGGCGCGGGCGGGGAAGGACAGCGCTTCGCCCCAGGCCGCCGCGGGCTTCTGCCGGAGCTTGAGGCCGAAAGCCGCGTCGCCGATGCTGCCGGAGACGAGGAGGCGGTCGCCGATCCGCGCCGCGCCGCGCCGCACCATCGCGCCGGACGGGACCTCGCCGAGCGCGGTGATGCCGACGAGGGTCTGCCCCCCGGACCGCACGGTGTCGCCGCCCAGAAGCGGGCAGCTCGCCAGCGCCGCGGCCTCGCTCAGGCCGGTGCAGAACTCGGCGAGCCAGGCCTCGTCCCACGAATCCGACAGAGCCAGGGTGAGGAGGAAGCCCCGCGGTTCGGCGCCCTTGGCGGCGAGATCGGACAGGTTCACCCCCAGCGCCTTGCAGGCGATCGAGGAGGCCGGGTCGTCGGGGAAGTAGTGCACCCCGGCCACCACCGCGTCGGTGGTCAGCACGAGGTCGTGTCCCGGGCTCGGAGTGAGCAGGGCCGCGTCGTCGCGCAGCGACAGCCCGCCGGCGCCGGCGAGCGGCGCGAAGTAGCGGGCGATCAGCTCGTCTTCCGTGGGGCGGGGCAGGTTCTGAGGGGCCATCGCGTGGCGGTCTCGCGGCGGGGGGCGGAAGGCGGGCGACACCGCGATCCGCCCGAGCCTCGGCCGCCAGCTAGAGCGCAGTGCGGCGGATGCCGCAACGTTCTAACGGCGAAACTCGGAAAATTTTCCGAAATGCCTGCGGCGTGTCGCGCCGCCGGCCGGGGACGGCACGCGGACTCAGCCGGCGCGGGACCCCTTGGTGAAGTCGTCGGGGCGCACCGCGCGACCGACCTTGTCGAGCACCGCGTTGACGAGGCCGGGCTCCTCGCCCTCGTAGAAGCTGTGGGCGACGTCGACGTATTCCGAGATCGCGACCTTCACCGGCACGTCGCGGCGGAACATCACCTCGTAGGCGCCGGCGCGCAGGATCGCCCGCACCACCGCCTCGAGGCGCCGCAGGGGCCAGCCGGCGGCGAGGGCCGCGTCGAGGCGCTGGTCGATCGCCCGCTGCTCCTCGACGGTGCCGCGCAGCAGGTCGCGGAAGAAGGCGGTCTCGGCCGGCGGGTGCTCGACCTCGTCGATGACCTGGCCGATCCAGAAGGCCTCGAACTCGGCCAGGGCGTCGATCACGCCCTTGCCGGAGATCTCCATCTCGTACAGGGCCTGGACCACCGCGAGGCGGGCGCCGCTGCGCTCGGCGGGCTTCATCTCACTCGGTCTCCGAATTACGGCGGGGGGTGAATCCGATCGTGCGGTCCTGGCGGCCCGCTTCCTCGGCGCGGCGAAGCGCCAGCACCGCCAGCGCCGCCTCCGCCGCGCCGCCGCCCTTGTTCATCTCGGCGACGCGGGCGCGGGCCTGGGCCTGGGCCTCGGTCTCGACGGTCAGGATGCCGTTGCCGAGCGGCAGGCGAAGCCCCACCGACAGGTCCATCAGCGCGCGGGCGCTCTCGCCGGCGACGATGTCGTAATGGCCGGTCTCGCCGCGGATGACGCAGCCGAGCGCCACCACGGCGTCGTAGGGCTTGCGCGCGCGGGCCGCGGCCTCGAGCAGGATCGCGACGGTCTGGGGGATCTCGAGCGCGCCCGGGACCGTCACGACCACCGCCTCGGCCTCGGCGGCCTCGATCGCGGCACGCGCGCCGGCGAGGAGCTCGTCGGCGATGTCCTCGTAGTAGCGGGCCTCGACGACCAGCACCCGGGCTCCGGTGAGCCGGGGACGGTCGGCTCCGCTGTCGCGGCGTGGCGTGACCATGGCGAAACTTCTTGCATCTCGAACGGGCGCCGGCACGAGCGCGCGGCCGGACGGCCTCGCTGCGAGGCATCGCCGGCGGGGGAGGGGAGCACTAGACCGAAGCCGGTCCTGCCACAAGTGCGCGCGTCTCCCGCGGATCGTCGCGTCTCGCCCGCGACGGCTCGCCGGACTCGCCGCCGCTCTCCTTGCCAAGCGAGGACAATCCGGTCATCCCGGGCGTCGGAGCCGGGCCGCGACCCTGCCCGCAAGACGAATCTTGCCGCAAGAAGAAACTCGCCACAACCAGATCCGCCCGGGAGGGGAAAGCCGTGACGACCGACATCGAAGCCCGCACCATCAAACGCATCAGCTGGCGCCTGATCCCGTTCCTGATCGTCTGCTACTTCGTAGCCTATCTCGACCGCGTCAATGTCGGGTTCGCCTCGCTGACCATGAACCGGGACCTCGGCATCTCGGCCACCGCCTACGGTCTCGGCGCCGGGCTGTTCTTCATCACCTACTTCATCTTCGAGGTGCCCTCGAACCTGGCGCTCGAGAAGTTCGGCGCGCGGCGCTGGATCGCCCGCATCATGCTGAGCTGGGGCGTGATCTCCGGCGGCATGGCCTTCATCGGCGGCGAGACGAGCTTCTACATCATGCGCCTCCTGCTCGGCGCGGCCGAGGCCGGCTTCTTCCCGGGCATCATCTTCTATCTCACGCTCTGGTTCCCGGCCGCCTACCGGGCCCGCATCGTCTCGCTGTTCATGGTGGCGATCCCGCTCTCGAGCGTCATCGGCTCGCCGATCTCCGGTCTGCTGCTCGAGATGGACGGCGTGCTCGGCTTCAGGGGCTGGCAGTGGCTCTACGTGATCGAGGCGCTGCCGGCGATCGTGCTGTCGGTGATGACCTACCTCTACCTCACCGACCGGCCGGCCGACGCCAAGTGGCTCGCCGCCGACGAGCGCGCCTGGCTCGAGCAGACGCTCGCCGCCGAGGCCGCCCACAGCCCGCGCCAGGGCCACGTGCCGCTGACCCAGGAGATCCTCAACCCGCGGGTGCTCGCCATCGCGGTCGTGTATTTCGGCGCCGTCGCGCTGCTCTACGCCTTCGGCTTCTTCCTGCCGCAGATCTTCAAGGGCTTCGGTCTCACCAACGCCCAGACCGGCTTCCTGATGATCGTCCCGTACGCCGTCGGCACCGTCGGCATGCTGTGGTGGGGCAAGCGCTCGGACGCCAAGCGCGAGCGGCGCTACCACCTGGCCGCGGCGCTCGCCTGCGCCTCGCTATGCACCATCGGGGCGGCACTCGTCGGCGATCCGATCGTCAAGGTGCTGCTGTTCTCGGGCGCCGCGCTCGGCATCTTCGGGGCGCTGCCGATCACCTGGACGCTGCCGACCGAGACCCTGTCGGGAGCGGCCGCCGCCGGCGCGATCGCGGTGGTGAACTCGATCGGCAACCTGTCGGGCTTCGTCGCCCCCTACGCCGTCGGCGCGATCAAGGACTGGACCGGCAGCTTCACCGGCGGCCTGCTGCTGATCGCCTGCGCGGGCATCGTCGGCATGATCACGGTGCTGCGCCTGAGCCACACCAGCGCACCCGTGGTGTCCGGTCGCGTCGGCGCCGCCGCCGAGTAGGCCCGCGAGGCTCCGGGACGGCCCCGCCGGGCCGTCCCGGAAACCCGCGCCACACTCACGGGAAATCTGGAATTCCTCCGGATCGCGCGGCCTTTTCGCCCTTTATTCCGGGGCTTGGCCGTGCAAGAGAGCTACCCGCGCGGCGACGCCCGGTCGCATTGCCGCCACGAGCGGGGAGGTGCTTCGGTCCGGCAGGATCGGGGAACCAGAACCCCGCCGACCCTTCCCGCGGGCCTCGACGCCTTCATCGCCGCGCTTGAGCGGCCCGCGCCGTCAACGATTTCTCGGGAGAGCCGGAACTTGGCCACCACCGCCGCCCCCTCCGACGCCGCGCATCCCCACGGGACGACCCGCCGGGACTTCCTGTTCCTCGCCACCGGCGCGGGTGCCGTGGTCGGGGCCGTCGCTCTGGCCTGGCCCTTCGTCGCCTCGATGGCGCCCGATGCCGAGACGATCGCCGCGGGCGCGCCCATCGACGTCGACCTGACGCCGATCGCCGACGGGCAGATCGTCAACGTGTTCTGGCGCGGCAAGCTGATCTTCGTGCGCCACCTCACGGAAAAGGAAGTCGCCGACATGAAGGCGGTCGCCCCCGCCGGCATGATCGACCCGGCGCCGTTCCTCGGCCGCGTGAAGGACGGCCACGAGCGCTGGCTCGTGACCTACGGCAACTGCACCCATCTCGGCTGCGTGCCGATCGCCAATGCCGGCGGTCACGAGGGCTGGGGCTGCCCCTGCCACGGTTCGCAGTTCGACGCGGTGGGCCGCGTGACCCGCGGGCCCGCGCCGATCAACCTGCCGATCCCGCCCTACGCCTTCCAGGGCGACACCAAGGTCCGCATCGGCGAAGGCGCCACCGCCTGACTCCGCCGATCGTGAAGCAACGCCAGACGCGGGCTGCCCCATGAGCGCACACGCCACCACCTACGTACCCAAGAGCCGCATCGCGAAGTGGTTCGAGGCCCGGCTGCCGATCGTCGGCCTGGTCCATTCCTCGTTCATCGCGTTTCCGGTTCCCCGTAACCTGAACTACTTCTGGACGTTCGGCGCGATCCTGATGGTGATGCTGGGCTCCCAGATCATCACCGGCGTCTGGCTGGCGATGCACTACCAGCCCTCGGCGACCGAGGCGTTCAACTCCGTCGAGCACATCATGCGCGACGTGAACTACGGCTGGCTCCTGCGCTACATGCACGCCAACGGCGCGTCGATGTTCTTCATCGCGGTCTACGTGCACATGTTCCGCAACCTCTATTACGGGTCGTACAAGGCCCCGCGCGAGGTGCTCTACATCCTCGGCGTGATCATCTACCTGCTGATGATGGCGACCGCGTTCCTCGGCTACACCCTGCCGTGGGGCCAGATGTCGTTCTGGGGCGCCACCGTCATCACCAACATCCTGGCGGCGATCCCGATCGTCGGCGACACGATCCAGAGCCTGCTCTGGGGCGGCTACTCGGTCGGCAACCCGACCATCAACCGCTTCTTCTCGCTGCACTACCTGCTGCCGTTCATGATCGCCGGCGTCGTCGTCCTGCACGTCTGGGCGCTGCACGTCACCGGCCAGAACAACCCGACCGGCATCCCGATCAAGACCGGCAAGGACGCCGTGCCCTTCACCCCCTACGCGACCATCAAGGACGTGTTCGCGGTGGTGGTGTTCTTCGTCTTCTTCGCCTACTGGATCTTCCTGCAGCCGAACTACCTCGGCCACGCCGACAACTACATCCCGGCGAACCCCGCCGTGACGCCGGCGCACATCGTGCCCGAGTGGTACTTCCTGCCCTTCTACGCCATCCTGCGGGCGGTGCCGGACAAGCTCGGCGGCGTGATCCTGATGTTCGGCGCGGTGATCATCCTGGCGCTGGCGCCGTGGCTCGACACCTCGCGGGTCCGCTCGGCCAACTACCGGCCGATCTACCGCCAGTTCTTCTGGGTCTTCATCTTCTGCTGCTTCCTGCTCGGCTGGCTCGGCTCGAAGCCCCCGGAGGGCGGCTACGTCCTCGCCTCGCGCCTCGCCACGGTCTACTACTTCGCCCACTTCCTGATCGTGATGCCGCTGGTCGGCCTCTTCGAGACCCCGAAGCCCCTGCCGGGCTCGATCCTCGAGAGCGTCACCGGCCCTGGCAAGCAGGTCGGCTCCTCCGGCATGCCGGCCGGCGCCGCTGCGGCTCCCCCGACCAAGGGCTGACGAATGCCCCGGGCGGGCGGGTGCTCCAGGCATCCGCCCGCTCCATGATCGCGATGAAGCACTAACGACGCCGCAAGGGGCATCGAGGGGAATGATCAGAACACGCACTCTCGTGGCAGCCGCGCTCGCCGCCATCCTGTCGGTCGGCGCCGCCTCGGCGGAAGAGCACGGGCCGCTGCCGCACCGCGAGAAGTGGACCTTCTCGGGGATGTTCGGCACCTTCGACCAGGCGCAGCTGCAGCGCGGCTTCCAGGTCTACCGCGAGGTCTGCTCGAACTGCCACAGCCTGAACTACATCCGCTTCCGCAACCTCGAGCAGGAGGGCGGGCCCGATTTCTCCGCCGCCCAGGTCAAGGCGCTGGCGGCCGAGTACAAGGTCAAGGACGGGCCGAACGATTCCGGCGACATGTTCGAGCGGCCTGGCCGCCCGGCGGACAAGATCCCGGCGCCGTTCCCGAACGAGCAGGCCGCGGCCTCCGCCAACGGCGGCAAGGCGCCGCCGGACCTGTCGCTGATGGCCAAGGCCCGCACCTTCGCCCGCGGCGGTCTGTGGTTCATCATCGATTGGCTGCCCTTCATCGGCTACACCGAGCAGGGTCCGGACTACATCCACGCCCTCCTCAACGGCTACAAGGAGGAGGTGCCGAAGGGTGTGACCGTGCCCGAGGGCGGCCACTACAACGAGTTCTATCCGGGCCACGTCATCGCGATGCCCAAGCCGCTCAGCGACGGTCAGGTGACCTACGCCAAGGGCGCCGACGGCAAGCCGGTCGCGCCGGAGACGGTCGACCAGTACTCGCGCGACATCACCGCCTTCCTGATGTGGACGGCCGAGCCGCACCTCCTGGCGCGCAAGTCGCTGGGCCTGCGGGCGCTGCTCTTCCTCATCGTGCTGGCCGGCCTGCTCTACTACGTGAAGAAGAAGATCTGGTCGGACGTCGGCGGCGAGACGCACGGGCTGCAGCCCGAGCTGCACAAGACGCACTGACGCCAGCTCCCAACCCTGCCAGAGGCCCCGCAAGGGGCCTCTTTTCGTTACAGGAGAACCCTGATGGCCAAGGCCGTGCTCGGAGTGATCGGCGGGTCGGGCGTCTACGACCTGCCCGGGCTGGAGGACGTGCGCGAGGAGGCGATGACCTCGCCCTGGGGCGAGCCCTCGGACGCCTTGCGCATCGGCCGGATCGGACGGACCGAGGTGGTGTTCCTGGCGCGCCACGGCCGCGGCCACCGGCTCTCGCCGTCGGGCATCGACTACCGGGCCAATATCGACGTGATGAAGCGCGCCGGCGTCACCGACATCGTCGCGCTCTCGGCCTGCGGCTCGTTCCGGCAGGAGCTCTATCCCGGCCTGTTCGTGCTCGTGGACCAGTTCGTCGACCGCACGGTCGGCCGGACCTCGTCGTTCTTCGGCAACGGCTGCGTCGCCCACGTCTCGATGGCCCATCCGGTCGGACCGGCCCTCCAGGCCCGCATCCTCGCCGCCGCGGAGGCCGAGGAGATCGCGGTGCGCAAGGGCGGCACCTACGTCTGCATGGAGGGGCCGCAATTCTCGTCCTACGCCGAGTCGCTGAGCTACAAGGCTCAGGGCTACGACGTGATCGGCATGACCAACATGCCGGAGGCCAAGCTCGCCCGCGAGGCCGAGATCACCTACGCGACGATCGCGATGGTGACCGACTTCGATTGCTGGCACCCGGAGCACGACGCCGTCGACGTCGCCGCCGTGGTGGCGGTGGCCCGCGCCAACGCCGCCAAGGCCGCCCGGCTGGTGAGCCGGCTGGCCCGCGACCTGCCCGCCGAGCGCGAACCCTGCCCGGCCCGTTCCGACCGGGCGCTGGACGGCGCGATCATGACGGCGCCGACCCACCGCGACCCGGCACTGATGGCCAAGCTCGACGCGGTCTGCGCGCGGGTGCTGGCGGACCTCTGATCCTGCCGACTCCGCACCCCCACGCTGGCATGACGGTATAAAGCCCGGATCACCCCTGGCATTTCCGCGGGCTGCCTTTTAACAAGGCAGCCCGTTTTCCGTTGACGACAGCTGCCCCTCGATGACCGATACCCCTCTCCGTACAGGCCGCGTCGACCGGCGCACCGCCGAGACCGACGTCAGCGTCGCGCTCACCCTCGACGGCACCGGCAAGGCCAGCATCGCGACCGGGGTCGGCTTCCTCGACCACATGCTGGAGCTGCTCGCCCGTCACGCGCTGTTCGACCTCGAGATCAAGGTCACGGGCGACCTCCACGTCGACCAGCACCATACCACCGAGGATTGCGGCATCGCGCTGGGCCAGGCCTTCCTCCAGGCGCTCGGCGACAAGCGCGGCATTCGCCGCTACGCCGACCTGCACCTGCCCATGGACGAGGCACTGACCCGGGTCGCCGTCGACATCTCGGGGCGGCCGTTCCTGGTGTTCCGTACCGAATTCGCCCGTGAGAAGATCGGCGTCTTCGACACCGAGCTGGTGCGGGAGTGGTTCCAGGCCTTCGCGATGAATGCCGGGATCACCCTGCACGTCGAGACGCTGTACGGCGACAACCAGCACCACATCGCCGAGAGCTGCTACAAGGGTCTGGCACGTGCCTTGCGGCACGCCGTCGAGGTCGATCCCCGCGAGGGCGGCCGGGTCCCTTCGACGAAGGGCTCGCTCTGAGGTTGCAGAACGCCGAGCGCGGCGCCGATCCCGACCAGACGGATCCCGGGGAGACCGGATGACCACCTACACCCTGCACGTCCCCGACGAGGTCGATCCCGGCGAGCCGGAGGCGCTCGACCGCGCCAAGCTGGTGCCGGACGCCTTCGTCTGGCCGGCCTTCTGGTTCTCCGCCCTGTGGTTCTTCTGGCACCGGCTCTGGCTCGCCGGGCTCGTGGTGCTGGCGGCCGAGATCGTGGTCTGGGCGGTAGGCTTCGCCCTCGGGTTGAGCCCGGTCGCCGGCTTCGTCATCGCGGTGCTCTTGTCCTGGCTCGTCGGGCTCGAGGCCTCGTCCCTGCGGCGCTGGACCTATGCCCGCACCGGCCGCCCGATCCGCGACGCGGTGACGGCGTCGGACGTCAAGGAGGCCGAGGTGAAGTTCGTCGCCCGGTGGCTGCGGGAGGAGGGCGCCCGCCTCGGCACGAGCCCGACGCCCCGGCCGGTCACCCCGGCGACCATCCGCGCCGAGAGCCCGGCGCTCGGCCTGTTCCCGGAAGCGCAGGGACCCCGGTGAGCGCCGCAACCACCTCGTCATCCGTTCCGTTGACCCCGATCACCGCGACCCGGGAGGACTTCCGTTGAGCGCGGACACAGTCGCCATCATCGATTACGGCTCGGGCAACCTGCACTCGGCCGCCAAGGCCTTCGAGCGCGCCGCCCGCGAGGCCGGCCTCGACGCCCGCATCGTCGTCACCTCCGACCCCGGGACCGTGGCCGCCGCCGACCGCGTCGTGCTGCCCGGCGTCGGCGCCTACGCCGATTGCCGGCGCGGGTTGGATGCCGTCTCCGGCATGGTCGAGGCGATGACCGAAGCGGCCCACGGCCGCGGCCGGCCGTTCCTCGGCATCTGCGTCGGCATGCAGCTGCTGGCGAGCCGCGGCCTCGAATACGAGGTCACGCCGGGCCTCGGCTGGATTCCGGGCGACGTCGCGCCGATCACGCCGTCCGATCCGGGCCTGAAGGTGCCGCATATGGGCTGGAACACGCTGCAGGAGCGCCGGTCGCACCCGCTGCTGGACGGCATCCCGACCGGGCCGGAAGGCCTGCACGCCTATTTCGTGCACAGCTACGCCCTGGTTCCGGCGGAGACCGGCGACGTGGTGGCCACCGCCGATTACGGCGGTCCGGTCACCGCCATGGTAGCCCGCGGTACCGTCGCCGGCACCCAGTTCCACCCCGAGAAGAGCCAGACCCTCGGCCTCAGGCTGATCGGCAACTTCCTGCGCTGGCGGCCCTGAGGGCCGCCGCCTCCTCCATCTCCTCAAGCCTTGCGGTGACGACGCGTGATCCTGTTTCCGGCCATCGATCTCAAGGAAGGGCGCTGCGTCCGCCTCGTGCAGGGCGACATGGCCCAGGCCATCGTCTTCAGCGACGATCCGGCGGCGCAGGCCGCGACGTTCCAGGAGCAGGGCTTCCCCTGGCTCCACGTGGTCGATCTCGACGGCGCCTTCGCGGGCGCGCCGATGAACGCCGCGGCGGTCGACGCGATCCTCGCCGCGGTCGAGATCCCGGTGCAGCTCGGCGGCGGCATCCGCGAGATGCGCACCGTCGAGGGCTGGCTCGCCAAGGGCGTCAGCCGGGTCATCATCGGCACCGCCGCCGTCAAGGACCCGACCTTCGTGCGCGAGGCCGCCCGCCGCTTCCCCGGCAGGATCGCCGTCGGCATCGACGCCAAGGACGGGCGTGTCGCGGTCGAGGGCTGGGCCAAGACCTCGACGGTGACGGCGGAAGAGCTCGGCCGCCGCTTCGAGGATGCCGGCGTCGCCGCGATCATCTACACCGACATCGCCCGCGACGGCATCCTCAAGGGCCTCAACATCCCGATGACGCTGGCGCTGGCGCAAGCCGTGAAGATCCCGGTCATCGCCTCCGGGGGGCTGGCCTCGATCGAGGACGTGCATCGGATCCTGGAGCCGGATTGCGCGGGCCTTGCCGGCGCGATCACGGGGCGGGCGCTCTACGACGGCCGGATCGACCCGAAGGAGGCGCTGGCCGCCATCGCGCGGGCGAAGGCTGCACTGGGCGCGTAGGGCACGAGGCGGCCGACGGCGTGAGGCGGACGGGGCCGTCCCGTGCTAGGATCGGGACGGCTTATCCGAAGGTGTGAGACGAGCGTGACCGCCGCGACCCGCAAACCCAAACCTGCTCCGGTACAGCCGACGCGGCAGCCCGCGAAAGCGTATGACGACGATTTCTACGGCTGGACGATAGAGCAGGCCGCGGCTTTGCGCGCCGGCCACCTCTCGGCCCTCGACCGTGACAACCTGGCCGAGGAGATCGAGAGCTTGGGCCGCTCGGAGCTGAGCAGTCTCGTCAGTGCCTGGCGGGTCGTGCTGCTGCACATGCTGAAATTCGATCATCAGCCCGAGCGGCGCTCCCGAAGCTGGGCTCTCTCGATTCGCGATCAGCGCGATCAGGCAGCCGATGTTCTCGCCGACAGCCCTGGCTTGAAGCGCCGCCTGGACGAAGCGATGGCCCGCGCCTATCGCGGTGCCCGCCTCGACGCTTCGCGGGAGACCGGCCTGCCGCTGCGGACGTTCCCGGAGGAATGTCCCTACACGCGCGACGAGATGCTGACGCGCGACTTCCCCATCGACCCCAAACCCTGAAACGGCGTCCCGTGCTCAAGACCCGCATCATCCCCTGCCTCGACGTCAAGGACGGCCGCGTCGTCAAGGGCGTGCAGTTCCTCGAATTGCGCGACGCCGGCGATCCGGTCGAGGCCGCCAAGGCCTACGACCGCGCAGGCGCCGACGAGCTCTGCTTCCTCGACATCACGGCGAGCCACGAGGACCGCGGCATCCTGCTCGACGCGGTCAGCCGCACCGCGGAGGCCTGCTTCATGCCGCTCACCGTCGGCGGTGGGGTGCGCAAGGTCGAGGACATCCGCACCCTCCTGCTCGCCGGGGCCGACAAGGTCTCGATCAACACAGCGGCAGTGAACGACCCGGACCTGGTGGCGCGGGCGGCGGAGAAATTCGGCGCGCAGTGCATCGTCGTGGCGATCGACGCCAAGCGCGTCTCAGGAGCCGGCGAGCCCGGCCGCTGGGAGATCTTCACCCATGGCGGCCGCAAGCCCACCGGCATCGACGCGATCGACTTCGCCCGCCTCGTGGCCGGGAAGGGCGCCGGGGAATTGCTGGTCACCTCGATGGACCGGGACGGGATGCGTTCCGGCTACGATCTCGGCCTGACCCGGGCGATCACCGACGCGGTGACCGTGCCGGTGATCGCCTCGGGCGGCGTCGGGGGCCTCGACGACCTCGTAGCGGGCGTGCGCGACGGGGGCGCGAGCGCGGTGCTCGCCGCCTCGATCTTCCATTTCGGCCAGCACACCGTGGCGGAAGCCAAGGCCCACATGGCGGCGGCGGGGCTGGCGATGCGGCTCGACCCGACACCCTGACTTCCTCGGCAATCACCGCGGGACATGCTGCGGGTTGCCGCTTGACCGCTCGGCACCCCCGGCCCCAGGGTTCCCCCGGACAACAACGGCCGCCGCATGACCTCCTTCACCCTCGCCGACCTCGACCGCATCGTCCGCGAGCGCGCCGCCGCCTCGCCGGAGGAATCCTACACGGCGAAGCTCGTCGCGGGCGGACCGGCGCGGCCGGCCAAGAAGCTCGGCGAGGAGGCGGTCGAGGCCGCCATCGCGGCGGTGCAGGGCGACCGCGATGGGCTGACGGCGGAGGCCGCGGACGTGCTCTACCACCTGCTCGTGGTGCTCAGGACCGCCGAGGTGCCGCTCGACGCGGTGATGGCGGAGCTGGAGCGGCGCACGGCCCAGAGCGGCATCGCCGAGAAGGCGGCGAGGAGGCCGGCATGAATGATGGCGGCCTGACCGGAACCGGCCCGGCTCCGACCCTCGGCGCGGCGGAGCTGGCGGCGAGCCTCGACGAGGCGACCGACCACCTCTCGCCCTACCGGGTCTTCTCCCGCGAGGAATGGGCGCACCTGCGCGCCGACACGCCGCTCACCCTCACGGCCGAGGACGTGATGCGGCTGCAATCGCTCAACGACCCGATCTCGCTCGAGGAGGTCATCGCGATCTACCTGCCGCTGTCGCGGCTGCTCTCGCTCTACGTCGCGGCGACGCAGGGGCTGTTCAAGGCGACCCAGCGCTTCCTCCTCGCCGAGCGCGAGGTGAAGGTGCCCTACATCATCGGGGTCGCCGGCTCGGTCGCGGTCGGCAAGTCGACCACCGCCCGGGTGCTGAAGGCCCTGCTCGCCCGCTGGCCCAACACCCCGAAGGTCGACCTCGTCACCACCGACGGGTTCCTGTTCCCCAATGCCGAGCTGAACCGCCTCGGCCTCATGGAGCGCAAGGGCTTTCCCGAGAGCTACGACACCCCGACGCTGCTGCGCTTCCTCGCCGACATCAAGGCCGGCAAGCGCCACGTCGCGGCGCCGCTCTATTCCCACCTCGTCTACGACGTGGTGCCGGGGGAGACCACGGTGGTCGACCGGCCCGACATCCTGATCGTCGAGGGGCTGAACGTGCTCCAGCCGGCACGCCTGCCGCGGGACGGCACGGCGATTCCCTTCGTCTCGGACTTCTTCGACTTCTCGGTCTACCTCGACGCGCACGAGGACGACCTGCACCGCTGGTACGTCAACCGCTTCCTGCGCCTGCGCCACACCGCCTTCCGCGACCCGCTCTCGTACTTCCGCAAATACGCGGAGATCAGCGAGGAGGAGGCGCTGACCATCGCCGACGGGCTGTGGAACCGCATCAACCTGCTGAACCTGCGCGACAACATCGTCCCGACGCGCCAGCGCGCCAGCCTGATCCTCGCCAAGGGCGCGAGCCACCGCATCGAGAGCGTGGCGCTGCGGAGGTTGTAGCTGCGCCGTTTGACTGTCCTCCCGTCCGCGGCCAGCATGCGGAAAAACCGGGAGGAACCACCATGAGACGAGCCCTTCGGCGCGCCGGCCTGGCGCTGGCCGCGACCCTGTGCGCGGGCGCGGCACAGGCGCAAGTGTCCGACGACGTGGTCAAGATCGGCGTCCTGTCGGACATGAGCGCCGCCCAGGCCGACAGTACCGGCCCCGGCTCGGTGACGGCGGCCCGGATGGCGGCGGAGGATTTCGGCGGCACGGTGCTGGGCAAGCGCATCGAGGTCGTCTCCGCCGACCACCAGAACAAGCCGGATGTCGGCTCGAACATCGTCCGCCAGTGGCTCGAATTGCAGCAGGTCGACGTGGTGGCCGACGTGCCGACCTCGTCGGTGGCGCTCGCGGTCCAGAACCTCACCCGCGAGCGCGATCGCCTGTTCCTGAACTCCTCGGCCGGCTCCTCCGACCTGTCCGGCCCGGCCTGCTCGCCGAACGCGATCCACTGGACCTACGACACCTACTCGCTCGCCAACGGCACCGCCGGCCCGCTCGTCCAGCAGGGCGCGAGTTCCTGGTACTTCGTCACCGCCGATTACGCCTTCGGCCACGCGCTCGAGCGCGACACCGGCCAGGCGGTGACCCGCGCCGGCGGCACGGTGATCGGCTCTGTGCGCCACCCGATGGGCATGGCGGACTTCTCCTCGGCGCTCCTCCAGGCGCAGGCCTCGGGCGCCAAGGTGATCGCGCTTGCCGATCCCGTCGGCGACACCGCGACGGCGGCCAAGCAGGCGGGCGAGTTCGGCATCCAGCAGCAGGGCCAGAAGCTCGTCGGCCTCCTGATCGACGTGGTCGACCTGCGGGCGATCGGCCTCGAGACCGCCCAGGGCATGCTGCTCACCACCAGCTTCTACTGGGACCGCGACGACGAGACCCGCGCCTTCGCCCAGCGCTTCCTCAAGCGCCACGGCCGGATGCCGACCCAGTTCCAGGCCGGCGTCTATTCGAGCGTCTCGAACTACCTGAAGGCGGTGCAGGCCGCCGGGACCGATGCGGCGAAGGCGGTGATCGCCAAGATGCGCGAGACCCCGGTCAACGACTTCTACGCCAAGAACGGCCGGGTGCGCGAGGACGGCCGCATGGTCCACGACATGTACCTGATGCAGGTGAAGGCGCCGGCCGAATCGAAGGGCGAGTGGGACCTGCTGAAGCTCGTCTCGACCATTCCCGGCGACCGGGCGTTCCGGCCGATCGAGGCGGGGAACTGCCCGTATCTCGCCAAGCCTGAGCCGGGCAAGCCTGAACCGGGCAAGGCCGGCTGACGGGCGGACAAGGAAACGCCCACGCCAAGTTCGATGGTGGAGGTGAACGGCGTGGGCGCAGGCCTCGTCTCGAGCCAGTCCGCCAAGACTAAGCCGATCGGCCGCATCCGCTATCACCCATTTGGGGGAGGCCGCCTCCGTTCGGGCAGGATGCGTCCCGCCGGGTAGCCCCCCGGCGGGGCGATCCTCATGCCTCGTCCTCGCTCAGCGGATACGCCGCCTCGACCACGTAGGGCCCGCCGCCGACCGATTCCCGCGCCGAGTAGAGGGCCACGCGCTCGGCGGTGAACGACACGCGCGAAAAAACCGGCTGCACCGCGAGGTACTGCGCCACCCCGTCCGGGCCGGCGCCGCGCTTGAGCCGCGCCAGCGTGACGTGGGGGGTGAAGCGGCGCGTGTCGGGGGCGACGCCGAGCTGGCGCAGGATGCGCTCGTGCTCGGCCTGGAGTTCGGCGAGGTCGGGATCCGGCACCACGCGGGCGTAGAGTGCGTGCGGCTTGTCGCCGCCGAACACCTCGAGCGCGTCGAGGGTCAGCGTCAGGGGAGGGCGGGGCCGGATCCCCGCGAGCGCCTCGGTGATCTCCTCGGCGAGGCCGCCGTCGACGTCGCCGATGAAGCGCAGGGTCACGTGGTAATCGGCGGGCTCGACCCAGCGGGCGCCGGGCAGGCCGCCCCGGAAGGCGCTCAGGCCGAGCCCGGTCCCGGGCGGGAGCTCGATCCCGGTGAACAGGCGCGGCATGGCTCACGGACCCTTGCGCAGGCGCGTCAGGAACTCCTCGACGCGGGGCAGGATGCCGGCGACGATCGTCGCGACCCCGTCCTTCGTCGGGTGCAGGCCGTCGGGCAGCGTCAGGCTGCGGTCGCCCGCGACGCCGTCGAGGAAGAACGGGTAGAGGATCAGGCCGTAGCGCTCGGCCAGCCGCGGATAGATCGCGTCGAAGCGCTTGCCGTAATCGGTGCCGAGATTCGGTGCCGCCCGCATCCCGGCGAGCAGGACCGGGATGCCGCGGGCCTTCAGCCTGGCGACGATCGCGTCGAGCGCCTTCTCGGTCACCGCCGGGTCGGTGCCGCGCAGCATGTCGTTGGCGCCGAGCTCCAGGATCACCCCGTCGGTCCCGTCCGGCACCGACCAGTCGACCCGGTCGAGCCCGCCCGTCGCGGTGTCGCCGGAGACGCCCGCATTGGCGACCGTCACGGCATGGCCGCGCGCCTTGAGGGCGGCTTCGAGCTGCAGCGGGAAGGCGGCCGCCGCCGGCAGGCCGTAGCCCGCCGTCAGGCTGTCGCCGAGGGCGACGAGGTTGAGGGGGCGATCCTTCCCGGGCTCCTTCGAGCCCTGGGCGTGGAGCGGCGTCACGAGCGTCATCAGCAGCGAAACGATCAGAAATGCGAGCGCCGCGCGGCGGCCATCATGGCGAACCATCGATGCGCGGCCCATATCGGGCCGGCGGGCCGCCTGTCCTGCGTAGGTCCGTCCCAACACGTCACCTCCGGCGGCGGCCCTTCGCGGTCGCCGCGCTACAGATCGGCTTTCCCTGCATGACCGACAAGGCCACCGGACCGGCGATCGCGCTCGACGGCGTCGATCTCAGCCTCGGCCGCGGCGCCGCCCGGGTCCACATCCTGAAGGGCATCTCGCTCGCCGTCGCGCCCGGCGAGGCGGTCGGCCTCGTCGGTCCCTCGGGCTCGGGCAAGTCGACCCTGCTGATGACCATGGCCGGGCTGGAGCGGCCGGATTCGGGCCGGGTGGTGATCGAGGGCACGGATCTGGCCGGCCTCGACGAGGACGCCCTGGCGCGCTTCCGCGGTCGGCGCATCGGCATCGTGTTCCAGTCCTTCCACCTCGTGCCGACGATGACGGCGCTCGAGAACGTCGCGCTCCCGCTCGAACTGGCGGATGCGCCGGATGCCCATGCGCGGGCGGCGCGGGAGCTGGAAGCGGTCGGCCTCGGCCACCGCCTGCACCATTACCCGGCCCAGCTGTCGGGCGGCGAGCAGCAGCGCGTGGCCATCGCCCGGGCGGTGGTGCCCGAGCCCGCGATCCTCGTCGCCGACGAGCCGACCGGCAACCTCGACGAGGCGACCGGCGCGCAGATCGTCGAGCTGCTCTTCGCGCTCAAGCGCGACCGCGGCGCCACCCTGGTCCTCGTCACCCACGATCCCGGGCTCGCCCGCCTGTGCGACCGCACGGTGCGTCTGCGCTCCGGGCTGATCGACGCGGCGGTGAGCGCGTAACCCCATGCATGGCAGCCTTCCCGACCTCGCCGCCTCCGGTCCGGGCCGTCCCTCCTGCCTGCCGCTGACCCTGCGCCTGGCCCTGCGCGAACTGCGCGGGGGCCTGCGCGGCTTCACGGTGCTGCTCGCCTGCATCGCCATCGGGGTCGCCACCATCGCGGGCGTCGCCTCGCTGTCGCGCTCGCTCTCCGACGGGCTCGCCCGCGAGGGACGGCGGATCCTCGGCGGCGACGTCACCTTCGGGCTGATCCACCGCGAGGCGAGCCCGCAGGAGCGGGCCTTCCTGGATTCGCGCGGCCGCGTCTCGGTGGTGGGCTTCACCCGCGCCATGGCCTCGGCCGGGGACAAGGGCGCCGCTCTCGTCGAGCTGAAGGCGGTCGGGCCCGATTACCCGGTGGTCGGCGCGCTGGCGACCGAGCCGGCGATGCCCCCCGCCGGGATCTTCGCCGCCCGCGACGGCGTCTACGGCGCCGCCGCCGACCCGGCGCTGCTCGCCCGCCTCGACCTCAAGCTCGGCGACCGGCTCACCGTCGGCGGCGCCGAAATCGTGCTGCGCACGGTGCTGGCCGCTGAGCCGGACAAGATCGCCGGCGGCATCGGCTTCGGGCCCCGCCTGATGGTGTCGCTCGACGCGCTCAAGGCCTCGGGCCTCGTCCAGCCCGGCAGCCTCAACAAGTTCGTCTACCGGGTGACCCTGCCGGAGGGCGACGACGCCGCGGTCGAGACGACCGTGAGCGCGGCGAAGGCGGCCCTGCCGGAGGCCGGCTGGGAGATCCGCTCGCGGCTCAACGCCGATCCGCGCTTCGCCCGCAGCATCGAGCGCTTCACCCAGTTCCTCACCCTGGTCGGCCTGACCGCGCTCCTCGTCGGCGGCGTCGGCGTCGCCAACGCGGTGCGGGCCTTCGTCGAGCGCAAGCGCGCCTCGATCGCGACCCTGAAGAGCCTCGGCGCACCGGGCCGCCAGGTGGTCGGGATCTACCTGACGCAGGTCATGCTGATCGCCGGGATCGGCATCGCGGCCGGCCTCGTCGTCGGCGCCGTCATCCCCTTCGCGCTGGATGCCGCCTTCGGCGCCCTGCTGCCGCTGCCGCTCGATCCGACGCTCGCGCCCGGCGAACTCGCGGTCGCGGCGCTCTACGGCGCGCTGACGGCCCTCGCCTTCGCGATCGGGCCGCTCGGCCGCGCCCACGACGTCGCGGTCTCGGGGCTGTTTCGCGACACCGTCGATCCCGACCGGCGCTGGCCGCGGCCGCGCTACCTCGCGATTCTCGGCTTCGCTCTCGCCGGCCTCGTCGGGCTGGCGCTCGCCACCGCCTACGACCGGGCCGTGGCGCTGATCTTCATCGCGGCGGCGGGCCTCGCCTTCGGGCTCCTGCGCCTCGTCGCCGCCGGGCTGATGGCGCTCGCCCGCCGGCTGCCGCGCCCGGCCCGGGCCGCCCCGCGGCTGGCGCTCGCCAACCTCCACCGCCCGGGGGCGCTGACGCCCTCGATCGTGCTGTCGCTCGGCCTCGGCATCACGCTGCTCGTCACCTTGAGCCTGATCGACGCCAACATCACCCGGACGCTGACCCGCTCGCTGCCGGCACGCGCGCCGAGCCTGTTCTTCCTCGACATCCCGAGCCGCGATTCGGAGGCCTTCGACCAGTTCCTCGGCCGCGCCGCGCCGCGGGCCAAGATCGAGCGGGTGCCGATGATGCGCGGGCGGATCACCGCGCTCAACGGCGTGCCGGCGGGTAGGATCAAGGCCGGCGAGGACGCCGCCTGGGTGCTCGACGGCGACCGCGGCATCACCTACGCCGAGGACCTGCCGGACGGCTCGACGATCACGTCCGGCCGGTGGTGGAAGGGCGAGGAGGCGGGCAAGCCGCTCGTCTCCTTCGACGACCAGCTCGCCCGCAGCCTGAACCTCAAGGTCGGCGACACCGTCACCGTCAACGTGCTCGGGCGCAGCCTCACCGTCCGAATCGCCAACCTGCGCCACGTCGAGTGGCGCAACCTCGGCATCAACTTCGTGATGGTGTTCTCCCCCGGCACTTTCCGGGGCGCGCCGCACAGCGACCTCGCCACCCTGACCCTGCCGGAGGGGCCGGATCCCGCCCTCGAGGCCCGCATCCTGCGCGATGCGGCCAAGGAATTCCCCTCGGTGAGCAGCGTGCGGGTGAAGGACGCCCTCGACGCGGTCAACGACCTCGTGGCCAAGCTCGTCTTCGCGATCCGCGGCGCCAGCGCGGTGGCGGTGGCGACGAGCCTGTTCGTGCTGGCCGGCGCGCTCGCCGCCGGCCACCGCGCCCGGCTCTACGACGCCGTGGTGCTCAAGACGCTCGGCGCCACGCGGGCGCGGCTGCTCTGCGCCTACACGATGGAGTACGGCGCGCTCGGCCTCGCCACGGCCCTGTTCGGCCTCGCCGCCGGGACCCTGGCCGGCTGGGTGATCCTCACGAAGGTCATGCGTCTCGACTTCGCCCTCGACCTCTCGGGGGCGGTGCTCGCGGCGGTCCTGGCGGTGGTGGTGGCGATCGTGCTCGGGCTCGCCGGGACCTGGCGCATCCTCAGCCAGAAGCCGGCGCAGTACCTACGAAATCTGTAGGAGTGTTAATCCTTCGCACCGCCTGCGGCGGATTGACCTTGGGTTCGGCCGGATTCCGATCGACGTCGGATCCGCCAACGCCCTTGTGCGCGCTCGCCGCACCCCACATATTCCGGTCAAGGCGACTGGCCCCGCGAGGGACCGGATGCCGATCCGACGCGCAAGCGTCCGAGGGTCGCGTGAGAACCTCGCACCAGGAACATCCACGCTAGAGAGCTTCCGAAGGAATCTCCCATGGCATTCGAGAACAGCCCGTTCCGGCAGGGGAACGCGAGCGGCTACGGGGGGCCCACGGGCTACGCCCAGAGCCAGGTGCAGGTCGACCAGGGCCTGCGCGCGTTCATGCTCGGCGTCTACAACAACATGGTCATCGGCCTCGGCATCTCCGGGCTGGTGGCGATCGGCATCAACAAGCTCGCGGTGGCGACCTCGCAGGCCGACGCGGTGGCGCGGATCGGCTCGATCCCGCTTACCCCGATCGGTAAAGCGCTCTACGGCTCGCCGCTGATGTGGGTGATCGCGCTCGCGCCGCTCGCCTTCATCTTCCTGTTCTCGTTCCGGATGGACCGGATGTCGGCCGCGTCGGCCCGCACCACCTTCTTCGCCTTCGCGGCGGTGATGGGTGCGTCGCTCTCGACGCTGCTCATCCGCTACACCGGCGCGAGCGTGGTCCAGGTGTTCTTCATCACGGCGGCGGCCTTCGGCGGCTTGAGCCTCTACGGCTACACGACGACCCGGAGCCTGTCGGGCATCGGCTCGTTCCTGGTGATGGGCCTGATCGGCCTCGTCATCGCCAGCCTGGTGAACATCTTCCTGGCCTCGAGCGCCCTGCAATTCGCGATCTCGGTCATCGGCGTGCTGATCTTCGCCGGCCTGACCGCGTACGACACGCAGAAGCTCAAGGAGATGTACGTCTACGGCAACTTCGACGGCGAGACCGCCGCCAAGGTGTCGGTGATCGGCGCCCTGACGCTGTACCTGGACTTCATCAACATGTTCCAGTTCCTGCTCTCGCTGATGGGCAACCGGAACAACTGAGCCGGATCGGGGCGCTGCGCAGCCCCGGCCTCCGCGACCCGAAGCCCCGGCCCGCAAGGCCGGGGCTTTTCTTTTGCGAGGCTGAGGGCGGCGCGTGATGCGGGTTGACGGCGACACATTGCTGACTTAAGTCAGACATATGCCGATCGACGCCATCAGCCGCATCCGCCGCTTCAACCGGGCCGTGACCGCCGCGGTCGGGGCCCTCGACACCTCGTTCCTCGGCCGCGGCCGGCCCCTCGGGGCGGCGCGGGTGCTCAACGCCATCGGGCACGGGCGGGGCGACGTCGCCACCTTGCGCGACTATCTCGGGCTCGATTCCGGGCTGACGAGCCGGCTCCTGCGCGGCCTGGAGGAGGAGGGGCTGGTCGTCACGCTGCCCCATCCCTCCGATGCCCGCCGCCGCGTCGCCGCCCTGACCGAGGCCGGCCGGAAGGAGTTCTCCGCCTACGAGGCCCTGTCGAACGGGCAGGCCGCGGACCTGATGGCGCGCTTTCCCCGCGGCGACGATCTCCTGCGCGCGATGGACCTCGTCGCGACCGCGTTCGGCCGCGAGGGAATCGCCATCGAGGAGGCCGATCCGCGCTCCGACGCGGCCGTGCACTGCCTGACGGAGTACTACGCCGAGCTCGGGCGGCGGCTCTCGACCGGCTTCGACGTCGCGCTCTCCCGCGATCCGGAGGCCGCCGACATGATGCGGCCGCGCGGTGCCTTCCTGGTCGCCGTGTCGGACGGGCTGCCGGTCGGCTGCGTCGGCCTCAAGGGCAAGGGCGGCGAGGTCGCCGAGATCAAGCGGCTCTGGGTCTGCCCCTCCGCCCGCGGCCTCGGCCTCGCCCGCCGGCTGATGGAGGCGGCGGAGGCCGCCGCGCGCGACCTCGGGATCACGACCCTGCGCCTCGATTCGAACAGCGCCCTCACCGAGGCCCTGCAGCTCTACCGCCGCACCGGCTGGATCGAGATCGAGCGCTTCAACGACGACCCCTATCCGGATTTCTTCTTCGAGAAGCGGATGTGAAGGCGCGTCTCACCCCCGCGCCCCGCGCAGGATCAGCCGGCTGCCCCTGACCTCGTAGGAGGCCAGCCGCTCCAGGAAACTCATCCCGAGCAGGTTGACGCTCAGCGCCCCCGGGCGGGTGACCAGGGCGGCGACGCGGGTCTCGGTGATCGGACCGACCGCGACGGTATCGAGCACCACCGGCGCCGCGGCGGTGCGGCCGTTGGCGGTCTGCACCTGGACCCGGTAGGCGGCCGGCCCCGGATGGATGCCCAGCGCCGCGGCGGTCTCGGCGGTGAGCACCACCGCGGAGGCGCCGGTATCGAAGGCGAAGGACTGCCCGCGGCCGTTGACCTTGGCCTGCACGGTGAAGCCACCGTCGATGCGCCGGGCGATCACCACCTCCTCGCCGCGGCCGGGCACCGGCTGGCCCGGATTCATCTCGGCCAGCGCCCGGAACGCCATGTCCCGCGCCTGGTCGCGGTAGGTGTAGAGGACGGCGCCCCCGGCCCCGACCGCGCCCCAGACCGCGAGCGCGAACAGCCCCTCGCCGAAGCCGGCGCGGAAGCGGTGGCCGACGCCGTTCAGCACCAGCAGGAGGGCGGCGCCGGCGCCGGCGAGGCCTGCCGCCTCCTCGGGCCGCAGGCCCGCGACCTCGCGCGCGCCGAGCTGTCCCAGCGCGGAGGCGCAGGCGAGGAGCAGGAGCCCGATGCCGACGGCGCCCGGCACCGGTCAGGCGACCGCGGGAGCCGGGCCGGGCTCCGGCAGGGCCCCGGCTTCGAGGGCGGCGAGGCGTGCCGGCAGGCCCGCCATGATCCGCAGCCGCTCGGCCTCGGGCAGTCCGCCCCAGGCGGCGATCTCGCTGCCGGTGCGGCCGCAGCCTTCGCACAGGCCGGAGACCGGATCGAGGACGCAGAGACGGATGCAGGGCGAGGAGGGGGTCGGCGACGAGGCGGGCATCAGGCGGGAATCGCGATCACGAGGGCGAGGAGGGCGGCGATCTCGGCCATCTGCTGGCTCGCCCCGATCACGTCGCCGGTCTGGCCGCCGACGAGGCGGGCGGCCATCCGGGTCAGCGTCCAGGCGGCGACGAACGCCGTGAGCGCGGCCAGCGTCAGGCCCAGCCAGGGCAGGCCGAGGAGGACGGCGATCGCCAGCACGGCGAGGCAGAGCGCCCAGGCGGTGGCGTGGGTTGCCCCCGTCGGCCGCCCGACCGCGTGGGCGGCGCCGTCCGGGCGCGCGGGAGGCAGGCGGCAGAGCGGCCACAGCGCCGCGGTGCGCGAGAGCGCCGCGGCGGCGAGGAGCGCCAGGGCGACGCGCCAGCCGATCCGGTCGGCGAGCGTCGCCAGCGCGCCGATGCGCAGAGCGTAGGACAGGACCAGGGCGGCGGCCCCGTAGGCGCCGATGCGGCTGTCGCGCATGATCTCGAGGCGCCGGGCCGGCGTCAGGCCGCCCCCGAACCCGTCGGCGACGTCGGCGAGGCCGTCCTCGTGCAGCGCCCCGGTGACCAGGGTGGCAAAGGCGAGCGCCAGGGTGGCGGCGAGGAAGGGCCCGAGCCCGAGGGCGAGGGCGGCGGCGAGCGCGACGGCGCCCGGCAGGCCGATCACCAAGCCGGCGAGCGGCAGCATCCGCGGCACGATGCGGAAGTCGGGCGCGGCGTGCCGGTCGGTCTCGCCCGGCAGCGCCGGCACCGGCAGGCGGCTGTAGAAGCGCAGGCAGGCGGCGAGGTCGGCGAGCGGCGGCCAGGGGCCGGAGGAGGGCGGGGGCGGCTCGAACGCATCGTCGGCCCGATCCTCCGCCCGGCCGGGTTCGGCGCTCCTGTCCGTCGCCATCACGCAACCCATCCCGACGCCGTCGACCCCCGTTGCGACCCGCGCGCGCGGATTCGCCCCGACACGGCATTTTGCTGTATCTGCACGCCTCACGATAGCCCCGCCTCCAGGGTTGCCCCCGCAGGACACGCTCGCCATGGCCGATACACCGACCCCCGGGATCCCGACCGACGCCGCCCCGTTCGACGACATCCGCCGCCTGATCGCCACCATGCCGGGGCCGGACGAGGCCGCCGCCGCCGAGGTCTCGGCCCGGGATTCGCTCCTGACCAAGCCCCCCGGCAGCCTCGGGCGGCTCGAATTCCTCGCCGCCTGGATGGCGGCCTGGCAGGGCAAGGCGCCGCCGAGCCTCGACCGGCCGCTGGTCTGCGTCTTCGCCGGCAGCCACGGCGTCGCGGCGCGGGGCGTCTCGGCCTACCCCTCGGCGGTCAATCGCCAGATGCTCGACAACTTCGCCGCCGGCGGCGCGGCGATCAACCAGATCTGCGCCGCCTACGGCCTCGGCTTCAAGGTGTTCGATCTCGCCCTCGACATGCCGACCGGCGACATCACGACCGAGCCGGCGATGACCCAGAAGGCCTGCGTCGCCACCATGGCGTTCGGCATGGAGGCGGTGGCGGCGGGCACCGACGGGCTCGCGGTCGGCGAGATGGGCATCGGCAACACCACGGTGGCGGCGGCGATCTACGCCGCCCTCTACGGCGGCGAGCCGGCGCGGTGGGTCGGCCGCGGCACCGGCATCGACGAGGCCGGCCATGCCCGCAAGGTCGCGGCGGTGGAGGCGGCACTCGCGCGCCACCAGGGCCATCTCGACGATCCGCTGGCGGTGATGGCCCGCTTGGGGGGCCGCGAGATCGCCGCGATGGCCGGCGCGATCCTGGCGGCGCGGCTGCAGCGGGTGCCGGTGGTGATCGACGGCTACGTCTCGACCGCCGCGGCGGCGCTCCTCCACGCCCTCGATCCCCGCGCCCTCGACCATTGCCTCGCCGGCCACGTCTCGGCCGAGGGCGACCACGCCGCGGTGCTGGAGCGTCTCGGCCTGCGCCCGCTCCTCGACCTCGGGCTTCGCCTCGGCGAGGGCAGCGGCGCGGCGCTCGCGCTCGGCGTCGTCAAGGCGGCGGTGGCCTGCCACCGCGAGATGGCGACCTTCGACCAGGCGGGGGTGTCGGGGCCGGTGGCGTGACGGTCAGGCCGGGCGCGCCAGCGCCTTGCGCACCCGCCCGACCAGGGCCCAGAGCCGCGGATCGCGCTTGATCCGCCGCTTCAGGCGCGCGCCCGCCGCGGAGGCGGCGCCGAAGGCCCGGCCGCGCAGGGTCACCGGCAGCACCGCGTCGACGAGGGCGATGGTCTCGTCGCAGACGCTCGCCTTGTAGCGCGCCTCGCCGACCCCGAGATCGAGGGCGGTGCGGCCGCGCCGGGCCTGGTCGCGGATCAGCGCCTGCAGCAGCAGGTCGCCGGGGCTGAAGCGGGCGAGCGCCGGATCGGGATCGAACGAGGTCAGCATGCCGCTGAAGCGGCGCGCGTCGACGGCGCCGACGAAGGTCGCGAGGATGCGCCCGCCCTCGGTGGACAGGCAGTGCAGCTCGAGGGCGCCGGCCCGGGCTGCCGCGCGGAGGAAGCCGCGCGCCGCCGGATCGGCGAAGGGATCGGCGATGCCCCCTTGCGCGAAGCGCACCGCCTTCTGGGCGAGGTAGGCCGCCAGGATCGCCTCGCCCCCGGCCTCGTCCGCCGCGACGCGGTGCGCGACCGGGCCGTGCGCCGCGACCAGCCACTTCTCCTTCTGGCGCAGCTTGCGCCGGGCGTCGCCGCTCAGCACGCGCTTGAGCACCGCCTCCGGGTCGGCCTCGAGCGCCAGCCCGTAGGCGTCGCTCGGCGAGGCGGTACCGGCTTGCGCCAGCGGGTTGCCCACCCCGTTCCAGACCCGCGGCTGGTCCGGCAGGTGGATCACGTCGATCCCGGCCCGCATGCCCGCGCGCCGCAAGCCCAGGCGATAGGCCTCGCCCGGGAGGGCGGCGGCCTCCGGGCCGGCGAAGACCGGCATGTGGTAGTTCGCGTGCCGGCCGCCGATCACCCGGGCGACCCGGATGCCGGCCTCGCGCCCGACCGCCAGGGGCAGGAGCGCCAGGGGGCGCCCGGCGGCGTCGCGCAGGAGCACCGGGCAGGGGCGGGCGCCCAGCGGCAGGGCGGCGGCGCAGGCCGCCACCCAGTCGAAGCGCTGGTAGGGCGTCATCACCACGCCGGGCGCGGATTCGAGGGCGCGCCAGACGCTTTCCGCGGCCGCGAGGCTCGGGAAGATTTCGGGCACCAGGGCGTCGGCCGGGCCTGCCTCGGCCATCGCGCCGTCCGCCGCGAGTCGCATCGTCCCGCTCATCGCCCCGCTCCCGCCCATTCCCGTGCCGGGATAGCGGCCAAGCGTGCAGAATCCGCAAACGGCGTAACGAAGCTTTGGCCGATCGCGGCGATCCTCCGGTCATGCTCGCGACCGACGCCCGCCACCGCCTGTTCCATGCCGGCTTCGCCGCCATCGCGGCCACGGGGGCCGATCGCTGGCTCGCGCCGCTCGCCCGCGGGTGCGGGGTGATCCTGACCTTCCACCACGTCCGGCCGGACGCCCCCCCGCCGGGCGCCTACGCGCCGAACCGGCTGCTGTCGATCACCCCGGCCTTCCTCGACCGCACGCTCGCGGCGCTCCGGGCGCGGGGCTTCTCCGTCGTGCCGCTCTCCGAGCTGCCGCGGCGGCTCGGCGCGGGCGGACCGCCCTTCGCGGTGCTGACCTTCGACGACGGCTACCGCGACAACCTGGAACACGCCGTCCCGGTGCTGCGCCGCCACGGTGCGCCCTGGACGCTCTACGTCACCCACGACTTCGCCACCGGCACCGGCCGGCTGTGGTGGATCGAGCTCGAGCGGGCGATCGGCGCCCTCGACCGGGTGCGGCTGCCGGAGGTCGGGCTCGACCTTCCCGCCCGCGGCGCGGCGCGGAAATCCGCGGCCTTCGCGCAGGCCTACCGTGCCCTTCGGGCCGGGCCGGAAGAGGTCTTGCGCGCGGCGATCCTGCGGCTCTGCGCCGAGGCCGGGATCGATGCGGGGGGAATCGCCGCCGAGCTGTGCCTGTCGGGCCCAGAGCTGCGCGACCTCGCCCGGGACGAGGCGGTGACGCTCGCCGCCCACACCCTGACCCACCCGATGCTCGCCAAGCACGACGCCGCCACGGCCCGGCGCGAGATCGTCGAGGGCCGGGCGCGGCTCGCCGCGCTCCTCGGCTGCGTGCCGGAGCACCTGTCCTACCCGGTCGGCGATCCGGGCTCGGCGGGCAAGCGGGATTTCGCCCTCGCCCGCGAGGCCGGCTACCGCACCGGCGTGACGACGCGGCCCGGCCACCTGTTCCCGGGACACGCCGACCACCTGCACGCCCTGCCGCGGGTCTCGGTCAACGGCTGCTTCCAGACCGACGCGGCTCTCGACGCGCTCCTGTCGGGCGTGCCGTTCCTGGCCTGGAACCGATTCCGGCGGTTCAATGTCGAGTAAGGGAGGGTGACCCCTTGGGGTTAAGATCCAATCAAGAGAGCGCGCTGCTTGCAGTTCATTACATAATATCAAAATATCGGATTTTCAGAAGCGTTATAAATAAGGATTTACAGACAAATTTTTGTTTTTTGATTATCATGTCTGAATGGTCGAAGCATTTAATTGATCAATTAGAGCAAATCGCGATCACACTTGAATTGGACGCTTATATAGGTCGTTGATTTTTTTCCAAATTTATCCGAATAACTCGTATTAAATTTGTCAAAAACGCTCTAACTGGTTGAAAATCCTGTTACGCAGGCAGTTAGTGTGCGCTCGGTCAGTGACACACAAAAGTGTTAAAACTGCCAAATATACAATTTCCATTCATTGCATCAGATAATAGTATCCCGATTGTTTTGATACGGTAACCTTCGGAGTGTATCATGAAGGCGGATCACATGGTATTCATCAATATTGGATGAATGAAAGATTACGCTGGTCCATCGGCAAGCGACATGCCAGTAGTGGCCGCGGCTATCTCAATGACGGCAACATAGGGCTTGAGGTTCTTAACTTGGCTCCTTTTGATGGCGAAGTCTATGGCTACGTCCCTCGTTCCGCTCGTATCAACCTTAAGAACCTGGGCGGTTCGTCATCCGACGAGTCCGTAACTCCGGTCACAGTCATCTGGATTGCTCGAAATCCCAGCGACAAGAAGACATATGTCGTCGGATGGTACAAGAGTGCTGCTATATTTAAAAATAACAATCATATAAAATTAAAACGCAGTAAGGGATTCGATGTTAGCTATCAGATCGAGGCTCCAGCGGACGAAGCAGTTCTACTGCCCATCGACCAGCGTTTGTTTAAAATTCCGACTTCGAAGAAAGAGGGCAATTTGGGACAGAGCCCAGTGTGGTATGGCGGAAAAGACGAGTTCCGCGCATTGGTAGCTGCATATGTCGCTGCGGATGGTGTGTTCGCGGAGGAACCGAAGGCCGGAACCAAGGGGGCCAAGCACCAAACTGACCCAGAGTTGCGGCAGCGGATTGAGCTTGCTGCGATTCGACATGCCACCGCCTACTATCGATCAAAAGCAGGAGGCTCACAGGCCGTCCGCTCCGTCGAGAAGGATGGCATCGGATGGGATTTGAACGTTACGGCTCCCACCGGTGCGGTACTGAAGGTCGAGGTGAAGGGGTTGAGCGGACGGGACCTTGTGGTCGAGCTAACACCAAACGAATTTGCAAAAATGAGGAGCACTGAACACCGGGCACAGTATATCATCTACGTGGTCACAGAGGCTCTGACGTCCGATGCCCGCAGCCACGTTTTCAGGCACAATGCGGAGGCCAGCAAGGGCAGCGATCTCGTATGGGCAACAGCTGATGGTCGGCAGCTTGAGATCAAGCAGATCGTCGCAGCAAGGCTCTCGGCACGCTACGAAACAACCACTTGAAATCCATGCCAGAAGATCCGCCTCAGGGTGGGAGGAAGGGGTCTGCCTCCCACCCTCGGCAGCCTTTCTCAAGTTCAAGCCGCCAGATTATTGACCTTAGGGTATCCTCCGACGAAGTGGATACCTGTTCGTCGAAGACAATGCGGCAAAATCAAAGTTCTAGCAGGCTGCTGAAAAAGAGTCGTTCCGGTCTGGTGCGTAGTTCGGCGCTGTTTGGTTTGGCGGGCTTCGCCTTGCGCTGGCGTCGCGGTGGCTCGTAGCGCCGGGCTTGCCCGATGCGCTGAAGCAGGGTTCAGCCGAGTGTCGCAAGAGGCGCTGGTGTTTTTGTGTCAGGCTGTCGCTCCCGTTCCGAGGAGTTTTGGCAGCCGCGCGAGGTTGAAGGCTGCGGCTGTGACGGTGAAGGCCATGTCGATCCGCTCACGCCCTCGGACCCGGAAGCGGCCGATCAGGCCGATCTCCTTGCTCCAGCCGAAGCTTTCCTCGATCCGCTTGCGGATGGTCTGGCTGATCGCATAGCCGGGCTGGCGTGTCGTGCGGCCGTCGATCGCGGAGCGGCGTCCCGCCGTGTTGCAGGCGACGTGCGGCGTCACCGCCATGGCGCGCAGTTCGTTCACGAAATCCGCGGCGTCGTCACCTTTGTCGGCACCCTGGGTGATGCGGGTGAGACGGTTGGCCTGGGATTGCCCCGTTGCTGTGGACGGCTGTGGGGCTTGGCTGAGCAGGATCTTGGTTGCGGGTTTTGGGCTGTGCTCCTGTTCGTAGACGAGGGGTGAGCGGTAGCCCAGGGCGGAGTGTCGCCGCACGGGGTTGTAGAAGCCTTCGAGGTAGCTGAAGAGGGCCATGCGGGCCTCTGGCCGGGAGTGGAAGCGCCGGCGGGCGAGCAATTCGCATTCCAGGGTCGAGAAGAAGCTCTCGGCCATGGCGTTGTCGTAGGCATCACCGACCGAGCCCATCGAGGGCCGCACACCGGCTTCGCGGCAGCGGCTGCCGAAGGCCAACGATGTATATTGCGAGCCCTGATCCGAGTGATGGATCACGTTTTGCGGTTTTCTCTGGCCGACAGCCAACTCAATTGCGTCCAGAACCAATTCAGTTCGCAGGTGATCCGCCATCGACCAGCCGACGATACGGCGGCTGAATGCGTCGAGAACGATAGCCAGGTAGAGGAACCCTGCACGCATCGGGATATAGGTGATGTCCGCGGCCCACAGCCGGTCGGATTCATCGGCGGCAAAGCTACGATTGAACCGCTCCGGGTTCCTCGGAGGCTTTTTGTCTTGGGTCATGCAGCCAGGGCTTGGTCGCCGACGTTGGCTGGCCAGGGCGCACACCCTGGTCACGCTCAGACTGACGCACCCAGTTCCTCAGTGTCTCGCCCGAGCAGCCGATCTTGATCTCGTCTTCGCCGAGGCTGTAGCGTCCCTGGGAGCATGCGTCCGCGTCCCCACGACGACGATTGCCATCTCGGGTGATCGCGGGCGTTGCAAACAGCAGGGCGTGCCGCCGATTGGCCGGCCTGATGCGGCCGACCCGGCCGGATCACCCGGGCGCATCGATGTCGTGAACCGCCGCGTCCGACCCGACGCGGCTTCTCGGCCTCCTCGTCGCTCGCGTCCGGAAGACGGCACGATCCGGACCTTCGCCGCGGCGACGCTTGCGGTCGGCCGTGCCTCGCTTCACATCTGCGCTCCCAGTTCGGCCGACAGGCGCTCGGCGGCGTCCCGGAGCCTCGGCGCCAGGAGACCGGCCCGCTCGATGCCGAGGCGCGAGGACGGGCCGGACAGCGCGAGGGCTCCGATCAGCCGGCGCCCGGCACCGAAGATCGGCATCGCCATGGAGGCGACGTGGGGATCGGTGATCCCCGAGGTGTAGAGCGGCAGCTCGGGCGTCGCTGCCGGATCCACCCGATCGCCGAAGGTTGCCAGCACCTGGGCGATGGCCGACTGGTCCATCGGCCGCATGTCGCCCGGACGCACGTTCATCCGCAGCGGGTAGGGCGAATCAGCCCGGAACAGGCACAGCCGCTGGTTGCCGCGGCGAATGTAGAACGAGGCCGTCTCCATCGACTCGGCGGCCAGGCGCTCCAGCACCGGGACCACCCGTTCTTCCAGTGCGAAGGATTGCTGGTAGACCGAGCCGATCCGCGCCGCCTCGACGCCGAGGCGGTAGCGCCCGTCGTCCAGCCGCTCGATCAGGCCGAACTTCTCGAGCGAGATGCACAGCCGCATGATGGTGCTCTTCACGAGTTCCGTGCGCCGGGCGAGCTCCGTCAGTTCGAGCGCGTCGTCGCCGCGCTGAAACGCGGTCAGGACGGTCAGCACCCGCTCGGCCGAGGCGACGCCTTCGAGCTTGGGTCTCGGTCGGGCCTCTTTCGGCATTCGTTTCACGCTCACGGGTCTTGCGGGCTTCGCGGTCGCTTCCCTTAGCGGCGCCGCGCGCCGCCGCCAAACCACCCGCTCGGTCGCTCACCCCCTGCGGCATTCGTGCAGCATCCGGCACGCTTGACCCGCGCCGGCGACGCCGATACTCAAAATGAAACACCGTTGCAAAAAACGGCTGGGAGCAAGCGTCATGACACGGGCGGGACCGGCGCAGCCGGCATTCACACCATCGGCCTCGGTCGACGAGCAGGCGCTGCATCGCAAGATGATGTGGCGCATCCTGCCGTTCCTGTTCGTCTGCTACGTGGTCAGCTACCTCGACCGCGTGAATGTCGGCTTCGCCGCGCTGACGATGAACAAGGATATCGGCCTCACGGCGACCGCCTTCGGCGTCGGCGCCGGCCTGTTCTTCTTCGGCTATTTCATCGCCGAGATCCCCAGCAACCTGATCATGATGCGCGTCGGGGCGCGGATCTGGATCGCCCGGATCATGATCACCTGGGGCCTGGTCTCGGCGGCGACCGCCTTCGTCACCGGCCCGGTGCAGTTCGGCATCGCGCGCTTCCTGCTCGGCCTCGGCGAGGCCGGCTTCGTCCCCGGCGTGTTCCTGTACCTGAGCCTGTGGTTTCCCTCCGCGGTGCGGGCGCGGGCGACCGCCCTGTTCCTGCTCGGGATCCCGGTCGCCAACATCGTCGGCTCGCCGATCTCCGGCGCGCTGATCCAGCTCGAAGGGTTCGGCCTCAAGGGCTGGCAGTGGCTGCTGATCCTCGAGGCGGTGCCGGCGGTGGCTCTCGGCATCGCCTGCCTGTTCGTCCTGACCGACCGGCCCGAGAAGGCGGCCTGGCTGTCGGCGCCCGAGCGCGACGCTCTCGTCGCCAAGCTCGCGGCCGAGAAGGCGGTAATCGAGCAGAAGCACAAGATGACGCTGGCCCAGGCGCTCCGGAACTGGCGCGTCCTGATGCTGGCCTGCGTCAATTTCTGCGCCATCGTCGGATCCCTCGGCATCGGCCTGTGGCTGCCGCAGATCATCAAGCAATTGGGCCTCGCCACGTCGCTCGTCGGGGTGGTGACGGCGATCCCCTACATCTGCGGCGCGGTCGCCATGGTGGTGTGGGGCCGGATGTCGGATCACGGCAGCGACCGGACGATCTACCCGGCGATCTCGCTCTTCGTCGGCGCGGCGGCCCTGGTGGCGAGCGCCGTCACGCCGACGCCGGTCCTCACCATCGCGGCGCTCTGCGTGGCGGTGATGGGCATCAACTCCTTCGTCGCCACCTTCTGGGCGGTGCCGTCGAGCTTCCTCACCGGGCGGGCGGCCGCCGGCGGGATCGCCATGATCGTCTCGATCGGCAATCTCGGGGGCTTTGCCGGGCCGTACATGATCGGTCTCGTGCGCGACCTCTCGGGCGGGTTCACCGCGCCGCTCTTAGCGGTCGGCGCCTGCCTGCTGGTCGGGGCGCTGCTGATGCTTGCCTTCGGCCGCCAGGTCCGCCGGGCGGACACCCCCGTCGCGGTCGCGGCCTGACGTCATGATCCCGCGCCTCGCCTCCCTTCCTGAGACGGCGCCGCTCCACGCGGCCTTCTGCGCCGAATTGCGGGCGCGGGGCTTTGCCGGCGATCTCTCCCTGTCGCCGGCCGATCGCACCGTGCTGGCGACCGACAACTCGATCTACCAGCTTACCCCGAAAGCCGTCGCCTTCCCGCGCGACCGCGACGACCTCGTGCGGATCGCCCGGCTGCTCGCCGAGGATCGTTTCGCCGAGATGCGGATCGCGCCCCGGGGTGGGGGCACCGGCACCAACGGCCAGTCCCTCACCGACGGGCTGGTGGTCGACCTGTCGCGGCACATGAACCGGATCCTGGCGATCGATCCGGTTGCCCGTACGGTCCGGGTCGAGGCCGGCGTGGTGAAGGACCAGCTCAACGCGGCGCTGAAAGTCCACGGGCTGTTCTTCGCCCCCGAGCTCTCGACCTCGAACCGCGCCACGATCGGCGGCATGATCTCGACCGATGCGTGCGGCCAGGGCTCGTGCCTCTACGGCAAGACCCGCGACCACGTGCGGGCGCTGACCACGATCCTCTCCGACGGGACGGTCTGGGAGTCCGAACCCCTCGACGCGGCCGGGCTCGCGGCGGTGCAGGCACGGGGCGACCGGGCCGGCGCCATCCACCGCGAGATCGACCGAATCCAGCGCGAGAACGCGCCGCTCATCGCCGAGCGGTTCCCGCCGCTGAACCGCTGTCTTACCGGCTACGACCTCGCCCACATCCGGCGCGCCGACGGGCGCTTCGACCTCAACGCGGTCCTGTGCGGCTCGGAGGGCACCCTCGGCTTCCTCGCCGAGGCGACGCTCAAAGTCCTGCCGCTGCCGAGCCACGCGGCCCTGGTCGTTCTGCGTTACGGCAGTTTCGACGCGGCGCTCCGCGATGCGCGGGCGCTGAGCCGTCTCACGCCGACCTCGATCGAGACCGTCGATTCGACGGTGCTGGCGCTCGCCCAGGGCGATCCGGTCTGGGACGGCGTCGCCGCCTTCTTCCCCGAGGATGCGGGCGAGCGGGCCCGCGGCGTCAACCTCGTCGAGTTCGTCGGCGACGGCGAAGAGGCGGTCGCGGGACAGCTTGCCCGCCTGACGGCCCTGCTCGACGCGGCCGGCCACGCGGCGGGGCGGCGCGGCTACACGATCGCGCGGGCTGAGGCCGAGATCGGCCGGATCTGGACCATGCGCAAGAAGGCGGTCGGCCTTCTCGGCAACCGGACCGGCGAGGCGCGCCCGATCGCCTTCGTGGAGGACACGGCAGTCCCGCCGGAAAACCTCGCCGATTTCATCGCCGCGTTCCGGGCCGTCCTCGACCGTCACGGCCTCGAGTACGGCATGTTCGGCCACGTCGATGCCGGCGTGCTCCACGTCCGGCCGGCGATCGACATGAAGGCACCGGGCGCCGAAAACCTGGTGCGTGCGGTGACCGAGGAGGTCGTCGCGCTGACGCAAGCCTATGGCGGCCTCCTCTGGGGCGAGCACGGCAAGGGCGTGCGCTCCGAGTTCTCGCCGCTTGTGTTCGGCCCGCTCTACCCGGCCCTCCAGGCGGTGAAGGCCGCCTTCGACCCGAGGAACCAGTTCAACCCCGGCAAGATCGCGGCACCCGACGGCGGCGCGCTCCTCACCATCGACGGCGTGCCGACCAAGGGCAGCCACGACCGGGCCATCCCGGCGGAGGTGCGGGCCGCTTACGACGAAGCTCTGCACTGCAACGGCAACGGCGCCTGCTTCACCTACGATCCGGACGAGGCGATGTGCCCGTCCTGGAAGGGCACGCGCGAGCGCCGGCACTCGCCCAAGGGCCGCGCCCAGCTGATGCGCGAGTGGCTGCGCCGGCTGGCGGTGCAAGGGGTCGACCCGCTGGCGGAAGCCCGCGCGTCGCGGACCCGCTCCGGCTGGCTCACCTTCCCGGCCCGCCTCGCCGCGAGCCTACGCCGGCGCGACGACGACTTCTCGCACGAGGTCCACGAGGCGATGGCCGGGTGCCTTGCCTGCAAGTCCTGCACCGGACAATGCCCGATCAAGGTCGACGTCCCGACCTTCCGGGCGAAGTTCCTGGAACTCTATCACGGCCGCTACCTGCGGCCGCTGCGCCACCACGCGGTCGCGGCCCTGGAGCCCCTGGCCCCCTGGCTCGCGAAGGCCCCGCGTCTCGTCAATGCCGCGACGCGGCTCGGGGCGGGGAGGGCGGTGGGCCTCGTCCACGCGCCGAAACTGTCCGGGATCGATCTCGGACGGGAGATAGCGCGCCGCGGCGTGGTCCTGGCCGACGCGGAGGCCCTGGCGCGGCTCTCGCCGGCCGAGCGGCTGGCGAGTGTCGTCGTGGTGCAGGACGCCTTCACCAGCCACTACGATACGCCGGTGCTGCTGGCCCTCCTCGACCTGCTGATCGGCTTAGGCGTCCGGCCCTGGCTCGCGCCCTTCCGGCCCAACGGCAAGCCGTTGCACGTCCACGGTTTCCTCAGGGAGTTCGCGCGGGTCGCCGCCGCGAACGCCGCCGACCTCGACCGGATCGCCGCGACCGGCGTGGCGCTTGTCGGCCTCGACCCGTCGATGACGCTGACCTACCGCTCCGAGTACCGCCAGGCCTTGGCCGGCCGCGACCTGCCGCAGATCCATCTCGTCCAGGAATGGCTCGCCGGGCGCCTCGACGCCCGCGCGACCGACCCCGACGGGGAGCCCTACTGGCTGCTGGCGCACTGCACCGAGCGGGCGACGGCGCAAGCCGCCGTGGCGGCCTGGGCGACGGTTTTTCGGGCCTTCGGCCTCCCTCTCGCGGTCCTGCCCGCGGGCTGCTGCGGCATGGCCGGCACCTACGGTCACGAGGCCGAGAACCGGGCGGCCTCCGAGCGCATCTACGGCCTCAGCTGGGCGAAGCCCGTGGCGGACAAGGGCCGGACCGGCCGTCTCCTCGCCGACGGCTATTCCTGCCGCTCGCAAGCCAAGATCGTCGACGGCGTGCGGCTGCCGCACCCGGTCGAGATCCTGCGCGACCACCTCGCCACGAAGATCCCCGCGCCCCGCCTCACGGCGGCGGTGCACTGACCCCGACATCACAGGAGTTATCCATGACCGAGCGCACGCAATTCCGGTTCGGCCTCGTCGGCTACGGCGAGATCGGCAGCACCCTCGGGGCGGGCCTGCGCGGCGCCGGCCTCGAGAGCATCGCCTGCTACGACAAGTACGCCTTCGACGGGCCCTATGCCGACCTGATCCAGGGAAGGGCGCGGGAGGCCGGGGTCACGCTCGTGCGCTCGAACGCCGAACTCGCCGAGGCCGCCGATTTGATCGTCAGCGTGACGCCGGGCGTCGCCTCCCTCGACAGCGCCGAGGCCTTCGCGCCGGTGCTCTCGGAGCGCCACACCTTCCTCGACTTCGCCTCCGCCACCCCGAAGGTGAAGCAGGGCGTCGCCGAGCGCCTCGCGGCCACCGGCGCGCTCCTCGGCGACGGCGCCATCGAGGGCACGCCGCTGCACGGCTATTCCATGCGGATGCTGTCGAGCGGGCCCGCCGGCGAGCGGGTGCGCGACCTGCTGGTGCCCTGGGGGATGCAGATCGCCTTCATGGGCCCGACCCTCGGCACGGCGTCGGGCATCAAGATCCTGCGCTCGGTCCTCATCAAGGGCATCGAGGCCCTGCACGACGAGATGCTGCTCGCCGCCCGGCAATACGGCATCGACGAGGTCGTGCTCGCCTCCGCCTCGAAGACCCTGGCCCGGCCCTGGATGGACACGGTGCAGAGTCTGACCCCGTCGGGCGTCATCCATGCCAAGCGCCGGGCCGAGGAGCTGGAGATGTCGGCCGAGGCGGTCGCCGATTCCGGTGTCGAGCCGATCATGGCCCGGGCCATCGCCCAGCGCCTGCGCTGGAAGGAGAGCCTGGGGCTCAAGGACCACTTCAAGGGCGTCGTGCCGGCCACCTATCAGGAGGCGCTGGACGCGATGGTCGAGAAGGCGGGGTTGAAGGCGGTGAAGCCGAACTGATCTCGAACCGTTCAGGTCCAGTTCTCCGCCGATAGAAATCATGCACTCCTGGTCGTTCCGGGGCCGCGCAGCGGATCCCGGCGTGCCGAAGGCACGCACAGAGCCGCCTAGTCTGCCGAGTTCAGTTGAACGCTGTTCGCTGTTTCTGAAAACCTGAGTGTCTGTATTCCCGTCTCCGCTGCGCGGCCCCGGAATGACGGATTTGTTCTCAGGTCCCGTGAGCCAAGCAATCCTCTCAGATTCGGAATCCCCCATGCCCATCGGCTTCAAGATCCATCCCCGCACCCGCACGGTCGACGCCGCCACGGTCGAGAAGTTCAAGGCGATCGCGGTCGCCAACATCAGCGATTCGATGAGCCGCATGGTCCATGGCGGGCCGCAGCTTCGTCCGATGCATGGCGGCGGCGTGCTCTGCGGCGTCGCGCTGACCGTCAAGGCGCGCCCGGGCGACAACCTGATGGTGCATGCCGCCCTCAACCGCGTGAAGCCCGGCGACGTCATCGTCGTCGATGCCGGCGGCGACCTGAGCAACGCGATCCTCGGCGAGCTCATGCTCTCGCATGCTCAGCAGGTCGGCTGCGCGGGCGTGATCGTCAACGGCGCCGTCCGCGACTTCGGTTGGATCAAGGCGAACTCTTTTCCGGTCTACGCCGCCGGCGTGACCCATCGCGGGCCGTACAAGAGCGGCCCTGGCGAGGTGAACTGCACGATCGCCATCGACGGGATGGTGATCGAGCCCGGCGACCTGATCGTCGGTGACGACGATGGCTTCGTCTGCGTGCCGTACGACCTCACGGAAAAGGTCTTCGCCGCCGCCGACAAGAAGCAGCAGGGCGAGGCCAAGACCATGGCGGCGATCAAGGCCGGCACTGTCGACCGGTCCTGGGTCGAGCGCGAGCTTGAGAAGGCCGGCTGCGAAGGTCTCTGAACGACGCAAAGACACCAAGAATCGGGAGGACGGGACGTGAGCGCCGCAACAGACGAGCCGCAGACCCTCGAGGCAACGACCATGCGCCGGGTGATCCTCCGGCTCGTGCCGTTCCTGATGGTCTGCTACTTCTTCGCCCTGCTCGACCGGGTGAACGTGGGCTTCGCCGCCCTGCAGATGAACCAGGATCTCGGGCTGACCCCGGCGATGTTCGGCTTCGCCGCAAGCCTGTTCTTCGTCTCGTACTTCCTGGTCGAGGTGCCGAGCAACCTGGCGCTCCAGCGCGTCGGGGCGCGACGCTGGATCGCCCGGATCATGATCACCTGGGGCCTGGTGACGATGGGCATGGCGCTCGTGACCGGGCCGCATTCGCTCTACGTCATGCGGTTCATCCTGGGGGCGGCGGAGGCCGGGTTCTTCCCCGGCGCGATCCTGTATCTCACCTACTGGCTGCCGGGCCGGTACCGCGCCCGCGTGCTCGCCACCTTCACGGTCTCGATCCCGCTCGCGACCTTCCTCGGCTCGCCGGTGTCGGTCTCGCTGCTCGAACTGCACGGCTTCCTCGGCCTCAAGGGCTGGCAATGGCTGTTCGTGCTGGAGGGCCTGCCGACGGTGCTGCTGGGCATCGCCTGCCTGTTCGTGCTGACCGACAAGCCGAAGGACGCGACCTGGCTTTCGCCTGAGCAGCGCGGCTGGCTGGTCTCCCGCCTCGCCGAGGAGGCGGCGGGCAAGACCCCGGTCGGCCACATCTCGCTCTGGGGGCTCCTGCGCAACAAGTATTTCCTCACCATGGCGCTGGTCTGCGCAGGCGCCTCGGCCACCGGCAGCACGCTCTCGGTCTGGCAGCCGCAGATCATCAAGTCGTTCGGGCTCACCAACCTCCAGACCGGCTTCGTCAACTCGGTGCCCTACGGCATCGCGACGGTACTGATGATCCTGTGGGGCCGGCACTCCGACCGCCGGGCCGAGCGCACCTGGCACACCGCGATCCCGCTGCTGCTCGCCGGCCTCGGCCTCGCCTTCCTCAACCTCGCGGGCGGCATCACCCTGACGATCGTCGCGGTGTCGTTCGCCCTTGTCGGCGCCTACGCCTTCAAGGGGCCGTTCTGGGCGCTCTCGGCCGGCTGGCTCTCGGCCGGCACCCTGGCGGCGGGGCTCGCCGGCATCAACGCCATCGCCAACCTGATCGGCGGCGGCCTGATGGTGAACGTCGTCGGCCTGGTGAAGACCGCCACCGGCAGCTTCGCCCTGGGCCTTCTCCCGGTGGCGCTCCTCGACCTGGCGGCCGCCGTCAGCGTCGTGATGATCAGCCGCTCGCACGCCCGCTCCGTGCGGGCGCAGGCGGTGCCGGCCTGATCGATCCCGCATCTTCCGAGGCCACCGATGTACTTCGCTCCGCCACCAACCGTCACGGCCGAAATCTTCACCCGCCTGCCGGACCACTACCGCGTGCGAAAGCCCACAGCCTGGGCCGACGCCAATCGCGGCGGGGAGGCGATCGACTCCTTCCTCGAAGGACCCGTCTTCGACCGCCGGGGCCGGCTCTACGTCACCGACATCCCGCACGGCCGCATCTTCCGGATCGCGCCGGACGGAACCTGGGACCTCGTCGCCGAGTATGACGGCTGGCCCAACGGCCTGAAGATCCATCGCGACGGGCGGATCTTCATCACCTGCTACAAGCACGGCATCATGCGGCTCGACCCCGATACGGGATCGGTGACGCCGTTCCTCGAAACCGCGGGATCGGAGGGATTTCGCGGCGTCAACGACCTGACCTTCGCGTCGAACGGCGATCTCTACTTCACCGACCAGGGCCAGACCGGCCTCCAGGATCCGACCGGCCGGGTCTACCGCCTGCGCCCCTCCGGCGAGCTGACCTGCCTGATCGACACCGTGCCGAGCCCCAACGGCATCGTGGTCGACACCGCGATGAAGAACCTGTTCGTCGCGGTGACCCGGGCGCAGCAGATCTGGCGCATCCCGGTCGGGACGAGCGGGCTGGTCTCGAAGGTCGGGGTGTTCGCGCAGCTCCATGGCGGCATGGGCGGGCCGGACGGCATCGCGCTCGACGAGGAGGGCTGCCTGATCGTCGCCCATACCGGCTTCGGCTCGATCTGGCGCCTGTCGCCGGTGGCCGAGCCGCTGCTGCGGGTGAGATCGCCCGCCGGGATCTCGACCACCAACGTCGCGTATGGCGGGCCGGACCGAACAACCCTGTTCATCACCGAATCCGCCACCGGCAGCATCCTGACGGCGCCGATGCCCGCCCCCGGCCAGCCCCTCTTCTCCCACGCATGAGCGCCCCGATGAGCACGATGACGCGGCGCGATCACCTCGCGCTCTTGGCAACCGGCTCCTTGGCAACCGGCTCCTTGGCGGCCGGCTTCGCCCTCGGCAGTGCCGGCCCGGCCGCCGCCCAGGCCGTGCGCTGGTCCGGCGGCACCGGCCGGCCCCGGATCGCGGTGCCGGCGAACGCCACCGACTGCCACCACCACATCTACGATGCCCGCTTCCCCCCGGCGCCGGCCGCGACGCTGCGGCCGCCGGATGCGAGCGTCGAGGATTATCGCGCGCTTCAGCGCCGGCTCGGCCTGACCCGCAACGTCGTGGTGCAGCCCTCGACCTACGGCACCGACAACCGGCTGCTGGTGGAGTCGCTCAAAGCCTTCGGGCCGACCGCCCGCGGCATCGCGATGCTCGACGCCGGCGTCACTCCCGAGGAACTGCGCCGCCTCGACGAGGCCGGCATCCGCGGCGTGCGCTTCGGGACGCGGCTCCCGGGCGGCGCGCCGATCACCGATCTCGAACCGGTCGCCCGCAAGATCGCCGATCTCGGCTGGCACATCCAGCTCGTCTCCGAGGGCGAAAGGATCGTCGAGCTGAAGGAGGTGCTGGAGCGTCTGCCGGTCCCGGTGGTGTTCGACCATATGGGCCACCTGCCCGAGCCCGCCGGGCCCGACCATCCGGGGTTCCGGGTGATCGCCGACCTGATCGCCAAAAGCGGCGCCTGGGTGAAGCTCACCGGCGCCTACATCCTGTCGAAGTCCGGCCCGCCGCTTTACGCCGATCGCGGCCGGCTCGCCCGCGCCTACGTCGCGCTCGCCCCCGAGCGGCTGGTCTGGGGCTCCGACTGGCCGCACCCGACCGCGCCGGCCGATGCCAAGCCCGACGATGCTGGCCTCCTCGACCTCCTGGCGGACTGGGCGCCCGATCCGGCCGTGCAGGCCAAGATCCTGGTCTCGAATCCGGCCCGGCTCTACGGCTTCTGAAAGATTTTCAAATGATCCCGCGCGGCGCAGGCAAGTTGCGGGCCCCCCTCTCCCGTGTGGGAGAGGGGTCGGGGTGAGGGTGGCTCGGGTTCGGAATCGATCGCCGAAGGTCGAGCTGCGCAGCTCGACAGCTCAGGGGCATTGCGGAACCTGAGCCGCCCTCACGCGGCATCTCCGATCTCCAGGCCTCTCTCCCACATGGGAGAGGGGAGATGCGCCTTATTGTCAATCGACACAAAACAAGAATTAGGAGAGATCACCATGACGGCTACTCTCACTCCATCGCGCCGGGACATGCTGAAAGCCGCCGGCGCTCTCGCTGTCACGACCTTGCCCACCGGCAAGGCCCTCGCCCAAGTCACGGCCCCCGCCCAAGTCACGGTACCATTCTCCTCCGGCACCGAGCGGCCGAAGACCGAGGTGCCGGCGCAGGCCTGCGACTCGCACATCCACATCTTCTCGACGCGCTTTCCGGCCTCGCCGCACTGGAAGGGCCAGCCGGTCGCCGACAGCGACGTTGCGGCCTACCGGCTGTTCCAGCAGCGGATCGGGACCAGCCGCACGGTCGTCGTGACTCCGTCGACCTACGGCATCGACAACCGCGCCACCCTGGACGGGGTGGCGCAGCTCGGTGCGTCGGCCCGCGCCGTCGTGGTCGTCGATCTCGACGTGACCGAGGCCGAACTGAAGGACATGGCCGCCCGGGGGGCCGTCGGCATCCGGGTGAACTTCGTCACCCCGCAATCCTGGGGCGTCACCACGGCGGAGCGCCTGGAGGCGATGGCCCGGAAGGTCCATCCCCTCAACTGGCACGTCCAGGTCTACATGACCGGCGATCAGATCGCCGACCATGCCGAGGTGCTGGCGCGCCTGCCGACCCCGCTGGTCATCGATCACCTCGCCCGCCTCCTGCCCGGGCAGGGGCCGAACCACCGCGCCGTCCCGGTCGTCCGCAAGCTCCTCGATGGCGGACGGACCTGGATGAAGCTGTCGGGCGCCTACCTCAACACCACGAGCGGCCCGCCGGCCTACGCCGACGCGACCGAGGTCGCCCGGCTCTTCGCGAAGGCGGCGCCGGAGCGCATGGTCTGGGGCAGCGACTGGCCCCATCGCGGCGAGAAGCACATGCCGGACGATGCCGGCCTGTTCGACCTCCTGGCCGAGTGGGCCCCGGGCGAGGCCGCGCGGCGGCGCATCCTCGTCGAAAACCCGGCGACGCTTTACGGCTTCGGCAGGTCCTGAGCGGCGAGCCCTCAGCGGGGCGTGGGATCCTTGATCGCCGCGCCGTTGCGTGACTGGTCCCGGGCCGACGGTCGAGGGACAGCCGCGGGGCCCGGCGTGCAATCTCGCCCCAGGCTCGGCAACATCCGGGCCCGAGGCGCGCGATCGACCGACTTCGACGATCCGCCATCAAGCGTTGCGCAGCCAGTCCCGGCGCGATCGTCGAAGGTCCCGAACTGGCGCGTAGCCGACCGGTCGGCATGCTTACTCCTGACCCAGGCTGTGTGAGCGCGCGGTTTTGGTCGCCGGTATGCGGAGTGAGCCCTTGCGGCGACCCCGCGTGCAGAGGGGGCTTGTGCCCGGATCGCCGTGATCGGCGCTCCAACTCCCAACGATCCGGATCATCCGCTTCATGGTGTAGGCCAGAACCTGCGGGCTCATCTCGGTTCTGACCCTCGCGAGTGTTCGGGTCAGGAGGTGCGCCGTTCCCATACACGGCGGCCTTGGTCCTTGGGCGGCTTCTGGTCCCCGGAGCGACTGATGCCTGGCTCACTGCCGCGGCGGCGACGGTGGCGAGGACGGTGGCGCCGACTTGCCACGAATCCGGCCTGACGTAAGTCCTGGTCACTCGTACGGCCGGGTCGCCCTGGCCGAGGGACGCTCCGAGAACGCATCGTACCAGGCCGTCAAGGCCGGACGCTGCTCGCGCCAGTCGAGGTCGGCGAAACGGAAATCGGCGTAGCCGAGCGCACAGCCCAGGGCGATGTGATCGATGCCGAACTCCCCGGCTCCAAGTGCTCCGGCGCTTCGCTCGAAGCGATCGATCGTCGCCGCGGTCTTCTCGGCGAAGGCCAAGAGCCACGCCGCCGATTGCTGTTGGGGCGGCTTCGACCGCTCGTTGCGCCACAGGTTCAGGACGTCGATGAGGCCGTTGGCCAGGGCCTGCCGGCTCAAGGTCGCCCAGCGTCCCGCCCCGGCGGCCGGAACGAGGCCGCCTCCGGCCAGGGCATTCAGGTATTCGACGATCACGCCGGAATCGACGAGGACGGTCCCGTCCTCGAGAACGAGGGTCGGGATCTTGCTCAGCGGATTGTCCGCCATCAGGTCCCGGTTCGGCCGGCCGATCGCCACGCGGGTACTGCGACAGTCGATCCGGCCGACGAGGCCGAGTTCGTGGGCCGCGATCATCACCTTGCGGGCGTAGGGAGATCGCGGCGACCAGTGGAGAATCATCGGCATCGTCGTCCTCGCTGAGCGTGAGGCCCGGCCCCCGGTCATCGCTCCCGGGTCACGAGGCCGAGGATGCCCGTCAGCGAGGCGGACACCACCAGCATCGCCGCGAGCCCGAGGAGCCCGGCATTGAACGAGCCGGTCGCGTCCTTGAGCACGCCCATGATCCAGGGTGCCACGTAACCGCTCAGGCTGCCGACCGCGTTGATGAAGGCGATGCCGCCCGCCGCCGCCGCGCCGGTGAGGTAGCGCGAGGGCAGGCTGTAGAAGGCCGGGCGCGCCGAGCTCAGTCCGATCACCGCGAAAGTGATGCCGATCATCGCCGGGATCAGGGAGCCGAACATCACCGAGATCACGAAGCCGGCCGAGGCGACGAGGCAGGTCGCCGCGAGGTTGGCGAGGTGCCGGCCCGTCCGGTCCATGTGGCGGGCCCAGGCGATCATCGCCACCGAGGCGACGAGGTAGGGCACGGCCGAGAGCCAGCCGATCGCCACCGTCGAGAGGCCGTGCCCCTTGAGGATCAGGGGCAGCCAGATCGCGATGCCGTTGATGCCGAGCCAGTAGCTGAACAGGATGCCGGTGAGGAGCCACACCTTGCCGTCCCGCAACGCCGCCAGGAAATCCTTGCGCGGCCGGCTCGTGCTCTCGCGCTCCAGCGCCTCGATGAGGGCGCCGCGCTCCTCCGCCGTCAGCCAGGCCGCCTCCCTGGGCGTGTCGCGCAGGACCATCAGGGTGAGAACGCCCATGATGCAGGCCGGCAGGCCCTCGACCACGAACAGCCATTGCCAGCCCTTCCAGCCGAGGAGGCCGTCGAGCTGCAGGAGGCCGACCGAGAGCGGGCCGCCGACCACCGAGGAGAGCGGGATCGCCACCAGGAACCACGACAGGACCCGGACGCGGTTCCGGGCCGGGAACCAGGTCGAGAGGTAGAACAGCACGCCCGGGAAGAAGCCGGCCTCGGCCGCGCCGGTGAGGATGCGCAGGCCGTAGAAGCTCGTCGGCCCCGTCACCAGGGCGGTTGCCGCCGACAGGAGGCCCCAGGAGATCATGATCCGGGCCAGCCACCGCCGCGCGCCGACCCGGTAGAGGATCAGGTTGCTCGGCACTTCGAGCAGGCAGTAGCCGACGAAGAACAGCCCGGCCGCCGCCCCGAACTGGGCGTTGGTGAGCCCGAGGTCGCGGTTCATGGTCAGCGCCGCGAAGCCGACGTTGGTCCGGTCGATGTAGTTGAAGAAGTAGGCGACCGCGAGGATCGGGATCAGCCGGACGAGGTTCTTGCGCGTCGCGCTGGCGAGCAGCGCCTCGGAGGTGGTCGCGGCCGGGATGGTCGCGAGCGTGGCGGTGGCGGTCGTCATCGGATCCTCCGGCCTCAGGCGAAGCCGAAGAAGCGGGTCGGGTTGTCGACGAGCAGGAGCCGGCGGTTCGCCTCGTCGGGCACGATCGCCCCGATGAAGTCGACGAGGTCGCCGTCGTCGGGCATCGGCCCGTGCAGGTTCACGTGCGGCCAGTCGCTGCCCCACAGCACCCGCTCGGGCGCGTGCCGGGCGAGGCCGGAGGCGAGCGGCACGACGTCGGAGAAGGGCACGCCTGTCTTCGAGAGGCGCTCGGGGCCGCTCAGCTTGACCCAGACCTTCCCTGTGTCGAGGAGCCGCTTCAGGGCGCCCGCCACCGGACCGTCCGGCCCCTCGGCGATGTCGAGGCGGGCCATGTGGTCGATCACCACCGGCGTCTCGATGGTGCGGATGAAGGTCTCCTCCTCCACGAGCTGCCGGCCGCCGACATGGATCTCGGTGTGCCAGCCGTGGGGCCGGATCAGGCGGATCGCGGCCGTGATCGCCTCCGGCGAGAGCCGGCCCGCGAGATGGGCCATGAAGTTGAAGCGCGAGCCGCAGATGCCGGCCTCGGCGAAGTTCGCGATCTCCTCGGGCGGCGTGTCGGGGCGCACCAGGGCGACGCCGCGATAGCGACCTTGTCCGCTTGCCAGGGCATCGAGCAGGGGCCGGTGGTCGAAGCCGTGACCCTGGCTCTGCACGATCACCGCGCGAGCGAGGCCGACCGCCTCGTGCATCCGGCGAAGCGCCGTCTCCGGCGCCTCGTTCGGCGTGAAGCTGCGGTCAGCCGGCAGCGGGAAGCGGTCGAACGGGCCGTAGATGTGGCAGTGGGAATCGCAGGCGCCGGCCGGCAGGGCGAGAGCCGGCTTGCGGGGATGGGCGACCGGCGGCGGTCCTTCCGGCTGCGGCGAGGCTGCGGGCGTCGTGGCGGTCGCGGTGCTCGACATGAGGGTCCGGTCTCTCTGTTCGGCAGTGCGGCTCGATCGCGGGGCCATCACGGCCAGGACCGACCCGATCGGGACATGGGAGGGTCGTCAGCGCGTCGGCACGGCCGTCGGAGCCTCGACGGGATCGAGGCCGCTCCGCTCGAGGGCCGCGCGAGCCTCGGGCGTGGCCAGGAAGGCGACGAAGGCCCGTGCCGCCTGCTGGTCCTTCGCGCCCGCGGAGATCGCCGCCGTCATGGTGCTGACGTTCTGGACCTCGTCCGGCACCGGCCCGACCAGATCGACCCCGGCGACGGTGCGCAGCTCGCTCACCTGCTGGATGCCGAGGGCGATCTCGCCGCGGGCGATCGCCTCGCCGACCAGCTCGCCGGTGACCTTGTGCATCTTGCGCGCGATCCGATCGGCGATCCCGAGGCGCTTCACCAGCTCCGTCGAGACGAAGACGCCGCTCGCGCCCTCCGAGTAGCCGATCGAGGGCGCCGCCAGGAGCGTGTCGCGCAATTCGGCTACCGTGCCGATCGGCGGCTTTGCCGCGCCGGCCTTGACCCCGACGCCGATGCGCGAGCGCACCACGTCGGTCCGCGAGGCTGGAGTGAAGCGGCCCTCGGAGACGAGCTTGTCGAGGGAGCCGGAGACGATCAGCAGCACGTCCGCCGGCTGGCCGGCCGCGATGCGGACCGGCAGCGCATCCTTGGTGGTTCCGAAGGACGGCCCCCAGCTCAGGGCGAGCGTATGGCCCGTCGCCTTCTCGAAGCGAGGAGCGATGGTCTTGAAGGCGCCCGTGAAGGCGCCCGACACCAGGACGTGGATTTCGCCCGCATTCGCCGCCCCGGTGGCCAGCATCATGGCGGCGAGACCCATCGCGGCGGCGCTTCCAGCCTTGGATGAGGTCATGCTCTCCTCCCTTGTCGCATCGTGCTGCGTCGAAACCTGCGACACCGGGCCTGACGGCAGCCGCACCTGTCTTGGGCAAGCAGGCGGGTCGAACGCGGCGGCGAACGGGCAGGTTTTGAAAATGATCCGCTCTGCGGCGGTGGTTTTGGATACCGAGACCAAGCCCGGACATCAAGTCGGATCAGGCACAAAAGTGCATAAAAACGCTGTTTTTCGTCGCTATGCCGATTGATTATAGCAATATATTCTGACAAAGCATTGGACGTTGCTCAGGGAACCGCTATCCGTCGGGATCGGAAGGGGACCCCTATGAGGCCCCCACCAAGAAATCCCCGTGAGGAAACGAGCGAGATGGCACGCCTGAAGCAGCTCTACGTCCAGGTCATCATCGGCATCCTGGCCGGAATCGCCCTCGGCGTGCTGGCGCCGAGCGCCGCCATCGCCGTCAAGCCGCTCGGCGACGCCTTCATCGGGCTGCTGCGCATGATGCTGGCACCGATCATCTTCTGCTCGGTCGTGCTCGGGCTCACGCACGTCGCCGACATGCGCCAGCTCGGCCGCCTGGCGCTGAAGTCTCTGCTCTACTTCGAGATCCTGACCACGATCGCGATGGCGCTGGGCTTCGTGGCGGTCAACGTGATCGAGCCCGGGGTCGGGCTGCACGCGACCAACCTCGCGATGAACGAGAACGTCGCGAAGATCGCCAGCAACGCCAGCCACTTCACGGCGATGGGGTTCTTCCTCTCGATCATCCCGCACACCCTCGTCGACGCCTTCGCCAAGGGCGAGATCCTGCAGGTGCTGCTGATCTCGATCCTGACCGGCGCGGCACTCAGCGTCGGCGGCGCCGGCCGCGACTCCCTGATCCTGCGCGGCATCGGCGAGGCGCAGGACGTGCTGTTCCGCATCCTCGGCTTCATCATGCGGCTGGCGCCCTTGGGCGCATTCGGCGCGATGGCGGCGGCGGTCGGGGCGTTCGGGGCGACGACGCTGGTCTACCTCGCCAAGCTCGTCATCCTGTACTGGCTGACCTCGCTGTTCTTCGTCCTCGTGGTGCTCGGCGGCGTCGCGGCCTCGATAGGCCTGTCGATCTTCGCGATCCTGCGGCTGATCCGGGACGAACTGCTCGTCGTGCTCGGTACCGCCTCGAGCGAGGTCGTGCTGCCGCGGCTGATGGAGAAGCTGGAGAAGGCGGGCTGCGACGGGGCGATCGTCGGCTTCGTGGTGCCGAGCGGCTACAGCTTCAACCTCGACGGCACCTCGATCTACATGGCGATCGCCGTCGCCTTCATCGCCCAGGCCACCGACACGCCGTTCGATCTCTGGCAGCAGGCCGGCGTGCTGGCGATCCTGCTCCTCACCTCGAAGGGCGGCACGACGGTGGCGGGCGGCGCCTTCATCAAGCTCGCGGCGACGCTGCAATCGGTGCGCTCGCTGCCGCTCAACGGGCTGGGCCTGCTGTTCGGCGTCGACCGCCTGATGGCGACGTGCACGGCGCTGACCAACGTCGTCGGCAACGTCGTGGCGACCTTCACCATCGCCCGCTGGGAGGGCGCCTTCGACCCGCAGAAGTGGAAGGCCCTCCAGGCCGAGATGGCGGCGGGCGGAATCGCGCTCGAGGCCGAGACGCCGCGCGCGATCGCGCCGGCTCAAGCCCCGCCCTCGCCGACCTCGCATTGAGGCAAGGCGCGTGTCAGCCCTCCGCCGCTTCCTCGACCATGCGGGCGCCGGCCCAGGCGCCCCTTGCCACCAGCCCGGCCACGCAGGCCCGCACCAGGCGCGACAGTTCAAGCGTCAGCCAGGCGCTGCGTGCCTCCACCGGCATACCGATGCAGATGGTCGAGGTGAGCGGCGGGCGCTCGATCGCGCGGGCCACGAACTCGCCCCGCTCCACCTCGAGCGCGACGCCTGCGAAGGTCTGGATCGTCGCCCCGAAGCCGCGGCGCACCAGCGACTTGATCAGCGGGATGCTGTCGACCTCGATCGCCACGTCGAGGCGCAGGTCGTGCTGGAGCGCCGCCCGCTCGATCAGCCGGCGGTTGCTGTGGGGCAGCGAGGGCAGGATCAGCGGCACTTCGGGCAGGTCGGCGAACCCGATGCCCTCCGGCGCGGCCGCCGGGTGATCGGGGGACAGAGCCAGCACCATGCGCTCGTGCAGGAGCGGGCGCAGCGCGATGCCTTCGAGCGGCATCGGATTGTGCAGGACGGCGATGTCGATGCGACGGTCCAGCAGCCACTCCTCCAGGAGGGTGCTGATGCCCTCGCGGATCACCAGGGTCGCCTCGGGCCAGCGCGAGCGGAACTGCTCGTAGATCTCCGGCACGATCAGCAGGCCGGAGGTCGGCGCCACGCCGAGCGCCACCTGGCCGGAGAAGGTCTGGCGGCCACCGCGCACCCGGTCGACGGTCTGGCCGATATGGTCGATCAGCGCCTCGGCCTCGCCGAGCAGGATCGCCCCGGCCTCGGTGATCTCGACGCCGCGGCCGTGGCGGACGAGGAGCTGCACGCCGAGCTCGTCCTCGAGCTTCTTGAGCTGCCGGCTCAGGGCGGGCTGCGCCACGTTGAGCCGGCTCGCCGCGGCGCTGAAGCTCCCGGCCCGCGCGACCTGCACGAAGTAGCGCAGCTCCCGGATGTCCATCGCCGCTCCCGCGCTCCCGCCCCGGTCCGGCCGTGATGCCGGTTGGCCGAAGACCAAACCACCGCCGCCGCGCCGGGTCAAAGCCGCGGGCGGCGCCCTACCCCGATTGCCGAGGACGAGACGATGAGAATCCGAGATCTGCCGCGCGAGGAGATGACGGAGGCGCAAGGACGTGTCGCCGACGAGGCCGTGGCCGGCAAGCGCGGCCGCATCCCGGCCCCGTTGCGGGCCTGGATCCACAGCCCCGAACTCGGCGCCCGGGCGCAGCGGCTCGGCGAGTTCTGCCGCTACGACACCACCCTCGGCCCGCGCCTGTCGGAGCTGGCGATCCTGGTCGTCGCGCGCTTCCACACCGCCCATTACGAGTGGTTCGCCCACAAGCGCGAGGCGCTGAAGGCCGGGCTCGATCCATCGATCGTCGCCGACATCGCCGCGCGCCGGATCCCGGATCTCGCCGAGCCGCGCGACCGGGCCGTCTACGACTACGTCTCGACCCTGCTCGTCACCCATCGCGTGCCCGACGACGTCCACGCGGCAGCCGTCCGGGCGCTCGGCGAGGCGGGCGTCGTCGAGCTCGTCGGGGTCGTCGGCTACTACATCCTCGTCGCCCTGACGCTGAACGCCTTCGAGATCGGCTTGCCGGACGGCGAGACCTCCGATCTCGCGCCCTGACACGGCGCGAACATCTTCGAACGACCTCAGACCAAGGAGAACGGCGATGGCCGGACGGTTGCAGGGCAAGGTGGCGATCATCACGGGAGCGGGCTGCGTCGGCCCGGGCTGGGGCAACGGCCGGGCGGCGGCGGTGATCTTCGCCCGCGAGGGCGCGCGGGTCTTCGCGGTCGACCTCCGGGCCGAGGCGATGGGGGAGACCGTCGCCCGCGTCCGGGAGATCGGCGGCGACATCACCACGCATCTGTGCGACGCGACGAAGGCCGGAGAGGTCGAGGCGATGGTCGCGGCCTGCGTCGCGGCCTACGGGCGGGTCGACATCCTGGTCAACAACATCGGCGGCTCGGCCGCGGGCGGCGCCGTCGCGCTCTCCGAGGAGGCCTGGGACCGGCAGATCGACTTCAACCTGAAATCCGTATTCCTGACCTGCAAGTACGCGATCCCCGAGATGGAGAAGGTCGGCGGCGGGTCGATCGTCAACACCGCCTCGACGTCGGGCATCCGCTACACCGGGTCGCCCCAGGTCGCCTATGCCAGCACCAAGGCGGCGATCATCCAGTTCTCGCGGGTGACGGCGGTCGAGTACGCATCGAGGCGCATCCGCGTGAACACGGTCGTGCCGGGCCAGATGCACACGCCGATGGTCGAGGCGCGCCTCGCCGGCCAGCGCTCGGGCGGAGACGTCGACGCCCTGCTGCAGACGCGGCTGAAGCGCATCCCCCTCGGCTTCATGGGCGACGGCACCGACACGGCCAACGCCGCCCTGTTCCTGGCATCCGACGAGGCGCGCTTCGTGACCGGCACCGAGATCGTGGTCGATGGCGGCATGACCGCGCGCTGCGACTGACCTCACATCCTCAAGAGCGCGCCGCCACGACGGCGGCGGCTCGCGGCTCATCGTTCGACCTCGGCGGCGGCCCGGACGCCGGGGAGCGATCTCGCACGCCTGTTGCGGCGAGCGAGACTGTCTGCCGGTGCCCCTGCACGATCTGGAGGAACGACGATGCGACGCCTTCTGCACGCCCTTGCCCTCGGCTCCCTGATGCTCGCCGCGACCCCGGTCTTCGCCCGCGACGCCGGACCGGTCACGCACAGCATGACCGGGCGCGGCAACGTGACGATCGAGGCCCTGTCCCAGGGCAGCGGCCCGACGATCGTGATCCTGCCCTCGCTCGGCCGGTCGGGGGAGGATTACGACGCGGTGTCGCGGCTGCTGGCCGAGGACGGCTTCCGGGTGCTGCGGCCGCAGCCGCGCGGCATCGGGCGCAGCGCAGGGCCGATGGAAGGACTGACCATGCACGACCTCGCGGCGGACGTCGCCAGCGTGATCGAGCACGAGAAGGCGGGCCCGGCGGTCGTCGTCGGCCACGCCTTCGGCAACTTCGTCGCCCGCCAGATCGCGGCGGACCGGCCCGACCTGGTGAAGGGCGTCGTCGTCGCGGCCGCGTCCGCCGGCAAGGTGCCGCCCGGCAGCACAGAGAAGCCGATCGGCCCCGAGATGCGCAAGGCCATCGACGGTCCCTCGGACCCGTCGCTGCCGGAGGAGAAGCGCCTGAAATACCTGCGCATCGCGTTCTTCGCTCCGGGCAACGACCCGCGGGTCTGGCTCGGCGGTTGGAACGAGGCCGTCCACCACATGGAGTCGCACGCCCGCAACCACACGCCGGTGGACGATTACTTCGCGGCCGGCAGCGCCCCGATCCTCGACCTGCAGGCCGAGCACGACCCGGTGGCTCCCCGTCGCTTCGCCGGCGTTCTGAAGTCGCTGCTCGGCGACCGGGTGACGATCGTGGTGATCCCGAATGCCAGCCACGCGCTGGTGCCGGAGCAGCCCGCGGCCGTCGCCCGTGAGATCGCCAAGTTCACCCGCAACCTCGACGCCAAGTAAGACCCCGGCGCCTTCGAACGGAAGCGTTCGAAGGCGCCGGCCCAGCCTGCAAGGCGTCCCTGTCCTCGCGTCGGCACCGATGCCCCGGACGCCTTGGCTGCGCGCGCCCGGAACGGCGGCCCGTGCCCGGCATCTGCGCGTTCCCCGGCTCCGATCGGGTCGCGACGCTCGACGATCGTCGCCCCGGACACGGATCGAACGGGATCGTTCAATACCGCGAGTTCCGGGCCGTATCGGAAGCCGGTCCCGCGAGACGGTTCGCTCGCGGTGCCCGGCCCCGGACGAGGGACAGCACGGACCTGCGCCACCTTCGTGACTTCGTGACACTCGCCGAGCCGCGGCATTGCGGGCGGGCGAGGCCTGAACATGGCGCAGTCGCCGCCGCCCCGGCGGAGCAAGGCCTGGAGGACGAGTTGGGAATGGTCCTGTCCGACCGCGGCACGCGGCGGGTCGCGCTCGCCCCGGCCGACACGGTTCTGTTCCGTGAGGCGCGCCAGATGACGTTCTCGGCCACGGCATGGGCCGGGAAGCCGGCGGGCGCGATCACCGGCACGCGGCCGGAGCGCACGTCCTCTTCCGCCACGATTCCGCGCATCCCACCCCAATGGTCGCCGTGGGTGAGGGAGTAGATCACCGCCGAGACCGGCAGCCCTTCGCCGGCAGCGGCGACCTCCACGCCTGCATGGTCGCCTATGTCGGCGAGGTGCGGCCGGACCGGGAGCCGTGACCGCCGCTCCCGCCCCGCGGCGCGTCCCGCCCGGTCACGAGGCGATCAGCGCCGGCATCGCCGGCCGCTCGTGCCGCGGGCCGGCGGGATCGGGCGGCGCGGCGCAGGTCCGGTTGCGGCCGCTCAGCTTCGCGTCGTAGAGGGCGGCATCGGCGAGCCGGAACAGGTCGGTCGGCGCGCCGGTCCCGTAAACCGTGCTGGCGGCGAGGCCGATGCTGACGGTGACCGGGCCGACGTCGCGCCCATCCGCCTCGACGGCGACCACGGCGACGCTCCGGTGCACCCTCCTGGCGACGCAGGCGGCGCCGTCGGCATCGGTGTCCGGCAGGACGATGGCGAATTCCTCGCCGCCGAACCGGGCGACGAGGTCGCCCGGCCGGCAGGCGCTCGCCGACAGCGCCCGGGCCAGTGCCTTCAGCACCCGGTCGCCCACGGCGTGGCCGTAACGGTCGTTGAAGCCCTTGAAGTGGTCGGCGTCGACGATGAGCAGGGAGACGGGATGGCGGCTGCGGCGCGCCTCCGCCCATCTCCGCTCGAACGCATCCTCGAAGTGGCGGCGATTGGGCAGGCCCGTGAGCACGTCGGTATGCGCCGTCTTCTACGATATGCGCGATCAGGATCTCGGCGCGCAGGTATTCGAGGAAGGCGTGGCGCTCGGTCCGTTCCAGGACGAAGGACCCCATCAGCAGGAGGCAGGCGCCGGACAGGTAGAAGCTGATCGCGAACTGGAACGAGGCCACGTCGATCTCCGGCCGGAGCGAGAGGCACCCGACCTGGATCGCGACCGCCGCGGCGAGCGCGAGGGCGGCCATCCGCACCCGCACCCTCTGCACCAGGGTGCAGTACGACATCGTGATCATGCCGCCGAACTGATAGATCAGGACGTAGGGCGAGGCGGTGAAGAGCGTGGCCGCCGACGGGAGCAGGATGGCGAGGATCGTGCAGCCGACGATCATCAGATCGTCCTGCCTGTTCGTGGACGTGCGGGCGTGGGCCCAGAGCGCCAGGAGGGTGATCGGCGTGAAGACCAGGAGCCGCAGCACGGCGAGCCAGCCGGCGATGTCCGCCATGATCTGCCGGTCGGCAAACAGCGCCGCGTCGTAGATGACGATGGCCGCCAGCACCGTGATCCGGGAGGCCCGAAGCCGACGGGTCCGCATCTCGGCCTCGAAACGCGCCTCGATGGCCGGCGCGAAGCGCAGGCGGTTGAGACCATCGAGCTCGGCCTAGATGCCGGGCACAGGCGGCAGATTCGACAAGGGCGGCGTCCCGACGGTCCGGCGTACCGGCTTTTACTATCCAATGCGATCTTAATATCTCATTTCCGTAGCGGAAATGCGCCGTCGGAAGTGTAGATTGCCGGCCCGGGTTCAAAAACTCGCGAGGCAATCACCGATCGTATTCGTTGCCGACGCCGCGTGCCGGCGAACACGAGAGAGGCCGATCGGCGGCGATGCCCCGGCCCCGGCTCCGCGATGTCTGGCGACGCGGCAGTCCCGGGCCCCGGCGCGATGGGTCGAAAACGCCTGCATTGCTTGCCCGGAGACGGCGGAGGCTGAGCGATCACGGTCTCTTGCCTCCGGCGGGATCGGGCGTCGTCGCCCGACCTCCGTTCGCCGGGTAGAGGGTCAGGGCGACGCTCCCTCTTTTCCCCGCCAGGGCCGCCCGGTCCCGCGCGGCGTCACCCGCGCGCCCCGGGAACCACGAGGACGACGCGGGTGGACTGGACGACGGGCATGGATCGGCCCCTCTCGCGCGACGGCGCCGCGCCGTCCGGGTCCGGCGTCACGGGGCGGGCCGATCAGCCCCGTCGGCAGGAGGGACGCCGCGACGGCGAGGAGCAGGGCCTCCCCGCTTCCGATCGTCCGGTAGCGGGACCCTCCTCGATCGTCGCCCCGGCTACCGCACCGCCTCGCGGTGCGGCGACGCCGCCTGCGGCCGCGCCGCCGGCCCGGGGGCGGCCGCCTTGCCGAACCGGGCGTAGAGCGCCGGCAGCACGACGAGCGTCAGCAGGGTCGCGCTGATCAGGCCGCCGATGACCACGGTGGCGAGCGGCCGCTGGATCTCGGCCCCGGTCCCGGTGGCGACCGCCATGGGCACGAAGCCGAGCGAGGCGACCAGCGCCGTCATCGCCACCGGCCGCAGGCGGGTCATCGCGCCCTCCAGGATGGCCTCGCGCTTCGGCCGCCCCTCGGCGATCAGCTGCGTGACGAAGGTCAGCATCACGAGCCCGTTCAGCACCGCCACGCCCGAGAGTGCGATGAACCCGACCGCCGCCGGCACCGAGACCGGCATGCCGCGCAGCCATAGGGCGGCGATGCCGCCGGTGAGCGCCAGCGGCACCGCGCTGAACACCAGGAGCGCGTCGCGGGCGGAGCCGAGCGCGGAGCAGAGCAGCAGGAAGATCAGGAAGAAGCAGACCGGCACCACCACCGTCAGCCGCTGCCGGGCCGAGGCGAGGTTCTCGAACTGCCCGCCCCAGGTCACGAAGGAGCCCGGCGGCAACGCCACCCGGCGCGCGACCCCGGCCTGCGCCTCGGCGACGAGCGAGCCGATGTCGCGGCCGCGCACGTTCGCCGTGACAACGATCCGGCGTCTGCCGTTCTCGCGGCTGATCTGGTTCGGTCCCTCGGTGACCGAGAAGCGCGCCACCTGCCTGAGCAGGACCGAGCCCGCCCGGCCGTTCGGCCCGGGCGGCAGCGGCACCGGGATGGTTTCCAGCGCCTCGCGGTCCTCGCGGACCTTGTCGGTGAGCCGCACCACGATCGGGAAGCGCCGGTCGCCCTCGAACACGATTCCCGCCTCGCGACCGCCGATCGCCGCCCCGATGACCTCCTGGATGGCGCCCGTGCTCAGGCCGTAGCGGGCGGCCCCGGCCTTGTCGATCGTGATCTCCAGGAACGGCAGGCCGGCGATCTGCTCGACCTTCACGTCCTCGGCGCCGTCGATGCCCTTCAGCACCGCGGCGATCTGGTTGGCGGTCCGCAGCATCGGCGCGAAGTCCTCGCCGAACACCTTCACGGCGAGGTCGCCGCGGGTGCCGGCGAGCAGCTCGTTGAAGCGCAGCTGGATCGGCTGCGAGAACTCGTAGACGTTGCCGGCGAGCCGGCCGATCGCGGCCTCGATCCGCTCCTGCAGCGCGGCCTTGGACAGGCTCGGGTCCGGCCAGTCCTCCTGCGGCTTCAGGATGACGAAGGTGTCCGACGAGTTCGGCGGCATCGGATCCGAGGCGACCTCGGCGGTGCCGGTCTTCGAGAAGACGTAGGCGACCTGCGGGAAGGTCGAGACCACCGTCTCGACCTTGAGCTGCATCGCCTGCGACTGGCTCAGCGAGGTCGAGGGGATGCGGGTGGCGTTGAGCGCGATGCTCTTCTCGTCGAGCTGCGGGATGAACTCGGTGCCGAGCCGGGTCGACAGGAGGCCGGCCCCGGCAAGCAGCAGCAGCGCCAGGGCGACGAAGGCGAGGGGCGCCCGCACGGCCGCGGCGAGCACCGGCCGGTAGGCCCGCTTGAGCGCAGCGACGACGAGGTTGTCCTCCTCGGTGACCTTGCCGGTGACGACGACCGCGATCAGCGCCGGCACGAAGGTCAGGGACAGGACGAAGGCCGATGCGAGCGCGATGATGACGGTGAGCGCCATCGGCTCGAACATCTTGCCCTCGACCCCCGTGAAGGTGAGGAGCGGGACGTAGACCAGGATGATGATGGCCTGGCCGTAGAGCGAGGGCTTGATCATCTCCTCGGCCGAGGCGTGCACGGTCCTGAGCCGCTCCTCGGTATCGAGGGCGCGCCCGAGCGCGTGCTGCCGCCCGGCGAGGTGGCGCAGCGCGTTCTCGGTGACGATCACCGCCCCGTCGACGATGAGGCCGAAATCGAGCGCGCCGAGGCTCATCAGGTTGGCCGAGATCTTCGCCTCGACCATGCCCGTGAGGGTCATCAGCATGGCGACCGGGATGACGAGCGCCGTGATGACCGCGGCGCGGATGTTGCCGAGCAGCAGGAACAGGATGACGACGACGAGGGCCGCGCCCTCCAGGAGGTTCTTCGCCACCGTCTTCACCGTCGCCTCGACGAGGCGGGTGCGGTCGAGGACGGTCTGGACCTCGATCCCGGGCGGCAGGCTCCCGCGGATCTGGGTCATCCGGGCATCGACCGCGGCGGCGACCGTGCGGCTGTTCTCGCCGATCAGCATCAGGGCGGTGCCGATCACGACCTCCCGCCCGTCCTCGCTGCCTGAGCCGGTGCGCAGGTCGCGCCCGATGCGGACCTCGGCGACGTCCCGGATCCGCACCGGCACGCCGCCGCGGGTCGCCACGACGACGGTCTCGATGTCCTCCATCGTCTCCAGGCGGCCCGCCGCCCGCACGACGTAGCCCTCGCCGTTGTCCTCCAGGTAGCGCGCGCCCTGGTTGGCGTTGTTGGCCTCAAGCGCCCGGGCGACGTCGGAGAAGGACAGGTCGAGGGCGGCGAGCTTCGTCGGGTCGGGCTGGACGTGGTACTGCTTCTCGAAGCCGCCGATGCCGTCGACGCCGGCCACGCCCGGCACGGTCCTGATCCGGGGCCGGATGATCCAGTCCTGCACCGTGCGCAGGTAGGCGGTCTGCTCCAGCTCCGTCTTCAGGCGCTGGCCCTCGGGCGTCAGGTAGCCGCCGTCCGGCTGCCAGCCGGGCGCGCCCTCGGCCGAGACCGCGCGCGCGCCGGGCTTCGCGTAGTGGATCGACCACATGTAGATCTCGCCGAGGCCGGTCGAGATCGGCCCCATGGCGGGCTCGGCGCCGGGCGGCAGGTCCTTCCTCACCTGGGCGAGGCGCTCGGCGACCTGCTGGCGGGCGAAGTAGATGTCGAGCGTCTCGGAAAAGACCGCGGTGACCTGCGAGAAGCCGTTGCGCGAGAGCGAGCGGGTGTAGTCGAGCCCCTTGATGCCCGCGAGCGCGGCCTCGACCGGGTAGGTGACCTGCTTCTCGATGTCGACCGGCGAGAGCGAGGGCGCGGTCGTGTTGATCTGCACCTGGTTGTTGGTGATGTCCGGGACGGCGTCGATGGGCAGCTTCGTGACCGCGTAGCCGCCGAAGCCGGCGACGAGGAGCGACAGGAGCAGCACCAGCCAGCGCCGGCGGATCGAGACGTCGAGGATGCGGGAGATCACGGCGCCTCTCCTCAATGGTCGTGGCCGGCGTCGCTCTTCCCGAGCTCGGCCTTGAGGAGGAAGGTGTTGGCGACGGCGACGGCCTCGCCGGCCTTCAGCCCGGAGACGACCTCGACGGCGTCGTCGTCGGAGCGTCCGAGCGCGACCTCGCGCTTCTCGAAGCCCTCGTCGGTGCGCACGAAGACGACCCGCCTGCCCTCGACGGTCTGGAGCGCCGACTTGGCGACCCGCACCGGGACCCGGTCGCGGGCGATCTCGATCTCGGCGGTGACGAAGGTGCCGGGACGCCAGGCCATGTCCTCGTTCGGCAGCGCGACGACCACCCGGGCGGCGCGGGTCTCGGCGTTGAGCAGCGGGCTGACGAAGATCACCCGGCCCGGCGCGCCGGGCGCGTCGCCCGCCCGGCCCGGGGTGACGGTCACGCCCGCCCCCTCGCGCACCTGGGGCAGATCGGCGGTCGGGACCGAGAGCTCGATCCACACCGTCGAGAGGTCGGCGACGGTGTAGACCTCGGACGGATCGCCCTCCTTGCCGACGGACGTGCCGACGTCGACCTTGCGCTCGACGATGCGCCCGGACAGGGGCGAGCGCAGCTCGTACTGGCGCAGGGTCGATGCGTTCGGGGTCGTCTCGTCCCGCCGGGCGAGCCGCGCCACCTCGGCGGCGTTCAGGCCGAGCGCCGAGAGCTTCTGGCGGGCGAGGTCCTGGCGCAGGGCGGCCTCGGTGGCGACGGCCCGGGCGTTCAGGTAGGCCGATTCGGCCGAGACCCGCTTGTCCCACAGCGCCTGCTGGCGCTCGAAATTGGTCTTCTCCAGCTCGGCCCGCACCACGGCGGTGAGGTACTCGCTCTTGGCGTCGGCGACCTCGCGGCTGTCGAGGACGGCGACGACCTCGTCCTTCCTCACCGCGTCGCCGAGGCGCTTGCGCAGTTCGGCCACCGTGCCGACGACCCTGGCCGGCACCCGGGCGATCCGGTCGGTGTCGGGCGTGACGGTGCCGGGCACCAGGATATGGCGCGACAGCGTCCCGCCCTCGACCGGGGCCACCGCGATGTCCTGGCTCGCGACCTGCTCGGCGGTCATCGCGACGTGACCCTCCTCGCCGTCGGCATGCGCGTGCGCGCCGGGGGCGCGGCCGCCCGGCGCGGCGGGGTCGGCGTCGCCCGCGGCACGGTCCGTCGGCGGGGCCGCGATCCGGGTCGCCGCGACCTCGGGCGCGGCGGTGGAGACGAGCAGGGAGGGCGGCACGCCCGCCGCCGTGAGGGCGCCCCTGACGAGCCCGGAGACGGACGGGACGGCGGCGCCGACGGCGATGCCGACGGCCAGGGGAAGCGTGGCCGGGAGGATGCGCATGGGAGGACTCGGCCGGGGGCCGGACGCCCCGCGGGGCGGTCACGGGCGATCCCGTCTGTTCGCGTGGAGGAGGCCGGCGCCGCGAGCGGCACCGGGCGGGGACACGCGCCGCTTTGGGCGCGGCGTCACCTCACGCGCGAGGAGGCCTCGGCAGACGGTCGGGAGCGAGGGAGGAGACCGCCTCGGTCAGCCGGGCATAGAGCGGGGGCGCGCCGTCGCAGGCGGGGTCCGCGGAGGCGGCCGCCAGCGGCGCGGCCTGGTGGCAGCCGCAATGGAGGTGGCAGGCCAGGCCGGGATCGGCGGCGCCCGCATCGTGCGCGGCGGCGCTCGCGACGACGGCCTCCGGGCCGGTGACGATCATTTTCCCGGTGACGATTCCTGGCCCGGTGACGATCCCTTGCCCGGTCGCCTGCCCCCGGCTGCCGGCATGAAAGGCGAGGTCGGCCGCCTCGCCGGATTCGGGCGCGACCAGCGACAGGGCGAGCACGAGCGCGAGCATGCGGGCGGCGACCGCCCACCATCCTCCCGCCGCCCCTCGGCGGTTATGCCCGTGCCCCGATGCCATCTCCGGCCTTATGGGCGATTCAGGCCGGGTCGCACAAGGCTCTGCCCGACCGGGCCCTATGCCGGAACGGGATTGCCGAGCGTCGAGTTGAGGGGGCTGCCGAGCCGGGAGCCGCCATGAGCAAGCCTGTTCCGAGTCAGTCAGTCCTGAGAACGTCCCGTCTCGCCCTGCTCGGCCTGATGCTCGCGACCGGCCCGCACGCGGTCCTGGCGCAAGGGGCCGCCGACGCGCCCGCCGTCGTCGAGGACGGCGAGCCCCGTCCGGGACCGCCTCCGGCGCAGCCGGACGTCGCCGATCCGAACGGGCGGGCCGGCGAGGCCCTGACCGAGCCCGGCGGGCGATCCGCCATCCCGAAAACGCTTCGCGCCTCGGGGTCGAGGGCCGGCGGGCCGGCGAACGACCTCAATCCCGGCGGCCGCGCCGAAGCGGCAGCCCCGCCGAAGGGCGATCTCGGCCGGGTCGTCGCCGGCAAGGAGCTCTTCCACGGCAATTACTGCGGCAAGGGGCAGCGTGGCGAGGGCCTGCCCCCGACGGACGACCTCGACGCCGCGTGCATGCGCCACGACGCCTGCTACGACACCGCCGGCTACAGCTCCTGCGCCTGCGACGCGACGCTCAGGCGCGAGGCGTCCCAGGTTTCCGACAGCCCGGGCGCGTCCCTGGAGGTCCGGCGCAGGGCCCTCAGCGTGATCGAGGCCGCGGAGGCAATGGAGTGCCGCACCCCGTGATCGCGGCTCCGCGAACGCCTCGCCGCGATGCCGCCGCGTCGCCTCAAGGCCCCGTGCCCCGGCGATCCGGGATCGGGACGGCGCCACGCCGGTCCCGGTCGAGCTCCGACATCAGGTCCGCGAGATACGACGCGAGCCGCCGGCGCGCCCCGGAATCCGGGCAGGCGACCGTGACGCCGATGCCGGGGGCCTCGCCCTCGTGCCGGCGCAGCACCGATTCGGCCATCAGCGCGACCTCGCGTTCGGCCCGGGCCGTCAGCACGCGCACGCCGCGGCGCGTGGCCAGGATCACCTCGTAGCGGACAGGGGTCACGGGTCGGCTCCCGTCGAAGGAACGGCCCGGGTGCCCGGGCCGGATCGAAGGCCCGATAACGGGCGAGGTCCGGGAATCGATCCGGCGAAGCCCGAGATTTTCCGCCGGCGGTCGATCGGCGGTCCCGGTCGCCGGGCCCCGCTCGGGCCGGGCGTTCACGGCCTGACCGCGGGGTAGACCGCTTCCGCAAAGCCGGGCAGAAACGGCGGTCCGCGCGAGGTCACGGCGCGCGAGGGGGAGGGTTCGACGATGCGGCGCGGGGTGCTGTCCGCGGTGCTGACGCTCTGCGCGTGCGCCGGCACGATCGCGCCGGCGCAGAGCCAGGGGCGGACCCGCATCCTGCCGGAGGGCGGCGTCGCCGTACGGCTGACCGCCGAGGAGCGCGCCCGCATCGGCGTCGTCACGGCCCGCATCGCGCCGCAGCCGCACAAGGTCGAGATCCTGGCCTACGGCAGCGTCCTCGATCCCGCCCGCATCACCGATCTCACCAACAGCTACGCCGGCGCCGGCGCCGCCCTGCGGACGGCCAGGGCGCGCGCGGAGGTGTCGGCCGGGGTCCTGCGCCGGGCCCGCAGCCTCGGCCCCTCGGTCGTCGCCGGCGCCCAGCTCGAGACCGCCGAGGCCACCGCCGCGACCGACGAGGCGGCGGTCGCGGCGGCCGAATCGCAGCTGCGGACCCTCGCGGCCACCGCCCAGCAGGAATGGGGCCCGGTGCTCGGCCGGGCGATCGTGGAGCGGGCCTCCCTCGCCACGCGCCTGATCGAGCGGGCGGACCTCCTGGTTCAGGTGACGCTGCCCTCCGGCGAGGCGATGAAGGCGCCCCCCGCCACCGCCGCCGCCGAGGTGCCGCCCGAGAGCGAGCGGGTGACGCTGCGCCTCGTCTCGCCGGCGACGCGGACCGACCAGCGCATCCAGGGCGTCAGCTACTACTACCTCGCGGCCGGCGACGGCGGCCTCCTGCCGGGCATGAGCGTGCAGGCCTTCCTGACCTCGCCGCAGCAGGCTGTCGGGATCGCCGTGCCGGAGAGCGCGGTGATTCACTGGCAGGGCGGCGCCTGGATCTATCGGGGCGTCGGCGCCGACACCTTCGCCCGGCACCCGCTCAAGCCGGACGCCGCGACCTCCGCGGACCGCTACGTAGTCGACGACCTCGGCGGGGAGGCCGACATCGTCGTCACCGGGCCGCAGGCGGTGCTGAGCGAGGAGCTGAAGGGCCGGATCCAGGCCTCCGGCGACGCGGACGACGACTGAGCGGCACGGCGTGACCCCGACCGAACCGCGCAGCACCGATCCGCAGGCGGCCGACGGCCCGGGGCCTGCGCCCTCCGGCTTCCAGGCGGCGCTGGTGCGGTTCGCCGTCCGCCGACCCGGGATCGTCGTGGCGCTCGCGCTCGCGCTCGTCGTCTACGGCCTGACTGCCCTCGGCTCGGCCAAGTACGACGTCTTCCCGGAATTCGCTCCCCCCGCCGTCACGGTGCAGACCGAGGCGCCCGGCCTCAACCCGGAGCAGGTCGAGGTGCTGGTCACCCAGGCCGTCGAGGTCGCCGTCAACGGCCTGCCCGGCCTCGCGACCCTGCGCTCGAACTCGATCCAGGGGGTCTCGGTCGTCACCGCGACCTTCCGCCAGGGGACCGACATCTACCGGGCGCGCCAGCTCGTCGGCGAGCGGCTGGCCGGGCTCGCCGGGCGGCTGCCGCAGGGCGTGGCGTCGCCGACGATGACGGCGCTCACCTCCTCGACGAGCGCGATCCTGCTCGTCGGCCTGACCTCGCCGACGCGCTCGCTCATGGACCTGCGCACCGTGGCGGACTGGCGGGTGCGCCTGCGCCTCCTCGCGGCGCCGGGTGTCGGCGAGGTGCTGGTCTATGGCGGCGACGTCCGCTCGATCCGCATCCAGGTCCGGCCGCAGGACCTCGTCCGCTTCCGCATCGGCCTCAACGACGTGCTCGCCGCTGGCCGCAAGGCGACGGGCGTGCGCGGCGCCGGCTTCATCGACACGGCCAACCAGCGCATCACCCTGCAGACCGAGGGGCAGTCGGTGACCCCGGCGGCGGTCGCCCGCACGGTGCTGATCAACGAGGGCGGCGCGAGCGTGGTGCTGGGCGACGTCGCCGACGTGGTCGCCGGCCCGGAGCCGGCGATCAGCGCCGCCCTCGTCGACGGGCAGCCCGGCGTCCTGATGATGATCGGCGCGCAATACGGCGCCAACACCGTCGAGGTCGCGGCCGGGGTCGAGGCGGCGCTCGCCGACCTGCAGCCCGGCCTCGCCCGGGACGGCATCACCCTGCGCACCGACCTGTTCCGGCCGGCAGGCTTCGTCGCGCAGGCGACCGGCCACGTCCTGCAGGCCCTGGCGCTCGGCGGCCTCCTCGTCGTCGCGGTCCTGCTGGTCTTCCTGTTCGACTGGCGCACGGCGCTGATCAGCGCGGCGGCGATCCCGCTCTCGCTCGTCGGCGCGGTCCTGGTGCTCGGGGCGTTCGGCTTCAGCCTGAACACCATGACCCTCGGCGGGCTCGCCATCGCCATCGGCGAGGTGGTCGACGACGCGGTGATCGGCGTCGAGAACGCGATGCGCCGCCTGCGGGAGAACCGGCGCCTCGCCGTTCCCCGGCCGGAGCCGCGCGTGGTGCTCGACGCCATCCTGGAGGTCCGGGTCTCGGTCGCCTACGCGACCTTCGCGGTCCTGCTCGTCTTCCTGCCGGTGCTGGCGCTCTCCGGCGTGCCCGGCCGCCTGTTCGGTCCCCTGGCGGTCGCCTACATTCTGGCGGTGCTGGCCTCGCTCGTCGTGGCGCTCACGGTCACGCCGGCCCTCGCGCACCTGCTGCTCGCCGGACGCAAAGCGCTGCCCACCCGGGAGCCGCCGGTGACCCGGGCGGTGCGGGGCGCCTACATCCGGCTCCTGGAGGGGCTGGCGCGCCACCCCGTCCCCGTCGCCGCGGCCGGGCTCGTCGCCGTCCTCGTGAGCGCCGTCCCGGTGCCGTCCTTCGGCGGCGCGTTCCTGCCCGACCTCAAGGAGGGGCACTTCATCCTGCACATGGCCACCGCCCCCGGCACCTCGCTGCAGGAGACCCTGCGGCTCGGCGGCCATGTCGCGGCGGGGCTCAAGGCGATCCCCGAGGTCCGGGCGGTCGCCCAGCAGGTCGGCCGGGCGGAGGCCGGCTACGATCTCGGCGGCACGCACGAGAGCGAGATCCACATCGACCTGGCGCCCGGCCTCGACGGCGAGGCCCAGGAGCGGGCCGAGGCCGGGATCCGCGCGCTGATGGCGGCGACGCCCGGCGCGACCTTCTCGCTGAAGACCTTCCTCACCGAGCGCATCGAGGAGGTGGTGTCGGGCTTCACCGCCCCGGTGGTGGTCAGCGTCCAGGGTTCGGATCTCGACCGGATCGAGGCGGCCGCCCGCGACGTGGCGCGGGAGCTCGCCGAGGTCCGGGGCGCCGCCGACATCCAGCTCCGGTCGCCGGCCGGCCTGCCGCAGATCACCGTCGCGCTGCGCCCCAACGACCTGCGCCACTGGGGCCTCGACGCGATCGAGGTGCTGGAACTCGCCCGCACGGCCTTCCAGGGCGACACGGTCGGCCAGTCCTACGAGGGCAACGCGGTCTTCAACGTCGTCGTCGTCCTCGATCCCGCCGCCCGCGCGCGGCCGTCGCGCCTCGGCGACCTGCCCCTGCGCACCCCCGGCGGCAGCACCATCCGCCTGTCGCAGGTCGCCGACGTCTACGAGACGATGGGGCGCTACGCCATCGCGCATCACGGCGCGCAGCGGGTCCGGGTGGTGACGGCGAATGTCGAGGGCCGGGACGTCGCCTCGTTCACCGACGCGGTGAAGCGCAAGATCGCCCGGGAGGTGACGCTGCCGCCCGGCGTCTTCGTCGGCATCGGCGGGGCGGCGGACGCCCAGGCCAAGGCCCGCCGCGACCTGGCGCTCTATGCCGGGCTCGCTGGATTCGGCATCCTGCTGCTGCTGGCGGTCGTCACCGGGTCTCTCGCCAACCTCGTGCTGATCCTCGTCAACCTGCCCTTCGCCTTCGTCGGCGGGGTGCTGGCGGTGGCCGCGACCGGCGGCGTCGTCTCCCTCGGCGTCATCGTCGGCTTCGTGACGCTGTTCGGCATCTCGCTGCGCAACACCATCATGATGATCGCCCATTACGAGCATCTGGTGCTCGTCGAGGGGCGGCCCTGGAGCAAGGCCACGGCGATCGAGGGGGCGGCCGACCGCGTGGTGCCGATCCTGATGACCTCGCTCGTCACCGGCCTCGGCCTCCTGCCCCTGGCGCTCGGTGCCGGCGAGCCGGGCCGCGAGATCGAGGGGCCGATGGCGATCGTGATCCTGGGCGGCCTCGCCAGCTCGACGCTCCTGAACCTCTCGGTCCTGCCGGTCCTGGCGCAGCGTTTCGCGCGGTTCGGGCGGGGCGCGGCGGGCTGAGCGCCCCGGGGCGGGCCGCGCCCGGCCTGGATCCCGGCCTCACGCAACCCGGGCCGTCCAGCCGCCTCGCGCGGCCGGACGGCGACAGCACGCCGGCGGTAACCCTCGCCGCGGAGGGGAGGGGTGCCGCGCTGGCTTGCCGAGATGGGTCCCGACAGGATCCCGGCCCTACTTCTCCGCCCGGCTCGGGCTCTTCAGCTGCCCGTAGACCACGCCGGCGAAGCTGCCGATCGTCGTCGGCCAGTCGAGCCCGGTGGCGGTGTGGTCGGCCACCTGGCAGAAGGTGGCGGTCAGGCCGTTGACCAGCTCGGCCGAGGTCGCCTGCGGGGCGGCCTGGCGCACGGCCGGCAGCAGGGTCGAGATGCGGGGCAGCATCTGCTCGGCCTTGAGGTCCTTGAGCTGGCCCGCCGCATCCGCCTGCTTCAGGGCCTCGGCGAGCGTCGGGTTCGAGACGGTCTCGCACGGCGCGTTGCCGGCCAGCATCGACTGGGTGTCGGCGCGGAGCTTCGCCACCTGGCCGGGCTCGGCGGTCGGCGGAGCCTGGTTGCCGAAGGTCTGGCGGACGTAGTTCGTCACCGCCGCCACCTCGGCGTCGGTCATGCCGACGCCGACCGCCGGCATCGCCGCGTAGTCGCCCTTGGCGTCGAGGCCGCCGAGGATCACCCGGATCACCGTCTCCGGGCCCTTGGCCAGCACCGCGCCGTTGCCGGCGAGCGCCGGGATCGCCCCCGGCATGCCCTGGCCGTCCGGCCGGTGGCAGGCGACGCAGCGGTTGAGGTAGGTGTCGGCACCCGGCGCCGCGGAGGCCTGGGTGAAGTCGGACTTGACGTCGGGCGTGTAGGTCGGCTTCGGCGCCAGGGTCTTGAGATAGGCGGCGATGGCGCGCACGTCGCCGTCGCTCAGCTTGCTCAGGCTCTCCTCGATCACCTGGCGCATCGGCCCGGCGACGACGCCGGCCCGGCCGGGCGCCGCCCCGGTCTTGAGGTAGGTGAAGAGCTGGTCCTCGCTCCAGAGGCCGAGGCCCTCCTTGTCGTCGCCCGACAGGTTCGGGGCGTACCAGCCGTCGATCGTGCCGCCCTCGAGGTAGCCGCTCCACTGCGAGGAGCCGACGAGCTTGCTGCCGTTGTGGCAGGCGCCGCAATGGCCCGGCCCCTCGACCAGGTAGGCGCCGCGATTGACCTGCTCGCTCGCCTTCGGGTCGGGCTTGAAGCGGCCCTCGGTGAAGAAGGCGAGGCGCCAGGCCAGCAGGCCGTCGCGGATGCTGAACGGGAAGGCGATGTCGGCGGGCTTGCGCGGCGCGTGCACGGGCTCGAGCGAGAACAGGTAGGCCTTGATCGCCCGCACGTCCTCGTCGGTGATGCGGGTGTACCAGGGGAACGGGAAGGCGGGGTAGAGGTAGCTGCCGTTCTTGGTGATGCCCTGGTGCATCGCGCGCTTGAAGTCGTCGTCGCTCCAGGTGCCGATCCCGGTCTCCTTGTCGGGGGTGATGTTCGGCGTCGCGAGCTTGCCGATGCCGCCCGGGAAGTTGATGTAGAGCCCGCCCGCATAGGGCTTGCCGCCCGGCGCGGTGTGGCAGGCGACGCAATCGCCCGCGGTGGCGAGGTAGCGGCCCTTGTCCACCAGGTCGGTGGAGGCCGGCTGTGCGAACGCCGCGCCGGCCGCGAGGGCGAGCGCGCTCGAACCGAGCAGGGTGTTGAGCGTGCGACGGATGACGGGCCTGCGGCGCATGGGGGGCTTCCTCCGGGGGGTCATGGGGCGGCGGACCGCAGCCGCAGCCAGAGATCGGCGACGTGGGCGGCGCCGGCGCCCGCGAGCGCGGCGGCGAGCCAGAATCCGGGGGCGCCCGCGAGCACGGCGCGCAGCGCCAGCATCAGGCAGGCGCCCGAGGCGAGGTTGACGAGGAGCGCGCCTCGTCCCGGGCCGCCGCGACGGCGCCACAGGACGAGCAGCCCGGCCTCCGCGGCGACGATCAGCAGCGCGGCATCGACGATGTGGCCGCTCGTGAGGAGATCCGGCAAGCGTGAATACTCCTGGCTGCAGCGAAGACGCGCAGTCGATCGGGGACTTAATCTAGGAAACGCGCGGGTCCAGCCCTGCAAACCCGGAAACAGCCTGCCCGTTCGCCGGAAACGCGCCACGGTTCACGATGTCGCATCAGCGGCAATCCGGCTTCGGACGATCCGATCGCCCGCCATCCGAGACTCGTCGAAGATCTCGCGAGCAGGCGGATCGCCGCGAAGGCTCAGAACGGCCCGTTGAGGCGCACGATCGACCAGTTGAGGCAGGCCGCGATTCCGACCCAGACCAGGTAGGGCAGGAGCAGCAAGGCCCCGAGACCGGAATGGCGCCCGACCGCGAGGATCAGCAGCGCCACCGAGAGCCAGAGCGCCGCCACCTCGATCAGGGCCCAGTCCGGCCGCTGCAGCCGGAAGAACACGCCGCTCCAGGCGATGTTGAGCACGCCGTTCAGCGCGAAGGCGGCGAGCAGCCAGCCCCGTTCCGGGCCTTCCGGCGCGGCGTTCCAGGCCAGCACCCCGGCGATCGCCGCGAGGGTGAAGATCGTGGTCCAGACCGGGCCGAACGCCCAGTCGGGCGGCTTCCAGGACGGGACCTGCAGGCTCCGGTACCAGGGGCCGAGGGCGGTGAGCCACGCGCCCGCGCCCGCCACCACGATGGCGGCGGCCGCCGCCACCAGGATCGGGCCCCAGCGGCCCCCGAGCGCCTCGATCACGGCGACACCCAGCGGAACAGGTGGGCGAGGTCCTTGAAGAAGATCCGCGCATGCGCCGCGGGTTTCGCCCGCACCAGTTCCTTGTTCATGTAGGCGTCCCAGGTGAGCGATTGCACGTCGGGGTCGCGGCAGATGCTGACGAAGCGCTCGCGCAACGCATCGTTGCGGTACCAGACGCCCTGCATCAGCCGCAGGATCCAGAAGACCCGGCCATGCGCCTTGAGGAAGCGGCGCCTCGCCTGGCGCAGGGCGCGAGCGTCGCCGGTGGCCAGGAAGGCGTGCCCGGCCTCGGCCGCCAGCCGCCCGCCGAACATCGCGTAGTAGATGCCCTCGCCCGAGGCCGGGGCGACGAGACCGGCGGCGTCGCCGGTGAGCAGCACGTCGCGGCCGTTGTCGAAGCGCGCGAGGGGCTTGAGCGGCAAGGGCGCGCCTTCGCGGCGCAGCGTCTCGCCGCCCTCGAGCCCGGTCGCGGCGCGCAAGCGGCCCACCGCCCCGCGCAGGGAGAACCCCTTGCGGGCGCTGCCGGTGCCGATGCTCAGCGTGTCGCCGTGCGGGAAGATCCAGGCGTAGAAATCGGGCGAGAGGACGCCCTGGTAGTAGACGTCGCAGCGCGTCGCCTCGACCGCGCCGGCGGGCGGGGTGCGGACGATCTCGTGATAGGCGAAGACCTGCCGCATCCGGGCATGGGCCGGAACCTCCTGGCGCCCGACCGCCGAGTTGGCGCCGTCGGCGCCGATGACGAGGCGGGTGCGCAGGGTCGCCTCGGCGCCGCTCTCGCCGCGGTAATGCACGCTGACCGGTCCGTCGCCGGAGCGGCCGAGGCGCAGGTAGGTGCCGCTCACGCGCTCGGCGCCCGCGAGCGCGGCGCGCACCCGCAGCCACTCGTCGAAGGGCCCGCGATCGACCATGCCGACGAAGCCCTCGCCGACCGGCATGTCGACCGCCTTCTCGCGCGGCGAGACCATGCGGGCGGAGCGGATCTTCGCCACCAGCAGATCGTCGGGAATCGCGAAGTCGCGGATCAGGCGCGGCGGGATCGCGCCGCCGCAGGGCTTGATCCGCCCGGCCCGGTCGAGGAGGACGACCCGGCGGCCGAGCCGCGCCAGATCGGTCGCCGCCGTCGCACCGGCCGGTCCCCCTCCCACCACCACCGCGTCCCAAATCGTCTCGCCCAAGGTCGTCTCGCCCAAGGTCGTTTCGCCCAAGATCGTTTCGCCCAAGATCGTCCCGCCCATGGCCGTGCCTCCCGTCCGGGCCGGGTTCGGCCGGATCGTTGTCGTCAGACCGCGTGCCGCATCGTCAGACCCGCCGCTGGTCGCACGGCCCTGTCCGGCCGGCCGATCCGGGCCGCGAGCCCGGCGGCGACGAGGAACAGGGCGGCCTCCGCGAGGAAGACCGCCGCGTAGGCCGGCACGACGGTGCCGAAGGCGAGCCGCGCGAGGTCGACCCCCGCCGCGCCCAGGAAGCCGCCGAGGCCGAAGGCGAGGCCCTGCGCCGCGCCCCACACCCCCATCCGGGTGCCGTGACGGCTCTCGCCGTCGGGCGCGCCGCCGGTGCCGGCGAGCGCCATCATCTGGCCGATCGCCGCGACCGCGAAGATGCCGTTGAACAGCCCGAGCCCGGCGACGCAGGGACGCAAGGGAGCCTCCGGCCCGGCAAAGCCGCAGGCCGCGATTGCCGCGAGCGCCGCGGCCGAGCCGAGGCAGCCCGCGACCGTCCAGAGCCGCAGGGAGGCGAGCCGCCCGCGCCCGTTGGCGGTGACGAGGGCGACCAGCACCATGCCGGCGAGCACTCCGCCGTTCTGCACGCCCGAGAGCTTGGTGGTCGCGCCCGGCGACCACGCGAAGACGAGGCCCGCGAAGGGTTCGAGGATCAGTTCCTGCGCGCTGTAGGCCAGCATCGCCAGGAACACGAACACCGTGAAGCGGCGCGCCTGCGGCTCGGCCCAGACCTCGGCGAGCACCCGGGCGAAGGGCCGCGCCGGCGCGGAACCGGCGGGACCCGGGTCCCGCGCCGGCTCGACGCGCCACAGGGCCGCGACCGCGACCAGGAAGGCGATTCCCGACACGCCGCCCGACACCGCGACGAGGCGGGCCGCCGAGAACGGGTCGAGCAGGTGTCCGGCGGTCGGCGCGGTGACGACGAAGCCGGCGATCATCATGATCCAGACGATCGTCGCGGCCGCACCCCGGCGATGCGGGGCGACGCCGGTGGAGAGCAGCACGAGGAGCGAGGTGCCGGCCGCCCCGACGCCGATGCCGACGGCGAGGAAGGACGCGACGAGGAGCGCGAAGCCCGCCGCCGGCTGGCCGGCGACGAGGACGGTGCCGAGCGCCGCCCCGACGCCGCCGAGGGCCAGCAGCGCCATGCCGCCGACGATCCAGGGCGTGCGGCGCCGCCCGAGATCCGAGCCGTAGCCCCAGCGCGGGCGCAGGGCCTGCACGGCGTAGTGCAGCGCCACCAGCCCGCCGGGCAGGGCGGCCGGCAGCGCGAGTTCCACCACCATCACCCGGTTGAGGGTCGAGGTGATGAGGACCACGATGGCGCCGAGCGCCGTCTGGACGAGACCGAGGCGCAGGATGGTGCCCCAGCCGAAGCCGGATCGCGCGCTCATGCGAGGCCTCCCCGGAGCGCGAAGGCGGCGGCGAGCATGCCCAGCACGTAGAGGAGCGTGCCGGTGCCGTTGTACCAGGCCGCGCGGCCGTGCGGATCGGCGAGGAAGCGGCGCATCAGCAGCGCCTGCCCGGCGAGCAGGGCGGCGACGAGGCCGGCCTGCCAGGGCGCCCCCCAGGCGGCGAGGAGGAGGACGACGACGGCCTGCGGCGCCGCCATCACCAGGCAGGCGAGGCGGGCGGCGGATCGCGCGCCGAGCCGTACCGGCAGCGAGCGGATGCCGGTGCGCCGGTCGCCCTCCATCGACTTGAAGTCGTTGAGGGTCATGATGCCGTGCGCGCCGAGGCTGTAGAGGAGGGCGACCAGGATGATCCGCCCCTCCGGCAGGGCCGACCCCATCACGGCGGCGCCGGTGAACCAGGGCAGGCCTTCGTAAGCGAGGCCGCAGGCGGCGTTGCCCCACCAGCCGTCGCGCTTCAGCCGCACCGGCGGCGCGCTGTAGAGCCAGGCCAGCGACAGGCCGACCAGGGCGGCGCCCAGCACCCACGGCCCGAGCCGGGACGCGACCGCGAGCGACAGCAGCGTCCAGGCGAGCGCGACGTAGAGGCCCCAGCGGCCCGGGATGCGACCCGACGGGATCGGGCGGTGTGGCTCGTTGATGGCGTCGACGTGCCGGTCGAACCAGTCGTTGGCCGCCTGGCTGGTGGCGCAGACGAGGGGCCCGGCGAGCAGGATGCCGGCGGCGACGAGGGGCCAGCGCCCCCCGACCGCGACCCCGGACGACACCACCCCGCAGGCGAAGGCCCACATCGGCGCGAACCAGGTGATCGGCTTGAGCAGTTCCAGCAGCGCCCGCGGCGCCGGAACCGCCGGGGGCGCGATCAGGGGCTTGGTCAGGGGCTCGGTCGTCATGCCGCGAGGGTGGAACCGCCCCGGAAGAGTGTCAAGCGGACTTTACACTCTCGCGCGCCCGATCGCTCGGACAGGCGCCCTCAATCGGCGCCGTCGTCCGCATCCTCGGTCCCGTCGAGGTCGCCGAGGCCGTAGCGGCGCATCTTGGCGTAGAATCCCTGCCGGCTGAGGCCGAGCATCTCGGCCGCCGAGGCGCGGTTGTCGTGGGTGATGCGCAGCGCCGCCTCGATGCACAGGCGCTCGATCAGGTCGGTGGTCTCGCGCACCAGCGCCTTCATCGAGACGCGGCCGACGAGCTCGGTCATGTGCTCGACCGAGCGCGGCAGCTCCCGCCCGCCCGGGCTCGCGGCGGCGACGCGGCGGGGCAGGGTGCGCAGGGTGAAGCCGAAGCACGGCCGGTCGCCGCCCGGCACCGACACCGCCGCGACCTCGACCTCGTCGACCGCCCCGAACTCGCCGCGGATCACGGTGGCGAAGTGGCGCACCGAGCCGTGCTCGGCGAGCGTGGTGAACAGGGCGCCGATCTCGGTGCCCTCGCGCCCGAGCCAGCGCTCGAGCGGTTCGCCCTTGGCCTGGTGCTCGGTCGCGAGCTGGGCGAGGTCGAGGAAGGCCGCGTTGACCCCGACGATGCGCCGGTCGCGGTCGGTGACGACGAAGCCCTCGGGCATCGCCTCGATCACTTCGAGCGCCCCGGAGCGCGCGGCGGCCGGGTTCTGGGCCGGGACCAGGGGGTTGAGGCGGACGAGGACGCTCGTCCCGGTCTCCTCGCGGAACAGGGTCGCGGCGACCCGGGCCTCGCCGCGGCGCTGCGCTAGGCGGGCGGTGAGGTCCTCGGCCTGGCCGGTGAGGCGCAGGCCCACGATGAGCGCCTGGACGGCGCGGCCGCCCTCGGGCTCGAACAGGTCGACGAGGTCGCGCCCGACGATGCGCTTGACCGCCCGGCCGAGGAGCCGGGCGGCGGCGGGGTTGATCTCGGCGATGCGCCGCGTGCCGGCATCGACGATCAGGATCGGCTCGCCGGCGAGCTGGAACAGCACCCGGTAGCGGGTCTCGGCGCTGCGCAGGCGGGCGTAGTCGCGCTCGAGCGCCTGCTGCGAATCGGCCAGCCGCTGCTGCAGCGCCGAGAGCGCCCGCAGGTCGCGCCCGATGACGATGATGCGGTCGTCGTCCGGCACGCGCAGGGCCGCGTAGCGGATCGGCACGTCGACGCCGCCTTGCGCCGAGGGGTGGTTGACCTGGCGCCAGCGCGTGACGGCGCCCGGTTCGGCATCCTCCAGCAGGCGCGCGATCTTCGGCCGGCTCTCGACCGTGACGGTGTCGATCCAGCGCCGGCCGAGCCAGGTCTCGCCGGCCTCCTCCGACAGCCCGTCGGCCCCGAAGGCGGCGTCGCGGATCACGCCGTCGCCGTCGACGACGAGGGACACGTCGCTGGCGGCAGCGACGAGGCTGCCCGTCGTCCGGGGATCGAGGCGGGAGACGGCGTCTCGCAGCACCGCGAAAGCTTCCTTCGCAGCAGGGCTCACGGGTCTGTTCAAGGGCCACCACTGTACGCCGACCACATCGAACAGGTCTTTCAGCAGGCTCTAATCCGCAGATCAAGCAAGCTTTGTACGATTCCGGGCGCTTCGCGCGCGTCGTCGACAGCCGCGTCGGCTCCGACGAGCCGGACCCGGTCGGGCCGGCCGTGAAAAGCGGGACCGCCGACGACCACCCGCAGGTCGCGGTTGCGCGAGGCGCGCCGCAGCATCGGCACCGCCGCGGCCAGCCGGTCGAGGCAGACGTCGCAGGAGAGCGACAGGCCGACCACGTCGAACCACTCGGCGCGCAGGCGCTCCAGCGCGTCGGCGGGCCGGGTGTCGAAGCTCGTCGTCACCTCCCAGCCGGCCTCGGCGAAGAAGTGGGCCGCGAGGGTGAGCCCGAAGGTGTGGGTCTCGCCCGGCGCCGGCACCAGCAGCACCCGCCGGCTCGCCGGGTCGACCGGAAGCGGGTCGAGGCAGAGCGTCTCGAGGTCGTGGACGAGGCGGCGCAGCCGCGCCATCGCGGTCGTGACCTGGACGAAGTCGCAGGCATCCTCCTCCCACAGCCGGCCGATATGGCGCGCGGTCGGCGCCATCAGGCCGACCAGCACCTCCTCGAGGCTCATCCCGTCCTCGACCAGGGCGCGCAGCTCGGCCAGCCCGTCGCGATCGGCCTGATCCAGCATCAGGGCGGTCAGGCGGGCGATGTCGTCGGTCCCGGCGCGGCGTCCGGAGCGATCGCGCGGCCGGGTTTCGCTGCGATGGGCGAGCATCAGCCGCGGGATGATCTCGGCCTCGACGACCTGGGCGAGGTCGTCGCGCCAGCGCGGTTGCCTATGTACTCCCCCGGAGTTCAGGGGCAGAGAAGACCGGTCCCGAAAAGCCCGCTCGCGGCGGGCCGCCAGATCGCCGGGCAGGGGACCGGACTGTGCTTGATCTCCCACCGGCACCTCCCCGATGCGCAGGAAAATCGGGCCTTTTCGATGGTGTGTCGACTTTTCTACATTGGGAGCGTCGTCACCGTGACGGCGTAATCCGATTTGCATTCCAGGATACAGCTCCGCCGCGCTGCCGCAAGGCCGATTCACGACCGCCTCCCTCGATTGTCATCGCGGGTAACTGTCAACTTAGGTTGACACTCCGGCGCCGCCGGTCCTAGGCTTCCCCCATCGGCATCCGCGGGGAACGCGGGCCGGACAGGCGAGGGCAGGCGCGATGGCGACGTCCACGGACCGGCCGTTTCTCTACAGCGAGGCCGAGCGGCGCCGCCGCGACGCCTCGCCCTGGACCCTGGTCCAGGGCGTGCTCGCGCCGCTCCAGTTCGCGGTCTTCCTGGTCAGCCTCGCCCTCGTCACGCGCACGCTGGCGACCGGGGAGGGGGCGGCGCTCGCCAACGCCTCGGTGGTGGCCAAGACGCTGACCCTCTACGCGATCATGGTCACCGGCTCGCTGTGGGAGAAGGCGGTGTTCGGGCGCTACCTGTTCGCCCCGGCCTTCTACTGGGAGGACGTGGTCAGCATGGGGGTGCTGGCGCTCCACACCGCCTACCTGGCGGCGCTGGCGACCGGCGCCCTCGGCACCGCCGGGCTGATGCTGCTGGCGCTCTCGGCTTACGCCTCCTACCTCGTCAATGCCGGCCAGTTCCTGCTCAAGCTGCGGACTGCCCGGCTGCAGGCGCCCGCCTACGCCATGGAGGCGGCGCGATGACGGCGCTCGCTTCCCCCCTCGCCGCTCCGGTCCCTTGCGGTCCCGAGATCCGTCACGAGCGCGGCCAGCGGGCGGTGTTCTGCGGGCTCACCGGCATCGTCTGGCTGCACCGCAAGATCCAGGACGCCTTCTTCCTGGTCGTCGGGTCGCGGACCTGCGCCCACCTGATCCAGTCGGCCGCCGGCGTGATGATCTTCGCCGAGCCGCGCTTCGCCACCGCGATCATCGAGGAGCGCGACCTCGCCGGCCTCGCCGACGCGCACGAGGAGCTCGACCGGGTGGTGCGCCGCCTGCTGGAGCGCCGGCCCGACATCCGGCTCCTGTTCCTCGTCGGCTCCTGCCCGTCGGAGGTGATCAAGCTCGATCTCGGCCGCGCCGCGGCCCGGCTGTCGGGCACCTTCGCCCCCGACGTGCGGGTGCTGAGCTATTCCGGCAGCGGCATCGAGACGACCTTCACGCAAGGCGAGGATGCCTGCCTCGCCGCCCTGGTGCCGGACCTCCCCCGGGGCAACGACGACTCCCTCCTCGTCGTCGGCGCGCTCGCCGACGTGGTCGAGGACCAGTTCGCGCGGCTCTTCGCCGATCTCGGCATCGACCGCGTGCGTTTCCTGCCCGGCCGCCGCGCCGCCGACCGGGCCCCGGTCGGCCCGAACACCCGCTACCTCCTCGCCCAGCCCTTCCTCGCCGACACCGCCCGGGCGCTGGAGGATCGCGGCGCCACCCGCATCCCGGCGCCATTCCCGCTCGGCGCCGAGGGCACGACCCTGTGGCTCGCGGCGGCCGCCCGCGCCTTCGGCATCGCGCCGTCCCGCGTCGTCGCGGCGACGGAGGCCGGCCGCGCCCGGGCGGGCCGGGCGCTCCAGGCCCACCGCGCCGCGCTTGCCGGCCGGCGGGTGTTCTTCTTTCCCGATTCGCAGCTCGAGGTGCCCCTCGCCCGCTTCCTGTCGCGGGAGATGGGCGCGGAGCTGATCGAGGTCGGCACCCCCTACCTCCACCGGAGCCACCTCGCCGAGGATCTCGCGCTGCTCCCCGACGGCACGGCGGTCACGGAGGGCCAGAGCCTCGACGACCAGCTCGACCGCTGCCGGGCGGCGCGGCCGGACCTCACGGTCTGCGGCCTCGGCCTCGCCAATCCGCTCGAGGCGGAGGACCTCGCGACCAAGTGGTCGATCGAGCTGCTGTTCACCCCGATCCAGGGCTACGAGCAGGCCGGCGACCTCGCCGGGCTGTTCACCCGACCGCTTGCCCGCCGCGCGCGGCTGGAGGGCTGAGGCCGATGCAGCTCACGCTCTGGACCTACGAGGGCCCGCCCCATATCGGCGCCATGCGGGTCGCCACCGCGATGCGCGGCCTGCACTACGTGCTGCACGCGCCGCAGGGCGACACCTACGCCGACCTGCTCTTCACCATGATCGAGCGGCACGGCGCCCGCCCGCCGGTGACCTACACCACCTTCCAGGCCCGCGACCTCGGGTCGGATACCGCCGAGATCTTCAAGCAGGCGGTCGCCGCCGCCTACGAGCGCTTCCGCCCCCAGGCGATGATCGTCGGCGCCTCCTGCACCGCCGAATTGCTGCAGGACGATCCGGGCGGGCTGTCGCGGGCGCTCGGCCTGCCGATCCCGGTGATCCCGCTCGAACTCCCCGCCTACCAGAAGAAGGAGAACTGGGGAGCGTCGGAGACCTTCTACCGGCTCGTGCGCACGCTCGCCGGCCCGCGCACCGACGCTCCCCGGATCCAGGCCAGCTGCAACATCCTCGGGCCGACCTCGCTCGGATTCCGCCACCGCGACGACCTGCGCGAGGTGCGCGGCCTCCTCGGAGAGCTCGGCATCGCCGTCAACGTCGTGGCGCCGCTCGGCGCGACGCCGGCCGATCTCGGGCGGCTGGGTCAGGCGGCCTTCAACGTCGTGCTCTATCCGGAGGTGGCCCGCAGCGCCGCGCAGTGGCTGGAGCGCACCCACGGCCAGCCCTTCGTCGAGACCGCGCCGATCGGCGTGAAGGGCACCACCGCCTTCGTCGAGGCGGTGGCGGCGCTCGCGGGCGTCGATTCCGCCCCCGTCCTCGACGGCGAGGGATCGCGCCTGCCGTGGTACGCGCGCTCGGTCGATTCGACCTATCTCACGGGCAAGCGCGTCTTCGTTTTCGGCGACGCGACCCATGCGGTCGCGGCGGCCCGGGTCGCCACGCGGGAGATCGGCTTCTCCCTCGTCGGACTCGGCACCTATTCGCGGGAATTCGCCCGCGAGGTTCGGGCGGAGGCCGAGAGCCACGGGATCGAGGCGCTCGTCACCGACGATTACCTCGCGGTCGAGGCGGCGATCGCCGCGGCGCAGCCGGAACTGGTGCTCGGCACCCAGATGGAGCGCCACGTCGCCAAGCGGCTCGGCATCCCCTGCGCGGTGATCTCGGCGCCGATGCACGTCCAGGACGTGCCGGCCCGCCACGCGCCGCAGATGGGGTTCGAGGGCGCCAACGTCCTCTTCGACACCTTCGTCCACCCGCTGATGATGGGGTTGGAGGAGCACCTGCTGGCGATGTTCCGGGACGACCCGGAATTTCACGACGGCGTAGCCCCGTCCCATCTCGGCGGCCGCCCGCGCGAGGCGGAAGCCGAGGCGGAGGTCGTCGTCGCCGCCGCCTCGACGGTCACGCCGGTGGTCTGGTCGATCGAGGCCGAGCGCGAATTGAAGAAGGTCCCGTTCTTCGTGCGGGGCAAGGCCCGCCACAACACCGAACGCTACGCCCGCGAGCGGGCGCTCCCGCTCATCACCGTCGAGACCCTGTACGATGCCAAAGCGCATTTCAGCCGGTGACGGACCGGGCGCGCTGCCGGAGCTGCGCGTCGTCATCGTCACCCTCGACAACCACCTCGCCGGGGCGGTGGAGCGGGCGCGCCGGGTGCTGGCGACGACCGCCCCCGGCCTGATTCTCGGCTTCCACGCCGCCGCGGAGTGGGACACCGACCCGGCGGCGCTCGAAGCCTGCCGGGCCGACATCGCCCGGGCCGACATCGTCCTCTCGGCGATGCTGTTCATGGACGAGCACGTCCGGGCGGTCCTGCCGGCCTTGCTCGCCCGCCGCCCGGATTGCGACGCGATGGTCGGGTGCCTCTCGGCGGCCGAGGTCGTCCGCACCACGCGGATGAACCGCTTCGCCATGGACGGCTCGCAGCGCGGCGCGCTCGATTTCCTCAAGCGCCTGCGCGGCAAGTCGGGCCCCGGCGGGGCGCAGGGGAGCGGCGCGCGCCAGATGGCGCTGGTACGCCAGATCCCCCGGATCCTGCGCTTCATCCCGGGCTCGGCCCAGGACGTGCGGGCCTATTTCCTCACCCTGCAATACTGGCTCGCCGGCTCGGACGAGAACGTCGTCAACCTGGTGCGCTTCCTCGCCGGCCGCTACGCCGCCGGCCCGCGCGCCGCCTGGCGCCGGCAGCTCTCGGCCGCCGAGCCGCTGGCCTACCCGGAGACCGGGCTCTACCACCCGCTTCTGGCGGAGCGGGTGACCGAGCGCCTCGACCGGCTGCCGGCGCAGGGCAGGGCGGGACGGGTCGGGCTCCTGCTGATGCGCTCCTACGTGCTCGCCGGCAACACGGCGCATTACGACGGGGTGATCGCCGCGCTGGAAGCCCGCGGGCTCACCGTCGTGCCGGCCTTCGCCAGCGGGCTCGACAACCGCCCGGCGGTGGAAAAATTCTTCCTGCGCGACGGGCGGCCGGCGATCGACGCGCTCGTCTCGCTCACCGGCTTCTCCCTCGTCGGCGGGCCGGCCTACAACGACGCCCACGCCGCGAGCGCGATGCTGGCGCGGCTCGACGTGCCCTACCTCGCCGCGCAGGCGGTCGAGTTCCAGACCCTGGAGCAGTGGGAGGCCTCCGCCCGCGGCCTGTCGCCGGTCGAGGCGACCATGATGGTGGCGATCCCGGAACTCGACGGTGCCACCGCCCCGATGGTCTTCGGCGGCCGCGCCGCCGGCATGGGCGATTCCCGCGACATGGCGGTGCACCCCGAGCGCGCCGCCCGCCTCGCCGACCGGGTCGCGCGCCTCGTCTCGCTCCGGTCCCGCGCCCGGTCAGAGCGCCGGGTCGCGGTCGTGCTGTTCAACTTCCCGCCGAATGCCGGCGCCACCGGCACGGCCGCCTTCCTGTCGGTGTGGGAGTCGCTCCACCGCGTCCTCGCCGGGCTCAAGGCCGAGGGCTACTCGGTCGAGGTGCCCGAGACCGTCGACGCCCTGCGCGACCGGGTGCTGGAGGGCAACGCCGCCCGCTACGGCGCGCCCGCCAACGTCGTCCACCGCATCCCGGCCGACGAGCACGTGCGGCGCGAGGCCCACCTCGCCGAGATCGAGGCGCAATGGGGACCGGCCCCCGGCCGGCACCAGAGCGACGGCTCCGCGATCCTGGTGCTCGGCGCGCAGTTCGAAAACGTCTTCGTCGGGGTGCAGCCCGCCTTCGGCTACGAGGGCGACCCGATGCGCCTGCTGTTCGAGCAGGGCTTCTCGCCGACCCACGCCTTCTCGGCCTTCTACCGCTACCTGCGCGAGGACTTTTCCGCCGACGCCGTGCTGCATTTCGGCACCCACGGGGCGCTCGAATTCATGCCCGGCAAGCAGACCGGGCTGTCGGCCGCGTGCTGGCCCGAGCGGCTGATCGGGGCTTTGCCGAACGTCTACCTCTACGCCGCCAACAACCCGTCCGAGGGGACGCTGGCCAAGCGCCGCATCGCTGCAACGCTCGTGAGCTACCTGACCCCGAGCCTCGCCCAGGCCGGGCTCTATCGCGGGCTCATCGACCTCAAGGCCTCGCTGGAGCGTCGCCGCGCCCTGCCGCCGGAGGAGGCCGCCGAGCGGGCAAAGCTCGCGGTGCTGATCCACGCCCAGGCCCTCGCCCTCGACCTCGCCGAGGGCGAGAGCTGGGGCGAGGACGCGGAACACCGCATCGCCGACCTCGCGATCCGGCTGATCGAGCTCGAACACACCCTGATCCCGCACGGGCTGCACGTGGTGGGGCAGGGGACGCCCGCGGAGGAGCGGATCGACCTGCTGCTGGCGCTCGCCGAATCCGTCCACGGCCTCGCGCCGGACCGCGCCGGCCTCGCGCGGCTCGTCGCCGGCGCCTCGCCCGAGGAGGTGGCCGGTCCGGGTGCCGACGACGCCGCGCTCGCCGCCTTCCGGGCGCTGGCCGAGACCGACCAGCTCCTCGCCGAGGATCACGAGATCCCCGCTTTGCTCCGCGCCCTCGACGGCCGCTTCATCGCGCCGGTCGCCGGCGGCGACGTGCTGCGCTCGCCCGCGATCCTCCCCACCGGGCGAAACCTGCACGGCTTCGACCCCTACCGGATCCCGAGCGCCTTCGCGCTCGCCGACGGACGGGCGCAAGTCGAAAAACTGCTCGCCCGCCACGCATCCGGTGGCGGCAGCTATCCCGAGAGCATCGCGCTCGTTCTCTGGGGCAGCGACAACCTGAAGAGCGAGGGCGCGCCGATCGCCCAGGCGCTGGCGCTGATGGGCGCGGCGCCCCGCTTCGACGGCTACGGCCGGCTGTGCGGCGCCACGCTGATCCCGCTCGACGATCTCGGGCGCCCGCGCATCGACGTCGTCGCGACCCTGTCGGGCATCTTTCGCGATCTCCTGCCGCTCCAGACCAAGCTCCTCGCCGAGGCCGCCTATCTGGCGGCCAGCGCCGACGAGCCGGAGGCGATGAACTTCGTGCGCAAGCACGCGCTGGCCCACCAGGCGGCGCAGGGCATCGACCTCGAGACGGCGGCGCTCCGGGTCTTCAGCAACGCGGAAGGAGCCTACGGGGCCAACCTCAACCACCTCGTCGATTCCGGGCGCTGGGAGGACGAGGCCGAGCTGTGCGAGACCTTCTCGCGCCGCAAGAGCTTCGCGTATGGCCGCACCGGCAAGCCGGAGCCCCGCCGCGCCCTGATGCAGGCGGTGCTGGCCGGCGTCGACCTCGCCTACCAGAACCTCGATTCGGTCGAGGTCGGGGTGACCAGCGTCGACCATTACTTCGACGGGCTCGGCGGCATGGCCCGCGCCGTGGCGAAGGCCCGGGGTACTGCGGTCCCGGTCTACATCAGCGACCAGACCCGCGGCGAGGGCCGGGTGCGCTCGCTCTCCGAGCAGGTGGCGCTCGAGACCCGCACCCGCATGCTCAACCCGAAATGGGTCGAGGGGATGCTGGGCCACGGCTACGAGGGCGTGCGCCAGATCGACCAGCACCTCACCAACACGGTCGGCTGGTCGGCCACCACCGACGGGGTGGCGCCTTGGATCTACCAGCGCATCACCGAGACCTACGTCCTCGACGAGGCGATGCGCGAGCGCATGGCGGCGCTCAACCCCGCCGCCTCGGCCAAGGTCGCCCATCGTCTGATCGAGGCGCACCGGCGCGGCTTCTGGACCCCCGACCCCGAGACCCGGGCCGCCCTCGACCGGGCCGAGGAGGCCCTGGAGGATCGGCTGGAAGGCATCACCGCGGAGGCTGCCGCATGAACATCGCGATCCGAAACCCCGTGCCGGCGCGCCATGCGGCCGAAGGGCGCCAGGAAGGAAGCCTCCAGGTCGCCCTCGATCCGGACATCCGCATCGAGACCGCCAAGGTCTTCGCCGTCTACGGCAAGGGCGGCATCGGCAAGAGCACGACCTCGTCGAATCTCTCCGTCGCCTTCTCGAAGCTCGGCAAGCGCGTCCTCCAGATCGGCTGCGACCCCAAGCACGATTCGACCTTCACGCTGACGAAGCGCCTCGCGCCGACCGTCATCGATGCGCTCGAGGCGGTGCAGTTCCACTCCGAGGAGCTGCGCGTCGAGGATTTCGTGGTCGAGGGCTATAACGGCGTGCGCTGCGTCGAGGCCGGCGGACCGCCCGCCGGCACCGGCTGCGGCGGCTACGTCGTCGGCCAGACGGTGAAGCTCCTCAAGGAGCATCACCTCCTGGAAGACACCGACGTGGTGATCTTCGACGTGCTCGGCGACGTGGTCTGCGGCGGCTTCGCCTCGCCGCTCCAGCACGCCGACCGGGCGCTGATCGTCACCGCGAACGACTTCGATTCGATCTTCGCGATGAACCGGATCGTCGCGGCGATCCACGCCAAGTCGAAGAATTACGGCGTGCGCCTCGGCGGCGTCATCGCCAACCGCTCGGCCAAGACCGACGAGATCGACCGCTTCAACGACGCGGTCGGCCTCAAGCGCCTGGCGCATTTCCGGGATCTCGACGTGGTGCGCCGCTCGCGCCTGAAGAAGTCGACGCTCTTCGAGATGGATCCCTCGCCGGAATTGCTGGCGGTGCAGGCGGAATACCTGCAGCTGGCCGAGCAGCTCTGGGCCGGCGTCGACCCGCTCCCGGCGGTGCCGATGAAGGACCGGGACCTGTTCGAATTCCTCGGGTTCGACTGATGACCAGCCCCACCTACGCCGCCCGCCGGGCCCAGCTCGAGACCTATTTCGACCGCACCGCCGTCGAGGCCTGGGCGCGCCTCACCTCCGATGCGCCGGTGAGCCGCATCCGCGCCACCGTGCGCGCCGGCCGCGACGCGATGCGGGCGGAACTCCTGTCCTGGCTGCCCGCCGACCTCACCGGCCGGCGCCTGCTCGATGCCGGCTGCGGCACCGGCGCGCTCGCCGTCGAGGCGGCGCGGCGGGGTGCCGAGGTCGTGGCGGTCGACGTGTCGCCGACGCTGATCGACCTCGCCCGCGAACGCACGGCGAGCCTCGGGCTCCCGGGCTGCCTCGATTTCCAGGTCGGCGACATGCTGGACGAGGGGTTGGGGACCTTCGACCACGTCGTGGCGATGGATTCGCTGATCCATTACCGCACCCCCGACATCGTCCGGGCGCTGGCCCGCCTGGCCTCCCGCACCGACGCCTCGGTCCTGTTCACGGTGGCGCCGCGCACGCCGCTCCTGACCGTCATGCACATGGCCGGCCGCCTCTTCCCCCGCGGCGACCGGGCGCCGGCGATCGAGCCGGTCGGGGATCGCTCGCTCGCTCGCCGTATCGCCGCCGAGCCGGGGCTGTCCGCCTTCGCGCTTGCCCGCAGCCGGCGGATCAATTCCGGCTTCTACCTCTCCAACGCCCTCGAACTGGCACGCCGATGAGCAAAGCCAGCCGCATCGCCCGGGTGCTCGCCGATCTCGGGCCCCGCTACCTGCCCTTCGCGGATGCCGCGACGAAGGAGTTGCCGCTCGGCCGGCTACTGCGCCTGTCGCTGTTCCAGGTCACGGTCGGGATGGCGGCGGTGCTGCTGATTGGCACCCTCAACCGGGTGATGATCGTCGAGCTCGACGTGCCGGCCTGGATCGTCGCCGTGATGCTGTCGCTGCCGCTGCTGGCCGCCCCGTTCCGGGCGCTGGTCGGCTTCCGCTCAGACACCCACCGCTCGGTCCTCGGCTGGCGGCGCGTGCCCTACCTGTGGTTCGGCACGCTGTTGCAATTCGGCGGCTTCGCCATCATGCCGTTCGCGCTCCTGATCCTGTCGGGGGACACGACCGGGCCGATCGTCGTCGGCCAGGTCGCGGCGGCGCTGGCCTTCGTGCTCGTCGGTGCGGGCTTGCACACCACGCAGACCGTGGGCCTCGCGCTCGCCACCGATCTCGCGCCGGCCCATGCCCGCCCGAAGGTGGTGGCGCTGCTCTGCGCCATGCTGCTCGCCGGCATGATGGCGAGCGCCGTGGTGTTCGGCCTGGCGCTGCACCATTTCTCGGCGATCCGGCTGATCCAGGTGATCCAAGGCGCGGCGCTCGCCACCCTCGTCCTCAACGGCATCGCCCTGTGGAAGCAGGAGCCGCGCGACACCTCCCGCAAGGCGGTGCCGGCGCGCCGCTTCGGCCAGGCGTGGGGGACTTACGCGGCGCAGCCGCAGGCGCGCCGGCGCCTCGTCGCCATCGGCCTCGGCACGGCGGGGTTCAGCATGCAGGACATCCTGCTCGAACCCTATGGCGGCCAGATCCTGCACCTGCCGGTCGCGGCGACGACCGCGCTCACCGCGGTCCTCGCGATCGGCGGTGGGCTCGGGCTCCTGACCGCGGCACGCTGGCTCAACCGCGGCGGCGATCCGTTCCGGGTCGCGGCGGCCGGCGCCGTCGTCGGCATCGCGGCTTTCTCGGCGGTGGTCTTCGCCGCCCCCCTGGGCTCCGGCGGGCTGTTCACCTGCGGCGTCGCGCTGATCGGGCTCGGCGGCGGGCTCTTCGCCCACGGCACGCTGACCGCCTCGATGGCCGGGGCCGCCCCCGAGCAGGCCGGCCTGGCGCTCGGCGCCTGGGGCGCGGTCCAGGCGACCGCCGCCGGGGCCGCCATCGCGGCGAGCGGCATCCTGCGCGACCTCGGCTCGGCGCTCGCGGTCTCGGGCCGGCTCGGCGAGGCGCTCGCCCAGGCCTCGACCGGCTACCTCGTCGTCTACCACGTCGAGATCGGGCTGCTCTTCGCCACCCTGGTGGCGATCGGGCCGCTGGTGCGCCGGCCCGATCGCGCCCCGCTCTCCGCCCGCCCGGCCCTATCCTAGGAGGAGGCCATCATGCCCAAGGGTGCCCTCACAGGCTATCTCGACGTCGCGCAAGTGGTGCTCTACGCATTCTGGATCTTCTTCGCCGGCCTGGTCTTCTACCTGCGCCGCGAGGACCGCCGGGAAGGCTACCCGCTCGAATCCGAGACCCATGGCGGCCTGAAGGGCTGGGACTGGCTGTTCGTGCCAAGTCCCAAGACCTTCCTGCTGGCCGACGGCTCGACCGTGCTGGCGCCCCGACCCCACGAGGGGCCGGTCGGCGAACTCAAGGCGGTCAAGCTCGAACCCTGGCCCGGCGCCCCGATCGTCCCGACCTCGACCGACGATTCCCGCCTCGCCGATGGCGTCGGCCCGGGTGCCTACGCGCTGCGCGCCGAGCGGCCGGACCTGACCTGGGAGGGCAAGACCCGCATCGTGCCGATGCGCGTCGCCGAGGAGTTCACGGTCTCGGCGGACGATCCCGATCCGCGCGGCATGCCGGTCTACGGCGCCGACGGCGGGCTCGCCGGCACCGTGACGGAGATCTGGGTCGATCGCGGCGAATCGCTGCCGCGCTACTACGAGATGGAGCTGGAGGGCGCCCGCGACCGCACCGTGCTGATCCCGGTGACCTTCGCGGACGTGAAGCGCTTCAGCCAGCACAAGAAGATCGTCGTCGCGGCCTTGCTGGCGCGCCAGTTCGCCGGCGTGCCGCAGCAGCGCGATCCCGACAGCATCACCCTGCGGGAGGAGGAGCGGGTCATCGCCTATTTCGGTGCCGGCACGCTCTACGCCACCGAGGACCGCCAGGAGCCGCTGCTGTGACGGAGAACCTGCCTCACGGGCTGCCCGGCCCGCTGCCGAAGGGCGAGCGCCTGCTGTGGCAGGACCGCCCGGCCTATGTGAGCCTGGCGCGCCGCGCCTTCCACGTCGACCTCGTCGCGCTGTATTTCGGCGGGTTCGCAGCCTTCCAGGCCGTCTCCGCCGGGCGGGTCGCGGCGGCCTGGCCGGTCCTGCTCGCCGGCGCCCTGGCGCTGGCGATCCTGCTCGCGCTCGCCTGGGGTGCCTGCCGCACCACGGTCTACAGCCTGACCGACCGGCGGCTGATGCTGCGCATCGGCATCGCGCTGCAGATGGACATCAACCTGCCGCTGCGCGAGATCGAGGGTGCGGGCTTCCATCGCTTCGCCGACGGCAGCGGCGACCTGCCGCTCCGGCTCAAGCCCGGCGTGCGGCTGGCCTACCTGCATCTCTGGCCGCATGCCCGGCCCTGGCGCCTGACCCGGCCCGAGCCGATGCTGCGCTGCGTGCCGGACGCCGACGGGGTGGCCAAGCGCATCGCCGCGGCGCTCGCCGAGGCCAACGGCCAGCCGGTCCAGGCCCTGCCGCCGGCGCCCGCCGCCAGCCCCGCCCTGCCCGGTCGCCTCGCGGCGGCGGGCCATTAGGGAGGCGAGGATGGCACACGACATCCCGGTCCCCCGCGCGCTCCTGCGCAATGCCGGCCTCCTCGTCGCCTTCTCGCTCGCCGCGGTCGCGGTGGGCCGGTTCGGCGGCGTCGGGGTCACGCAGATGCCGCCGGCTCACGCCGTCCAGGCACTCGACCTCACGGTCGCGGACCGGCCGGACGGCCGCGTCGACCTGCACGAGGCCGGCAGCGGCCGCCTCGTCGCCGAGGTCCAGCCCGGCCAGGACGGGTTCCTGCGCGCCACCTTGCGGGTGATGGCCCAGGCGCGGCTGCGCGAGGGCCTGCCGCGCGACCCGCCGTTCCGGCTCACCCGCTGGGACAACGGCACGCTCACGCTCGACGACGTCGCGTCGGGCCGGCGGATCAACCTCGAGGCCTTCGGGCTCGACAACGCGGTCGCCTTCGCGCGGCTGCTCGAACAGGGGAGGGGCGCATCGTGATGCACTGGTTGGGCGGCCGACGCCGCATCGAGGTGCCGTGCACGGTCGAGATCGAGCAGACCGCCGAGAGCCTGCACGCCCACGTCACGCTGGACGGCGGGCTCCTCATCGCCCCGGGCGACGAGGTGACGGTGCACGACGCGCCGACCTCCGTCCCTTACGGCGACCGGATCGTGGTCCGCCGCACCGCGACCGTGGTGCGGGCCGGCGCCGTGGAGCGCCTGTGGACCCGCATCGCGGGACATTTCGAGCTCACCGAACTCTACGAAGTCAGCTTCTCGGAAAGGACGCGGCTATGAGCGCGACGACCCTGAAGACCCCGAACGAGAGCACCCAATCGGCCCAGGAAACCACCTTCCTCAGCCCGCGCTTCTACACCACCAACTTCGAGGAACTCGACCGCACGAACGTCGAGCCGGTGCGGGCCGAGTGGGACGTGCTCATCGCCGAGATGCGCAGCGACCCCAACAAGCGCCACTTCGTGCGCAATTCGGACTTCGACCTCGATCTCTCGGGCCTCGATCCGGAACTGCGCAAGGAGTTCCTCGACTTCCTGGTCTCGTCGATCACCGCCGAGTTCTCGGGCTGCGTGCTCTACGCCGAGATGCGCAAGCGGGCCAAGAACAAGGACATCCGCGAGCTGTTCGGCTTCATGAGCCGCGACGAGGCGCGGCATGCCGGCTTCATCAACGACACGCTGAAGGATTTCGGGGTCGGCATCGACCTCGGCTTCCTGACCAAGGCCAAGAAGTACACCCATTTCCGGCCGAAATTCATCTTCTACGCCACCTACCTGTCCGAGAAGATCGGCTACGCCCGCTACATCACGATCTTCCGCCACCTCGAACGCCATCCGGACAAGCGGTTCCACCCGATCTTCAAGTGGTTCGAGAAGTGGTGCAACGACGAGTTCCGCCACGGCGAGGCCTTCGCGCTGCTGATGCGCGCCAACCCGAAGCTGCTCACCGGCATCAACTACTACTGGATCAAGTTCTTCCTGCTGGCGGTGTTCTGCACGATGTACGTGCGCGACCAGTGCCGTCCGGCCTTCCACAAGGCGCTCGGGGTCGACCCGAAGGAGTACGACTTCCAGGTCTTCGCCATCACGTCGGAGATCTCGCGCCAGGTGTTCCCGCTCACCCTCGACATCGACCATCCGGGCTTCCGGGCCGGGCTGGAGCGGCTGCTGGCCTGCGCCCGCGGCATCGAGGAGGCGAAGGCGCGGGGTGGGATCGTCGGCAAGGTCCAGCATGCCGGCCACGCCGCGAAGGCCGCGCTCGCCTTCGGGCGGCTGATGATGATGCCGGCAAAAGCCAACCCGATGCCCGCGCAGATCCGCCTCAGCCCCGCCTGGTAGCCCCCGCATGTCCGACTACGCCGCGCCGATCGTCTATGCCGTCGTGATCTGGTGGTTCCTGACCGGGGCGATCCTCTGGCTGAACCACCGGCCGCGCCGCACCCATGCCTGGAGCTTCGGCGCGACGACGCTCGCTCTCGCAGGTGCGCTCTGGGTGATCGCCTGGAGCGCGCGGCAGGAGAGCGAGGCGGGGGCCTACGCGGCCTTCACGGCGGCGCTGATCGTCTGGGGCTGGCAGGAGATGGCCTTCTACATGGGCTACGTCGCCGGCCCGCGGCGCACGCCGGGCGTACCGACAGACCGGGGCCTCGCCCGTTTCGGTGCGGCGGCGGCGACCAACCTCTGGCACGAGGCGGCGATCATCTTAGGCTTCGCCGCCATCGCCTGGCTGACCGCGGGCGGCCCGAACCGGATGGCGCTCTGGACCTACCTGGTGCTGTGGGGAATGAATCTCAGCGCCCGGCTCAACCTGTTCCTCGGCGTGCGCAACCTCAACGCCGAGTTCCTGCCCGAGCACCTGCGCTATCTCGGCAGCTTCTTTCGCCGCGCGCCGATGAACGCGCTGTTCCCGGTGGCGATGATCCTCGCCACCGGCTTCCTCCTGGTGCTGCTGCACCCCGCCGTCACCGAGAGCGCGTCCGCCTTCAAGCGCTCCGGCCACACCATGATGGCGACCCTGATGGCGCTCGCCATCCTGGAGCACGGCTTCCTGATGCTGCCGCTGCCCTCGGCCGCGCTCTGGGGCTGGGGGCTGCCCGCCCGCCGCCCGGGGGCCGACGCCGCTCCGTAACGACAACAACACGACAAGAGAAACGCCGTACAAGGGGACGTTCGATGGACTACGAAGCGCACTTCTCCGCCGCTCTCCAGGGCCTGCACCGCGAGGGCCGTTACCGGGTCTTCACCGACCTCGAGCGCCAGGCCGGCCGCTTCCCCTACGCCACCCAGCACGGCGCCCATGGCACCCGCGAGGTGACGGTGTGGTGCTCGAACGACTATCTCGGCATGGGCCAGCACCCGGCGGTGACGGGCGCGATGCACGCGGCGATCGACCGCTGCGGCGCCGGTGCGGGCGGCACCCGCAACATCTCGGGCACCAATCACTACCACGTGCTCCTGGAGCAGGAACTCGCCGACCTGCACGGCAAGGAGGCCGCGCTCCTCTTCACCTCCGGCTACGTCTCGAACTGGGCCGGGCTCGGGACCCTCGCCTCGAAGCTGCCGGGCTGCGTGGTCTTTTCCGACGAGGGCAACCACGCCTCGATGATCGAGGGCATCCGCTCGAGCCGCGCCGAGCGCCACATCTTCCGCCACAACGACCCGGACGACCTCGACCGCAAGCTCCGCCTCGTCGATCCCAAGTTGCCGAAGCTCGTCGCCTTCGAATCGGTCTACTCGATGGACGGCGACATCGCGCCGATCGCCGAACTCTGCGACGTCGCCGAGGCGCACGGCGCGATGACCTATCTCGACGAGGTCCACGCGGTCGGCCTCTACGGCCCGCGCGGCGGCGGCATCGCCGAGCGCGAGGGTCTGATGCACCGCCTCACCGTGATCGAGGGCACGCTCGGCAAGGCCTTCGCGGTCTCCGGCGGCTACATCGCGGCCTCCGCCGCGCTCTGCGACTTCGTGCGCAGCTTCGCCTCGGGCTTCATCTTCACCACCTCGCTGCCCCCCGCCATCGCGGCGGGCGCGGCGGCGAGCATCCGTCACCTCAAGGCGAGCGGCGCGGAGCGCGAGCGGCATCAGGACCGCGTCGCGGCGGTGCGCCGGCGGCTCTCGGCCATCGGCATCCCGCTCCTCGACAATCCGAGCCACATCGTCCCGGTGATGGTCGGCGATCCGGTGCAGTGCAAGCAGATCAGCGACACCCTGCTCGACGAGTTCGGTATCTACGTCCAGCCGATCAACTACCCCACCGTGCCCCGCGGCACCGAGCGCCTGCGGATCACGCCCTCGCCGCTGCACAGCGACGCCGACATCGACCACCTCGCTGCGGCGCTCGGGGCGATCTGGGGCCGGATCGGGCTGGCGCGGGCGGCGTGAGAGGCGACGCCTGGACTCTCCCCCCGCGCAGGGCTGTCCGGGGACAGGAAGGGGCGCGGGTTTCCCCCTCTCCCCGACGGATCCCGGGCTTGCCCGGGATCCGCGAGTGACGGACGAAGTCGGGCTTGCCCGACTTCGTTGCGGGGAGAGGGCCGTGTCTCCGTTCAGGAGACGCGGCAAGCGGAAGGCGAAGCCGCAGCGAGGGTGAGGGGGGGCTCGACGAGTGGGGCTCCTCCGGCACCACCCCCTCACCCTCGCGGCGAACCTGCGGTTCGCTGCTCCCCGAGCCCCTTCGGAGCTCTGGCCTCTCCCCGCCCGCGGGGAGAGGGGAAACCAGTGCCTCTCCTGTTCCCCGGACAGCCCTGCCCTCTGCGAGGGAGGGTACCCCACGGAGGGGAGCGGGTAAGGGAAGACGCTTCCGGATAGGGCAGAACCGCTTTGAAAGGCGCGAACCGGATCGGCATTGCGCTGCCCCTCTCCCGGCCCCTGCTGACGCGGGGTCCATCCTCCCCCACAGAGGGGGAGGGTCTTGCGCGCGCGACCAGCCGGCTCTTCGCAGGAGTCGATGCAGTGCTGTCACCCGAATCAACCGTCAATTTCATTAGACAATTCCGTCTCCCCGTCCGATCCTGCCCCTCAACCGTCACCCGCGAGGACACGCACCGTGGCCCCCACCCACTCGGCCCTGTCCCGGCGGGCTCCCAAGCCGGGCTTCGCGAAGCCGACCGTCGTGGATCCTGCCACGCGCCCCGAAGCGACGCCCCGCCCGCCCTATCCGTTCACGGCCATCGTCGGGCAGGACGCGATGCGGCGCGCGCTGCTGGTCGCGGCGGTCGATCCCTCGGTCGGCGGGGTGCTGGTCTTCGGCGATCGCGGCACCGGCAAGTCCACCGCCGTGCGGGCGCTCGCCGCCCTGCTGCCGCCGATGCGGGCGGTGGCGGGCTGCGCCTATTCCTGCGATCCGGTCGAGGCCGGCGCCCTCTGCCCCGCCTGCGCCGCCCGCCGGGCGCAGGGGCTCACCGTGAAGACCGTGCCGGTTCCCGTGGTCGACCTGCCCCTCGGCGCCACCGAGGACCGGGTCGTCGGCGCGCTGGATATCGGCCGGGCGCTCGGCGCCGGCGAGAAGGCGTTCGAGCCCGGGCTGCTCGCCCGCGCCAATCGCGGCTTCCTCTACATCGACGAGGTCAACCTGCTCGAGGACCACCTCGTCGACCTGCTCCTCGACGTGGCCGCCTCGGGCGTCAACACCGTCGAGCGCGAGGGTCTGAGCCTGCGCCACCCGGCGCGCTTCGTGCTCGTCGGCAGCGGCAACCCGGAGGAGGGCGAGCTGCGCCCGCAGCTCCTCGACCGGTTCGGCCTCGCGGTCCAGGTCTCCACCCCCACCGACCTCGCGAGCCGGGTGGCGATCGTGCGCCGGCGCGACGCCTACGAGCGCGACCCCGCGGGCTTTGCCGCCGACTGGGCCGACGAGGAGGCGCGGCTCGGCCGCCGGATCCTGGCGGCCCGGGCGCGCCTGTCCGAGGTCGCGGTGCCGGACGCGATCCTGGAGGCGGCGGCCGGTCTCTGCCTGGCGCTCGGCACCGACGGCCTGCGCGGCGAGCTGACCCTGATGCGCACCGCGCGCGCCGTCGCGAGCCTCGACGGCGCCGGGACCGTGACCCTCGACCACCTGCGCGCGGTCGCCCCGGGCTCCTTGAGCCACCGCCTGCGCCGCAATCCCCTCGACGAGGCCGGGTCCGAGGCGCGGATCGCCCGGGCGATCGCCGAGGTCCTCGGGTGAGCGCCGCGCCGGATCCCGTCTGGGTCCAGGCCGGCCTGGCGGCGGCGCTCGTCGCCCTCGATCCGGACGGCACCGGGATCGTCGTCCGCGCCCGGCCCGGTCCGGTGCGGGAGACCTGGCTCGCGCATCTGCGCGCCCTCCTGCCCGACGACGCGCCGGTCACCCGCCTGCCGGCCGCCATCGCCGACGACGCCCTCCTCGGTGGGCTCGACCTGCCGGCCACCCTGCGGACGGGGCGGCCGGTGGCGCAGGCCGGGCTTCTCGCCCGCAGCCATGGCGGCGTGATCGTGGTGCCGATGGCCGAGCGCTTGAGCCCCGGCACCGCGGCGCGGATCGCGCAAGCGATCGATACCGGTGCGATCGACCTCGCCCGCGACGGCCTCGCGGCCCGGCATCCGGCGCGGGTCGGCCTCGTGCTCCTCGACGAAGGCGAAGGCGAGGACGAGGCCCTGCCGGCCGGCCTCGCCGACCGCGCGGCGATCCACCTCGACCTCGACGCGGTTCCGCCCGGTGCCGCCGTGGCACCGCCGAGGCCCGACCTCGCCGCCGCCCGCGCCGCCTGCCCCGCCGTGCCGGACGACGTCGCCGAGACGCTCTGCGCCGTCGCGGCCCGGCTCGGCATCGCCTCCCTGCGTGCGCCGCTCCTCGCCCTGCGGGTGGCGCGGCTGCACGCCTCCCTCGCCGGCCGGGACGCGGTCGCCGATCCCGACCTCGCCGCGGCGGTCGCCCTGGTGCTCGCCCCCCGGGCGCAGTCCTGGCCGTCCGACGATGTCGATCCGCCGGCCGATCCGCCGGCCGATCCCGGCGTCGATTCCCCGTCGCCGGAGGGCGAGGAGGCCGGTCCGGCCGGCCGGGAGAGCGCGGACGACCGCATCCTCGCCGCCGCCGCGGCGTGCCTGCCGGCCGGCCTCCTCGCCCGACTGGCCGCCGGCGAGGGCCCGAAGACCCGGGCGCCCGGCGCAGGCCGCTTCGGGCCCGACGCATCGGCGCAACGCGGCCGGCCGGTCGGGGCGCGGCCGGGCGATCCGCGCCGCGGGCGCCTCGCCCTGATCGAGACCCTGCGGGCCGCGGCCCCCTGGCAGCGCTTGCGCCGCGGAGCCGGCGAGGCCGGCTTGCGCATCGCCGCGGAAGACCTGCGCATCCGCCGCCTGGTGCGGCGGCGCGAGACCACGACGATCTTCGCCGTCGACGCCTCCGGCTCCGCGGCCCTGGAGCGCCTGGCCGAGGTCAAGGGGGCGGTCGAGCTGCTCCTCGCCGAGTGCTACGTGCGCCGCGACCGGGTCGCCCTCGTGGCCTTCCGCGGCGGCGGCGCCGACCTGCTGCTCGCCCCGACCCGCTCGCTGGTGCGGGCGAAGCGCGCGCTGGCCTCCCTGCCGGGCGGCGGCGGCACGCCGCTCGCGGCCGGCATCGAGGCGGCGGGACGGCTCGCCGCCGCCGAGCGCCGGGCCGGGCGCGGCCCGGTCGTGCTGCTCCTCACCGACGGGCGCGCCAATATCGGCCGCTCCGGCGCGCCCGGCCGGGCGCAGGCCGCGGCGGACGCCCTCGCGGCGGCCAAGGCCCTGGCGGCGGAGGGCACCCGCGCCCTGGTGATCGACACCGCCGCCCGCCCGCAGGATGCGGCCCGGGCGCTGGCCGGCGCGATGGCGGCGCGCTACCTCGCCCTTCCGCAGGCCGACGCCGCGCGCCTGACCCGGGCGGTGCGCGAGGCCGCACCGGCAGGGTGACCGATGCCCGTCTCCGACGACAGACCCGCCTTCGCGCGGGAGGGCCGCGACTGGCCGAACCGCGAGGCGAGCCGCTTCGTCACCGCCGGCGGCCTGACCTGGCACGTGCAGGAGGCCGGGGAGGGACCCGTCCTGCTCCTCGTCCACGGCACGGGCGCCGCGACCCATTCCTGGCGCAGGCTCATGCCGCTGCTGGCCCGCGACTTCCGGGTGATCGCCCCCGACCTGCCGGGCCACGGCTTCACCGACCCGCTGCCGACGCCGTCCCTGCCGCGGATGGCCCGGGCGCTCGCGGAGCTCCTGCGCGTCCTCGACGTGGCGCCGCAGGTCGCCGTCGGCCATTCCGCCGGGGCCGCGATCCTGGCCCGGCTCTGCCTCGATGGCGCCGTGTCGCCGCGCCTCCTCGTCGGGCTCAACGCGGCCCTGAAACCCTTTCCGGGCATGGCCGGGTTCATCTTCCCGGCGATGGCGCGGGCCCTGTTCCTCAACCCGGTCACGCCGCGGGTCTTCGCCTGGTCGGCCGACCGCGCGGCGGTCGAGCGGCTGATCGCCGGCACCGGCTCGACCCTCGACCGCACCGGCCTCGACCTCTACCGGCGCCTGTTCCAGACCCCCGGCCACGTGGCCGGCGCCCTCGGGATGATGGCGAACTGGGACCTCGTCGCCCTCGACCGCGACCTGCCCCGCCTCGCCCCCCCGACCCTGCTGATCGTCGGCGGGCAGGACCGCACCATCGCGCCCGACGTCTCCTTCGGCCTCGCCGACCGCCTCGGCGGACGGGCCAGGGTCGAGCTGCTGCGCGGCCTCGGGCACCTCGCCCACGAGGAGCGGCCGGAGCTGGTGGCGGAGCTGATCCGGGCCGGGGCGGAGCGGGAGCGGGTGGTCTGAGCGCGAGGCAATGCCCGGAGCGTCCCGGCTCTCTCGGCCGTGGCGATCGTCTCGGACGACCGGTCGCGCCCTCGAACCAGCGGCTGGTGGTTGACGTGATTATAGTGATTTTACTATAAAGAGGCGTGATGCCGCCGCTGCAGAGCCGCAAGCCGTGCTACTTTCTCGGCTCGTCCCGGAAGGATCTCCTGGATTTCCCGTCCGAGGTGCGCGCCGATATCGGTTACGCGCTCGATCTTGTCCAACGCGGGGACGAGCCCCTCTCGGCGAAGGCCTTGAAGGGATTCGGTGGCCGTGGCGTCCTGGAAATCGTCGAGAGCGACGATCATGGGACTTACCGGGCCGTTTACACGGTTCGCTTCGCCGAAGCGGTTTACGTGCTTCACTGTTTTCAGAAAAAATCGACGAAAGGTATCGCGACGCGGCAGCACGATATCGATTTGATCCGGGCGCGCCTGCGGGCGGCCGAAGCCGACTATGCCGAGCGTACAGGAGAGTAAGGCCATGAACGAGGCCGATCGTATCGAAGTCGTTCAAGGGAGCGACAATATCTTCGCTGATCTCGACCTTCCGAAGGCCGACGAGATGTTGCTCAAGGCCAATCTGGCGGCCGAGCTGCGGCGTCTGATCGCCGAGCGCGCACTGACCCAGGCCCGCGCGGCGGCTCTCCTCGGCATGGCCCAACCGGATCTCTCCAAGCTGCTGCGGGGCAGCCTACGGGGATACTCGGTCGAGCGGCTGATGGGATTCCTGACGGCGTTCGACCAGGATGTCGAGGTGACGGTTCGTCCCCATTCCGGGCCGGGACGAGGCGGGCGGATCACCTTCACCCCGGTCGACGCATAGCGCTCGACCGGCACGGGCCGCACCCCCGCCTTTCCCGCTTGCCACCGGCCCCGACCGCGATGATAGTGTCAACTTATGTTGACACTCGACGACGCGCCGCCGCGGGTCACCGCCGCCCGGCGCCGGCCTCGCGCGGTGGTGATCGGCAGCGGCTTCGGCGGGCTCGCGGCGGCGGTCAGGCTCGGCGCGCGCGGCTACCGGGTCAGCGTGCTGGAGCGGCTTGACCAGCCCGGCGGGCGGGCGCGCGTCCACCGGCAGGACGGCTTCACCTTCGATGCCGGGCCCACCATCGTCACCGCGCCGTTCCTGTTCGAGGAGCTGTGGGCCCTGTGCGGGCGGCGCCTCGCCGACGACGTGACGCTGGTACCGATGCACCCGTTCTACCGCATCCGCTTCGACGACGGCGCCACCTTCGCGATGTGCGGCGAGGCGGCGGCGATGCGCACCGAGGTGGAGCGCCTGAGCCCCGGCGAGGCACCCGCCTACGACCGCTTCATGGCGCTCTCCGACGAGCTGTGCCGGGTGGGTTTCGAGCAGCTCGGCGCCGTGCCGTTCGGGCGGCTCGCCGACATGCTGCGCATCGCCCCCGATCTCCTGCGGATCGGCGGCCACCGCAGCGTCTACGGCCTCGTCTCGTCGGTGTTCCGCGACGAGCGCCTGCGCACCGCGTTCAGCTTCCACCCGCTCCTCATCGGCGGCTCGCCGTTCCGGGCGAGCGCGCTCTACTGCCTGATCGCCGCCCTCGAGCGGCGCTGGGGCGTGCATTCGGCGCTCGGCGGCACCGGGGCCCTGGTGCGCGGGCTCGTCTCGCTGATCGAGGGCCAGGGCGGGGAGGTCCGCTGCGGCGCCGAGGTGGAGCGCATCCTGGTGCGGGACGGGACCGCGAGAGGCGTGGCGCTCGCCGACGGTACCGAGATCGCCGCCGACGTGGTGGTGTCGAACGCCGATTCGGCCGTGACGGCGCTCCGGCTGCTGCCGCCGGAGGCGCGGGGCCGGCGCGAGCGGCGGCTCGCCAAGGCGCAGTCCTCGATGGGCCTGTTCGTCTGGTATTTCGGTACGCGGCGCCGCTATCCGGACCTTGCCCACCACACGATCCTGCTGGGTCCCCGCTACCGCGGCCTCCTCGACGACATCTTCGGCGCCAAGGTGCTGGCCGAGGACATGAGCCTCTACCTCCACCGCCCGACCGCGACCGATCCGAGCGTGGCGCCGCCGGGCCACGACGCCTTCTACGTGCTCGCCCCGGTGCCGAACCTCGCCGGAGGGCAGGACTGGGCGGCGCTGGCCGAGCCGTATCGCCGGCGCATCGCGGCGCGCCTGGAGGCGACCGTGCTGCCGGGCCTGTCCGACGCGCTCGTCACCTCGCGGGTGACGACGCCTCGCGATTTCGCCGACGATTTCCTGGCCTTCCGCGGCTCGGGCTTCGGCCTCGAGCCGATCCTGACCCAGAGTGCGTATTTCCGCCCGCACAACCGCAGCGGCGCGGTGCGCCACCTCTACCTCGTCGGCGCCGGCACCCATCCGGGGGCCGGGCTGCCGGGCGTGCTCTCCTCCTCGAAGATCCTCGATCGCGTGGTGCCGGATGCTGCCGTCTTCGCCTGATGCGCGTCGTCAAACGCCCTTCGCGGCGTCCCTGGCCCGCTCCGCCGACCACGCCGCCTGCCGAGCGGCGATCCGGGCCGGCTCGCGCAGCTTCTACGCCGCCTCGTGGCTGCTGCCGGGACCGGTCCGCCGCGACGCCTACGGGCTCTACGCCTTCTGCCGCCTCTCGGACGATGCGGTGGACGGCGAGGGAGCCCGGACCGATGCGGTGCCGCGCTTGCGGGCCCGCCTGGCCGCCGCCTATGCCGGCCGGCCCGCCGACGCCCCCGCCGACCGGGCGCTCGCCGAGATCGTCGCCCGCCACGCCATCCCCCAGGCGCTGCCGGCCGCCCTCCTCGAAGGGCTCGCCTGGGACGCCGCCGGGCGGCGCCACCCGGACCTGTCTTCCCTCGTCGCCTACGCGACCCGGGTCGCGGGCTCGGTCGGCGCGATGATGACGCTGCTGATGGGCGAGCGCTCGGGGGAAGCGCTGGCGCGGGCCTGCGACCTCGGCATCGCGATGCAGCTCACCAACGTCGCCCGCGACGTCGGCGAGGATGCCCGCGCCGGCCGGCTCTACCTGCCGGAAGCCTGGCTGCGCGAGGCCGGCATCGACCCGGACGCCTTCCTGGCCCGGCCGGAGCCCAGCCCCGCCCTGGGCGGCGTGGTGGCGCGCCTGCTCGCGGCCGCCGATCTGCTCTATGCCCGGGCGGAATCCGGCATCGCGATGCTGCCGCCCTCCTGCCGCCCCGCGGTGCGCGCCGCCGGCCTGATCTACGCCGAGATCGGCCGCGACCTGACCCGGACCGGGCTCGACCCGGTCACCCGCCGCGCCCGGGTGAAGGGGAGGCGCAAGGTGCAGCTCCTCGCCCGCGCCCTCGTCACCCCCTCGACCCGTCGCGCCGACCGGCCGGCCCTGCCGGAGGCAGCCTACCTGATCGAGGCGGTGTCGGCGATGCCCTCGGCCCCCGCACCGAGGCGGCCGGCCTGGTGGAATCTCGGCGGGCGGGCCGTGCGGGTGCTCGACCTCATCGAGGCCCTGCGCGAGCGCGAACGCTTCGGCGGCGCCGCGCCGTCGTGAGCCCGGCGCCGTGCGCGCCGTCCGGCTCGCGCGCGGCGCCGGCCCCGCTCACTGGCTCGCCGGCACGTACAATTGCCGTGAATACCAGGGGAGCGAGACGGCGCTGACCAGCTGCTGCGATCCGTCGAAGAGCGTGCCGGGGAGACCGCCCGTCGCCCGGAAGGTCAGCCCGGTGGTCTTGTCGACTCCGTTCGGGGTGCTCGCCAGGACGACGAGTCCCTGGTCGATGCGGTAGGTGCGACGCACCTGCCCGTCGGCCGCCGAGACGTTGCGGGAATCGAACTGTGCGCGGCCCGGCTGCAGGCGCTCGTAGCCGATCCGGAAGTCGATCCGCTCGCCGGCCTCTCCCGCGACCGACCACGTCTCTTCCACTTTGCCCGACAGGTTGGTCACGCGAACCGCTCTCTCGAGACTTACCTTGGCCGGCTTGCCGACCTTGTAGAAGCCCGGTGCGGTCGCCGCGTCGCTGTAGGCCGCGACGATGGCGAAGGCGGTCTCGTCGGCCTTCCTGGCCGGCACCGACAGGATGACGGTCGCCTCTTCGCCGCCGGCCGCCTTGCCGGACGGATCGACCGTCGCCAGCCGCTCGGCGAACACGATGGAAAGGTTGGCGCCCTTGGCCGGTCCCTGCGCGATCGGCGCCACCGTCCAGCCCTCCGGCAGGAGCTTCTGCACGACGTCGTCGCCGACCTTGAACGTGAGGACCGTCCGGGTCTCGGCGGCGGCGCCGGAATAGATCCCCAGCGTCTCGGCGGGCGGCAAGGGCGTCTGTGCGGAAGCGGGCAGCCCGCAGGACAGAGCCAATATGCTGGCGATCATGGCATGGCGCATGGCAGTGACCCTCATCCCGGCGTCGATCACAGGCAGGACAGGGTGCGCTCGCCTTCGCGGGCTTTCAATCAGTTACGGGTTATCAATGCCAGTGACACAATTTTGTAGGGATGTTTACAAAAATAGGCAAATATTGATATCATAAATCGGCTTTGCCCAAGTAGACAGTTATCGCGAAAATTTATTTCGTCCAAGCCATGCCCTCATCCTGAGGTGTCGGTCGAATATCGATCGCCTGACCTCGAAGGAGGGCTCCAGGGATCGCCGCCCCCGCTGGACGCCACCTTCGAGGGAAGTTCCCTGCAAAGGGAAAAACACCTCATGATGAAGGTCCGGAGCGGGACAAAATCCTTTGCGGACATCAAACAGGCTCTCATCAGCATGAGCCGGACATCGCCGTTTCGGGTTCGGGTCCCGTTCGGACCGATCGCGTGCGGGGCCATCGTGGATCGACCGTGACCCCGGGCATCACTACGCCGGTGGTCGCCGGGCGTCCGGCGCGCCCCGAACCACCGATCGGCCCGCCATCCCGTGCTCGAAGCCGCGTCCCGGCTCGGCCCGCGCGGGCCGAGCCGGGACGCGGGCGGAGATCGTGCCAGCGGCCGGCCGGAAGGCGGCCGACGCGGTGCCCTCACTCCAGCTCCAGCACCACGCTCCGGAAGCCCTGCGGCTTGCGCGCCGGGCAGATGTCGCCGTCGTCGCTGAGGAGCTGGACCTTCTTGCCGTCGGCCGCGACGATCAGGCCTTCGGGCTGGAAGTCGGGAAGCGCCGCCAGGGCCTCGGCGACGCCGGGGATGCGGGTCGGCGCCTCGCCGGCCCGGCCCGACCAGCGGTAGAGGTCGGCCGCCTCGCCGCCGCTGCCCGAGCCGCCGGCGACCAGGAAATAGGCCTTGATCCCGGGCGCGTAGGCGATGTCGCGGATGCCGCGGCCCTTGAGGTCGAGGGCGATCGGCTTGGCCAGCTTCGGGCCGGCGCCGCCGGCCAGCACCTCGGCCGGGTTCTCGAACGGCACCACCAGGGCGTCGTTGTCCGCGTTGAGCGGGTTGCGCAGGCCGACGAGCAGGCCGCGCCCGTCCGGGGTCGGGCTCAGGCCCTCGAGGGCGAGGCCGCGCCGCCGCGGGCTGAGGCTGGGCTTGGCCGCGAGGTCGACGGCGACGCGCTCGGACAGCCGCGGGTCGAGATCGGCGATCGCCTTGGCGAGGCCCGTGAACGCCTTGCCCTTCGGCGTCACTGCCGGCGCGGTCGCGCCACCGCCGACCGACAGGGCGAGCATCTGGCGCGAGGCCTCGCGGGTGCGCCCGTCGGCGTCGCGGGCGTGGGAGCCCATCACCACGAGGTCGTTGCCGAGCCAGGCCAGGGATTCGAGATCGGCCCCGGCCGGCTCCTCGCGGGCGCCCGCCGCGAGGGCCGCGTCGAGGTCGCCGCCCTTGAGCGGCAGGGGCGGGCCGGACACGTCGGCCTGGTACAGGCGCAAGGTGTTGTCCCCATCGTCGACCACGAGGAAGCGGTCGCCGAAGCTTCCGGCCGGATAGGGGACGGCACCCGAGGCCGCACACAGGCCCCAATGCATCAGAACCGGGCCGGTCTTCACCTCGGCACGGGCGCCTTGCGCCGCGAGACAGAGGGCGAGCACGGAAACGAGTTTCTCCAGGCGCAGCGTGCCCAGGCCCGTCATGGCGATCCTCCGGATGTCGCGGCCCGTCGGTGCGAACCGTCTTCGCAGTATTTCACGCCGCCAAGACGTCGTTCAATGGCTTCGCTTCGAATGGCGGGAGAAATTTCGTCGCGCCGCCAATCGACCGGCGCGACACTGCGGCCTTCACGAAGCGTCAGGCCTCGCCGGCCGCGACCGCCTCGCCGGCCTTCCGGCCCTGCTCGGCGACGAAGCGGCGGCGCGCCTCGGCCGCCTGTCGGAACGCCCCCGAGCGGGGCGGCACCTGCGCCAGCTTGCCGATCTCGCGCAGGATCAGCTCGGCCTCGAAGGCCGCGGCGCGCTCCATCGCGACGGCCCGGCTGTCGGCGCCGTGCGAGGCGGCGTAGCGCTCCAGCCCGTCGCGGCAGACCGCGACGCGGTATTCGAGCCACGCCACGACGTCGTCGAAGGCGCGCTCCCGGATCTCCGCGGCCGTGGCCCGACGCTTCTTCTCGCTCAACTCTCGTCCCTCCGCGGCCCGGAAGGGCGATGGTCTCCCATATCAGACGGGGATTCACGAGGCCAAGGGACGGCGCAAGGAGGGACGCGCCCCGGATCGCGCGCCCTGCCGGACGCGCCTCAGATGTGCAGGGCTTCCCCGAGCGCCCGCAGGTTCGCCTCGTGGAAGACCTCGCCGAGGGTCGGGTGGGCGTGGATCGTGCCGGCGACGTCCTCCAGCCGTGCGCCCATCTCCAGGGCGAGGCCGAACCCCGCCGCCAATTCCGAGACCCCGGCGCCGACCGCCTGGATGCCCAGGATGAGGTGATTGTCGGCCCGCGCTGTCACCCGCACGAAGCCGTCCTCGGCCCCGAGCGTCATGGCGCGGCCGTTGGCGGCGAAGGGGAAGAGGCCGGTGCGGATCTCGTGACCCGCGTTCCGCGCCTCGTCCGGCGAGAGACCGGCCGACACCACCTCCGGATCGGTGAAGCAGACGGCGGGGATCGCCACCTTGTGGAAGGCGCGGCGGCGGCCGGCCACGAGGTCGGCCACCATCTCGCCCTGCGCCATGGCGCGGTGGGCCAGCATCGGCTCGCCGGTGACGTCGCCGACCGCCCAGACGTTACGCATCGAGGTGGCGCAGCGCTCGTCGATGCGGATGAATGGCCCGCTCATGTCGAGGTCGAGCCGCTCTAACCCGAGATCCCCCGTCCGCGCCTTGCGGCCGACCGCGACCAGGATCACCTCGGCCGGGATCGTTCGCGCTTCGCCGCCGACCTCGACGGCGAGCGCGTCGCCCGAGAGCCCGGTCGCCTTCGCGCCGAGCAGAACCTCGATCCCGAGCGCCCCGAGGCGCCGCGCCACCGGCCGGGTCAGCTCGGCATCGTAGGCCGGCAGGATCCGCTCGGCCATCTCGACCACCGTCACCTTGGCGCCGAGCTTGGCGAAGGCGGTGCCGAGCTCAAGCCCGATATAGCCGGCGCCGACCACCGCCATGGTGGCGGGGACCTTCGGTAATGAAAGCGCCTCGGTCGAGGAGATCACCCGCCCGCCGAAGGGCAGGTGGGGGAGCGCCGCCGGGACCGAGCCGGTGGCCAGGATGACGTGCTCGGCCCGCACCCGTTCGGGACCGGTATCGGTCTCGACGAGGCAGGTCTTGCCGTCGACCATGGTGCCGCGCCCGCGCAGGATCTTGACGCCGCCGCGCTTCAACAGCGAGGCCACCCCGGTGTTGAGCCGCCCGACGATGCCGTCCTTCCAGGCGACCGTGCGGGAGAAGTCGAGGCGCGGCGGCCCGGCCGAGAGGCCGAAGGGCGAGGCGTCCCCGGCTTGCAGAAACGCCGCGTGATAGGCCTCGGCCGCGTGGATCATCGCCTTCGAGGGGATGCAGCCGACATTGAGGCAGGTGCCGCCCAAGCGGTTCTCCTCGACCAGCACGGTGTCGATGCCGTGCTGGCCGGCGCGGATCGCCGCGACGTAGCCGCCCGGGCCGCCGCCGAGCACCAGGAGCTTGGTGGTGATCTCGCTCAACGATCAGGCCTCCATGAACAGGGTCGCGGGCGTCTCGAGCAGGCCTTTGAGGGCCTGCACGAACAGGGCGGCGTCGTAGCCGTCCACCACCCGGTGGTCGAAGGACGCCGAGAGGTTCATCGTCAGGCGCGGCACGAAGGCGCCGTCGCGCCAGACCGGCCGCATCACCTGCTTGTTGACGCCGATGATCGCGACCTCCGGCCGGTTGATCACCGGCGTGGTCACGATGCCGCCGAGCGCGCCGAGCGACGTGATGGTGATGGTCGAGCCCGACAATTCATCCCGGGCCGCCAGCCCGTTGCGGGCAGCTTCCGCCAGGCGGCGCACCTCGGCCGCCGAGTTCCAGACGTCGCGGGTCTCGGCGTGGCGCAGCACCGGCACCATCAGGCCGGACGGGGTCTGCGTCGCGATGCCGACATGGATGCCGGCATGGCGGTGGATCACCTCCGCCTCGTCGTCGTAATGCGCGTTCATCTGCGGGAAGTCCGGAAGGCTGCGCACCAGCGCCTGGACCAGGAACGGGATCAGGGTCAGCTTCGGCCGGCTCGCGCCGTGGCGCTGGTTGAGGGCGGCGCGCAACTCCTCCACGGCCGTCACGTCCACTTCCTCGACGTAGGAGAAGTGGGCGACGCGGCGCTTGGCGTCGGCCATGCGCTGGGCGATGCGCCGGCGGAGCCCAATGACCTTGATCTCCTCCACCGCCGTGCGGGCGACCCGGCCGGCGGGAGCGGGGGCCGCATCCTCGGGCGGGGCGTCGAGGTAGGCGTCGAGGTCGTCGTGGCCGATGCGGCCGGCCGGACCGGTGCCGCGGACCTGGCGCAGGTCGATGCCGGATTCCAGCGCCCGCCGGCGCACGGCCGGGGAGGCGACCGGCTTCTCGCCCGCGGGGCGGGGCGGGCCGGAGGAGGGGGGCGATGCAGGGCGCGGGGCCGCAGGCTTTGCCGGTGCGGGCCTCGCCGGCTCGGCCGGCTTCGCCGCCGCGGCGGAGGGCGGGGCGGGCGCGGGCTGCGCCGGCTCCAGGCCGTCGGCGGCCGGGACCAGGGCGGCGACGGGTCGGCCGGACGCCGCGTCCTGGGCCCTCGCGACCTCGGGCGCCACCGCGACACCGGCTTCGGGCGCCGCGGCCTGGGGCCCGGCATCCCCGCCCTCGATCTCGAGACGCACCAGCTCGGCGCCGACCGCCAGCATCTGGCCGGCCTCGGCGCCGAGCGCCGCGACCGTGCCGCTCACCGGCGAGGGGATCTCGACGGTGGCCTTGTCGGTCATCACGTCGGCGAGCGGCTGGTCCTCGCGGACCACGTCGCCGACCTTGACGTGCCAGGCCGAGACCTCGGCCTCGGCCACGCCCTCGCCGATATCCGGGAGCTTGACGATGCGGAAACCCATGGCTCAGCCCTCCAGCGCGGCGCGAAGGGCCCGGCCGACGCGCTCGGGACCCGGGAAGTAGGCCCATTCCTGGGCGTGCGGGTAGGGCGTGTCCCAGCCCGCGACCCGGACGATCGGCGCTTCGAGGTGATAGAAGCAGGTCTCCTGCACGAGCGCCGCGAGCTCGGCGCCGAAGCCCGAGGTCAGCGTCGCCTCGTGGGCGATGACGCAGCGCCCGGTCTTGCGCACCGAGGCCTCGATCGTCTCCATGTCGAGGGGGAGCAGCGTGCGCAGGTCGACGATCTCGGCGTCGATTCCCGTCTCGGCGGCCGCGGCCTCGGCGACGTGCACGATGGTGCCGTAGGCCAGCACCGTGACGGCCGACCCCTCGCGCCGGATCGCCGCCTTGCCGAGCGGCACGGTGTAGTGCCCGTCCGGCACCTCGCCGAGGTCGTGGCGGGCCCACGGGGTCACGGGGCGGTCGTGGTGGCCGTCGAAGGGGCCGTTGTAGAGGCGCTTCGGCTCCAGGAAGATCACCGGGTCGGGATCCTCGATCGCGGCGATCAGCAGGCCCTTGGCGTCGTAGGGGTTCGACGGCACCACGGTCTTCAGGCCCGCCACGTGGGTGAACAGGGCCTCGGGGCTCTGGCTGTGGGTCTGGCCGCCGAAGATGCCCCCGCCCGTCGGCATCCGCACCACCATCGGGGCGGTGAACTGGCCGCCCGAGCGGTAGCGCAGGCGCGCGGCCTCGGACACGATCTGGTCGTAGGCCGGGTACATGTAATCGGCGAACTGGATCTCGACGCAGGGCTTCAGGCCGTAGGCCGCCATGCCGACGGCGGCGCCGACGATGCCGAGTTCGCTGATCGGCGCATCGAAGCAGCGGCTCTTGCCGAACCGCGCTTGCAAGCCTTGGGTACAGCGGAAGACGCCGCCGAAATAGCCGACATCCTCCCCGAACACGACCACGTCGTCGTCGCGCTTCATCGCCACGGCCATCGCGTCGCGGATGGCCTCGATCATCGTGCGGCGCGGCATGTCAGTACCCCGCCTGCTGGCGCTGGCGGCGCAGGTGAGGGGGCATCTCGGCGAAGACTCCTTCGAACATGTCGCGCGGGGACGGCTTGCCGCCGGCATGCAGGGTGCCGTGGGTCTCGGCCTCGCGCTGCGCCGCCACCACCTCGTCGAGGATCTCGGCCTCGCCCTGGCGGTGGCGCTCCTCCGACCAAGCGCCGCGGGCGATGAGGTGGTTCTTCAGGCGCGCGACGGGATCGCCGAGCGGCCAGGCGTCGAATTCGGTCTTCGGCCGGTAGGCGGAGGGGTCGTCGGAGGTGGAATGCGCGCCGGCCCGGTAGGTGACGTACTCGACGATCGTCGGCCCGAGATTGCGCCGCGCCCGCTCCGTCGCCCATTTCGCCACCGCGTGGACGGCGAGGTAGTCGTTGCCGTCGACGCGGAGCGCCGGGATCCCGAAGCCGTGGCCGCGGGCCGCGAAGGTCGAGGAGCCGCCGCGGGCAAAGCCCTGGAAGGTCGAGATCGCCCACTGATTGTTGACGACGTTGAGCACCACCGGCGCCCGGTAGGTCGAGGCGAAGACGAGCGCGGCGTGGAAGTCGGATTCGGCGGTCGAGCCGTCGCCGATCCAGGCGGCGGCGATCTTGCTATCGTTCTTGATCGCCGAGGCCATCGCCCAGCCGACCGCCTGGACGTACTGGGTCGCGAGGTTGCCGGAGATCGAGAAGAAGCCGTGCTCCTTCGACGAGTACATCACCGGCAATTGCCGGCCGTGCAGCGGATCGTTCTCGTTCGAGTAGATCTGGCACATCATGTCGACGAGCGGATAGCCGCCGGCGATCAGCAATCCCGCCTGCCGGTAGGTCGGGAAGTTCATGTCGCCGGGCTCGAGCGCCCGGCGGAAGGCGGTGCTCACCGCCTCCTCGCCGAGATGCTGCATGTAGAACGAGGTCTTGCCCTGGCGCTGGGCCATCAGCATCCGGGCATCGAAGGCGCGCAGCTTCATCATGTCGCGAAGCCCGGCGAGCAATTCCTCGTCGGTGAGCGAGCCGGCCCAGGGACCGACCGCACGCCCCTCGGAATCCAGCACCCGGATCAGCGTGTAGGCGAGGTCGCGGATCTCGGCCGCCGCGACGTCGACCTCCGGCCGGCGGACCGCGCCGGCCTCCGGGATGTCGAGGTCGGAGAAGCTCGGATTGCCGCCCGGGCGGACGGCCGGCTCGGGGACGTGGAGGCTTAAGGGAGCGTGAAGGCTCGGGACGTCTGGCGGCATCGGGGGAGGCCCTTGCGGCTGAGGGGGCGCGGACGGTTTTTTTGGAGATGACCGGCGGATCAGGCGGAGGGACGGCGTGCGGCGAGGCTGCGGACCGGTGCGACGGTGCGCGCGACGTCGCCGGGCAGGCGCGTCGCGCCCTCGACGATCGGCGCGATCCGGGCCCGGATCTCGACGGAGTGCCCCTTGTCACGAGCCATGCGCGTCCTCCCGCGACGCTTGTTGTCCCGCGACTGTAGCCCGGTCCGCCCGGATGGTCCTCGCCGATTTTCGCCGCTAAAGCGGCTCTTCGGAGAACACGCGATGGCATCGAAGGCGGAGACGCCGAACAGGCGTTCTGGGCGGGCGGGGGAGAGGGGCGCCGAGCCGCACCGGCTCGACGAGATCGACCGGAAGATCCTGGGTGCGCTGAGGGCCGACGGCCGGCTGACCATCGCGGCCCTCGCCGAGCGGGTCGGGCTGTCGCAATCGCCCTGCTGGACGCGGCTGCGGCGGCTGGAGGAGGCGGGGCTGATCCGCGACTACGTCGCGCTGCTCGACCACCGGGCGCTCGGCCTGCCCGACGTGGTCTTCGTCGAGGTCACGCTCGACAAGCACGACGATTCGGTGCTGGAGGCCTTCGGCACCGAGATCCTGCGCATCCCGGAGGTGCTGGAGGCGCATCTGGTGAGCGGCGAATACGACTACATGATCAAGGTCGCGGTCAGCGGCACCGCCCATTACGAGCGCTTCCTGCGCGAGAAGCTCTACCGGATCCGCGGCATCCGCCAGTCGCGCTCGGTCTTCGCACTCCGCACCCTGAAGCAGGAGGTCTCGGTCGATCCGGTGGCGATCGCCCGGCAGCCCTGACGCGGCATCCCTCGCTTCTGATCGGCGATTGTCGGCCGGCCGGCAGGCGCTAAGCTGGCCGCAAAATGCCGGGAGGACGCCATGAACCGTCGCGCGACGCTGATCTCCGCCGTGCTTCTCTCCGTGGGCCTTGCCCCCGCCCACGCCGTCGAGCCGCTCCGGATCGGCATCGCCGCGGCGATCACCGGGCCGGGCGCCGAATCCGGCAAGTACCTCGTGCAGGGGGCGAGACTCGCCGCCGAGGAGGTCAACAAGGCCGGCGGCGTGCTCGGCCGGCCGCTCGACTTCGTGATCCAGGACGACCAGAGCACCAATCCGGGCGCCGTCCTGGCCTTCAGCAAGCTCGCGGCCGATTCGGCGCTGCCGGCCTTCATCGCGCCGGTGCGCAGCACGCAGGTCCAGGCCATCGCCCCCGACGTCGCCCGGACGGGCAAGCCCGCGATGATCGGCGGCACCGACCCGCAGCTCACCGCCGCCGGCAATCCCTGGCTGTTCCGCTTCCGGCCGAACGACCGCTACTCCGCCCGCGTGATCGCGGAATTCGGCGTGAAGACCCTGAACCGGCGCAAATGGGCGCTGGTCCATTCGAGCGACACCTTCGGCACCAGCGGCATGCGCAACCTCGCCGCCGCACTGAAGGAGCAGGGGATCGAACCGGTGGTGGTCCAGGCCTTCCCCAACAACTCGCAGGACTTTACCGCGGTCGCGCTCGCGGTGAAGCAATCCGGCGCCGACGTGCTCGGCACCTACATCCCGTTCGAGACCGACCAGGGCATCTTCGCCCGGCAGCTGCGCCAGCTCGGCGTCGCCATCGACTGGGTCGGCTCGTCGACCACGTCGAGCGCCACCGCGCTCAAGCTCGCGGGCGCGGCGCTGGAGGGCGCCTACGCGGCCTCCGACTTCCACCGCGACGCCAACCCGGTGGCGAAGGCCTACGCCGAGAGATACGAGGCCGCCTACAAGGCGGCGCCCGACTTCTTCTCAGCCTGGGCCTACGACGCGGTGACGCTCCTGTCCCGGGCGATCAACCGGGCCGGCAGCACCGAGCCGGGCAGGATCCGCGACGCGCTCCTGGCCACCAAGGGCGTCCAGGGCGCCGAGGGGATGTACGACTTCGACGCCAACGGCGACGGGCTGCACGGCTACAACGTGGTGCGCAACGAGCGCGGGGCGGTGAAGTTCATCAAGCGGGTGGAGTTCGAGAAGTAGATCACCGGGTTCTTGCTTCGGGCGCCTGTTTCGGTGCCCCGTGGTCATCCCGGGGCTCGCCGCAGGCGGGAACCCGGGATCCATGACCGCCGAGGTTCGCGGATCGGCCGATGCGTGTTCCACTTCCCCCGTGTATCGTCGGCGGTGATGGATCCCGGGTGCCGCTGCGCGGCCCCGGGATGACATCGAGGGTGTCGGAATGGCCGGCGGACCCCGACAATACGTTACCCCAGCCGCCAGTCGATCGGCGCCAGCCCCTTCTCCTCCAGCCACGCATTGGCCTGCCCGAACGGCCGGCTGCCGCGGAAATCGGCCTTGCGGTTGAGCGGCGAGGGATGGCCCGATTCCAGCACGAGGTGCTTCGTCCCGTCGATCAGCGCGGCGCGCTGGCGGGCCGGGGCGCCCCAGAGCAGGAAGGCGACCGCCGGGCGCTCGGCCGAGACCGCCTGGACCGCCTGGTCGGTGAGCGCCGACCAGCCGAGCTTCAGATGCGCGCCCGACTTGCCCGCCTCGACGGTCAGCGCGGAGTTGAGGAGCAGCACGCCCTGGCGCGCCCACGGCGTCAGGTCGCCGGAGGTCGGCACGGGGGCGCCGGTCTCCTCCGCCATCTCGGCGAGGATCACCTTCAGCGAGGCCGGCAGCCGGCGCCCGCCGACGTAGGAGAAGGCGAGGCCGTGGGCATCGCCGGGCGTCGGGTAGGGGTCCTGGCCGAGGATCACCGCGCGGACCTGATCCAGCGGCGTCAGCGTGAGCGCGTTGAAGATGTTCTCCGGCGCCGGCAGCACCCGGGCGCCGGCCTCCCGGCGGGCATCGACCGCCGCCGCCACGTGCTCGGCGTGGCCGTCCTGGAAGAACGGCAGGGTGAGCCAGGGCGAGCGGCTGGCGCGGAAGCGGGCGAGGGCGCCCGCCACGGAGTCGTCGGTCGGCATCGAACCTCAGGGGCGGATGGTGAGGCGCCCTGTCTCGACGGTGAGAGGCGCGTTGGCGCGGATGTAGGACATGACCACGTTGGCGACGAGCGTGCCGTCGGTCGCGCCGACCAGGGTCTTGCCGTCCGCCAGCATCCCGTAATCGTTGCCGCCGGCGAGCATGAAATCGTTGGCCGCCACCGTGTAGGTCCGGGCGGGGTCGAGGGGCGCCTCGCCGACGCGGACCTCCGTCACCCGGCGGCCGACCGGCGCGGCGGCATCGACCGTGACGGTCATCCCCGACACCTGCGGGAAGCGACCGGCCGAGCGGCCGATCTCGGCGAATCCGTTCTCGAGGGCGGCGCGCACCCGGGCGCCGGTGATCCTGACCAGCACCGAGGTGTTGCCGAAGGGCAGCTCGGTCAGCACGTCGCGGCGGGTCAGCTCGCTGTCGGCCGGGTAGGTCCGGTTGCCGCGGATGCCGCCGCCGTTCATCAGGCCGATCTCGGCCTCGGCGGCGTGGCGGAGCGCGTCCGCCACGAGGTCGCCGAAGGCCGCCTCGCCCCGGCGCACGGTATCGATGCGGGTGTCCAGCGCGTTGGTCACCCGGCCGAGCGGCACGTCGAGCTCGCGGGCAAGTTCCGCCTCCTGTCGCTGGACCACCGCCAGCACCTCGGGGTCGGGCTCGATCCCGGCTGTGTCGTGGATGCGGAAGGCGGCGGTCCAGGTCAGGGCCTTGCCGCTCCCCTCCGCCTTGATGTCGATCGCCGTGACGTACTCGGCGTCGTGGCCGGATTCGGCGAAGACCGTGCGGCCGTCGTAGCGGAGCGCCAGGTCGTGGTCGTGGCCCGACAGGACGATGTCGGCGTGGCGGCTCGCCACCAGGGCGTCGTCGGTCGCCCGGTCGGTATGGGTGACGACCAGCACCATCTCGGCCCCCGCCGCCCGCAAGGCGGCCGCCTCGCGGGCGAGCGTCGCCACCGCGGGCGCGAACACCCAGTCGCCGGATTGCGATTTCGCCGGCGTCTCGGGCAGCGCGAGGCCGACCACCCCGAGCCTGATCCCGCCGATCGTCAGCACGGTCGATTCGCTCGTGCCAGGCACCGGCGTGCCGTCGGCCCGGCGCAGGTTGGCGGCGAAGACCGGAAAGGTCGCCGCCCGCATCCGCTCGAGGTAGACCTCCTGGCCGAAATCGAACTCGTGGTTGCCCGGCACGAACACGTCGGGCCTGATGAGGTTGGTGAGCGCGATGATGTGGCGGCCCTTGTCGATGCCCGACATCAGCGAGGGCGACAGGGTGTCGCCGGCATGACAGACCAGGACCGGCCGGCTCGTCCCCTGGTCGATCCTGGCCCGCTCGGCCTTGACCACTGCCGCGAGCTTCGGGAAGCCGCCGCGGCCGTCGACCGCGCCCATGCGGTAGATGTCGTTGACGAGGACCAGGGTGAAATCGACGTCCGGCCCCCGCGCGGCGGCCGGCGCAGCCGTCAGCCCCGCGAGGCCGGCGCCGAGGCCGAGGGCGAGGGTCTGGCGGCGGCTGGGCGCGGTCATGCGGGGCTCCGGAAGGGGCGAGAGGGCGCCCGGGACATCCATGTCTCACGCTCATCTTGACCGCCGGATGTCGCCCGCGCACCGCGGTGCAGCGTCACGACACGTTGGTTCGGGCTGCCTTTGCGCTATGTAGACGGCCACGCGACGCGAAGACAGCCGGGCCCGAGCGCGCCATCCTCCGGGTCCCCCAGAAGAGCAGACCGGACGACCATGAACGAGGTGACCCCGAACGCCGCGCTCGCCCGCGGCGCCACCCCCGTCGGACAGGCGGGCGCTCTCCCGGCCGCCCACCCGGCCGTGCGCTGGGGCCGGGTCGGCGTGCTCCTGATGAATCTCGGCACGCCGGAGGGCACGAGCTACTGGCCGATGCGCCGCTACCTCAAGGAGTTCCTGTCCGACCGGCGGGTGATCGAGGTGCCGCGCGCGATCTGGTGGCCGCTCCTCAACCTCGTCATCCTGACCAAGCGCCCCGGCCCGAAGGGGCGCGACTACGCCTCGGTCTGGAACACCGAGCGGGACGAAGGCCCGCTCAAGACCATCACCCGCGGCCAAGCGGAGAAGCTGCAGGCGGCGATGGGCGACAAGGTCGTGGTCGACTGGGCGATGCGCTACGGCAAGCCGGAGGTCGACCAGCGCATCCAGGCCCTGCTCGACCAGGGCTGCGACCGCATCCTCCTGGTACCGCTCTATCCCCAATACGCCGCCGCGACCTCGGCCACCGCCTGCGACCAGGCGTTCCGGGCCTTGATGAAGATGCGCTGGCAGCCGACCGTGCGGGTCTCGCCGCCCTACCACGACGACCCGGTCTACATCGAGGCGGTGGCGAGCGCGATCCGGCGCGACCTCGCCGCCCTCGACTTCGAGCCCGAGGTCATCCTCACCTCGTTCCACGGCGTCCCGAAATCGTACCTGATGAAGGGCGATCCCTATCACTGCCAGTGCGTGAAGACCGGCCGGCTGATCCGCGAGGCGCTCGGCTACTCGCCCGAGCGGATGCGCACGACCTTCCAGTCGCGCTTCGGCAACGAGGAATGGCTGAAGCCCTATACCGACGAGACCGTGAAGGAGTTGGCGGCCCAAGGCGTGAAGCGCCTCGCCATCGTGGCGCCGGGCTTCACCGCCGACTGCCTCGAGACCCTGGAGGAGCTCGACGGCGAGAACCGGCACTATTTCGAGGAGGGCGGCGGCACGCACTTCGCCTACCTGCCCTGCCTCAACGACGGCCCGGAGGGCATGCGGGTGATCGAGCACGTCGTCGCCCGCGAGCTGAAGGGCTGGATCGACTGAGCGGTGGACGGGCCGCCGCGCCCGTCGCGGCGGCCTCACGCCGGGGTTAAGCTCGGGCATGAGCCCGACCTTTCTCCTCGGCACCCTGCCGACCCCGATCGGCACGATGCTGCTGGTCTTCGACGAGGACGCGGCTTTACGCGCCCTCGACTGGTCGGACCACGAGGAGAGGATGCGGCGCCTGCTGCGGCTGCATTACGGCACCGCCTTCTCCTTACGGGACGCCGCCGTGCCGCCGGCGATCCATGATCCGCTCACGGCCTATTTCACCGGCGATCTCGGCGCCATCGACCGGCTGCCGGTCCGGCATAACGGCACCGCCTTCCAGCGCGAGGTCTGGGCGGCCCTGCGCGACATCCCGGCCGGTACGACTCTGAGCTACGGCGCGCTCGCGCAGCGGCTGGGCCGCGACAAGGCCGTGCGGGCGGTGGGCCTTGCCAACGGCGCCAACCCGGTCGGCCTCGTGGTGCCGTGCCACCGGGTGATCGGGGCCAACGACAGCCTGACCGGCTATGGCGGCGGGCTTCATCGCAAGCAGTGGCTCCTGGCGCACGAGGGCGCGACGCTCGGCGGGCGGCAGGGGCGGCTGGATCTGGGGTGAGGCCGGATGGCCCGCAGACGGATGATTTCGTAGGGTCACGTCCCCGACCACGACGCGCGAGACCACCATGCAGCGACTGACCGGCAAGACCTGCCTCGTCACCGGCGCCGCCCGCGGCATCGGCCGCGCCATCGCGGCCCGCTTCCGCCGGGAGGGCGGCGCGGTGATCGTCACCGACATCGACGAGTCGGCCGGCGCGGCGACCGCCGCGGAGATCGGGGCGCGGTTCGTCCGGCTCGACGTCTCCCGCGAGGAGGACTGGCTGCGCTTGGGCGACCTCGTCCCGGAGGTCGATGTGGTCGTCAACAATGCCGGCATCACCGGCTTCGAGGCCGGTCCGGTCCCCCACGATCCCGAGCACGCGACCCTGGAGGACTGGCGGGCGGTCCACCGCGTCAACCTCGACGGCACCTTCCTCGGCTGCCGCTACGCGATCCGCGCGATGAAGGACCGCGGTACCGGTTCGATCATCAACGTCTCGTCGCGCTCCGGCCTCGTCGGGATCCCGGCCGCGGCGGCCTACGCCTCGTCCAAGGCCGCGATCCGCAACCACACCAAGAGCGTGGCGCTCTACTGCGCGCAGCAAGGCTGGGCGATCCGCTGCAACTCGATCCACCCGGCGGCCATCCTGACGCCGATCTGGGAGCCGATGCTGGGGGAGGGGCCCGGGCGTGAAGCCCGGATGGCGGCCCTCGTCGCCGACACGCCGCTCAAGCGCTTCGGGACCCCGGAGGAGGTGGCGGCGGTGGCGACGATGCTGGCCTCGGACGAGGCGGCCTACATGACGGCGGCGGAGCTGAACCTGGATGGGGGCCTGCTGGCCGGATCGGCGGCGAGCCCGGGGTGATTGAACTCCGCGGAATGCCCGTCACGGTCCAAGGACCGCGGAGTCATAGTCCACGACACAGCAGCAGCGCGGGTGCGGGTGCACGAGCGACAGCCGAGAGCATGAGCCCTCCCCCCTCTGCGGGGGAGGGTGCCC
>NZ_LWHQ01000027.1:138722-216214 GCF_001653715.1 Methylobacterium platani
CCCGCAGAGGGGGGAGGGGTCGCGCGCGGCGGTCGTAAGCGATTGCACCGCGCAACCTGCTGTATCGTGCACCATCCCGCGACGTGGAATGGCCCTGGTGATCGTTCGATTGCTCACCAGCCCTGAGACACAGCCTCGCCGGACTCATCTGCCGTCACCGCTCCACGCGGCGCGCATGCTCGGCAAAGGCCGCTTTCAGCCGATCATTCTGGCCGCGTGGATTGATGAGCGTGTCGAAGAAAACGGCGCGGTCCCGATCGTAGAGCACCAGGGCTGCATGCGCGGCTATCGACTGCCGCGCGCGCGAGGCGGCTAGCTCGATCGGCGACATCGTCTCATCGTCGATCGAGTGGGGCGGCTGCGATCGGCAGGACATCAGAGATCCAAATCCCGCAGCGGAGTTCTGTCGCGCTCCGGCAAATCCCCGTCACGCAGCCCCGACGAGCCCAGGAGTTGCCCGAAACTCCGTATTTCCGAAGGCGGCCTCCGCACCTCAGGCGATGGACGGGTAGAATCCGGAGCACCGGGTAAAGCAGGAGCGTGCTCATCCGCAACGGCGGAGCCGGCATCCGTCAGGCCTCGCGGTCGCAGCTCGCCCATCGCACCCTCCGACGACCGCAATTCTGACGCCGGGCATCGAGCGCACAAGTCCGGCCGCGATCCGGGCCGCCCCAACGGAAAAGGGGCCGCCTTTCGGCGACCCCCTTCCGTCTCTCGAAGACTGGTTGGCTTGGACTTAGAAGTCCATGCCGCCCATGCCGCCGCCCGGCATCGCCGGAGCGGGGGAGTCCTTCTTCGGGGCGTCGGCGACCATCGCCTCGGTCGTCACGAGCAGGCCGGCCACCGAGGCGGCGTCCTGCAGCGCGGTGCGCACGACCTTGGCCGGGTCGACGATGCCGGCCTGGATCATGTCGACGTACTCTTCGGTCTGGGCGTTGAAGCCGTAGGTCTCCGAGTCGCCCTTGTCGCCGATCTTGCCGACCACGATCGAGCCCTCGACGCCGGCGTTGCTGGCGATCTGGCGGATCGGGGCCTCAAGCGCCTTGAGGACGATCTTGATACCGGCCTGGACGTCGGCGTTGTCGCTCGACAGGCCGGCCACGGCCTTCTTGGCGCGCAGGAGGGCGGTGCCGCCGCCGGGAACGATGCCTTCCTCGACCGCCGCGCGGGTGGCGTGGAGGGCGTCGTCGACGCGGTCCTTCTTCTCCTTGACCTCGACCTCGGTCGCGCCGCCGACGCGGATCACCGCGACGCCGCCCGCGAGCTTGGCCAGACGCTCCTGGAGCTTCTCGCGGTCGTAGTCCGAGGTGGTCTCCTCGATCTGCGCCTTGATCTGCTGGACGCGGGCCTCGATGTCGGCCTTCTCGCCGGCGCCGTCGATGATCGTGGTGTTCTCCTTCTCGATGCGGACGCGCTTGGCGCGGCCGAGCATCGGGAGGGTCACGTTCTCGAGCTTGATGCCGAGGTCCTCGGCGATCATCTGACCCTGGGTCAGGATCGCGATGTCCTCGAGCATGGCCTTGCGACGGTCACCGAAGCCCGGCGCCTTCACGGCCGCGACCTTCAGGCCGCCGCGCAGCTTGTTGACCACCAGGGTGGCCAGGGCCTCGCCCTCGATGTCCTCGGCGACGATCAGCAGCGGCTTGCCGGTCTGAACGACGGCCTCGAGCACCGGCAGCATCGCCTGGAGCGACGACAGCTTCTTCTCGTGGATGAGGATGTAGGGATCCTCGAGCTCGGCGATCATCTTCTCCGCATTCGTGATGAAGTACGGGGAGAGGTAGCCGCGGTCGAACTGCATGCCCTCGACGACGTCGAGCTCGGTCTCGGCGGTCTTCGCCTCCTCGACCGTGATCACGCCCTCGTTGCCGACCTTCTGCATGGCATGGGCGATCATCTCGCCGATGTCCTTGTCGCCGTTGGCCGAGATCGTGCCGACCTGGGCGATCTCCTCCGAGGCCGACACCTTCTTGGCGCGGCTCTGGATGTCCTTCACGGCGGCCTGGGTGGCGAGGTCGATGCCGCGCTTCAGGTCCATCGGGTTCATGCCGGCGGCGACGTACTTGGCGCCCTCGCGGACGATCGCCTGGGCCAGCACGGTCGCGGTGGTGGTGCCGTCACCCGCGATGTCGTTGGTCTTCGAGGCCACTTCGCGCACCATCTGGGCGCCCATGTTCTCGAACTTGTCGGCGAGTTCGATCTCCTTGGCGACGGTCACGCCGTCCTTGGTGATCCGCGGCGCGCCGAAGCTCTTCTCGATCACGACGTTGCGGCCCTTCGGGCCGAGCGTGACCTTCACCGCATCCGCCAGGATGTCGACGCCGCGCAGCATCTTCTCGCGGGCGTCGGAGGCGAAACGAACGTCTTTCGCTGCCATGGTGATTCCTCACTGTAGATCGGTGTTGCAGGGGACAGCCCTCCGGCGTCAGCTCCCGGGAAGGGGCGCCGCCGTCGGGCTCGCAGGGCTTCTCAAGGGGGTGGCGGTTTAGGCCAGCACGCCCATGATGTCGGACTCCTTCATGATGAGGAGGTCCTTGCCGTCGATCTTGACCTCGGTGCCCGACCACTTGCCGAACAGGACACGGTCGCCGGCCTTGACGTCGAGGGGGTTCAGCTTGCCGGACTCGTCGCGGGCGCCGGGGCCGACGGCGACGATCTCGCCCTCTTGCGGCTTCTCCTTGGCGGTGTCCGGGATGATGATGCCGCCCTTGGTCTTCTCCTCGCTCTCGATGCGACGGACGACGACACGGTCGTGCAGCGGACGGAATTGCATGTGCTGCCCTCTTGCTTCGCAGAACGCATTGCGGTTGGTGCTGACGCCGAAGCCGCCTGCCCAACCCGGGCATTAGCACTCTCATGAGGTGAGTGCTAAGGCTGGCGAGGAGATAATCGGGCCGCGGACCCGAGTCAAGGCGCTGGCGTGTGGCCTGCGGGAAACAACCGACGGCCTTAAGGGGGCCCGATCATGATCACGCTGCACGGCCCGGAGGGGGTCGTCGCCGAGGGGCAGGCCTGCGCCGCGCGGCCCCTGCCGGCCCACGGCACCTGGCTCGACCTCGACGACCCGAGCGAGACCGAGACGGCCCTGGCGGAGGCCGCGACCGGTCTCTCCGTCCCGTCCCGGGCGGCGCTGAGCGAAGTGCAGAACTCCCGCCGCCTCAACCGGCGCCGGGACGCCTTCTATCTCAGCACGCCGATGGTCTCGTTCCGGGACGACGACCTGACGCTCCGCCCCCTCGGCTTCGTGCTGACGCCGGAGCGGCTGCTCACCATCCGGTTCCAGCCGCTCGCCGCCTTCGACACCGTCAAGGCGCGCCAGGCCGAGCGGGACGGGCCGGCCTCCAGCGTCGAGACCTTCCTGGCCCTCAACGAGGAGCTGATCGACCGCATGGCCGACACCCTCGAGACGACGAGCGACGAGCTCGACTCGCTCTCGACCCGGGTCTTCACCTTCGACGTCAGCGCGAACGGCAAGGCCCGGCCCGACGCGGCTGGCTCCAGGAACTTCGCACCCAAGCGCCGCGACCTCGCCTTGCGCCGGCTGCTGCGCGCCATCGGCCGGCGCGGCAAGGCGCTGGCGAAGCTGCGCGCCTCGCTGCTCGGGCTGGGCCGGATCCTGCCCTACGTCGCCGGCGAGGCGGAAGGCTGGCTGAAGCCCGAGGAGAAGGCGCGGTTCGAGAGCCTGCGCCTCGACGTCACTTCCCTCGACGAGTTCGAGACCCGGCTGTCCGAGACAGTGCAGTTCCTCCTCGACGCCACCCTCGGGCTCATCAACATGGAGCAGAACAACACCTTCCGGGTGCTGACCGTGGTCTCGGTGATCGGCATCCCGCCGACCCTGATGGCCTCGGTCTACGGCATGAACTTCAAGCACATGCCGGAGCTGGATTGGGCCTGGGGCTATCCCTACGGGCTCGCCGTCATCGCCGCGAGCGCGCTGGTGCCGGCGGTCTACTTCAAGCTGAAGGGGTGGTTCTGACGCCCGCTCACCGCCGCGCCGCCAGCGCCGAGCCCGCCAGGATCAGCCCCGCCCCGGCCAGCGTCGCCGCCCCCGGCACCTCCCCGAAGGCGACGTAGCCGAGGCCGATCGCCCAGAGGAGCGCGGTGTATTCCATCGCGGCGAGCCGCGAGGCTTCGGCCCTGGCGTAGGCGCGGCTGAGCACCAGGTGCCCGGCGACCCCGAGCACGCCGACGAGGACGAGGAGGGCCCAGTCCGGCGCCGCGACCGGGGTCCAGGTCCAGGCCGCCGGGCCGGCCAGCATCGCGGCGGGTCCGGCATTCTGGATCGCCACGATGGTCACCACCGGGTCGTGCCGGGCGCGGGCGCGCAGCAGCACCATCGAGAGCGCGTAGGTCAGGGCCGAGACCAGGATGGCGGCGATGCCCCAGGTCGAGGCCGCCGCCCGCGGCCCCTCGGATCCGACCTCCGATCCGATCTGGCCGGCGACCACGATCCCGACCCCGACGAAGCCGACGACGAGCCCGGCCCAGACCGGCGCGCGCACCCGCTCGCGCAGGAGGAGCGCGGCGAACAGCGCGATGAAGATCGGGCTCAGGAACGACAGCGCCAGCGCCTCGGCGAGCGGCAGCACCGACAGGCCGTGGAAGAAGCAGAGCGCGGTCGCCACCACCAGCACGGCCCGCAGGCCGTTGGTGCGCCAGGTCTCCGCCGAGGGCCAGCCGGGCCGCAGGGCGGCGAGCACGGCCGCCATCACCAGGGTGCCGACGGCGTAGCGCGCGAAGGCGATCCCGGTGACGCCGTAGCGCTCGGACAGGCCCTTGATGGTGGCGTCCATCAGCGACAGGAGCCCGATGCCGAGGGCGGCGAGCAGCACAGCCGAGGCGGGGGAGGTGGAGCGGGGGAGCATGGCCAAGGCGGATGGCCCGCGCGCGGCCGCGGCGCAAGGCCTGATGCGAGCGGCGATGCACCATGGCGCTTAGGCGTTTCATAAGGGGTCCGACCCATCCTGGCGCCGATCCGCCCGAGGAAGCGGTCATGCCAGGGAAGCGGTCATGAAGGTCATTCTGGTCGCGGACCACGCCTACATCAACGGCGGCCAGGCCAAGGTGTCGCTGGAGAGCGCCATCGGGCTCGCCCGCCGCGGCCACGCGGTCGTGCTGCTCGCCGCCGTCGGCCCGGCCGATCCGCGGCTGGCGGAAGCCGGCGTGCGCGTCGTGCTCCTCGGCCAGACCGACGTGACGCAGGCCCGCTCGCTGGCCCGCTTCGGCGTGCAATGGCTGTGGAACGCCCCCGCCGCCGCCGCCCTCGGCGCCCTGATCGCTGGATCGGACCCGCGCGACACGGTGGTGCACGTCCATGCCTGGGCCAAGGCCCTGTCGCCCGCGATCGGCCCGGTCCTGCGGGGAAGCCCCGCGCCGGTGGTCTACACCGCGCACGAATACTACCTCGCCTGCCCGAACGGCGGCTTCTACGATTATCCGGTCGCCGCGACCTGCCACCGGGTCCCGAACGGGCCGGCCTGCCTGGCCCACAACTGCGACTCGCGCACCTATCCGCGCAAGCTGATGCGGGTCGCCCGCCACGCCCTGATGCGGCGCACCGGCCTCGTCGAGGGCATCGACGCGATGATCACCATCAGCCGGCTGCAGCGCGAGGCGCTGGCGCCCCATCTGCCGGCGGGCCTGCGCTACCACGACGTGCCGAATCCGGTCGACGCGGAGCCCCTGGGACCGAAGACCGGCGCCCCCGGCGACTTCGTCTTCGTCGGACGCCTCTCGCCCGAGAAGGGGCCGGGCGTGTTCGGGGAGGCGGCGCGCCTCGCCGGGGCGCGGGCGGTCTTCGCCGGCGACGGGCCGATGCGGGCGGAGCTGGAGGCACGCTTCCCCGAAGCCTCCTTCCTCGGCTGGCAGAGCCCGGACGAGGTCAAGGCGGTGCTGCGGGCGGCCCGCGCCCTGGTGTTCCCGTCGGTCTGGTACGAGGGCCAGCCGCTCACGGTGCTCGAATCCCTGGGGCTCGGCACGCCGGTCGTCGTCAGCGACGTCTGCGCCGGCCGCGAGGCGGTGCGCCACGGCGAGAGCGGGCTGTGGTTCCGCTCCAACGATCCCCGCTCGCTCGCCGACGCCCTGGCGCATCTCGCCAACGACGCGACGGCGATGCGGATGGGACGCGCCGCCTACGACCTGTTCTGGGCCGACCCGCCGACGATGGAGCGCCACCTCGACGGGCTGGAGCGGGTCTATCGCGACGTGGCGGGGCAGGGGGCGCAGGCGCGGCCGCTGGCGCGGGCGGTGTAGCGGCCGAGGCGGCCGCGCCTTCGTCGAAAGCGCCATCAATCCTCCGCACGACGAGCCGAACAGGGTTCGTCCTGCAACGCGACGAGCACTCAATGGCGGTCATCGCGGCCTTCGTGGTCAATGCGGCCCTCAACCTCGCCCTCGGGCTGCTGATCGCGCAGATCCTGGGGCCGGCGGATTTCGGCCGCTTCGCCCTCGGTACCGCCGGCGCCGTGGTGCTCAACATCATGCTGTTCGAGTGGCTGCGCCTCTCGGCGACGCGATTCTACTCCGAGCGGGTGCGCCGGGCCGAGCCGTGGATCCGCACCATGCTCGACCGGGCCTACGCGGCGACGGCCCTCGGCCTCGCCGGGGCGGCGCTGCTGGCGCTGGCCGGCCGGCCCCTCGTCGGCGAGCCGGCGCTGCTTGCCGCCGCCGCCGCCGCGGCGGTCGGCATCGGGCTGTTCGACTACCAGGCGGCGCTCGCCCGCGCCCGCTTCGTCGGCGGGCTGTACCTGCGCCTCGTGCTGGTCAAGAACGGTCTCGCCCTCGTGATGATGGTCGGCACCGCCTGGGCGACCGCCGATGCCGCCGCGGTGATGCTCGCCGCGGGCTTGAGCCAGTTCCTCGCCGCGGTCATCGTCCGGCGCGCCCTCGCGGATCCGCCCGCCGCCTTCGCGGCGGCGCGGCGGCGCGAGACGATGCGCCTGTTCATGGCCTACGGCCTGCCGGTGGTCGCCGCCAACGTGGTCTACCAGCTGATGCCCTTCGCCAACCGCTGGACGATCGCGGCCGTCTCGGGCTTCGCCGAGGCCGGGTACTTCTCCCTCGCGGCCGATATCGGCGGGCGGATCTTCAGCACGCTCGGCGCCGCCCTGGACCTGCTGCTGTTCCAGATCGCCGTGCTCGCCGCCGAGACCCACGGACACGAGGCCGGCGAGACGCAGGTCGCCCGCAACGGCGCCGTGGTGCTGGCCCTGATCCTGCCGAGCGCCGCCGGGTTCTGGGCCGTGGCCCCGGCCCTCGAGGCGATCGCGGTGCCGGAGGCCTTTCGCGGGCACTTCGTGCACTACACCCTGCTGCTGGTGCCTGGCCTCGTCGCCCTGGCGCTGATGAACTTCGCCCTCAACCCGATCTTCCAGATCCGCCGCCGCACCCTGCCGCTGATCGCGGCCGGGCTCGTCGGGGCCCTCGTGAACCTCCTCGCGGCGCTGGCGCTGGCCGGCCCCTTCGGCCCGTCGGGCATCGCCGCGGCGCAGTCCCTCGGCTTCATCGCCGCGATGCTGTTCCTCGGCCTGCGCGCGCTCACCGGGCGGGATCGCCTGCGGATGCCCTGGCGCGACCCGATCGCGGTGGTGCTCGCCACGGCGGTGATGACCGCCGCGATCCTGCCCCTGCGCGGCCTCTCACCCTGGCTCGCCCTGCCGGCCTGCGTCGCGGTGGGCGGGCTCGTCTACGGGGCGCTGGCCTGGCGCTTCGACATCGCGGGGTTGCGCAGCGCGGTGACGGCGCGGTTCGGGCGGGGCGTGCCGGCGGAATAGGCTTGCGGTTCGCCTCGCTTCCGTCGCACGATCGGGATCGAGGATCGCATGATCGAGACCGACCGCCGCGCCGACGTTCCGGAGGCCCTGAAGCCGCTCGTCGCCCGCATCGTCCGGGATGCGGCGCCGCTCGGCATCTGGCTGTTCGGAAGCCGCGCCCGGGGCGAGGCCCGGGCCGACAGCGACTGGGACCTGCTGGTCGTTCTCCCGGACGATGCCGACGACGCCCTGCTCGACCCGGTTTTCGGCTGGCGCCTCCAGCGCGACAGCGGGGTTCAGGCGGACGTGCTGATGGCCACGCGGGACAATCTCGATGCGATCTGGGGCGTGCCGAACACGATCGGCTACGTGCTTGCACAGGAGGGCATCCGCCTGAATGTCGGCCGATAGGGCGATGGCTGCTCTGTTGCGGATCGCGACGGCCGATCTCGCCGACGCGCGCGTTCTGGCAGGCGTGCAGTCCCGCAATGCGCCATATCTGTGCTCTCAAGCCGCGGAAAAAGTCGTGAAGGCGGTCCTTACGGCGGAAGGCATTCATGCAAACCGGAGTGTTGCGCACAGAATCGACCTGATGGTCGACCTTCTGCCCGATTCCAATGCGTTCAAGGCGCGATTCCGCAAGATTGAGCATCTCGCGTCGTTCGCAACGAGCTACCGCTATCCCACCCCGGCCGGTCGCGTCCCCGCCGCACCGTCGTCGAGTGAGCTGGCTTGGCTGATCGACGAGACGGACAGCCTCCTGCAGGACGTAGCCGACCGGCTCAGCATCGACCTGACCTGACGGCGCCCCTCCCGCTTGCAACCGGCCCCGGTTGCCCGCAAAGATCCGCGCCCGATCCCCGCGCACCCGGCGCGGCCTGTCCCGGCGAGCGAGCCCCGCGATGAGCATCTACCAGCCCCGGAGCGAGGCGGAGGCCGCGAGCCTGATCGGTGACGCGGCGGCGCGGGGCGAGCGGCTGCGTCTCGTCGGCGGCGGTACCCGGGCCGGGATCGGGCGGCCCGCCCAGGACGAGGCCACCCTGTCGGCGGCGGGCCTCACCGGCATCACCCTGCACGAGCCGGCCGAGCTCGTCATCGCGGCCCGGGCTGGCACGCCGCTCGCCGAGGTCGAGGCGCGTCTCGCCGAGGGCGGCCAGATGCTGCCCTTCGAGCCGATGGACCACCGCGCGCTCCTCGGCTCGACCGGCGCGCCGACCATCGGGGCGGTCGCGGCCGGCAACATCTCGGGCCCGCGGCGCATCGCCGGCGGGGCCGCCCGCGACAGCCTGATCGGCGTCCGCTTCGTCAACGGCCGCGGCGAGGCGGTGAAGTCCGGCGGCCGGGTGATGAAGAACGTCACCGGGCTCGACCTCGTGAAGCTGATGGCCGGCTCCTGGGGCACGCTGGGCTTCCTCACCGAGGTCACCTTCAAGGTGCTGCCGGTCCCCGAGCGCACCGCCACCCTGGCGCTCGCCGGGCTCGACGATGCCGGCGCGGTCGAGGCGATGAGCCTGGCGCTGGGCTCGCCGTTCGAGATCACCGGCGCCGCGCACCTGCCCGACGGCGTCGACGGACCGGCGCGCACGCTGCTGCGCATCGAGGGTTTCTCGGCCTCGGTCGATTACCGCCTCGGCGAGCTGACCCGCCTGCTGCGCCGCTTCGGCCGTCCGGAGATCCAGGAGGGCGAGCCGGCGGCCGAGCTCTGGGCCTCGGTCCGCGACGTCCTGCCCTTCGCCGGCGGCGAGGAGGCGGTGTGGCGCCTCTCGACTGCCCCGGGCCGCGGCCCGGCGGTGACCGCGGCCATCGCCGCCGCCCGGCCGGCGCGCTGGTTCTACGATTGGGGCGGCGGCCTCGTCTGGCTCGCCACCCCGGCCGCGGGCGATGCCGGGGCGCACGCCGTGCGGGCGGCCCTCGCGGGGGGCGGCCACGCCACGCTGGTGCGCGCGCCCGACGCCGTGCGGGCGGCGGTGCCGGTCTTCGAGCCCCTGTCCGAGCCCCTGATGCGGATCACCGCCGGCCTCAAGGCCGCGCACGATCCCGTCGGCCTGTTCAACCCGGGGCGGATGTACGCGGGGATCTGATCCCGGCCTCCGTCACCGACAACCGGGGCGCCCCAGGCGCGTTCTAGCTCTCACGATGTTCCGTCTCGCCCACCTCACCGATCCGCATGTCGGCCCGCTGCCGCGCCCGCGCCTGCGCCAGCTGATGAGCAAGCGCGCCACCGGCTGGGTCAACTGGAGCCGCGGCCGCAAGCTCACCCACGACATGGAGATCCTGGCCGCCCTGGTGGCCGACCTGCGCGCCGCCGCGCCCGACCACATCGCCTGCACCGGCGACCTGTGCAACATCGGCCTGCCGAGCGAATGGGAGACCGCCCGCGTCTTCATGGAAGGGCTGGGCGAGCCCGGCTTCGTCAGCTTCGTGCCCGGCAACCACGACGCCTACGTGCGCGGCTCGCTGAAAGGCCTCCTCGGCGCGGTCGGCCCCTGGACCCGGGACGATGCCGGCCGCGACAAGGCGTTTCCCTACCTGCGCCGCCGGGGGCCGCTGGCCCTGGTCGGTCTGTCCTCGGCGATCCCGACCGCGCCCTTCGTGGCGACCGGCCGCCTCGGCTCCGACCAGATCCGGGCCGCCGAGCGGATGCTCCAGGATCTCGCCGCCGAGCCCGAGCGGCCGTGCCGGGTGGTGATGATCCACCATCCGCCGCATGTCGGCGGCGCCAAGGCGGGGCGCCACCTCACCGACGCCCACGCCTTCGAGGCGATGATCGGCCGCGTCGGCGCCGACCTCGTGCTGCACGGCCACAACCATGTCGGTTCGGTCGCCTTCCTGATGGCGCCGGGCGGGCGCCGCGTGCCGGTGATCGGCGCGCCCTCGGCCTCGGCCCGCGGCGGGGCGCTCAAGCACTGCGCCGGCTACCACCTCTACGAGATCGAGCGCACGGCCACCGGCTACGCGCTCACCGCGACCCTGCGCGGCCTGCTGCCCGAGGGCGGGATGGGCGATCTCGGCACCCTGACCCTCAAGGCCTAACGCGCGCCGCAACATTTCAGGCGAGAGGACGTTCTCCCGCCGATGCGCCGCCCGGTCGGGCGGCGCCGGTGTTGCGGCAGGGCAGGGCGGCGCGGCCGTCCGCGACGGGATCGCGGTATCCCGGCCCCGAGGAGCGAGGTCGCCCGGATGGCGGACGAAGCAGGCGGCGTGAGGGCGCAGGTCGCGAATGCCCGGGCCGAGGATGTGGGCCGGGGCGTCGCCCGGGTCGGCGCGGCCCTGCTCCAGAACCTGGGCCTGCAGGAAGGCCAGCCGATCGAGATCATCGGCAAGCGCCACACCACGGCGCTCGCCATTGCCCTCGGCCAGGAGGACGAGGGCCTGAGCATCATCCGGCTCGACGGCCTCCAGCGCGTCAATGCCGGCGTCGGCTCCGGCGACCACGTCGAGATCCGCAAGGCGGAGGTGCGGCCCGCGACGCGGGTGGTGCTGGCCCCGGCCCAGAAGAACCTGCGCCTGCAGGGCTCGGGCGAGGCCCTGCGCCGCACCTTCTACCGCCGGCCGCTCGTCGCCGGCGACGTGATCTCGACCTCGGTGCCCTCGCGATTCAAGCGCGAGGAGGTGCCCGAGGAGCTGCGCCAGATGTTCAGCCTGCCGGCCTACGGCCTGCAGGAGATCCGCCTCGTCGTGGTCTCGACCCAGCCGCCCCGCGGCATCGTCCAGGTCACCGCCGAGACCGAGGTCGAGCTGCGCCCGCTCTACGAGGAGCCGAAGGAGGTCCGCCGGGCCGACGTCACCTACGACGACATCGGGGGCCTCGGCACCACCGTCGACCAGGTCCGGGAGATGGTCGAGCTGCCCTTGCGCCACCCCGAGCTGTTCCAGCGCCTCGGCATCGACCCGCCGAAGGGCGTGCTGCTCTACGGCCCCCCGGGCACCGGCAAGACGCTGCTCGCCCGCGCCGTGGCGAACGAGACCGAGGCGCAGTTCTTCCACATCGCCGGCCCCGAGATCATGGGCAGCCAGTACGGCGAATCCGAGCAGCGGCTGCGCCAGATCTTCTCCGAGGCGCAGCGCAACGCGCCCGCCATCATCTTCATCGACGAGATCGACTCGATCGCCCCGAAGCGCGAGGAGGCGCGCGGCGAGGTCGAGCGGCGCATCGTCGCGCAATTGCTCACCCTGATGGACGGCCTCGAGCCGCGCCAGAACATCGTGGTGATCGGCGCCACCAACCGCCGCGACGCGATCGACGAAGCCCTGCGCCGGCCCGGCCGGTTCGACCGCGAGATCATCATCGGCGTGCCCGACGAGCCGGGCCGGCGCGAGGTGCTGACCATCCACACCCGCGGCATGCCGCTCGGCGACACCGTCGATCTCGACGAGATCGCGCGCACCACCTACGGCTTCGTCGGCGCCGACCTCTCGGCCCTCGCCCGCGAGGCGGCGATGGACGCGCTGCGCCGGGTGCTGCCGCAGATCAACCTCAAGGAGGGCATCCCGCCCGAGATCCTGGAGACGCTCGAGGTCTGCCGCGAGGATTTCCTCAACGCCCTCAAGCGCGTCCAGCCCTCGGCCCTGCGCGAGATCATGATCCAGGTCCCGAACGTCACCTGGGACGATGTCGGGGGCCTCGGCGAGGTGCAGACGAAGCTGCGCGAGGGCGTCGAGCTCCCCTTGCGCAACCCGGAGGCGTTCCGCCGCATCGGCATCCGTCCGGCCAAGGGCTTCCTGCTGTTCGGCCCCCCCGGCACCGGCAAGACCCTGCTCGCCAAGGCGGTGGCGCGCGAGGCGCAGGCGAACTTCGTCGCGACGAAATCCTCCGACCTGCTCTCGAAGTGGTACGGCGAATCCGAGCAGCAGGTCTCGCGCCTGTTCGCCCGCGCCCGCCAGGTCGCCCCGACGGTGATCTTCATCGACGAGATCGATTCGCTCGCCCCCGTGCGCGGCGGCGGCCTCGGCGAGCCGGCCGTGACCGAGCGGGTGGTCAACACGATCCTCGCCGAGATGGACGGCCTGGAGGACCTGCAGGGCGTGGTGGTGATGGCCGCGACCAACCGGCCGAACCTCGTCGATCCGGCCCTCCTGCGGCCGGGCCGCTTCGACGAACTCGTCTACGTGCCGGTGCCGAGCATCGCCGGGCGGCGCCACATCCTCGGCATCCACACCCGCGCCATGCCGCTCGCCGGCGACGTCGACCTCGATCTCCTCGCCGAGCGCACGACCCGCTTCACCGGAGCCGACCTCGAGGACCTGACCCGTCGCGCCGGCCTGATGGCCCTGCGCGAGAACCTGTCGAGCGAGCGGGTGACCCAGAGTCATTTCGACGCGGCCCTGCACGAGACCCGGGCCTCGGTGACGCCCGAGATGGAGCAGGATTACGAGACCATGCTGCGCACCCTCAGGCAGGAGGGCCCGCAGCGCCAGCCGATCGGCTTCGTGCCGCTCCGGCCGGCGGCGGAGTAGGCGGGGTCGTCGTCGGGCGGTCTGTGACGCATTTGCACCACGGACCACCCGGCGATTGTTTCCGCCCTGTTTTCGCCACAGCCCGGCGGCCAACCCGTTCGACGTTACTCGAACGGGAGGGGACGATGACCCGTCTGACCGCGCCGCGGCGCCTGCTGAAGCCGCTCCTGGCCGCGGCGACCCTGTTGACCCTGGCGGCGCCGGCGCACGCCATCGGCCTGCTCGAGCGCGGGCCGATCGCCGACTTCCTGACGGTGTTCCGCCAGCAGGGCGTGCCGCGCCAGACCATCGGCTGGAACAGCCCCTACAAGCCCGGCACGGTGGTGATCTCGACCAGCCAGCGCCGGCTCTACTACATCCTGCCGAACCAGGAGGCGGTGCAGTACGGCGTCGGCGTCGGCCGCGAGGGTTTCTCGTGGTCCGGTACCAAGACCGTGACGATGAAGAAGGAATGGCCGGCCTGGCGTCCGCCCGAGCAGATGATCAAGCGCCGCCCCGACCTGCCGCGCTACATGGCCGGCGGCAACGACAACCCGCTCGGCGCGCGCGCGCTCTATCTCGGCTCCTCGCTCTACCGCATCCACGGCTCGAACGAGCCGGAGACGATCGGCGCCGCGGTCTCCTCGGGCTGCATCCGCATGACCAACCGGGACGTGATCGACCTGTATGGTCGCGTGAAGGTGGGGACGAAGGTGGTGGTGCTGCCGTAGGGATTTTTCGCGGACTCAAGTTTCGTCCGTGCGCGAAGCGGCTTTGTCAGCGTTTGTGCTGATATAGCGAGCCGCTTCGCGGCCCTTCTTGTGCTGGATCCCGGATCTCCTTCCGCTTACGCTGCAGTCGTCCGGGAAAGGGCGGTGCACGGATGGCGAAGGGCGGGTTCGTCTACATGCTGGCTAGCGGGCGCAACGGCACGCTCTATCTCGGGTCGACGGTCGATCTCTGTCGACGTGTCTACGAGCACCAACAGGCCCATGTGCCCGGCTTCACGACTCGCTACGGCGTGATCCATCTGGTTTGGTACGAGCACTACGACCGGATCACGGACGCTCGCCACCGTGAGTACACGCTCAAGAAGTGGCGCCGCGCCTGGAAACTCGCGCTGATCGAGGCAATGAACCCAGATTGGCGTGATTTGTCAGCTGACCTCAACGGCTGAACACACCGCTTTCCCCCACCTACCCTTTTCCCGGACGACTGCAGCGAAGCGGAAGGAGATCCGGGATCCAGCACAAGAAGTGCCGCGAAGCGGCTCGAACTATCAGCACGAACGTCGATACAGCCGCTTCGCTTCGGATAGCTCCGCGGTAACTTAAACCGCCACGACCTTCCCCGGATTCATGATGTTGTCCGGATCGATCGCCCGCTTGAGCACCCGCATCAGGTTCAGCGCCTCCGGCCCGTGCTCCAGTTCCATGAAGCGCATCTTCTTCTGGCCGATGCCGTGCTCGCCGGTGCAGGTGCCCTCCATGGCGACGGCGCGGGCGACGAGGCGCTCGATGAAGCCGGTGACCCGGGCGATCTCGTCGGGGTCGTCCATCATGACGAGCGGCGAGGTGTGGAAGTTGCCGTCGCCGACGTGTCCCGCGATCGGCGCCGTGATGCCGCTCGCGACGATGTCGCGCTTCGTCTCGTCGACGCATTCGGCGAGCCGCGAGATCGGCACGCAGACATCGGTGGCGATGACCTTGGCGCCCGGCCGCATGCCGACCGCCGCCCAGTAGACGTCGTGGCGGGCCTGCCACAGCCGGGTGCGGTCCTCCGGCTTCGTCGCCCACTCGTAGGGCCCGCCCTCGAACTCCGCGGCGATCTCGCCGAAGCGCTCGGCCTGCTCGCGCACGCTGGCGTCCGTGCCGTGGAACTCGACGAGCAGCAGCGGCATCTCGGGCAGGGTCAGCTTCGAGTAGGCGTTGCAGGCTGCGACCTGGACCTCGTCGAGGAGCTCGATCCGCGCCACCGGCAGGCCGGACTGGATCGTCACGATGACGGCGTCGCAGGCCGCCTTGATGCTCGGAAACGGGCAGACGCCGGCGGAGATCGCCTCCGGGATGCCCGCGAGCTTGAGGGTCAGCTCGGTGATGATGCCGAAGGTGCCCTCCGAGCCGACCATCAGCCGGGTGAGGTCGTAGCCGGCCGAGGTCTTGCGGGCGCGCGGGCTGGTGCGGACGATGTCGCCGTTCGGCATCACGGCGGTGAGCGACAGCACGTTGTCCTTCATCGTGCCGTAGCGCACCGCGTTGGTGCCCGAGGCCCGGGTCGCCGCCATGCCGCCCAGCGACGCATCGGCGCCCGGATCGATCGGGAAGAACAGGCCCTGGTCGCGCAGGTGCTCGTTCACCGCCTTGCGGGTCACGCCGGGCTGGACCACGCAGTCGAGGTCCTCGGCATGGACGGCGAGCACCTTGTTCATCCCGTTCATGTCGATCGAGATGCCGCCGAACGGCGCGTTGACGTGGCCCTCGAGCGAGGTGCCGGTGCCGAAGGCGACGACCGGCATCTTGTGCGCGGCGCAGACCCGCACCACCGCCTGCACGTCCTCGGTGCTCTCGGCGTAGACCACCGCGTCCGGCGGCTGGTTGGCGACCCAGGTCAGGGTGCTGGCATGCTGCTCGCGCACCGCCTGCGAGGTGACGACGCGGTTGCCGAACTGCGCCGTCAGCTCGCGGATCACCGCCGCGACGGTCTCTGGCGACGGGCGCTCGCGCGACGGGGCGGGGCTCTGGGCGTTCATGGGATCTCGACCTCCCGGACGGTGTCTCGACGACCGGGCGGCCCGGCCTTTTGCCGGCCACTCTAGCAGCCGTGTCCGGCCCGGCATATCCGGCCCGCCGGTCACGGAGAAGTGCGATCCGGGGGTGGCACCTTGCCCCAAGGTGCAACGCATCCGGGGGTGCATCGCCGGGGCGGGCGTGCTACGTGCCAGGGCGCCCTTGTCATCCCGCCTGCGCCTGATCGGGAGCCCAACAATGGCTGACGACCGCCCCGCCTCGGTCTTCTTCTTCGCGCCGTTCGTGTCGTCGACGATGGCGATCGAGCCCGGCTGGATCGACTATAACGGTCACCTGAACATGGCGTATTACCACGTCCTGTTCGACCGGGCGGTGGACGAGGCGTTCGGCGTCGTCGGCCTCGGGCCCGACTACCTGGAATCCGGGCGCGGCACGACCTTCGCCGCCGAGGTCCATGTCCGCTACCGCCGCGAGCTCGTGCTCGACGACCCGGTCCGGGTGACGCTCCAGCTCATCGGGTTCGACGAGAAGCGAATCCACTTCTACTCCGAGATCCGCCACGCCACCGAGGGCTGGGTCGCCGCCAGCTCCGAGAACCTCGCCCTCCACGTCGACCCGGCGACCCGGCGGGTGGCGCCGTTCCCGGACGACATCCAGGCCAATCTCTCGGTCATGCTCGGCTCGCATGCCCGGCTGCCGCGGCCCGACGATCTCGGGCGGGTGATCGGCATCCCGGCCCGCGGCCATGCCCGGCCGGAGACCATGGCCTTCGCGGCCGCCGGGGCCCGGGTCAGGCATTAGGGACCGGGCGCCCGTCGGCGGCGCGGCGCGTTCGTCAGCGCCGCGGGACGATCGGGATCGGCGCCGGCGGCGGCGCGACCTGCTGGCGCTGGATCTGGCCCTGGAGCTGGTTGGTCTCGAAGCGGTTCTGCTGCTGGATGCCGCGTGTCGCGGCACCGGATTCGATCGAGCGGTTGAGGCCCTCGACCGCCTGCTGCGAGCGGTTGATCGGCACCTGGTTCTGGGCCAGCGCCGGGACCGGCGCGGCGGCGAGCGTCAGGATCAGAAGAGTATGGGCGCGCATCGGGTTCCTTTCCGCGGGCGGGGGCCTGTCCGTGGGAGACGACGCCATGGTGTCGGCAAGGTTCCCGCATCCGCAAGGGTCCGGCGCCCGGCCGGGGAGGGATGCGCGCACCACCCTCGACGCCGTTCGCGTTTTGGTCCAGTGATGCGGCCATGACTCGCGACATCCCGGCCGCGCCCGCCCCGACCTCGATCTCCGCCCGCGCCCGCGCCGCGCTGGTGCCCCCGGACGCGCACTACCTCACCGGGCTCAACCCCGAGCAGCGCCGCGCCGTCGAGGCGACGGAGGGGCCGGTGCTGGTGCTGGCCGGCGCCGGCACCGGCAAGACCCGGGTGCTGACCACCCGCATCGCCCACCTGATCGCCACCGGCCGCGCCCGGCCCTTCGACATCCTGTCGGTGACCTTCACCAACAAGGCCGCCCGGGAGATGAAGGAGCGCATCGGCGCGCTGATCGGCCCGGCCGGCGAGGGGATGCCGTGGCTCGGCACCTTTCACGCCATCGGCACCAAGATCCTGCGCCGCCACGCCGAGCTCGTCGGCCTGCGCTCCGACTTCACGATCCTCGGCACCGACGACCAACTGCGGCTCCTGAAGCAGGTGATCGCGGCGGCCGACCTCGACGAGAAGCGCTGGCCGGCCCGCAGCCTCGCCGGTACGATCGACGGCTGGAAGAACCGCGGCCTGTCGCCCGAGCAGGTGCCGGCGGGCGAGGCCTCGGCCTTCGGCTTCGGCAAGGGAGGGGCGCTCTACGCCGCCTACCAGGAGCGGCTGAAGTCGCTCAACGCCGTCGATTTCGGCGACCTGCTGCTGCTCTGCCTGAAGCTGTGGCGCGAGAATCCGGACGTGCTGACCAACTACCAGCAGCGCTTCCGCTACATCCTCGTCGACGAGTACCAGGACACCAACGTCGCCCAGTATCTCTGGCTGCGCCTGCTCGCGCAAGGCCACCGCAACGTCGCTTGCGTCGGCGACGACGACCAGTCGATCTACGGCTGGCGCGGCGCCGAGGTCGACAACATCCTGCGCTTCGAGCACGACTTTCCGGGCGCCCTGGTGGTGCGGCTCGAGAACAACTACCGCTCGACCGGTCACATCCTGGCCGCGGCGTCCGTGCTGATCGCCCACAACGAGGGCCGGCTGGGCAAGACCCTGCGCACCGACAGCCCGGAGGGCGAGAAGGTCACGGTCACCGGCGCCTGGGACTCGGAGGAGGAAGCCCGCCTCGTCTGCGAGGAGATCGAGCGCCTGCAGGCCAAGGGCCACAAGCTCTCGGAGATCGCCGTGCTGGTGCGCATCTCGGCGCAGATGCGCGAGATCGAGGATCGTTTCGTCCAGCTCGGCCTGCCCTACCGGGTCGTCGGCGGCCCGCGCTTCTACGAGCGGGCCGAGATCCGCGACGCGCTGGCCTATCTCCGCATCGTCGCCAACGGCTCCGACGACCTCGCCTTCGAGCGGATCTTCAATACGCCCAAACGGGGCTTAGGCGACGCGACGCTCCAGGCCCTGCACGGGCTCGCCCGCCGCGCCAAGGTGCCGCTGCTGCAGGCTGCGCGCATGATGAGCGAGACCGAGGAGCTGAAGCCCAAGCCCCGCTCGACCGTGCGCGCCCTGTGCCAGAGCTTCTCCCGCTGGGCCAAGCTCCTGGAGGACCAGCCGCATACGGAAGTGGCGCAGACGATCCTGGAGGAATCCGGCTACACCGAGATGTGGCAGAAGGAGCGCACCGCCGACGCCGCCGGCCGGCTCGAGAACCTCAAGGAACTGGTGCGCTCGATGGAGGAGTTCCCGGACCTCGCCGGCTTCCTCGAGCACGTCTCCCTCGTCATGGACGTCAACGAGGCCGAGGGCGGCGACCGGGTGAGCCTGATGACGCTGCACGCGGCCAAGGGCCTGGAATTCGACACCGTGTTCCTGCCCGGCTGGGAGAACGGCCTGATCCCCAACCAGCGCGCCCTCGACGAGAGCGGGCGGGCCGGCCTGGAGGAGGAGCGCCGCCTCGCCCATGTCGGTCTCACCCGGGCGCGCAAGCGGGCCAAGATCTCCTTCGCGGTCAACCGCCGCATCCACGGCCTGTGGTCCTCAACCGTGCCGAGCCGCTTCATCGACGAACTCCCCGAGGCCAGCGTCCTGGTGCTCGACGCGCCGGCGAGCTTCTCGCAAGGCCCCTCGCGCTTCGACCGGCAGGCGCCGGCTTTCGGCTCGTCCTATGCCACCCCGGGCTGGCAGCGGGCGCAGGCCCAGACCGCGAAGGACGACCGGTTCGGCGGGGGAGGGCGCGGGAGCGCGCCGGGCCGGCGCGGGCCGCAGCAGATCGAGGGCACGCTGGTGGCGAAATCCACCGGCACGCCGTCGGCCTACGAGGCGGGCGCACGCATCTTCCACACCAAATTCGGACCGGGCTCGGTGGCGGCCGTCGACGGCAACAAGCTCACCGTTGACTTCGACAAGGCCGGCCGGAAAATGGTCCTCGACAGCTTCGTCCAGCCGGGCTGAGGCGTCCCCCGCGGCGGGCGAATCGGGAGCGGCGATCCAGTGGCGACCCCTTCCGGCCCGCGCGCCCCGGCGACCCGCGCCGCCCCTGTGTGGTTTTCATCACAAAACCGTCGCTCCTCTCCGTCATCGTGCTTTTCACCGGGGCATGGTGCGGCGCGAGAATTGCTCGTTCATCATCGGCTGCTTACCCTGTCGGTCGAAACAGGCGGACTTGTCCACCGCCTGCGTCAACCCCGACCGGAACCGTTGCGGCCCGTGAGGCTTTGAATCGCCAGAGTAACAGAGGAGTTCAGGGACACGAGAGGGCACACGATAGTCGGCACCGCAAGTCCAGTGGGAGTGTTGATCCGTGAAGAGACGACGCGCACGACTTGAACTGGTTGATGACCGCCCGATCCGCGTGCACCGCACACGCTTCGAGGAAGAGCGCAACCCGCCACCGATCCAGCCGATGACGGCCCGCCAGGCCGAGTATCTGGACGCCCTCGGGTCCCACCCGCAAGTCATCGTCCTCGGCCCCGCCGGCACCGGCAAGACCTACATCGCCGGCACCCGCGCCGCCGACCTCTTGCGCCAGCGCCGGGTCGCCAAGGTGGTCATCACCCGGCCGAACGTGCCCTCGGGCCGCTCCCTCGGCTTCTTCCCCGGCACCCTGGAAGACAAGATCGCCCCCTGGGTCGCGCCCCTCACCGAGACGATGAAGGAGCGCATGGGCGACGGCGCCTTCGAGATCGCCGTGAAGGCCGGCGACATCGAGGTCGTCCCCTTCGAGGTGATGCGCGGCCGCACCTTCAAGAACTGCCTGGTGATCCTCGACGAGGCCCAGAACACCACCCCGGCCGAGATCAAGATGTTCCTGACCCGGATCGGCGACGACACCCAGGTCATCATCAACGGCGACGTGTCCCAGACCGACCTGCGCGAGACCTCGGGGCTCCGCACCGTCATCCACCTCGTCAAGAGCCGGATGATGCCGATCCCGATCGTCGAGTTCGGACTGGACGACATCGTGCGCTCGGGAATCTGTGCCGAGTGGGTGCGGGCCTTCGAGGAGGCGCGGGTGTGAGGTTGCCATGCCTGCCCGGCCGGATGGCCGGGCAGGCATTCTAATGTGTCGGCTTGATCCCCGGACGGGGCACCGTACGAAGCACGGTAAACGCTCCGATGTCGTCCTGGGGCTCGCCGCAGGCAAGAACCCGGGATCCGTCACTGCTGACGCTTTAGATGGTATCGGAGGGCGTTTCGCCTCGTCCCGCATCGTCAGCGGTGATGGATCCCGGGTTCCGCTGCGCGGCACCAGGATGACGCGGAGGATGGCCGCAACGTCGCAGGCGCCTGAATACGTACCGAAACTTGTCCCGGCGCGAGAAACCATCCCGCTTCCCGGCGTTTCCCAGGATCTGCTGTTCCCTGCACATCCAGGATCCATCATGGCCCACATCCTCGTCATCGGCGCCAGCCAGGGCATCGGCCTGGAGACGGTGAAGGCGGCGCTCGCCGCGGGGCACCGGGTGCGGGCCTTCGCCCGCTCGGCGGGCAGGATCGAGCTCTCCGACCCCGACCTCGAGCGCTTTCCCGGCGATGCCCTGTCCGCCACCGACGTGGGAGCCGCGCTCGAGGGGATCGACGTCGTCGTCCAGGCCCTCGGCGTACCGTTTCGCGACCTGTTCGGGCCGGTGCGGCTGTTCTCCGACGCGACCAACGTGCTCGTCCCGGCGATAGAGCAGGCGGGGGTGCGCCGGCTGATCGCGGTGACCGGCTTCGGCACCGGCGACAGCCGCGCGGCGATCGGCCCGCTGCAGCGCCTGCCGTTCCGCCTCGTCTTCGGCCGCGCCTACGACGACAAGGACGCGCAGGAGATGCGCATCCGCCGCTCCGGCCTGGACTGGACCTTCGTGCGCCCGGGCGTGCTCACCGGCGGCCCCGCGACCGGGCGCTACCAGGTGCTCGACCGGCCGTCGTCGTGGACGAACGGGCTGATCGCCCGGGCCGACGTCGCCCGGTTCATCGTTCGCGACCTCGAGTCCCGCGACCATGTCGGCCGCCCGGTCGTGCTCATCAGCCACGCACTCCCGCTCTGATCGTCCGGAACCCATGGACAAGTTCCTCTACTACGCCGTCACCCTGCTCGAATCGGTCCTCGGGGTGTTCGGGGTGCGGACCTTCTACGACCAGCCCCGCTACGCGGTGGTCGACCGGCTCGACCGCGGCGTCGAGATCCGCGCCTACGAACCCCGCGTCGCGGTCGAGACCGACGCGCGCGGCCAGGGCGACGGCGAGGCGTTCGGGCGGCTCTTCCGCTACATCACCGGCGCCAACTGGGCCGGCGACCACATCGCCATGACGGCGCCGGTGGAGGCCGGCGGGCAGCGCATCGCCATGACGGTGCCGGTCGAGCAGGGCACCGGCGGGACGATGCGGTTCTTCCTGCCCCGGGCCGTGGCGGCGGCCGGCGCGCCGGAGCCGACCGAGGCCGGGGTTCGGCTGGTGACGATCCCGGAGGAGCGGATCGCGGCTCTGCGCTTCTCCGGCCGCGCGACGCCGGAGGCCCGGGCCGAGCAGGAGCGGATCCTCACCGAGGTCTTGCGCGCGGCCGGCCGTGCGACGGCGGGGCCGCCGTTCTTCATGGGCTACGACCCGCCCTTCGCGATCCCGTTCCTGCGGCGCAACGAGGCGGCGGTCAGGCTCGGGGCGTGACCTCGGGCGGGCTCACCGCCCATCCGCCCGGGCCACCGCCCGCTTGATCACCTGCTGCACCTCGACGTTCGACAGGAACAGGTCGTGGTTGATGATGCCGCTGCCGTAATCCGAGGCATCGGCGACGCGCACGCCGAGGGCCTCCAGGCGGCCGCGATCGGCGGCGCCGGCGCGGATGACGCCGCCCGCGATGGTGCTGGAGAGTTCGAGCGCCCGGTCGTTGGTCGAGGAGATCACGGTGATCTTCTGGGCGGCGGTGCCGAGGCGCTCGATGCCGTTGGTGAACAGGTCGATGTCGATGTCGGGCGCGGCGAGCACGATGGCGCCGATCCGGTCGAGGGCCGCCTCGCCGGCATCGGCGCGTAGCATCCGCAGGGTCTCCAGGGTGAGCAGCGTGCCCATCGAATGGGCGACGAGGTGGATCCGCCCACCCTGCGCCGTGGCGAGCGCCCGCAGCAGGTCCTCGAAGGCGTCGCGCGACCACAGGGCGCTCTCGCGGTCGTAGCCGTAATCGAAGGTCTTGCCCGCCGACGGCCAGGTGAACAGGCCCGAGGCGCCGCGGAAGCGGATGCCGTCGGAGAGCTGTGCCGCGCTCACCGCGGCGGTCTCGAACGATTCGCGGTAGCCGTGGACGTAGAGCAGCACGTCGCGGCCGAGCACGGCCTCCGCGAAGGCGGTGGCGGCCTCGGGGCCGGTCACCACCCGGGGCGCCCCGGCGATACGCCAGTCGCCGGTGACCACCGACGACACCTTCCCGATCAGCGAGCGGTCCGGCGGGGCGAGGCGCAGCGTCGCGAAGGACAGGCCGCGGCCGCGCTGGTCGGTGAAGAAGGGCGGGCGGCCGGCGGGGTCGGCGGGCCGGCGGGTGGTGGCCACCAGCAGGACCGGGCTGACGTCGAGGGCGGATTGCTTCTCCGGCGTCGCCTCGCTCAGGAGCCCGTCGCCGAGGCAGCCGCCGAGGGACAGGCTGGCGAGGGCGGAGAAGCCGAGGCGGGCGAAGCCCCGGCGCGTCGGCGCGGCGATCGATGTCATGACGTCCCACTCGTCCCCGGCCATGGCCGGCATTCCACCCGGCTTTCAGGCCGGGGATGCGGCATGATCGTGGCCGTGCCGCGTCGCGTCGGGGCAAAGCCGCGATTGTTGCCCGAAGGTCACGCCGCCTCGGTCCTTCGTCCACAGCCACGCCCCTCGACGGGCGGGCGGCGAGGCGGCAGAAAGACCGGATGACCGTTCCGGCTCCCGACCTCGCCCAGCTCCTGTCCGGCAACCGCGCCGCCCTCGCCCGCGCCATCACGCTGGTCGAATCGAAGCGGGCCGATCACCGGGCCGCCGCCCGCGAACTCCTCGACGCCGCGCTGCCGCATGCCGGCAAGGCGGTGCGGGTCGGCATCACGGGCGTGCCGGGGGTGGGGAAGTCGACCACCATCGATGCCCTGGGGGCCAGCCTGACGGCGCGGGGCCACAAGGTGGCGGTGCTGGCGGTCGATCCGAGCTCGTCGCGCACCGGCGGCTCGATCCTCGGCGACAAGACCCGGATGGCGCGGCTCGCCGTCGACCCGAACGCCTTCATCCGGCCCTCGCCGTCCTCCGGCACCCTCGGGGGCGTCGCGGCGAAGACCCGCGAGACGATGCTGCTCTGCGAGGCCGCCGGGTTCGACGTGGTGCTGGTCGAGACCGTCGGCGTCGGCCAGTCCGAGACCGCGGTCGCCGACCTCACCGACTTCTTCCTGGTGCTGATGCTGCCCGGCGCCGGCGACGAGCTGCAGGGCATCAAGAAGGGCATCCTCGAACTCGCCGACATGATCGCGGTCAACAAGGCCGACGGCGAGGAGGGGATGCGGCGCGCCATGGCCGCCGCCGCCGAGTACCGCGCCGCGCTCCACATCCTGACGCCGGCGAGCGCCACCTGGTCGCCGCCGGTCACCACCATCTCGGGGCTCGCCGGCCAGGGGCTGGACGCCCTGTGGGAGGCGGTGCTCGACCATCGCGCCAAGCTCACCGCGACCGGCGAGATCGCCGCCAAGCGCCGGAGCCAGGACGTGCAATGGATGTGGGCGCTCGTCCACGAGCGCCTGCACCAGCGCCTGACCGGCAGCGCCGAGGTGCGCAGGGTGACGGCGGAGGCCGAGGGCAGGGTGGCGGCCGGCGAGCGCTCGCCGGCCGCGGGGGCGGACCTGATCGCCGAGCTGATCGGTCTCTAGATCCTTGGTTTTACTGCCTTTCATCTGGACCGAGCGGCATCCGCCCCGTCAGGGAATGGTCTAGCGCCTCGCGCCCCGGAGCGCGCGCAGGAGCGCGCGCAGGAGCGCGTCCCGATCACCGAACAGGTGTGCGCCGTCGAGGCCTCTCCCGTCCCCGCCGCCGACCACCAGGGCCGGGACCCCGCGTAGGCCGTGCCGGGCCATCGCCGCCCGGCCCGCCGCCATGCGGGCAGCAGCGGCCTCGTGCAGGGTCGCATCGGCGGCCCGCAGGCGCGCGGCGGCGGGCGCGAGGCCGGCCTCGTCGAGGATGTCCGCCAGAACCCCCGGCGCGGCGATGTCGCGGCCGCCGACGTAGCGGGCCGCCTGGACCGCCGCGAGGGCATCCGGTTCCCGGTCGGGCGCGGTGAGTCGAACCGCGGTCAGGGCCAGGGTCGCCGGCCCCGAATCGACCGGGCCGGCTCGGGATTCAAGCACTTGCGTCCGATAGGCCTCGCTGAACGGCTGGCCCGTGAGTACGGCGATGCGCTGGTCGGCCGACCAGGCATGGGCGGCGAAGCCCGCATCCATCGGGAAGGCGCCCCGCCCGGCGAACAGGCCGACCGGGAGCACGGCGAGGGCCACGTCGTCGTGGGCGCGAAGCCAGGTCAAGGCAGGATGGGCGCCGTAGCACCAGCCGCAGAGCGGATCGTACAGGCAGGTGACGGTGATCCGGTCGGACATCGATCCTCGTCTCGCTCCGCGTCCTCGTCCCGTCGGCCGCGTCAGTAGCCGACGGTGAAGCGCTGGCGCAGATGCGCCGGGCGCTCGATCTCGTCGACGAGGGCGACGGCGTAATCCTCGTAGGAGATCCGGCTGCCGGTCTCGCCGACGAGCAGCGCGTCGCGACCGAGGCGGAACCGGCCGGTGCGCTCGCCCGCCTCGATCAGCGCCGAGGGCGACAGGAAGCTCCAGTCGAGGTCGGCGACCCGGCGCAGCGCGTCGAGGAAGGCCGCGCCGCGCAGGGCCTCGTCCCTGTAGGCGGCGGGAAAGTCGGGCTGGTCGACCAGACGTTGCCCGGGCGCGACCTCGAGCGAGCCGGCGCCGCCGACCACGAGGTAGCGCGACACGCCCGAGTCCCGCACCGCGCCGATCAGCGCCGCCGGGTCGGTGTCGCGAAAACGCACGGCGCTCACCACCGCGTCGTGTCCGGCGATGAGCCGGCTCAGGCCCGCGGGATCGCGAACGTCGCCCGCGGCCGGCGTGATCTGCGGCGCGGCGGCACGCGGGTTGCGGGCGATGGCGGTGACGCGGTGGCTCCGCGCCGCCAGCTCCGCGACGAGGCGTGCGCCGACATTCCCGGTCGCGCCGATGACGGCAACCTTGGCCATGATGCTCTCTTGGTTCGATTTCGCGATCTGGTCTATGATCGAGACCGCCGACAGAGCTAGACCCTCGCCGGGCCTCCCGCAAGACGTCACGGGGGAGAGACCAGGTCAGCGTGCGGTGACCATGGGGAGAATGTGGTGCTCGACGAGTTGATGCCGGCCGACGCTTCCGGACAACCTTGCGCGATCCGCGATGTCCTCGACTGGATCGGCGATCAATGGAGCCTGCTGGTGCTGGCGACGCTGGCACCCGGGGTGAAACGCTTCAGCCAGCTCGAGCGCGAGATCGGCGACGTCTCGAAGCAGATGCTGTCGAAGACCCTGCGCCGGCTGGAGCAGGACGGCTTCGTGGCCCGCGAGGTCCATGCCGAGGTGCCGCCGCGGGTCGAGTACCGGCTGACGCCGCTCGGGATGTCGTTCCTGGAGCCGATGCGCGGGCTGATCCGCTGGGCGGAGGCGAACCAGGCGGCGATTGCGGCGGCGCGGCGGGTGGCGACGTAATCGCTTCCCGGCACGGCAGTGTTCGAGCGCTCGGGCCCCGCCCTGGACGACGACGGCGACGTGGAACGAGATCCGGAACCCGGCAGGGGAGGTGCTGCGAAGCGCCGCTCCGTGCTGCTCCGCTGCAGGCATGACGACATTTCGCGACTTGGCGCGCTGGATCCCGGACCTCCTTCCGCGACCGCTTCAGTGAGCGCGGGAAGGGGCAGGTTTCGGATCGCTTTCTATCCGACCGCTGGCTCCGTCTCCTCCTTCGCCGGCTCCGGCAGCGCCATCACCCGCGGCTCGTGCCCCGTCGCCTCCAGGAAGCGGATCAGGTCGCCGGGGGCGACCGCCGTGGTGGCGCCGTTGTGGAGCGGGTGGACGTTGACCGGGTCGCGCGCCATCAGCCCGGCATCGAGGATCACCGTGACGGTGCCGTCGCGGTCGTTGAGGAGCCCGAACGGCGTCACCGAGCCCGGACGGACGCCGAGCCGCTCGTAGAGGAGCTCGGGCGAGCCGAAGGAGAGCCGGCCGCGGGCGCCGAGCGGGCCGTGCAGCCGCTTGAGGTCGATCCGCGCCTCCGCCTCTGCGACGACGAGGAACAGGCGGCCGTCCTTGTCCTTGAGGAAGAGGTTCTTCGAGTGGCCGCCCGGCATGCCGGCCTTGAGGTCGCGCGATTCCGCCACCGTGTGCACGGGGACGTGCGTCACGGTGGCGTGGGCGATCCCGAGGCGGTCGAGGAAGGCGAACAGCTCCTCGGGGGTCGCCGGGTCGGTCATGCGGCGAGGTGCCGGGCGAGCGCCGCCGGGTCGACGTTGCCGCCCGACAGGATCACGCCGACGCGCTTGCCCGCGACGGGGACCGCGCCCTCGAAGGCGGCGGCCGCGGCGAGGCAGCCGGTCGGCTCGACGACGAGCTTCATCCGCTCGACGAAGAACCGCATGGCGGAGACGAGCTGCGCATCCGTCGCCGTGACGATGCCGGCGGCCTCGCGCCGGATGATCGGGAAGGTGTGGTTGCCCAGATGCGTGGTCAGCGCGCCGTCGGCGATCGAGACCGGGACGGGGATGCGCACCACCTCGCCCTTGGCGAGCGATTGCTGGCCGTCGTTGCCGGCCTCGGGCTCGACGCCCCAGATCTCGACCCCCGGCGACAGCGCGCGCGCGGCGAGGCACGAGCCGGCGAGCAGCCCGCCGCCGCCGAGGCAGACGAGCAGCAGGTCGAGGGGGCCGACCTCCTCGATCAGCTCCTTCACCGCCGTGCCCTGGCCGGCGATCACGTCGGGATGGTCGTAGGGCGGGATCACCGACAGGCCGCGCGCCTCGGCGAGCCGCCGGCTCACCGCCTCGCGGTCCTCCTTGTAGCGGTCGTAGGTGACGATCTCGGCGCCGTAGCCGCGGGTCGCCGCGACCTTGATGGCAGGGGCGTCGTGCGGCATCACGATCACGGTCGGCACAGTCTGGAGTGCGCCCGCATACGCGATCGCCTGGGCGTGGTTGCCCGACGAGAAGGCCAGCACGCCGCGCTCGCGCTGCACGGGCGAGAGCGCCGCGATGGCGTTGCAGGCGCCCCGGAACTTGAAGGCGCCGGCCCGCTGCAGCGGCTCGGCCTTGAAGAACAGGGTGGCGCCGGTCCGCGCGTCCGCCGTGCGGGAGGTGAGGACCGGGGTGCGGTGGGCGATGCCGTCGATCCGGTGGGCGGCGGCCTCGACGTCGGCGTAGGACAGGCTCATCAGCGGTGCTCGAAGTTGGGCTTACGCTTCTCGACGAAGGCGCTCATGCCTTCCTTCTGGTCGTGGGTGGCGAACAGCCCGTAGAATACCCGGCGCTCGTAGCGGATGCCCTCGGTCAGGGTGGTCTCGAAGGCGCGGTCGACGCTCTCCTTGGCCACCATCACGGCGGGCAGCGACATCGACGCGATGGTCTCGGCGGCCTTCATCGCCTCGTCGAGAAGCTCGGCCGCCGGCACCACCCGGGCGACGAGGCCGGAGCGCTCGGCCTCGGCGGCATCCATCATCCGGCCGGTGAGGCACAGCTCCATCGCCTTGGCCTTGCCGACCGCGCGGGTCAGGCGCTGGGTGCCGCCGGCGCCGGGGATCACCCCGAGCTTGATCTCGGGCTGGCCGAACTTGGCCGTGTCGGCGGCCAGGATGAAGTCGCACATCAGCGCCAGCTCGCAGCCGCCGCCGAGGGCGTAGCCGGCGACAGCGGCGATGATCGGCTTGCGGCGCCGGCCGACCTTGTCCCACTCGCCGAACGGGTCGGCCATGTAGAATTCGGGGTGGGTGCGGTCCTGCATCTCGCGGATGTCGGCGCCGGCCGCGAAGGCCTTCTCCGAGCCGGTGATGACGACGCAGCCGATGCCGTCGTCGCGCTCGGTACCGTCGAGGGCGTGGTTCAGCTCGGCGATCAGCGCGTTGCACAGGGCGTTCAGCGCCGCCGGGCGGTGCAGGGTGACGAGCGCCACCCGCCCGCGGGTCTCGACCCGGATGTTCTCGTAGTCCACGGCGTTCCTCCCGCTCGTCTCCGTTGCTTGGCTAGGGGAGGGATGGGCGGGGCGCAAGCGCTGTCAGGCCGGCGGCGGCGGGTCGGGCGCCTCGACCACCTCCTGCCGCTGGAGCTGAAGGGCGACGAACCAGCACAGCGACGCCCAGGCGGCGCCGATGCACCAGCCGGCGAGCACGTCGCTCGGCCAGTGCACGCCGAGATAGATCCGGCTGATGCCGACGAGCAGCGTGGTGACGACGCCGAGCCCCATCACGAAGGCCTTCACCTTGCGCGACCGCTCGACCCGGGCGAGCAGGATCGCCAGCGTCAGGTAGGCGATCGCCGACAGCATGGCGTGGCCGCTCGGGAAGCTCGCCGTGAAGGTCTCCATGCCGTGCGGCACCAGTTCCGGCCGCGGGCGGTGGAAGAACAGCTTCAGGCCGGTCGACAGCAATTCGCCGCCGCCGATCGCGATTACCACGAACAGCGCGGCGCGCCGCCGCGCCGTGATGGCGAGGTAGAGTACCACGCAGGCCGTGACGTAGACGATGCCGAACACGCTGCCGAAGGCGGTGATATCGCGCATCGTCTCCGGCAGCCAGGACGGGCCGATCGGCTGGGCGAGGTCGCCGGGCACGCGCAGCGCCAGCAGCAGCCGGTCGTCGAACCCGAACGAGCCGCCCTCGCGGATCTCGTCGGCGAGCTTGAGGAAGCCGAAGCCGAACAGGCTGACGGCGAGCAGCGAGGCGAGCGGACCGATCTCGTTGAGGCGCAGGCGCAGCCACACCGCCGTGGCGTGGCGCCGGAACGGAATCGCCACCATCACGCCCCCCCGAACGGGAAACGGCCGCGGGCCTCCCACGGCCCGCCGAGATAGCGCCAGAGCAGGAGCCCGGTGCCGGTGATCTCGCGCGGCACGAAGGCGGCCTCCAGCTCGCGGTGCAGCGCGCGGGCTTCATCCGGCGCGACCTTGTTCTGCACCGTGACGTGCGGCCTGTAGCCCTGGCGGTCCTGCGGCGTCAGCCACGAGTCGAAGGTCGCGGCAAGCCGTCCGCGCAACTGCGACAGGCGCGGCGCCTCGAGGGCGTAGGCGACGCCGCGGCCGATGAAGCGCAGGGACGCAACCTTGACCGGCATCGGGCCTTCCGCCCGAACCTCCGCGGCGAGCGTCTCGACGATGCCGCGCTCCTCCTCGCCGGGCAGGTGGTGGAACAGCGTGACGTGGGCCGGAATCTTGTTGAGGGCCGGCGGGAAGTGGCGGCGGCGCTGGCCGTCGAACTCCGCGAAGGCGGCCTCGTCGAGTTCCAGGGTGAGGATCAGGGGGGCTTGCGACATCCTCGTCGTGACATGGCGCGGGCCGCCGCAAAGGCCAGGGCCGCCGGCGCTGTTCAGCCGCGGCGCTTGCCGCTACACGGCGCGGATGCGCGACAGCACCGACGACATGGTCCATCTCGGCCGGGACGGATGGCTCTTCCTGACCGGCGGCACCAACCGGGTGCGCCAGCAATACCGGGCGAGCCTGCCCGTCGCCTGGCGGCTGTGGCGCTGGCGCCGGCTGATCGAGGCCCGCACGGCCCGGGCCGCCGCCCTGGGAATCCGCGCCTTCCACGTCGTGGTGCCGGAGAAGCTGAGCGTCTACGACGACCGCCTCGACGGGCTCGCGCTCGATCCGGCGCTCTCGCCGGCCCGCCGCCTCGGCGCGCGCCTCGCCCGCTCGGCCGCGGCCCGGGCCTGGATCGACCTCGTCGGCCCGTTGCGGGCGGCCCGGGGGGCCGAGCCGCCGCTCTACCTGCGCACCGACACCCATTGGAGCCAGGACGGCTGCCGGCTGGCCTACGGCGAGGTCATGCGGGCGCTCGGCGCGGTGCCGCCGCACGACCTCGCCGCGCGGCCGTTCCACGACCATGACGGCGTGCGCGACCTCGGCGGCAAGCTCGATCCGCCGATCTACGAGACGATGCGGGTCTACGCGGTGCAGCGCGACGCGGTGCGGGTCTTCGCCAACCCGCTGGTCGAGGCGCACGAGGCGCGGGGCACGGCGGCGGACCTGCATGTCGGCGCCCACGTGGTGTTCCGCAACGACAGCCCCGCCGCCGATCCCCGGACGCTGATGCTGTTCGGCGATTCCTGCTCGCACTTCCATCCGATCTTCCTGACCGGGTTGCTGGCGGAGAGCTTTCGCGAGCTGCACTTCGTCTGGTCGTCGAATCTCGACTGGGCCCATATCGAGCGGGTGCGCCCGCACCTGCTGCTGGTCGAGGTGGCGGAACGCTTCCTCGCCCGGGTGCCGACGGACCGGTTCGACGTCGAGGCCGAGGGCGCGCGGGCCCTGCCGCCCCGGGGCGGCGGCGCCGCGATCTGAGCCCCGGCCATTGCGGCCCCGGCCGGCCGCCCCACCTTCGGGCCTTGTGGGTCGAGGAGGGTGCGATGGGGCTTCTGGTCGACGGCGTCTGGCACGACCAATGGTACGACACCAAGGGGACCGGCGGGCGCTTCGTGCGCAAGGACGCGGCCTTCCGCAACTGGGTGACGCCGGACGGGGCGGCCGGCCCGAGCGGGGAGGGCGGGTTCCCGGGGCAAGCCGGGCGCTACCACCTCTACGTCTCGCTCGCCTGCCCGTGGGCCCACCGCACCCTGATCGTGCGCGCGCTCAAGCGGCTCGACGATGCGATCACCGTCTCGGTGGTCGACCCGCATATGGGCCGCGAGGGCTGGGTGTTCGGCGACAGCCCGGGCGCCGGGCCCGACACGGTCAACGGCGCGACCCGGCTCTACGAGGTCTACCTGAAGGCCGATCCGCACCATACCGGCCGGGTCACCGTGCCGGTGCTGTGGGACAAGGTGCGCAACACCATCGTGTCGAACGAATCGGCCGAGATCGTCCGGATGCTCAATGGCGCCTTCGGCGGCACCGGTCCCGACCTCTACCCCGAGGATCTGGCGGCCGAGATCGACGACGTGAACGCCCGGGTCTACGACCGGGTCAACAACGGCGTCTACAAGGCCGGCTTCGCCACCAGCCAGGACGCCTACGAGGAGGCGGTGACGGCTCTGTTCGAGGAGCTCGACGCCCTCGACGCCCGCCTCGACCGCGCGCGCTACCTGACGGGCGACCGGCTGACCGAGGCCGACATCCGGCTGTTCACCACGCTGGTGCGGTTCGACCCGGTCTATGTCGGGCACTTCAAGTGCAACCTGCGCCGGATCGCCGACTACCCGAACCTCGCGCCCTACCTGCGCGACCTCTACCAGACCCCCGGCATCGCCCCGACGGTGAACCTGACCCACATCAAGCGGCACTATTACGAGAGCCATCCGACCATCAACCTGACCGGGATCGTGCCGCTGGGGCCGGCGCTGGATTACGACGCGCCGCATGGACGGGCGGAGCGGTTCGGGGCCTGACAGGGAGATAGCCACCCGGTTTCCACCTCGCAGGGTCATCCCGGGGCTCGCCGAAGGCGAGGATCCGGGATCCATGACCGCCGACGCGGAAGAACGAGGCGGATCGCGTGCCGCCTCATCCTGTCCCGTCAGCGGTCATGGATCCCGGGTTCCGCTATGCGGTCCCCGGAATGGTACGGAGGATGTCGGTCCCCGGCAGCGACATCACGCCGTCGCCGAGAACACGTCCGGCAAGGACGGCAATCTCTGCCGCAACCGCAGGAGCGCGATGGCCTCGATCTCGGCCAGCGCCCGCGCCCGCTCCGCCTCCGGCGGGTTGTCGAGCCGCTCGGAGAGCTGGGACAGGATCTCGTCCGGGCTCTTGCCCCGCACCGCCATCACGAACGGGAAGCCGTGGCGGGCGCGGTAGCGCTCGTTGAGGTCGAGGAAGCGGGCGCGGCCCTCGGCGTCGAGGGCGTCGAGCCCGGCCGAGGCCTGTTCGGCGCGGGATTCCGGCGCGAGATCGGCCGCCGCCACCCGGCCGGCGAGGTCGGGATGGGCGCGGATGAGGGCGAGCTGCCGCTCCGGATCGGCCGCCCGCATCACCTCGACCATGGCGGCGTGGAGCCCGTCGGCATTGTCCTGCATCCCCGACAGCCCCGCCGCGTGGGCGCCCTCGGCCACCCAGGGGGAATGCTCGAACACGTCGCCGAAGCCCTCCACGAACAGGGCGCGGCCCATCCGGCTCGGGGTCAGGCCGGCCGGCGCATGGGTCCTCGCCCAGTGGCGGGCGATGTCGATGCGCCGGGTCACCCAGACGTCGTCATGCGCGGCGACGTGATCGAGGAAGCGGGCGAGCGCCGCGATCCGGCCGGGGCGTCCGACGAGGCGGCAATGCAGGCCGATCGACAGCATCCGGGGCGTCTCGGCGCCCTCGGCGTAGAGCACGTCGAACGAATCGCGCAGGTAGGCGAAGAACTGGTCGCCGGCGTTGAACCCTTGCGGGGTCGCGAACCGCATGTCGTTGGAATCGAGGGTGTAGGGCACGACGAGAAGCGGCGCGCGCGGGCCCTCGACCCAGTAGGGCAGGTCGTCGGCGTAGGAATCCGCCGAGTAGAGGAAGCCACCCTCTTCCATCACGAGGCGCAGGGTGTTCTCCGAGGTGCGGCCCGTGTACCAGCCGAGCGGGCGCTCGCCGGTCACCTCGGTGTGGATGCGGATCGCCTCGCTCATGTGGGCCTTCTCCTCCTCGTAGGAGAAGTCGCGGTAGTCGATCCACTTGAGGCCGTGGCAGGCGATCTCCCAGCCGGCCTCGCGCATCGCCGCGACCGCGTCCGGGTTGCGCTGGAGCGCGGTGGCTACGCCGTAGACCGTCACCGGCAGGTTGCGCTCGGTGAACAGCCGGTGCAGGCGCCAGAACCCGACCCGCGAGCCGTACTCGTAGATCGATTCCATGCTCATGTGGCGCTGGCCCGGCCAGGCCTGCGCCCCGACGATCTCCGACAGGAACGCCTCCGACGCCCGGTCGCCGTGCAGCAGGCAGTTCTCGCCGCCCTCCTCGTAGTTGATGACGAACTGCACCGCGATGCGGGCGCCGCCCGGCCATTGCGCGTGGGGCGGGGTGCGGCCGTAGCCGACGAGGTCGCGGGGGTAGGGGGTGTCGGTCATGGGGTCGCGGTCCGGTGGAGGCCGTCGCCGCTCCGTCCGGTGCTGGGTAAAGCGCGGGATCCCCTCTCCCGAGTGGGAGAGGGGTAGGGGTGAGGGTGTGACGCTTCAGTGTGAAGCTCGAACCATCGTGCTGGCGGCTCAACGGTCGCGTCCGATGCCGAACCGTCGCCACCCTCACCCCCGGCCCCTCTCCCGCACCTTGGAGCGATACCGGGCAAGCCCGGCATCGCCTGGAGAGGGGAGACCCGCGCCCGACCCCGCACCCGGAGGGTGGAACGGTCTGGGACTATCGTGCCGCAACCTTAGCCGTGCCGGCCCGCCGGCGCAAAAACTACCCCGCCAAGGCCTCCAGCGCCGGATCGACCCGGGCGAAGTGGTCGTCCCAGCTCGGCGCCCGGTAGCCCGCGAGGCGTCCGGCCATCGCGGTCCGCAAGGGGGAACCCGGCACCGCCAGATCCTCGACCATCCGCATCCAGCCCAAACCGTCGAGCGGGTGCAGGAACTCCGCGAAGCCCGCGGCGATCTCGCGGTGGACCGGGATGTCGGAGGCGACGACCGGCAGCCCGGCGGCGGCCGCTTCCAGCACCGGCAGGCCGTAGCCCTCGGCGAAGGAGGGCATCAGGAGCGCGGTGGCCTGGCCCATCAGCCGCACCAGCCCGGCGGTCGAGAGGCCCGAGACCTCGGTGACGTGGGTCCGCACCGCCGGGCAGCGCTCCAGCAGGTCGACCACGTTCTCGCTCTCCCAGCCCCGGCGCCCGACGACGACGAGGCGGGGCGTCGCGTCGCCGTGCCGGGCGGCGAGATCGCGCCAGGCGGTGAGCAGGGTGATCAGGTTCTTCCGCGGCTCGATCGTGCCGCAGACCAGGAAGAGCGGCCGGGCCGGCGCCGCCGAGGGAGCACCGCTGAAGGACGCCTCGATCCCGAGCGGCCCGACGGTGACCGGCGGCGGCCGGTGGCCGACCCGGGCGAGATGGGCCGAGAACCGCCGCCCGACATCGGCCGAGTTCACCACCACGGCCCGGGCGTGGCGCGCCACGGTCTCCATCCGCACCCGGTGCCGCTCGGCCTCGCCGGGGCGGCCGTATTCGGGATACTCGATCGGGATCAGGTCGTGGACGAAGAAGACCGGCTTCACGTCGGTCCGGTCGTAGAGCCAGTCGAACCGCGCCGGCAGGTCGAGGCGCAGATGCGAGGTGTGGAGGTAGAGCGCGCCCGGCGGCAACCGCTCCGGGCCGGGCGCGCGCAGAGCCTCGATCCAGGCGCGCAGCTCGCGCTCCCGCCGTCGGCGCGCCCCGTCGGGCCTCGCCTCGCGCGTCCCGGCCGCCGGCGCCGGCAGGCCGAGCCGGGCCGCGAGGTCGCGGTAGACCGGGTCGTCCTCGACCGGCACCTCCTCGGTCCACGCGGCGAGCGCCGCGTCCACCAGCCCGGCCATCTGCGCGCGCGCGAGCACCTTCGGGCCGAGACGGGTCGAGACGAGCCCGAGGCGCTCCCCCGGCTGCGCCAGCAGATGCCGGGCATAGGCGAGATCGACCCGGTCGATCCCGGTCGGGCTGGCGTGCCGCAGCCGGGTGACGAGGCGGGTGAGATCGAAGGCGACGGGGGAGCTGACCATGGATGTCCGAAGGCTGCGACGGGGACCGGGCCCCGTCCTACACAGTGGCGGGCCCGAAGCCCAATCCGGCCCGGCCTGTGCGGCAGCGCACAAGACCGGCCGCGGGTCGGGGATCGTCGCTCTTGCAACGCTGAGTGATGATGATTTATCGCATTCGTCACCGCTCCGTCGCGTCGCGGTGACAAGTGTCGGACGTGCCGACTATGATCATGAGTCGGCGCCGTGCCGACGTTCGGGTGAGACCATGGCGATCGTCGATCTGGATCGGGATGCGGTGAAGAACGGACTGGCGGACGGCTCCGTCCTGCTGATCGACGTGCGCGAGCCCAACGAGTTCGCCTCGGGGCACATCCCGGGCGCGGTCTCCTTCCCGCTCTCGGAGTTCGACGTCGCGCGGCTGCAGGCGCTGATCGCCGACGACGGCCGCCGGCCGGTCCTGTCCTGCGCCGCCGGCGTCCGGTCGGCGCGGGCCCTGCAGTACCTGCAGAGCCAGGGCATCCCGCTCTCCGAGCATTACGTCGGCGGGTTCAAGGACTGGGCCAATGCCGGCGAGCCCGTCGAATAGCTGACACGACATCCGCCCGCGGGCGGTCGACGACATCCCCGGCCCCGGGAGGGCCGCGCCGAGGGCGGCGCGGTTCCCGTTCAAGGCCACCCCTCGGCGCGGACGGGCCACGGCCCATCGCATCGCGCGTCCGACGGGCCGCATGCACGAGATGAACGGGAGAGTGAGTATGCGCAGGCTGAGGCTGGCGGCGGTGATCCCGGCGCTCCTGCTGCTGGCGGGGATCCCGGCGCGGGCCCAGGCTCCCGGCGGCCCGCCCCCCACGGTCACGGTCGCCAAGCCCGTGGTCAAGGAGGTGGTGGAGCACGACGATTTCACCGGCCGCTTCAACGCGATCGAGTACGTCGAGGTGCGGGCCCGGGTCACCGGCTACCTGCAGAAGATCCACTTCCAGGACGGCGCCGTGGTGAAGAAGGGCGAACTGCTCTTCACCATCGACCGGCGGCCCTACAAGGCGGCGCTCGACCAGGCGACGGCGGCGCTCGATTCGGCCAAGGCCCGGCTGAACTTCAGCCAGACCGACCTCGAGCGCGCGCAGACGCTGAGCCGCTCGGGCAACATCTCCGAGCAGGTCACCGACCAGCGCCGGCAGAACTCGCAGACCGCCCAGGCCGACGTCGACAACGCCACCGCGGCGCTTCGCCAGGCGCAGCTCAACTACGACTTCACCGAGGTGCGCTCGCCGATCGACGGCCGGATCTCGCAGCGGCTGGTCACCGAGGGCAACATCGTCATCACCGACCAGACGACGCTGACCAACATCGTCTCGCTCGATCCGATCTACTTCTCGTTCACCGTCGACGAGCGTTCCTTCCTGGCCTACCAGGGCACGCTCAAGATCGGCATGGGGGCGACCCAGAACGAGCACACGGTGCCGATCCTGGTGGCGCTCACCGGCGAGGCGAGGCCGACCCGCAAGGGCACGCTCAACTTCGTCGACAACCGGGTCGACGAGGGAACCGGCACGGTGCTCCTGCGCGCCACCGTCGAGAACCCCGACCGCTTCATCAAGCCGGGCCTGTTCGGCATCGTCAGCATGCCGGCCTCGAAGCCCTATCGCGGGGTCCTGATCCCCGACGACGCGATCGCGGCGAACCAGGACAAGCGCCTCGTCTACGTGCTCGGCCCCGACAACGTCGTGCAGCCGCGCAACATCCGCCCCGGCCCGAAGATCGACGGCTACCGGGTGGTGCGCGACGGGCTCAAGGGCGACGAGACCATCGTGATCGTCGGCCTGACCCGGGTGCGCCCGGGCGCCAAGGTCACGCCGGAGGTCAAGGAACTGCCGCCGGTCCGCGAGTAAGCCGGGACGCGCCGCCTCGCGGCGGCGCTCCCGTCAGGATGCCAGTGCCCCGACAGAGGGGAGTGCCCCGCCCGGGGCGCCACGCCCGCATGAGGGCGCGAGAGGCCCACCGATGCGTTTTGCCCATTTCTTCGTCGACCGGCCGATCTTCGCCTCGGTGACCTCGATCGTCATCCTGATCATCGGCTACGTCTCGTACATCTCGCTGCCCGTCTCGCAGTACCCCGAGATCGTGCCGCCGACCGTGGTGGTGCGCGCCTCCTATCCGGGCGCCAACGCCGAGACGGTGGCGGCCACGATCGCAACGCCGATCGAGCAGGAGATCAACGGCGTCGACAACATGCTGTACATGTCGTCGCTGTCGACCAACGACGGCAACATGCAGCTGACCGTCACCTTCGCGCTCGGCACCAACCTCGACATCGCCAACGTGCTGGTCCAGAACCGGCTCTCGGTCGCCCAGCCGCGCCTGCCCGGCGACGTGCGCAACCTCGGCGTCACGGTCCGCAAGTCCTCGCCCGACCTGATGATGGTCGTGCACGTGCTGTCGCCCGACGGCACCTTCGACCAGAACTACCTCGCCAACTACATCTACCTGCGCCTGCGCGATCCGCTGCTCCGCCTCAACGGCGTCGGCGACATCACGGTGTTCGGCGGCTCGGAATACGCGTTGCGGCTCTGGCTCGACCCGAACAAGCTCGCCTCCTACCAGCTCTCGACCACCGACGTGATCAACGCGCTGCAGGAGCAGAACGTCCAGGTCGCGTCGGGCGCGCTCGGTGCGCCGCCGGCCCCCGCGAGCCAGGCCTTCCAGCTCACCGTTCAGACGCAAGGCCGGTTCCAGGACCCGAGCGAGTTCCGCAAGGTCATTGTCAAGGCCTCGGACGGGCGCCTGGTGCGGGTCTCCGACATCGCCCGGGTCGAGCTCGGCCAGAAGGACTACACGACGAAGTCGTTCCTCAACGGCCAGCCGGCGATCGGCATCGGCGTGTTCCAGCGCCCCGGCACCAACGCGCTCGAGGCGGCCGAGCAGGTCCAGGCGCTGATGAAGACGCTGTCGAAGGACTTCCCGCCCGGCCTCGAGTTCAAGATCGCCTACAACCCGACCGAGTTCATCGCCGAATCGGTGCACGAGGTCTACAAGACGCTGGCCGAGGCGGTGGTCCTCGTCGTGGTGGTGATCCTGATCTTCCTGCAGAGCTGGCGCACCGCGATCATCCCGATCATCGCGATCCCGGTCTCGCTGATCGGCACCTTCGCGGTGATGGCGCTGCTCGGCTTCTCGCTCAACAACCTGACGCTGTTCGGCCTCGTGCTCGCCATCGGCATCGTCGTCGACGACGCGATCGTGGTGGTCGAGAACGTCGAGCGCAACATGGCCGAGGGGCTCTCGCCCGGCGAGGCGGCCCACAAGACCATGGACGAGGTCGGCGGCGCGGTCGTCGCCATCGCGCTGGTGCTGTCGGCGGTGTTCATCCCGACCGCCTTCATCCCGGGCATCTCGGGCCAGTTCTACCGGCAGTTCGCGCTCACCATCGCGGCCTCGACCATCATCTCGATGTTCAACTCGCTGACGCTGTCGCCGGCGCTCTGCAAGCTCCTGCTCAAACCCCATTCCGAGCACCACCGGCCGCGCTTCTTCCTCGCCCGCTTCGGATCCTGGGCGGCCAACACCTTCAACCGCGGCTTCGACGCGACGGCGAACGCCTACGCGGCGACGGTCCGCTTCCTCACCGGGCGGCTGGTGCCGCTGCTCGCGATGCTGCTGCTCTACGCCGGCGTCATCTACGGCGTGCTGCACCTCGTGCGCACCACCCCGACCGGCTTCATCCCGCTCCAGGACCAGGGCTACCTGCTGGTGGTGGTGCAGCTGCCGCCGGGCTCGTCGCTCGAGCGCACCACCGCGGTGGTGCAGGAGGTGTCGCGCCGCTCCCTCGACATCGACGGGGTCGGCAACACGGTCGTCATCGCCGGCTTCGACGGCGCGACCTTCACCAACACCACCAACGGCGCGGTGATGTTCCTGCCGCTCAAGCCCTTCAAGGAGCGCCTGGAGAAGGGCCTGACGGCGGGCAAGATCCTGCAGACCGTGCTCGCCCGGACCGCGCCGATGCAGGAGGCCCGGATCATCGCGATCCCGCCGCCGCCGGTGCGGGGCCTGGGCAATGCCGGCGGCTTCAAGCTGCAGGTGCAGAGCCGCGAGGGCTCGGACATCGCCCGGCTGCTCCAGGTCTCGGGTGATCTCATCGGAGCGGCCAACCGCGATCCCGCGCTCACCCGCGTCTTCACCACCTTCGGCAACGACACGCCGCAGATCTACCTCGACATCGACCGCACGGTGGCGCGGATGCTGAACGTGCCGCTCGCCAACGTGTTCTCGACGCTGCAGGTCAACCTCGGCGGCGCCTACGTCAACGACTTCAACACCTTCGGCCGCGTCTACCAGGTCCGGGCCCAGGCCGACGCCAAGTACCGGATGGAGAAGTCGGACATCGAGCGGCTCAAGGTCCGCTCCTCAACCGGTGCCCTGGTGCCGATGGGGACCTTGGCCAGCATCCGCGACATCTCGGGCCCGCAGATCGTCCAGCGCTACAACCTGTACTACTCGATCCCGGTCCAGGGCGATTCGCGGCCGGGCATCTCCTCGGGCCAGGCCCTCGACGCGATGGAGAAGCTCGCCCGCCAGACCCTGCCCGACGGCATGAGCTTCGAGTGGACCGACATCGCGTTCCAGGAGAAGGCGGTCGGCAACACGGCGATCTACGTCTTCGCGCTCGGCGTGCTGCTGGTCTTCCTGGTGCTCGCCGCGCAGTACGAATCCTGGGCGCTGCCGCTCTCGATCCTCCTGGTGGTGCCGACCGGCGTGCTCGCGGCGCTCGCGGGCGTGCAGTTCCGGGGGCAGGACAACAACATCCTGACCCAGATCGGCCTCATCGTGCTCATCGGCCTGGCGGCCAAGAACGCGATCCTGATCGTCGAGTTCGCCCACCAGATCGAGGAGAGCGAGCGCCGCGGGCCGGTCGCCGCCGCCGTCGAGGCCTGCCGGCTTCGCCTGCGGCCGATCCTGATGACCGCCTTCGCGTTCATCCTCGGCGTGGTGCCGCTCGCCTTCGCCACCGGCCCGGGCGCCGAGATGCGCCAGGCGCTCGGCACGGCGGTGCTGTTCGGCATGCTCGGCGCCACGGTGTTCGGCCTGTTCCTGACCCCGGTCTTCTACGTGGTGATCCGCAACGTCCTGATCCGGATCAACCGCTGGCGCGGGGTCGACGATCACCACGGGGAGCCCGAGCCGGCGCGGTGACGACGACCGCGACGGGAGACCGCCGATCCAGCGCCCCCGGACGATCCCGTCCGGGGGCGCTCTCGCCTGCGGGGGACGTCGCGGTGCGTCACCGCGGCCCCCGAACCCGCCGCCGGGCTTGCGCATTGCCGGCCTGATTCGAGCATCGGGAGGCGGGCGTGGCGCGGGTGGCGGTGGTGACGGGCGGTACGGCGGGGATCGGTCTGGCGACCGCCCATGCCTTCGCCAGGGACGGCTGGGCGGTCGGGATCGTCGCGCGCGACCAGGACCGCCTGCGCGATGCGGAGGCGGCGCTTCGCCGGCACGGCGGCGCGGTCATGGGCATCTCGGCCGACGTGGCGGACGTGGACGCGGTGAACGCCGCCGCCGATCGGTTCGAGGCCGAGCTCGGGCCGGTCGACACCTGGGTCAACAACGCGATGTCGTCGATCGTGGCGCCGGTCCCCGAGATCACGCCCGAGGAATGGCGCCGGGTCACCGAGACGACCTATCTCAGCCAGGTCTGGGGCACGCTCGCCGCGCTCCGCCACATGCGCCGGCGCAACCGCGGCACCATCGTGCAGGTCAGCTCGGGGCTGGGCCTGCGCGCGATGCCGCTGCAGGTGCCCTACTGCGCCGCCAAGCACGCGGTGACCGGCTTCACCGACGGCCTGCGCTCCGAGCTGCTGCACGAGCGCGTCGATATCGGCCTGACGGTGGTCTACCTGCCGGCGGTGAACACGCCGCAATTCGGCTGGGCCCGCACCCGCACGGGCGCCGAGCAGGACATCCCGGCCCCGGTCTTCGACCCCCGGCTCTGCGCCGACGCGATCCTGTTCGCGGCCCGCAACCGGCGCCGGGACATCTGGGTCGGCCGCTCGACGGTGCAGATGGGGCTGATGCAGGTGGTCTCGCCCGCCCTCTCCGACCGCCTCATGGCCCGCGGCTGGGACGCGCAGATCGGGCAGGCGGCGCCCGACAAGCCCGGCAACCTGTTCGACCCCGCGCCCGGGCCGGCCGCGATCGACGGACGATTCGCCGACAAGACCTCGCCGACCCGCAGCGAGTTCGTCACCGATCGCCAGCGCGACCTCCTCGTCGGCGGGCTCGCGGCCCTCTGCCTCGGCGGGGCGGCGGCACTGGCTCTCGGCGGGGCCGCGACGCGCCGGCTCGCGCGGCGCCGGCGGCGGATCCTGCCGCGGATCATCTGACGGACGGACGGGCGCGTCGACGGAGACGGGCACCCGCCCTATCTCCCGCCGCACCCCTCAGGCTGCCCCGATAGGTCTCGCGTGCCCGGTTACCTGCCCTTCGCGGGCGCCCTCAAGCTTCCGAGCTTCGTCTGCGACAATTGCGGCTTCTGGCAGCGCCACTTCGCGGCGCCGCCGAGCTGCCCGCTCTGCCTCGACGCCCGCCACGTCGTGCCGCAGGACGGCTGGCGGTTCCGGGACGTCGCGGAGGCGCAGGGCGCGTTCCCGTGCCACTGGGAGGAGGTCGAGCCGGGGGTGTGGAAGTTCTGGAACGAGCCGGTCACCGGCATCGGGCCGAGCGCCTACCTGATCGTCACGCCCCACGGCAACATGGGCTTCGAGGGCTGCCCGGTCTTCGGCGAGGCGGCCCTCGACCACATCGCGGGCCTGGGCGGCATGACGATGCTGTCGGCCTCGCATCCCCACAGCTACGGTGCGCTGCCCCAGCTCCAGGACCGCTTCGACCCCGAGCTGTGCCTGCCGGCGGCCGACTTCACCTGGAGCGCCGCGCTTCAGGTCTCCTGGCCCTACGACGATGTCCTGGAGCCGCTGCCGGGGCTGACGCTCCACCGCACCGCAGGCCATTTCGACGGCCATGCCGTGCTGCACGACGCGGCCCGCGGCATCGTGTTCTGCGGCGACGCGCTGAAGTTCGAGCTGAACCCCGACGACCCGCGCGAGGCGCTGACGATCTCGGCCCACAAGGCCTTCGTGCGCGGCGTGCCCCTGACCCACGCCGAGCTGACCCGCTACCGCGAGGTCTTCGCCGCCCTCGATTTCCACCAGACCTGGACGCCGTTCGAGCAGGCGGCGAATGTCGGACGGCCCGAGGTGCTGGCCCTCATCGACGCGATGCTGGCCGGGCGGCCGCACGCCTATCCGGTGCCGGTCTCCGAGCTGAGATAGGCGGCGCTCACAGCCCGAACTGCGCGCCGGTCTCCCCCGGCGTGACGAGGCTGCGGGCACGGCTGCGCGAGGGCAGGAAGGGCAGGGCGGCGCACGTCGCGCCGACGCTGTCGCACAGCCGCTCGACCGCCCGCACGATGTCCGGCGGGCCGGCGACGTGGACGGTGTCGCTGTCGCGTAAGGTGGGCAGGTGGGCGGTGACCGGGCCGTGGCGGACGTCGGGCCGGCCGCGCCGGTCGCGGCTGGCCGCCAGCGTGATCTGCTGCACGCCGGTGCCGCGCAGCCAGTCGAGGCCGGGCCGCATGTAGAGGTCGTCGGCGTCGGCGGCGCCGGCCACCACGACCATCTCGCGGCCGGTCTCGAGGTGGCGCGCCGCCCGGGCGATGGCCCAGATCGGGGCGAAGCCGGTCTCGGCCGAGACCAGGATCAGGCGTCCGGGCCCCGGGCGGTAGGGCGTGCCGCCCGCCGGTCCCTTGATCCGCACGACGTGGCCGGGCTGCACCGCCTCGCCCAGGGCGGGGCCGAGGGCGCCCTGGTCGCGCCGCAGGTGGAAGACGAGCTCGTTCAGCTCGGTGTTGCCGTCGATCCGCTGCGTCGGGCAGTAGGGCCGGGCGGGCAGCCCCGCGAAGGCGACCTCGACGGCCTGACCGGGCGCGACGTCGAGGCCGCGCGAGACCGTGACCACCATCTCCACCACGGCGCCGGAGAGCGGCTTGGCCGAGAGCAGGGTGCCGGCGCGCTTGGCGGTCCGCAGGACGGCGAGCGGCGAGGGGGCGGGGCCCGGCCGGGTCGCGGCTCCGTCGCCGAGGCGGGGCCGGGCGCGGCTGGTGTTGCGCAGGCGCGGCAGCGCCTCCGCCAGAAGGGAATCCTGGACCACGCCGTCGCGGCCGGCGGCGACGTTGCGGGGCAGGGCGGAGTCGAGGGGCGTGTCGCCGGTCGCCACACGGACGGGCTTGCCGTTGACGACGAGCGAGCAGCGGGGGCTCATGGCCGTCTCCGTGCGACTGGGGCGTTCAGGAATGGGTCGGGCGATGCGACGCGGGACGCGCCCTGTCAGCGGGGGGCGAAGAGCAGCCGCTCGACCAGGGAGGCCCAGCGGTCGCGGTCGGCACGCAGGTCCTCCTGCGCGTCCTCGCCCTCGGCCTGCTGGGACGCGAGCGCCGCGACCTGGGCGCGCAGCTCCGCGGCGGCCTCGCGCTCGGAGCGCAGCACCGCCTTCATCACCTTGTTCTCGGCCTCGAGCTGGGCGACGAGATCCTCGATCTCCTCGACCTCCGCTTCGTCGGGCGGGGGCAGCCGGTAGGGCCGCGGGCCGAGCCAGCCCGGCGGCAGGAGCAGGCGCCGCACCAGATCGAAATCCGGGCCGGTCCGCTCATTGAGATCCGAGCCGCTCCGCTCCCGGCCCGAGATGTCAAACGCCGCCTCGCCCATGCCGCCTCTCCGCACCTCGTGCCGCCCGGTGCGCCCGTACCCCGGGCGCGCCGCATCCTGTTACGGCCTGGGCGACGATGCCGCCGTCATGGTTAAGGACCGTTTAAGCGCGACCGTCGCATTCGCGCGATTGACCCGGCGGATGCGGCGACACACTCTCGCCCTAACACCGGATCCGGGCACCGATTCGCCCCGGATTCCGAGATCCACGGAGATCGCGATGCTGGACGGACGACGGGTGCTGATCGTCGAGGACGAGGCGCTGGTCGCCCTGGAGCTGACCGAGATCGTCACCGGCTCGAACGCCCACGCCGTCGGCCCGGCCCGCACCAACCGCGAGGCCCTGGCGCTCCTCGACCTCGAGGAGGTCGACGTCGCGATCCTCGACCTCAACCTCGCCGACGGCGAGGCCACCCCGACGGCCGAGTGCCTGATCGCCAAGGGCGTCCCGGTCCTGATCTGCACCGGCGGCGTCCTGCCGCGGGCGATGCGGCTGATGTGGCCGGACCTGCCGATGCTGCGAAAGCCCCTGAACCCGGACCGGCTGGTCGAGGCGCTGGGAGCGCTGTGCGCCGAGCCGGCGGGGGCAGGGCGCGGGTAGGGCATTTCTCGACGAGGCGGATGCCGGTTCGCCGAGAGACGAGGCGACCGGGCGCGGCGCGAGGCAGGCCGGTGCGCGTGCCGGCGGCCGTTCCCGACCGCGGGACTGCCGGCCGGTCCGACATGCGGGCGAACAGCGGCAGGCCCGGAGCCGGCCGCGTTCTCGCGTATTCTCCGACGAAGCGGATACCGGTTCGTCGGAGAAAATCTGGCCTAGCCAAAGGCTCAGAGCAGTGTCCGATGACAAAACGGTCGGGCGCCGCCCCGGTTCGACGACGGATCAGGCAATCGTGTCGGTCGCCAGGAAGACCGTCGAGGCCTGGAGCTGGGCGACGCTCGCGCCCTGCGCGTAGATGGTGTGCTGGTTGCCGACGTTGATCAGCGCGCCGCCGTCGTAGGCCTGGAAGCTGACATCCGCCTGCACCGAGCTCGACAGGTAGACGGCGTCGCCGGCGCCCAGATCGGTGATGACGTCGTAGAGCCCGTCGTAGAGGTCGCTGCGGTTGAAGATGAAGTTGTCGAAGCCGCCGCCGCCGGTGATCAGATCGATGCCGGAGCCGCCGATCAGGTTGTCGGCCTGCCCTCCGCCGACGAGGGTGTCGTTGCCCGAGCCGCCGAACAGCCCAGCGCCCTGGTTGGCTCCGGCCGACAGGACGTCGTTGCCGGCCCCGCCCACCGCGTACGAGAAGCCGCCGGTTCCGTCGCCGGCCACGATGGTGTCGTTCCCCTCGCCGCCGTCGATGTTGTTGCTGCCGGCGCCGCCGCTGATGGTGTCGTTGCCGCCCTGGCCGAAGAGGACGTCGTTTCCTTCGTCGCCCGCGATGACGTCGCCGGCCGAGCCGCCCACGATCAGGTCGTTGCCGGCCCCGCCATTCAGGACCTGCGCCGCCTCGGCCGTGTTGTAGCCGATGGTGTCGTCGCCGCTGCCGCCGAAGACGGTGTCCGATCCCTCGCCGAGTGCGCCCTGGATCAGGTCGTTGCCGCCGCCGCCGTAGATCAGGTCGTTGCCCAGACCGCCGCGGATGTAGTCGGCACCGTCGGTGGCGAGCTCGCCGTCCTGGTCCCCGTAGATCACGTCGTTGCCCGAACTCGCCGCGATGCTGTCGTCGCCGCCGCCGAGGACGAAGGTGGAGCCGGTCGTGCTCGGCACGTAGTAGACGTTGTCGTTGCCGAGGCCGGCGAAGACGACGTCGTGCCCGGTCTCGCCGGGATTCGCGGTATTGCTGTAGATGGTATCGTTGCCGTCGCCGGCCGAGATCACGTCCTGCGCCGCCGACCCCAGGATCGTGTCGGCGCCGGCATTGCCGGCGACCGTGACGCCGTCCGCGAAGATCGCCGTGTTGAGGCCCGGGGTGGCGTCCAGGGTCAGGTTCGTCACGGCCTGATTCTGCGGTGCCGCGCCGACCAGCAACTCGACGACGCCGATGGCGAGGCCGGTCACCAGGCCGAGGACGCCGCCGCCCGATGCAGTGCCGAAGTTCACGCTGCGGGGCTGGATGTCCGCCGCGGCCAGGACCTGGGCCCCGTTGCTGACTTCAATCCGGCTATACGTGCCGCTGGCGCTGACAGTACCGGTCAAGACGCCATTGTTGAAATCGACCTGCCAGTTGCCGATGTAGCGGTATGTCAATCCCCCGGATTGAAACTCGAAGGCCGAGAACCGGGTCTGCGATTGACCGAGCAGTAGGCTCCCCGTCTGGCCGGTTTGACCCGTGAATTGCTCTCCCGTCGCTTGTCCGAGATTGTTCACGAAGAAGGTCGCGGTGTTGAAACCCGAACCGGTGCCGATGACGACGGACGACATGCATACGACTCCATGTGCTGGACGCCACAACCAGGCGTTGCGAAATACCTAGCACGGAGGGTCGGGGCCGCAAGCTTAAATTGCATAATATCGCGAGACACATCGTGGTTGAAATTAATGTCGTCGTTTCGTTTTGAGACAATTTGTGACGAGGACGTCGATCGCACCGGTATGGATCAGCATATATTCCTATAAACGCGATAAAACCGATAACGAAGTCGGCGTGCGGAAAAACCACATTCATCCGCCCGAGCTTGCGAATGCCCTGCCGGGTCGGCGCGTGCCCACGGCTGGCGAAAGCCAACGTGACGATCGGGAATGAGCATTCCGACATGCCGGTCTGCGAGGCGAGTGCGGGACCCCCTCGCCCTTGGGTCGACGCTGCCGGCCAAGCCCGTCAGGTCACGTCATTCCCCATAATCGGTGTCGACGGCGCACCCGACGGCAGGCGTCGCCCCGCCATGGGGACGGGTCATACCCTCGCGCCTTGGCCTCGACACGTCGATGCCGAGGCGTCCGGCGCAGATGAGAGGACAGGGAAACCTTGCGGGCTCGGCCAGCGCCTTCGAACGCATCCGTTCGAAGGCGCTGCGGTCTCACAGCCCTCGTCTCACGACATCCGCGATTCAGAACCAGCGCGGAGAAGGCCGGCGATCACGCCGCCTCCGGCGCCGCCCCCACCAGCTGCCGCGCCTGCAGGATCGACATCGGCTCGCCGAAGGCGAAGCCTTGCGCGTAGTCGCAGCCGACCTCGGCGAGCGCCAGGGCGTCGGCCTCCGACTCGGCTCCCTCGGCGACGATCTCGAGACCGAGCTCCTGCGCCATCCGGACGATCGAGCGCAGGATGCCGGAGCGGCCGTTCGCCATCTGGCGCACGAAGGACTGGTCGATCTTGATCGTGTCGAAGGGGAAGCGCTGCATGTAGGTCAGCGCCGAGTAGCCGGTGCCGAAATCGTCGAGGCAGAGCCCCGCGCCGAGCTCGTGGATGCGGGCGAGCATCTGGGCGGCGTATTCCGGGTTCTCCATCACCAGGGCTTCGGTCAGCTCGAGCTTGAGCGAGCCGGGGACGACGCCGGTGCGGGCGAGAACGGTCTTCACGTCGTGCAGGAGGTCGTGGCGCAGGAGCTGGCGCGAGGACAGGTTGACCGAGGCGAAGATCGGCGGCTCGACGACGAGGGCCTGCTGCCAGGCGGCGAGCTCCGCGGCGGTGCGCTCGAGCGCGAAGACACCGAGATTGACGATGAGGCCGGATTCCTCGGCGATCGGCAGGAAGACCTGGGGGGCGACGCGGCCGAGCCGCGGATGGTCCCAGCGCAAAACCGTCTCGAAGCCCGCGACCGTGCGGTCCTCAAGGCGCACGATCGGCTGGAACAGCACCTTGATCTCGTTGCGCTCCAGCGCCCGGCGCAGGTCGCTCTCCAGCATCATCCGCTCGCCGCGGTCGGAGCGCATGGTCGGGCGGTAGACCTCGATCCGGTCGCCGCCCTGGCGCTTGCCGTTGATCATCGCGAGCTCGGCGTTCTTCACCACGTCGTCGCGCTTCACCACCGCGCCCGCCTCGTGGAGCGCGACGCCGATCGAGGGCGTCAGGAAGATCTCGCGGTCGGCATAGGTGATCGGGGTGGTGATCGCCCGGCGGATGCTGTCGGCGAAGGCGATGATCCGGTCGGGATCGCGCTCGGAGAGCAGGATGATGGCGAATTCGTCGCCGGCGACGCGGGCGAGGGTATCCTGGGGCCGCAGCAGGCGGTTGAGGCGGCGCGACAGCGTCAGCAGGATCGAATCGCCGGCCGACAGCCCGATCGCGTCGTTGACCTGCTTGAAGCGGTCGATGTCGATGACGAACAGGGTCGGCTTCAGGCGCGGGTCCTGGCTGGCCAGCGCCAGGCCGGCATCGAGCCGGTCGTTGAACAACTCGCGGTTGGGCAGGCCGGTGAGGTTGTCGTGCACGGCGTCGTGCAGCAGCCGCTCCTCGGCGATCTTCGATTCGGTGACGTCCGCGATGGTGCCGACGATGCGCACCACCTCGCCGTCGGTGCCGATCACCGGCCGGGCCTTGAGGCGGTACCAGTAATACGGCCCGGCGGCCGAGCGCAGGCGGAAATCCTGCGAGATGCGGCCGCGGCGCTCCTCGATCACGGTGTCGAGGGCGGCGGAATAGCGCTCGACGTCGAAGGGGTGGAGAAGCGAGAGCCAGCTCGCCTGCGGCCCCTCCAGCGCCCCGCGCTTGAGGCCGAGCTGGCCCTCGATCTCGGGGCCGGCGAAGACCCGGTCGCCCGGCACGTCCCAGTCGAACACGACGTCGCCGGCGCCGGTCAGCGCCAGCGCCCGGCGCTCGGTGTCGGAGACGAGGCTGTTGCCGAGGCTTCCGCCCGCGAAGGCGTGCTGGAGCACCGTGAAGCCGATCAGCATCACGATCAGCACCAGGCCGCCGATCAGCGCCGGCTGGACGAGGTCGTTGTGGAGCTGGCCGGTGATGGCGAAGCCCGCCGCCACCACCCAGGCCAGCAGCAGGAGCCAGGTCGGGATCAGCAGGATCGCCCGGTCGTAGCCGTTGTGGATGGCGAGGTAGACGACGAGCAGCAGGCCGATTCCCGCCACCGTGGCGATCGAGATGCGGGCGACGCCCGCCGCCACCGGCGGATCGATGACGGCGAGACCGACGAGGCCGCCGAGGAACAGCAGCCAGATCAGCGCGACGTGGCTGTAGCGCACGTGCCAGCGGGCGAGGTTGAGATAGGCGAACAGGAACACCAGCAGCGTGGCGCCGAGCACGGCTTCCGCCGAAGCGCGGTAGATCCGCTCTGCCGCCTCGGTGACCGGGAAGATGCGCTGGAAGAACCCGAAATCGATGCAGGCATAGGCCAGCACCGCCCAGGCGAGCGCCGCCGCCGCCGGGAAGATGATCGCGCCCTTGACCACGAACACGATGGTCAGGAACAGCGCCAGCAGCCCGGCGATGCCGATGATGATGCCCTTGTAGAGGGTGAGCCCGGTCGCCTTCTTGCGGTAGGCGTCCTGGTCCCAGAGATAGACCTGCGGCACGTTGGGGGTGCGCAGCTCCGCCACGAAGGTGACGGTGGTGCCGGGGTCCAGCGTGATGACGAACTGGTCGGCGTCGGGGCTCTCGTCGCGCTCGGGCCGGATGCCCTGGCTCGCGGTGATCGCGGCGATGCGCGAGCCGCCGAGGTCGGGCCAGACCACGCCCGAGCCGACGAGGCGGAAATGCGGGGCGACCAGCAGGCGGTCGATCTGCTCGTCGGTGTCGTTGGTGAGCGCGAACACCATCCAGTCGGGCCTCGCCCCGGTCTCGCGCGCCTTCACGGCGATGCGCCGCACGATGCCGTCCTTGCCGGGCGCGGTCGAGATCTGGATCAGGTCGCCGTCCGAGCGGTAGCGCTCGATCGCCGGGGTCAGGTCGATGGCCTGCGAGTCGAGGGTGACGCGCACGGCCTCGACCGCGCGGGCCTGCGGCATGGACAGGAGCAGCCCGGCGAGGGCGGCGAGGCAGGCGAGGACGAGTGAGTACGTGCGCAAGCTTCGGGGTCTTCCGACCGGACGGGGGGCGGCCACGGCCACGGGGGCGGCTCAAGGGAGGTGCCGGACCGTACTGACGCCCAAGCTTCCGAGCAAGGCGGAGGCCTCGGATCTCCCCTGCCGTCCGCGAGCGCGGCCGTCGACGGGCTTCGATCGCTCCGCTTTGCGGCCAAATCAAGTTGTGCCGGACTCCCCGCGACCGGTGCCGGCTGGCGCGAGCGGGACGATCTCCCAGCATTCCGGATGCCGCATCAGCTCGGTCAGGAACGCGAAGGTGAGGGCGTGGGTCGGGCAATTGGCGACGATGCGCCCGAGGATCGGCCGGCCGGCGAGGCCGAGGTCGCCGACGAGGTCGAGGATCTTGTGCCGCACCGGCTCGTCGGGGAAGCGGGCGCCGCCGAGCACCCGGCCGCCGAGCAGGATCGCCACCCGCCCGGGGCGCGCTCCGCGCAGCAGGGGCTCGCGGTCGCGCGGATGCATCCGGGCCTGCGTCTCGAGGCCGATCTCGCGCCGGTGCTCCGGGCGCGGCGAGGCGGGCACGAGGCCGGCGCCGCACACGGTCTGGGAATCGAACGAGCGGGCCCAGAGCCGGTCCCGCATCCCGCCCGGCAGCAGCGCCCGGGCGAGGCGGGTCTTCAGAGCGGTGCGCCAGATCAGCGAGGCGTTGCCGAAGCTGCGGCTCGGGGCGATGGCGGCGCGGAACGTGCCCGGGTCGATCGGGCCCGACCAGCGCAGGACGCCGAAGCCCGGCAGACGGTCGGTGCTGACGTCAACGGTGAAGCCGTCGCCGGGCTCGGCACGCAGGAAGCCGTGCATCCCGTCGACCTGGAACGGCGCGCGGATGCGAAGCGCCTGGCGCGGCCGGGCCTGCGGCACCCGCCCGGCCTCGTCGATGAGCGCGCACCAGCGCGAGGCCGACCCGTCGAGGATCGGGATCTCGGTCCCCTCGACGGTGATGGCGGCGTTGTCGATCCGCGAGGCCGCGAGGCCGGCCATCAGGTGCTCGATGGTGCGCAGCTTGCGCCCTTGCCCGATGTCGAGGGCGGTGCTCATCCGGCTCGCGACCCAGGCCGCGGTGCCGGCCGGCACGTCGTCGGCGCGGGCGCCGGTGCGGGGGCAGCGCACCGCGAAGCGGATGCCGTGACCGGCGGGGGCGGGCGCCAGGGTGACGCGGGCGCTCCGGCCGGTATGCAGCCCGGGCCCGCGCACCGACACGCTCCGCCCGAGCGTCGCCTCGCGCGACGCATCGTCCGCCGCCTGCGCAGCCCCCCCGAGCCCCATCGTTCCCGCCCGACTTCGTCGACGGTCGGTCTCACCGGCCGTCCTCTGCCATTCCCCAAGGGACCGACGCCGTAGTCCCGTGAGCGGGACGGCGACGCGGCCAGTCTCGCCTACTCGGGACTCGGGCCGCACGAGACCCAACCCTCGCACGCTCGCGCGCTCGATTGCCGAGTCCTCTAACGGAGACCGAGGAACCACGCCCACTCAGCCGTTCGACCTAGTCACCCGCGCGGCCCTCGACTGGATGATCGCGGGGCGGGATGGAGCGGGCGTCCGGTCGCGGAACGATTGTCTTCCGGCGATCCTCGGCACATCCTCACCGTCCGCCGCTGCCGGGTCGTGTATCGCCGACGCGCGCGGGCGAGACGTCGCCGGTCGCCCTCCTCATCACGGCGACCGGGCGGACATGCTGTCCTCGTGCAGATGGTCGACGTCGCTTGTCATGAATGTCCAGCTGATCGACCGCTCCCGCGCGATCGCACTGGGACTATCGTGTTTCCAAATCGTTTCAAAATAAAATACGAATAACAAATAACAATATTCCTTATAGTGTCAGATTGCAGGCTTCGTTCGCGTTGTCGAGTCTGCAATTTGCCGGATTTGCATTGTTTCCGAATATTTTTCGCTGTCGATTTCCGGCTGTATTTGTAATACGAAAAAGCATCATTTCGATCGCGAAAGCAAAAATAATGTTGATATTATAGTATATAGTAGAGCATGATCGCCAGAAGGGAGGTCGAAAATGGATACACCACTCGCGACTCCGCCGGAGACTGGCACGAGCGTCGCTCCAGCAGCGGCTCCAGGCGGCGCCTCCAGACCGGAAGCGGACCCGGATGCCGTCAGGCGCGCCCTCGCGAACAGCGAGGGACGTCTCCGAAGCCTGCTGGCAGCGGGCGGTCCGCGAGACAGCTACCGGTCCGACGCGCGAGCCCGAGAGTTCCTGCCAGCCGTCGCCGCGTCGTTGAAACTGGACCCCGACACGCAGGCGCTCGTCGAGGATGACCTGGTTTCCTTCATACAGGACGTCATTCTCGGAATAGCGTGGTACACCGGAAAGTACAAAGATGCCGAGAAGGCCGCGAAGTGGTACATCGCTGCGAATGCAGCCGTTGTCGTTGCGGTTCCCGGCGCGATCACGCTCATCGGATCGCACCTCGTGGCCGGTGCGGCGTCACCTTACGGCGTGGTGATCGCACAGCTCTCGTCGATCCTGAGCGGCACGTTCGCGTTGCAGAAGACCGTATCGGCCTGGTACTCGCAGCAGCGGAACTATGCGGCATGGTACAAATGCAGCTCCGATCTCAAGGAGATATATTACAATCTGATCAGGGACTGGTCTGGAAAGGCGAAGGGCGGGGAGAATGCGTTCGTCGGCAGCCTGGCGCTCGGTCAGGAGACGGCGCGGAAAATCATGCAGGCGGAACGCCTGGACTTCTACACGCGCCTGGCGCTGCCGAGCTTCGATGTGCTCGACATGCTGACGGCCTCCAAGGACAAGGCCGCGACCCTGGTGACGTCCCTCGTGCCGGAGGCCAAGGAGGTCAAGGCGATCGCCATCGGGATGAAGGCCATCCAGGGCGCCAGCCTCGCTCCGAAAGCCCCCGAGGCCGCCGCGCCGGCGCCGGTGAGCCGCCTCGCCGATCAGCCGGGGATACGGACGAGCACCCTGGTCGCGGCCATGAAACCGCTCGCGGCGGCCTCGCTCCAGGGCGGCGTCCCCGACCTCCTCGCCGCACAGGGTCTGCCCGCGTTCGACCAGGCCGTCGTGGATGCTTGTGCTTCCCTCACGCTGAAGGGGTCGGCCGATATCCTGAGCCTGTTCGGCGGCTATCACGGTTTCTACGACTGGTTCAACGCGACGTTCCACGATGTTCCCGACGTCGCTCAGAGACACCCATCGCCCGATACGGCATTGAAGCGAAAGAATTTCTCGGATTTCTGGGATCAGATCCAGGTCGTTTTCGGCAAGGACTCGATCAATGCCCTCGAATTTTCCGCCTTGATGGCGGTCAATCTCGAAGAATCACGGGGCAATCTCTCCGCCTCGCCGGAGGAGATGAACGGCATGGACCACCCTCATCCCGGGTTGGCCTACGCGTTCGACCGGATTCCGGGATTGAAGCAATCTTACAACCTGCCCAACGACCGTCAGAACCCGCCCAACAGGACGGCCCTGGCGCTGTTTCAGGATCCGGATTTTCTGCGTGCGCACAAGGACAGGGCTGGTTCCGCGTCGGTCCTCGAGCGGTCCGGTGGCATCGATCCGCGCTGGGGCGGCGACATCTGGCCGAGCGACGTCCCGGCCTGGGTCGATCCGGCCAGGAACGGCTTCATCATGCAGGCCGACTTCTACAAGTTCCGCGGCCGCGGCGTCATCCAGACGACGTGGCGATCGGATTACAGGAGTCTCATCGAATGGGCTCTCAAGGTGAGCAAGGACCAGAACGCCGTCATCGCGAGCGTCGCCGATCGATGGAGATCTGACACCCGGACGGGCGCCGGGCAGATCGACGAGATCGCCACCATCTCAAGCAACGAGGACTGGGACAGGATCTTCGGCGAGGCCCTGGCGCTCGCCCAGGGGGTCAGGATCGATTCCCGTGACAAGGGAGATTACCTGAACACGCTCTCCGCCGATGCCGCGGTCCTCGATGCGGGGAGACGGGTCCCGGGATCGTTCCTGAACTTCGCCGCGCACATCAACGGCGGCGACTACCCGGACCGCGTAGCGCCGATGATGAAGGCCCTCGCCTGCGGGATCGCCCGGACGGTCGGCGCCCAGGTCGCGTCCCGTCAGCCGAGGTCACCGACGCTTCCGGTTTGAGGATGGACCGTCCGCGCCGGTGATCTCGACTACGTCGACTTGAGCGCCTGGCCGACCGCCTCGAGGCTCTGCAGCTTCTTGATCGGGCCGATCGCCGCGATGGTGGGTGCGCCGGCGATCAGCGCGCGGCCGGCCGCCCGGACATCGTCGGGGGTCACCGCATCGACCTTGGCGATCACCTCGGCGGCCGGGATCACCCGGCCCCAGGCCAGCAGCTGGCGCGCCGTGCGCTCGATGCGCCCGCCCGGCGTCTCCAGCGCCGAGAGCAGGGCGACCTTGAGCTGGGCCTTGGCCCGGGCGAGCTCGACCGCGTCGACCGTCTCGGCGGCCTCGCGCAGGCAGGCCAGCGTGACCTCGACGAGGCCCGGCAGGTCGCCGCCCGCGGTGCCGGCGCCGATGCCGAACAGGCCGCAATCGCTGAACGGCCAGTGGAAGGCGTGGATCTCGTAGGCGAGCCCGCGCGTCTCGCGGACCTCGTGCCAGAGCCGCGAGGTCAGCCCGCCGCCGAGCACCTGGGCGAAGAGGTGCGTGGCGTAGTAGCCCTCGTCGCGGAACGACAGGCCGGGCAGGCCGAGGACCAGGTTGGCCTGTTCGAGCTTGCGCGGCATCCGCCGCTCGCCGCCGCGGTAGAGCCCGGGCACGGTCTCCGTCTCGGCGCCCGCCGGCATCGCGCCGAAGTGCTTCTCCGCCGCCGCCACGATGGCGTCGTGCTCGACCGCGCCGGCGGCGGCCAGCACCATCCGGCCCGGGGTGTACTCGCGGGCGAGATAGGCCTCGATCGCCGCGCGGTCGAAGCTCTGGATCGTCTCCGGGCGCCCGAGGATCGGCCGGCCGAGCGGCTGGTCGGGGAAGGCGGCCTCGGTGAAGGCGTCGTAGACGACGTCGTCGGGCGTGTCTTCGACGGCGGCGTATTCCTGCAGGATCACGCCCTTCTCGCGGGCGAGTTCGCCGGCCTCGAAGGTCGAGCGGGTCAGGATGTCGCCGAGCACGTCGAGGGCGACCTCGGTATCCTCGCCCAGCACCCGGGCGGTGTAGCTCGTCTGCTCGACGCTGGTGGCGGCGTTGATCTCGCCGCCGACATTCTCGATGTCCTCGGCGATGGCGCGGGCCGAGCGGGACGCCGTGCCCTTGAACGCCATGTGCTCGATCAGGTGGCTGAGCCCGTGCTCCTCCGGCCGCTCGTTGCGCGAGCCGGCGCCGACCCAGACCCCGAGGGTCGCGGTGGCGACGCCCGGCATCGCCTCGGTGGCGACGGTGAGCCCGTTCGGCAGCCGGGTGATCTTGAGGTCGGGCGAGGCGCCGAGCGTCGCGAAATGCTGGTTCACGCAGCGCTCCTCAGGATACGGGCGCGCTCGCGGATCGCCCGCTCCACCGCCGCCTCGTCGTTGGGCAGGACCGTGAAACGCTCGCGCCGCTCCAGAAGATCCGACAGGTGCGGCGGCAGGGCCGGGCGCACCCCCGTCGCGGCCTCGACCGCGTCGGGGAACTTCGCCGCATGGGCGGTCGCCAGCGCCACGACCGGCGTCGCCGGATCGTCGGCGAGGAGCCTGCGGGCGGCGCGCACGCCGATCGCGCTGTGCGGGTCGATGATCTGGCCCGTCCCGGCATAGACGTCGCGGATCTCCGCCACGACCTCGTCCTCCGGCACGCAGGCCGCGTCGAACTCGGCCCGGATCCGCTCCAGGGTGCGGGCGTCGAGCGTGAAGGCGCCCGACTGCTTCAGGCCCGCCATCAGCCGGGTCACCGCCCCGGCGTCGCGGTCGAGCGCCTCGAACAGCAGCCGCTCGAAGTTCGACGAGACCTGGATGTCCATCGACGGCGAGGTGGTGGGAGCCACGCCGCGCACCTCGTAGGTGCCCGTCGCGAGCGTCCGCGCCAGGATGTCGTTGGCGTTGGTGGCGATCATCAGCCGCCCGACCGGCAGGCCCATGCGCTTGGCCGCCCAGCCGGCGAGGATGTCGCCGAAATTGCCCGTCGGCACCGAGAACGACACCGGGCGGTGCGGGCTGCCCAGGGCCACCGCGCTGGTGAAGTAGTAGACCGCCTGCGCGGCGACCCGGGCCCAGTTGATCGAGTTGACGCCCGACAGCCGCACGTCCTCGGCGAAGCGCGGGTGCTGGAACAGCGCCTTCACGATCGCCTGGCAATCGTCGAACGTGCCCTCGACTGCGAGCGCGTGGATGTTGCCCGCATCGACCGTGGTCATCTGCCGGCGCTGGACCTCGGAGACCCGGCCGTGGGGATAGAGGATGAACACGTCGACGTTGTCGAGGCCGCGGAAGGCCTCGACGGCGGCGCTGCCGGTATCGCCCGAGGTGGCGCCGACGATGGTGGCGCGGCTGCCCCGGGCCTTGAGGGCGTGGTCCATCAGCCGGCCGAGCAGCTGCATCGCCACGTCCTTGAAGGCGAGCGTCGGGCCGTGATGCAGTTCGAGCAGGAAGAGGTTGTCGCCGAGCTGGGTCAGCGGGCAGGTCGCCGGATGGCGGAAGGTCGCGTAGGCCTCGTCGATCATCCGGTCGAGGTCGGCCTGGGGGATCTCGCCGTCGACGAGGGGCGACAGCACCGTCCTGGCGGCGTCCGCGTAGGGCCGGCCGGCCAGGCCCGCGATGGTCCCGGGCGCGATCTGCGGCCAGGCCTGCGGGATGTAGAGCCCGCCGTCGCGGGCAAGCCCGGCGAGGAGCGCATCGGTGAAGGTCAGCGGCGCGGCGCTGCCGCGGGTCGAAACATGGAGCACGGTGATCAGTCCTGAGGCTGACGCGAGGCCCTACACGAATCCGGAGGCCTCGTCAGCCGTCAGCCGCGCGGGATCGCGGGCGCCGGGTCAGGCGCTGGTGCCGGGCGCCTTGCGCAGGCGGCAGCCGGTGATCCGCCAGGCGCCGTCCGCCTCGCGCTCGAGGGTGTAGAGCGCCTCCCAGTCGGTCCCGTCCTGGTCCTGGATGCGCACGCCCTGGGCGAGGCCGCCGTCCGGCAGCGCCTCGTCGGTCCCGAACTCGAAGCGGCGGTTGCGGTAGACCGGGGCGTAGCCCTGCCGCACCATGCCGATGAAGGTCTCGGCGCTGGAGAAGATCGAGCGGATCGCCGGTGCCGCCTCGGCATAGGCCGCCGCGGCGTCGTCGTGCCGGAAAGCCTCCTGCTGGCGCAGGATCGCCGCTCGGGCCGCATCCCGCTCGCCGTCGTCGCCCGCGAGGGCACCCTGCGCGAAGGTGGCTTGGCCGAGCGCCAGCACGGTCATCAGGGCGACGAGGGTGCGCACGGGCCGGGCCCTCCTGGAGGGATTCCTTGGCGGATGTCGTAAGGTAGCAGGTCCGCTGTGCCGCCACAATCAAAGGCCGCCCGGACCTTGGTGCGGGGCGAGGGCGCGAGCGTCGCAGTCGAGGGCTCTGGTCGGGACGCCGTTCGGCTCGGGCGAGCGGTCCCTGCATCCTCCGCGTCACCCCGGGTTCTCGCCTGCGGCGAGCCCGGGAATGACCGGTAGGGTGTCGGCGCACCGGATGACGACACGCGACCGGACGCTACACCCCGCTCGCCTTGCGCCCCAGCTCGACCACCCGCAGGTTGTTGGTCGTCCCGGCCCGGCCGAACGGGATGCCGGCCACCGCCACGACGAGATCCGGCGCCGCCGCGAACCCCTCCTGCGCGGCGACCTCGGCGGCGCGGTCGGCCATCGCCTCGTAGGAGTCGATCTCGGGCCCGAGCACCGAATGGGCGCCCCAGTACAGGCTGAGGCGGCGCGACACCGCGGCGTCTGAGGTCGCGGCGAGGATCGGCACGTTCGGGCGCTTGCGGGCGATGCGGGCGGCGGTGGTGCCGCTCGACGTGAAGGCGACGATCGCCGCCGCCTCGATCGCGTCGGCGAGGGTCGCGGCGGCGGCGGCGACCGCGTGGGGCGGGCTGTCCTCGACCTCCGGCTCGCTCGCCCGGACGAGCGAGCGGTAGAGCCGGTGCTGCTCGGTGCGGCGGATGATCCGGTCCATCATCGAGACCGCCTCGATCGGGTATTTCCCCGCCGCCGATTCGGCCGAGAGCATCACCGCGTCGGCGCCGTCATAGACCGCGGTCGCGACGTCGGAGGCCTCGGCCCGGGTCGGCGAGGGCGCCACGACCATCGATTCGAGCATCTGGGTCGCGACGATCACCGGCTTCACCGCCCGGCGGCAGGCGCGCACCAGCTCCTTCTGGCGTCCCGGCACGTCCTCGGGCGGCAATTCGACGCCGAGATCGCCGCGGGCCACCATGATCCCGTCGGCGATCCGGATGATGTCCTCGATGTGGTCGAGCGCCGAGGGCTTCTCGATCTTGGCGATCAGCCCGGCCCGGCCGGCGATGAGGCTGCGCGCCTCCATCACGTCGGACGGGGTCTGGACGAAGGACAGGGCCACCCAGTCGACCCCGAGCTCGAGGCCGAAGGCGAGGTCGCGCCGGTCCTTCTCGGTGAGCGGCGACAGGGCCAGCACCGAGCCCGGCACGTTGACGCCCTTGCGGTCGGAGATCGGGCCGCCCACCACGACGTCGGCGTCGATCGCCGCGTCGTCGACGCCGGCGACGCGCACCCGGACCCGGCCGTCGTCGATCAGCAGGTCCTGGCCCGGCGCCACCGCGGCGAAGATCTCGGGATGGGGCAGGGGGATCGCATCCGGGCCGCCCTCCCGGCCCTCGCGCACGAAGCGGATGCGGTCGCCGGTGGCGAGCTCCGCCCTGCCGCCCCGCAAGGTACCGATGCGGATCTTCGGCCCCTGCAGGTCCTGCAGGATGCCGATCGGCCGGCCGGTCTCCTGCTCGAGCGCCCGGATCGCGGCGTGCACCTTGGCGTGGTCGTCGTGGGTGCCGTGCGAGAAGTTCAGCCGGAAGGTGTCGACCCCGGCGAGGAACAGGGCCTTCAGCCGCTCCGGCGTGTTGCTGGCCGGGCCGACGGTGGCGACGATCTTGGCGTGGCGGTGGCGGCGCATGGGGCCTCCTGGCTCTCGTCAGGGTGAAGGTCTGGTGCGGCGGTAGACGTTGGTGAAGCTCACGTTCATGCCGCCGCAGGCGTTGTTGTCCTCGGCGAGCAGGAAGGGCGGCAGCAGGCGCAGGCGTAAGGAGCACTCGGTCGACGCGCCGGAAGCGTAGGGCGCCGTGCCCTTGTCCCCCATGGTGAAGGCGAGAGTCGCGCCCGCCGGGGCCATCGTCCCCTCGACGCTGCCCATGTTGATCGCGCCGCGCCGGACCCGGTCCGGATCGAGGGTGCCGTAGCTCGCGTCGCCCGTCACCGCGAGGGTGCCGGCGGGCTTGCCCGGCCGGAGGACCAGGGTCGCCTCCGGGGCGGTCCAGGTGCCGGACCAGTCGCGCAGGGCCGGCACCGGCGGATCCGGCGCCCGGGCGATCGCCGCCCCGGGCAGCCATCCGGAGCGGACCGCCCCCGCCTGCCCGACATACGTCGCGCAGACGAAGCCCGAGCGGGCGGCGCCGGGCATCGCCGCACGCAGGATCACGGTGTCGCCCGGCACCAGGAAGGCCTTGTCGCGGCAGGCCGGATCCGGCCCGGGGCACCCCTTGCGCTGCGAGGCGCCCTGCACGAACGGCACCCGCGGCGCCCCGGCCTTGACCTTGCCGAGACCTGGGCCGAGACCCGGGCCGAGACCCGGGCCGGGACCACCGTCGAGGGATCCGTAATCGACGCAATCGCCCTCGGCGGCGACGGCCGCCCCCGGGGCCGCGAGCCAGGCCAGGACGAGCAGTTCCGCGCCGCGCCGCTTCCTGCCGAGCATCGTCCTCATCTCCGGCGTCGCCTCCCCGTCCCGTGCTCACCGCTGCGAAAGCTAGGGCATCTTGGACCAAAGGAGCACCCGTCCGGCCCGGAATCCGCCCGGCCGCCCCGGCTGTCCGGCCTTGACGACGGCTATGCTGCAGCGCACCCTACCGATAGGAAACCTTTCGGTTACGATCCGGCGAGGGAGGATCGACGGTCATGCTGTTCCAGCCGCCCGTGTTCGAGACGATCTTCCGCACGCCCGTCGCGCATCGGCTGGTGATCCGGGGATCGCGCAGCCGCGGCGCCCCGACCGACGGCGTGTGCTGGTACCACGACGAGTTCGACGCCGCCGGCGCCCTGGTCGCGCGCTACGAGACCTACGACGAGACCGACGAATCCGGCGGCGCGCGCTGCGGCTGGCGCCGCTACGACGCCGCCGGCCGCCTCGTCGCCCGCCACGAGGTGGCGATGCGCTGGTCGGCCCTCGTCGCCCTGAAGCAGTCGCGCCGGGGCGCCGAGATCGTGCTGCAGCGTCTCTGCGGGCAGCCGGTGCCGCCGTCGCACACCCGGCGGGGCCTCGCGGCCTGAGAGCCGGTTCGAGACCGGAGCCTTCGCGCGCTCCCCGTCGTCACCCCGCCGTCAGCCACAGCCAATGCCCGTCTGGATCGCGCAGGAGCGCGCCGCTTCGCGCGACCGGCCCGTCCGGCACGAGCCGCCCGGCATGGGCGGCACATGCCGCACGCACCGCCGCTTCGTCCCCCATCGCGATCACCAGCCGGGTCGCCGCGACGTCGTCGATCGCGAGGTCCGACGCGGGCTGCGGAGGACGGCCGCGGTAGCACAGCAGCTCGACGTGCGGCGGCCGACCATCCGGGAAAGCGAGACCCGTGACCTCGACGGTCGGGTCGGCGACGGCGTCGAGGCGCGCCTGTTCCGGCCCGGCATTGAGCGAGCGCGACGCCACGTGCAGGCAGAGCGAGGCATAGAACGCCGCGGAGCGGGCGGTGTCGGCGACCGAGATCGCCGAGTGGTCGAGGCCGAGGCAGACATCGCGGGCGTCCGGCCGGCGCCAGGCCGCCGGCACCGCATCCGGCGGAAAGGCCAGGAACTCGAGCGGATGGCCCTCGGGATCGCGGAACTTGAACGCCGTCACGCCGCCCGACGATGCCGGCAGCCGCACCGGCCCGGCGGTCGAGATCGGGCGCCAGCCCGGATGCACCGAGAGGCGGGCATGGGCCGCCGCCATGTCGGCGACGATGATCGCGCAGTGCTGGAACAGCGGGCTGAAGCCCGGCACGTCGCCCGGATAGGGCCGGCCCGCCGACGCCGTGAGGTCGAGGCGCTGGTCGCCGAGCCGCAGGGCCACGGTTCGCACGGCCGCGAACCCCGCGGAGCCCGGCTCCGCCGGCACCCCAACATCGGTGAAGCCCAGCGCCTCGCGGTAGAAACCCGCGAGCCGCTCCGGATCGGCGGAATTGAGCCCGAAGCGGACGAGGCGCCGGGCGCCCGGGCGACCGGCAGTCATGGTGTCTGCACCCCGCGCCGGTCGAGGAAGATCGCATACAGCGTGTGCGAGCCGCCGATGAACAGCCGGTTCTTGGTCGGCCCGCCGAAGGTGATGTTCGAGACCCGGTGCGGCACCAGGATCTTGCCCATCAGCTTGCCCTCCGGGCTGATGCAATGGACCCCGTCGGCCGCGCTCGACCAGACGTTGCCGTCCTCGTCGACCCGCATTCCGTCGCAATAGCCGGGCTCGATCTTGTGGAAGACGTCGCCCCCCGACAGGGCGCCGTCGGGCGCGACGTCGAAGACCCGGATGTACTGGCGCGGGTTCGGCTTCGACTGGTCGCCGGTCTCGGCGACGTAGAGGCGGCGCTCGTCGGGCGAGAAGGCGAGGCCGTTCGGCCCGTCGAAATCGCCCGCCATCACCTGGATCTCGTTCGTCCGCGGATCGAAGCGGTAGAGGGCAGGGGGCTGCTCCGACTTTTGGCGCCCGCCCTCGTAGTCGTTCGCGATGCCGTAGACCGGATCGCTGAACCAGATCGTCCCGTCCGACTTCACCACCACGTCGTTCGGCGAATTCAGCCGCTTGCCGGCATGGCGCTCGACGAGGGTGGTGACCGTGCCGTCGACCTCGGTGCGGTACAGGCAGCGGCCGCGATGCGAGCAGGCGATCAGCCTTCCCTCGCGGTCGCGGGTCTGGCCGTTGGCGTAGTTCGACGGCGCGCGGTAGACCGAGAAGCCGGCGCCCTCGATCCACCGCATCGTGCGGTTGCGCGGCAGGTCCTGGAACAGCAGGCAATCGGCGTCGCCCATCCAGACCGGCCCCTCGATCCAGCGGAAGCCGGAGCCCAGTTCCTCGAGCGGCGCGTTGCCCAGGACGTAGTGCTTGAAGCGCGCGTCGTGGATCTCGAACCCGTCCATGGCGTCACCGGAACCGGCAGGCCGCCCCGGTGGTCGGGGGCTTGTCGACCTGGACGATCATCAGCACCGCCGGTTCGTCGCCGATCGTGCCGGAGCGGTGGCCCTTCTTGCCGTCGACCTCGCGGACGTTCTGGTCCTCGCCGAACGAGATCTCGCCCGGGCCCATCTCGACCCGGGTGCCGTCCATCGATTCGACGAACCAGCGGCCCGAGAGCGGGATGATCCATTGCGGCTTCGGGTTCGGGTGCCAGTCGCCGGTCCAGCCGACCGGCTGCACGGTCACGAACACGGTGGCGCCGTCATGGGTCTTCTGGCCCTGCCATTGCGGCGGGGCCGGCGGCGACATCGATTTCTGCTCGAATTCGGTGAAGGCGCAGCGGGTCTGGTGGCTGATGCCGTCCGCATCGGCCCAGAGGTGCCAGTAGGGAACGGTGGGCTTCTCGTCGCTCATCGGGCGGTCTCGCTGACGCTGTAGGGCTTCGACGAGGCGAAGGGGTGGGAGAAGAACGTCTCCACCGTGCTCGCCCCGGTGCCGAAGGTGACGAGCAGAAACCCGCCGGCGAGCGCGAGGTTCTTCCAGAAATCCCAGAAAAGCTCGCGCCCCTTGCCGCCGGACCAGAAATCGCCCGGCTTCCAGAACTGCTTCCACAGGAGCGCCGTCACGCCGCAATAGCCGGCGAGCACGAACCCCGCGAAGCGGTCGGCGATGCCGGTGAGGACCCCGAGCGACATCACGATCTCGACGAACAGGCCGGCGAGGATCAGCATCGTGGCCGGGGCGGTGGCGTGCACGGCCTGTTTGGCCTGCCCCACCGCACCGCGGAAGTTCAGGATCTTGTCGAGCGCGCTGAACGGCAGGAACAGCAGCACGAGGAGGAGCCTGACCCCGAAGGCGACCGCGATGCTGAAGGTGGCCATCGACCGGAGAACCCCGCTTCCTGGTTTGCGTTGCGAAAAGCTAAGTGGGGCGGGTCGACGTTCGCGCCAGCCCCGCCATATCCGCCTCGCACGGGCGACGGGCCCTGCGTAATCCCGCGGCCTGGCGTGAAGGAGTGGCACCGCCGATGAGCGAGAACCGGCATTACGACGTCGTCATCGTCGGCTCGGGGCCGGGCGGCGGCACCATGGCGTGGCGGCTGGCCCAGACCGGCAAGCGCATCCTGCTGCTCGAGCGCGGCGACTACCTGCCGCGGGAGCGCGAGAACTGGGACAGCCAGGCGGTCTTCGTCGATGCCCGCTACCAGGCCCCCGAGACCTGGTACGGCGCCGACGGATCGAGCTTCCATCCCGGCCTGCACTACTTCGTCGGCGGCAACAGCAAGGTCTACGGCTCGGTCCTGCTCCGCCTGCGCGAGAAGGACTTCGGCGTCGTCCGGCATCCGGACGGGATCTCGCCGGAATGGCCGGTGAAGTACGACGTGTTCGAGCCCTACTATCAGGCCGCCGAGGAACTCTACTACGTCCACGGCCTGCGCGGCGAGGATCCGACCGAGCCGCCATCGAACAAACCCTACGCCTACCCGCCGATCACCCACGAGCCGCGGATCCAGGAGCTGTTCGACGGGCTGAATCGCGAGGGCCATCACCCGTTCCACCTGCCGGTCGGGGTGCGGCTCGAGGAACGCGACGGCAAGCCGCTGCCGCACTCGGCCTGCATCCGCTGCGACGCCTTCGACGGCTATCCGTGCATCACCAACGGCAAGGCCGATTCGCAGGTGACCTGCGTCGACCCGGCGCTCGCGGCGCACGACAACCTCACGCTGATGACGAACGCCTATGTCGACCGGCTGCTGACCGATCCGGCCGGGCGGACGATCACCGGCGTCGCGGTCAAGCGCGGCGACGCCACCGAGGTGTTCACCGGCGATATCGTGGTCGTCGCCTGCGGCGCGCTGTCCTCGGCGCTCCTGATGCTGCGCTCCGCCAACGATGCCCATCCGCACGGCCTCGCCAACCGCTCGGGCCAGGTCGGCCGCAACTACATGCGGCACAACAATTCCACCGTGCTCGCCATCTCGCGCACCCCGAACCCGACCAAGTTCCAGAAGACGCTCGGCCTCAACGACTTCTATTTCGGCGCCGACGACTGGGACTTTCCGCTCGGCCACATCCAGATGGTCGGCAAGTCGGACGGCGTGCAGATCCACGGCGAGGGCCTGCCGGGCTTCCTGCAATGGTTCCCCGAGAAGCCGTTCGATTGGATCGCCAGGCACTCCCTCGATTTCTGGCTCACCACCGAGGATTTGCCGATTCCGCAGAACCGGATCTTCTACGACGGCGGGAAGGTGCGGCTCGACCTGCACCAGACCAACGAGGAGGCCCTGCACCGGCTGAAGGCCAAGCTGCGCGACCTCTGCACGAAGCTCGACATCCACCCGCACCTGTTCGACCGCTCGCTCTATCTCGGCAAGGACGTGCCGATCGGCGGCACCGCCCACCAGGCCGGGACGCTGCGTTTCGGCACCGACCCGGCGACCTCGGTCCTCGACCTCGACTGCAAGGCGCACGAGCTCGACAACCTCTACGTCACCGATGCGAGCTTCTTCCCCTCGATCGGCGCCGTGAACCCGACGCTGACGATCATCGCCAACTCGCTCAGGGTGGCGGACCACATCATCGGGCGGCTGGGGGACTGAACCCGCCGCCCGGACGCGGCGTGCGACGCGGCAGCGCTATACCGGCCGCGCCGCCGCGATCGTCACCCTCTGCGGCGTCGCCTCCCGGGCGGAGGGGAAGAACGGGAACGGCTCGTCGGTCGTGCTGCCGTCGCTGAAGCAGAATTGCTGCGGCGCGCCGCTCGCGTCGATGCTGAAGAACAGCGTGCCGCTGCCCAGGCCACCCGCATGCGAACCCGGCGGGGCCTGCTCCGGCGGGGCCCTGTAGGTGCGGCTGTCGTCGGCATGCGGCACGTCGCTCGCGTCGATCACCGGCACGGCGTAGACGGCGAGATGGGCCTGGCCGCCCGGAGCCGTCGCCAGGCCGTACGCATTCGGCCAGCCCTCGCCGGAATTCGGGTACGGCACCGCCGGCCCGGCGACCACGACCACGTGGCCGGTATCCTTGGCCGGGGTCAGGCTCGGATCCGTCGCGGCGTTCGGATTCGCCGGGTCGGCATAGATGCCGAGCGACCAGGCCAGCAGATCGCCCGCCTGGAGATCCGTGATCGCGCTCACCCGGCTGAAGCCGTTGGCGGGACCGGCGACATGCGCGAAGAAATAGGACGCGACGTTGGCCCGCGCCCAGGGCTGCATCCTCTCCCGCAGCGGCACCCGGGCGGGCACGGCCGGGTTCGTCGCGTCGTAGGCCTCGATGTATCCCGCCGGCGGGTTGAACAACGGGTCCTCGCGGGTGGCGTCCAGCGCGGCGGCATGGTGCGGCGCGACCGACGAGAGAGCGACGTGCACCCAGGTCGAACAGTCGACGAAGGCGGTCGGGGGCTGTGCGTCCAGGTGGATGTCGGGCGGCGTGGCGGCGACCCACTCTGTCACGGTGCCGTCGGTCTTCTTCACCAGATGATAGAAATAGGCGGTATGACCGCGGGAGACGGCGGCGACGGCGTCCCTGGCGAAGGCGGCGAGCCTCGCGCCGAGCGGCGCGGCCCCGGCGGGTGGAAGAGATCCGACGGACATCGCTGACAATCCTGGTTGCAGGTTCGGGCGGGCAAGGTCGGGCCGGCACGACGTCGCCGGCCTCGCGGGTGCCGAGTAGTCCACCTACGTCATGACAATTTAAGGTGGCGTGAACCCGGGTTTCCCCCGGGAGACCCCACAGGCGACGCGAGGCGGGCCGGCCGCGCCTCCCATCCTGGTCTGCATGCGGGTCCGCATCCCGGCGCATCGCGGTGGGGCCGCTTCCCGGCTATGCAGGGGTGGTGCATGCCTTCGAGGAGCCCCCGATGCCCCTGGACCCCGCCCTGCGCGACCACATCGTCGCGGCCGTTTCCGCGAATTTCGACGCGCAGATCGCCCACACCCGGGCGCTGATGCGCTTCGCCTCGACCCGCGGCGAGGAGCAGGCGATCCAGGACTTCGTGTTCCGCACCTTCCGCGAGCGCGGCTACGCCATGGACCGCTTCGCGATGGACCGGGCGCAGATCGAGGCGCATCCGGGCGGAGCGCGGTTCAGCCCGGAGCATTCCGCGGCGCCGATCGTCGTCGGCATCCACCGGCCGCGGGAGGAGCGCGGGCGCTCGCTGATCCTCCAGGCCCATGTCGACGTGGTGCCGCCGGGCCCCGCCGACCTCTGGACCCACCCGCCCTTCGAGCCGGTGGTGGAGGGCGACTGGCTCTACGGCCGCGGCGGCGCCGACATGAAGGCCGGCCACGCCGCCAACCTGTTCGCCCTCGACGCGCTCCGCCGCATCGGCCTGCAGCCCGCCGCCACGGTGACGCTGCAATCGGTGGTCGAGGAGGAATCGACCGGCAACGGCGCGCTGATGACCCACCTGCGCGGCTACCGCGCCGACGCGGTGCTGATCCCCGAGCCCGAGGAGGAGATGCTGGTGCGCGCCAATACCGGCGTGCTGTGGTTCCGGGTCGAGGTCCGGGGCCGGCCGGTCCACGTGCGCGAGATGGGCACCGGCGCCAACGCCATCGACGCCGCCTACCGGGTGATCGGGGCGCTCCGGCAGCTCGAGGCGCGCTGGAACGAGGACAAAGCGGGCCGCCCGCATTTCGAGGGCGAGGCGCACCCGATCAACCTCAATATCGGCCGGATCGAGGGCGGCGACTGGGCCTCCTCGGTACCGGCCTGGTGCCGGATCGATTGCCGGATCGCGATCTATCCGGGCACGAGCGCGGCGGAGGCCGCCCACGAGATCGAGGCGGCGGTCCAGGCCTTCGCCCGCGACGACGCCTTCCTGTCGAACAGCCCGCCGAGCGTCGCCTTCCACGGCTTCTTCGCGGAGGGCTACGTGCTCGAGGCGGGCTCGGAGGCGGAGGCCGTGCTCGGCCGGGCCCACGCGGCGGCGACGGGCAAGGCGCTCGAGAGCTTCATGACCGCCGGCTACCTCGATACCCGGGTCCACGCCCTCTACGACCGGGTGCCAGCGCTCTGCTACGGCCCGAAGAGCGAGAACATCCACGGCTTCGACGAGCGGGTCAGCCTCGCCTCGCTGAAGCGCATCACCACCGCGATGGCGCTGTTCGTCGCCGAGTGGTGCGGCACCGAGAGCCTCTGAAGGGGCGGGCCCGTCCGGGCCCGCATCTTAGCCTCGATCGAACGTCGAACGTCAGTCGAAGCTGCGCTTCGCGCCCGATCCGCCGAGGCTGATCTTGCGGGCCTGGGGCGCCGCCGGGGCGGCCTGGACGGGCTTGGGCGGCGGCAGGTGGGCCTGGCCGTGGACCACGGCGCCGATCTCGCCCAGCGCCTTGACCAGGTCGTCCTTGCCGCAGGTGCGGGCGACGACGAGGCCGAGCTTGTGGGTGTGGCTCTTGGCGTAGAGGTAGCCGGCGAGCTTGGCGCGGGTCTGGACCGGCAGCGCGTCGAGCAGGTCCGGCAGGTCCTCCGGCTCCGCCCGGTAGATCTCCCCGAGGGTCGCGAGGGGGACCGGGCAGTCGCGGTCGGCTTCCGCGCCGCTGGTGGGGTGGCCCTGGATCATGGTGCGTCCTCCGGCTGATGGCGTGCCGCCGAACCTAGGGCCGTCCGCGGGACGAAGAAACCGCGGGTCGTCGATTCGGGGCGCTCGCGCTCCGGCGCCTCGATGCCCTATGCTCGCGCCGGAGACCAGGGCTGAGTGCAGCCCGGCGCGGACGACCTTGGGGGAGGCTGGGGCATCATGGCGCAGACCGAGGACGCGAAGGCCGGGAATCCGGAGGCCGGGCAGCCGCAGGGCGACCTCACGGTGCGGACGATCGCGATGCCGGCCGACACCAACGCCAACGGCGACATCTTCGGCGGCTGGGTCATGTCGCAGATGGACCAGGCCGGCGGCATCGCCGGGGTCGAGCGGGCGCAGGGCCGCGTCGTGACCGTGGCGGTGAACGGCATGACCTTCCTGCGCCCGGTCCGGGTCGGCGACGTGCTGTGCGTCTACACGCGGGTGGTCGGGACCGGCCGTACCTCGATGCAGATCGGGATCGAGGCCTGGGCGCGGCGCTTCCGCACCAACACCCGCGAGAAGGTGACCGAGGGCGTGTTCATCTTCGTGGCGATCGACGACGACGGCCGCCCGCGCGCGATCCCGCCGGCCGCCCCGGGCCCGAGCCCGTGAGCGCCGATCCGGCGACCTTCTCCTGCCAGGCCTGCGGCGCCTGCTGCGCCTACTCGGCGGAGTGGCCGCGGTTCAGCACCGAGGACGACGCCGACATCGCGCGGATTCCCGCCGCCTACGTCGACGATCCGGCCGGGCGGATGCGCTGCGAGGGCGAGCGCTGCTCCGCTCTCGAGGGCCGGATCGGCGCCCACGTCGCGTGCAAGGTCTACGCCGTGCGTCCGGAGGTCTGCCGCACCTGCGAGCCCGGCGATCCGGAATGCCTGATCGCCCGGCGGCATCACGGGCTGCCGGTGTAGCGGCCGCAGCCCCTCGCATCGGAGCCCCTTGCGCCGGAGCCCCAAGGCGGTCACATCCGCCGGATGATCGATCATCCGACCCGTGACGTCGGCTTCGGGGTCTACCTGCACTGGCCCTTCTGCGCCGCGAAGTGCCCCTATTGCGACTTCAACAGCCACGTCCGCCACGGCCGCCTCGACCAGGCGCGGTGGCGCGCCGCCTTCGCGCGGGAGATCGCCCATGCGGCGCGCCTCGCGCCCGGGCGCACCGTCACCAGCATCTTCCTCGGCGGCGGCACGCCCTCGCTGATGGAGCCGGAGACCGTCGGCGCGCTCCTCGACGCGGTGGCGGGGGCCTGGAGCGTGGCGCCCGACGTCGAGGTGACGCTGGAGGCCAACCCGACCAGCGTCGAGGCCGGCCGCTTCCGCGGCTACCGAGCCGCGGGGGTGAACCGGGTGTCGCTCGGGGTCCAGGCCCTCGACGACGCCTCGCTGAGGAAGCTCGGCCGGCTGCACAGCACGGCGGAGGCGATGCGGGCGGTCGAGACCGCCGCGGCGCATTTCGAGCGCTACTCCTTCGACCTCATCTACGCCCGCCCCGACCAGACGCCCGAGGCCTGGGCGGCGGAGCTGCGCGAGGCGATCGCCCGGGCGGCCGAGCACCTCTCGCTCTACCAGCTCACCATCGAGGAGGGCACGCCCTTCCATGGCCTCGCCGCCGCCGGCAAGCTCACCGTGCCGGACGACGACACCGCCCGCATCCTGTACGATGTGACCCAGGAGGTCTGCGCGGAGGCCGGCCTGCCGGCCTACGAGATCTCGAACCACGCCCGGCCCGGCGCCGAATCGCGCCACAACCTGCTCTACTGGCGCTACGGCGAGTATGCCGGGATCGGCCCGGGCGCCCATGGCCGCCTCGTCCTGCCCGAGGGCCGCACCGGTACGTCGACCGAGCGCAACCCGGAAGCCTGGCTCGCCCGGGCCGAGGGCGAGGGGCACGGCATCGTCGAGACGGAGGCCCTGGGTCCCGGCGACCAGGCCGACGAGTTCCTGATGATGGGCCTGCGCCTGCGCGAGGGCATCGATCCCGCCCGCTACGCCGCGCTCAAGGGCCGGCCCCTCGATCCGGAGCGCATCGCCGGGCTGGTCGCGGCCGGGCTCGTCGCCCGCAGGCCGGACGGCCGGCTCGCGGCGACCCCGAGGGGGGCGCCGGTGCTCAACGCCGTGGTGGCCGAGCTCGCGGCTTGAGGCGGCGCCGCGAGCGGCCCGCATCGGTGGCGCGTCGCGTCACGTGCTCACCGGCACGCCCATTGTGGCAGGAAGCCCCGGACGGACCACAGGGCTCGGCATCATCGGCGGATCGGGCCGCGGGTTCTCGCCTGCGACAAGCACGGAGACGACCCTGCGGATTGTCGATGGAAGTGATCTCTCGATCCGTCGTCGCGCGCTCGCAAGCTTTCCGGTCCGTCGCATCCAGTGCATCGCCGTCGCTTGACTGTTCAGGCGACGGGCGCACACTCCCCGGACCGCGCCGATCCGAGCGAGCGCGGACCGAGGGAGGAACACCATGCTGACGCGCCGCGGTTTCGCGGGGTTCGCCTCGTGCGCGATCTGCAGCCTGACCGGCTTTCTCGCCACCGATGCCGGGGCGCAGACGCCGCCCGCCGCCACGCCGGGGGTGAAGCGCAAGGTCCTGGGACAGACCGACGGGCCGGCGCCCGGCTACGTAACCATCACCGCCGAGGTCGAGATCGAACCCGGCGTGATGGTCGGCCGCCACACCCATCCGGGAATCGAATCGGGCTACGTCGTCGAGGGCGAGATCGAGCTGCCGATCGAGGGCCAGCCGACCCGGGTGCTCAAGGCCGGCGACGGCTTCCAGGTGCCGGCGGGCGTGCCCCATGCCGGATCGAGGAGCGGGACGAAGCCGGTGCGTCTCGTCAGCACCTACATCGTCGAGAAGGGCAAGCCGCTGGCCTCGCCGGCATGAGCCGCCGTCTGGCTGCGGCCGGGCCGCTGGGGTAGGGGTGGGCTCCTTCGTCCGCCCTGTCCCTCGCCGCATGCCGCTCAGCCCCCTTCTCGCCGTCCCGCTCGCCGCCGCTCTCTCCGCCGGGCTGATCGTGCTGTTGCGCCCGCTCCTCCAGCGCTACGCGCTCGCGCGGCCGAACGCCCGGTCGAGCCACCGCGTGCCGACCCCGCAGGGCGGCGGCATCGCGGTGATCGCCGCCGCCGTTGCGGTCGTCATCGGGCTGGCCGGGGCGCCGGGGGGCGAGATCGCGAGCCTCGCCGCCGGCGCGCTCGCCCTGGCGCTGGTCGGCGCGGTCGACGACATCCGGCCGCTTCCGGTCGGACTGCGCCTGCCGCTCCAGGCCGCCGCCGTGGTGCTGGTGCTCGCGGCCGCCGGCGGGCAGCTCCTGCCCGGGATCCCGCTCTGGCTCGAACGCGGCCTCGCGGCGCTGGCCGGGCTGTGGTTCGTCAACCTCACGAACTTCATGGACGGGCTCGACTGGATGACCGTGGCCGAGATGGTGCCGGTGCTCGGCGCCCTCGTGGCCTTCGGCCTCGCCGGCCACCTGCCCGGGCCCGCGACCCTGGTGGCGGCCGCCCTGCTCGGCGGGCTCCTCGGCTTCGCGCCGTTCAACCGGCCGGTGGCCCGGCTCTTCCTCGGCGATGTCGGCTCGCTGCCGATCGGGCTCCTCGTCGCCTGGCTGCTCTACCGGCTCGCCGGGGAGGGGGGCCTTGCCGCCGCGATCCTGCTGCCGCTCTACTACCTCGCCGACGCGACCCTGACGCTCGGCCGCCGGGCGCTCGCCGGCGAGCCGGTGTGGCAGGCGCATCGCAGCCATTTCTACCAGCGCGCCACGACCAACGGCCGCTCGGTGCCGTTCGTGGTCGGGGCGGTGTTCGGGGTCAACCTCGCCCTCGCTCTCCTCGCCGCCGCGACGCTGGCGGCGCCGGGCTGGACGATCCCGCTCGCGGCTCTCACTCTCGGGGCCGGGCTCGTCGCCGGGCTGCTCCGGCTCTTCTCCCTGCCCGCCGTCAGGACCAAGGCCGCATGACCGCTCCCCTCGTCGCCCTGACCGGCTCGACCGGCTTCATCGGACGCTACCTGCTGGCGGCCCTCACCGCCCGGGGCTACCGGGTGCGGGTGCTGCTGCGCCGGCCGGTGGAACTGCCGCCCGGCATCAGCGGCGCGGTGGTGGGCGACCTCGCGCGGCCGCAGAACATGGCGGCGGCGCTCGGCGGCGCCGACGCGGTGGTGCATTCCGCCGGGCTCGCCCACGCCCTGTCGGGGGCGCCGGACGACGATTACCGCACCTTCAACACCGAGGCGACGCGCGGCCTCGCCCAGGCCGCCGCCCGCGCCCGGGTGCGCCGCTTCGTGTTCCTGTCCTCGATCCGGGCCCAGACCGGCCCGTCCGCCCCCGGCATCCTCACCGAGGCCGACGCTCCGGCCCCGACCGAGCCGTACGGCCGCTCGAAGCTCGCCGCCGAGGAGGCGCTGGCCGGCATCGACATCGACTACGCCGCCCTGCGGCCCGTCCTCGTCTACGGGCCGGGCCAGAAGGGCAACATGGCGGCGATCATGCGGCTCGCCCGGGTGCCGTACCCGCTCCCCCTCGGGGGCCTCGCCGGGCGGCGCTCCCTGGTCTCGGTGGAATCGCTGAGCGACGCCGTCGACGCGGTGCTGCGGGCGGAAGGGACCCTGCGCCGGCCGCTGATCGTCAGCGAGGCGGAGCCGGTGAGCGTGGCCGAGATGATCGGCGCCCTGCGCACCGGGCTCGGCCGGCGGCCCGGGCTCGTGCCGGTGCCGCAGGCGATCCTGGGCGCGGCCCTGTCGCTGACCGGGCGGGGCGAGATGCGCGAGCGCCTGATCGGCTCCCTCGTCGCGCGGGCGGCCGGGCTGGAGGCGATGGGGTGGCGGGCGCCGGTCGAGACGCGGAGCGGCCTTACGGCCCTGGCGCAGGCCGGCGGCTGACGGCCGGCCCGCGGACATCCCATCGCCGCGGAGGGTCAGTCCTCCGCGTCGTCCTCGTCGTTCTGGCGGATGCCGTAGCGGTTCTCGAGGTTCACGGTGGCGCGCGGCGGCCGCTCGCCGAACTCGCGCGGGCCGAGATCGCGCGGGCCGTCCGGGCCGAGGGCGCGGGGCGGGCGCGCCGGGCGATCGCCCTGGTCGCGGCCGATGCGGGGGATCAGCTGGACGATGTCGACGAAGTCGTCGGCCTGGCGACGCAGGTCGTCGGCGACCATCGGCGGCTGGGTCTGTATCGTCGAGACGACGGTCACCCGCACGCCGCGGCGCTGCATCGCCGCCACCAGGGGCCGGAAGTCGCCGTCGCCGGAGAACAGCACCATGTGGTCGATATAGGGGCTGAGCTCCATGGCATCGATCGTCAGCTCGATGTCCATGTTGCCCTTGATCTTGCGCCGGCCGTTGGAATCGGTGAATTCCTTCACCGGCTTGGTCACGACGCGGTAGCCGTTGTAGTCGAGCCAGTCGATCAGCGGGCGGATCGAGGAATATTCCTGGTCCTCGACCAGGGCAGTATAATAGAAGGCGCGCACGAGATTCTCGCGCGCGCGGAAATCGGCCAGGAGCTTGCGGTAGTCGATGTCGAAGCCGAGGGCCTTGGTGGTCGCGTAGATGTTGGCGCCGTCGATGAACAGGGCGCTCCGGGGAGGGTTGGGCATCATTTATCCTTGAGAGCGCGGTACGGCCGCGCGAAAAGAATTACTTGCGAGAAAAGCCGCTACGAGCAAAATACTGCCCCTTCAGTATTCGGGGTCTGGGGCAATCAGCGCGGGGTGCCGCACACCTGGCAGCGGCCGCAATCCGTGCAGCTAAGGATGCGCCGCGGCGCCTGTCAAGCGATGATGCGGCAGGAGAGCGGGGACGGGCGTCCCCGCCCGATGCCGGCCCGCCGCCGGCGGGCGCGGCCGCGGGCCGGATGCAGGATCAGGCACCCGGCAGGGCGCGGCTTCCGGGCTTCACCGCCGGGATCGCCGCGAGTTCCGGCGGCAGCTGGTCGGCCGGGTAGTTCGGGATGTCGAGGGTGACGAGGGCGACGAGCGGCATGCCGAGATCGGCCTTGCCGCCGGAGCGGTCGATCAGGCAGGCGGCGCCCACCACCTCGCCGGGCTCCCCCGTCAGCGCCGCCAGGCACTCGCGCGAGGACAGGCCGGTGGTGACGATGTCCTCGACCATCACCGCCCGGGCGCCCTTCGGGATCTGGAAGCCGCGGCGCAGGGCGAACGGCTTGCCCGGGTCGCGCTCGACGAAGATCGCCTTGGCGCCGAGGGCCCGGGCGGTCTCGTAGCCCGGCACGATCCCGCCGATCGCCGGCGAGACGACGTAGTCGATCCGGCCGTAGCGCTCCTCGATCCGCTCGGCGAGCGCGCCGCAGACCCGCGCGGTGCGCACCGGATCGGTGAAGATCGCCATCTTCTGCAGGAAGACCGCGCTGTGCAGCCCGGAGGACAGCACGAAGTGGCCCTCGAGCAGGGCGCCGGCGGAGCGGAATTCGGCGAGGACGTCGTCGGGGGTCATGGCACCTTCAGTGGTCGTTGCGAGAGCGGCACTGAGCCGGGGCTTGTGGCAGCGCCCGGGGCGTCGTGCAATCCCGCCTCAGCCGTTCACCCGGTCGACCCGGCTCACCACGCGCTTGGCCCTGAGCTCCGACACGATGGCGTTGAGGTGCTTGAGATCCCAGACCGCGAGGTCGATCGTCACGTCGGTGAAGTCCTGGGTCCGGCGCTTCATCGAGATGTTGTCGATGTTGCCGTCGTGGTCGGCGATCACCTGGGCGATCTGGGCGAAGCTGCCGGGCTCGTTGATCGATTGCAGGGCGAGCCGGGCCGGGAAGCGCTGGTTGGAGGCGCCGTCCACGTCCCAGCGCACGTCGAGCCAGCGGTCCGGCTCGTTGTCGAAGGCGGCGAGCGCGGGCGACTGGATCGGGTAGATGGTCACGCCCTCGCCGGGGGTGAGGATGCCGACGATCCGGTCGCCGGGCACCGCCCCGCCGTCGGGGGCGAAGCGCACCAGCAGGTCGCGGTCGAGCCCGCGGATCGGGATCGCGCCCTCGTCGGGCGCGCCGTCCTTGCCAGATCCTTCCTTTCCCGGAGCCTTGCCCGGCCAGGTCAGCCGCACCGTCTGGTCCTTGTCGAGGGACAGGCGCCCGGCGCCGTTGACGTGCGGGCGGGGCTGGCCCGGCGCGGGCTGGCTCGCGGCCGCGCGGCGCTCGTCCTTGTAGTCGGGATAGACCGCCTTCACGACGTCGCCCGAGAACATCTCGCCCCGGCCCACCGCCGCGAACACGTCCTCGGTGGACTGGCGCGCGAGACGGGGGAGGGCGCCGCGCAGCTTCTCGTCGGAAAAATTCTTGCCGGCGCGCTCGAAGGCGCGGTCGAGGATCTGGCGGCCGAGGCCCGCATATTGCCGCCGCACCGCCGAGCGGGTGGCGCGCCGGATCGCCGCCCGCGCCTTGCCGGTGACGACGAGGGATTCCCACGCCGCCGGCGGGATCTGGCCGTCGGCGCGGGCGATCTCGACCTCGTCGCCGTTCTGCAATTCGGTCAGCAGCGGCGCGATGCGGCCGTTGATCTTGGCGCCGACGGCGGTGTTGCCGACGTCGGTATGGACCGCGTAGGCGAAATCGATCGGCGTCGCGCCCCGGGGGAGCGCGATCAGCCGGCCCTTCGGGGTGAAGCAGAAGACCTGGTCCTGGAACAGCTCGAGCTTGGTGTGCTCCAGGAACTCCTCCGGGCTGTCGCCCTCGGCCAAGAGTTCGATGGTGCGGCGCAGCCACTGGTAGGCGCCGCTCTCGGTGGCGAGATGCGGCGCGCCGTCCTTGTAGAGCGCGTGCGCGGCGATGCCGTACTCGCCGATCTCGTCCATCTCGGTCGTGCGGATCTGCAGCTCGACGCGCTGGCTCTTCGGCCCGATCACGGTCGTGTGGATCGACCGGTAATCGTTCTGCTTGGGCGTCGAGATGTAGTCCTTGTAGCGCCCCGGCACCATCGGCCAAGTGGTGTGGACCACGCCGAGCGCCCGGTAGCAGGTATCGACCTCGTCGACGATGACCCGGAAGCCGAAGATGTCGGAGAGCTGCTCGAACGCGACCGACTTGCGCTCCATCTTGCTCCAGATCGAGTAGGGCCGCTTCTGCCGTCCCTTGACGGTGGCGGCGATGCCGGCATGGGCCAGCTTGGCGACGAGGTCGCGCTCGATGCTCTCGACCAGCCGCTCGGACTTGGCCGAGAGGTCGGAGAGCCGCTTGGCGATCGTCGCGTAGACGTCGGGCTTCAGGTTGACGAAGGAGAGGTCCTCCAGCTCCTCGCGCAGTTCCTGCATGCCCATGCGGCTCGCCAGCGGCGCGTAGATGTCGAGGGTCTCCTGGGCGATGCGGGCGCGCTTCTCCGCCGGCATGTGCTGCAGGGTGCGCATGTTGTGGAGCCGGTCGGCGAGCTTGACCAGCAGGACCCGGACGTCGACCGCGATGGCGAGCAGGAGCTTGCGGAAGTTCTCGCCCTGCGCGGCGCGCTTCGAGACGAGATCCAGGCGCTTGATCTTGGTCAGCCCGTCGACGAGCCGGCCGATCTCCGGGGTGAACACCCGGTTGATCTCGTCGAGGGTGGCGGCGGTGTCCTCGACCGTGTCGTGCAGCACCGCCGCCACGATGGTGGCGTCGTCGAGCCGCAGGTCGGTGAGGATGGCCGCCACCTCGAGCGGGTGGGCGAAGAACGGGTCCCCGGAGGCGCGCTTCTGCGTGCCGTGCGCCCGCATCGCGTAGACGTAGGCCCGGTTCAGCAGCCCCTCGTTGGCCCCGGGATTGTAGGCCTTGACCCGCTCGACGAGCTCGTACTGGCGCATCATCCGCCGTTGGTCTCCTCAGGCGCGCGAGAGCCGCCGGCACGCGGCCGGCGGAGGCGTCGCGGCGTGCCGGATCTGAGCCGGTTGCGCTGAACGCCGACGACGCTGGTGGAGGTCCGGGGCTAAATATCGAGCCGAACCGGCGGCCGCGCCAGCCCCTAAACGTCGCGGCGGCGCCGCTTCCGCGCCGAGTCGGTCAAAAAGGTCACGAAAAAACCCGGCCTCTCGGCCGGGTTCGGGTCGCGTCGAGTCCGGGGCGAGGGCTCAGTCGCCCTCTTCCTCGGTCTCGGTCGGCGGCGCGAGGTTCTCGAGGCCGCGCAGCAGGTCCTCCTCGCTCATCCGGTCGAACTGGATGTCGTCGCCGTCGCCCGAGCCCTGCGGCGCCACCGCGGCGGCGGCCGGCGAGCTGGAGAGCAGCGGCACCGTCTCGGCCTCCGGCTCGTCGACCTCGACGTATTTCTGCAGCGAATGGATCAGCTGCTCCTTGAGGTCGTCCGGCGTGATGGTCTCGTCGGCGATCTCGCGCAGGGCCACGACCGGGTTCTTGTCGCGGTCGCGGTCGATGGTGAGCGGGGCGCCCGAGGAGAGCAGCCGGGCCCGGTGGCCGGCGAGCAGCACCAGCTCGAAGCGGTTCTCGACCTTGTCGATGCAGTCCTCAACGGTGACGCGAGCCATGCGCGACCCCTTCCTTAGGCGTACGAAAATCTCGGAGTAGCGGCCTCCCTACACGAGATGCCGTTTTGCAACAAGCACCGGCGGGGGTCGGGGCAGGGCCATTCAAAGAAA
>NZ_LWHQ01000028.1 GCF_001653715.1 Methylobacterium platani
AAGATCGCGTTGGCGATGGCGGGGGCTACCGGCGGCACGCCGGGCTCGCCGACGCCGCCGAGCGGCTTGTCCCAGGAGCCGCCCTGCACGAGGTGCACGTTGATGATCTTGGGCGCCTCGTTGATCCGGGTCAGCTCGTAGGTGTCGTAGTTGTCCTGGACGGCGCGGCCGTTCTTGAAGGTGATCTGCGCGGTGAGCGCGAGGCCCATGCCCATCACCACCGCGCCCTCGAGCTGCGAGCGCACCCGCTCCGGGTTGACCTGCTGGCCGCTGTCGATGGCGATGTCGACCCGCTGGACGGTGACCTCGCCCTTCGGCCCGACCTCGACCTCGGCGACGACCGCCGTGTAGGTCACGAAGCTGTAATGCGCCGCGATGCCGAGGCCGCGGCCCTTGTCGACCTTGCGGCCCCAGCCGGAGCCTTGCGCCACCGCCTCGATCACGTTGCGCAGGCGCCCGGTGTCGTAGGGGTAGCGCGAGGGGTCCTCGCCGTAGTTCCAGGCATCGCCCATCTTGACCGGATCGATCAGCCGCGCCGGGCCGATCACGTCGAGGAGGTAGTCCTTCGGGTCGCGGCCGGCCATGTGGGCGAGCTCGGCGAGGAAGGACTGCACCGCGAAGGCCCGCGGGATGTTCGACACCGAGCGGAACCAGCCGATGCGCACATGCGCGTCGGCGGGCGGGTTCTCCATCCGCATGTTGGGGATGGCGAAGGGCACGTTGACGAGGCCCATCCCGAGCTCGATCGGGATCTGCTCGTTGGCGCCGGCGACGAAGGTCGAGCCGATGGTCGGGGCGGCGCTGCGGTGCAGCCAGGCGATCGGCATGCCCTTGTCGTCGAGGCCGGCCTCCAGCCGCTCCACCGAGACGGTGTGGTAGTAGCCGTTGTGGAGGTCGTCCTCGCGGGTCCAGGTCATCTTGACCGGGGCGCCGTCCACCGCCTGCGAGCAGAGCGCCGCCTCGACGAAGTAGTCCGGCTTCGACTTGCGGCCGAAGCCGCCGCCGAGCAGCGTCACGTTGACGGTGACGTTCTTCGGATCGAGGTTGAGGCGCTTGGCGATGCGGTCGCGGGCGGCCTGGGGCGACTGCACGCAGCCCCACGCCTCGACCTTGCCGTCCTTGCCCACGCGCACGGTGGCGGCGGGCGGCTCCATCGGGGCCTGGACGAGGTGGGGGATGTAGTACTCGGCCTCGAGGCGCTTGGCCGCCTTCTTCATCGCCGCGTCGACGTCGCCTTCCTGGCGTACCACCTTGCCGGGCTTGCGCACGGCCTGTTCCAGGGTGGCCCGGTAGGCGTCCGAATCGTAGGAGGCGTTCGGGCCGTCGTCGAAGGTGGGGTTGAGCGCCTCGCGGCCCTTGATCGCCGCCCAGGTGTTGCGGGCGATGACCGCGACGCCGCCGGTCGGCATGAACTCGTAGGGCGGGGCCGGCGGATCGATGGTCACGACCTTGACGACGCCCGGCACCTTCATGGCGGCGGCCTCGTCGAAGGTCTTGACCTTGCCGCCGAAGACCGGCGGACGGGCGACCACGGCGTAGAGCATGCCCTCGACGCGGGTATCGAGGCCGTACTGCGCCTTGCCGGTGGTGATGCCGACGTTGTCGATGAGGCCGATGCGGCCCTTGCCGATGTAGCGGAAGGCCGACGGGTCCTTGAGCTTGACGCCCGCGCGGTCCGGCACCGGCACGGAGGCTGCAGCCTGCGCCACCTCGCCGAAGCCGATCCGGCGCCCCGACTTGGCGTGGACGAGGGCGTGGTTCTCCGCCGTGACCTCGCCGGCCGGCACGTTCCACTGCTTGGCGGCGGCCTCGATCAGCATCGTGCGGGCGGCCGCACCGGCGCGGCGCAGCGGCATGAAGAAGTGCCGGAGCGAGCGCGAGCCGTCGGTGTCCTGGTTGCCGAAGCGCTCCTCGTCGCCGTGGGCCTGGGCGACCTTGACCTTGGCCCAGTCGGCGTCGAGCTCGTCGGCGACGACGAGCGCCACCGAGGTGCGCACGCCCTGGCCCATCTCCGAGCGGGTGCAGGTCACCGTCACGGTGCCGTCCGGCGCGATCGCCACGAACAGGGTCGGGTCGTCGCGCCAGCCGTGCGGCATGCCGTCGGCGCCGAAGCCTTTCTCGGCGGCCGTCGCGCCCTGGGGCTTCAGCGACAGGGCGAGCACCAGGGCGCCGGCACCGGCGATGAGCCCGCGGCGGCTGAGCTGCCCGGGCGAGGCCTTGGCGACGACGGAATCCGGCTCCTCGGCCGGAGCGCGCTTGAGGAAGGAGGAGAGGTCGTGAATCACAGGCGATCTCCCTGGCCGGCCTTCGGGGTCAGCCCCGCCGCCTGCTTGATGGCGGCGCGGATGCGCGGATAGGTGCCGCAGCGGCACAGGTTGCCGCTCATCGTGGCGTCGATGTCGGCGTCGGTCGGCTTCGGGGTCTCCTTGAGGAGGGCCGCCGCCTGCATGATCTGCCCGGTCTGGCAGTAGCCGCACTGCGCCACGTTCAGCTCGCGCCAGGCCGCCTGGACCGGGTGGTTGCCGTCCGGCGACAGGCCCTCGATGGTCACGATCGGCTGGCCGTCGGCGGCCGAGACCGCGGTCTGGCAGGCCCGCATGGCGGTGCCGCCGACATGGATGGTGCAGGCGCCGCAGGCCGCGACGCCGCAGCCGAACTTCGTGCCCGTCAGGCCGAGCTCGTCCCGCAGGTACCACAGCAGCGGCATCTCGGGATCGCCGTCGAAGCGGCGCTCCTCACCGTTCACGTTGAGCTTGATCATCGTCGCCCTCCGGCTTCGGGAGGTATGTCGGGCGCCCCGCGGACACGGTTCCGGTCGCGGCGCCCGGCCTCCCTCTCGTTCGATCACATCCGAAGGCGCCGCCCCCCGGGGGCCCGCGCCTCGCTCCTCCCCCCACGGCACGCACGGCGTGCCGTCTTGCTTGCCCCACGCCGCGCGGCGTGACGTCTTGCTTGCTTGGGCGCCCGGCCTCGCGAAACAGGCCGGGACGCCTCGCCCGAAGATCAGAATGGTTTCAGGCTACGGATGGGTAACCCGGACTCGCGCGTGTGGGCAAGACGGGCAGTCGCCGTCAGGTTGCCGCGTCCGGGCCGCCGGCAACACCTTGCCGGCCGGTCGGTTTTCCTGTATCGGCCCAACCTCCGGTGGTCCGATGCCGGGATGCCTCATGCGGGGGCGACGAGCCCGCCGCATCGCGCTCCGGCCGGGCCGTCCGGAAAAACACGTTTCTGCCCGTCGATCATGCGCCGGCCCGCGCCCCGTTTCGGGGAGCGGCGGTTCCGAGGGATCTCGGAACTCCGGCGGGCGGAAGCGGCCCGTTGATACGAGCCGCCGGCGCCGTCCCCCCCGGATAGGGCGGGACGAAAGGGAGCATAGATGTCCGCAGGTTTGCAAGGCGCCGCGTCGAGCCGCGAGGATTTCGCCGCCCTCCTGGAAGAGTCGTTCCGGGAGCACGAGATCACGGAAGGTTCCGTGGTCAAGGGCCGCGTGGTGGCGATCGAGAAAGACGTCGCCGTCATCGACATCGGCGCCAAGACCGAGGGCCGCGTCGCCCTCAAGGAGTTCACCGGCCCCGGCCGTGATCAGCCGATCGGCGTCGGCGACGAGGTCGAGGTCTACGTCGACCGCATCGAGAACGCGCTCGGCGAAGCCGTCATCTCGCGCGACAAGGCGCGCCGCGAGGAGAGCTGGGTCAAGCTCGAGAAGGCGTTCGAGAACAACGAGCGCGTCTCCGGCACGATCTTCAACCAGGTCAAGGGCGGCTACACCGTCGACCTCGACGGCGCCGTGGCGTTCCTGCCGCGCTCGCAGGTCGATATCCGCCCGGTCCGCGACGTCACCCCGCTGATGGGCACGCCGCAGCCGTTCCAGATCCTCAAGATGGATCGCCGCCGCGGCAACATCGTGGTGTCGCGCCGCACCGTGCTCGAGGAGAGCCGGGCCGAGCAGCGCTCCGAGCTGGTGGCCAACCTCGAGGAGGGTCAGGTCATCGACGGCGTGGTCAAGAACATCACCGAGTACGGTGCGTTCGTCGACCTCGGCGGCATCGACGGCCTGCTGCACGTCACCGACATGGCGTGGCGCCGCGTCAACCACCCGTCCGAGGTGGTCAACATCGGCCAGACCGTCAAGGTCAAGATCATCAAGATCAACCACGAGACGCACCGCATCTCGCTCGGCATCAAGCAGCTCCTGGCCGACCCGTGGGAGGGCATCGCCGCCCGCTACCCGGTCAACGCCAAGCTCAAGGGCCGCGTGACCAACATCACCGACTACGGCGCCTTCGTGGAGCTGGAGCCGGGGATCGAGGGCCTGATCCACGTCTCGGAGATGAGCTGGACCAAGAAGAACGTCCATCCGGGCAAGATCGTCTCCACCTCCCAGGAGGTCGAGGTCCAGATCCTGGAGGTCGATCCGGTCAAGCGCCGCATCTCGCTCGGTCTCAAGCAGACCCTGCAGAACCCGTGGGAGGCCTTCTCCGAGAAGCACCCGGCCGGCACCGAGGTCGAGGGCGAGGTCAAGAACAAGACCGAGTTCGGTCTGTTCATCGGCCTCGAGGGCGACGTCGACGGCATGGTCCACCTCTCGGACCTCGACTGGAACCGTCCGGGCGAGCAGGTCATCGACGAGTTCAAGAAGGGCGACGTGGTGCGTGCCCAGGTTCTCGACGTCGACGTCGAGAAGGAGCGCATCTCGCTCGGCATCAAGCAGCTCGCCGGCGACCCCTTCGCCGATGCCGGTGACGGCATCCGCAAGAACCAGGTCGTCACCTGCGAGGTGCTCGAGGTCAAGGACTCGGGCATCGAGGTCAAGATCGTCGATTCCGACCTCCAGGCCTTCATCCGCCGCGCCGACCTCGCCCGCGAGCGCAACGACCAGCGCCCCGAGCGCTTCGCCGCCGGCGAGAAGCTCGATGCCCGCGTGACGCAGTTCGACCGCAAGGCCCGCCGCGTCCAGCTCTCCATCAAGGCCCTCGAGATGGCCGAGGAGAAGGAGGCGATCGCCCAGTTCGGCTCCGCCGATTCGGGCGCCTCGCTCGGCGACATCCTCGGCGCGGCCCTCAAGGCCCGTCAGGCCGACAAGAAGTAAGGGACCCTTGCGGGCCCGGACACCCTGATGCGATCCGGACGCCCGCGCGGGACACCCCCGCGCGGGCGTTTCCGTGTCCGGCTCCCCCCAACCCCTTGTGGAGGCGCGCTACCTGCGGAGCGTGAGGTCACTCAGACCGAGATGTATGAACACGCTAGCCCGATCGGGGAGGGAATGAGCCCGATCTCGCTCTTGCCGCTGCGCGACGGCCGGGGGTAGAACACCCCGGGAGCGAGATGCGCCAATGACTTGCAGGCTTGATGCCTGCGACGGAAGGCGCCTCGGGAGTCAGACCAGGATACGGGCGCCGCATGGCCATCGATGCCGAACTTCTCCTCGACCGGCGTTCCTTGCGCCGGAAGCTGTCCGTCTGGCGCGCGATCGGGGTCGGGGCGCTGATCGTCGCCGCCGGGGCCGTCGGCTGGCGGGCGGCCGGGGGCAGGGGGCTCTCCGCCGTCACGCCGCAGATCGCCCGCATCAGCATCGACGGCTTCATCGCCGGCAGCGACAAGACCCGCGAGCTGATGAAGCGCGTCGGCGACTCGAGCGCGGTCTCGGGCGTCGTGGTCTCGATCAACTCGCCGGGCGGCACCACGACGGGGTCGGAGGAGCTGTTCCGCAACCTGCGCCTTCTCGCCGAGAAGAAGCCGATCGTCGCCTTCGTCGACGGTACCGCGGCGTCCGGCGCCTACATCACGGCGATCGCCGCCGACCACATCGTCGCCCGCGAGACCTCGCTCGTCGGCTCGATCGGCGTGCTGTTCCAGTATCCGGAGGTGTCCGGCCTCCTCGACAAGGTCGGGGTGAAGGTCGACGAGGTGAAGTCCTCGCCGCTCAAGGCCGAGCCGAGCGGCTTCCACCCGACCCCGCCGGAGGCCCGCGCCGCCCTGCAGGCGATCGTCGGCGACACCTACGGCTGGTTCAAGGACCTGGTGGCCGAGCGCCGCAAGATGAGTCCCGACCAGCTCAAGACGGTGGCGGACGGCCGGGTGTTCAGCGGCCGCCAGAGCGTGCCGCTCGGCCTGATCGACGAGACCGGCTCCGAGCGCCAGGCCGTCGCCTGGCTCGAGCGCGAGAAGGGCGTGGCGAAGAACCTGCCGGTGCGGGACTGGAAGCCGCGCTCCGACAACCGCTTCGGGCTGTTCTCGGCCGCCGCCGTCGGCGCGGGCCTCCTCGGCTACGACGACCTCGCCGCGCGGCTGCGGCAGGCCGGGTCCGAGACCGCCAGCCTGACCCAGGGCGGCCTGCTGGCGGTCTGGCGTCCGTGAGCCTCGACCGCGCCGGCGCCTTCCCCGGCATGGTCCGTCCAGCAAGCCCCGCCTCATCCGAGACCGTACCGCCCATGATCAAGTCCGAGCTGGTGCTCAAGATCGCCGAGCAGAACCCGCACCTGTATCAGCGCGACGTCGAGAACATCGTCAACGCCATCCTGGACACGATCGCGGACGCGCTGGCGCGGGGCGACCGGGTCGAGCTGCGCGGCTTCGGCGCCTTCTCGGTCAAGCGGCGGGAGGCGCGGCGCGGCCGCAACCCGCGCACCGGCGCCGCCGTGGCGGTGGCCGAGAAGGCGATCCCGGTCTTCAAGACCGGCAAGGAGATGCGCCTGCGCCTGAACGCCGCCGGGATCGGCGCCGACGAGCCGAGCCGGGCCGAGGCCGCAGCGAGCTGACGCGGGGCCGCCGACGACCGGCCGCCCCTGGCGCTCGCGCGCCCGCGCCTTACAACTCTGCCCGCGGGTCACCATCCGGCGGTCCCGATTCCCTCCGCATCACCGACGAAAGACCGGGTTTCCCGATGATCCGCTTCCTCAAGGGCCTGATCCTGCTGCCCATCGCGATCGTGGTCGTGCTGCTGGCCGTGGCCAACCGCCAGCCGGTGATGCTGTCCTTCGATCCGTTCACCGACGGGACCCCGGCCTTCAGCATGCAGCTGCCGCTCTACGCGCTGATCTTCGCCGCGGTGGCGCTCGGCGTCGTCGTCGGCGGCGTCGGCTCCTGGCTCGGCCAGGGCGACACCCGCCGCGACCGCCGCGCCAAGGGCCGCGAGCTCCACCGCCTGCGCAACGAGACCGAGCGCCTGCGCCAGACCGCCGCCGCGACCGGCCCGGCCACCGGCCGCACCGCGCTCCCGGCCCCGGTCAGCCGCGCCTGACGATGCGCCTGATCGGCGAGGCCGAGATCGATGCCGCGCTGACGCCGATCCGCATGGCCGACGCGCTGGACACGGCCTTCCGGGCCGGCGCCACGGCGCCGACGCGGCACCACCACGCGATCGAGACCGCGCCGGACGGGGCCTCCCTGCTGGTGATGCCGGCCTGGACCCCGGATTACGTCGGGGTCAAGATCCTCACCCTGTTCCCGGGCAACCCGGCGCGGGGCCTCGACACGATCCAGGGCGGGGTGCTGCTCTGCGACGGGCGCGACGGCCGGCCGCTGGCGCTCCTCGACGGCGCCCGCCTGACCCTGTGGCGCACCGCCGCCGCCTCGGCGCTCGCTGCCCGCCACCTCGCTCGCCCGGATGCCGCCCGGATGGTGATGGTGGGTGCCGGTGCGCTCGCCCCCTACCTGGTGCGGGCCCACGCGGCGGTCCGGCCGATCCGCGACGTCGCGATCTGGAACCGCCGCCCCGAGGGCGCCGCGCGCCTGGCCGGGACCCTGCGCGCCGAGGGCATCGCCGCCCACCCGGTCGCCGACCTCGCCGCCGCGGTCGGGGAGGCGGACCTCGTCTCCTGCGCCACCCTCTCGACCGAGCCGCTGGTGCGCGGTGCCTGGCTGCGGCCCGGCACCCATCTCGACCTCGTCGGCGCCTTCACGCCGACGATGCGCGAGGCCGACGATGCGGCCCTGCTGCGCGGGCCGGTCTACGTCGACACGCCCGACGCGCTGAAGAAGGGCGGCGACGTGGCGGTGGCGATCCAGTCCGGCGCGCTCGCGCCCGAGGCGGTGGCGGGCGACCTGACCGCCCTGTGCCGCGGCGAGGCGCCGGGGCGGCGGAGCGCGGACGCGATCACGGTGTTCAAGTCGGTCGGCGCCGCGATCGAGGACCTCGCCGCGGCGGCCGCCGTGTGGGAGAGCCTGACGCGACGGCCCTGAGCCGGGAGGCCGGGGCGGCCCGCCTCGCTTTCCCCGGCACGTGCGGGCGCGCGCGGATCGGCCTATATGGAGTGGATGTCGCCCGCTCTCGCACAACCCTGCCTCGTCAAGATCTGCGGCCTCGGCACGCCGGAGACGCTGGAGGCGGCCATCGCCGCCGGCGCCGATCAGATCGGCCTCGTGCATTTTCCGAGAAGCCCGCGCCACGTCGACCTCGCCCGCGGCGCCGCCCTGTCGCGTCAGGCGCGGGGGAGGGTGGAGACGGTCGCCCTGCTGGTCGACCCGGACGACGCCCTCGTCGAAGCGGTCGTCGCCGCGCTGGCTCCGGACTGGCTGCAGCTCCACGGCCGCGAGACGCCCGACCGGGTGGCGGCCCTGCGCGCCCGCACCGGGCTCCGGGTGATGAAGGCCCTCGGCATCGCCACCGCCGACGACCTCGGCCGCGCCGCCCGCTACGCCGGAAGCGCCGACCGGCTGCTCTACGACGCCAAGCCCGCCCCCGGCGCGGCCCTGCCGGGCGGCAACGGGCACGCCTTCGACTGGTCGCTGCTGGCCGGCGCCGGGCGCCACGACCCGTTCATGCTCTCCGGCGGCCTGACCGCGGAGACCGTCGCCGAGGCGGTGGCGATCACCGCCGCGCGGGCCGTCGACGTGTCGTCGGGCGTCGAGAGCGGCCCCGGCCGCAAGGATCCCGCGCGCATCGCCGCCTTCGTGGCGGCGGCCAAAGCCGCCGCGGGCACGGCCAAAGCCGTTGCAGGCACGACCAAAGCCGCCGTATCGACGGTCGAGCCCGTCGCGCCGGCTGCGTCCGAAGCGCAAATTGCCCCTGCGGCGCGAAGGGCGTAAGCCCCGCCGACGAGGATTCCGCGACCCCTTCCAGAAGATAAGAGCTCCCGCCGTGACCGCTCCCCAGAACCCGAACTCGTTCCGCACCGGCCCCGACGAGCGCGGCCGCTTCGGCATCTTCGGCGGCCGCTTCGTGGCCGAGACCCTGATGCCCAACATCCTCGCCCTGGAGAAGGCCTACGCCGAGGCCAAGGCGGATCCGGCCTTCCAGGCCGAGATGACGAGCTATCTCACCCATTACGTCGGACGGCCGAGCCCGCTCTACTACGCCGAGCGGCTGTCCGAGCACCTCGGCGGCGCGAAGATCTACTTCAAGCGCGAGGAGCTGAACCACACCGGCTCGCACAAGGTGAACAACGTGCTGGGCCAGATCCTGCTCGCCCGGCGCATGGGCAAGCCGCGGATCATCGCCGAGACGGGAGCGGGCCAGCACGGCGTCGCCACCGCGACGCTCTGCGCCCGCTTCGGCCTCAAATGCGTCGTCTACATGGGCGCCGTCGACGTCGAGCGGCAGAAGCCGAACGTCTTCCGGATGAAGATGCTCGGCGCCGAGGTGGTGCCGGTGGAATCCGGGACCCGCACCCTCAAGGACGCGATGAACGAGGCCCTGCGCGACTGGGTCACCAACGTCGCCGACACCTTCTACTGCATCGGCACGGTGGCCGGGCCGCATCCCTATCCGGCGATGGTGCGCGACTTCCAGTCGGTCATCGGCATCGAGACCAAAGCGCAGATGCTGGAGCAGGAGGGCCGGCTGCCCGACTCGCTCGTCGCCTGCATCGGCGGCGGCTCGAACGCCATGGGGCTGTTCCACCCGTTCCTCGACGACCGCGAGGTCGCGATCTACGGCGTCGAGGCGGCCGGCCACGGCGTGTCGAGCGGCCTTCACGCCGCCTCGCTCACCGGCGGCAAGCCGGGCGTGCTGCACGGCAACCGCACCTACCTGCTGATGGACGGCGACGGCCAGATCGCCGACGCGCACTCGATCTCCGCCGGCCTCGACTATCCGGGCATCGGCCCGGAGCACGCTTGGCTGCACGAGATGGGCCGCGTCACCTACCTGTCGGCGACCGATGGCGAGACCCTGGAGGCGTTCCGGCTCTGCTCGCTGATGGAGGGCATCATCCCGGCCCTCGAGCCCGCCCACGCGCTCGCCAAGGTCAAGGAGCTCGCCCCGAGCCTGCCGCGCGACCACCTGATGGTCGTCAACCTCTCGGGCCGCGGCGACAAGGACATCCCCCAGGTCGCCGAGATCCTGGGCGACGCGCTCTGACGTCCTCCGCGCCTCGCCCGGGAGCCGGACTTGCTGGGAGTCGGACTTGGCCGGCGATCTGGGCGAGGCGCAAAAAGGGCTGCGACGGTTCCTTGACAGCCCCCGCCGCCTCCCCCTATATCCGCGCCACCGCAGAGCCGGACACGAACCGGCCACCGCGCGGCGGAGTAGCTCAGTTGGTCAGAGCAGAGGAATCATAATCCTTGTGTCGGGGGTTCAAATCCCTCCTCCGCTACCAAATACTTTAACGACTTATGTGAAAAGCCCCGGCCAGGGCGCCGGGGCTTTCGCGTTTCTGGGGCGGAACTGGGGCGGGAGGTCGCCTCGTCTATGCCCGGCCGGCCGCCCGACCCCCGCCCCGGCAGGTTCCTGTGGACAACCGCGCCCGGCGGTCCCGCCCCAGTACCTGCGCCAAGTCGGCCGGCGTCGCGGCCCTGGCGAACCCCGGCCCGTCCCGCCGCGCCGCGGCGAACGCCTCCATCTCCTCCGCGAGGGACCGCCACATGGCGTCCCGCTCCTCGCCGGCGGCCGCAGCCGCCACGTCGTCAAGGTTCGGCATTTACCGTCTCCCTCTTGAGAACAAATAGGGAACGGGTCGCGCCGTTCAACGGATAGGCCGGCGGGGCGGAGGGGGAGGGACGGATGGAGGCGCCGCGGTGCTTGGGCGAGTTCCCGTACCGGCGGGTCGTCATCGTCTGCCCCTGGTGCCGGGAGCGGTCGGGGGGACTACTGCACCGAGCGGCTAATCGCGCGCCTCGGGCCGCGGGCGAGCCTGGAGGACGTCCTGGCTGCCCTCGTCACCGGTTGCCGGTGGCCGAAGGCGTGGCACGTCCGGCGCCCGGGGAAATACTTGCCCTGGTGCCGGGAGCGGTTCGCGGATCTCGGTGGCCGGCGCCCTCCGGACCGCGACGTCCCGGGGGCCTGATTGTCCGTTTCCACTCCACCCGGCCACCCTGGAGCGGAAAGTGACAATTGCCGCCCGGATTTCCGTTAACCACGCCGCACGACCGCGCTTGACGCAGGGAATCTGGAGCTGCGATCCCTGGCCCACACCGACGCACGGAGAGCGCCGTGAAACGCCGAATAGCCCCCACTGACAAACCGACGACACCCCCGGGGGCGTGACGCCGCGTGCGCAGCCTCCTTCCGACAGGAGGCTGTCTTCATGACCAAGACCAAGCGCGACCACTTCAACGGGACCACGACCTGGTTCTCGGCCGACACGCACTTCGGCCACCGCGGCATCCTCAAGATGGAGGGGCGTCCGTTCGCCACCATCGAGGAGCACGACGACAGTCTGATCCACGCCTGGAACAGCCGCGTCCGGCCCCAGCACGACGTCTTCCTCCTCGGCGACTTCGCCATGAACTCCAGCGCCGCCAGATGCCAGGAGGTGTTCGCGCGGCTCAACGGCAAGAAGCATTTGATCATCGGCAACCACGACAAGGACAGGCACCTGTCGCTGGGCTGGGCGAGCGAGCCGGCGGACCTGCGGACCGTTCATGTCGACGGCGTCGCCATCGTCATGTGCCACTACGGGCTCCGGACGTGGAACGGCACGTGGCGCGGCGCGCTCCACCTTTACGGGCACTCGCACGGCAAGCTGGTGGGCACGTCCCGCTCCCTCGACGTCGGCGTGGACGCCTGGGGCTACCGCCCGGTCGGCTTGACCGAGATCCGCGAGCGCATGGCGGAGACGCCCGAGACCGACGAGGAGTGTCGGATCGCGGAGGAAGCAGCGAAGGCCGAACGGGAGGCCGGCGAGGCCTGAAACAAAGAGGCCCCCGGGACGCTACCCGGGGTCCTTCACTATTTCGTTTCCGCGATGGCGGCGGCCGCCCGGCGCAGGGCTAGGGCCTGCCCCTCCAGTCCGGACGCCTCCCGCGCCAGGAGGTCGAGGACCCCCGGGCCGTGTGGCTTTCGACGTCCGAGCGCACCATGCCGGGGTCACCCATCAGGAGGTCCCCAGTGCGTTCCGTCGTCCGTTTCGTCGCCCTCATGATGAAGGCCGCCATGGCCGCCATGGCCGCCGCCCCCCGCTTGGTATGGGACGGCGCCCGTTGGGTCGCCCGCGCCGTCACGGCTCCACCCCCGGCCGTCGCGGCCGCCCAGGCGGAGGCCATGTCGGAGATCGAGGCCGCCGCGCGGGAGGACGCTGCCGCCCAGGTCAAGCCGGCCTTGACGCCGGCCGCCGTCCACGAAGCATGGGGGCGCGCCGCCGTCGCGCATCTGGCACCGCTGCCCGGGCAGGTCCCCGCCGCGACGGCCTGCCTCGACGAGGCGGCGAAGCGCTACCTCGACCGCCTCTCTCCGGAGCAGGCCCTCAAGCTGGCCTCGCTGGAGGCCCGCCACATCGGCGCGCATCTGCTCGGCGACCGGCGTCTCGGCGGCCTGCCCCGGCCGCTCACGGTGGCGGAATGGCAGGCCGAGGAGAAGGAGCGCTTGGCCGCAGCGGCCGGGTCCCGCCTGCGTCCGGACGCAGAGCCCCAGCGCGGGCGCCGCGAGGCGTCCCACCGGCCGGCACGAGCCTTCGCCATCGCCTGATCAGACGGCTCCGACGCAAGCGAGCCCGCCCCGGGGGACCGAGGCAGGCTCATTTATTTGTGGATAACGCCGCCTGTCTTACTTGTTCGACTTGACACTTTCCCCCAGCACACGCGCTGGCATCACGGGATGCCACGGTGGCATCTCGTCATGCCGCGGCGGTGCGCGCCCGGAGCAAGAGGATGCGGCGGCGGTGCTCGTCGTCGGCTTGCCGGGCAGCCTCGGCGCGGGACGCGTCCTCCTGTCGGGTACGGGCCGCAGCGACACGTCCGGCGCGGACGTGGGCGGCGACGGCGCGCCAGGCATCCGCGGTCTCCGCATCCCGCTCGGCACGGGCGGCCCGGCCGGCGATGAGGGCGGAGGCGAGGCCGCCAGCGAAGGCATAAGCGGCGCTCTCGGAGGCATCGCCGACCTGACGGGCGTTCGTGTGGTAGGGGGTCATCAGGGCGGCCTCCGTCGGTGCGTGTGCATCAGAGATCGCAGCTCGCCGAATCGGTGCCAAGAGTCGCCGCGCGGATGCCTGTGAACGGGGTAAAGCAAGCCCTGGACCCAGGCATCCGGACGCCTGGCATCCGGATGCCTGGTGACTTGCAGGGACGAGGCGGACACTCCCTCCGTAGGCAACGGAGGCACTCATGGGCTACCACCACGACGACCACGACGACGGCGAGCAGGACCCCTTCATCCAGGAGTTCCTGAAGGAGATCGCTATGGACGCTTACGACCCGCCCGAGCCCGAGCCCAAGGCTTCCGAGCCGGAGCCGGAGCCCGCCGGGGAGGACGAGACCGTCCCGGAGCCCGTGGCCGACGAAGCCGCCCCGGTGGCGGCCCCCCCCCTGTCCGCGTCGGCCGAGGCGGCCGCCCACCGGCGCGTCGAGGCGGAGCGCAAGCGCATCGAACGCGCCGAACGCCGCGCCGCAGGCCTGCCCGACCGCCGCACCGTCGACGGTGCCGTGAGCGCTGCCCTCGCGCAGGTCCTCCGCGAGGGGAAGGCTGCGTCGCGCGTCCGGGCCCGGGGCTCCGCGAGGGGAATGGTCGTCGACGGCGAGGCTATCCTGCGGCACGCCATCCTCGAACTGAGGGCCCGGGCCTGCTCGAAGGAGGCCGCGAGCCGGGCCGTCGCCGAGCGCCTGCTCGGCCGGGATACGCCGGGGCCGGCTTTGGCGTCCGGCTGAACATTCGTTACATCGTCTAGTTGTAACGGGGCGCTCTGCAGTTCAGGGCGCCTGTTTTGTCGTGGCGTCCCATGGCGAGGCCGGCGGTCCCGGGACGTCAGAAGGGGATGTCGTCATCCGCCGCCACTACCACGGCAGGCAAACGGCATGGCTCGTCTGGGGGCGGCTCGTTCGGTTCGACGAGGGCCTCGCCAACGAGGAGGGCGCGTAGGCTCCACGGCGTCCAGTCGCCCGGGTGCGAGCAGTAAGCTCGGAGCGGCCGCCCAGCATCGAGCGGGCCGGCGACCCAGCCGGCCACGTCCGCCGGCAGATGGCCGAGCATCACGCCGTTGCCCAGCCAGACCTCGACCGCGTAACCGTCGAAGGCGTTGTCGGGCGCGCGGACGAGTGCGAGGCGCTGGCCGAGACGGGGTCGGATTGGCTCACCGTTGAGGCCCCTCTCGCCGTAGCCGTAGAACTGCAGCCCCGCGACACTCCCGTCGTGCCAGGGCTCGCCGGCGCGGATGCGGTCTGCCTCGACGGCGGCGTCGACGCCCTGCAGGAGGACGACGCCCGGGACCTCAAAGGGGGAATCGGTCACGGCCTACTCCTCCAGTGCTCTCAGGATGCGAGCCGCGTGGCCGCGCGCTTGCAGCCGGACGCAGGACATCACTTTGGGGGGCGGCTCACCCCGCCCTGCAAGCCAACGGCGCATCTGGCGGTGATCCACGCCGATATCCTCGCCCAGTTTGCCAATCCATCTGTCGCCAAATTGGGCGCGTCCGATCCGGGCGATGACGTCGATGGGCCTCTCGTCGAGGCTGGGGCCGCCGTTCCCGCCGAGGGCGAGGCGGGCTGCAGCTGCCGCGTCGGCGGTGACCCTATCGGCGATGGCATCCTCTAGGTCGAGTTGGCCCGGGAGATGCTCGGTGTTCGAGGGCGCCCGGTTGGCGAGGCGAGCGAGGACGTCAGCCACGGGGATGCCCCCCGGGGCTGAGCTCGGGCAGCGGGCGTTCGTTCGCCCAGGCGTCGAGCCACGCGAAAATCGCGCTCTCGGGCACGCCGTTGCGCGTCGTCTCCGTAGTAGCGTCCTGGGTGGCGGCCACATCGGCCCGGACGAGGGCAACGGCCGCCTCGGGCGACAGCGGTCGCAGGCGCATCAGGTCGACCGCCACCGCCAGGTCCTCGACGGCCAGGCGCTCCCCGGGGCGCCCGGGGACGACGACGACGTCGGCGTAATCCGTCCCGGGTTGCCACCGGCGCGGGCTCGGCCCCGCCGTGGCGGCCGTCTCGGAAGGCGGTGGCGCGGGAGCCGCCGCGCCGCCTCCCGCATCGACCTGCGGGGCCGGAGCCTTCGGCATGCCGCCGCACCGCCCCCGAGTATCTAGGAGGAGGCGGGACCAGCGTGAGTGCACGGCCGTCGCGGTAACGCCGTAGCGGCCGGCGACGGTGCCGCAGGACAGCCCCTCAGCGTGTAGGGCGCGCAGCGTCTCGACGTCGGGCAGGCGGCCCCGGGAGGTGGGCGACGCGGCCTCGACGGCGGGGACGATTTCGGCGGAGGGTGTCTGTATCACGTCGGGCTCCGGGCCGGGGGGCTCTGAGGAAAGAAGGCGAAGGTCGGGGAACACCGCGCTGATCGCGGCCGGGTCCTCGTCCCGGAGCACCTCGGCGAGCGCGGCGTCCTGCTGCGGGAGCTGATAGCGGCCGGTCTCGGGTTGCTCCGCTACGAGGGCCAGGGCCCGGCGGTGGACGGAGGCGACGGCGTCCTCGAAAGCGCGCCGCGCTTCAAGCGCCGCGATGGCCGTGGCGTCGCCGTCGCTCGCGCCACGGCCGATGGCGGTCGCGACGCCGCGATCCTCGGGCGAGATCGTGCGCCACGCCAAGCCCCGAGTCTCGAAGGCCGACTTGGCCGTGTTGTGGCGCATCCCGGCGGCGCGCTCCGCCCGTCCCAGGGAGCCAAGGACGAAGGCGGCCTCGACGTCTATGGCTGCCTGCTCGTCCGTGTAGGACCGCCGGCGCGCGTACTTGACCTTCGGGGCGAGCCCGAGAGCGGCGCGCCCCTGGCGGGCCAGGGCGTTGAGCGTCCGGTCTCCCATCCAGTGCCACCTCGCGGACGCAGCGTCGGCGCCGCGCGAATCGACGAGCTGGGCGACCTGAGCCGGGGTCGGGCGGACGTAGACACGCGGCCGAGGTGATGCACGATGTTCTCGAGCCGGGCAGTACGCCTGGCATGGGGGGGCGAGATCCGGACCCAGCCGTTCGGCGAAGATCCTGGTCGACCAGCTACTTGCGGTATAGTGGAAGCGGCGGATGCCGACCTCGATGATGGCCCGCATGCCGGCGACGGGCAAGTCCGCCAGGGTTCGCGTGTAGCGGCTGTGGACGCGGGATGAGGGCTGATCGCAGCCAGGACAGCGGGCCGATGCGGCCATGGGCTGAGCGATGATGGTGATGCGGTCGGCCAGCTCCACGTGATCGACCAGGAGGCCGGGCGGGACAATCACATCGGGTTGCAGGGTGCGAGCCCTGGCAGGATCTCCAACAGCCAAAGCCACGATCTATCAACCCACATGTACCGAGAGCGCGTCAGACCCCTTATTCCACGCCTAATCACACCACAGACGATCCTGCGGATCAGGGGCACCACCGTACCATCCTAATGACCTTCAGCATCCCGCTCGCAATGCGGGGCCAGCTGGCAAGCCTTGAAGGAAAAATTGCCATCCACCTAGCGTCTAATCGGAGCAGGGATCGAGCCGTCAGTCGGCAGCGTCGGCGACAGCTACGACAACGCCTTGACGGGGACGATCCCATGGCCTGTTTAAGGCGGAGGTCATCCATCGACGCGGACAGTGGCGCTCCTTCGAGGCGGTCGAGTACGCCACCCTGGGGTGGGTCGCCTGGTACAACCTCCGCCGCCTGCTCGCGTCAATCGGCAACGTCCCTACCGATGAAGCCGAAACTGCCGCCGACAAACCTGGAGCGGTTCAGCAAGAACAGGCCAGCTTTTTCGCCAATCCGTCAGACGCCTCGAAGCCAGCAGCCGGATGATGGACGCAGGTTTGCCTCAAAAACCTGGTGCAGATCGAAGCCAGGATGTATGGCAATCCTGAGAAGGGTTTTGCTTTTTGCTTGGAACCAAAACCTCTGTCTCCTATTAGCCCACCACGTACGCAAGCTGGATTAAATGCAATCCTGGAGCGTGGCTTTACCATTCTCCGGGAGGACTCATGAGGTCTGCCAACTTTTTCTTCCAGGGCAGAGAGGATGCAGCGGCAAAGCCTGTAATCTCCGGCGTCGCCAGGGGCTTGTTGGAGACCCTTTCTCTTCCCAACGAGTATGCGTTACCGGATCGGCTTCAGGAACTCGCAAACCTGTTGATCGAGCGAGACGCTTTAGGCAACGCAGAGAGCCGCGAGGCGAATGCAGCTCCCACCAAGCTTGTGCTCGTAGTTGAGGACGATCCTGCGATACGCGATCTCGCCATAGCGCTCCTAGAGGAGACGGTCTTGGACGTGATTGCCTGTGAGAGCGGCGATGAGGCTGTGGAACTGCTCAAGGCGCAAGGCGGGAATATCGCCATGGTCTTTACGGACGTGCGACTTGAGGGGTGGATGGATGGGGTGGACCTCGCACGGGCCGTACGTAGCCTCTGGCCCGGTGTCCACCTTGTCGTGACTTCCGGCCAGGGTGGTGGCCGGGTGGGCGATATGCCGACTGATGTGGTCTTCCTCCCGAAGCCCTGGCGTGCATTGGACGTATTAGTCCAGGTGGATCACGCGGTACGACGACTAGAACTCCCAATCGGACAGACATCGCAAGCCAAGCTCTCAAATTCATCCGCGATGTTTATGAAAAATATAGATTGAACCTCGTGCTATCACCCGCGTTGGTTCTCAGGAACACGCAACGGAGACTGACATGCGCTCGATAATTTTAGGCCTTACCTCGGTTCTGGCTTTTGCTGGCTCGGCTGCTGCCCAGACCCCCGCCACTCCTGCCGCCCCAATAGCTCCGGGAGTGACCGGCACCGTAGCGCCGTCCCCGGGCAACACTGGGTCCAATCCCAACGTTACAGTCGCTCCGGGAGGCACGGGGGCTTCGACCATCCAGACCGACTCTGCGGCGGGTGGGAACGCGGGCCAGCCGTCCCGAGCTGTCCCTCAGGGCAGCAGCAATAGCGGTGGTGGCAGCAGCCAGTAGTCTGGCGACCATTCCGGACACGGCTGATAGCTTGCGTTCTGTCAGGCACCGCCGCCCGCCAATGTCTTACCCCTCAGACAGGTATCCTGCTGTCTGAGGAGGGCGAGCTACCACTACCGGGCAGTGCGCCCTCGCACATCCCGTAGGCCCCGCCCAAAGCTAGACCTTCGGCACGCTCGCAGGCCCCTTCGGCCTGTCCCGGCTCGGCGGCAGCCTAGTGCCGCGTTCCGCCCCCTCACGGGTGCTGGGCTGCCGCCTCTTTCTCTTTCCAGCGTGGCAAAAACGACCAGGACCGATAAGATGGCTGGGCGCGCAGGTGACCTGCACCTCGCCCCAGCCGAAGCCGATGCAAATCAGGTTGCCTGACCCGTTTCTCGTTTCCGATCCAGCGCGCCTCGCGGCTCTGGATGCATTCGACGTCCTCGATACCCCGACCGAGTCGGGTTTCGACGATGTGGTGCGCCTCGCAATGCGTCTTTGTGCGGCGCCTGTCGCTCTCGTCAGCCTCGTTGCCGCCGACCGCCAGTGGTTCAAGGCTAACGTCGGATTTCCGCGGTGCGAAACCGACCTTGAGAGTTCGGTTTGCAAGTTCGCGCTTGCCGAGCCCGACCTCCTTATCATTTCGGACCTCGCCGCTGATCCGCGCACGGCATCAAACCCCCTTGTCACGGGGGAGCCGCACATTCGCTTCTACGCCGGAGCACCTTTGCGCCTGACGGGCGGCGCGGTCGTGGGCTCGCTGTGTGTCATCGATACCGTCCCCCGACCCGCAGGGTTGACCCTGGAGCAGAGCGATGACCTGCGCGCCTTGGGTCGTCAGGTGGTCCTCCTGCTTGAGGCGCGCCGATCTATGGCCCGCGACAGGGCCGAAGCTCTCGAGAAGGGGGAGGCACAGGCCTCCGCACTCGCGCGCGCTGCAGTAAGCGAGGCGCAGAACGTCTCCCTGCGCATCAGCGACCAACGCTCGCGTTTCGCCCAGGAGGCCGGGGGCGTCGGCACCTACGAACTCGCCGTCGCCTCCAGCATGATGCAGGTGTCAACAGAATTCTGCCGCCTCTACGGTGTGCCGGTCGCGCCCCTCTACTCGGCCGCAACCTTCGAGGCGCTGGTGCTGCCCGAGGACGCGGGCGTGCGCTCCAGCGACGCGAGCCGCGAGGATGGCAGCGCGGTACTGGACATCGAATACCGCATCCGCCGGGCGGATGATGGCGAGCTTCGCTGGATCGCGCGGCGGGCAACCTTCATGCGCGATGAGAGTGGAGCTGTCGTCGCCATGTTCGGCACCGTGCGCGACGTGACCGAGCGCCGTGCGGTGCAGGATGCCCTACGCGCCAGTGAGGCGTTGGCACAGGAGAACATCCAGCGGGTCCAGCTAGCGCTCGCAGCCGGGGCGATCATCGGCACCTGGAACTGGGACATCCCCTCGGACTGCTTCACCATCGACGAGGCCTTCGCCCAGACTTTTGGGCTCGATCCGGTTCTAGGCCGCGAGGGCATCCCACTCGCTCAGATCGTCGCGACCGTGCATCCCGACGACCAGGCCGGGCTATCGGCCGCCATCACCACCGCGATTTTGCGGGGCGGCGCCTACGCCCACCAGTACCGGGTGCGCCGCGCAGACGGGCGGTACTACTGGATCGAGGCCAACGGCCGGGTCGACAGGGCGGAGGATGGCACACCGCTGAGCTTCCCCGGCGTCCTGCTCGACATCGAGGAGCGACGCGCTGCCCAGGCCGCGCTGACCGCGAGCGAGAGCCGATTGAGAGCGCTCGTGACCGCCGGCGCACAGTCGGTCTACCGGATGAGCCCGGACTGGCAGGAGATGCGCCAGCTCGACGGGCATGGCTTCCTTGCCGACACGGTAGCGCCGAGCATGCGCTGGCTCGACTCCTACATCGATCCCGCCGACCGCCCGGAAGTGATGGCAGCGATTGAGGATGCGATCCAGCGCAAGGGCACGTTCGAGCTTGAGCATCGGGTACGGCGGGCCGATGGAAGCTTTGGCTGGACGCTCTCGCGCGCCGTGCCTCTCTTCGAAGAGCATGGCGAGATTGCCGAGTGGTTCGGGGCGGCGAGCGATGTGACCCCCCGTCGAACCGCCGAGGCACGGCAGGCGGCCCTGGTCACGGTGGGCGACCAGTTGCGCGACCTCGGTAGCATACCCGACATTGTCCACGCGGCGGCCGGGATCGTCGCACAGGTGCTCGGCGCGACGCGCGCCGGTTACGGACTGGTTGATGCCGCGCGCGCGAGTGTCGACGTTCCAACCGACTGGTGCGCACCGGGGATCGCCTCTGTCGCTGGCCAGCACGACTTTCGCGACTACGGCTCCTACATCGAGGATCTACGGCACGGTGCAGCCGTCCTGATCGAGGATGTAGAACGCGACCCCCGCACTCGAGAGAGCGCCGCGACACTGCTCGCGATCGGTGTTCGGGCACTGATCAACGTGCCCGTGATGGAACGCGGGCGTCTCGTTGGGATCGGCTTCATCCACTCCGATCGTTCCCGCGCCTTCTCAACCGAGGAGCTGGCCTTCGTGAGGGCTGTGGCCGACAGGGTTCAGGTCGCCGTCGCACGGGTGCAGGCAGAGGCGCAGCAGGCGCTGCTGAACGGCGAACTGTCCCACCGGCTCAAGAACACCTTGTCGATGGTGCAGGGCATCGCCGGCCAGACGCTGCGCAGTGTCCCGGATCAGGCCCCGGTGCAGGCGTTCTCGCAGCGTCTCATCGCATTATCGCGGGCACATGACGTACTCCTGCAGGACAGCTGGGCGGCTGCGCCGATCCATAGCGTTGTCGAGCGTGTGCTATCCCTACAGTCCCCCCTGGACCGCTTCCGGATCGTGGGGCCGAACCTAGCGCTTTCCCCGCAGGCGACACTGTCGCTGTCTCTGCTATTGCACGAGTTGACCACCAATGCAGTCAAGTACGGTGCGCTCTCAAACGAGGCGGGAACGGTCAGCGTGGCGTGGTGGGTCGAGGATGACGAAGAGCGAACGGTCGTTCTCACTTGGCAGGAGCGCGGTGGCCCACCGGCACAGGTACCGACGCGACACGGCTTCGGAGCGCGGCTGATCCAGATCGGGCTGGTGGGAACCCGCGAAGCGCAGCTGAGTTATACCACGTTGGGCTTTGACGCTGAGTTTCGCGCTCCTAGCTCGCAGGTGGTTGCGTCGTGATCCGGGCGGTGACGGGTTCTCTCCGGGGGGAATCCATGACAATTGAAGGCACCGAGCGCCGGCCAATTGTGCTTCTCATTGAAGACGAGCCGATCCTGATGATGGCCCTGTCGGACCTCATCGAGGAAGCGGGCTGCGCGGTCGTCGAGGCGACGACGACCGTCAAGGCGATCCGCATCCTGGAGGCCCGCATGGACATCCGCGTGGTGGTGGCGGATCTGGACATGCGCGGGTCGGCAATGGGACTGAAGCTGGCTGCCTTGATTCGGGACCGGTGGCCGCCGATGGAACTCATCCTGACGGGGGCCGTGAAGCCGGAACTGGCGAACATTCCGGCTCGAGGTGTGTTTCACGACAAGCCGTTCAACCACGCCGGCATCGTCGAAAGCATCCGCGCTTTCACGTCAAACGGCCAGTTGTAGATCGCTTTGTCGTGACGCCGGGTGACACGACACATGCTGGCATGTCATTTGATTTCCTTATGTACAATGCTGATATGACCAAGAGCCCCTAACAGAACTCGCTCTTATACCTGCTCAGTGTCTGACATTACAAGAGCAAAGGAGATTTAGATAGGTGCTCTGAGTCCTATTTTGCGATAAAGCCTTGAGCCCGCCTATAGGCCATCCGGGTCATGCATGCGTGCCACGGATCGCTCGCATCTAGATCGTCCCAGGTAGGGAAGCACTCGATGCGCCGGCGGGTATGCTCGTGTAGCTTGCGGGCAATAACAGCAAGTTGCATAGAATGGGCAGGAGGGCGGGTTGTCGACGCTCCCGCAGGGCAAATCCGTCGGACTCGGATGCGCCGAGCCAGCTGCTTTAGGCCTAGCACCGCGCCCGTCCCGCAAGCCAGCACCAGAGGGGATATGGAAGCGGGGTAGGCGGTGCGAGTCATAGCGCCTCCAGGCCTCTTCCAGATTTTCCCGACGCTACCTGGATCGGCGGCTCGTTGGCTCAACGCCAGTTCACTTTTGAGTATCTTGTATGTCATTGCCCAGATTGCGCCTGGCTGCGAAGCTATCAACGAACTGGTGTGGTGATGCCTCTCTTTCAATGGCAGGAATCGCCAGTCATATAATGTAGGAAATACGACATTATATGTCAGAAACAGACTAAATATTCTCAAAATAGATTGAATCGCTACTTTTTAGGTTGTGATTTTTGATTTATATGTTGACACCAACGAGTATGGGGTGTGCATGCTCGCGGGCGACTTATTTGGATCGTGCGATGCCTACATTTTTCTTCGACATCCATGATGGAAAGTGGATTTACGATGACGTGGGGGTTGAATGTGAAAATATCGCGGAGGCTTGTCGACACGCGAAGCGCGCTCTGCCTGCGATAGCGCTTGACAATATATCGCAAGACGATGATCGTCACGCGATCACAGTTATCGTCACCGATAACGATCGTCGTCCGGTCTATACTGCTAGTCTCATAATTATTGGAATGATGATAAGCTGATAATATTGCATTACAATATTGAATTAATATTTACACGGCCGCTTGATCTCGCCCCGCTTTAAACGAAGGGCTTGCACGAACTTCCCAGAGAGAGTGCCAGCGTGTCCAACCTGTGAGCAGAAGCACAACAGGATGATGAGCAGGATGCCGACGAAGCTTAAGCCGCCTGTACGTGGCGCCTACCAGCGTATAAAATGAGTCGCTTCGGGTTTTTCTGAGACTGTTTGATTAAATAAATTCACGATCATGCTGCAATCGTGAAGCTATCCATTTCTTTTATTTTGTCTCATTTCTATTACGGCCGATATTTATTTTGTTGAAAAATGCTCTAGACGCGTCGAGAAAGGTGCAGGTACTCAGGATTGAAGCTGCAAAAATTTCGTAGACGAGCCAAGTTTGGAACTTTCAAGTGTCTGTGCTTTAGATCGACCAGACCTAAGAAGCGCAAATGTTGTAGCGTACGGTTGGCGTGCACAATCGAGAAGCCTAGGATGTCGGCCAGATGGACTTGTGTCAGAGGTAGAAAACAACCCGTTTCTCCCGCCAATCCGACGACCTGCAAACGCAGCAGAAGCTCACAGAAGAGATGAGCCATCCGCTGATCCGCCCCACGTTGCCCGAGGTTCGTCAACCACTCGCGCAGGATTCCTTGTTCCACCAGCGTCGCCCAGCAGAGCGCCTGCGCAATGCGGGGATGGTTGCTGGTCAGATCGACAATCGTGCTCCGCGGAATCTCCACGATCTCACAGGCTGTCAGGGCAGCGATGGAGTGGTCCATGCGGTTCAGGATGGCGACGTGCAGGTCGCACGTGTCTCCCGGTACGAGCAGGCCGAGGATGTGGCGCTGACCGTCAACCAGGATCTTGTAGCGGCAGGCGAAGCCCCGGGTCACGAGAAACACGCTCTCGGGGCGATCGCCTTCTCGGATCAAGTCGACCTGGGAGGAAACCCTCCTCCTCTGGCTCATCACCCCCATCAGCGTCCCTCGATCTTCATCCGTCAAACCGACGCTGCGTTCGAGCTTGGCGATCAAGGCATGGGAGTCGGGCAGCGGGACGTCCGCGGCGTCCGTCGGGACCGGCCGCTGCGATGGTTCGGTCACGATTAACTCCCTGTTCGCGGCGGTGCCGTCCGGCTCATCGTTTCAACCGTTGCCGGAGCCATCGGGCCGCCGCCTCCGGCGTGTCGAAGGTGGGGGCACGCAGTCCTGCCAGGCGGCCGAAGCCGGCCTCGAGGAACCAGCCGCGGAGCTGTTCGTGACCGGGCGTATCGAGGCGCACGAGCACGCCGACCAGCAACCCGTTGGCCATCACGAGCAACCCCTGACGATCATCGCTGTCCGTGTCGACGCCGATCGGCTGAAGCACAACAAGCGTCTCGACGTTGTGCGGCGGCTTCATCATGAGCTTCGTCGGCCAGTGCTCGGCCATGGAATGTTGCGGCGCACACCCCACCGCGTGTTCTTCAGGTGCAGGTAGTTCGGGTTGTAGCCGCACAAGGCTTTCAACCGCGTCACGTCCAGAATGGTCAGGGTCCGGCGCTTGAGCGCGATCAAGCCGAGCGCGCGAAGGTCGCGTAGCGTGCGATGCACATGCACGTTCGACAGGCCCATGGTGTCGGCGATGTCGATCTGGGTGAACGGGAAGCTGAAACTGTTGCCCGTCACACGGCCCACGGCCTCCAGCCGCAGCAGGAGCTCGCAGATGAGATGGGCGATCCGCAGGTTGGCCGGGCGGCCTCCGACATTGACGAGCCATTCCCGCAGAACGGCTTCGTCGACGAGGGCGCACCACATCAATGCCTGCGTGACCCGAGGATGGTCGTTCGTGATCTCGACGATGGCCTGTCTCGGGATATCCACGACTTGGCAGGCTGTGATCGTGCCGATATTATGATCCATCTGATCGAGAATGAAGACATTCAGGTCGCAGAAGTCGCCGGGCACGAGATAGGCCATGATCTGGCGCTGCCCGTCCGGCAGCACCTTGTAGCGGCATGCGTAGCCATCGAGGATCAGATGAACGCTGTTCGGCGGATCGCCCTCGCTGATCAGGTCGGTGCGCGCGGGCACTCTGCGAATGCGGAGCGTCAAGGCACTCAATGCCTTGCGATCTGCCTCGGTCAGTTCCTCGAAGCTCTCAAGCTTTCGGATCAGTGCGTCCTGCATCAGCTACATCAGTCAGAAAGATGCGACAATGTATGTCGTAAATCTGACCTCCGCACAGTCCTATGATTGTTTTCTTGCGGCTGAGGACGATTAAGATCATACAGTGCGCCGTCGCTTGCACATGCAACCCGGCGCAAGCGGTGAGGATTGTTGGCTCCCGCCCCCAACGAGGTCGGGATCGTGTCCGTCCAGAGAGCGTGCCACAACCGTCTGCTTGCGGCACTTCCGCCAGCGGATTTTGCCCGGCTTCAACCCCACCTGATGACGGTGCCGCTCAGGATCGGGGAGGTGCTCATGGCGCCCGGCACGCCGATCCGGCACGTCCTCTTCGTGGAGGATGGCATCCTCTCGGTGATCGCGACGGCGTCGGACGACCGGCAGATCGAGCTGGCATTGATCGGCCGGGAAGGCCTCGTCGGGCTGCCGGTCCTCATGGGCACGGACCGGAGCGTGCATGAGGGACGGGTGCAGGCGAGCGGCTACGCCTGGTGCCTGGAGGCGGACGCCATGCGTGAGATCCTCGGGACCAGCCCCGACCTGCATGCCTTCCTGCTGCGCTACGCCTATTCCGTGACCGTCCAGATCGCCGGCACCGCGCTCGCCAACACGCGCTACAAGGTGGACCAGCGTCTCGCACGCTGGCTCCTGATGTGCCACGACCGCACCACGGGCGACGAATTGCCGACGACGCATCGCTTCCTGTCGCTGATGCTCGGCATCAACCGTCCGGGACTGACGACCGCACTGTCGGTGTTCGAGCAGGCCGGCATGATCCGGACCGAGCGCGGCACCATCACGATCCGCGACCGGGCCGCGCTGCTCGCGAAGGCCGGAGCCTGCTACGGCGGTCCGGAGGGCGAGTACGAGCGCCTTCTCGTCGAAGGACGCCCGGTCTCCCGGTAAGCCACGCTCGCGAGGCGCCCTGATCGTCGTCCCGCTCTCGCCCTTGCCGTGCGCCCGGCGCGGCATCACCGGCGCGGGTTCGCCATGAAGAACCGCAGCATCTCGCGGCTGGCGTCGGGGCCCGCCGGATCGGTGTGGGAACCGGCCGGATGGCCGCCGGCCCAGGCATGCCCCGCGCCGTGCAGAATCCACTGTTCCGACGTCCAGGTGCCGGCCGGTTCGGTGAGGAAAGTGCGGGTAAACGCGGTCCCGCCGCTGGAGCGCCCCTCGACGGTAGTGACGATCAGGTCCGAATCGGGTCGTGCCTGGGCGACGGCCTGGTCGCCGTTGATGGGGGCGACGGTCGTATCCCGGTCGCCGTGGAAGACGATGGTCGGCACCGGATTCGTCGCCTGCCGCTGCGGCAGCAGGGCACCCCGATACATCGTGGGCAGGGCCAGGAGCATCGAGCCGGCCGAACCGCAGGCGAGGCCGGAATGGATGCCGACGGCCGCGTAGAGGTCCGGATACGTCATCGCCATGACGGCGGCGGCGGCGCCGCCCGACGAGAAGCCCGCGATGTAGACCCGTGCCGGATCGACGACGAAGCGTCCCATGATCTCCCGCGTGAGGCCGGCCAGGATCGACGGCTCGCCCCGCTCGCGCTGCTGATCCGCGTCCCGGAACCAGTTCCAGCTCTTGGTGATGTTGGCCGACCGCGGCTGATCCGGATAGGCGACGAGGAAGCCCTGCTCCTCCGCCAGGCGATCCATGTTCGTGCCGATGGCGAAGTCGCGCGCCGATTGCGAGCTGCCGTGCAGCATCACCACCAGCGGTCGGGGGCCGTCCCCGGGGCCGGACGGCACGAACAGGTCGTAGGCCCGGCTTCCGGCAGAGTTGCGGAACCGGCACTCGAGCGCCCGGGGCCGGTCGATCGACAGCCCCGAGGCTCCGGTCTGGTCGATCCTGAAATTCATGGTCATCGCTGAACTTTCGTGTGCGGATTTGCCTGGAGCACCACCGGATCGCGGCCGCGGTTCGTGGGCATCGCGCCCTCGCGGATGCGCCGACAAGCCACGCTGGAATTCGTCGCCTTTCCGGATGACGCCGGTCTCGTCACCGCCCATGGCCGACCGGCGGGCCGTGCCGGAACCCGCCCGCCGCACGGTGAGGGCCGGATGGGCACGGGGCGGGACGGCCTTGCCGGACGAAGGAACGACCGATGCCGTCGGCACGGGTCCGCGCGGCTGCGCCCTTCCGACAACCCTCCGGCCTCGGCGATGTTGCATTGCAGCATGAAAAGCCGGCCAGGCCTGCCTCGTCGGAACCGATTGCCGGCCTCGGGACGGCGCCGGCTCCCGATCGCGAGGCGTGAGGCGGGGCCGTGGCGTTCCGGCCGTCCTTCAGGCCGCCTCGAGCGTCCGCACGCGCGAGAACCCGACCAGCCTGCGGGCATCCTCGTCCCAAAGCGCCAGACCGAGGCAGCGGAGGCTGTCGCGCAGCGTCAGGCGGCCCACCTGCCCGAGCATCGCGTGGTCGTCCATGCATTCCTGGAGGCGGTAGTTCGGGATACGGCTGTTGAGGTGATGGACGTGGTGCAGGCCGACATTGCCGGTGAACCATTGCAGCACCGCCGGCAGCACGTAGTGCGAGCTTCCACCGAGAGCGGCGGTGTGGAAGTCCCAGGTCTCGGGACCGTCCCAGACCGTGGCCTCGTACTGGTGCTGGACGTAGAACAGCCATCCGCCGATCCAGGCCGCCACGCACGTCGTCGGAACGAGCGCGACGAGCACCGGCATCACCCCGCCCGCCGCGACAGCCAGCAGGCCGACGAGCACGGCGAGAGCCGCGTCGAGCGCGAGCACGTCGCGCCAAGCGGTGCGCCAGGGCAAGCCGATGCCGAACGGCATGCGCTGGAGCAGCATGAAGTTGAGCGGCGAGCCGAGCCCAATCAGCAGGAACGGATTGCGGTAGAGCCGGTACCGGAGCCGGCCCAGGCGCGACAAGGCGAGGTACTCCCGCACCGTGAGGGTCGCGACGTCGCCGGTGCCGCGTCGGCTCAGGTCTCCGGTCGAGGCGTGGTGCAGAGCGTGCGCCCGCTTCCAGCTGTCGTAGGGCGTCAGCGTCAGCAGGCTGAGGGCGCGGCCGATGCCGTCGTTGGCGGTGCGGGAGGGCAGGAACGATCCGTGCCCGCAATCGTGCTGGATGATGAAGAGGCGGACGAGGAGGCCGCCGGCCGGGACGGCGAGGAGCGGCACGACCCAGCCATGCCCGGTCGCCGCCGCGGCGACCATGGCGGCGCACAGGACGAGGTAGGGCAGACCGGTATTGGCAATCTGGCCGAGGGCGCTGCGCACGTCCGGCTCCCGGTAGGCCGCGCAATGGCGGGCGATGTCGCGCGCCGCGATTCCTGCGGGAGGCGTCGTCTGGGTATTCATGGGGTCAAGCCTTGCATCGGCGGGCGGCGGTCCTGCGCCGGTCGGCCGGGACGGGGGAGGGGGCAATCGCCGCCGCATTCCCGTCCGGCCTCACAGGGAGACGGGCCTCAGGCGACATTCCGGGCCGCCGCCTCGACGGCGGAGACGATGTCGGCCACCCCGAGACGGACATAGGCGAGCACGTCGTTAGGCGTACGGCCGCTCTTCGGCATGGTCCGGACCGCGAGGGCGTGCACCCTCGGCGCGTCGACGGCCTCCGCCGCGGCCTCCGCCAGTTCGCTGCCGATCCCGCCGACGTAGTTGTCCTCGACCGTCATGACCACGCCGCCGCGGCCGGCGAGTGCCAGGACCGGCGCGGTGTCCATCGGCAGGGAATAGGCGTCGACCACCGCCACCGAGTGCCCGGCCTTGGCCAGAACCTCCACCGCCTCCAGGCAGCCATGGACCATGTAGCCGGAGGCGACCAGGACCATCCGCGGCCCGTCGTTCGGCGAGCAGCGCAGGACCTTGTGGCCGCCGAACGGGAAGCGCTCGTCCTCCGCGTAGAGGATCGGCAGGTCCGCCCGCACCGCCCGCAGGTAGAAGGCGCCCGGGGAGTACGCCATGGCGAGCACCATCGCGTAGGCGCCCACGGCGTCGCTCGGGGTCAGCACCGTGACCGCCGGGCGGCCGGCCTTGTCCTCGACATGCGAGAAGGCGCGCATGAAGGCGACGTCGGCGAGCGCCATCTGGCTCGGCCCGTCCGAGGCCAGGGTCGCGCCGGCATGGGTGCCGACGAGCTTGAGGCCGGCGCCGCCGATGACCGCCATCTCGATCTGGTCGAAGGCGCGCTCCAGGAAGCGCCCGAAGGTGCTGGCGAACGGGATCTTGCCGCCGCTCGCGAGGCCCGCGGCCGCCGAGACCATGTTCTGCTCGGCGATGCGCGCCTCGAAGTAGCGCTCGGGAAAGGCCTTCGCGAAGCCGTCGGCGTAGGTCGAGTTCTTCACGTCGGCATCGAGCGCCACGACGGCGGGATTCGCGGCGCCGAGAGCCTCCAAGGCGAGCCCGTAGGCCCGGCGCGGCGAGAGGGCGCGCGTCTCCTTCACAGCTGCGGCGACCGTCGGGTTGCGGCCGACCGCCGCCATGAACCCGACCGGCTCGGTCGCAGGCGTCGAGGCCGGCGGCGCGGGAGGCGGCGCGATCGTGAGGACCGCCGCGCTCGCGCCGGGGTCGATGCCGGCGACGCCTAGCGCCCGGGCGCGCGCATCGAGGGCGGCGAGGGCGGCGTCGAGCCCGCCTGCCGTGACGGGGGTGCCGTGATGACCCATGCCGCCGAGGTCGGGCACGCCCCAGCCCTTGACGGTCAGGGCGATCACGCAGAGGGGCCTCGCCTCCCGCGAGGTCGGCCGCGCCCGCAGGACCTGCTCGATCGCGACGGGATCGTGGCCGTCGACCACGACCGCCTCCCAGCCGAACGCCTCCGCCTTGCGTGCCAGGGACTGCCAGTCCTGGGCCGGGGAGACCCGGTCGCTCTGCCCGAGGGCGTTGCAGTTGAAGAGGGCGACGACGGACGAGAGCCCGTGATCGGCGATGAAGTCCATCGCCTCCCAGATCTGGCCCTCTCGCGCCTCGCCGTCGCCGATGATGCAGTAGATCGCCTTCGCGCTGCCATCGATCCGGGCGGCCGCGGCAAGCCCCGCCGCGACGGAGAGCCCCTGTCCGAGCGACCCGGTCGCCGCGTCGAAGAACGGAAACCCGAGCATCGGGTTGGGGTGGCCGTCGACGAAGCTGTCGATGCTGCGCAGGGCGAGGAGATCGTCCAGCGTCATCGGCCGCGCCGCGCCGCCGGGGCGGACCGTCACGCCGAGATCGGTGCAGGCCGCGTAGACGATGGGCACCGCATGGCCCTCGGAGAGGACGAGGCGGTCGGAACCGGGGGCGTCGGGTCGGGCCGGGTCCCAGCGCATCACCCCGTACATCAGCACCGTGACGAGGTGGGCGAGCGACAGCGCGGTGGTGGGGTGCCCGCTCCCGGCCGAGGTGGTGGCCCGAATCGCGAGCTTGCCGAGCGCGATCGCCTTGGCCTGGACGGCCTTCGACCGGATGTCGTCGGCCGGATCGATGGGCGGGACTGGCGCGGGCATGCTCATGCGGCGGCTCCTGTGCGGGACGTGTCGGGGGCCGCCGCCGGCGCGTTGCCGGATTCGATGCAGGGGCGGCTCAGGTCGTCGAGCCAGACGGCGACCCCGTTCGCCGCGAGGTCGTGCAGTGGGTTGGTCATGCGGTCATCCTTGGTTCGTCGGAGCACCCGCCGGCCGGGCCGATCCGTCGCGCCGGCCACGTCCGGGGCGCGCGGTCATCCGATTGACCGCAGGGGCGGGGCGCGCCCGGCTGGTAGGCGGGTGCCTTCGGCGAGCCAGGCCTCCGCCGCGCTGCGCCCGGCCGCGCGCAGCCGCAGCAGGAAACGCCAGCCGAGATCGGTGCTGCTCTCGTCCTGGAGCGCCGGGTGGTGGTCCTCCGCCGAGACGCGGTGCAGCGCCAGGGCGCGGAGCTTCGCCGCCAGGGCGCTGCGGCCCCCGCCGGACCACGACAGGTCCACCATCGTGCGCAACGCGGACAGCTCGCGCTGGAGCACGCCATCGAAGGTGATCTGCTCCAGTCGCCGGACGATGTCGGGCGCGCTGCAGGGCGCCCCCTGGCCGAGACTTGGCACGATCTGAACCAGCAGGATCGCCGGGGCGTCGGACGCCTCGATGAGGCGGATCAACGGCGGGTTGGCCGAGTAGCCCCCGTCCCAGTAGCGCCGGCCCTCGATCTCGACCGCCTGGGACTTCAGGGGGATGCAGCCCGAGGCGAGGACCATCTTGCGCACGAGTTCGGTCTCGCGAAAGATCCGGGTCGCGCCATCCGGGACCGCGGTCGCGGCGACCAGGAGCTTGAACGGAGGCGCGGCGCGAAGGGCGTCGAAATCGACCGCGTCGGCGAGCAGCCGGTCGAGGGCATCGTGGTTGAAGGGATTCGACTGGTAGGGCGAGAGCCAGCGGGACGTGATGTCGGTGAAGACGGTCACGGCGGGCCCGAGCTGAGGCGGCGCGGTCTCGCTGATGCGCTTCCAGAAGCGGTCGAGGTGGCGCCGCGCCTCCGGCCGGCCACCGGCGATCAGGCCGGCCGCCATCACGACGGCGTTGACCGACCCGGCATTCGTGCTGCTGACGGCGTCGATGACGAGATCGTCCTCCTCCAGCAGCCGGTCGAGGACGCCCCAGGTGAAGGCGCCGAACGAGCCGCCGCCCTGGAGTGCCAGCGAGAGGGTGCGAGGTGCGCGGTGCGGTGCGAGGTCGGTCGGTGCGGTCATCGGATCGGGTCCGGTGTCGGGGCGAGGAGGCAGGCCGGTCCCGGGTCGGTCGGCGGGATCGGCGGCTCCGAATGATCGCCTCTGTGCGGGGACCGCGTCCCGTCGCCTGCGCCACGACAGCGCGACCGCGCCGAGGCACAGGATCCCGACGACGGCGAGCAGCGACGGTCCGAGGCGGCGGAGAGGAGCCTGCGTCACCGGCCCGGACCTCGGCGCGGCGACGGGTCCCTCGACGCTGGGTCCCGTGGCGCCGGTTCTCACTTGGGTGCAGACGACGGGCCGGTCCAGGAAAGCGTCCGCCATCGCGAGGCGGAACGGAAGCGGCCCGCGGCGTTCCGAACGGGGATCGATGGCCATGGTGGTCTCGTGAGCGTGGAGGAAACGGGTCGGATCCCGGGGCGATCCTTGCCCGGAAGCGGCTTGGGACCGGGCAGGAGCGCCGCCGCTTCGCGCCATCCTCCGACGCCGTCGTGGGTCCGGCGGTGGGCGATGCAGGGGCGAAAAAGCCCGATCGGAGTTGGTCCGTGGCGTTCCCATCAGCGGCGTCTGCGGATCGCCACGGCGAGGAGGTAGCCGAGGGCACCGGCCATCGCGGCGAACGCGAGCGGGAATTCCTTGGCATACTGGGTGAGCGTGTCGCCGCCCCGTCGGGGGGCGGCTCCGGCCTCCGGAAGGACGTCGCGACCCGTGTCGATCGCCCGGTCGGCGAGGTCGCCGGCCTCGCCCGCCACGTCGCGCACGGTGTCGCTTGCCTGCCCGACGCGGGTCTCGGTGGCGCCTCCGACCTCGTCCCGCTTGCCCTCCGCCCTGGTCTCGTCGTTCCCGGCTACGGTGCCGGCCGCGCCCTGGACCTTGCCGCCGAACTCCCTGGCGGCGCCGGCGATGCTGTTCTCGTCCATCTCGTTCTCCTGTCGTCGTCGGGTCGGGGGCCGCCGCCGGGCGGAACCGGCTGGTCCGCCCGTCCGCCGTGCCACCCGCATGAAGGCCCGTCCGGGTCGGCCGGTCGTCGGGTTGGTGGGGTCGTCGTCGGTCGGCCCCAACCGCCGGGTTTCCGGACGGTCGTCCGACGCCTCGGCCCGCTCCGTCATGCCCGGCGGCGCGTCGCGGGCTTCGCTGCGGCCGTTGCCGGAACGGCCGCAGCGCCTCACGGGACCGATCTTCCGCCGCCCGCGTGGCGGGAGGGCATGGCCGATGCTGCGATCGCGAACAGGACGAGAAGCTGGATCACGGCACCGGCCTTTCACGGGAGGAGAGCCGAGGAGGCCCGGAGTGATGCGGGGCTCGCAGGCGCGGCCCGCAAGGACGTCACACGCGGCGCGGCGCCGGTGCGTGGGAGGAGATGCGGGTGACGACCGGCGCGACGGCCGCGCTGCGACCGGCGAAGAAGGCGGCGAGCGCACCGAAGATCAGGGCCAGCGCCCCGGAGAGGGCTCCCTGGGACACCCGACGGGCAGCGGCGTCGGCAACCTCCTTCGACTGCTCCTTGGCCGAGGCGAGGGTCTCCTTGAACTGCTGCACGTATTGGGCGACCTGGGTCCGGGCCTGCTCGACGGGGATGTTCTGGGCCTTCGCCAGGGCCTGGGCGGCCTTGTCCTGCGCGGCGGCCTGCTGGGCTCCGTCGCCCGAGACGGCGGCCCGCATGGCGGTCACCGCGGTGTCCTTCAGCGCGGCCGGATCGGATCCGGATCCGCCCCGGATTCCGGCCTCGATCCCTGAGAACGGGTCCGTGACCTTGCTCAGGGACGGCGCCGCCGCCTGCGCCAGGGTCGAGACCGATCCGCCCATCGCGTTGCCGACCCCGCCGATGGCCGAGGTGGCCGTGCCGAGGGCGCCACTGACGATGCCGCTGGCTGCCGACGACAGCATGTACAGAACGACGAGGGTCGAGACCGCCCAGGCGAGCAGGCCGTGATGCCCTGCCGTGGCGGGCGACGGCTTGCCCGAGAGCCGGCCGGCGAAGTATCCGCCGGCCCCCGCGGCGAGGATCCCGGAGAGGACGAACCAGAGGCCGGCGCCGATGCCGAGCGAACTCGCCGCCGGGGTGCCGTCGCCCAGGGGGTCGACCGTCGAGAGGCCGATGCCGAGGCCGAGCATGTTCAGGATGACCTGGGCGATGAGCCCGACCGTGGCGCCCGCGAAGACTGCGCTCCACGAGACCGAGTTCAGCATCATCGTGCGCACCTCCTCGGCCGGCGCGACGGCATTCGTCTGGGAGGGGGCCGGATCGAGGCCGGGCTGGCGGCCCGGGGCGACGGGCGTGGCTTCGCTGATGGTGGGCATTGGGGATTCCTGGATGTCGGGATGGGACGGGCGGCGGATCAGACGACCCGGCGGCCCACGAGGGCGTGGTAGAGCCACAGCACGACCACCGCTCCAACGGTGGCGACGAGCAGGCTGTAGAGGTTGAGTCCCGAGACGCCGGGCTCGCCGAACTGATGGAACAGGAAGCCGCCGACGACGGCGCCCACGATTCCGAGTGCGATGTCGACGATCAGCCCCTGGCCGGTGCTGTTGACGATCCTGCTGCCGATGAATCCGGCGATCAGGCCGAGGACGATCCAGGCGAGGAAAGACATGGGTTGGCTCCAGCTTGCGGCAGGCGGCGGGTCCCGGCGCGAACGCGCGACGGGCGATGGAACGCATCCAATGGCGAGGTCCACATCGGGCGCGTGGACATGACGGGTGTCGAATGCGGCCGTGGCTTCGGCCTTGCCGACCGTCAGGCCGTTGGCCTGCTTGCAGGGCACCGCATGATCGAGCGGCGGATGCCTACGGCATCGGATGGATCGGCCCCGCCGCCATGGCCATCCGTACCTTCGCAGAGGGTACGATTATTAAATATCTGTCCGTGGCATAAGTTCCAAATATTTTAGGGATTTATTGAAGATAAGTCGGCGGACGAGCCGAAATATACGAATAACATATGTATGTCTTATTCGAGACAATCATCATTGGATGATAATCGGCACGGAAGAGATCGTCACTAGGACCGAAAAATACGTCGCCACGCGGATGGAGGCACCGACTGGTCCGTCACGGGCCGTCGGCGGTTGTTGAAACCAGGGACGGGATTCTGCAAGGCACGCATCCGTACGGCGTGACGATCCCCATTCCTCGTGCCGGGCGGCGTCGGGCGGCCCCGTCGACCCCTCGGCGGAGCAATCGCACCGACCATGTTTCTTCACATGTCCGACGCCTTGATATTGGCATACCCGAGAAAGACGCACCCGATCATATGATGAAATAATATAAATCGGCGCTATTCAATGGTGTCCAGGTCGGATTTTCGATAATACCCCCTCCTGCGATTAAGGGAGCGACATAAGTATCCGAGCGTTGCCGGGCATGGGCGCATGCCGTCTCGCGGGGTGTCGGCGCCGGCGGAACGGCCGATATCCGGGAGCGCCGACACCGAAGCCCGCAGGCTCGTCGGCGATTCGACCCGGTGTGTGGTGCCCGTCCGCCGCCCCTAGCGCATCCAGGAATCGATCAACCTTCAACGGAGATCCGGCATGGCCGAGCGTCACGATCAAGCCCTATCCCCGCCGGGGCCGCAGCGGAAGGGGGGCCGGATCAAAGGATTCCAGAGCTACGTCCGATCGCACCATGATCGGGCGATTGTCCGGGCAGCGGCTCCGCGCAGGCCTCGCGATAATAAATTCTATGACATTCAAATGATATTTTCGCACAATCCCCTTATAGGTGCGAATTATTTCAATGTCACGTGGCTGAACCATCCTGATATTCGGCAAGTTGTCGTTCATACGACTCGCAAAATCGCTAGCGGAGCATGCACATGACGGAAAACACATCGGGCCAGGACAGCCGCCAAGGCAAGCCTGGCAAGCCCGTGCTCTATGTCTTGATCGCCAGCTTCGGCTTGGCCTTGGTCTCGTTCGTCGCCCTGCTGACCTGGCAAGGCGCGAATGCGCCGACAGACGTGAGCCAGACCGCATCGCGACAGCAAGGCACGGGTTCGGCGAGCGGGCCGTCGAACGCAGCGACGTCGGCGACTTCCACTGGCGTGCCCGCCGGCAACCCGGCCTACCCGCAACCCGCGTCGCGCAGCGGCAATCCGTGACACCCGTCTCAACCGAGGGGTGGGGCGGCTATTCCGCGACATCGACCGGTGGCCGGCATGTCACTGTCGGCCGATAGCGGCGACGGCGGCGGCATTCGCAAGGATCGTGTCCGGGGCCGCGGGCGGGGGGCGTCCCCATGGGTGATCGGCGCTCGCGCGGCGGGGCTCGCCGCACAGGCGCTGGCTGTCCGCCGGCCGTATCCTCGCTCCAGTCCGGGGACCGGCACCACCGATGAATCCGGCGGCGGTCGAACCCACCCGCGAGGGGCGCCGCCGACCGTGCCTCGGTCCTCGGCCTCATCCGCGCGGAAGGGGGCGAGCCTCGTCGAGGTCCGGCAGGTCCCGATCGGTTTCCGACCGCGCCGTGTAGTGCGGATCGAGCTGAGTCGTGAGCAGATCGCGGCCCTCGCCGGTGTCCTTGCTGATGGCGAGCAGGGAGTTGTAGGACCGATCGTTGTCCCGCAGGGACGCGTTCAGGACCTCGTGGGGCGCCAGGTGCCGGCAAGCCAGGCGCTGAAGCATCGCAATGATGTCGACCTCCGTCGCGAGCTCGAAGCCGATCGTGCTCCTGAAAAAGATCTCGACGCCGCTCCGGCCTTCGATCACCCAGATGCGTCTCGGCTCATCCGACATTCGGTGCTTCTCCTTCGATGCCAACGGATGCACTCCTTGCGCGCGCGAGACCGAGGGGGGCGGGTGCAGGTGACGTCCGGTCTGTGCAACAGACCTCGCTTGAACGATCTCACGCAGGGATCGTCTTTCGCGCTCGGAGAGGCGGCCTTACGCTGCAACCCTGACCAGATATTATCCGGAAAAAATCGAAGAAAACGGTGGTATGTTGTATTTGGTGATTAATTTGTGTTGTATTCCAAGCTCGTCATCGGTTGTTTCTTACAGGTGCTGATGGCTGGGAGAGGTGTGCGCTTCCACCTGCAAAGTGAAGGGAGGGCCGCCTTGGTCCCCACATCGAGCCACCCGGCAGACATGCTCGTTCGCAAGCTGGGCAGCATTGCGCGCCTCTCCGACGAAGAGCGCCGCGCCGTCATGCGCCTGCCCATGACGATCAGGCCGTTGCCTGGCGGGCATGATATCGTATGCGAGCACGACCGTCCCATGCAGTGCTGCCTGATTCTGGATGGCTGGGCGAGCCGCTACCAGTTGTTAGCCGAGGGCAGGCGCCAGATCTTCTCGTTCCATGTTCCGGGCGACATTCCCGACCTGCAGAGCTTGCACCTGCGTGTCATGGACCACAGCCTGTGCGCCTTGACGCCCGTCACGCTGGCGTTCGTCCCCCACGAGGCGATTCGCGACCTGACGACCGGGTATCCCGGCATCGCGGCGACGCTCTGGCGTGATACCTTGGTCGACGGTGCCATCTTCCGAGAGTGGATGGTCGGGATGGGCCGTCGGTCGGCATACCAGGCGGTCGCGCACCTGTTTTGCGAGATGTATGTCAAACTCGAGGCCGTCGGGCTGGCCGAGAATCATCGCTACAGGCTGCCCGTCATGCAAGTCGACATCGCCGACGCGCTCGGTCTGTCGAACGTGCACATCAATCGTGTTTTACGCCAGTTGCGCGAGGAAAATTTGCTCGCGCTTAGGAATGGCTGGCTCAATATTTCAAACTGGCCGGAACTCGCCAAGATCGGCGAGTTTGATCCCTTGTACCTCCACGTGGACCGACTGACAGCATGAGCCTCCACCTTCAGCCTGTCCCGATCGCAACGGGCAGCCGCGACGCGGAAAGCCGGCTCGTCTCCGCCGACGGCTTCCTGGTCGCTGTGCTGGTCCGCCTCTCCGAGGATCACGGGGTGGATGAGGGAAGGTGGTTTCTCGAGGCGGGCTTCGGCCGGGTGGATGACCAGGGCCAGCCCACCTTCGCCGATCTTGATGAAGCGCAGGCGTGGATCCAGCATCGCCTCGACGGGCAATGAGCCGGTCGCCGGCCCTCGCGCTTCGGGCGACACGCCGGACAAAGGCGTGCGCTATCCGTGAGAAATGCCAGGCCGCGCACGGGTTTCGCTGTCCTCGAGCGACATGGCTCTGCCTCGCGCCGGACACTCGGCCAACTCGGCCCGATGTCGCGCGAGCCTCGGCCCCGAGGCATGGCAGAACGGAAACACGGGAAGTAGCGCATGCCGATCCGCCGGGAGCACCAGATCACCCGCCAGATGCTCCGAGATGAGCCCGACACGCTCTGGGTGTTCGGCGACACGCTGATCGGCAAGAGCCTGGGCGGCCAGGCGGCAGAGATGCGTGGCGAACCGAACGCCGTCGGCATCGCGACCAAGCCGTTGCCGGCCATGGACCCGGCCGCCTACTTCACGGACGCTGATATTGAGACGTTCCGCAGGGCTGCTGAACCCCCGTGTCGCCGACTCGCCGATCACCTCCGGTCCGGCGGCATCGTCGTCTGGCCGGCAGCAGGAATCGGGACGGGTCTTGCAGATCTGGAGCGACGCTCGCCGCGGATCTGGGCGAGCCTGGAGCGGACTCGTGAGAGCCTTGAGGGGCTGTGACCCGCCCGTTTGCCTACGGAGAGGGCGGCAGCGCTCCCAGCGGCACGGCCGTGTCGGTGGAGAGGTCTATCTTCTCGACGTCGATCGCCAGCCGAACTTCGCCGGATCGGCCCTTCTCCCCGTCGGACATGAGAAGGCCGCCCCATCGGGCGGCACCTCCCTGCCGTCGTTACAGGCCCAACAGGGCACCGGTGGTACCGGCGACCGTCATGACGAGTCCTCCGACCAGTACCCCGATCATCGCGTAGGAGACGGCACGCAAGAGCATGGCCTGGATTCCATCCGGCCCAATCAACAGCGATACCCGCCCGAGGTCTGACCATACTGCTTGACCGGGAAGTTCTGCTGGTTGGCGTTGCCCTCCGAAGCCGAGCTCATCGGGCAGGCGCCGTAGAAGGGCACGCTGGTATTGGTACGGCCGCCGATCGAACCCGTCGTCACGACGTCGTCGCTCCAGAACGGGTCCGAGGGGGAGCTCGACTCGAACGCCATGGCGGATGAGAGCGAGGCAATGCCGAGGACGAGCGCCACGGCGAATGAAGCGATAGTGATTTTCATGTCTTGTGATGTTCCTTGGTCCAAAGCGCGGACGATCCAGTGAGCTATCGTCCACGTCGATAAGATTATCTTACAGAAAATGTCTATGCTGTTATGTGTCTATGCGACACACGATATCGGAACAAAGCCAGATTGAGCAGAAATGGAACTGAAATGATGGGGGATTTTTGCTAAAATCGCGACTTTGGCAAAAATATGCTAGATCAAATCAAAAATATCCTCATGGCGACTGCCCAAGATGCCGACTTACTGAACCGTCTCGACCCCGGTGAGCCGAAGCTTGAGTGACGGCCTGGCCGGCGACAGCGCGCATCGCGAGGCCGAGGAGCGAAGGAGTGGGCGTCCTCCCAGGGCGAACTCCGCACCGCCCGGCGTGAACTGCTGTGTCAAAAGAAGGGCCGCCGTCAGGCGGCCCTTCGCTGGATCGGCAGGATCCCGGGGCGTCTCGCCCGGGCTCCGGCACCTCTCAGCGGACGACCGAAGGGGTCTGGTCCAGGCCGGAGAACGCCTTACCGGCCTCCTCGATCGCCCGGACCGAGCCCTCGGCGATGACCCGGCTGTCCTGCACCATGTGCTGCAACCCCTCGCGGACCAGCTCGCTCTGGATCGCCGTGAAATCCTGCACCGACGACGCGCGCGTCAGACGGGTCAAGCCGTCGATGTTGCGCTGCCACTGCTTCTGGCCCAGTTCGAACCAGCTGCGGGACGCGTCCTGCACCGCCTGGGTCAGGACCGTGCCGCACCGCGTGACCGCCTCGATGTTCTGCTGGGACTGACGGGCAAGGCGCTCGCTGTCCTGCCCGGTGAAGCCGAGGACGCGCGTGAACCGATCGGCAGCCTCCCGGGCCTGCTGGGATGCGGTGTCGACGTTCTTCTGCACGATCTGCTTGGCATCGTCGGACGCTTTTGCGCCGAGATCGGCCATCTTGCTCATGCCGTCCCGAGCCGCCTCGGTGAATTGAGTGCCCTGCTCGCTGGTCTTGCTCATGCTTGCCTTGACGGCGTCGGTGAGCTTGTCGGTCTGCTCAGCGTGCTTGTTCGACGTGGCGCTCTGATTGATGCCCATGGGAATTTCCTCGTTGTTTCGTGGAGGTGCACCGGAAGCACCACCGCACCCGCCCGGCGCATCGGCTGGGGGCTGCGAACTTCGATGGTATTTTGCTGCACTGCATCCATATCGGTGCGAATTCGCCAGCTTCAAGTGCGGCGCATCATAATTAAACTGCCATTTTTGTCGGTAAAAAGCATCAAAATCCATAGTTTAGGTGTAAGTACATGGTTGCGCTGCACAATCTCGTATCGGCCGCGACGATCCCGGAGCTGATGGTCCTGGTCCGTCTCATTCGTCACGAAACCTTCGATTTCGTCACGAAACCCTCGATCGATCGGCCTGCGCCGGCCTGGAAGCGGCGGGATCGGCCGGGGAGGGGAGCCCGGCCGGGCGTCCCATCTTCCGGTCGAGGGCGAACAGGACCGGGGTGACCATGATGCCGTGCATCAGGATGGAGATCAGCACGGTCAGGCCGGCCGTCGCCCAGAGCAGGTCCGTTTGCTCGAACGGGGCATGGCCGATGGCGAAGGACAGGTAGTAGACCGTGCCCAGCCCGCGGATTCCGAAGAAGCTGACGACCGCCCGCTCCTCGCTGCGCCGGGCGCTGCCCAGCAGGCTGATCCAGCCGCTCAGCGGACGGACGACTAGGAGCGCCAGCAGGGCGAACGCGACGGCCGGCCAGGTCAGGGCGTGCAGGAGCCCCCCGCCGACGAGGACGGCGCCGAACCCGACCAGCAGCACCATCATCAGGATGCGCTCAAGTTCCTCGGCATAGTCGTGCATCGTGCGGTGGTAGTCGTGCCCCCGGTTCGAGGCACGAAGGGCGAGGGCGGCGGCGAACACGCCGATGAAGCCGTAGCCGTCGACTGCCTGGACGCCGCCATAGGCGATGCAGGTGATGCCGAGCGCCACGAAGCCGTCGCCGGTGCGGGACAGCTTCGAGACGTTCGGAAGATGGAAGGTCAGCCAGCCGAGCCCCCGGCCGATAACTGCGCCGAGCACGAAGCCGACGACGATCTTCCACACCACGTCGACCGCCAGCCAATGCGACCAGGACAGGCCGGCGAGGCCTCCGGTTCCCGCCATGGCGATGGCGAGGTTCACGAACGGAAAGGCAAGCCCGTCGTTGAGGCCCGCCTCGGAGGTCAGTGCGAAGCGCGGCTCGTCCTCGTGCTCCTCGGCCGGGTGACCCACCTGAACGTCCGAGGCGAGCACCGGATCGGTCGGGGCCAGCGACGAGGCGAGGAGCAGGGCCGCGACGCCTCCGAGCCCGAGCAGGGCCGATCCCAGGAGAGCGAGCGCCAGGATGGTGAGAGGCATGCCGACCGCGAGCAGGCGCCATGTCACGGCCCAGCGCTTCCAGCCGATCATGCGGTCGATCTTCAGGCCGGCGCCCATCAGCGAGATGACCACCACGGCCTCGGTGGCGTGCTCGATGAGCTTGAGGTGCAGGCTCGGATGGGGCGTCAGGTCGTAGAGCGTCGGAACGGCCGACAGGGCGGCACCGATGCCGACACAGCAGATGGGGAGCGAGAGAGGCAACCGGCGCAGCACCATCGGCAGCCACGCCGTCAGCAGCACCATGACGCCGAACCCGGCGACGACGACGATGTAGATGTCCATTGGTAGCCGAACGACGTCCTCTGTCGCCTCGTTCCTGGTCGCGTCGTCTCTGCGACTTTGAGAGCATCGGTGATCAGGCGGCCCTGCCGGCCGCGGAACAAGGCCTGGCCCTAGAAGGGATCGCGCGCCAGATGGTCCTGAACGAGGGCGGCCAGCCCGTCGAAGCCCTTGTGCATGTCGGTGTGCCCGGTGGCCAGCCAGACGCCCGAGCCGGACGGGACGGGGATCATCGACCGAGGCAGCGCGGCGATCGCGCACTGAGGAGCGTCAGGTCCGCCCCGGTTGCGGCCCGCACCCGATGCCCGCCGGCCAACTCGATCTCGACCAGACCCGACCCGGCCGGCACCTCGGCTGTCGCCGTAGCTGGAGGTGGCAGGGCGAGCGGGATGTAGTTCGATGGGGCAGCCGCAGCCGAGGTCCGGTGCTCGGCCAGCACGACGCGCCGCTATCGGAACAGCAAGCTGGAGTGCAGACCGTGCCGGCGGGCTACCTCCGAGGCGTCCGCAGTCACCGCGCCTATGTCCGTTCTCGAAATCGAACCAGACCTTCGAAGTTCGCGAGATTGATGTCGGCATGTGGCGCAATCCGGCGGCTCGGCATCCATCCGGCGAACCGCTGCTGACTACTGAGCTTGTGTGAAAACGCAGAGGTCGTTGAAGGACTTCTTCTGGTCGACCCTGGTCCGGTTGAGCCAAGTGTAACACCCCTGGCTTTCCTTACCAATTATGAGGTGTGCTCTCGTGTCGTGAAATTAGCGCGATAATCGTCCGATATCCAGCCATTGCCGTCGCGCGCACGGCGCCATAGCTCACCCCTCCACCAGTGTACCCCGCTATCTGATACGCCATCACGCAGGACATGCGGTCTATATCCTCTAGAATTTAAATCGCGTCGAGCAATTCTTCTGAGGAAACTCTCAGCGGCGTCTTGGTGGCTTTCAGCAAAAACCGTCTCGCCACGGCCGCCGTTGTCGAATCTGACAGTGAATTCAAGTCGGGTTCTCATTTTTAAAACTCCGGTTCATTGATTTTTGATACAACGGAATCGTACCGGATGCCCCCATTCACGAGAGATTGCCCACCGCGACGCCTTCTACACCCAGCGGGATGGCGAAGGCTCGGCCAGCAGAGCTACGAGATTTTGTGGGTGTCCGGAAGCAGTGCACCAGTACGGTCGTCGCCCCAGATTTGGGACATAGCGGTAAGTTCTTCTCAAGACGAGTGGACGTAAAGCATGCGCTGCGGGATTGCCTCCATCCCCTGAGAGATAAGCAGAAGGCGATCCCGTCCCTTCAGCAGAGCCCTCCGGACACCACCCCGTGGCGCCATCTGGTCCTGCCAATAGCCGAAAACGATGTCAGCGCCCTGGAACGCCGAGCGCATCCAGGCGCTGTGGTTCTGGCCGGAGGCTCTCAGGGCCTCCATCGTCGCGTTGGCCCTGGCGACCTCGGCGGCGATTTGGTCGCTGCTGAGCATGGTGATGTCGTTCTCGTGCATTGTGTACTCCAGGGTTGCATCGAATCATAACTTTATATCGGGGTTTCAATGGGCAGTAATTTTAGCGTCTATACAGACTTGTCTGGCCACCAACATCGAAAAAAATCGATCATTTTTTACTCAGGCGCTCCAGGTTACGGCACCTCATCCCGGCAGACGATCAGCCGACAGCCTGAATGCCAACTAGAGAAGAGACGCTTTCGTCAAGGCGACGCAGAGTCCAACCTACGACGAATTTTTCGCGAATTATTATTATTCACGATTGTATTAAAGATATATTTTACAGCCTATCATTGATAGGTCGATAACTAATGCTTGCACGTTATATTGAAGTTGCATAATTCCCATAGTGCTGCCGCCATAGTTTCGTAAGATGCGTTAGCTTTATCACCTACCACGTAGCCCTTGCTACATACCGCTAGCCAACCTCTAGGATTCCGATACTGAAATTTGGGGCGATTCCAGCCTTGAGTTTGGTAGCATGTATATTTGTCGTTGCTGTATAACTCTAGAATAAGACCTTCGTACGGCACCCCATCGATATTTAATAGTTCATAGCCGTTACATACTCTATATCTCAAAACTCCGAATAAGTTATCTCGTAGAACGAATTTATGCAGGATAGGCTCAACCCGCTTCAGCTCACACACGTAAGTCTGATGACGTTTTAATTAATTTTTTGCTATTCTCTTCATGTCGTTCCTCAAACATGCATCTTGTGATAGAGAGCTGTTTTTGGGCCTTTACAACTTTCCGTTGGCGCGCAATTCGGCCTGCGCGCGCTGCACCGCTGACTTACTCAAACCGAGACAGGCGGCGATCTCGCGGACACTGGCTCCTAACTGCGTATGTTCGATTATCTTTAACGCATTTTCATCATCAATATTGCTACAAGTCCATAATGCTTTACCTTCCGCCATCTGTAGTTGAGCCTCGAAAGGTTCTGCATCTGCTCCGGCTATACCGCGAGCCTTAGTTAGATGGACTTGAAATCTCGCACCTTCTTCCATTTTGTAGTTGTCAGGACGTTTTAGCATGACGATGGTGTCGAGCACGTCCTCCCTTTTTGATGTTCCTCTTGCTTGATCTCCTCTACCAGTATGATGAACCAACAAAACGCTTATACCTCGCCTGCGAAGCTTTAAAAGCCAAGTTTGCATAACATCCCAGCTTGCCGCATCATTCTCTCTCCCTCCTTTAACCAAAGTAGAAAGATTGTCGATTACCAATAGATCGCCATCATTTAATAACAATTCCACTTCCTCTTGATGTACTGTGTTCGAAAGATTAATATCCTGACCTAAATTCTGTCTATCCATCGACAGAATCGTAAAATGGGGATTTATTGGCATGTCTAGACTGCAGGCCGCTCTAAGAGCCCTTGCCCGTTCCTGCAACGTCTGCTGTGGCATTTCGCCGTCTACGTAGAGTACTCTCCGTGCCGTCGGGGCTTGCCACCGCAAGAACGCGGCTCCTGCGGAAACCGCGTAGCTGTTACCAAGCGCTACGTGCGTTTTCCCTACCCCTCGGCCGGCGTACAGCATTGCGAGACCACGTTCCGGCAAAAGCGGGTGAAGCACGAAATCGCGTTTCGGAAGATCTTCATCAATCAAGTCATTTAATTCTACCGTTCTAAAAATTGATCTATGTTTTTTTCATTCGGTAGCTCAGCTGATTGTTCTACATCGACCGGATACGTTATAGATAAATCAACAAAATCAATTGATCGGCATTCTGAGATATTTTCTAATTTAAAATTATTGAAAATATGCCACTCTTCTAAGTGTAACATTAGATCTTCCTGATTAATATTTATCATATGATGCGAAGTGATCCCTCCCGAGTCACAATCCTTACGTTCCGGTTCCATGTCGAGCTCAGTTTTTGTGACCATCTGAAAAGCGTGCTCCATCGGATTCAAAAGCGAAATTCCACAAAGTTTACCGATAACTTCTATATATCCCCAAATTTTATCCTGCTTAGTTGATTCAATCTGATCTTCTCCGCAATTTTTAAACATTGATTGCCTCTATCGTGCAATTCAATACTAGTATTTATAAGTGCAAGGTAGCATGGACCAGTCGCCCACCAGGGAGGCTTTCGATCACTTAATGGATTTGTCCATAAACTTATTTGTGAAGGTATTACAGATCGTTCTGAATTAGCATCTAAAATACGTGCAAGTCGAGTCTGCCATCCTGGCAATTCTAGTTTTCCGTCTATAGTTGTTGCTATTTCCTTCAGCTCTTCTGCTGATAGGGGAAGGGGTTTTGCGAGCGATACTGCCACGTTGCACTCTCCGTGCTCATGAACGCCATTGCGTCGTTAGGTCGGACCAATGTCATAAAAATTGTACGCTCGCAAGCCTTTTGCCGATCGTGATCATAAATTCTAAACGGCAACAGGAAATCCGTCAGTGGCCGGTGCGCTTTCAAGCCCCTTTTTCAGATCGAGCGTGCAAGCGTGAGCATTGGGTAACCGGGAAGCTTGGCGGGGGTAGGGAGAGCCACTCCCGCTTACAGGGGAGGCGCAATGGGGCTCCCGCTGCCTGCGCCGAGCTTGCGGGCTGTATGACGCCTGGATCAGTTACCAGAGCGCACACGTCCTGCTACGCGTAGGGTTCAGAGACAAATCCCGCGTTTTAGAGCAATGATGAGGGTTGCTAGTGCACTGACGCGGACGAACACACCACGCCCGCTCTCGCCAACTGCTTGCAGAGGCATCAGAAATCGCAACGAGCTATGTACGTTTTGAAGGCGTCAGTGCACTAGGATTGACTGCTCGAGTGACATCGAATAACAATTTCACCATTCCTCGTTGATGGTACGGAATTAATTGCTCGCGGTGGAGCAAGCCTCGCAGCAAGAGGCGCCGAAACGATCAGCTAAAGTCGAAATCGCGGAACCAATTTCTGCTTTTGCTCCATGAAACTGCGAATCGTCTGTCTTGCTCCCCTGATTTCCTGCCATCCGTAAAATGCGTCCATCACTATAGCAATGGATCATGCGTAAGAGCCGGTTTATCGAGAAGCAGAACATTGCAGTGCTCCGCGAGCATGACGCGGGCATAAAAAATGCTGATCTATACCGGCAGCACGGGATCAGCGATATGGTGCCCTACAACTCGAAGGCCGAGTACGAACGTACGAGGGCTCCTACGTGCTGCATCAGCCGTGGACCATAGGGTCGATGGTGTCCCGCTGTCCCGAGCTATATGGCCGGGACGTCTGGGACAGAGGATCGGAACGGTCACCGTGACGGTTGTGATCGATAGCGCGACGGGCGTAGCATCGATCTGCGGAATAACGATCTGCGGGAGTAAGGGTGGCCGCCGCGACACGACCTTTGAGGGCATGTCCCAGTTCCACCGAGGAGGTCGACCTCGTGGCGATCGGCAGCCCCCATGCCTCGCTCGACGAGTGCCGGGCGCTCGTCGAGGCGCGCGGCGGCCGACGCCGCGATCCCCGCGTCGCCGGGATCGTCACGGTGGGGCGGCAGGTCCTCGCAGCCGCCGAAGCTGACGGCACGCGGTCGCGCCTTGCGGCCTCGGGCGTCGAGATGATCCCCGACCTCTGCTAGTGCTCGATCTTGCGGCCCGTGTTCCCGGCCCATGCCAGGACGGTGATCACGACCTCGGGCAAATATGCCCATTACGGTCCCGGACTTTCGGGCTGCGCGGTGCGCCTCGGTACGCTGACCGACTGTGCCGATGCACTCGTCTCGGGCCGGGCACCGGTCACTGCGCCGGAGTGGCTGGCCTGATGCGTGCGGCCCAGCCGGATCGCTCGGGCGCATCGATGTTGTGAACTGCTGCCTCTGGCGCATAGCCGAACCAACGGTGCGCGTACTGCTGACCCCAAGCAGACATTCGCTTTCGGTATGGGAACGTCCGGTGTCCATTTTTACCAGACATTCATTTGCGCATAAAAATATTCAATAACTGAATGTTGTATCTTTCAGGCAAATTTGGCAGCTTAAATCAATTAAATAGGATCATTAGGCGATATATTAGCCCTAGGCATCGGTTGTATGATTTCGACATCTTAATTTATCATCGAAGCAATATATATATTTTATATATTAATAAATAAAACTCTAGAGAAGCGACAACGAACATACGCTCACTGCCACAATGCATCTATGAGTTGTCTGCCGACGTGAAGTCCATCAGCATCAATCCAGAATTCCCGGATGGTGTCGTCGTGCGGTCCGATCCTCTTCTTGATCACCGACACCGCCCGGCGCAAGTGCCCATCCGCCTCGAAGAACCGAAACAAAAGTAGGGTGTCAGCAAGGTAGGTAGGATCAATCGCGGCCGAAATCTGTCCCACCAAGCCGTGCTGGACCAACACGAGTAGCGTCGTCACCATCTGCTGGTTCAGATAGGTCAGGATTTCGTGCATCTGAGGCAGTAGGTACTGCTCGCCCGGCATCGCGTTCTGATAGCCGGTGAGCGAGTCGATCAGCACGAGCCGCACGCCCTCGCGCTCGACAGCGTCGCTCACCATGGCGGCGAGCTCGCCCGGCGAAACCTCCGCCGGGTCGATCTGCTCGACCCGCAGGCGCCCCTCCGCGACCGCTGCCGTGATATCCATACCGAGACCGGCAGCCCGGCGCATCAGGATCCCGGTCGGCTCGTCGAAGCTCAGGATCAGCCCGCGCTCGCCGCGCGCCAGCCCCGCCGTTACGTAGGCGAGCGCGGTCGAGGACTTGCCGACGCCGGAGGGGCCGAGAAGCATCGTGCTGGTGCCCCGGTCGAGCCCGCCGCCGAGCAGCGCGTCGAGGGCGCCATTACCGCTGCTGAGGCGGTCGACCTCATAGGGATGGCCGTGCTCGACCGCGACCAAGCGCGGGAACACCGAGAGGCCGCCGCGGCGGATGACGAAGTCGTGGTAGCCGCCGCGGAAATGCGTACCGCGCATCTTGATCACCCGCAGGCGCCGGCGCTCACCGCCGTAGAGGGGGACAAGCTGTTCGAGCTGGATCACCGCGTGGCAGAGATTGTGCAAATTGAGGTCGTACTGGTCGACGGTGAGGTCGTCGAGGAGGAGCGCAGTGGTGTCGTGGATGAGGAGATAGCTGCGCAACGCAAGGACTTGGCGGCGGTAGCGTAGGGAGCTCTGCGAGAGCAGGCGGATCTCCGACAGGCTGTCGAACACCACCCGTTGCGGCTTGATCCGGTCGATCTCCGCGATGGCGAGCCGCACGGTCTCGCCGAGTTCGAGGTCGGAGGAATGGACGAGGCTTTGCTGCTGGCGCTTGTCGATGCAGAACTCGGGCGGCACCAGCTCGAAGATCTCGATGCCGTCGAGCGACCAGCCGTGGCGGGAGGCGACGGAGGCGAGCTCGCGCCGGCTCTCCGAGAGCGTGATGTAGAGGCAGCGCTCGCCGAGCCGCGCCCCGTCGCGGAGGAATTGCAGCGCGAGCGTGGTCTTGCCTGAGCCCGGCCGCCCCTCGACCAGATGGGCACGGTTGGCCGCGAAGCCGCCCCCCAGAATGGTGTCGAGGCCGAGTGCCCCTGTTGCGACAGGGGAGGCATCGACGCGCTGAGTGGGCATGGGAATACTTTCAGAGCATGGTGAGCTTCACCACGGCGCTTGCAGGGTAGAAGGACAAATAAGCCATCCATTTTTCAGGATATGTTAAATTGGTTATCCGGTGCCGTCCAAAGGACGCTCCCGCGGCTGCCATGCAAATGGCTTTTTCCAGGATTTTTTTCTATGCTTATTTGCCGGAAGCCCAGCGTATGACGGCATTTCCGTTAATTTTTCAATGCGCCGACGAAATTCTTCATTGGAAGGACTGCGCGCTGAACCAGTGATAAAATTCTTTGCCATGACAATTTTCTCCTGATAAGTTATATATTATAAACGCTATGATCTACCGCATTGCCGGCTTGATTCACTAGAAAATAGCGGCAATCTCACTTTCTCTGACAGCGCGATCTCCCATGCGAGATCGGATACGGTACGACGCTTCCCCACTCCGATCCTCTGGCATGAGCTGCACGATTTCGAAAGTATCTCCGCTGCTCGTCAACCTGTCAGAGAAGCCACCTTGAACCATGCGGACTTGTTGGCGCAGCTTGAATTTATGGGACACGTGGCTTGATCCTTTGTTCATGATCGGGAAGATCAGCTAGTTCCGCCAAAATGCATTGCAGCCACATCCGAGCTTGCGCTTCGCGGGCATCTCGCGCGGATTTCTGTTCGGCACACAGCTTAACTTTAGCGACTGCGGCATCGGAAGCACGCCGCATTTTCCCAGCCGCCGCAAGCTCGCGCTCACGCACTTGCTGGGCTTCTGCTCCAGCCTCCTGGATAATCCGAGTTGCTTTTCAAGCGGCTCGTTCTGTCTCTCGCTCGGCCAGACGAATAGCTCTCGCTGCGAAGATTGCCCGCCGTTCGGCTTGCCTGGCCGCAGAGGCCAGGTCGTTCTCGGCGCTCCCCGCCTGAAACCAGGCTTGCAAGGCCTGACGTGCCGCGGAGGCGGAACCCAGCCTTTCACCCAGAGGCGCTTCATTGCATTTGCCCATGGCTCAGGCTCGGTTTCTGACGAGGGATCGGATTGGGGACAAAAACCGGCTTGAGGCGTGTCAGTGCGGTTCGTGGACCGAGTGATCGCAGTAGGTGCGATCGGATAGTTGACGCCGCGATGCTGGTCGCCAAACTATTGCGAGTATCGATTGCCGAGAAGCGGCGACAGCTTGATTGCTACAACGCAGAGAAAGAATTATAGATTTTATCAAAATTTTAGTCGCTTTTTTGCTTAAAAATCTACCCACGCCTTAACTTTAAGCAATGAAAGTGAGGACAAATATGCCCTCACCGCAATATAGTGAATTTTATGCTGACTGCAGATTCCCGGCAGACTGCTTGCCGCTGCGGCGATCGGTTTCCATTTCATAGGAGAGTTTCTGTCCATCGGTCAGGGTCTGCATGCCAGCCCGCTCGACTGCCGAGATGTGGACAAAGACATCCTTGGTGCCATCATCCGGCTGAATAAAGCCGAAACCCTTTTGCACGTTGAACCATTTCACAGTGCCGACGCTCATCGCCATCTCCATATTTCCCAGGTGCCTGCATGAACTCAGCGCGCCACAGCGTCGCTAAAGCTCCGACTATTGGCAGATCTTGCGAGAATAACAGAGCGGACGTCCGGGGTAAGCGGAACGAAAAGCCCGGCAATCCGGCCAATGATCAACTCTCCTCATATGGTTCGGATCGCGCGAATTAGCAAGGGCGCAGGGAAAAAAACTTTATGCGCGTTCGGTTTATCATACGAAATCTTGCAAAGGTGGCCTCATCGCGCAGCTGTCCGCCTCAACGTAGGATGCCAGGATTGGCCCCCCTGCCTCGTCGGGCCCTGTCGCGCCGAGGCGGATCGCCCCGCCGATCGATGTCGTCATACAAGCTCGGTAGCCTATCGAAAGAAACGGGCGGCGTCGAATTGCGCTGTAATGGCAATGATGAGGATAGACCCAAATTTCCTACCTATCCTGGCACGATCATGCAGTATTAACGATCGTAGGCCAATCGGAATGTCGAGACTGTAGATTGTTTATGACCAATTGGACACCGGCGATGAGATCGAACCGATCTTTATTCAGTCATATTTTAGCTGTTGTTTGAGGTATTTCTAAGAGTGACTTCGTCGACAGGCCATGGCTTCATCCAATAAATTGATTATTTTGCGGTTTTCACAGAATAGGATAATATTTCGGAAAATGATTGGATGGCGGCCGTGAAAACGTCTCCGAAGGCTGGCACCGGATCGCCGTTGGCGACGCCTTCAGCGTCCTTCGCCGCCGAGCACCAGCCGGAGCGAGCGGGCGAGTTCGTCGCGGCGATAGGGCTTGCTCAGCACCGGCAGCTCGCCGCGCCCGATGACCTGCCCCTCGTCGAGATTGGCGACATAGCCCGAAGTGAGCAGGACCTTGATGCCGGGACGGAGCCGTTGCGCCTCGACGGCGAGCTGCGAGCCGTTCATGCCGCCTGGCATCACCACGTCCGAGAACAGGATGTCGATGCGCTCCACCCCCCTGAGGTGCTCCAGCGCCTCCGCGGCGTTGCGTGCGACGACCACCCGGTAGCGCAGCTCCTCCAGGCTCTCGACGGCCATGGCGAGCACCGGCTCGTCGTCTTCCACGAGCAGCACCGTCTCGCCCGCGCCGGCTCGGCGGAGCGGAATGGCGCTGACCGGCCCGGTTCCAGGCTCCTCGCCGGCTGGATCGGTCGAGCGTGGGAAGCACAGGCTGACCGTCGTGCCCCGCCCGACCTCGGACTCGATGCGTGCGAAGCCGTTGGCGCTGCGCGTGAAGCCGTAGACCTGGCTCAAGCCCAACCCCGTTCCCTTGCCGACCTCCTTCGTGGTGAAGAAGGGCTCGAACACGCGCGCGAGCGCGTCGGACGGGATGCCGCTGCCGGTGTCGGTGACCGACACCGTCACGTAGGGACCGGGCGGCACCCCCTTGTCGGCGACGGCCGAGGTACCGAGGTGGACGTTCCGGCTCGTCACGGCGATGCGGGCGGGGCCGTCCCGTCCCTCCATCGCATCTCGCGCGTTGACGACGAGGTTGAGCACCGCCGCTTCGAATTGGGCCGGATCGATGCGGATCGGATCGATCGCGGGATCGAGGTCGAAGGCCAGCGCGACGGCTCCGCCGGCCGCCCGCTCGGCGAGTGGCTTGAAGTCCAGGAGCAGCCGGTTCGGGTTGAGCGTCTGCGGCCGCAGCATCTGGCGCCGGGAGAAGGCGAGAAGCTGCTGGGTCAGCTGCTCGCCGCGCCTCGCCGCGCCCATGGCCGCCTCGGCCAGGCGCTTCACGCGCTCGACCTGCTCGGGCCGACGCAGCATCATGTCGAGCCCGCCGACGATGACGGTGAGCAGGTTGTTGAAGTCGTGCGCCACGCCGCCGGTGAGCTGCCCGATCGCTTCCATTTTCTGGGCTTGGCGCAGAGCCTCCTCGGTGGAGCGCTGGTCGGTGCGGTCCATCAGGATGCCGGCGATCCGCGTCGCCGTATCGCCCTCGTCGCGGACTCGGCCCCTGAGCGCGATCCAGCGCACCTGTCCGTCGGCGCGCCGGATGCGGCACTCGAGGTCGAGCGTGCCGGTCTCGCGGGTCGCCGCGAAAGCGCGCTCGGCGATGTCGCGGTCCTCCTCGACGACGTGCGCGATCAGGCTCTCTCTGTCCCAGTGCGGGCCCGCCTCGCCGTACCCGAAGACGGCGTCGAAGCGGGGCGAGCGCCGCGCCGCGCCGATGCGGTCATCGAGGTCCCAGGACGCCATGCCGGCGGCGTCGAGGGCGAAGGCGAGGGTCTCGTGAGCGGTCTCGACCTCCCGCGTGCGCTCGGCCACGCGCCGCTCGAGATCCTCGTTGGCGAGCCGGAGCTGCGCTTGAGCCCGCTCGCGCTCCAGGAGATGCTCGCGAGCCTGGTACTGGCGGCGGCGCGCCCGAAGGGCGGAGGCCGCGGCGCTGACGAGCGTCTCGGCATTCACCGGGCGCTCGAGCAGCACGACATTGGCGAGCCGGGCGAGCCGCTGCGACGCACGCTCGGAGCGGCGGCCGGCCTGGCGGGTCGCCAGCACGATGAAGGGGAAATCCGACCAGGCCGGTTGCGCATCGAGCCACGCGAACAGGTCGGTGAGGTCACCTTCCAGCGCCTCCTCGGTGACGAGGGCGGCACCAGCGCCGGCCCGCAGGCCGTCGAGCCAGCCCGTCAGGTCGGGACAAGCTTGTGCGGGCGTGCCGGTCCCGGCGAGCACCTGCCCGATCACTGCGGCATCGCGCCCCCGCGGCGCCAGGATCAGGATGCGCTCCTCGTGCGCGACCGGCATGCTCACGCCTCGCCACCCGCCGGGGCTTGGCCCGTCAACATCGCCACCTTGCCCCGGTAGGCCGGCAAGCCCGTGAGCACGCCTTCGAAGTCCTCAAGCGCCTGGCCGACCTCGAGGCCGCCCTCGGATAGCTTCAGCTCGCGGATGGTGCGCTCATGCGCGTTGACCCGGCTCTTCATTACCGAGAGGGCGGTGCGAACCATGCCCTGAGCCTCGAAGAACCGGAACAGCAGGATGCCGTCGCTGAGATAGCTCATGTCGACATCCGTTCGGACTTCGCCGACAACGCCGTGCTGGCCGAGGACCAGCAGGGTGGTGATGCCCTGCTGGTTGAGGTAGCTCAGCAACTCGTGCATCTGTAGGACCAGGAATTCCTCGCCCGGCATCGCGTGCAGGTAGGCGTTGAGGCTGTCGATGACGACGACCGACGACCCGCGCTTCTCGACCGCCTCCCTGGCCATGGTGGCGAACTCGCCCGGCGAAACCTCGGCGGGGTCGATCTGGGTGATGGTCAGCCGCCCGGATTCGATATGCGGTCTGAGATCCATGCCGAGCGTGGCCGCCCGGGTCATCAGGGTCGCGAGTCCCTCATCGAACAGGTAGTAGGTCGCCGTCTCGCCGCGCTCCAGCGCCGCCTTCATGCACCGGACCGCGGTCGTGGTCTTGCCGACGCCGGAGGGCCCGAGCAGGAGCATGTTGGTTCCGGGCACGAGGCCGCCGCCGAGCAGCAGGTCGAGTTCGGCAGACCCGGTGGACTTGGCCACCGGGTCGAAGGCCGCGTGGTGCTGGGACGCGATCAGGCGCGGGAACACCCGGATGCCGCCGGTCTCCAGGGCGAAATCGTGGTGGCCGCCGCTGAACTTGATGCCGCGCATCTTCACGATCCGCAGCCGTCGCCGCTCGGACCCGTATTCGCGCGCCATCTGGTCCAGAGAGATCACACCGTGCGCGATGCTGTGCAGCTGGACATCCCCCGTCTCCGAGGTTTTGTCGTCGAGAAGCAGCACCGTGCAGGCGCGCTTGGCGAAGAACCGCTTGAGCGCCAGGATCTGACGCCGGTAGCGCAGCGGGTTCTGAGCGAGCAGGCGCAGCTCCGAGAGACTGTCGAACACGACCCTGTCGGGCTTCGTCTCGCCGACGCGGGCAATGACGTCCTTGACGGTCTCGCCGAGTTCGAGTTCGGAGGGATGCAGGATCGATTGCTCGCTGTCGGGATCGAGGCCCATCTCGTCGACGAGCTCGTAGACGTCGATGCCGTCGAGCGACCATCCGTGCGTCGCGGCGGCGGCGCGGAGTTCGTCCGAGGTCTCGGACAAGGTGACGTAGAGCGCCCGTTCACCGCGGGCCGCCCCCTCGCGGAGGAACTGGAGCGCGATGGTGGTCTTGCCCGTGCCCGGGGTGCCCTCCAGCAGATAGAGCCGGCTCGGGGTCAGGCCGCCGCAGAGAACGTCGTCGAGACCGGGGACGCCGGTCGAGATCCGGGGCTCCTTGCCGGGCGTCCGGCGCGTTGCGGGTTCGGTCATCGCGGAGGGTCCAGGTTCCTTGGGGCCGGTGGAGACCGCCGCCCGGCACGGCGGCGGTCCTTCCGGTCCCTCGTGGGTGCTCGCGAACGGTATGTCGGGAGTACCGGAGAACGCGGCATACGCCGAGTGAGGGTGTCAGGATACATCCCTGGAGATTCCACGGACGACCGTCCGGCGGTCGACCACCCGAGGTCCGGACGCTCCGAGGGTCTGCAAGCGACCCTGCCAGGCTCGTTCGCACGGCGACGGATGCCGGAGGAAGGGCGAGTGTACGAGTTCGTCCGGCGATCATGCCGCGGAGATCCCGCGGGCCCTGACCTGCCGCCAAGCCGCTACGGCGGCTCGTCGGGCCTCGTACACCATACGCTGCGGCGTCCCTGGCTCACCCCTGCCGAGGGGGCCGTAGCCGTGGAGCAGGACGCCGTCGGGCCCATGGAGCCGCTGCACCTCGGCCCGCCACGCGCGATCGGCGAGGGCCAGTCGGTGCTCGGTCTCCACCAGGCGCTGCGCGTTCATCGCGACGCTCGTTGCGGTCACCCCTGAAGCGGACACTCCCGAGGCGGTCATGGCGCCGCGAGCCGCTTGGTGTTCGCCGCCACGTGCTCGCGGTAGCGGGCGACCACCATCTCGGGCGACCCGCCGGACGAGAGCGTCACCATCGCCTCGCCGGCCGCCGAGACTTTCTCCGTCACCATGGACTGAGCCTCGGCCCACCCCTCGGGACCGCCCCAGGCCAGCCGGACCATTCGCAGCTCGACGACCTTCTGGGCTTCGATCGCGAGCATCATCGAGGACAGCAACAGGTTGATCATGTCTCGCTCCGCACCGCGGCAGATGCGGCACGGCGTCAACCCGCCGCGATGGAGGATTGATCCGGCCCCGAAACGCAGCGCAGCCCTGCAAGCCGCCCCGTGACCAAGGGGCGACCTGCGCGAGCCCGCGAGCCGACGGGCCGGGCCGGATCGTCTCATGCCGTGAGCGGCGTCGCCTCCTCGGTCGTCACCCGGAAATCCACGAGGGTGTTCGGCCCGAACGTGAGCGTCAGGGGCACGTCGGCGGCGTCGCGTCCGTAGGCGATTAGGATCCTGCCGATTCGCGAGCTGTTGTTGCGCGGATCGAAGGTGTGCCAGCGGCCGCCCAGGAAGACCTCCATCCAGGCCGCGAAATCTCCCGGAGCATGCGGCAACGGCAGACCGATGTCGCTGACATAACCGGTGCAGTAGCGAGCCGGGATGTTGAGGCAGCGGCAGAACGCGATCGCGAGATGGGCGTAGTCGCGACAGACACCGCGACGTTCCTCGAAGGCCTCCAGCGCCGTCCGGGTGGGCCGGGAATGCTCGTAGCCGAAGGCGATGCGATCGTGAACGTAGTCGCAGATCGCCTGCACCCGCGCCCATCCCGGTGCCATGGCGCCGAACAGGTCCCAGGCAGTCTGCGACAGGCGATCGGTCTCGCAGTACCGGCTCCCGAGCAGGTAGAGCAGCGTGTCGACGGGCAGGCTGCGCACCTCCTCCTGTCGTGCGGCCGTGTCGGTCATGTCCCCGTTGCCGTGATCGCGGACGACCGTGTCGGTCTTGAGCGTGAAACGCCCGGCCGGCGCGACGAGCCGGTTGCACCAATTCCCGAACGTGTCCCGATAGCCCTCCAGGGGCACGGCCGGCACCGTCAGCAGATAATCCGGTCGCTCGAGATCGGAGAACCGCGACGCGTGGACGTTGAGCATCGTGACGACCGGCGTGTCCTGCACGAAGTCGTAGGTCATTTCACAGCCGACGTGGATGCGCATCGCGTGTCTCCGGGGGGACGGCAGGGTCGCGCTCTCCCTGAACGCGGGTCGGCTCGCGTCTCCGGTTCACGTGGCTGCACGCGAACGATCCATGACACGAATGGGCGATCTGTACAGCACGAACAAAGAGCTTTTCCGTTCGCCGGACTGGAACCCGATCATCGAAGCGACAACCGGCCCCCGGCAGGGGCATAGGCCGGTCGCTCCCTCCCATCGCGGCATTCGCGGTGGTTGCAGGCATTTGGGCGTCGTGGTCCCGACGGGCCGAAAACCCGCAACGGCGTCGGAATCCAGCCGCCACCCTTTCATGCCAAAACATGATAGAGTGGGTTTTTAGAAGGTCTCTCGATGAACCGTCAAAATAATGCAGTGGTGTTTCTGGCCACGCTGATCTGCGCGGCTGTCCTCTCCGGCATCTGGTCCAGCGCCGGAGCGCGCCCGGCCGGTGCCGGGACCGGTTCCGGGCACTCCACCGAGCGATCCGTCGATGGATCCGCTTCCAAGGTCAAATTGGATCCCGCGAAAATCGAAGACCGCGCCAGGAGAAGAAGGGAGGCCGACCGCAGGCGCGACGAGCGCATGAACAAGCTCGGTGCCTCGATCTGCACGGGCTGCGGCGGTCCCATCGTTCCGTTTGACCCGAGCGGAGGCGATCCGAGCATCAACGGCAGATCGAAACCACAAAGGCGCTGAATGGTCGGCAGGAGTTCGTCATCGTGTGCGCAGCCGGGCGAGAGGCGGGCGGAAACCATGACGACACGCCATTGGCTTCGCGCGATGGATCGGCACCGATGGTCCGTAGCCGCTTGGGCGAGATCGGGTGCCAAGCCCGTATAGCGATCGAGGAGCGGGATGTCCCCGCTCGCCGACGCGCCGCTTCGTGAGACCACGGCGATCTTCGGACAATCGCTGCATGGGTTCGATGTCGCAGCCCGGATGGCAGCGTGACGGCCACGCCCACCTCCGGCTCGAAAGCCGGCTATCGGGTGTCGGCCGCCTGTCGCCGCTCCGGGACGGCGAGGCACTCAGCGGGTCGTGCGAACCCGGACGGACTACCGTTTCACGCCGGGCTTGCCGTTCGTCACGACCTGGCCCTTCGTGCTCGGTGCAGCCGCAATGACTTTCGGGGTTTCCTTCTTCGGCTTCTTGGCTTCACGGTTTCCACGGGTTCGATCGCTAGTCATCTGGACTTCTCCGGTCAGATGTTGGGAGCCTGCGAGTCTTGCGCCTCGGGCTCGGTCGGCCCCGACAGACGCGCGAAGTCGGACAACACGGCGGCGACCATGCTCTGCAAGCGAGGATCATCGCAGGAGAGCGTCGCGGCAAACCTTTCGAGCAGATACTTCGCTTTGTCGGCGGCCTCCGGCCATGTCGTCGCCTCGGCCGCGAACAGGTGGGCTTCCAGGTCGTGCTGGCGCGCGACGAGGCCGGCACGTTGCGCTTTCACCGCAGCTCGCCTGCGGCGCACCTTCGTCGCCTTCTGGGCGGCCATGCCGCGCCGTTCGTCAAGCTCGATCGGACGCTCCGTCATCCAGCCAACCCTCCATGCTGCATTGCTGGCTCTTCGCCGCCGGGATGCGAACGCGAGTGCTCCGAGGGACCCTCTCGGACCGTGGCCGACGGAGCCGCGGAAGGGGGCCATGGCCTCGACACCCTGATATGCGGGGCACTGGACCCACGCACGTACGTTCCTTGCGCGAACGAGGTTCAGGGACCAGGAATGGCCGTGGCTGCCGGTAACGACGCCAAAGAATTCGGGTCACGAGTGGAGCTCGTGCCGATACCGCTGAGCAAGCGCTCGATCAGCATCGTCGCTTCATGGATCTGCATTGCCGCGCCTCTGATCGTCTCGAGACTGGCTCGCCCAGGCTCGTCGGCACTCCACCAGCGACCATTGTCGATGGCTTGAAGCAGGCGGCCGATCCGTCTGTGATCCCGCTCGATTTGTTCGATGACCTCAGCACCGTAGGGCACGACTATCTCCTAGAATGAAATGATAGTGAGATCTGCTGCCAAAGGCGCACCGTGCGATCATAGGATATTTGGCCGACAGCATGAGAGCGATCATAACCGCGACGGTTTCCCTGCATGCGTGCCAGTTTCAGCCGGCCGACGATCCTGTCGAGACGCCGCTCCTCGCGTGCAATGCTCGACAAGATGTCGCGTGCGCGATCGCAAAACACGTCCTTGGATTCGACTGTGGTTGTTCCGTTCGCACTTGGCAGTACTCGCGGACCTGATCCTTCTGACGTGCGACGATGCAGTTCGGCCCAGGCATTCAGGTGGCGCAGGAGCCTGATGTGATCGCGTTCCTCAAGCGCCTGTTCGATGCGCCAGCCGAGCAAACGGAGCCGCAGGTTGACGATGACGGCACGCAGGGTCGATCGACCGTAATCTGGGGAACGCTGCCGGCGAGAAGGAAAGTCGGTGGGCATGGCGCCCTCCGGTGCAGTCCTGGCCCATCGCCACGACACCAGTACGTATATGGTGTGCACTGAGCGGATAGCAACTCAAATCCGAAAATACACAAAAAATCACCGTGCGGCCAATGAAGTTGTAGGCCATGAGAACTTATCTTACCCTGTGGTTGTTGATCTCGAAGCTGAGCAATATGGACGTCAACGATCGCGCTTCTCCAGCGAGCCCGGGACGCTATCGACGCGCAAAGCGCGTTCGAGCGGACTCCGCTCGCCGCCGTGCCGACGGGCATGAGATCGCTCAAGGTCGGCGACGATGCGAACGAACTCCGCTGCATTCGCATGGAAATGGCATACAGCTCCAAGGGCGTCTCAAGCCGCCAACCCATCATGATCGATTGAATATTTCAACAAAAATACTATAGCTTTTTCCATTGAATGAAATCGCGATGCGACCAAAAATTCAGCAGGGACTTGAAGCAGCAGATTTGGCCATCTCGTGTTAGGCAATGCTGCCCTACGTTAAAATCTCAGGCTGTGTCGATCAACCATTCCGCGCTAAGAATGAGAGAGGCTGCGAATAATGCCTGCCCTGTCTCGTCGCGCATCAGCACCGCAACCTGCCGGCTTTTACCCAGGCTCATTTCCTCACGCGCGATATCTGGCAGAATACGGATCGCGGCATCGCGGGCAGCATAAGCGTTAGGAAATTCGGTTCCTATATCGTCGGGGATCAGTTGGCCGTCTTGGATGTCGAAAAAGAAACGCGGCATCGCATGCTCTGCTCGTGTAACCCGGGAGCGCGCATGTCTCACAGCCGCCAAGGGGCAAAACAGGTGTTGGCGATGATGTGCCCTTATCTCGAAAGAAATCGAGGTGCATTAACATAAATCAAACCAGGCGGATCGCAGCCGCTGCCCCGCCTCTCACAAGACCGATGCGTGAAAATTTCTGCCCGACTATGGTCGTTTTAGCTCACTAAGCGCGTTGCGTTAAGCGAACCCACCTGCCGTGAGTGACAGTGGGCGTAGCGTTCAGCGAGGGAGACGAAAAACGATGCCCATCACATACGACGAAGAATGGAAGCCCGGCTCTGACAAACATTCGAGCGTGAGGCAGGTTTATCACGATGGGAAGCGGCTCGGCCGAGTACGATCCTGGAAAGCAGAAGATCCTGGCGAGTTGACTGGTGAGTGGTTCACTGTCGAACGATGGGAGAAGGGTCTGCATGTTCCTCAAGAAGGAATGTATGTTGATTTCCAGGAGGCTCTGGAGCGGGTCGCGCTCTACAATGTAACGCACTAAAAATAAGCGCCTCTGTCATCAATCTTGGCACTTGTTTATCTAAGCGCTCTTTAGTATTTTTTACGCTAAAGCAATTTTCAAAAAAATTTTATGATTAAATTATTCTAGTTTCGTCGCGTCACATTTACAAACACAAGGCTTAAAGGGTCCAAAATTATAAATGGCAATAAGTGGTCTGGTTTGCTCTAGCAGCTTACGAGATTTTTCTATGCTTTCACGGGATGATTCGATTAGCCAGGCATCGTATTCTGAAGCTGTGAAACGCTTGTGAGATGACATCGCCATGACAGCGCTCGTCGCGATGCAGGCGGGAGCGCACGTCTCTCTCGGCCACCAGCGCCTACAGGTTAAAACGGCTGGCGATGGAGATATCCTGCGCCTGCATTGCGAATTATTCAAGTGAGGCGGCGCAGATTATTTTTAATCAGATCAGAAAATTGAGTACCGTTGGCATCTTGTTCAACAGTTCTATGACATGCAGCGAACGCATCTCGAACTTCGTCAATCAGACGCATGTCTTCCACATCACCTTGCGCCCCTCCAGCACTAGTGGCGCGATTGAGGCAGGCGGCGAGGGGGCTAGATGAGAAAGCAGATCGGTACTCCATCCCCCCGCTGAGCAAGTACTGTCAAACTGCGCCGCTCCGGCCATAGCCCAGGCGCGCATGCGAACTTACCCAGGACGCTTGGCTCGAGAAAACTCGCTCAAGAGAGATCGGTGACCCTCAAGGATAATCCGCTTTGTCTACGATCGAGTTCGTGACCTCATTGCCGCGAACATTAATGATGAAGTGCAAGCGCTTCGTTGGAATTGCTTGGCGATCTTACATCTTCGCGCCGCGTTCAGGGAAATTTTCTCTCTCACATATTGTTTTTTTCTAATGAATACTTGTAGAAGATATTTTGTATTTTATTCTGAGTTTTTTTAATATCATAATTACATAATCAGCAAGCATTATATCTTATAAATCGGATGCCTCTTCTGTATCCATTACAAAACTAGCCATGCTGTTATCATCATCAATATCTTTGAATTCAATCCAAAGCAGATTGTGGCCGCAAGGAAAATTCTTGATCTGTTGTAGCACCATGATCGCGATCTGCGGCCACGTTTTCCATTCGCGTTGCATGCGCTCGTTCCGGAGGCGGCAGACACTGCTGCGCCACCGCAGGCCCACAGTCAAATTAGAAATTCCGTTTTCCTACAATCATACCCTTATGCCGCACCCTCGATCACCGATATTCGCCATCAAACAGAGGGCAAAGAATTGAATTAATGTCATTTATGATCAAATTTTTACTTGTGAATGTCGATATATTATTTTCCGACACTAACCTTGCAATGGTCGTAAATCTCGCTGTTTAACCCCGCTTCGAACACAATACGGGTGATATCGGCACGTCTGTTATCAAGCTGGAGCAAATCTATCGAGCAGGTGTTGCGTGCTGCGATGGGCAATCGCAGCTCCCTCAGAACGGAGTCGGCCAAGATTCTAAATCTCTGGCGGTCTTTGTGCTGCCGGAACCGGACTAGCAACCGAACATTGACCCCGCAGTCACACCAGCCTGCCGCCTCACGGCCGCTCGGCTGGCGTCACCGGCGGGCCGGGTCTCCGTGACGGGGAAAACGCTCCCGGTCCGCCGCGCGGTCGGCGTTCTGCCTAAGTCGTGTTCAATTCTGGAAAACCTAGATTTTTCCCGCAGGGCGCAGGTCCGGTGCGTGATATGTGACCGCCCACACCTGCAGAGAGTTTCCCGCCTCGGCAATGATTGGTGGTAATACGCTGGAAACTCGACTTGTCTCGATCGCGAGGATCACCGGTTCCGGCAGCGGCCGCGTGACGAGGACTTGCTCGCCCGCGTTTCGTCGCGTTGATGGTGCCGACGGTAGCCCGCCGCAACCACGACACGGCCAATATTTAGGATGCTAACCTGGCGGCGCGCTGCCAGCGCTGTCACATGTTGCGCAATCGCGATAAGCATCAGGGCTGCCACTGGCTTACTCTGTTTCGGCGCAAAGCCATGGGTGACATGTCCAAGGACGCTACCGACTTGCCTCAACTCGGCCGAGCCGACTCGATCACTCCGGTGGCGGCTCCTGATCAAAACGTTAGGAACGGGACATTCATCAATGCCAAGGTAGCTCTGGCGGAGGAACGTGGCGAGGGAACATGTCAGACAGCCAACGAGAAGCGGTGCGCCAAAAGGCGCTCGCCGAGATCGCGCTGCTCGACACGGCCCCGGAACGCGAGTTCGACGCTCTGGCGAAGCTCGCTCAGCGCATGCTCGGCACCCGTATGTCCTCGATCACGCTCGTCGACCCCGAACGGCAATGGTTCAAGGCGCGATGCGGTCCCTTGGCGTCCGAGACGCCTCGTGCCGGAGCATTTTGCCCGGTTGTCTTCGAGACCGAAGCACCTTTGACCGTGGCCGATGCTCGACTCGATCCACGCTTCGCGTCGAGTCCGTTTGTCATTGGCGCCCCTAACATCTGCTACTATGCCGGGGTGCCCGTCCGGGTCATGCAGACCGGCGGTGATGCGGTCGTCATCGGTACCCTCTGCGTATTGGACGATAAGCCTCGTGAACCCGGCGCCTCTGATGTGGAGGTTCTCTCGGAACTGGCCTGCATGGCCGAAGCGCTTCTTGAGGCGAGATTGGCCGCGTTACTTGCGGCCGGAGCGGCCGAGGATAGACGGCTGACCGTCGAGCACCTCGAGCGCGAGCGGCGGCAGTTCAAACAGGCAGAGCGCATGGCCGTGATGGGCTCCTGGCGCTACGATCTCGGACTCCACGTTGCGACCTGGTCAGACGGCATCTTCGCGATCCATGAGCTGCCCGTGAGCGGCGGTGTGCCGAATGACGAGATTATGAGCTTCTTTCCGGAGCCGGATAGAAGCGCGTTTCTTGCCGTGGTGATGCGCACGCTCAACACGGGTCTGCCCTTCGAGCTGGATGCGGACTTGATGACGTCAAAGGGCAACCGCCGACGAGTTCGTTGCCTCGGGGAGATCGAGATGTCGAAGGGAAGGCCCGTCGCGCTGATGGGCCTGCTTCAGGACATCACCGAGCAGTATCGTATGGAGCAAAAGCTACGACAGACCGCTCGCACCGACGATCTTACTCAGCTATCCAACCGGGCGGAGTTCAACCGGGTTCTGGACAGCCGCCTGCGGGAAGCCGATGCCAGGAATACGGAATTTGCGGTGCTGTTGATCGATCTCGATGGCTTCAAGGACGTGAACGACGCTTTGGGGCACGCCGCAGGCGACGAAGTGCTGCGCCGCGTGGCGGACCAGCTCCGTGCCGAGTACCTGAGTTCGTGTGTTCCGGCACGGCTCGGAGGCGACGAGTTCGCCGTTCTGGTCCCGCCGACGGTGGGTCGAGTCGCCATTGAGGCCCTGGTGCAAAGGCTGCTTCACAGCCTCCGCATCGTGGCGGATGGGCCTGGGCAAATTGCGAGCGTCACGGGGACGATCGGGGTCGCCTGGTCTGGTGGGGAAGCGCGGAGCCGAACAGAACTCCTTCGTAACGCAGATACGGCTCTCTACGAGGCCAAGCGCACGTGCAAGGGTACCGCCTGCACCTATTCGGGGGCATCAGATCGCCACACCGCCGGCTGAACAAGGGCGTCAAACGGTATCCAAACGGGGTTCATCCGCACTTTCAGTGCTGATGACTCGCCGTCCGATTGACTGCCGTCGGTCTCGGTGGAGATCAGGAACTGTGCGACCGATCATACGACCTTGACCAGAGGTCCGAAAGTCGGTGCATCACCGTCCGGCCGGGCAGAGGAGGGGAGGATGTCGTCTCTCCTGCCGGCGCACATAGCATCGCAGGTCCCGGTTCGTTTCCATTCCCTGAGCAGGTCAGAGGCGTCCTGGGCGCTGGCCCCGGACGCCGCCTTCGTCGATTTCGTCGGGGCATCGGTTCGCCCCGGGGCCGGGGCTAGCCCATGACCTGTGCGGCGATGCCGTTGAGAGCCTTGACGATATCGTCCGGCGGGTATGGCTTGGCGAAGAACAGGCCATTGTCGGGCAAATCCTCCTTCGTCACCTTGCGCCGCCCCGACGTGACCATGATGGCGACCGGGGGCCAGCGCTCCCGCACGGCGTGGGCCAGCTTCAAGCCGTCCATCGAGCCCTCCATCTCGATGTCGGTGAACAGGACGCGAATCTCGGAATGGCGTTCGAGGAGTCGGATGGCCTGGTCGGCGTTCCGTGCCTCATAGGTCGTGAAGCCCGCCTCGATGCAGAGGTCGACGGCCTCGGCCCGAAGCAGGGCGTCGTCCTCGACGACGAGGACGGCGACGTCGGCCGGATTGAAGGACTGTCCCATTATGCAACCCGAACCATCATGCCTCGACCGCGATGCTGCCGGGCATGCCCGTCAGCCTGAACCTGATGCCCGCCGGGTTGAAATCGAGGTGGCCCTCCCCCTCGAAATAGGCTGCCACGATCCGTTCGATCAACTTGGAGCCGAAGCCCCGGCTCCCGGGCGGGACGACGGGAGGCCCGTCGGTCTCGACCCAATCGAAGGCGAACGCGCCATCCTCGCACCGCCACGACATCGCGACGTGGCCGGCCTCGTTCGACAGGGCGCCGTACTTGACCGCGTTGGTCGCCAACTCGTGGACCGCGAGCGAGAGGCCGAGCGCCCGCTGCGAGGTGAGGATCAGGGGCGGGCCGGACCAGGAGATGCGGTCCCCGACGACTCGGTACGGGTCGATGGCGGCCGCGACGACGTCATGGATGTCGGCCTCGGTGAAGTTCGATCGGGTGAGGATGTCCTGCGCCCGACCGAGGGCGGACAGGCGCTGCCCTACGGCCGCGCGGGCCTCTTCCATCGACTTCGCCTGGCGCAGCGTCTGGGTGACGATGGCCTGCACCATGGCGAGTGAGTTCTTCATGCGATGGGCCAGTTCCTGGGCCAGCACTGCGCGTGCCTCCTCCGCCACCTTCAGGTCGGTGATGTCGCGCGAGATCGACAGGATGCGCTCGGGCTTCCCGTCCGCTCCCACGATCGGGGAGACCTGCACGTCCCAATACCGGCGGTTGCCCTTCATCGTGTCGGCGTAGCCCTGGAATCCGGACGCAACGCCCGCCCTGGCCGCGGCAACGGCTTCCTTGGCGGCGAGGTGGCCCTCGCCTTCCCAGAAGCTCGGCCAGGGACACCCGGCGACGGCGTTGAAGTCAGAGACATCCATGACGCGCTTGCCTCCCTCGCTCATGAAGGTGAGCCTGGCGTCGAGGTCGAGCACCTTGATACAGTCGCTGGAGGCGGCGAGCACCCCGCGCATGAAGGATTCGCTCTCGCGCAACTGCTCCAAGGCGCGATGCCTCGCGGTCGCGTCGGCGGCCATGCCGAACCATTCCGTGACGCGGCCCTCGCCGTCTCTCACGGGGACTGCGCGTGAGAAGATCCAGCCCGTGCTCCCGTCGGCGAGGCGCACCCGGTGCTCCATCTCGAAGGGCTCGGTCCGCGCGACCGCCGTCGCGATCCTGTCGCTGACCTCGGTCCGGTCCTCCGGGAGCAGGTATTCGTCCATCCAGCGCACGCTCGGCGCGTCGGCGTCGGTGATGAAGCCGCGACCCTGCAAGGTGCGCATCTCCTGCCAATCCGGGCTCATCGAGTACAGGCTGTCCGAACTCGCCTCGACCAGCGCCGCCAACCGCTTCTCGCTCGCGCGCAACCGTTCAATGGCCGCGTCGCGCTCCCGCTGCGCGACGACCCGGGCCGTGCAGTCGGATGTCACGTTGAGCAGGCCGACGACTTCGCCTCGCTCGTCGCCAACGGGCGAATAGGCGAAGTCGTACCAGACCTGCTCCTCGAAGCCGTTGCGCATCATCGTGAGGGGCTGGTCGCGGAACGCGCAGCTTTCCCCTCGGAAGGTTCGGTCGATCAGGGGAACGAGGTCGTCCCACAGTTCCGGCCATACGTCCTCGGTCCGGAGGCCCAGGGCGCTGGGGTGGCGCGCTCCCAGGATCTCGGCATAGCCGTCGTTGTAGAGGAAGATGCGCTCAGGTCCCCACATGACGCACATCGGGTGCAGCGACGCGAGCATCAGGTCGACCGTGGTACGCAAAACCGCGGGCCAGGTCTCCCGCTTCCCCAAAGGCGTTGACGCCCAGTCGTAAAGACGGAAAAGGTCCGCCATCCGCAGTGAACCGGTCCGTCCAGCATCCGTGCCAAGCTTGGCGTGTCGCATCATGCCTCGTCTCGCGAGATACCCCGTTCGGCGAGCGACCCGCCTGCACCATCTCTAGACGGTCACCGGCGCGCCAGGAAGGGAGGTGCGCCCACCTCTTCGTGAGGCGGGCTGCCCGGACTCGGCGACACGCCAACGCTTCCATGCCCCGGCGATCTCCGGAAGAAGGGCTTCGAGAAACCCTGCCGACGCGACAAGGTCACGGACGCGATGCGGCACAGGAAGGCCGCCCAAGGTCAAAACCCAACTCGCTTGACTGTGAGAGGGTCTACTCCCGACCGTTCGGGCTTTTGGGGTGCCCGCTTCGCGGCCATCCCGCCGCATTCCTCCTTCCGGGTCCGGGGTGTCCCGTTGGCAACCTTTGACGGTCTCGCCCGAGCGTGACAGACCGTTGGCATGCCGAACACGCCGACCCGCAACGTCTCCCTGGCGACCGAGTTGACCGCCTCCATCAACGCTCAAGTCGCATCGGGTGACCACTCGAACGCGAACGAGGTGGCGCGAGCCGGACTGTGCCTTACCATCGAGGGTGACCATGCGCCGACCACGGATGGGCGCCCGGCAGCCCACGAAGCGGCCCGTGCAGACCATCGTCCGGGTCGCTGATCGATGGCCGACCCTCGACCTGCCTCGACGCTCCTTCAAAGCTTCCTCACCGACGTCGTCGCGGTCGAGAGCATCGCGGCCGTGCCCACGATCCTCGACGTGGTGTGCCAAACCACCGGAATGGGGTTCGCTGCCATCGCGCGCGTCACCGATGACCGCTGGGTCGCCTGCGCCGTCAAGGATGACATCGCCTTCGGCCTCGAGCCTGGCGGTGAGTTGAGCCTCGAGACGACCATCTGCCACGAGATCCGGCAGAGCGGCACCGCGGTCGTGATCGACCACGTGGCCGAGGACCCGGCCTTCTGCGGCCACCACACGCCCGCCCGCTACGGATTTCAGAGCTACATCTCGATGCCCATCGTGCTGCCCGACGGCACGTTCTTCGGCACGCTCTGCGCCATCGACCCCAAGCCCGCCAAGCTGAACACGCCTGCCATCGTTGGCATGTTCAAGATGTTTGCCGACCTGATCGGCTTCCACCTTGATGCCAACCAGAGCCTCGCCTCGCGTACCGCCGAGCGCGACCTGTACGAGAACATCGTCCAGTCCGACACCGCGCCGATCTGCGTCTTCGACACGGAGTATCGGCTGATCGCCTTCAACAAGGCCCACAACGACGAGTTTTTCCGCGTCAACGGCTTCACCACGAAGGTCGGCGACATCTTCCCCGACCTGTTCATCCCCGAGCAAGCCGCCGTGATGCGCGCCAACATGGCCCGGGCGCTGGCCGGTGAAGCGTACAAGGTCGAAGCCGTCTTCGGCCGGGCCGAGTTTGGCCAGCCATGCTGGGAGATCATCTACACGCCCCTGCGCGATGCGGCGGGCAAGGTCTTCGGCGCCTTCCACCAAGCTCACGACATCAGCGCGCGGCTCAGGGCGGAAGCTGAGCTTCAGGATGCGCAGGACGTGTTGCGCCAGTCGCAGAAGCTGGAGGTTATCGGCCAACTCACCGGCGGCGTGGCGCACGACTTCAACAATCTCCTCACGGTCATCAAGTCCTCCACCGACCTCCTGAAGCGCCCGGATCTCGCAGAGGCACGGCGCGGCCGCTACATCGAGGCGATCTCCGACACGGTGGATCGCGCCGCGAAGCTGACCAACCAGCTCCTCGCCTTCGCACGGCGGCAGACACTCCAACCCAAGGTGTTCGCAGCGTGCGACAGCGTGCGGGTACTCTCCGAAATGCTAGGCACGCTCACCGGCTCGCGCATCAGGGTCGTGACCGAGGTGCCGGAGAACGACTGCTTCGTGAACGCTGACCCGAACCAGTTCGACACGGCGCTGGTGAACATGGCCGTGAATGCGCGCGACGCGATGGAGGGCGAGGGGCAACTCACCGTTCGCGTGCGGGCCGTCGAGCGGATGCCGCCCGTGCGCGCCCACCCTGCGGTGGATGGACCGTTCGTGGCGGTGTCGATCAGCGATACCGGCATCGGCATGACACCGGAGACGCTGGGGCGGATCTTCGAGCCGTTCTTCACCACCAAGGCGGTCGGGCAGGGCACCGGCCTTGGGCTCAGCCAGGTGTTCGGCTTCGCCAAGCAGTCACAGGGCGAGGTCGTGGTGGAGAGCGTGGTCGGGCAAGGTACGACCTTCACACTCTATCTTCCCCGCGTGGGTAGCGCGATCCAGGCCCCGGAACGGGGCGAGCCGACGCCCGTGGTGGATGGCCATGGCACCTGCGTGCTTGTGGTCGAGGACAACGTGGAGGTGGGCACGTTCGCCACGCAGGCTCTGGCCGAACTTGGCTTTGCCACGGTCTGGGCGGCCGATGCCGGGGAAGCTCTGGCGGAGCTGGCCGACGACGCGGGTCGGTTCGACGTGGTGTTCACGGACGTGATGATGCCCGGCATGAACGGCGTTGATCTCGCCCGTGAGATCCGGCGGCGTCATCCCGGTTTGCCCGTCATCCTGACCTCCGGCTACAGCCACGTTCTGGCCCAGACCGGCACCGGGGGGTTCGACCTGCTGCGCAAGCCCTACTCGGTCGAACAGCTCTCGCGCACCTTGCAGGCGGTCGCCAGGCCCGACCACCCCAATCGCATCGGCGGCGAGTAGCGTCCGGCAACAAGCTGCAGCCCATTTCGACCGTCCACTCCGAGCAGTCCTTCGCCCACGGTGGCCCCTCGCACGGTCAAGCTGATCGAATCGAGACCGGCAGCCCGTGCGGTGTCAGGCCCCGCCCCTGAGCCCGACGCAGGCGTCCTGAACGGCACGGCGGAGGATGCGCGACAGATCGGCGACCGAGTAGGGCTTGCGCAGCAGGTCGAAGCCGTGCGTGCCCTCGGCGGCGAGCACGTCGCTGTAGCCGGAGGTCAGCACGACCGGGATGTCCGGCCGGCGCCGGCGTATCTCACCCGCGAGCTCGACGCCGTTCATGCCTGGCATCACCACGTCCGAAAACACCACCTCGAATTGCGAGGAGTCGCGCTCGATCTCGGCGAGCGCCTGATGCGCATCCTTGGCCCAGACAGTGAAGTAGCCGAGCTCGCGCAAGGCCTGCTCGGCGAAGGCGCCGACATCGAGGTTGTCCTCGACGACGAGGACCCGGGTCCCGTGCCCTTCGGCCAGCGCCTCCGGCTCCTCCACCGGCCCGGCGGCGCGTGACGGGCCGACCCGCGGGAGATAGAGGGTGAAGGTCGTACCCTCGCCGAGCGCGCTCTCGACGGTGATTTCGCCGCCGGATTGCTTGGCGAACCCGAACACCTGGCTCAGCCCCAGTCCCGTGCCCTGGCCCACGGTCTTGGTGGTGAAGAACGGCTCGAAGATGCGCTCCAGGTTCTCGCGGGCGATGCCCGCACCGGTGTCCGAGATCGTGACCGCGACGAAGTCGCCGCGCCGCGGCGGATGCGCCCGGACAGCGGGGATACGGGCTGCACGGCGGAGCCCGATGCGCAGGCGGCCCTCGCCGTCCATCGCGTCCCTGGCATTCACCACGAGGTTCACCAACGCCGTGTCGAACTGGCTCGGGTCCGCGTTGACGTGAAGGTCGTCCTGTTCCCCGTCGGGCATGCCGAGCTCGACCCGGATGCGTGATCCGGTGAGCGTGCCGACCATGTCGGCGAGCGCCGCCACGGCGCGGTCGGCCGCGAAGGTCTCCGGCCGCAGGGCCTGTCGGCGGGCGAAGGCGAGGAGCTGGCCGGTGAGCTTGGCGGCCCGGTCGACCGTGTCGGAGATCGCGCCGACGTAGCGGAGCCGGCGCTCCTCGGCGAGGCCGGGCCGCTTCAGCAGGTCGGTCGAGGACTTGATGACCGTGAGCAGGTTGTTGAAGTCATGGGCCACGCCGCCCGTGAGTTGCCCCACGGCCTCGAGCTTCTGCGATTGGCGCAGCTGCTCCTCGAGCGCCCGCCGTTCCGTGACGTTGCGACCGGCGGCATAGAAGTGGTCCCCCCGGGGAATGGCGTTCCAGGAGATCCAGCGATGACCGCCGTCTCTGGCGCGGACGCGCACGTCGACGTCGTGCAGCGCCAGACCGCCCGTGACCCGCTCGAAGGCCGCGGCCGCCTCCACCCGGTCGTCGGGATGGACGAAGGCGTCGAAGCGGGCGCCGACGACGTCGGTCTCCTCCCACCCCAGCATCTCGGTCCAGGCGGCGTTCGCCTTGCGGAAGAAGCCGTCGCGTCCGCAGACCACGAAGAGGTCGCGGCTGGCGCGCCAGACCATATCGCGCTCGTTGGCCTGCTCCTGGGCGGTGGCCTCCAAGTGGTTTTCAAAGCGGCGCCGGTCGGTGATGTCGTTGAACAGGATGGCGACCCGGTGCTGCTCGGGGTCGCCCACCCTCAGGGCGTGCACGTCGTACCAGCGTCCCATCGCGATGGACCCGCTCTCGAACCTCACCGGCTGGCCGGTCCGCGCGACCGCGCCGTAGGTGTCGAACCAGGAGCGTTCGAGCCGGGGCACGAGGTCGCTCGCCCAGCGTCCAGCCGCATCGTGCAGGCCCGTCTGCGCCGCGAAGGCGGGGTTTACCTCGACGAAGCGGTAATCGATCGCGCGGTCGTCCGCGTCGAAGCGCATCTCGATGACGCAGAAGCCGCTGTCGACGGCGTCGAACAACGCCCGGTACCGGGCTTCGCTCTCGGCGAGTACGCCCTCCGTGGTCCGGAATCGGGTGACGTCGAGCTGGCTGGCGAAGAAGTAGCGGAGTTGTCCCTCCGCGTCGAAGACGGGGCTCACGTAGAGCTCGTTGCGGAAGGGTGTGCCGTCGCGGTGGTAGTTCAAGATCTCGACCACGACGTCGCGCCGGGCCACGATGGCGTCACGGACCTTTGCCACGTCGGCGGGGTCCGTGTCCGGGCCCTGGAGGAAACGGCAGTTTCGCCCGATCACCTCGGCAGCGTCGTAGCCGCACAGGTTCTGGAAGGCCCGGTTGGCGAAGACGATGGGATTGTCTGGCTGGTTGGGGTCGGTGATGATCTGCGGCATGCGAGTCTTCTCCGCCGCCGTGAATAGCAGGTCGGTTGATGCCGCCGAGGTTCGCTGCCCACGGTCCGGCCGGCGCAGGCCGTCACCCAGTTGCGCTTCAAGCCTCGCGACGCGATCCTCGAGTTCGCGCTCGCGCCGCCGCAGCCTCTCGATCTCTGGGTCCATGGCCCCTCCCTTGGCGTGAGTACCTTCCGCACCGGTGCGGGACAACGGTCTGTGTCGGGTAACGCGACAGCGGCGTCCAGGTGGCGTGGCGTAGAGTGCGACGTTCGACGGCGTCGTACGTTGGCGTTCGCTCTAACCCGGGGGCGCCTGAGGGAGGGACGGCATGCGATCGGATACGCCATGGCCGGGAGGCGACCCGCCGCCGAACCGTCCCGCCAGGCGAGGCCCTAGCACCCCAGCCTCCTGGCCCGATCAATCGGCGCTAGGCCCCGGGCGTCGACATCACGGCCCTGTGCCCTTGACCGGGCGCAAGGCCACCACGTTCGCGGCCTCGGGCATCTCCGCTCCGGCGGGTCCGAGCACCTCGGCGACCTTTCTGGCGAGATGCTCGCGCTTGAACGGCTTGGAGATGAGATGCACCCCGTCGTCGACCCGGCCATGATGAATGATGGAGTTCTCGGTGTAGCCGGACATGAACACGATCCGGACCTCGGGCCGCAGGGCCTGTACCCTCTCGGCGAGTTCGCGACCCCGCACCTTGCCAGGCAGGATCACGTCGGTGAGCAGCAAGTCGATGGTCGCGACGTTGGCGGCAAAGACCCTCAGCCCTTCCTCGCCGTCGCCGGCTTCCAGGACGCGGTAGCCGAGATCGGCCAGGATCGCGCAGGCGATTTCGCGAACCGCCGCCTCGTCCTCCACGACCAGGATCGTTCCCGATCCGCGTGGCAGATCGAGCGGACTGCCGGACCGCTGGCCCGTCGCCGCCGCGGCCCCGACCGCACGCGGCAGGTAGAGCTTCACCGTCGTGCCCTCGCCGGGCTCGGAATAGATTTTCACGTGTCCGCCGGACTGCTTGACGAACCCGAACACCATGGCGAGGCCGAGCCCCGTGCCCTTGCCGTCGGGCTTGGTCGTGAAGAACGGCTCGAACACCCGCTTGACGATGTCGGGGGTCATGCCGTGGCCGGTGTCGGAGACCGCCACCATGGCGTAGTCGCCCGGCACGGTCTCGGCGTGACGGCGGACATAATCGTCGTCGAGGACCTTGTTGCCGAGCTCGATGGTGAGGCGGCCGCCGCCCGGCATAGCGTCGCGGGCGTTGAGCGCGAGGTTCAGGACCGCGCTCTCCAACTGCGCCGCGTCGGCCATCGCGGGCCACAGCCCGACGGTCTCGACGTAACGGACATCGATGGTCTCGCCGAGGGTCCGCCGCAGCAAGGGTATCAGGTCCGGCATCGTCGCGGCGAGGTCGATGGCCGACGGCGCGAGCGGCTGCTTGCGAGCGAAGGCGAGGAGCTGGCCGGTGAGCGTCGCCCCGCGCTGGGCAGCCCAGGATGCCCGCTCGATCCGCGTCTGGAGCCTGGCGTCGCCGTCGAGCTTCGCCCGGATGAATTCCAGGTTTCCGAGGATGACCTGAAGCAAGTTGTTGAAATCGTGCGCGATGCCGCCGGTGAGCTGGCCGATGGCCTGCATCTTTTGAGCCTCGCGTAGCACGCCCTCGGCCTGGGCGCGCTTGGTCATGTCCGAAATGGTCAGCACGAAGCCGCCGTCGGGCATCGGCGTCCGGCGGATCTCCAGGTGGTGGCCCTCCGCATTCTGCCGCTCGTAGGTGACGGCCTCGCGGGGATTCCGGCTGCCGTGCCGGACCTGGTCCTCGGTCTCCAGAGCGGGACGCCCGGGTTCACCGGTGTGCTCGACGAAGGCGCCGTAGGTCGTGCCCCGTCGGACCATCGCCTTCGGCAGGTCGAGTAGCACTTGGAAACACTCGTTCCAGTTCGCGAGCTTGCGGTCGGGCCCGAACACCGCGACGCCCTGGCTGAGGCTGTCGAGGGTGGTGCGCAGGCGCAGGGCCACAGCCCGCTGTTCGGTCTCGGTCCTGTAGGAACGCGACCACGCCTGGTTCAGGAGGCGGGCCGCCCAGAGCAGGGTGAAGACCGCCAGCACCGAACCGGCGATGACCATCCAGCGCACCCATGTCGCACGGGCGTCGTTCTGCACAAGGCGCTCGTCGAGGAGCCGCTGCTCGTCTGCGAGCAGGGCTGCAAGAATGGTTTCGGCCTCGCGCATGTGATTGCGGCCGGCGTCGCCGTTGATGATGCGCAGCGCCGCCTCCAGACCGCCGTCGCGGCGCGCCTGAAGCGTCTGGGCGAGTTCCTCCAGCTTGTGCTGGATGGCCGGGGCCAGCGCCCGGATGCGCTCCTGCTGCGCGGGGTTGTCGGCGGTCAGCTTCTGGAGTTCGCCCTGGAGGAGGCCGAGGCGGTCGCGCGCGACGTCGTAGGGGCCGAGGTACTCGGCCCTGCCGGTGAGGACGTAGCCGCGCTGGCCGCGCTCGGCGTCGCGCAAGGCGATGGCGAGGTCCTTGGTGGTGTCGAGCACCTGATAGCTGTGCCGCGACCAGGTGCGAGCGTCGCGCGAGGCGTTCAGCCGCTCCCAGGTCGCCGCACCGACCAGGGCGAGGATGGCGATCAGCACGCCGAGGACGAGGACGTTAGCGCGCCTGACGAGGTACTGGGTCATGGTATCCTGGTTGCGGCCGCAGCTTACTATTTGGTTCACGTCAGCGAGCGCCGTGCCATATTGGTCGCTAGTGAGACCTTGAGGCAATGCCCACTCGTGCGTCCAAGGTCAGCCCATGCGCCGCGATGCGGGCCTTTTACGGGCGCCGCGAACCGGGATCGTGGGACGCATCCCTCCGCGGACGCACTGAGCTTCCTGCTCTCAGCCGGCCCAGCGGGCATACCGGCCCTCGTTCCACGGTTCAAAATAGCGCCCGAACGAGACCCGGACGTCCATCTACGCCTTGAGCATCCCCGGTGTGGTGGGTTCGTCGTTGCAGCGCGGCGCCGCGGATATCAGGCCCGTGGCTCGGCAGACTCTCTGACGCCGTCAGGGGGAACCCCGCTCAACGAGAAGCTCGGCTATTTCCTTTATAATGCGGTCCGAGAACTCCTTGGCGCAGAAGCGGTCGAGCTGGATCTCGACCTTGGCGAGCCAAGCCTGGACGCGTACGTCCTCGGCCTAATCGGCTTTGGACCGAGCGTCCAGCGCGTCGTTCCCGGCATAATGATCTTATGGCCTCCCGGCCCGACCACTCCGTGCAGAGGCAGCTTGCGGTCGGATAGCGGATATTCAAGTAATTGTAGCTGAAGGTCCGCTAGTGGCGCACAGCCGACCAAGTGGAGCGCGACTTCCAGACCCGCAGCGGAAGTGGGTGGAGGTCGCTTGTCCGAAAATTCGGACGCATCCGGGTTCGGGCGGTGCGGCCGGCCGAGTGGAGCAGGGAACGGGCTTGGGCGAGGAGTGCCCGGGTCTGGTCCTCGCGGCCGCTGACGCCGGCGCGCTGGATCGCCTCCAGCGCGCGGTTGAGGGCGGCGGCCTGGTCGAGGCGACCGCGCGCCGCGACGTGGCGCAAGTTCTCCTCAAGCTGGGCTGCCATGATGCCGGGGACGGCGGCGAGCGCCTCTTGCTGGGCCTCGACCCACCGGCGTTGGAGGATCGGCCGGTAGGTCGCTTGCGGGATGGCGGCGAGGAGCAGGCGCGGCCGGCGGACGTTGCGCCAGACCATGCGCCGATTCTTGCCCTCGGGCTTCTTCACGCGCGGGGGGGGGCGGGCGATGTAGCCCATGACGCGGCTGCCGCCGACGGCGATTTTCCCCTCGTAAACGCCCCATCGTCCCCGGATGCGGCGCCGCGCCGCCGTCCCGGCCGCCTCGCGCTTGAGCCTGGCCGCGACGCCGCCGGGCAGGTTGCCGTGGCGGTTCGGCTTAATCCTCTGCGTCGTCTCCAGGTTGCGCCAGTTCGGCACCAGGATGCGGTCGCGCGACAGGCCGACGTCGCCGGGGAGACGGACCTGCGGCCCGTCTCCCCTCAGGTACTTCATGACCACGCTCTGGTCGTCGAGGGCGAACGCGTCGGCCGAGACCGTGTCGCTCGGCCTCGTCCCCCGGCTCAGGGCGCTCGTGTACTGCCAGGCGCGCCCGATCCACGGCGTCGGGCGGTCGATGACCTCCATGGTCGCCGCTCGCATGCGGACGGCGACCGTCTTGGCCGCCTCCGACGCCGTCCAGGCTGATGCGCGCCAGTACCGTTCGAAACCGACCGCGCTGACGTAGGCGTCCTCCCAGGCGGCAAGCTGGGCGCCGAGGTCGCTGAGGACCGCCATGTCGAGGGATCGAGCCATGCCCGGAGCATGCGGTCCCGGGCGTGTCCCGTTCCAGGCCACGGGCAGACGATTCGCGGTAACCAAGCGTTATCCATACTCGGAAAGCATCGCGAGCTGCCCAAACCCGCCTTTCCATGCTTCAAGCGGGGGTATCGCCTAAATTCCAGCCTGCCACACGGGGCGTGCCTACAATTTGAGCGCAGGCGCAGGGAAGCTCTACGGGGGCTGTCTGGTCGCCGGGGGAGGAATCCAGGTCCTCGCGAACGTACCACCATCAGAGCCCCCGTTTCCGTGCCATCCGGCGGCGCTTGGGCGCCTCGACCTGGCCCTGGTGCGGCGAGCCAACTCTAGCCAGTCAGGCCACCATCGCGCCGGCTAAGCCCCTCTGGTGTCTCGCTTGTCCTCGCGGGACGATGGCGGCTGTCGCGTCGGGTGTGGTGCCCCGGCGAGCCGACATGGCCCAGCAGGGGATCAGCATGAACTTCGTTCGGGGCGACGACGCGCCCTTGTCCTTCGCCCACCAGGGGTTCGTCGAGGGTGTCATGAGCGAGGTCCTGGAGCGGACGCGCGACAAGCTTTCCGGTTCTAGTTCAACGGTTTATCCCGTCGCTCGCCTACACTGTGCGGGGGCGGGGCCGGGCGCCCCGGGGGCGGAGCCCCTGGGGGCGTCGTCCGTGGAACCTGAGACCGCCCGCGTGGTGGAGGTCGCCGCCCTTGCCGGAGAGGCCTCGACCGTGCCCCCTTGCTCCCCGGCGGTCCTCGGGCCCTCGACGCTTATAGAAGACCCCGCGGCGGTCCTCGCGGTATCCACCGGGGTCCTCATGCCCTCGACGCTTATAGAAGGCCCTGGAGCGCCCCTGCCGGGCTCGTACGCGGGCTCTACCCCCGTTCCTCGTATCTCCACGCCGTCCCTCGTAGACGCTGTCCCTGCCGTCTCCTCGCCGTCGCAGGACATGGCTACCGTACCCCGCGGTATAGTCTCCGCACCTGATCTCCAGGCGTCGTCCAGGGAGCCCCGTACAGTGGCTCTCGCCTCGTACCCCTTCCCGAACCCTCGCGGGTCATCCATCGCCGTCCCTGACCTCGCCTGGCCCTCGGAGCCCCCCGTGACCCGCACCGCCTCCGCCTTTTCCCCCGTCCCCGGGCCTCACGTCATCTACGTCGACGGCAAGGCCGTGAAGGGCTCGCCCTCTTACCTCCGCCCTCTGGCGGACGCGCTCCTGGCGCAGGGCCTCGACCCCTACGCGTCGCCCTTGCCCGAGCCGGTCCTAGCGCCGGGTCTCGCGCGCGCGGGTGCCGATTTCCCCCTCGCTCGCGTTGTCGTTGGGCAAGCCCCGGCCTATACTGGCGGCACCTGCTGAGGGTCGTCTGCACCACAGATGTGAGCCCCCGTCCGGCCCTGCCGCGGCGGGGGCTCTGCTGTCTGGGACCGGGACCGGCGGGGGCACGACCTCGACCCGGGCCCCTGCCCGAACCGGGCGCGTCGGCGCACGCTGCTTCCGTACCCGGAGGTTCCCGTGCCCGCCGTCGCCCTGGCCCTCGTGGCCGCCCCGCCCGCCGACCCGTCGCCCCCGCCGGACTGCGTGTCGCATGACCGCTCGGGCGGGTACCGGGCCCACGTCACGCTCCACGCCCTGAGGAGGTTCGCCGACCGGGTCATGGGCCTGGAGCCCGTGCTGGAGGGGCTGTCGGACCGGGAGGCCGTCGAGGCGGTGACGGGGCTCGGCTACGACGTGCCCGGCATCCGCGCCTGGCTGGCCTACTACGGCTACCCCGGCCCCCGCTACGGCGCCCGCGGGGTCGTCGTCGGGCGGGTCGGGTTGGTGCTGCAGGGGCCCCGCGTCGTCACCGTCGTCATGCGGGGGGCCTGACCCGGAACCGGGCGTGGCCTGGAACTGGCCACGGGGGCGCGAGCACCGTGGCGGCATCCCGGCCGCGTCGGCGGCCTCCGAGGCCTCCCCCGTGACCCGCACCCTCGACCTTGCCACCACCTTCTCGGCCGCCGGCGCCGAAGCCGTCTCCGCGACGCGCTGCGCCGACCCTGCCACCTGCGGCTCCGAGTTCCAGGCCGACAGCTTCTCCAGCCGGAGGGTCACCTGCACGCGGTGCGGCTTGCAGGGCGCCCTCGACCTCCAGGACGCCGCCGGGGAGGCCGCCTCCCATGGCTAAGCCCGTGCTCCCCGCCGCCTACGCCTGGCTCGGCGCCGAAGCCGGCCCCCGCGTCCTCGTCGAGGCCCTCGCGCTTTACGGCACCCGCGAGACCACCGGTTCCGCGAGCAACCCCGTCATCCTGGCCTGGGCGCGCGAGACCGGCCTCGACCGCGATTACCGCTCCGACGACGTCGCCTGGTGCGGCCTGTTCGTCGCCACGGTTGTCCGACGCGCTGGGTTCGAGCCGGTCGCCGCGCCCCTCTGGGCACGCAACTGGGCAGCCTTCGGCACCAAGGCCGACCGCCCGTCCCTCGGCGACATCCTGGTATTCGAGCGCACCGGCGGCGGCCACGTCGGCATCTACGTCGGCGAGGACGCCTCCGCATGGCACGTGCTTGGCGGGAACCAAGGGGACCAGGTCTCCATCGTACGGATCGCGATGGGCCGCCTCCTGGCCGCCCGCCGGTGCCCCTGGCGCCTCGCCCAGCCCGCCGCCGTCCGCCCGATCCGGCTCGCTGCCGGGGGCGCCCTTTCTGTGAACGAGGCTTGACCGTGGACGCCATCCTGGCCGAGCTCCTCGGCGACGCGAAGCCCATCGCCATCGTCGTCGGTATCCTGGGGTCGCTGGCCCTGTGCTACCCCTGGGTCCGGAAGCAGCTTCGGGAGATCAGCGACGGCGACGCCATCCGGACCGCCGCCGACGCCCTGCGGAAGGAACTCGGCGAGCTCCTCGACAAGGAGCAGGCCCGGGTCGCTACCCTGACGACCGCCCTCGAAGAGGCGTCTTCCCAGGTCCGAGGCCTGCGCGCCGAGAACGGTTCCCTCCAGGCCGACATCGCCGCCCTTCGGCGCGAGGTTCGTGCCATGGTTCGGATATGCTTGTCGATGCGGGGCGCCATGCAGCGCACCGTCGACACCGGCGACTGCTCCCCCCTGCGCCTCTGGCCCGACCTCAATCCGGTCGAGCCCGAGCCGGCCCCCGACCGTCCGAGCGCCTGACATGCTCGCGACCGTCGCCGAGCGCCTGGGAGTCCCCGTCCTGCCCCTGACCCTCGCGGCCGGGCTCGCACTCGGCGCCGGAACCGCGGGCTGGGGCTCCTACCGGGTCGGGACCGTGCTCGGCGACCGCGCCGGCTACATCCGGGGCAAGGTCGACGCCGGGCACCAGGCCGAGCTCAACGGCATGCGCCAGAGCCTCGCCGCCGAAAAAGCGGACAGGGCCGCCGCCGACGCCGCGGCCGCCCGGGCCGCCGAGACCGCCGCGGCCGCGCAGGCCGCCCGATCCCTCGCCGAGGATAGCCTCGATGCCTACCGCCAGGACCTCGCGCGGCGCCCTCGCGGCGGTTGCGCTCTCGACGACGCTGACCTAGACCGCCTGCGCCCCGACCACCACCAGCCTGTCCCGGCCGGACGTGACGGCGCGGACGCTGCCGCGGGTCGATGACGTGATCCGCGCGCCGGCGCCACGTCCCGTTCCCCGCAAGGGCGACGATGCCCGCCTGTTCGCGCGCCGGGCGCTCGACTACGGCGACGCGAACGCGGCCGCCCTCGTCGACGGCAGGGCGGCCTACGGGCGGGTCCGGGACGAGCTCGCCAGCCCCGGGGCGCAGCCATGACGCCCGTCGCCGCCGTCCTGGCGCTGGCCTGCTACGCCGCGGCCCCGGCGCCACTCGTCGGATCGGACGTGCACCGCGCGCTCCGGGGCGAGCCCGTCGCCGCGGCTCCCGCCCGGCAGGCCGTCGCCGAAGCCGCTCGGGGCGCGGCCGCGCTCCATTCGAGGGGGCGCTGCCATGGCCGTTGAGCTCGCCACCGCCGCCGTCGTCGAGGCCGCGAACCGCCATGTTGAGCACCGCCGCTGGTTCCTCGACCTTCCCAACGACCGCCCGCTGCCCGACGAACTGGCGGCTGCGCTGGAACGGGCGCTCGCCGCCCTCGACGCTGCCGAGGCCGATCTTGCCCGAGGCTGATCCCTGCCGCCGGGCCCTGACGCCTGCCGAGGACGGCCGGCTGTTCGCCCGGGACGCGATCCGAGCCGCCCGGGCCGTCCTGTCCGGGAATTCGGACACCCCGCCTGAGACCGCCACCCTCGCGGTGTTCGCCATCCTCGCGGCGGCCGCCCTCGGCATCGCCCCGGAGGATGACCCATGCTGACCGAGGCCCTCGTCATCGCCGCGCTCGCCCTGGCGCTGGCCGGTGCGATCCCGCGGGCCAAGCCGCGCCCAGGGCGCCGCCGCCGGCGCCGCCCCCGCCCGTCCGGGGATGCGGGCCCGTCCTCCACATTCCTGTTCGACGGCCATCCCATCCGCGTTGTCACGATGGGCGGCGAGCCCCTGTTCGTCGCCTCGGACGTCTGCGAGGCCATCGAGCTCCGCGACGTGTCCGACGCGGTTGCCAAGCTCGACGACGACGAGAAGGGTCGGGCTTCAGTCCCGACCCCTGGTGGACTCCAATCCCTGCTCGTCGTCACGGAGAGCGGCCTGTTCACGATGGTCCTGCGGTGCCGTGGGGCGATCACGCCCGGGACCACGCCCCACCGCTTCCGGCGCTGGGTCACTAGCGAGGTCCTGCCCTGCATCCGGAAGACGGGTGCCTACGCCGTTCCGGCCGCCCCGGTCGGTATCCCGGCCATCAACGTCAGGGACCCGGCACAGCTTCAGGCCATCACCCTGCAGCTGATCTAGGTGACGCAGGAACTGACCGCGGAGGTCGCTCAGGAACGCCAGGGGCGCATCGCCGCCGAGGCGACCGTCAAGGAGCAGCGCCCGATGGTCGAGGCATTCGAGGCCTTCCTCGACGACCGGGGCATGTGCAACCTGCGAACTGCCGCCCGCGCCATCGACGCCCCGAGCCAACTCTTCATCGACTGGCTCAAGGACCGCCGCTACGTCATCCGCGAGAACGGCGACCTTCCGCCGGCCGCGCAGATGCGGAAGGACGGCTACATGAAGCTGCGGGCCGCTCCCGACGCGAACGGCAAGCTGCGGAACCAGGCCATGGTGACCCGGGCGGGCCTGGAGTGGCTCCGGCAGCGTTGGCACGTCGGCCCTGGTCGGGTGCTCGCCCTCCAGGCCGCGCAGGCCCAGCGCCAGGGTCGGCTCGACATCTGAGCCAATCCAGGGAATGCGTAGGTAAGTGGGTTTAGCTACTGGAGCGGCCCGGTTCCCCCCTCGGGAGCCGGGCCGTTTTGCGTCAGTCGCCCGACGAAAGATCGCCTCGCCCAGAGGGGCAGGGAGGCGCCATGTGGACCTCGGGCTCCAGCCCCCGCTCGAACAGGAACGCCGCGCCGCCGGTCTCGCCCCCGCCGACCGGCGTCCATGTCCAGCCAAGGTTGCCCGACCGGTCGCGCCCGCCCTCTCCGGTCGCCTGTAGCTCGATGCGCTCCCTCCCGTTCGCCTTGCTGGCCGTTCCGCACGTGACCTTCATCGCCCATCTCTCCGTGCCCTCGACCGGATCGGCATAGACGCGGGCGAACCGCTCACGGCCGGCCTCAGCGGGCGACCGCACGCTGAGGTGCCAGCGGTCACCCGCCTGCGGGAAGGGCGCCGGTTCCGACTGAGGCTTGGCGCGTCGAGCCGCCTCGGCTGGAACCGCGACGGCAACGGCTAGGGCGGCGAAGGCAAGGGCGCAGGTTCGCATCGTCAATCCTCCAAGGGCAGTGTGGGTAGCGGGCCGAAGGACGTCGCCACGTTCTCGGCCTCGTCGGCGATGCGGCGGGCCTCGTCGGCCGCCATGCGCCCGGCCTGGACGAGCCGGCTGACGCGGAGGACGCGAGCCCGCAAGCCGCGGCCGACGAGAGAGCAGCAACGGCCGCTCTCCCACATGGACTGGATGCGGGCCGCGGCCGCGGCGAGGTCGTCGAGGACGGGGGCTGCGTCGAGCATGGTGACCTATCCTCAATGGGCCATCTGGCGAGCGAACACCTCGCGCGCGGCGACCACCGCCTCGACCATCCGGCGCAGCGGGCGCAGGCTGCCGCCCCGCCACGCCGACAGGGCGTCGAGCTCGTCACCGTCCAAGGGCGGACACCAAGCCTCGTCGAGGCCGCGCTCGCGCCGGAGCTCGTCCAGGATGGCGGCTGCGACGACGGGCAGGTCCTCCCGGCGCGACATCGGCCACTGGACAGGCGGGGCGCGGTCGAGCAGCGGGCCGGAGACGCCATCCCGCGTGTTGGCCGTCAGGATGTAGCTGACCCCAGACAAGTCGAGGGGAACCTCAAGAGCCGGGTCGAAGATCGCCTTCGCCGTGCTGCCCCTTTCGAGGAACGGCAAAAGCGTCTCGTCAAGGCGGCCCCAGCGCCTGCTCGGGCCAGCCTTCTCCGCTTCGTCGATGACGCAGCCCAGGCTCGCCATCCGGAACCGCAGGACACCCTGGGCGGGCACGGACAGTCGCCACGTGCTCCACGTCCGGGAGGCGCCGGCGAAATTCCCGCCGTCCATGACGCCGGCCGCGCTGTAGAGCACCTCGGGCAGCCCGACCGCCCGGAGAAGCGCCCGGGCGTACGACGTCTTGCCCTCGCCCGCGCCACCGACCAGGGTTCTTGGCTTCAGCATCGCGAAGGGGGCACCGACGAGGTCGCCGGCGTACTGCTCCGTAACCTCCCGCGCCCACGGGAAGGCCGCGTTCAGCATCGAGGCGACGGCGGCCGGGTCCGGCGCCGGCGTTAGCGGTAGGGGCACCTCCGCGATGGGCTCGCACAGCGCCCGCGGGCTGTCGCCGCGATCCCGAGACATCTGACTCGGGAGGGGCAGGTGCTGCAGCGACGGGAACACGCGGAGCGAGAGCGCTGGGGCAGCCTCCCGCGCGGGCTCCGCCGTCACCTGCTTCGGTTCCGGGGCCGAGCTTGAGTGGCGCGAGAGGCCGGCGCGGTCGTCGTCCGTTGCCTCGGCGTGCGTTGAGCGCGCCTTCCCGTCGCCCGCCTTGTCCTCGTGCCGCGCGAGCGCGTTGCGCCCGATCTGCAGCGCCGTCCCGAGCACGGGAATGGGCGGCCGCCCGGGACACCACTCGCCCAGCCCCTCGGGCATCGCGAGAAGCTGCCGGGCGCCGACGAAGAACGGCATGTAGCCGGACGCGTACAGGGCGGTGCAGGTCTCTGCGGCCTTGGCGAGGCGCTTCAGCGCGGCGCGGTCACCGCACGTGGCGAGGCAGACGTCCGCGATCTGCGCGAGCCGGACGGTGCCGGTGATGGCGCGCTCGGCGAAATCGTCGCCGAAGTCGGTCGGATGCGCGTCGAGCTTGGCGGCGTACGAGGCGGCCTCGGCGCGGAGCGTCTCGACCTGCGTGCGGACGACGGCGAGATCGCACGTCGACGCCTTCAGGCCGTCGCGGATCGCGCAGGCGGAGGCGAGCAGCCCTGCCAGGACGGCGTCGTAGCCGACCTGCTCGTCTGGCGCCCACCCATCGGGAGGCCTCCCCGGGCATAGGACTGCCAGGTAGGCCATGAGCGGCTCGAACGGGTGGCGGTCGCGGCGTGTGGGGCCGGGAGCTCTCCGCGCAGGTAGGCGTGCGCGGAGAGGGGCTCGGCCGCGGCGAGGCGGTCTTGCTTCATGGCGGGTATCCTTGACCACACGCCCGAGCGGAACTCAGACGCAGAGTCGTCCCGTCTACCCCGCCGATCCTGAAGGAACCGTTACCCGGTCCTGCCAGGCAAGATCTTCTGGTCCCGCGCCCGCGCGACGAGGGCCAGAGCGTTCTCCAGGTCCTGGCGGGCGAGCCCCGCGCAATCGGCGCCCCGGAACGCGGCCGGGGTCTCGCCGGCGTCGTCGATGAGCTCGGCGGCCGCGAGGAGCAGGTACCCAAGCGCCCGCGGCCGGGGGTGCCCGGTGCCGTGGCCGAGGATGGCGAGCGCCCAGGCCGGCAGGCCATTCCGAGCGATCCTGTCCGAGACGACCGAGCGTCGGTTCATGTCGAGCACGCGGGCGAGCGAGCCGAGGTAGTCCCCGCCCCAGAGGGCGGTCGCAGCCCCCTCGACAGCGGTCGCCAGGGCCTCGCCGGCTTCCTCCAGCGGGACGGTCTGGCCCCCGACGCGGAGCTCGCGCCCGACGACGACGAGGGGGGCGCCGTCGAGGGTTCCGACGGCGTCGGGGTGTTCCGGAACCGGATGGAAGGCGACGCGCATGGCGCCCGGGATAGCACGAGGCGGGGCCGCCATGGTTAACGGCGGTGATCCTTCGCGGGGCCCGACTAACTCGTATGCGAGTTGCCCCGGCCGACGCGGGCTCCCAGGGCCGATCCGCCGTCGACGGCGCCGGTCCGGGCAACTCATAAACGAGTTGCCGGTCGGCACCCGCGTTAACGAATGGCCAGCGCGTAGCCCTCGAAAATGTCTTCTGCAGAAGACACCCGATTTCGGCTCCCGAGGGGCATGGATTTCGGTGTCCTCTATAGACGACATTCCGAGAGCGCTTTCTGCGACCTCGTTAACCTCTGCGGCGCGTCCCTCCCCGAATCGCGCAATCCCCGTAGAATCCCGGGTGGAACGGGGACTTGACATGCTGACGGACACGGAACTGGACGAGCTCGCGCGCGCGGTCGCCGCGCTCGGGGACGAGGATGCCGGGCGCCTCGACGGGGCGGTCCGGGAGCGCCGCCGGGCCAAGGCCGAGGCGGAGGAGGCGCGCATCGCCGCGCTACGGGCGATGGACGACCACCCAGTCATCGACGTGCTCGTCGAGGACAGCGTCACCTACCCCAGGGAATGGGACACGACCGTCGCCCTGCAGGTCCTCCGGGATGCGAGCTTCGTGCGGCGCTCCGCCTGGCTCACCGCCAAGCGCTAGGCGGTGTGGACTCTT